>CAVYVU010000016.1:0-371035 GCA_963772095.1 uncultured Thermoleophilia bacterium
TTGTACTCATTCGTCAGGTCTTTGCTGACACCCCACTCCGAGCCCGCTACCCCTTCGCGACGCTCACCACCTCCCTCGCTTCAGCGAATTGCGATAGGACGATGCACCGCTTCCCGAGTCAGACGATATACGCCAAGGCAATGGTCACGATGAAGAAAGCAACGGCAAACCCGACCGTCAGCCGGTCGAGGTTCTTCTGCACCACCCCCGTGCCGCCGAAACTTCCCCCGCCCCCGAACGTCGTCGAGAGACCCGCGTCCTTGCCCGAATGCAAGAACACCAGCAACAACAGGCCGACACCGATAATCGTATCCAAACCTACCAACACGTACTTCAACTCAGCTGTCCTTCATCCGACATGGACATTCTTTCTATTTTTCAACGTGGTCGTTGCCCTGTAAGTTACCACTACGCGACCATCTTTGTATACGCAGCCCCTTTATTCAAGGCTCGCAAAGGGGCGTGCCTGTCATCTCCGGGAGGGATGGCCACACCAAGAAAGGAGAGCACCGTCGGTGCGACATCGCTGAGCCCGGCTCCCTCTCGCAGCCTCTTTCCTTCCTCGAGGACCACCAGCGGCACCAAGTCGGTCGAGTGGGCAGTATCGGCACTGCCATCGGGCGCTACCATGATCTCGGCGTTGCCGTGATCGGCCGTCACAATGACCCGCGCCCCATGCTCGTTCAGCACCGCCAGTACCTCTCCTAGACAGGCGTCGACGTCCTCTATGGCTTCGACGGTCGCCCGGATATTCCCTGTATGGCCCACCATGTCGGCATTCGCGAAATTGAGCACGACGAAGTCGATCGCCTGCTCAGTCATCGTCTCGCGAAAACAGTCAGCGACGAGAAAGGCGCTCATCTCCGGCTTCTGGTCGTACGTCTCGACATCCTTGGGCGATTGAACAAGCCTGCCGGATCTCTCCCGGGTAAGGCTCTTCCCGTCCCCCATTGAAGAAGAAGGTCACGTGGGCGTACTTCTCCGTCTCGGCTATGTGCAACTGCGTGAGGCCTGCCTCGCTGATGACCTCGGCGAGCACGTGGTGGGGCTCCTCCTTGGGAAAAGCAACTTCCAGGCCCAGTTCGGGCTCGTACTCGGTGAAGCAGACCAGGTGCACATTCGGAGGCGACCCCCCGCGATCGAAGCCGGCGAATTCTTTCTGGGTGAGAGCCGCGGAGAGTTCGCGTGCCCGATCCGGACGGTAATTGAAGAAGATCACTGCGTCGCCTTCGCGCAGCCGTGACTCCGGCTCTTCGCCGACCACGGTGGGAAGGACGAACTCGTCGGTCTCGCCTCGAGCGTACGATTCCGTCACCGCCGCCAGTCCGCTTACGGCGTGCAGACCCTTGCCGTGCACCAGCATCTCGTACGCCAACGCACGCGCGTCCCAACGCTGGTCCCTGTCCATGGCGTAGTACCGGCCGGACACCGAGGCCACCTTCCCTAACCCCTGGTCTGACAGAAAGAGCTCGAGATCCCGTATGAAACCTTCTCCGGCCATCGGAGAGGTGTCCCGTCCGTCCATGAAAGCGTGCACGTACAGACGGTGCACTCCCCTTTCGACCGCCATCTTGACCAAAGCGATCAGATGGTCCAGCGAAGAGTGGACCCTGCCGTCGGACAACAGACCCATCAAGTGCACGGAGCCGCCGCGCGCGAGAGTCCCGTCCATCGCCCCGGTGAGAGCGGGATTCGTGAAGAACGACCCGTCGCGGATGGCGCGGTCGATGCGCGAGAGATCCTGGTAGATGACGCGTCCGGAGCCCAGGGTGAGATGGCCCACCTCGGAATTGCCCATGACCCCCGGCGGCAGTCCCACCGCTTCTCCGCTCGCCTCCAGGAGCACGTGAGGGTAGCGGGCAAGCAGGGAATCCCACACCGGCGTGCGCGCTAAGGTGATCGCATTGCCCGGACCCTCCGGCGCGCATGCCCCAGCCGTCGAGGATGATCAGACCTACGGGCCGCGGCCGTTTCGAGCCCGTCTTCGCCGCCGACACCTCTATGCCTCGACGAACTGCACGATGCGCTTGAAGGACTCCACGTTCAAACTGGCGCCACCCACCAGCACCCCGTCGATGTCCGGCTGGGCCATGAGCTCGTCGATGTTGTCGGGCTTGACGCTCCCACCGTAGAGGATGCGGACCATCTCCGCCGCGGTCTCCCCGAGGGTCGCGACCAGCCGGCGCCCGCACGAAGGCGATGGCCTCCTGTGCCACCTCCGCGGTGGCTGTCTTGCCGGTGCCGATGGCCCAGATCGGTTCATACGCGATCGCGAGCGCTCCCGCTTCTTCGGCAGAAACAGCCGAGAGTCCCGCCGAAACCTGCCGGGAGAGCACCATCTCTGTCTCTCCCGCCTCGCGCTCGCCCTCAGTCTCTCCCACGCACATGATGGGCAGCAGACCGTTATCCAGGGCTGCGCGCACCTTCTTGGCCACGGTCTCGTCGGTCTCCCCGAACAATTGGCGACGCTCGGAGTGGCCTATGATGACCGCGCCGACCCCGAGGTCGGTGAGCATGCCCGGAGCTACTTCTCCCGTGAAGGCGCCTTCAGCTTCCCAGAACACGTTCTGAGCGGCAACGATGATCGTACTCCCGGCGGCCGCCTCCACTGCTGCTGCCAGACCAGTGAACGGCGGCGCTACCACCACCTCACGGTCGCTTACAGAGCCGATCCCGCGGGCAAGTTCTGCGACGAATGCCGCGCCTCCCCGGCTGGTCTTGTACATCTTCCAGTTGCCGGCGATCAGCGGCACCCGCCCGCGCGGCTCGGCCAGAGCCGCACCTCACGCCGGCTCCTTGTCCGGAAGTGCCACCACGCCCGGCAGAGCCGCGCCCTCGATGTACTCGAGCGAAGCACCGCCCCCCATCGATATGTGGTCGATCTTGTCGGCAAGACCGAACTTGTTGATCGCTGCCACCGAGTCGCCTCCGCCCAGAACGGTTACGCCCGGGCTCATGGCCATCGCTTCCGCCACCGCGCTGGTCCCTCCCGCGAACGGCGCCATCTCGAACACGCCCATCGGACCGTTCCAAAAGACCTCTCCGGCCGTCGAGATCCTTGCGGCGAAATCCGCCGCGGTCTTGGGACCGATGTCCAGGCCCATCCAGCCTTCAGGAATCGCCCCGGCAGAAACCACCTGTGTCACTGCATCTTCAGCAAAAGCGTCCGCCACGATGAAGTCCTGTGGCAAGAGGAGCTCGCACCTGCTCGTTTCGGCCTTAGCCAGCGCCTCCGCGGCGGCCGGCAGACCTTCGTCTTCCACCTTCGAGGCGCCCACAGACAGGCCCTTTGCCTTGAGCAAGGTGAGGCTCATAGCTCCGCCGATCATCAATACGTCGGCCAGATCTAAGAATCTAGAGATGACCTTGACCTTGTCCGTGACCTTGGCCCCGCCCAGGACCACCACAAAGGGTCTCTTCGGAGAGGCCAAGAGCGACTCCAGGGCCTCCAGCTCTTTTTCCATCTGAAAGCCGGCGCACGAGGGCATGACCGCCGCGAGACCGGCCGTGGTGGCATGCGCTCGATGGGCGGCGCTGAACGCGTCGTTCACGAAGACATCGCCCAACCTGGCCAACTCCGCCACCAGGGAGGGATCGTTCTTCTTCTCGCGCGGGTCGAAGCGAGAATTCTCCAGAAGCAGAACGTCACCCGGGTGCATGGAGGCGACGGCGGACTCCACTCCCGGCCCGGACAGCTCGTTCACCTTGCGGACCGGGATGCCCAGGAGCTGGCCCAAGCGCGCCGCCACGGGGTCCAGAGTGAAGGCGGGGTCGGGGGCATCTTTGGGCCGGCCCAGGTGCGACATCAGGATCACCCGGCACCCGCGCTCCCGCAGATACGCGATGGTGGGGATCGCCGCGCGGATGCGCGTGTCGTCACTCACGAATCCCTCCTTGAGAGGCACGTTGAAATCGACGCGCACGAGAACCCTCTTGCCGGCTACATCGACGTCGCGAACGGTCTTCTTCGGCATCATCACCCCTTCGTCTAGTATGCGCAGGCCCCGCTAGATCAGCCGCTCGCTCACATCCACCATGCGGTTGGCGAATCCCCATTCGTTGTCGTACCAGGCGACGATCTTGGCCTGGCGGCCCGTTGACCATGGTGAGTTTGGAGTCGAAGACGGAGGAATGCGGGTTGCCCACGATGTCGCGAGGAGACCAGCGGAGCCTCGGTGTATTCGAGCACCCCGGCCATGGGCCCTTCGGCCGCAACTTTAACGGCCTGGTTGATCTCCTCGATGGAAGCGGCCTTCTCCAGGGTGACCACGAAGTCGACCACCGATCCGTCCGGCACCGGCACCCGCATGGCAAAGCCGTCCAGCTTGCCCTTCAGCTCCGGGATGACGCTGCCGATGGCCCGGGCGGCCCCGGTGGAGGTGGGGATGATCGAGAGAGCCGCGGCGCGGGCCCGGCGCAGGTCCTTGTGGGCAGGTCGAGGATGCGCTGGTCGTTGGTGTAGGCGTGGATGGTGGTCATGAAGCCCTGCTCGATGCCGAAGGAGTCGAGCAGCACCTTGACCACCGGGGCCAGGCAGTTGGTGGTGCAGGAGGCGTTGGAGACGATGTGGTGCTGGGTGGGGTCGTAGTCGGCGTCGTTGACGCCCACCACCACGGTGAGGTCGCAGTCTTTGGCGGGGGCGCTGATCAAGACCTTCTTCGCCCCCTGGTCGAGGTGCGCGGCCGCTTTGGCCCGCTCGGTGTAGCGGCCGGTGCATTCAAGGACCACGTCCACCCCTAGCTCCCGCCAGGGCAGGAGCGAGATGTCCGGGGCGGAGAGGACCTTGATGTGGCTGACCGTCGATGATGAGCTCGTCTTCGGTCGCGCGTCACCTCTCCGGGCCAGATGCCGTGCACGCTGTCGTACTTCATGAGGTGGGCCAGGGTGGCGGCGTCGGTGAGGTCGTTCACCGCCACGATCTCCAGGTCGGAACCTCTCTTCAGGGCCGCGCGCAGGAAGAGCCTGCCTGATGCGCCCGAACCCGTTGATGGCTACTCGAGTGGTCATCGATTACGCTCCTTCTTGCTGGAACCCTGTGTCCGTCTTTGCTTGCTTCGTGGATCTCCGGATTCTACCATCGGCTCCCGACCGCCCCCTTGTTCCGCGGCCTGCGACGAGCCTCCGCAATCTGTGGTTGATCGCGGACCGGGACAGTCCCTCGGCCCGCCTCCTCGTGCGAGTTCCGTCAGGTTCAGGTAGGGATGAGCCATCCGCAGCTCTGCCATCTCTCGGAGGGCCGGCGGCATGGCGGCCAGACGGCCGGTGCGCTCGAGCAACTCGATGGCCTCGATCTGTCGCAGTGCCGCCGCGCTTGTCCGGCGAAGGTTCGCGGCGTCGCAGTTGGCAACCCGGTTGGCGCGAGACCGAACGTCCTTCAGCACCGACTGCTCCTCGATCATGAGGGCCGCGTGGTAGGCGCCCGCCTGGGCCAGCAGACCCGCCACTTCCTCCCGACCTTTCAGGTACACGACCCAGGCTCCGCGGCGCAGAGCAAAGCCCCGGGTGAAAGTCCATGCTCGTCAAGCAACCCTGCCAGATCTTGCGCGAAGCTCTCGTTGGAGGTCACTACTCTCCAGGTGAGCCTCCTTCTCGGGCGCGTTGGCGGATCCGGCACCGATCAGGCACCCGCGCAAGAACGAGCTGCGACAGCAGCCCTTCTTCACCATACGTCTAGCAATACCCGGTTGGAGCCGGAAGCTGTCGGTGAGCACTCCCATTTCGTTGAGAGCCTGGATGGTGGCCGGCGAACCCTTCAGATGCAGCTCGTAGACCAGGCGATGCCGAAAACGGGGCTCGCGTCTCGTGAGCAGCTCTCCGTCCGCGCCAAAGGCCTTGAACTGCGAGTAGGCGGCTTCGCAGCCGCCTGCATCGGTGGTCGCCAGCTGCACTTCGTATCGCTCCTCGTCGCTGTCGCTCCACCTCGGATGTGAAAGGTGCCCGCCGTGTGCATCAAACCGGCGACAGTGGCCAGTCGGCAGCAGGGCTGAGTCCTCTTCGTGGTGCGCGAGTTCCTGCCGAAAGGCGCGGGTGAAACCCGTAGGCATGGGTCAGCCGGACTTCTCGAGATCGCGGTGCGAGACGCTGGTGACCATGAGTGCTTCGGGGCCAAGCAGGCCCGAAGGGCTTCCGTCAGCGTCGACGGACCTGTGGCGACCGCCCGTGCATCCGATGGCCAGGACGACCCGTCTCTTCTGCTCGCTCGAGAAACCGCGGCGCCAGGAAGCGCAGGAGGTCGGCGACCTCGCTCGAGGAACTCTCTGCGCCTCCGGCCGTTCGAGCACGTACTCCTTGACCGCGGCGTCCTGCCCGGTGAGCAGCCGCAGCTCGGGTATCCAGTGAGGATTGGGCAGAAAACGGGCGTCCAGCACCAGGTCGGCTTCGTCCGGCAGCCCGAACTTGTACCCGAACGACACGAGGCTCACGAACAGCTGTCCGCTCAGCTCCTCCGAGAGCAGCGTCTCTTCCAGACGGCGACGCAGCTCGCGCGGTGTCAGATTGCTCGTGTCGAGGACCACGTCGGCGCATCTCCCGCAATGCTGACAGAAGGTTCCGCTCCGTTCCGATCGCCCTCCAGGAGACTCCGCTGCGAAAGCGGATGTGGTCTTCGACTCGACTGGTACCTGGCCACGAGCGCTTCGTCAGACGCCTCCAGGAACAGCAGACGGTACGCTGATCCCCGAATCTCTCGAGGAAGGTCAGCGCCTCGCCCAGCTGCTCAAAGTACTTCCCGCCGCGGACATCGAAGACGAGCGCGACCCGGTCGACGCGGCTCCCCTCGAGCGCGAACAGTTCCACCACGCGGGGCAGCATCTGCGGAGGCAGATTGTCGATGCAGAAGTAGCCCATGTCCTCGAAGGTGGCGACAGCCTCCGATTTCCCGGCACCCGAAAGCCCGGAGATGATGGTCATCTCAAGCTTGCGTCCTCCGCATCGCGTTCTTCGGTCATGGTCGCGAACCGCCAGGTCGCTGTACACGCCCTCTCGTGCTCGAGCAGCTTCGGCTTCCAGGAAGGATCGTCCCCATAGCTGCCAAGGCTGCCGTCCGCCCGGATCACCCGATGGCACGGCACCACCACCGGGATGGGATTGTTCGCCATGGCGGTGCCGACCGCCCTGGCGGCCCGTGGAAATCCGGCCATCTCCGCCAGCTCTCCATAGCCGACGGTCGGTCCCGGCCGGCACGGTCAAGAGGGTCTCGTAGACCGCCCGCTCGAAATCGCCCAGGCCAGAGAGTCCCAGATCGACCTCGTCGGCGGTCCAGCTCAGCTTTTCGCCCCGGAAATAGGCTTCCAGCTCTCCCGTCCAGCGGACCAGCGCCGCGCGATCCTGCGGAGCTCACGCCTCGGATCCGCTAGCTCACGCTCGCGCCCGGTCGTCTCGCTCCTCGAGCCGGCCTTCGCCCGCGAGCTGTGCGTCCACGGTCCTCATCGCGGCAGATTCACGCCCAGCGAGCGCGCCCTCCACCACCACGACCTCCCAGTCGCCGAACGGGCTGCTGCAAGACGCGATCACCGAACGACCCTCTCTAGCGGATCGCCATTGATCAACCCGTCTTGTGGACATATGCGTATATCTCTCTCGCGATCTTGCCCGGAAGCCCAGGAACAGCCTCCAGTTCCTCTCGTGTGGCCTCGAGAAAACGCTCCGGCGAACCGAAATGCTGCACGATCGCCTGCTTGCGCTTCTCTCCGACTCCTGGCAGCTGGTCCAGCAGCGACTCGGTGGTCTGCGCGGCTCTCTTCTTACGATGGTAGCCCAGCGCGAACCGGTGCGCCTCGTCGCGTACCCGCTCCAGAAGCAGCAGCCCTAGGTCGTCGGCAGGAAGGCGCAGCGGCTCTGGCCGGTCCGCGGCAGAACAACTCCTCCTCCCGTCTTGGCGAGCGCCACCAATGCCACCGCGTCGTCGAGCCCCAGTTCCCGGAGCGCGGACAGCGCGGCACTGAGTTGCCCCTTGCCCCCGTCGACCAGCACGAGATCGGGAATCGACTCGAAAGATGGGTCGTACTTCTCAGCGGCGTCGGGAGCCTGAGACCTCTTGAACCGCCGCAGAAGCGCCTCCCGCATCGCCGCAAGATCATCTTGGCCGTTCGTCCCGCGGATTGCGAATTTTCTGTAGTCGCTCTTACGCGGCACTCCCCCCTCGAACACGACCATGGAGGCCACGATGTTCTCCGGACCTAGGTTGGAGATATCGAACCCTTCCACACGCATGGGAACGGAGTCGAGTCCCAGATGCTCTTGGAGTCGGGTGAGCGCCCCGTAGCGCCGTTCCCTGGTGCGTTCTTCCCGCAGCCGCTCGTGCGCCAAAGCCAGCGCAGCGTTCTTGTCGGCCATCTGCTGCAGGCGCCGCTTGTCTCCCCGCTCAGCCTGACGTACGTCTACCTTGGTGCCCCTCAGGCCCTCGAGGAATGCGGCCAACGCGGCGCAGTTGCGGACGAACCGCGGGACGATCAGTTCGGGCGGCACGGTCAAAGCAGCCGAGTAGTACTCGCCGATGAAACGCTCGAACACCTCCTCTTCGCTCTCCCCCTCCACTCCGACGAGGTCGAAGCTACGGCGGTCGGCAAGGATGCCGTCACGGGTGAGAAAGACTTGAATGTTCGCCGCCGTGGAATCCATGGCCATGCCCACGATGTCCACCGAGCCCATCGACTCAGAACGCACCGCCTGCCTTTCGAGGACATGGCGAAGAGCGGCGAGGCGATTGCGGAAGACGGCGGCGGTCTCGAAGTCCTGGTTAGCCGCGGCCTGCTGCATCCGCCGCTCGAGGTCCGCGGCGACGTCTGTCTCTCTGCCGCTGAGGAAATCGATCACCTGCTGCACCAAGGCTTTGTACTCCACGGGATCCACGGTGCCGAGACATGGCCCCGGGCACCGATCGATGTGGAACTGGAGGCAGGGGGAGCCGCTCTGGCGCCCCGCTCTCGGTCCCCGGCACTTGCGAACGGGAAACACCCGCCCCAGGATGTCGAGCGTCTCCCTGACCTTCGCCGCGCTCGAGTATGGCCCGAAGTAAAGGCTTCCGCGCCGGTGCGGCTGCCGCGTGAACATGACCCGGGGATACTCGTCCTCCATGGTGATCATCACATAGGGGTAGGACTTGTCGTCGCGCAGGCTCACATTGAACGGGGGGCGGTGACGCTTGATGAGGTTGTGCTCCAGGAGCAGCGCCTCGGCTTCGTTCGAGGTCACGATCCACTCGATCACGGTCGCCCGACCGGCCATCTCTGCCACTTTCGGGGCCACCCTGCTCAGGCTCCCGCCCGGCAATGCCGGCAGATAGCTGGCCAGTCGCTTGCGGAGCGAGAGGGCCTTTCCCACGTAGAGGACGTCGCCCGCGCGGTCACGGTACATGTACGCGCCTGGAAGGTCGGGGGCGGTCTTGATCTGTTGCTTGATGTCTTCCGAGGCGCTCACTGCACTCGCTCCCCCGGCCACGGGTCCGGGCTGCATCATTTCGAGGCTTACAGCATAAGTTTACAGCACCGCCTCAGGTTGACCGTGGCCGGAACGTGCCCTGGAACGCCTTATCCGGCCGCTGCAAGCCCCATGTTATACTGTCGCCCCTATGGTCCAGTTCAATCCTTTTCGCTGCGTTCTCAACCGACTGCACGCCGTGTGGAGGGTCGCGTGAGCGTTCGCATCGTCGTACTCGTAAAGCAGGTGCCCGACACCAAGAACGTCACCGGCGACGCCATGAACGAGGACGGTACGGTGAACCGGGCGGCACTCCCCGCCGTCTTTAATCCCGAAGACCTGAACGCCTTGGAAGAGGCACTGCGCCTGCGAGAGCAACACGGCGGTCGGGTGACGGTGATCACGATGGGTCCACCAGCGGCGGCCCAGGTCCTCAGGGAATCGCTTTTCCGCGGTGCGGACGAGGTGATACTTCTATCCGACGGACCTTTCGCGGGCGCCGACACCCTGGCCACCAGCTACACCTTGGCGCTTGCGGTCCGCAAGCTGGGCGACGTAGATCTCGTCTTCTGCGGCCGGCAGGCTATCGACGGAGATACGGCGCAGGTCGGTCCCCAGACCGCCGAGAAGCTCGGGATGCCTCAAATCACCTGTGTCAGTCGCATCGACAGCCTCGCGGATGGCTTCATCACAGCCACTCGTTCCATCGAGGGCGGTTTCGAGACCCTGAGAGCGCCTCTGCCCGTATTGCTTACCGTCACCGGAGAGGCCAACGAGCCGCGTCCACCGAGCGCCAAACTCGTCATGACGTACAAGAATGCAGCCGCGGAACTGACCCGCGAATACGACGACTCGTATCTTGACCCAGATTCCGAAGAGGCGGACGTGTGCATGTACGACCGTCAGGGCCGCCCTGTATGTCGCGCTCGCATCGTCCTCTGGGACATGGAGTCTCTCGGCGCTCGCCGGGACGAGGTGGGCCTGCGAGGCTCTCCCACCAAGGTCAAGAAGATCGAGAGCGTCTTCCTGAAGCCGTCCGAGACCCGGATGGTCGATCCCACCGATGCAGCCATAGCCGCCCTCGTGCACGAACTCACGGAGGAGCACATCCTTGGCTAGGGACGAAGTGTGGGTCTGGGTGGAAGTCCAGAGCGGCCGACCCGCCGAGGTCAGCCTCGAGCTCCTCAGTCGGGCCGGAGAACTCGCGACCGAGCTTGGAGTGCCCGTGGGAGCGGCCCTCTTGGGGCACGATGTATCCGGAATCGCCGCCGACCTCATCTGCTTGGGAGCAGACACCGTCTATGTCGCCGAGCACGAAAGCCTCCGAGATTATCTCGCCTCCCCATACGCGCGTGTGGTCTCGGGACTCATCCGTCGCTACCGTCCTCAAGTGGTCCTGTACGGAGCCAGCACCACGGGGCGCGATCTCGCCCCTCGTGTGGCGTCGACGTTGCGGACAGGCCTGACCGCGGACTGCACCGATCTGCGGATCGGCGACCACCATACCCGCGACAGAGATTACGAACAGCTTCTGTACCAGATCCGGCCTGCATTCGGTGGCAACATTGTGGCTACCATCGTCTCTCCCGATCATCGGCCGCAGATGGCGACCGTACGGGAAGGGGTCTTCCGGCTGCCGGAAGCGGTCCAAGGCCGGCAGGGAGACGTGGTCCGCGTCGACGTGGCCGTCGCACACGACGATACGTCCGGCGACCAAAGCGGGCGGTCGGCTCAGCAGACGGAAGCGGTGGCCATCCTGACGGACTCGGCGTCATGTCAGAGCGAGGACGGCGACGGCCCTCTCCTTGTCATGCCCTCCGACCTCGTCGTGAACCTGCTCCAGCGCGTTCAGGAGGAGAAGGCGGTGGATCTCAAAGGGGCGCAGGTGATCGTGGCGGGCGGTGCGGGAGTCGGCTCCAAAGGCGGCTTCGATCTCATTCGAGACCTGGCGCATACCCTCGGCGGTGTCGTAGCCGGTTCGCGGGCCGCGGTGGATGCCGGCTGGATAGCGCGGGACCACCAGGTGGGGCAGACGGGTACCACGGTCCGGCCAAAACTTTACATCGCGGCGGGCATCTCCGGTTCCGTGCAGCATCGGGCGGGCATGGACCAGTCTTCACGGATCCTCGCCATCAACACCGACCCCCAGGCGCCGATCTTCTCTGTGGCCAACTACGGCATCGTGGGTGACCTTCACGACGTCATCCCCCGCATCATCCGGGCCTATAGGAGCAAGGCATGAGCAACTTCTTCCTCGACAGCCCAGATCTGCAGGCCACCCTCGACCACCTCGACCTGTCCCGTGTGGTCGCTCTCAAGGAGAACGGCTTTGCCGACGCACGCGATTTTGCCTGGGCGCCGCACGACTTGGC
The DNA here is from genome assembly GCA_963772095.1 of uncultured Thermoleophilia bacterium. GTDB lineage: Bacteria > Actinomycetota > Thermoleophilia > RBG-16-64-13 > RBG-16-64-13 > Chersky-299. The sequence goes on from CAVYVU010000016.1 coordinate 11,790, forward strand.
CGACGCCGTCGACAATTACCGGCGCACTCTCGAGATAGTCGGGGAGATAGCCGGTGAGTTCGTGGCCCCACGCGCCGACGAAGTGGACAAGGCCGGAAGTACCTTCACGGAGGGCGAGGTCTGCTACGCCCCTGGCCTTTCGGACGCGCTGGAGCGACTACGCCAAGCCGACCTCATGGGAATCACTCTCCCGCGCCGGTTCGGTGGGCTCAACTTCCCAGTGACTGTATCCGCGATGATCATCGAGATAATCTCGCGGGCGGACGCTTCTCTCATGAACATCTTCGGTCTGCAGGATATCGGCGAGACCGTCAACAAGTTCGCCTCCGAGGAGATCAAGCAGGCCTATCTCCCCCGTTTCGCGAGCGGCGCAATCACCGGGTCGATGGCGCTCACCGAGCCCGAGGCCGGTTCCGATCTACAAAACATCCAGCTGAAGGCTCGTGAAGGTGCCGACGGCCGCTGGTACTTGAACGGCGTCAAGCGCTTCATCACCAACGGTTGCGGCCAGGTGTCTCTCGTGCTCGCCCGCAGTGAAGAAGGCACCACAGACGCGCGTGGTCTGTCGCTCTTCCTCTACGAGCGGGACGAGCACATGAAGATCCGCCGTATCGAGGAGAAACTCGGCATCCACGGCTCTCCCACCTGCGAACTGCAGTTTACGGACGCGCCGGCACTTCTCGTCGGTGAGCGCCGGCGGGGTCTCACGACCTACGTGATGAGCCTCATGAACGGGGCCCGTCTGGCCATCGCCGCTCAGGCCCAGGGCATCGCGGAGGCCGCTTATCGCGCGGCGCACAAGTATGCCGGCGAGCGTGTCCAGTTCGGGGTGCCCATTCGCCAGATTACCGCGGTGGCCACCCTGCTCGCGGACATGAAGGTGTCCATCGACGCTTCGCGAGCCCTGATGTACGAGACCGGGATGCTGGTAGATCTGAAGGAAGGCCTCGAGGCCCGGCTGGAAACCTACGGAGCCGAGCTTCCCGGCGATGAGGCCAGGCAGCTTCGGGCGGAAGCCAAGAAGTACAGCCCGGTACGCCGCCCTGTTCACCCCGCTCGCAAAAGCGGTTTGCACCGAGACGGCCAACCGAGTCGCCTACGACTCCCTCCAGGTGCACGGAGGCTCGGGCTACATGCGCGACTTCGCTGTGGAGCGGCACATGCGGGATGCGCGGATCACCAACATCTATGAAGGCACCACTCAGCTTCAGGTCGTAGCGGCCCGTGGAGGGATATTGGCGGGAGCGCTTTCGGAGTGGTTCGACGACTTCGAAGCTCACGACTTGTCTCGCACTCCCGAGCTTCTCTCCAGGGTGAAACAGGCCCGGAGGCACTTCGAGCACGCCATCTCCCGCATCCAGAAGCTCGACGACCCGCGGTTCCGGGACCACCATGCCACCCGATTCGTCGAGATGGCGTCCGATCTAGTCTGCGCCTACCTCTTGCTGCGTGCTGCCCAGGGCGATTCTCATCGCTTGCTGACGGCGCAGTATTTCGTGGAGCGCAGGATGCCTCTCGTCGAGACAGGCGCAGAACTCATCGAAAACAGCCGCCCAGAAAGCGTGGACGCGCTGCCCCTGCTGGCCGAGTACTGAACTGACGCTCTGCCCTAAGGAGGCCGACGTTGAAGGACCTAGCCGCCCTGCTCGCCAAGTTCTCGAACGCGCACGGACTCTCAGGTTATGAGGATGCTGTCGCCTCCCTTCTGGTGGATGAGCTCACGCCTCTGGCGGATGAGGTCCGGATCGATCCCATAGGCAACGTTATTGCCACCCGCGCCGGCGACGGACCCGTGGTCATGGTGGCGGCCCATATGGACGAGATCGGGCTCATGGTGAAGTACATCGAGGGCGACGGGTTCCTTCGGTTCGTGCCCATCGGGGGCTGGTTCGACCAGACCCTTCTTTCTCAGCGAGTCTTCGTTCACACCCGCGACGGCAAGATGCTGCCCGGGGTGGTGGGCTCAAAGGCTCCTCACGTCATGGATGAGGAAGAGCGCAAGAAGCCTGTCAAGATCAAGGACATGTTCATCGACATCGGCGCGACGTCGCTCGCCGATGCTCAGGAGATGGGCGCCGACATCGGCTCGCCGGTGAGCCCAGACCGCAGTCTCGTGCGGCTGGGGAACGGGTTCGTGACCGGAAAGGCGCTCGACAATCGGGCCGGCGTGGCGATGATGGTGGCCGCCATGGGCCTTCTCAAGGGACGCAAGGTAAGGGCGACGGTCCACGCTGTCGGCACGGTCCAGGAAGAGGTGGGGCTCAAGGGCGCACGCACCAGCGCCTACGGGTTGAGCCCGGACGTAGCGATAGCCACCGACGTGACCATCACCGGTGACCATCCGGGCATAACTCGGACTGAGCGACCGATCGCCGCCGGCGACGGCCCCGTTATCACCGTGATCGACGCCAACGGCCGAGGCATAATCGTTTCGCGGCCGGTATTGCGTTGGCTGCGCGGTGCTGCCGAGAGCGCTGCGCTCCCATACCAGCTTGACGTCGGCTCCGGCGGCAACACGGACGCCACGGCGATCCATCTGACCAAGGCTGGGATCCCCACCGGCGTCATCAGTATCGCCACCCGCTACATCCACTCGCCGGTGGAGGTGCTCTCGCTTAAGGACCTCGAGAGCTGCACCAAACTAGTAGCCGAAGCGATCCTTACAGCGCACAAGCACTTTCAGCGCCACTAGATCTTCGCGAGACCACCGGCATCGCGCGGCGAAGACCAGCCGCTTCAAACCCACCCACCCCGAAGCGGAGCTGTCCTGCCCGTCAGTCCTTCACAGCGGCCTATTCCCGCGAGGTCAAGGCTCGCTGCCAAGAGGCGGCCTCCGAACGTAAGCCATCGACGAGAGACGGCGGCACCCTGCCTTCCACGAGCACGTCCTCATCGCGGTATTCGAACGTGACTGCTCCCCGCTCGCGCACCCGGGCGAGTAGCTCTCCCGCCGAATAGGGCAAGATCAATCGGACTTCCAGCCAGAGTTCGGCCAACGCGGCGGACATCTTCTCTTGCATCTTCTCGATGCCTTGCCCGGTGAGCGCGGATATCCGGACCACGTAGCGGTCGGCGCGACCGACCACATTCGCCTGCGCTTCGGCGGAAACATCAGCGAGGTCCACCTTGTTCAAAGCAACGATCCGCGGCTTGTGGCCGGCGCCCAGCTCATCCAACACCGTCTGGACCGTGCGGCGGTGCTCGTGAGCCCGAGGATCTGCGAGATCGACGACCTCCAGGAGGATATCGGCGCGGGTGACCTCTTCTAATGTCGCCCGAAAGGCTTCCACCAATTGGTGGGGGAGTTTGTGGATGAAGCCCACCGTGTCGCTCACGATGACTGTCTGCCCCTCGCTTAACCGCACGCGACGGGTAGTGGGATCCAAGGTAGCGAACAGCTTGTCCTCGACCAGAGCGGCTTCTTCACCCACCAGCGCGTTGAGGAGCGTCGATTTTCCGGCATTGGTGTAGCCGACTATGGCGACGGCAGGCAGAAGCCGTTGGTCCCTCGCCCGGGCGGCCGTCTCACGGCGCGCGCGCACCTCTTCCACCCGTTCCCTGGTCTTCTTTATCTTCTGGCGGATGACCCTACGGTCCGTCTCCAACTGCGTCTCGCCTGGACCCCGGGTACCGATGCCGCCCCCTGTGCGAGAAAGGTGAGTCCAGAGCCGAGTGAGGCGCGGAAGCTGGTACTCGAGCTGCGCCAGTTCGACTTGGATGCGCCCCTCGTGCGTCTGAGCGCGCTGCGCGAAGATGTCGAGGATTATCCGGCTTCTGTCGACCACTTTCACGTCCAGCAGACTCTCCAAGGATCGCTGCTGCTTAGGGGACAACTCGTCGTCGGCCACAAGGATGGTGAAGCCGGTGGTCTGCTTGGCCACGGTCAACTCGTCTGCCTTGCCCTTGCCGAGATACCAGGCGGGGTGCATAGTCACACGCTTCTGCGCCACGGAGCCGACCACCTCGGCCCCCGCGGTTTCGACCAGAGCCGCCAGCTCCTCAAGTGACTCATCAGCCGTCCAGCCGGCGTCCCCTCCGGTGTCCACGGCGATGAGGTAGGCCCGCTCTTTCTCGGTGTGTGTGCTCATGTCCTGGGCTACTCGCGCCACTATCTGCCGCCTCTCGTCGCCGTGTTGGCGCGGGCCTTGCCGCCTCGTCCCTCGCCGGCTTTACCACTCGAAGCGAGCGCGCCGACGCCCACCGCCGGGGTCCCGCAGACCGGGAGCACCTTGCGCAGTACCCTGCCCGTCTCACTGCGCGGGATTGTCGCAGACTTCCTCGGGCGTCCCCTCGGCCACCAATTCGCCTCCCGCGTCCCCGCCTTCCGGCCCCAGATCGATGAGCCAGTCGGCGCATTTTATGACGTCCAGGTTATGCTCGATAACCAAGACCGTGTTGCCCGAATCCACCAGCCGCTGCAGCACTTCGAGCAGCTTGTCCACGTCGGCGAAGTGCAGACCGGTGGTCGGCTCGTCCAAAATATACAGGGTGTTTCCGGTGGCGATCTTGGCCAGCTCGGTGGCCAGTTTCACCCGCTGGGCCTCCCCCCCGGAAAGCGTGGTAGACGGCTGGCCGAGCTTGATGTATTCCAGGCCCACGTCGGCGAGCGTCTGCAGCCGGCGCCGTATCTTGGGCTGATTGACGAAGAACTCTACCCCTTCTTCCACGCTCATGTCCAGGATCTCGGCCACGTTCTTGCCTTTGAAGCGCACCTCGAGCGTCTCCCGGTTGTAGCGCTTGCCCTGGCAGACCTCGCATGGAACGTACACGTCGGGGAGAAAGTGCATCTCGATCTTGAGGGTGCCGTCGCCCTTGCAGGCTTCGCAGCGGCCCCCTTTGACGTTGAAGCTGAACCGCCCGGGCGCGTACCCCCGCACTTTGGCCTCTTGAGTCTGGGAGAACAGTTCCCGGATGTGGTCCCACAGCCCGGTGTAGGTGGCCGGGTTGGACCGAGGAGTGCGGCCGATGGGCGACTGGTCGATGTTGATGACCTTGTCGAGGATCTCGATGCCCTCGATGCGATCGTGATCGCCCGGCCTCACCGGCACCCGGTTGACCAGGTTCGAGAGACTGCGAAACACGATGTCGTTGACCAGGGTCGACTTTCCGGACCCGGAAACCCCGGTGACGCAGACGAATTTCCCGGTGGGTATCCGCACGTCCAGATTCTTCAGGTTGTGCTCGCGAGCCCCCTTCACCACGATCTCGCTCCGTGCCCGGGCGACGAGACGACGGGACCGGGATGCTCCTGTCGCCGGAGAGGAACTGCCCGGTGACCGACCGAGGCTCCGCAAGGACTCGCGTCCAGCGAGCCGCTCACCACGATCTCTCCCCCGTGCTCCCCAGCCCCCGGGCCCATGTCCACTAGAAAGTCCGCGGAACGCATCGTCTCTTCGTCGTGCTCGACCACGATCACCGTGTTGCCCAGGTCGCGCAGTCTGAGAAGAGTGTCGATCAGCTTGCGATTGTCCCGCTGGTGAAGACCGATGGAAGGCTCGTCCAGGATGTACAGAACGCCGACCAGACTTGAACCTATTTGGGTGGCCAGGCGGATGCGCTGTGCCTCTCCACCGGACAGACTGCCGGCACTGCGAGAGAGGCTCAGATAGCCGACGCCCACCGACTCGAGAAACGAGAGCCGCTCCTTGATCTCCTTGAGAACACGCACCCCGATGAGCCTCTCCCTCTGGCTGAGGTCGAGCTCGTCCAGGAAAGCGCGCGGCTCCGGCGACCGGAAGCAGACTCAGTTCGTAGATGTTCAATCCTCCGATGCGCACGGCAAGAGTCGCCGGCTTGAGACGCGCCCCGTGGCACGCCGGACACGGCCGTTCGGACATGTACTCCTCGAGCTTCTCGCGGATGTACTCCGAGTCGGTCTCCCGGTATCGCCTCTCCAGGTTCGGCACGATGCCCTCGAAGGTGGTCATATAGCTGCGCTTCATGCCCTGGCGATTCTCGTAGGTGACGTAGAGCCGCTCGCCCTCGGTGCCGGTCAGGAACACGTCTTTCACTTCCTGCGGCAAGTCGGCCCATGGCGCGGTGACGTCCACCTCATACCGCTCGGCGATCGCCCGGATGATCTGCTCGTAGAACTTCGAGTTGCTGCCACTCCACGGGAGCAAGACGCCCTCCGCCACGGAGAGCGAAGCGTCTCCCACGACCAGGGCGGGGTCGATCTCTCGACGCGCACCGAGGCCGCCGCACGTATCGCACGCGCCGTGTGGCGAGTTGAATGAAAATATACGAGGCGCCATCTCCGGCAGAGACACGCCGTGGATGGGGCAGGCCAGGTTCTCTGAGAAGAGCAGGCCGGTCGGTTTGCCGGACTCATCGCCGCCGGCGGATCCGTGCTCGTACACGTCCACCACGAGCAGGCCGTGGGCCTCCGACAACGCGGTCTCCACCGAGTCGGACAAGCGGCGGCGGACGCCTTCTTTCATAACCAGACGGTCCACCACGACGCTGATGTCATGGCGCACGTTCTTGTCGAGGTCCGGCAGCGCTTCATCCATCAGGTACTCGCTGCCGTCGATCTCCACCCGGGTGAACCCCTCCTGCCTGATGTGCTCGAGCACGTCTTTGTGCCAACCCTTCTGCCCGCGAACGACGGGAGCCTTGATCACGAACCGGGTACCTGGTTCCAATCCTAAGATCTGGTCGACGATCTGCTCCTTGCTCTGCCCCTCTATGGGGCGTCCGCATATCCAGCAGTGAGGATGACCGATCCTTGCATACAGCAAGCGGAGGTAGTCGTATATCTCGGTTACGGTGCCCACCGTGGAGCGCGGATTGCGCGACGTGGTCTTCTGGTCGATGGAGATAGCCGGCGACAAGCCTTCGATGGAGTCGACGTCCGGCTTGTTCATCTGGCCCAGGAACTGCCTGGCGTACGAAGAAAGACTCTCGACATAGCGCCGTTGGCCCTCGGCGTAGATCGTGTCGAAGGCGAGACTCGACTTACCCGAGCCGGAAAGGCCCGTGATGACTATGAAACGGTCGCGCGGGAGAGTCAGGGATATGTCCTTGAGGTTGTGCTCCCGGGCGCCGACAATGACGATTTCGCCGCTACCCATGGTATAGGGATTCTAACAGGAAGCCCGGACAGTAACCGCCGTCACCCCAGCTCGCGCACCGAAGCAAGACGCGCTTTGAGCTGACGCACCTTGTCCCGCTGGCGCTCCAGCCCCGGATGGTCCTGCTCCTTTATCTTGGTGTGGAACAGCGCCAAGATTCATCTGCTCTCGTTGAAGGGCCTTCAGGACCGCACGCCCGGCGGGACCTTTTTGTCTGGCCATGCGGCGCCGGGCCTCGCGGCGCCTGCGGCCCGGATATGAGCGAATGCTCCTCGTCAGGACTGAGGACGTCGGTCCCTATCTCGACTGCGATCAGCCGCTCGAACGCCCTTCTTTCGCGACGACGGGCGAACACGGCGAGAATGACCATGAGCACCAGGAAGGGCACCCCTTTCAGCAGGAGAACGAGGACGATCCTCACGGAACTCTCGCCGGCCAACGAATCGAGAAGCGGCGAGTTCCAGACAAAATGGGCGGCCGCCGCCAGGGCCGCGAAGAGCGCGGCCACGGCGAACCGGGTCTGCCGCGAACGATCCAAGCGCGTGACGAAGTATGCAAAGCCGAACCCGGTGAGCCCCGTGAACAAGGTGTGGCTATACAGGCCCGAGATGAGCACCCGCAACACGTACGTGCTGAGGACCGGTGTCAGCTGGCCCCCGTGCGAGTTCGCCGCTGCGTGCACGAAGTACTGGATGTTCTCCACTGTCTGAAAGCCCAGCCCGATCATCGCCCCGTACACCAAGCCGTCCATCAGCCCATCGATCTCGTCGCGAGCGATGAGAAAGAGGATCACGAGCCCGGCCCCCTTGTACAGTTCCTCGTCGATGGGCGCGACTATGGCCGCGCCCCAACTCTGGAAAGCGTTGGGCGACATGACGTTCTGGAGAAGGCCGAGGAAGTAGTTGTTCGTGAGCCCGGCGAACGTGATCGCCACCAGTCCGCCCCACAGCACGGCGGCAAGGATCATCGAGACGGGCTCGGGCTCGAACTGGTCGAAGCGGTATATCACGACGGCAGCTGGTATGGCGGTGATGGCCAGAAGAATCACGGACAGGAGCCAAGCGCCGGGGTACGCGGATAGATAGGTCAGCTGCTGCGTGCCGACTACGACGGCCGAACCCACCACCAGCAGCATGAAGAGCCAGTAGGCCGGCTCAGCCGGCCGGCGGAAGGACCCACCCGACCGAGGCGAGAAGCCACGCCGCTGGGTGCCTTGCATCCACGCCTCGTTCATCAGGGAACCACCATCGTGGCGAGCATCTCATCGATGTCGCTTTGCACAGGCCGGAGTTGGCCGCTGGGTGCGATCGCCAGCATCGCCACGCCGATCCCCGCCGAAGATGCCGTCACCAGCTCACCGTCCAGGGACGAGCCGTTCTGTGTGCCCGTGAACAGCTCTCGCCGCCCGTCCAGAGTTTCCTCGCGACGGTTGTGCTGTCTGGCGGCAGCGACTGGAAGAAGCTGAACTGCCGTCTCAACTGGCTCAGTTGATCGTCCAGGAGTTGCTGCGATGTTCCGGTGAACACATCGGCCGCGAAGGCCACTATCACACCGGACTTACGTATCGACACGCCGTTCGGTCCCACGTTCCACTGCTGAGCCGCCGAAGACCAACCGGAGGGCGGACGGATGGTCACCCCATGCGAGACCGGCACCGCCACGCCGGCCGGCAGCTTCCCGGACTGGCCTACCGCCGCGGACGCCACCAGCACCACGAAGAGCCAGCCGAACATCACTGCCGCCAGGATAAGAACCGGCCGCCACAGCGAACGTGGCCGGCGGCCTCCGGCTGCGCCCGGCACGAATCCCGTCGCGTCTCCCGGTTCGCCGTACACTCCGACATCTCGCGCGAGCTTTGCCGCCTGCCGTGGATTCACCTCTGACCCATCGTGTCGGTTCACGACGCAGTCCCAGTTGCGCAGTCCTCCAATGCAACAAAGGCCCCGGCCGCAAAGCGGCGGGGCCCTCGTCCTGCAACACGGATGATCATCCGAGGCTCCTAGGTGGAGGTAAGGGGACTCGAACCCCTGACCTCAACGCTGCCAGCGTCGCGCTCTCCCAACTGAGCTATACCCCCACGAGCGGCCACGGATTATAGCCGTTGCGCCATGGCAGTGCAACCGCCCCAGGCCTACTCGACGACTTCCACGGGCGCCTGTTTCCAGAGCACATCCAGACGGTAGAAAGCTCTGGCCTCTGGTGTGAACACGTGGACGATGAAGTCCAGGAAGTCCAGCAGGATCCACTCATTGCCGGCTGTGCCCTCCACGCCGGCGGGTACGGCCCCGGACTCCTGCTTCAACCTGAATGCGATCTCCTCCGCGATGCGTTTGGTCTGGCGGACGTTCCGGCCTGTACACAACAGGAGGTAGTCCGTGTAGGTGATCAACTCGTGCATCTCGAGGATCTTGACGTCTTCAGCCTTGAGGTCAAGCGCGGCAGCCGCCGCGAGGCGGACACGCGCGTGGACCATCTCCAGGTCGGCCACGGTCTCGGGCTTACTTGGCCTCTCGCGATGTGCCAGCGCCTCAAGATCCGGCGGTCCCGCTTCGCTCGCGTCGACGGGACCAAGCGGGGAGACATCCGCCGAGGAGAGAGGCCGCTCGCCGAAAGGTGACTCGCTGGTGAGCAGCGACTCCTCGGCGGTTGGTTGTTTCGTAACGGTTGGCGATTTCTTGGCGGATGGGGTCTGCTTGGTGGGCACGCTTGGCTCTACTCCCATTCTATTGTGGAGGGCGGTTTGCTCGAGATGTCCAGAACAACGCGGTTCACGCCCGCAACCTCGTTAATGATGCGATTCGATATCCGTTCTAGGAGGTCATGAGGAAGACGGGCCCAGTCGGCGGTCATCGCGTCGTCCGACGTGACCGCGCGGATGACGATCGGGTAGGCATACGTGCGTTCGTCGCCCATGACCCCGACACTCCGTATCGCGGGCAGCACCGCGAACGATTGCCATATTTCCCTATAGAGACCGGCGCGCTTTATCTCCTCCAGAAGGACCGCGTCGGCTTCCTGCAGGATGCGCAGGCGTTCCTCGTCAACTTCCCCGATGATGCGAATGGCTAACCCAGGTCCCGGGAACGGCTGGCGCCAGACGATGTTCTCCGGAAGGCCAAGTTCTTCGCCCACCACACGCACCTCGTCTTTGAAGAGCATGCGCAGAGGTTCCACCAGCTCGAAGTCGATGTCCTCCGGCAGGCCCCCTACATTGTGGTGCGACTTGATCTTGGCCGCTTCCCGCGTGCCTGACTCGATGACATCCGAATAGAGCGTGCCCTGAACCAGGTACTTCGCTTTGCCTATCCTCCGCGACTCCTCCTCGAACGTGCGGATGAACTCTTCGCCGATGATCTTGCGTTTTTGCTCCGGCTCGGAAACGCCGGCGAGTCTACTCAGAAACCGTTCCTTCGCCATGGCATGCACGAGAGGTACGTGGAAATGCCGGCGAAAGGTGTCCTCGACCTCCTCGCCCTCGTTCTTACGCATGAACCCGTGGTCCACGAAGATGCAGGTGAGCTGGTCGCCTACCGCTTTGTACGTGAGAAGCGCCGCCACGGCGGAGTCCACGCCGCCTGACAGGCCACACACGATGCGCTCGGTGCCCACCTGTGTCTGGATGCGCTTGACCGCGTCTTCGATGATGGACACCGGGGTCCACGTAGGGGCGATATCGCAGATCTTGTACAGGAAATTCTTGAGGATTTCCTGACCGTACGCAGTGTGCCGCACCTCCGGGTGGAACTGCACGCCGTAGAGCTGCGCGCCCGTATCCTCCATTGCCGCGACGGGGAGTAGATCGCTCTGAGCAGTCACCACGAAACCGGCGGGCGCCTCGGTGACCGAGTCCCCGTGACTCATCCAGCAGGCCATATCCTGTGGCATGCCGTCGAGCAACCGGCCGCGATCGATGACCCTGACCGCGGTGCCGCCGTATTCTGCGGACTCGAGGCGGGCCACCCGGCCCCCTCTCAGCTTGGCGATCAGTTGGAGACCATAGCAGATGCCGAGTATCGGCACGCCGAGCTCGAACATCTGCGGATCGATGGACGGTGCATTGGGCTCGTTGACGCTACGCGGGCCTCCCGACAGGATTATGCCCGCGGGATCCGCCGCCCTGATCTGCTCTGCCGGCGTGTCGTACGGGATGAGTTCCGAGTAGACCCGACACTCTCGTACCCTGCGCGCGATAAGCTGTGCGTACTGGCCGCCGAAATCGATGACCAAGACCTTCCTGATCCCCTGAGCGTCAGCCTTCAGAATGCACCTCCTCGATTTCCACTAGGCCGGCCAGATCGGCCGCATCTTTCGGCGAGAACACTCCGGCTCCAAAATGACCGAGATTCGCTGCCGCGCAGCCGAGACCAAAGCGTAGGCACTCTTCAGGGCCGTCGCCCTCTGCCAATCTCACCGCGTACCCCCCCACGAGAGCATCGCCCCACCCGACCGGGGAGACCATCTCCAGAGGAGGCAGCTTTGCAACGAACGTGCGCGGCGTGTTTCCATCCATGAGTTCGGCGACACAACCGTAGCGGTAACTGATGACCGCGGAGCCGCTGCCCATCTCGCGCATCCGCCGCACCGCGTGGATCATGTCTTCGACTCCGCTGAACTCGTAGCCGATGAGGCCTTCGGCGTCCACTTGTTTCGGGAAGATGAAATCTGGGCCGGCCTTGATACCCAGGCGTAGTGGCTCGGTGTACGTGTAGAAGAAGACGGTCAAGCCCAGCCTCTTGAGCCTCTGGATCATCTCCATATACACACCGTCGTCCAGGGCGCGGGGCAGAGTCCCTCCCAGCACCGCGATGTCGGCCGCCTTACCCAGATACTCGAGCTTGTCCATCATAAGCGCGAGCTCTTCCGGTCTGATCTCGGGCCCCATCTCGTTTATCTCGGTTATCGTGTTGTTCGTCGGGTCGACGACAGCAGTGGACGTACGGGATTCGCCCTGGATGGGCACAAAATCGCACAGTATCCCTTCAGCGTTGAGGTTGGCGAGGATCTGTTCTCCACGACCGCCCCCGAGAAAGCCCGTGGCGATGACCGGCCGACCGAGCGTCTTCACGACCCGGGCGACGTTGATGCCCTTGCCCCCAGGAAGGACCACCGTGTCCGTGGCCCTGTGGCGATACCCAGCCTGGAAGTTCGGCACAGTCATTGTGCGATCCAAAGCCGGGTTCAGCGTTATCGTCAAGATCATTCTGATGTCAACCGCCCAGCCATTTCGTCAGACGGTGCCAGAAGTAAGCCACCTTCAGACCGAGCGTGACCTTTGCCACCGAGCGTGCCGCCACCAGATCCACCGAAGCCACCTGCCGTCCCTCCGCCGTGTACAGGACCTTTCCGTAGACTTGGCCCGCTTGGACAGGTAGCACCAGATCGGGTTGAACACTCACCTTGCTCGTCACCTTGTCGCCCTTCAACACCGTCGCGTCCACAGACCGTTCCGTGACCAGCTCCAGCTTCTCGCCCAGCCGGTACGGGAGGGTCATCTCCGCCGTAGGCATGCCCTGTTGGACCAAGTTGACCTTCTGGTACTGCGCGAACCCGAACTGCAATAACGCTTTGCTGTCTGCCCAGCACGGAGGCTGACTCTTCTCCCCCAATACCACACCGATAAGGGACGCCCCGTTCGACGTACCCGAGGCGACCAGGCAGAAACCGGCCCTGCTCGTGAAACCGGTCTTCACTCCTGTCACCCAGCTTACAGCGCCCAGCAGCTCGTTGTGATTGCGAAAGGTCTGCTCTTTCGTCTCCCCAGGCATGGTGATCGACCAGTTCACGGTACCCACCAGCTTGCGGAATTCCGCGTTCTTCATGGCGTACTCGGCCATAGTGGCGAGATCGCGGGCGGAGGAGTACCCGGCTGTGTATCCAGGGGTGTCGAGACCGTGAGGGTTAGTGAACTGGGTGTTCTTGAGACCGAGTTCAGCAGCTTTGGCGTTCATCTTGTCGACGAATGCCTCCACTGTGCCGGCGGAAGCCTCCGCAAGCACCACGCCCGCGTCGTTCGCACTCTTGACCATGAGCGCGTAGAGCATCTGCTCCACCGTGAACTTCTGGCCCGCCTTGAGACCCAACTGCGATTCGTTGGTTGCCTCGGCCCTCTTCGAGGCAGTCACCACCTTGTCCAGGGGCAGCGATTCCAAGGCCAAGATGCACGTCATGATCTTTGTCGTGGAAGCGATCTGTCTCCGCGCATTGGCATTCCGCGAGTAGATCACCCGCCCGGAGTCGACGTCTATGAGGATGGCGGCTGGGGCACTGATGGACGGCGCGGCGACAACGGTCTTTGTCGTGCCGGAGGTGCTCGATCCTTGCGTGGCCGTGGCAGATGAACTGCCGGTTGCGGTCCCGACCGATGTCGTGGTCGAAGACTGGCCGGTCGATTGCAGTGTGGTCGCCGTGGCGGCCAGATTGGTAGTCGTCGTCGTGCCCCACGCGATCCCGCCCAGGGCCATGACAGAGATCACAAGCGCAAGCAGGATGACGAGTACCGGGACTACCCAGCCCCGTCTCTTCGACACGGCAATCATGGCCCGGAGTATAGCATGGGCCTTGTCGACGCCCGCGGGCCGCCGTGCCGGAAGAGCATAGACCGCCGACTGGGGAGCCGAAGGGCCACCTTAGGCCCGATGTTATACTTCAGGACCGGGAAGAAGCGAACGGGAGGAGGGACGATCGCCGAGGCATTCCGCCGCGCCTGGAGTCGGTTGATCCGCAAGCAATGGCTTATCCTCTATCCCCTTGCCCTTGCTGTGATCAACGCAGCCGCGTTTCTAGCCGTATATGCCGCGGATGGCGGCCGTCTGCAGTGGGGAGCCTTCCTCAACGCCGCGTTCGATCGGGAGCTCTTCGTCCACGACCACTATCTGAGTGGACTGTCACTCACCCCGGCACTGAGTATCGCTATCTTCGCCGGCCTGGCGGTGTGCGTGCTGGCCGCAATGATCCGCGCACCCTACTTCAGGGCTATCGCCGGTCACGGATATCCGCGCGCGCCCCGGTCCTGGCGTGAGATCGCGCAACTGTCGCTGTTCTACTTATTCGCGAACCTGGCTCTTTGGGTGGTACCGTTGGCGGCCCCGTCACAGGGAGCGTTGACTCAGTTGGTCCTATTCGCGGCTTTGCTTGTCACCATACTTATTGCTTTTGCCGACTACGCCATCGTCTTTGAGCAGTTGGCGTTCATGCCGGCCCTACGCCGTAGCTTTCAACTGGTCCGCCGTCGCTGGATCCCCGTGGTGGTCGTGATCATCGTTTACCAGTTGGTGGATCTCGGCCTGCATTCCCTGTACAAGCTGTATTACGGCGGAACGAACCGGGTGTTTGTGCTGCTGCCGTTGAGCCAGATCCTCGTGGACTCCCTGCTGGTCCTCTTCGTCGACCTGCTGCTCATCTTCCTTTACGAGCAGGCACGCCAAGCAGCGCAGACCTAGGCGGTCAGAGCTGTATCTGCACCGTGGGTGTGGTCGTCGTGGGAGCCGCGGGATGATCCTGACGCCCTCCCGCACCGACGAGCCCCCCGAGAACCAGGGCGCTGATCACTCCCACCACCACGATGAGTGCCAGGAACGGCAGCACGTTCCTCCACCACAGGCCGTGTCGAGCAGAGCCCTCGGTCTCGAACGAGTCGTCATTCACGGCCGGAGACCTCCCATAGTGCTGTCCGCATTGCCGACGCCTCGGCTCTAGCTGCGTCCACCCACGTGCCCTCGCGTTCCCTGTACGCGTACAGGATGGCTCGGGCGGAATTCACCACGGCACCGGTTCCGCCGGCGTCGAACACGCCTTTCAGATCCCCAGGCTGGGCCCCCTGGGCGCCGTAGCCGGGTATGAGAAGTGGAACCCCGGGCATCCTATGCCGCAGTTCGGCCGCCTGTTCCGGGTGCGTCCCTCCCACGACGGCGCCCACCGACCGGTAGCCTCGCTCTCCCAGCGTCCCGGCTCCCCAACTGCCGACCATGTCCGCCACTCTTTGGTAGACCGTCTCGCCTGAATGCAGTAACAGGTCCTGGAGCTCACTGGAACTAGGATTGGAAGTCTTCACAAGCACGAAGACGCCCTTCCCGTCCTCTCGCGCCCGCCGGAAGAACGGCTCCAACCCATCGGTGCCGAACCACGGGTTGACCGTGACCGCATCCGCGCCGACGACGTCAAGATGAGCCTTAGCGTAAGCCTCAGCGGTACTGCCGATATCGCCCCGCTTGACGTCTGCTATCACCACGTACCCGAGTTGCTGGGCGACGTGCGTCAGATCTTGGTAGAGCTCGTAGCCAGCCCAGCCCAAGGCTTCGAAATAGGCGGCTTGGATCTTCACCGCCACGACTTCCGACTCGAGAGCATGCAATAGGCTAAGCAGGAACTCCCGGAAGCAGGCGACGATCATCTCCGTCTCAGAGCTGTAGCTCAGTCCACTGTGCTTATCCTTTACCGCCGCTGGCAAAAGGGAAAAGTCCGGATCCAGTCCCAGAACGACGTGGGACCGCTTCCTGTCGACAGCCTCCAACAAACGATCGGAAAAGTTAGCGCTGCTCACGTAGCCACCCCCTGACCCTGGAAAAAAAAGGGCCGCTGGCAGCGGCCCTGGTGACGCATGGAAGCGTGAGTGCTACTTGACGGCGTTTTTCAGAGCAAGGCCGGCGCTGAACTTGGGAACAGTGCTCGCCGGAATCTTGATCTTAGCTTTGGTCTGCGGGTTGATGCCGTCGCGCGCTTCACGTTTTTGCACGTAGAACTTGCCGAAACCCGTGAACTGAACGTCCTCCCCCTTTTTCAGCGAGTCAGTGACGACCTCCACAAACGCGTCGACCACACCCGCGGCGTCCTTCTTGCTCATGCCGGCCTTTGCGGCGAGCTTATCCACGAAATCCGACTTGGTCACAGCTACCTCCCTTTGTACACGCCGTTCCTTTTTACCTTACCAAATGCCCTGGACCCCACACAAGCACTTTTTGCGGTGGAAAAGGGCAAAAACGCCACTTCTACCTCAGTTGACCGACCCCGAGCTCAGAAGAACTGAACAACGGGTGAAGATTCAACCCCGCGGAGGCGGCGGCTTCCACTCCTCCCTCCTCCCTATCGACCACACAGAAGAGATCCTCAACGATCAAACCCGACTCCCGGAGCGCCTCCGCAGCCATGATGGCGGCTCCCCCAGAAGTCACAATATCCTCGACTAAAGCGATCCGTTCTCCCGGCACCCAGCGACCCTCGATGCGTTTGCTGGTCCCATATTCCTTGGACTGCTTCCTCACCAGGAGCAAGGGTAGCCCCAACTCCAAGGAAAGGCCCGCGCCCAAAACCACGCCGCCCAATTCGGGCGCGGCAAGCCTCTGATACTCCGCCCCCGACGGCAAGCCGGTTGCGAATCATCATCGCCATCTCATGGACTATCCCTCGCAGCACCCGAGGCTCCGTCTCGAACAGATACTTGTCGAGATAGTACCGGCTGCGCTTTCCCGAACGGAGTACGAAGTCCCCCTCCAAGTAAGCGGCCGCCATAAGCAGTTTCCCTAATGATTCCTTTTCCACGCTCCCTCCCCGCTCGCCAGATCCACGACAGCTGCCCATCCACGATCACGTGCCAGATACCGCCACGCCCTCGACAGCGAACGATGGGCAATACACGCTCCCATACAGAGGCACCCAGCGGCTGTCCGCCGCCACGTCCGCCACGTTCTTCAAGAAGCCGACAAAATCAGACGCGATGGTGACTTCTCGTACGGGACGGCCGGCGACCCCGCTTTCGATCAGCCGCCCGGTTATCCCCACGCTCAGTTCGCCACTTATTGGATTAACGCCGGAATGCAACCCGGAGACGCTCTCGACGTAAAGACCGTCGTGCACTCGGGCCAGCAATTGATCGAGCGTGCCCTCACCCGAGGCCAGAACGAGGTTCGTGCTGCCAACACCCGGCAATCCTCGGTACGAGCCGCGAGAAGCATTCCCGCTGGAGGAAGTCCCATCTCCTTGCCTTCGCGCCGTATAGGTGTTGTGGAGAAACGAGGTCAGTACTCCTCCTGAGATGAGCGGCGTGCGTTGCTGGGGTACCCCTTCCCCATCGAAGGGGCTCGTACCCATTCCGCCTGCCGCCAAGCCGTCGTCCAGAAGATCGACGCGCGAAGACGCCACGGCTTGGCCGATAAGATGAGCGAACACGGAGCGCCCTTTCTGCACGGCGTCCGCTCCGAATGCTTGACTGATCATGGCCAACAAAGCGGCTGCGACGTCCCTGTCGAAGACGACGGTGCGCGTCGCTGTCGCGCATGGTGCTGCGCCCAACAGGACTCGGGCTTTGCCAGCCGCCTCATGTCCTGCGGACAGCGGATCCAGGTCGGCGGGCTCGCGACCCGCGCTAAAACCTTGCCCCGACTCGAGTTCGCTCCCTCGCCTGGCATGCGCGAGCAAATAGAGATAGCAGAAGGTCTGTTGCGTTGCGGCTTCCACGCCTTCGCTCGAGACTATCGCGATCTTGGCTTCGCTCTCTGCGTAGGTCGTCTCCTCTACCGATTCGATCTCGGGCTCAGCAAGCGCGGCCGCTTCCGCGTCCATCGCCAGCCTCACCTTGTCGGCAAGGGTCGTCCCCGACACGCCCTCCCGCCACAGTCCCGGGATCTCAGCATACGTTGCCGGTCCGGGAAGCCCGACATAAGGATCCGGGTCGGAGGCGCGCGCGTTTGCCACCGCTTCAGCGACCACCCCGTCGACCCCAGTGCCGCTCAGATCGCCCGTGTAGGCATAGCCGCGACGCTCTCCGACGATGGCTCGTACCCCGAGCCCTCGCGGTTCGGCCGAGGCCACAGACTCCACCTCGCCACCAAAAGCTTTGATAGACAAAGTCCTCCCGAACTGCGCGTAGACTTCGAGAGCGAGCCCGGGCCGTTGCCCCCGTTCCAGGGCCGCGCGGGCTAGTTCCAATGGCGAACCTGCCACCATCATCGGTCGACTCCCACCGCCGCGGCGATCAAAGACTCGTACCTCCCACGGTCAACTCACGTATCCGGAGCGTAGGCTGGCCGCTCCCCACCGGGACCAACTGTCCCTCCTTGCCGCACATGCCGGCCTTGACATCCAGGTCGTCGGCGATGGCGTCTATGGCCAGCAGCACCTCGACGCCGCTCCCGATGAGCGTGGCGCCCCGCACGGGAGCGCCGATCCTTCCCTTCTCGATGAGATACCCCTCAGCCACGCCGAATACAAAGTCGCCCGTGGCCGGGTTGACTTCGCCGCCGGAGAGACTCTTCGCGTAGAGGGCACGAGGGGTATCCGCGATGATATCCGCCCACGACGCTTCACCAGGTCCGAAATACGTATTGGTCATCCTCGGGTAGGGCAGGTGGCGGTAATCTTGTCTGCGTCCGTTCCCGGTTGGACGGATCCCAAGCCTATCCGCCCTCAGCAGGTCCGTGAGATAGGCGCTCAGCATCCCCTCTTCGATTAAAGCCGTGCGCTCGCATGGCGTGCCCTCATCGTCGCAGGCGGCGCTCCCCCATAGGCCGGCTCCTACGCCGTCGTCGTAGGCGGATACGTGATTAGCAGCCACGCGCTGGCCGAGCTTCCCTTCCCACGCGCTCGTCTTCTTCAGAATATAGTCGGCCTCAAGACCGTGGCCACAGGCCTCGTGGAACAACACGCCCCCGAACCCGTTGGCGAGGATAACGGGCATCCGCCCAGCCGGCGCCGGAGAGGCCGACAGCATCGTGACCGCTTTCTCGGCCGCCTTCTGCGCCAGTTCGCGGACTGCTGCCTCGCGAAACAGCTCGTAGCCACCGTGGTGTGCCAAAGTCTCTCGCCCTGTCTGGATGATGCCGGCCCGTTGAGCTGTCACGTTGACCGCTACCATCACCCGCGTGCGGTCATCGGCGGCGAACCGGCCTCGGGAATTCACCACCCAGACACGCTGCCGGCTTTCGGCGTAGACAGCCGCGACCTGCCGGATCTCGCCAGACACGGCCCGTGCAGTCTCGTCTACGAGGCGGAGTAATAAGGACTTCGCAGATACATCCACGGACTCCGGCGCCACGAGCACTGCCTGACGGGCGGCTCCCCGCTCCTCGGTGAGCGACACCCCCTGCACAGGGTGCGCGTCAGTCCCGGTGCTAAGCCGACCGGCAAGGCCCTGCAGCGATAACTCGTCCACCGCGTCGACGTAGCCGAAATACGTGGAGGGCCCTCTCACCACGCGGACGGAAGCGCCGCGGTCTACCCCCGAAACGACATCCTCGATCTTCGCGTCTTCTAACCGTAGCGAAAGTGAACGCCGGTCCTCCACGAACAGCTCCGCAAAATCCCCACCCTTGCGGAGCGCTCGATGCAGGACGGCTGTCCCGAGTTCCTTGGGGAGCCCCGGAAAACCCGAATCTGGATCAGTCATGTGACGGGTCCTTTTGAAAGGCCCAGTGGTCTGCCGGTAGGTCCCTACTTAGTGATAGGACTGGTCGCGAGTATCTCGCCCGCTACCTGCATGAAGGGCTGAGCCTCGGCGGCCGAACCGGGTAGCGCCAGCATGGAGCCATCATCGAAGTACAACTCCACCTGCGGCTTGCTCGTGCGCATCACCAGGAAGTAGTAGGCCGCGGCGGCAAGTGATCCCAGCACCGACAAAACGCCGAAGACTTTAAGAAGCCGTTTCATCGGTCGCTCGCCTCCTCGCCTTCCCGCGCTGCTTCTCTGGCGTCGCGGATGCAGGTTTTCATATCATAGAGAACAAGGCCTATGCGGCTGTCCCTCTTGCCCGTGGCCAGGGCGAGCATGCCGTCTTCGTCGGTCTCACGCACGAGGAACACATAGCCGGCAGGTCCTTCGACCACAAGCTGAGTGAGCGGCTGCGAACCCATGTCTTTCGCCCGCCCCTCGCCCAAGCCGGCGAGCTCCAGTGCCTTAGCCACCATCGTCGCCTGCACTTCCTCCGGGAAGTTAGACGCAAGTACCTCGTCGCCCGCGAACAGGATCGCCTTGTCTATGTCGGTGGAGATGTCGAGCATCTCCTTGAATGCCTTCTCGGCTTCTACCTTCATGAGCTCTCCTCCCAAGCGACGACTTGGTCGACTCTGCCGGTGCGCCCACAGTTTACCACCGAGGAAGCCGGTTCAAACCCAACAAAAAAGGGCCATCGCGCCCATCCGGCGGTCCGCGAGGACCGCCGTCGGCGCGATGGCCCCACTCCGGGTGGACCTTGCCTACAGTCCACCCAGAGTGCGGTCACTTCCTGTTACATCATGCCGCCCATGCCGCCCATGCCGCCCATGCCACCCGGCATGCCGCCGCCTTCTTTTTCCGGCTTGTCGGCAACGATGACTTCGGTGGTCAGGATGTTCTTGGCGATCGAAGCTGCATTCTGCAGCGCAGACCTGCGTGACCATGGCCGGATCGATGATGCCGGCCTTGATCATGTCTTCGTATTCGCCGGTGGCGATGTTGAGACCAATACCCTTGGCGCGCGTCTTGACCTCGTTGATCACAACAGAGCCTTCCAGACCGGCGTTGTTCGCCAGCTGCCGAAGGGGTTCCTCGAGAGACCGGCCTATGATGCGCACACCGGTGAGCTCGTCGCCCTCAGCCTTGACGGCTGCAACGGCCGGCATCAAGAGGATCTGGGCCACGCCGCCGCCGGGGACGATGCCCTCTTCAAGAGCGGCGCGAGTGGCGCTCAGCGCATCTTCGACACGGTGCTTCTTCTCTTTGATCTCGGTCTCTGTGGCTGCACCGACTTTGATGACGGCCACGCCGCCGGCCAGCTTGGCAAGGCGTTCCTGGAGTTTCTCGCGATCGAAGTCCGAATCGGTGTTTTCGATCTCGTTCTTGATCTGGTTGATCCGAGCCTTGATCTGGTCGAGCTCGCCAGCGCCGTCGACGATGGTCGTGTAGTCCTTGGTGACCACCACTTTGCGCGCATGGCCGAGTTGTTCGACCTTGGTGCTGTCCAGCTTGAGGCCCATCTCGTCGGTGATGACTTCGCCGCCGGTAAGGATGGCGATGTCTTCGAGCATCCGCTTGCGCCTGTCGCCGAAGCCGGGGGCTTTGACGGCGATACCGGTGAACGTGCCGCGCAGCTTGTTCACGACGAGGGTGGCGAGGGCTTCGCCTTCGACGTCTTCCGCGATGATAAGAAGGGCTTTGCCCGACTGGACGACCTTCTCCAGCACGGGGAGCAGATCTTGCACGCCGACGATCTTCGAATTGGCGATCAGGATGTAGGGGTCTTCCAGGACCGCTTCCATCCGCTCGGCATCCGTCACGAAGTACGGGGACAGATACCCTTTATCGAACTGCATGCCCTCGGTGAATTCGAGGTCCATGCCGAACGTGTTCGATTCCTCGACGTTGACCACACCGTCTTTGCCGACCTTCTCGATAGCGTCGGAAATGACGTCGCCGATCTCACGGTCGCCGGCCGAGATGGTGGCTACGCGAGCGATGTCTTCTTTGCCGGAGATCTCTTTGGAGATGTTCTTGATCTCGGCCACGGCGGCGTCGACGGCACGCTCGATGCCACGCTTGATGGCGATGGGGTTAGCGCCGGCCGCTACGTTCTTCAGGCCTTCGCGCACGATGGCCTGGGCGAGCAGGGTGGCTGTGGTGGTGCCGTCACCAGCGATGTCGTTGGTCTTGGTAGCCACTTCGCGCACCAGTTGCGCGCCCTGATTCTCGAAAACGTCCTCGAGTTCGATCTCGCGGGCGATGGTCACACCGTCGTTGGTGATAGTGGGGCTGCCGAATTTCTTGTCGAGCACCACGTACCGGCCCTTGGGACCGAGAGTGACCTTTACGGCGTCGGCGAGAGTATTCACGCCACGCTCGAGCGCCCTACGGGCGTCTTCACCATACAAAAGCTGTTTGGCCATAAACCTTGTCTCCTTCTTGGGACCGGATGATCAGCCGCACGAAGCCCGTGCGCCCACTGACTACTTCTTCGACTCGTCCAGGATGGCGAGCAGATCGGACGCACGGAGGACCAAGTAATCCTCGCCGTCCACTTTCACTTCCGTACCGGCGTACTTGGCGAACACGACGATGTCGCCTACTTTGACCGGCATCGGGATGAGCTTGCCGAGGTCATCGTACTTGCCCGGTCCTGCCGCCATGACGGTGGCTTTCGACGGCTTCTCTTTGGCCGTGTCGGGAAGGACGATGCCACTCTTGGTGGTTTCTTCCTTCTCCATCAGCTTGAGCACGACCCTGTCCTCGAGTGGCACTAGTTTCATGCGCAACCCTCCTGTCTCTTTTTCTCGTCTCGTCTTCTATCAATGCCCAGAAGCAGGCAGATGCAACCCTCTCTGCGCACAATTGGCACTCCCCAGTGGCGAGTGCCAACCGCGGCATATGTTATGCGGCAAATCAGGATTTGTCAACGGCGTCAGTCAGATCTTGGCAGAATCCGCCCCATCCGCGGCAGGTTCGTACGGGCCGAGAGGCAGCGACGCCGAGGCATCGACGCCAAGATAGGCGGGGTATGGCAGCAACGGGCCGGAAAGCGCAGCCGCGCCAATCATGGCCGCATTATCGGTGCAGAAAGAAAGTGGCGGCACCACCATGTGGAGCCCGGCCTCCGCGCCCTCCTCGAGAAGGCGTCTTCGCAGAAGTGAGTTCGCAGCCACTCCTCCAGCGACGGCAGCAGTCTGCACCCCTTCAGTCCGAGCGGCCTGCAGCAGTCTGCGGACAAGAGCGTCCACCACCGCCGCCCGATACGACGCGGCCACATCCGCGGCCCGCTGGACTCGTTGTGCCGGAGTCATGTCCCGCAGCACGTAATAGAGAGCCGTCTTCACGCCGGAGAAAGACATGTCCAGTCCGGTGGACCTTCGCAAGCCCACAGGGAAGCTGAATGCCCCCGGATCTCCGTTCTCGGCAAGTTCATCCAACTCCTTGCCACCCGGATATCCCAGGCCAAGGAGCCGGGCACCCTTGTCGAACGCCTCGCCGGCAGCATCATCCAGTGTCTGTCCCAGCAAACGGAAACGATCTTTCGAGTCCACGCGTATCAGCGCGGTGTGGCCACCGGATGCGACCAGGGTGACCATGGGGAAGGGCGCCCCAGCGTCGGAAAGCCACACGGCCGCCAGGTGCCCGTGGATGTGGTTCACCGGTACCAGCGGCAGGCGTCTGCTCCACGCAATCGCCTTCGCGGTCTGGACCCCCACGAGCAGGGCCCCGATGAGACCAGGCCCGACTGTGACGGCCACGGCGGACAGGTCTGCCAGCGCGACCCCGCTCTGCCGGCAGGCCTCGGCGACAACGACCGTCAACCGCTCCACATGGGCGCGACTCGCGACCTCGGGGACCACCCCGCCGTAACGCTGGTGAATGGAGTCCTGGGAATGAACGACGGTGACGAGCACCTTTCCTTCGCCGTTGAGAATCGCTGCGCACGAATCGTCACATGAGGTCTCGATAGCGAGAAGCGCGGCCCCCGCGGGAAGGACCGAAGAACCACCACCGGATGGTGCCGCCGCTGCTTCAGTACTCGTCATCGCGGCTCCCCCGGGTCATGACCAGAGCGTCCTCGTGATTGTCGGCGTAGTAGCCACGCCTCACACCCATGACGCAGAACCCCCTGCGCGAGTAGAGAGAGATGGCTTCAGCGTTGCTTGGCCGCACCTCGAGGAGAACACCCACGGATTGCGTATCTGCCTCCTCGAGGAACTCGTCGAGCAACCGGCCTCCCACCCCCCTTCCCCTGACGGCGGGAGCCACGGCGAGGTTCATCACGTGCCACAAGTCCGGGTAGCATCGCCCGATGACAAAACCCACCACTCTCTCATCCGGCATCGCCGCTACCCTCCGCCAACTCATCTCCTCGAAGAGCTCTTCACGGAACATGTCCAGGGACCACGGAGATTCATAGCAAGCCAACTCGATCCTCATGATGGCGTCCAGATCGCTCACCATCATGTTTCGCACCACCAGCTCCACTTCAAGACCCGCGGACCTTCCCGGAAGCCGCCCCGGAAGCCTGAGCCCGGTCGTCCGCCCAGGGATCGCGCATCTTGGTGATATGAAGGTCCGCATCAGGCGGTCGCACATAGATCGGCACCACGGACTCAGGAGTGCCGGGCGACCCGACCGGCCCCTCGACGCTCCAGGGGCTGGTTTCTCCGAGCGCCGCCCTGAGCCACGACACTTGTCTCCCTCCCCCAAAGACCCCGGCGGGCTCGTCCAACGAGGCTTGGCCTTGCAACAGCCACTCCGCCGACGCCTCCATCTCGATCCTAGCCAGCCCAGCCGAGGGCGGAACCCCGGCAAGCACCGATGGCTCGCCAAGCACAGATATCTGCCCCGCGCCGAACAACCCGTGACCGAGCGCCGCCTCCAGCCTGTCCGCTAGAGACTCCGGTCTGCACACGTCGATGTCCCCAAGTCTCGTCCATTGCTCGCCTTCCGGTTCACGAGACAGCTCGCCTCCCGGCTCACCGGACTTGTAGACGGCGTAAAAGATCTGGTCGCGCCTCGCGTCCACGACCGGGACGAGCACAGCCCCTTGTCCGCGTCGACCCTTCAGCCCGCCGCTCGACCGATGCGAAGCAGCCGCGGCGGCAGCGAGGGCGGAAAGAGTAGACACGCCGACAATGGGCACGTCGAGAGCAAGAGCGATGCCGCGGGCGGTGGCAACGGTCACCCGCACGCCGGTGAACGTTCCGGGACCTGTGCCAACGGCCACCGCTCGAAGATCGCGCGGAGTCACATCCGATTCGGTGAGCACGTCATCGGCGAGGCGCAGGAGCATACGCGCGTGCGCCCGACCATCCCGTATCGCTCGCTTGGAGAGCGAACGCGGCTCACATACCTCGCCGCCTGAGCCCGCCCCAAACTCCAGAAGGGCGGCGCTGCATGTACCGGTGGAGCCCTCGAGCGCGAGGATCAACGGCCCGCTCATACGTCCTCCGCATTTTTCACACGAGAGCGCTCTCGCGCGGCATGTTGCCACCTTTCAACGGTCCCGGGGCTAAGAGCCTCAACGGACATCACCCGGGTTTCCAGGCTTTCGTGCTCAAGTCTCACTGCCCACGCAGGAGCAGGCAGTCGCCCCAATCCGGCCTCCGGCCATTCGACGAACGTCACCGCGTCTTCGCGAGCGTAATCCTCCAAGGCAAGCGCGTCCTGGTCGCAGATCTCGTCGAGCCGGTAGAGATCCAGGTGCTGCACCAATACTGCGCCCGAGTAGATGTTGGCGATGGTGAACGACGGGCTCCTCACGCTGTCGGTGACGGCTAGGCACCGAGCTACGGCCCTCACGAACGTGGTCTTCCCAGCGCCGAGGGGGCCGTACAGGAGTACCGTGTCTCCCGGGCGCAGAGCGGCTGCAAAAAGGTCGGCGATCGCTTCGAGTCGCTCCAGGTGAACGCCTGGCTCGCACAGGACCTGGACGCCGGGTTCTACCACAGGGGTAACTGTTTCTCGCCGCCCGTCGAGTCCCTCCGGAAGACGACGACGGGCGATTCCGGGGTGGCGGGGTCGTCCCTTGGCGCTTCAACCAACTGCTCCTCGGGCGGCCGCTCCGGCTCCATAGAGAGAAGCTTGCGCAACTTGGCGAAGTCCTCTTCGAGCACCTTGCGATTCGCAGGAGTGTAAAGGGCGGCCGCGGGGTGGAAGACGGGAAAGATCACGGTCTCCACGCCCGCCAGGGTGACGTCTTTCGCCTTACCGTGGATGGCCGTGATGCTGAGCTCCGTGCTGGCGAGCAAGTGCGTCGCGAACCGGCCCAGGGTGCAGACTACTCGTGGGCGGATGACGGCTATCTGGTCCATGAGATGGGGACTGCAGGCCTCGATCTCGTCCGGCAGAGGGTCGCGGTTCTCCGGAGGGCGGCATTTCACGACGTTCGCGATGTAGACGTCGGCTCTGGTAAGGCCGATTCCGGCCAGAAGCTCCGTCAAGAGCTTGCCCGCCCGACCCACGAACGGCTCTCCCAGCCGGTCTTCGTGATAACCCGGGCCCTCCCCTACGAACATCAGGTCCGCGATCGGGCTCCCGACCCCAAAGACGACCTGGGTGCGCTCACCGCACAGACCGCATTTGCAGCAATCCTTGACGGCTTCAGCCTGGGTCTGCAGGGCTTCCGCCCCGGCAGCAGCGTCTTTCGGCTCCACTTCCATCCCTCCCGCTAGCAGTTCGCGCAGGATGTCTTTCTGCAGCCGGCACAACTCTTGCCGCCGGCGTCGGTGCGCCCGGCGACCCTCATGGAAAAGGCTGACATGAGGCGCTGCGCTCCTGCCCGGGCGCAGACTGGACAAACCTGCGGCTCGTCAGCCTTGCTGATGCTCATCAGCTGCTCGAACACGTGCCCACACGACCGGCATTTGAACTCATAGATCGGCATGTGTACAAGGGTAGCAGATGCGTCCCAGACCTAAGCTGCTGAGCTTTTCCCTGTTCCCCCGTACTGGTATTCTTCCTGCGCACCCACTCACTGGGCGACGTTCAAGACTTTCGACCCGGGGACCGTCTACCGTTTGGAGGCGGAGCCGCAAGGGGTCGACCGTCGGAGGCGTCGCGATCGACGTAACGAAAAGCCGTGTCTGGTATCTGTACTGGAACTGGAACAGGCGGTGCGCGATAGGAATCGAGCCCATAATCATGGAGGGGCCTCGCCCTCCACTCCCCCTCGGGGGCATGCGCTTCGTGGTCGTCGGCGCAGGCCGCCTCGGTGTCTGTCTCGCCCGTGGCTTGAGAGCTGAGGGCGCCTCGCTTGCAGGCTATGTCACTCGTTCCCACGCGGGAAGCGAGCGTGCCCAAGCTCTTCTACAGCTAGCCCCGAGTCGCGGGCTCAGCAACCTCGTGGCATCGGCCCCCCAGCTCTACCTGATAGCAGTCCCGGACGACGCCCTACCTCAGGTTGCCGCGGATCTGGCCTTAGCACTCCGGAAGGCTAGCGAACGCGATGCCTCCGCCACAGCGCCCATCGTGATGCATACCAGCGGGGTCGCCTCGGTCCGGGTCCTGGATCCCTGCCGGCAGGCGGGCGCCGTCACATTGGCCTTCCATCCCCTCCAGACTTTCAGCGGACTGGAAACCCCGACGCACTGCTTCGAGGGTATCGCTATCGCCGTAACGGCCGACACCGAAGATGCGCAGGACTTTGGCTTTCTCGTCGCCCAGGCGTTGGGCGCCCGGCCTTTCGCGTTGGCCGACGAAAATCGGGTTGTTTACCATGCCGCTGCCTGCATGGCCAGCAACTACCTCGTCGCGCTCGAGGCTTGTTCGCTCCGGCTCTTCGTGGATGCCGGGCTTCCGCCAGGGGAAGCGCTTGAGTTCTTCCTCCCCTTGGTGCGCATGACTGTGAACAATGTCGCCACCCAGGGCCCGGCAAACGCACTCACCGGCCCCATCGCTCGCGGAGATTTGCTCACGGTGCGCAGACATTTGGAAGAATTGCGGCAGAGAGCTCCCGACCTTCTCCCTCTCTACAGCGTCCTCGGTCTCGCCGCGCTCGAGCTCACGCGCGAGGCGAAGAGGGTGCCGGCAACCGTCATCGCCCAAATGAGTCTCCTCCTTCGCAAAGAAAGCTTGCTTCTGCAATTAGAAACCCACGATCGGGGAACATCATGAACAACAGCCGCATCCTCTCTGCTTCCAGGAGGCGCCAACCGTGAGAAACGTCAGCGCCCCACAACCAGGCGCCACTGCCGAAGGTTACCTGAAGGTGATCTCGCGCCGCCTCGAGTTCTCTACCTCCGGCGATGCCGACCTGGTAGACCTCACGCCCGCGGTGCGCTCGCTGCTCGAGGAGTCCGGGCTCACGGCGGGTTCCGCCACAGTCTTCGTCCCGGGGGCCACGGGCGGATTGACGACGCTTGAGTTCGAGCCCGGGGTCATCCGTGACTTCCAGCGGCTTTTCGACCGCCTCGTCCCGGTTTCTGGAGAATACGAGCACAACAAGACCCATCCGGACGTCAACGGACATGCCCACGTCCGCGCCGCACTCCTCGGCCCGTCTCTCGTGGTGCCGTTCGAAGAGGGTCAGTTGTGTCTGGGAAAGTGGCAGGAGATCTCGTTCGTCTGCTTCGACAACCGGCCGCGCGAGCGGACCGTAGTGGTCCAGTTCATGGGGGTTGCGAAATGACCGCCTCTGCACCGATGAATCCGGTTCTGCAATTGGCGCTCGACTTCGTCGACCTTCCCCGCGCGCTCAGGGTAGCGGAAGAGGCGGTCGCCGGCGGCGCGGACTGGCTGGAAGCCGGTACCCCCTTGATCAAGAGCGAAGGGCTTCAAGCCGTCAGGGAGCTGCGCTCGCGGTGGCCGCACCTCACCATCGTGGCCGACATGAAAACCATGGACGCCGGCCGTGCGGAGGTCGAATACGCCGCCAAGGCTGGAGCCCGCGTCGTCGGAGTGCTGGGAGCGGCTTCGGACGCCACGATCAGTGAATGCGTCGAGGCTGCGCGCAACTACGGCGCCGAGATAATCGTGGATATGGTCCAGGTGAAAGACGTCGTGGAACGCGCCATCGCCGTCCAGGAGTTGGGGGCTGACTACATCGGCATCCACATCGCCATCGACGAGCAGATGCAGGGCCGGACACCATTCGAGCTTCTCAGGGCCGTGTCTGAAGCCGTGTCGATCCCCATTGCGGTAGCGGGCGGTATCAACTCAGAGACTGCCGCCTTGGCAATCGAAGCCGGGGCTTCGATCGTCATCGTGGGAGGAGCCATCACCAAGGCCACGGACGCCACCGCCGCCACTCGGGCCATCAAGCAAGCCATGGCCGATCTGGTATCTGTCAGATCGGAATACTTCGTACGCGCCACCGGCCCCGACCTGCGGGAGATGTTGTCCCGAGTCTCCGCCGCCAATGTATCGGACGCTCTGCATCGCACCGGCGACGTGCCCGGGCTGCGCCCCCTTACCCCCGGCGCCAAAGTAGTGGGCCCGGCTTTCACGGTCCGCACCTACCCCGGCGACTGGGCGAAGCCCGTGGAAGCCATCGACCACGCCGTCGCCGGAGACGTGCTGGTCATCGACGCCGGCGGCGTCGGTCCGGCGGTCTGGGGCGAACTGGCCACCAACTCGGCCATCCAGCGGGGTCTGGCTGGAGTCGTGATATTCGGTGGTGCGCGGGACAGTGGCGACATCCGAGAGTTGGGGTTTCCTCTCTTCAGCACGCTGGTCACACCTACGGCAGGTGAACCCAAGGGTTTTGGTGAGACCGGCGTGCCTATCCGCATCGCCGGCGTGAGGGTGGCGCCCGGTGACTGGATCATCGGCGACGACGACGGCGTATGTGTGATCCCAAAGGAAAAGGCGCTCGAATATACCAACCGAGCGATGGACGTCCTCGAACGGGAGAACCGTCTCCGTCAGGAGATCCGCCAAGGAAGCACGCTCAGCCAAGTCGCCTACCTTCTCCGTTGGGAGAAGAAATAGCCGGGAAAAGCCGCGCCTACCAGGGTGGAAACCGCTTGGGAAGTTGAAAGGGAGGCTACCGCATGTCTTTCTTCCGCTGGACAGCACCGATCTTCAAGGTGGCGGGGCACAGATGGTCCGAGGAGGACTTCCAGATCATTGGATCTTGGCTGCGTCCCTTTCTCTCGCCCCAAGGCCAGGATGCTGGATCTGGCGGGAGGTACGGGCGACCTCGCCGTCGGACTAGCGCGTACGCTCAACGTCGAGGTGGTCGTTCTTGATGCGACTCCCCAGATGTTGCGTCGCGTTTCCGCCCATCCCATGGTCAGCGTCCGAGAAGGAGTTGCGGAAGCCATACCATTCCCCACCGACCACTTCGACGCGCTGTTGTGCTCCGATGCCTTTCACCACTTCCGGGATCAGGACGCAGCGGTCCGGGAAATGGCCCGAGTGGTGCGTCCTGGTGGTGGCGTGCTTATCCTGGAGATGAACCCGAAGGGGATCTATCGACCTGTGTTTGCGCTCGAACGAATGCTGAAGGAGCCCGCCTCCTTCATGAGCCCGGCCGAACTGGAGAAGTTCTTTGGGGCTCGGGGTGTCGTGGGAGCCTCGACGGCACAGCGCGGCCTCAGCTACAGCTTCCTCGGCACCGTCGCCGACTGAACACGTAGCCGCCGGCAATTCATCTCTAAGGGAGCCGAAATGACCTTCATCGACCGCGAACGGCTTCACGAACGCTTCGCCAGTGAGCAGCAGTGTTTCGTCGCCACTCATCCTCGCTCCGCCGAGCTGCCCAGGCAGGCTCGAGCCCACCTCCTCACCGGCGTCCCTATGGCCTGGATGACCCGCTGGCCAGGCAGCTTTCCTGTGTTTTCCGCCGAAGCTCACGGCGCCCACGTGACTCATGTGGACGGCGTGGGGTACGTGGACTTCGCGCTCGGTGACGCGGGCGCAATGACCGGCCACTCTCAAGCCAGACGCGCCGGCCTCAGCGGCTCCCGAAGTGACAACCTGCTTTGCCCATGCGACCATCCTCCCGGCCGGGCCAAGGCAAAGTCGACTGCTATTCCCGCACGATCACGTTGTCGATAAGCCGGGTCCCCCCGAAGCGGACGGCCACGGCTATCAAGCACTCGCCATCGATTTCCCGGACCGGCAGCAGATCGTCCATCCCCACGATCTCCACGTACTCCACGTCACCCAGGGTCGCCTCAGCCAAGAGCTTATCCATCACATGCCTGATCGCAGCCACGTCCCGCACGCCCTCGTCGATCGCCGCCTCCGCTGCCTGCAGAGCCCGGTATAGTGCCGGCGCCTGCTCCCGCTCCTGCGCCGTGAGATACAGGTTGCGCGAGCTCATCGCCAACCCATCGGGTTCCCGCACCGTGGGACACCCCACGAGCCCCACCGGTATGTTCAGGTCTCGCACCATGCGGCGAATGATGACGAATTGCTGTGCGTCTTTCAGACCGAAATAGGCCCGGTCCGGCCGGCAGATGTGGAGGAGTTTGGCTACCACAGTGGTGACCGCCCGGAAATGTCGTGGACGCGAAGCGCCACAGAGCCTGTCACCCAGGCCCTCCACCTCCACCCAGGTAACAAAACCTGGCGGGTACATCTCTGCGGGTTCCGGACAGAACACCAGGTCAACGCCAGCCTCCGCAGCCAGGGCGAGGTCGCCGGCGAGGTCACGAGGATATCGCTGAAGGTCTTCCGTGGGAGCGAATTGGAGAGGATTCACGAAGATCGAAGCTACTACCAGGTCGTTCTCGGACCGGGCGCGTCGCATCAGAGACAGATGGCCTTCGTGTAGGGCTCCCATCGTGGGCACCAGACCAACGCTCAGGTCGGTCTTACGCGCGTCCGCCACCTTCTCGCGCAACTCGGCGATCGTGGCGACGCTGGAGATCATCCGGGCTAAAGGTCCTTGAAGGCCCGCACCGCGCCCAGACCATCGGCGAGCTTCACGGCACGGCGGATGCTCAAGGCCACCGCCCTCGCGGCACCGACACTCACCTGGAACACGTTCGAAGGCTTCTCACCGGTGGCCATGACGAACACGCAGTCTCCGTCCACGGGGGTGTGAACCGGACTCACTGCTCTCGCCATACCATCATGACCCGCTCGGGCCACCAAATGGCATCCGACCTTGTCCAACGTGCCGTTCGTGATGACGACGGATATGGTCGTGCTTTCCAATCCCGACGAACGTGGGAGCCTCAGACAAAGACAGAACGTGTTCCTCGCTGTTCAGGAACTCGCCCTCTTCACGCGCCCCTGCGACGATCGAGCCATCCTCGTCGATCACATCGCCCAGAGCGTTCACCACGGAAAAGGCACACACCAGGACGCCACCGCCCATCCGGACGCTGGCCATGGCCACGCCGCCCTTCATGGCCGCCTTCTCGCCCAGTAACTTGCCCACCGAGGCCCCGGTGCCCACCCCGACTGAACCCTCCTCGGCAAGGCGCCCGGCGTTGACGGCGGCTTTGTAGGCGTCCCCGGCCAGCGGACATGCGGTAGCGCTCCCCAGCCCCAAATCGTAGATCACAGCCCCTGAAACAAGCGGGATTCGGGCGTACGGTGTCCTGTAACCGTACCCCCGTTCTCGCAGAAAAGCCGTGACTCCGGCCGCGGCCCCCAGGCCTGGGGCGCTCCCGCCGGTGAGAAGCAGGCCGTGCAGTTCGTTCACCGAGCTCAATGGCGAAAGCAAAGCAGTGTCCAGCGTCCCGGGTGCGCCCCCCCGGATGTCGACCGAGGCTACGACCCCGGACGGGGCAAGGATCGCCGTGCAGCCGGTCAGACCCTCGCGGTCTGTGAAGTGCCCCATATAGATGCCCTCGATAGGGATCTCAACGGCCACAAACGCTCCTCTCCTGCAGCAATCCAGCTTCGAGACGACCAGCTATCTCGAGTTCTTCCGCATCTGTTCTAGGAATTCGCCGTTGGACTTGGTTTCCTTCAGCTTATCGATGAGCAACTCGATCGCCGCGTTGGGGTCGAGCGCGTGGAGCACCGAGCGCAGTTTCCACACCATCTTAGCCTCGGTCGGGTCCATGAGGAGCTCTTCTTTGCGTGTTCCCGAGTTCTCGATGTCGATGGCAGGGAAGATCCGCTTGTTGGCCAGTTGCCTCGTGAGTCGGACCTCCCAGTTGCCGGTGCCTTTGAATTCCTCGAAGATCACCTCGTCCATACGCGACCCGGTTTCCACGAGAGCCGTGGCCAGGATGGTAAGGGAACCGCCTTCCTCGATGTTCCGAGCCGCGCCGAAGAACTTCTTCGGGGGGTACAAGGCTGTGGAGTCGACACCACCGGAGAGGATGCGACCGCTGGCCGGTGCCTGCAGGTTGTAAGCTCGGGCCATCCGTGTGATCGAGTCGAGCAGTACCACGACGTCTTTCCCTACCTCTACCAGCCGCTTCACACGCTCCAACACCAGTTCCGTCACCTGGACGTGGTTCTCACAGGGCTGGTCGAACGTGGAGCTGACCACCTCGCCGCTTACCGTCCGCTCCATGTCGGTGACTTCCTCTGGGCGCTCATCCACGAGCAGCACCAGAAGATGCACTTCCGGGTTGTTGGCCGTTATCGAGTTGGCGATCTCCTTGAGGATGGTAGTCTTGCCGGCCTTCGGAGGAGACACGATCAGACCGCGTTGGCCCTTACCGATGGGGCTGATGAGATCCATTACCCGCGCTGCGATCTTGTCGGGGCCGATCTCCAGGCGCAGACGCTCATCCGGGAAAAGCGGTGTGAGCGAATCGAAGGTGGGACGGTGCCTCGCCTGCTCCGGGTCCATCCCGTTGACCGACTGGATCTTGAGCAGTGCGTGATACTTCTCGTTGTCGCGGGGGGTCCTTACCTGGCCGTTGATCTCGTCTCCCCGGCGCAATTTGAAACGGCGGATCTGCGACAGCGAAACATAGATGTCCGAGTCCGACTGCGTGTAGCCCTGCGTGCGCAGGAAACCGTAGCCATCCGGAAGGATGTCGAGCAATCCAGTGCGGAATTGCAGTCCCCGGTCCTGTGCCTGTTCGTTCAGGATCTTCATGATCAGATCCTGCTTGGAGTACTTTCTAAAGTTCTTGATGCCCAGCTCGCCCGCGACCATGTGAAGATCGGAGAGTAGCTTCGGCTCGAGTTCGGCTATTGCCATGGTTGTCCGCCCGCCTCTATTCTCATATTCTCTTTCCCCATATTCTCTATTCTCGCCGTTACTCAATTGCATTCCTTCTGTCCACGCCCTTCTATTGATGCACGTCTTTGTTCATTATCGATTCAGCCCACTGGTACCGCGGACCCTAGCGCGCCCACGCAGCGATGCCTCGCCCGGCCGCTTCGCCGCTTATGGCTTTCACCAATCGGATCTTGCGGCAGCGTGAGCACATCAGGATGGTCTCGGTCCGCACAAGTCCGCCCCCGGAAGACACGCCTTTGAGAAATCGGCCATCAGTCACGGCGGTCGCCGCGAAGACCACGTTCTTACCCACCAGATCCGTCGTTGTCAGGCTCGCTTCGATGTTCCCGATGGAGAGCGCCTGCAATTGCTCCACCTGGTGTCGCGATACGGGCCAGAATCGAGCTTGTATCTGACCCGCGATGCAATGCAGCGCGGCGGCAGTGATGATCCCTTCGGTCGAGCCGCCGATGCCGATGGACATGTCGACCCCGGGCACTCGGGCTGCTGCTGCGATACCGGCGCTGATGTCTCCATCGCCGATGAGTGTGACCCTCGCTCCCGATTTCTTCACCTGGGCGATGAGCTCCTCGTGCCGTGGCCGGTCCAGGATGACCACCGACAGTTCGCTGGGCGGCCGGCCCAAGGCGGCCGCCACTGCCTTAATGTTGTCTGCGACCGGCGCGTCTATCTCAGTGACCCCCGCGGCTTCGCCAGGGACGACGATCTTTTGCATGTACATCTCAGGCACCGGCATGAAGCTGCCTGCCGGGCCAGCGGCAATCACCGCAAGCGCACCGGCTTGTCCCTTCGCGACGGCGCTGCGGCCTTCAAGCGCATCGACCGCCAGGTCCCACATGAGCCCCGGTTCGTCAGAACCCGCCGCGTCTGCCAGTGCGGCATCGTGCGCCCACCCGAGTCCTACTTCCTGGCCCACCCGGAGTTCGCAGGGGCTGTCCGCCCCCCCGCGGCCCACGATCACCTTGCCGCGAAAAGCTATCTCGTCAAGGGCGCCCAACATGGCCTCCCGAGCTGCCAGATCCGCGCTCAATCCGTCGCCCCGCCCATGCCACACGGCCGCCGCAATGGCTGCCGCCTCACATACGGCGACGAGCTCTTCGCACAAGCACTCGTATTGACCCGATTCCTTGCCGGCCGACTCTGCGCTACCCAGGTCTTGCCGCTCAGCTGCCCTGGTCACTTCGTTGCTCCTCTGTCTGCTCGATAAGGTCATATAATGCGTCGACGACCGTTCCCACCGCGTCGTCTATGCTGACGTTGTCGACGACGAGCGTTCCCTCAGCGTCCGCTCGTTCCAGTATGAAGTCCTGGATCTTCCGGATCTCCTCGAAACCTTGCAGGTAGCGCTCCACGGCTCTGCGCCCCGACGTCTCCTGCTCCCGCACCAGGAAGTGGCTCTGATGGAGTTCGCGGTCTTTCACCGCCACCACCATTGGGAGGATCAACGCCTGGTCGGCCGGTTTGTCCCAGTTGGCGGCGTTCCCCAACATCCCGGGCACGATATGTACGCCCTCTATGAGCATGCCCGTCCGCTCTTTCACGGCTCGATCCAAGATCGCCCCTATCCCCACGTTTATCATCTCCACCTGTTCCATAAAGCCCACCAGATGTGAGTCAAGCCCCTCTCCCAAAGGGATGCGAACCGCCCGGTCCGCTTGGAACGACGAATAATGGATCGCCGGCATCAGAGTGAGGGAGAAGAACGCCCTCATGACCTCGCGGATGGAATCCGTGGCGATGATCCGGACCATCCCCAACCTGTCCGCCAACTGCGCGGCGATCGTGCTCTTGCCTACCCCGGTGGCTCCTCCGATAAGGATGATCACCGGTCTGTCCTCTCGGGCCAGCCGATTCCACTTGCGATATCGATCCAGGTACAGGCTCTCCTCGCCATCCGCCAGCACGGATTCCACCATCGCCCTGAGTTGCTCGACGCTCACTTCGCTGACCGCGCTCTGAAAGAGCTGCCACTCGACATCCAGCGCCACTGCATAGGCCCTCTCCGGAGGCAGCCCAGTAGCCGTGAGGGTCGTGGCAAGCAGACCCTTGGAAAAGGGCACTGAATGGCCCTCCCTCACAAGCCGCATTGCGGGCCGCTCCCTGTGTGCCACTGCTTCGTTGGGGCGCCCGGGTCGTGCCAAAGCGGTCTTTCGCAGGGCGTCAGGCTCCCCGCGCCGCTCATCCACTAGTTCTGGTCTGTCCCCCGAAATACCCATCGGTTCACACCTGAGCCTTGAATCGCTCCCTAGCAAGCCTGCCCAGTCTGGAGGCTTCTTCCCGCAACTCCCCTGGCCGGCCGGGCGCCACCTCGACCGGCTCGTTATCCACAAAGACCACGTCCAAGCCGCGCTTTTCCGCCTCCGCGGCTACTACGTCGATCGCCGCAGCCTTGATCTCCGTGGCTATGACATCGACCCGGCCCAGCTCCTCCAGGTCACGCAACAGCCGCGGACGATCCGCCAGATTGGTGGACACCGACTCCACCCTGCACCCCCAGCGTTCCGCGAGATACCGCGCCAGCTCCCGCTTTTGGACCTCAGGCGCCGTAGAGAAGAAGGCCACCCGCTTACCCTCGACCGATCGTGCCGGTCTGGGCCGAAACACGATTGGTATCACCGGCGCGCCCGGTTTGATCGCCCGGATCCCCGCCATCATCGCCTGCACCTTGGAAGCCGAAGCTAGTGGCTCCTCCGCCATGGTCACGACCACCGAGTCGCTGAGTAACACCCTGTAGGTCCCCAAGTAGCCCTGTCACGTACTCGACCGGCTGATGCGCTCCCGCGACCAGCAGCATGCAGTCCGTTCCCACCGGGGGCAGAGTCGCCCCACTCCCCTCGAAGATCACTACTTCCGGCCCCAGGCTGTTCGCCAGAAGCGCCCCTTCAGCTACATTGGACACGAACGGAGCACCCGCCATGCCCCCGCCGCACCGCCTGCAGCCGACCGTTGTGACCCGACTCAGCACGGCATCCTCAAAATGATCGGAGGCCGCATGCCTGCCCTCCCGACTCCACGACAGCAGCTGCTTTGCACCCAACTCGCCGCCGCTGCCGTCGATGACCTCCGGGTGCTCCGGCCCGCCGCGCCCCATCGCGACGATCACGACTCCCGGACCCCCCGCCGCCGGACCCGCGTCCTCTTGCAAAGCCCGAGCGACGAATCCGCTGACCGCCGTCTTCCCTACCCGCTTCGCCGTACCAGCTATGGATAGTGAAGGACAAGTGGACAGACGTACGGGATTCGAGGGTCTGAAGTGGAAATCTGAGCCTTCGTAGCCGACGTTCCGCGCCAACGCTTCGCTGATGAGACGGAATCGCTCTTGATATCCTAGCACCGGCTCGTCACTAAGGTCAACGATGACCTCCGGCTGATACGTTTCGATAGCTGAAGCGAGTCCCCTGCACCAGTCCTCAGCAAAGACCACCGGCAACCCATAGAGCACCTCGGCTTCGGCCTGCAGATCCGCCGACCGAATCTTCTCAGCCCCCCCAGGAACACCGCGGCGCGATATTCGAAGCGGTCTGAGGTTTTCTGCAGCGCCTCGACCACTACCGGCGGATAGTGCTCGCCGTCGATCAGTGCAACGGCCGAACGCTTCATCAGTCGGGGAGAGCCCGCTCGGTGCAAGAATCGTGACGAACGTACGTGTTCGAGCTGGAATCGAATTCCACGATGACCTCGCCACCGTGGAACGGGTACCGACGCGTCACCGTGACGTGGTCGCCGGCGATCTCGATCACGTTGTAGCAGGGCTTGGTGTCCCCCCTTAGTCGGAGCGTCGCGACTGTCCCCGTGTTCACGATGAACATGTTCTCCAGTCTCCATGCGTACGGCACGTGTTTGTGCCCCGAGAGCACCAGTCCCACTCCGCACTCCACAAGAACCTCGAGCACGTCACCCGCGTCGTTGACGATGTTCCGTTCCCGGCCGGTACCAGGGATCGGGATCAGGTGATGATGCAGAGCGAAGACCTTGAAGTCTGTGGGTCGCTCCATAAAGGCTTCGCGGATCCAAGGGTAGCGATGCCGGCCGATCCTGCCGTTGTCCAGGTCCGGCTCCGTGGAATCCACGCCCACCAGCGTCACCCCGTTCTTACGGATGACCGGCTCCCGGGTGGCGAACAAGCGCTCGAAATGGGCGTATCCCACGTTGCGACTGTCGTGGTTTCCCGGTACCACGAGCACGTCGCGACAGTCCAGTCGTTCGATGCACTCCTTGGCTTCTCGAAATTCTTGCCGGTATCCCATGTTCGTCAGGTCGCCGGTCACCACCACCAGGTCGGGAGCCAAGTCGTTGATCTCGACAAGGGCGCGATCGAGCAAGTTGGGTACGAAGTACTGAGACCCCGCGTGTAGGTCTGACAAGTGGGCGATGACGCAAGAGCGAGTTTTCGTGTCCATCCAGGTTCCTTCCAGGGCTCAACGCGAGCGGCCGATCGCATCGATAACCGTCCGCAGATGGACGGCAGATCCCCTAGGTCGTGGACTCTCCTCGCGAAACCGGCCCGATGGCCGCCGCGACGGTTCCCTTATAGTATCGGCTGGTCAGCCGGCGTTCGCGATGGTCTCTTCTACGGCGTCGAGATCGGCGCTGCAGTGAAGGATGGGCTTGCGATTGCTCGATGGCCGTCTGCGGGTCCTTCAGCCCGTGACCCGTGAGCACGGCGACGAGGGTGTCGCTCCTCGGCAGACCTTGCGCCCCATATTTCAGCAGCCCGGCCACGCTCGCGGCCGAAGCGGGCTCGCAGAAGACGCCTTCCTTTTGGGCCAACAGCTTTTGTGCGGCGAGGATCTCTGCGTCCGTGACATCTCTGATGATGCCGCCCGATTCCCGCGCAGCGGCAAGCGCTTCTTCCGCGCGGGCTGGATTGCCGATGCGGATGGCGGTGGCCACAGTCTCCGGATTTTTCACCACTTCCCCTCTGACAAGAGGATTGGCCCCAGTAGCCTGGAAGCCCCAGACCACCGGCAGCCTCTGAGCGATGCCCAGATCCTTGTATTCCCGAAAACCCTTCCAGTAAGACGTGATGTTCCCGGCGTTGCCCACGGGGATGGACAGCATGGCAGGCGCGTCGCCCAGACGGTCGACTATCTCAAAGGCCGAGGTCTTCTGTCCTTCGATGCGATACGGATTCAGAGAGTTGACCAGAGTGATCCGTCGGCGCACCGAGATGTCTTTCACGAAATCAAGCGCCTGGTCGAAGTTGCCGTCGATGGCGATGGCGACAGCCCCATGCATCAAGGCCTGCGAAAGCTTCCCCATGGCGATCTTACCCTCGGGGATGAGCACCACGCATTTCAAACCGGCCCGGGCCGCATATGCCGCGGCGGATGCAGACGTGTTGCCGGTGGAAGCGCAGATCACGGCGGTGGCGCCTTCCTCGACAGCCTTCGTGATGGCCATGGTCATGCCCCGATCCTTGAACGAACCGGTGGGATTGGCCGCCTCGTATTTGAGGAATACCCGGCACCCCAACTCCCGGCTCAACCACATCGCCGGGATGAGAGGGGTATCTCCTTCGCCGAGCGTCACCGCGGGCGTGTCCGGCTTCAGAGGCAAGTACGCGCGGTACCGCGCGATCACACCAAAGGGGCGCTCCGCGAGCGTAAAAGATGGCCCCGGCAATTCAGTCATTTGTCGCTCACTTTCCCGTTGAGAGCACGCGAAGGGTCATCGGCTCGCCCTTGCACGACGGCAGCTTCCCTACTTGTTCGATAGCCGTGAAGAAGTTCTTCTCTCTGGTCGGGTGCGTGATGAGTACCAACTCGGCTTCGTCACCCCTACCTTTTTGGATCAGGCTTGCCACGGATACCCCGTGCGCGCCGAAGACCGCGGCGATCTGTGCCAAGACACCGGAGCGATCTTCCACGTTGATCTTGATGAAGAACGCAGACTCCATGTCGTCTGCCGGGAAGAAGTCTAGGCTCCGGAAGCAGGAGCAGCTTTGAAGGAAGCCCACGTCTTTGGTGTTCGCGATGGATACGATGTCGCTCACGACCGCAGTGGCCGTCGGAACACCGCCGGCGCCCGGCCCCATCAACATGATCTCTCCGATGGCGTGCCCCTGTAGGAACACCGCGTTGTGCGAGCCGTTGATCGACGCGAGAGGATGAGACAGGGGAAGAAGAGCCGGATAGACCCGCACGCTGACCTTCCCGTCCACGAGTCTGGCCGCCCCGATGAGCTTCACCACGAAGCCGAACTCTTTCGCGTAACGCACGTCATCGATGGTGACATTCTGGATGCCCTCATAGGACACATCGGACAGGGTCACGCGCGAGTGGAAGGCGATGGAGCCCAGGATGGCCATCTTCGCAGCGGCGTCGCCGCCACCCACGTCGGCAGTGGGGTCCGCTTCGGCGTATCCCAGCTCCTGGGCCTTCGCCAGGATCTCGGGGTAGTCGCCTTCTTCGCCATACATGCGGGTAAGGATGTAGTTGGTGGTCCCGTTGACTATCCCGTAGACCGTGTGCAGCTCGGCGGCGATCATGCTCTCGCGCATCACCTTGATGATGGGGATGGCTCCCGCCACCGAAGCCTCGAAACGGAGATGCCGCCGCTGTTCACGGGCCAGGTCGAACAGCGCCCGGCCCCTTGAGGCCAGCAGTTGTTTGTTGGCTGTGACCACGTTCTTGCCCTTGCGCATGGCGGCATCAAGGAACGTGTACGCCCAGTCCGTGCCCCCGATGACCTCGACGACGATGTCGATAGACGGGTCGTCGACTATCTCGTCGAAGTCGGTGGTGAAGACACCCGGCGGCACGTCAGCAGGGTATCTTGCTCTTGTCCTGCTCCAGGACCTTGGCCACCTGCAGGTCGACACCGGTCCCTTCGAGGATGTTGTCATGCTCCTTCTCGATAAGGCGATAAACGCTCGACCCGATAGTCCCGAATCCCAACAAGCCGATGCGCACGGCCATCTCCCGGCTCATGCGACCCCCTAATCTCGCAGTGGACGATGCTTTGCCACCAGATCCTGATAGCTTTCTCTCTCGACGATCACACGGGCCTCGCCGTCTCGGACCATCACGACGGCCGGCCGCAGACTGCCGTTGTAGTTGGAGGCCATGGCGAAGCAATACGCACCCGTAGCCGGCGTGACCAGGACATCTCCGACTTCAGGTCGGGCGATGAGCGCGTCCTTCACGAGCACGTCGCCGCTCTCACAGTGCTTGCCCGCCACGGTCACCACTGTGTCGGCAGGAAGATCGGCCTTGTTGGCGATCAATCGCCTCGTACTCGGCGTCGTACAGCATCGGTCGGATGTTGTCGCTCATGCCGCCGTCCACGCTCACGTAGGTACGGATGCCGGGCACTTCCTTGATCGTGCCCACCCGGTAGGCCGTGATCCCCGCCTTGCCGACTATCGAGCGCCCGGGCTCGATGAGTACCCTGGGCATGGGCAGGCCGACTCGGGCCATCTCTTCTCGTACGCCCTCCACTTTGACCGTCACGTAGTCCCCGATGGACGAGGGCATATCGGCTTCCGTGTATCGGATCCCCAGCCCCCCGCCGATGTTCAAGCAACGGCAGGCAAAGCCGAAACGCTCGTTCGCTTGGCGGATCAGGTCCACCAGTATCTCGATCGCCTTCCGGAACGCGTCCAGCTGGAAGATCTGACTGCCGATGTGGGCGTGGAGGCCTACCAGGTCCAGATGCGACGACTCGAGGCACCGCCGGATCGCTTCGATGGCCACGCCGTCCACGAGACCGAAGCCGAATTTGGAGTCGATCTGGCCGGTTTGGATGAAAGAATGCGTGTGCGCCTCGATGCCCGGGGTTATGCGGAGGAGGATCTTCTGCGTGGTCCCCTGCTCTGCGAGCAGCTCCTCCAGAAGGCCGAGTTCCTGGAAACTGTCCACGACCACGAAACCCACGCCCCCATCGAGTGCAAGCTGGAGCTCTTCGCGGGTCTTGTTGTTCCCGTGGAAGAAGATGCGGTCCGCCGGGAAGCCGGCCTTCTTGGCGACGTAATACTCGCCCCCCGAGGACACATCGATGGATAGGCCCTCCTCCAGGACCAGTTGTCCCACGGCAAGCGCGGAAAGCGCCTTACTGGCGTAGATCACCTCGAAATCCGACGTGTGCTCCCGAAACGCCTCCATATACCGGCGGCATTGGTCACGGATCGTGCTCTCGTCGTATATGACGACAGGCGTGCCGAAGTCATGGGCGAGGCCCACCACGTCGCAACCACCCACTTCCAGGTGGCCAGCCGGAGTCGTGAACAGCGGTTATGGGATAGACGAGCGTGTGGGTCAAGACAGCCTCCGAACGGGGAAACACGGGTAAGTTACCATAGAAGGCAAGCTGGTAGAATGAGCTTCCAGGATGATTGATGAAACGCCCACTTTCTCTTACTACCGGGGCATCAAGGAACCTTCATTCGCCACGCGCACCGAGCTCGAAGCGGCGAAGCTCTTCGACTACTACCGGATCGCCTGGGAGTATGAGCCTCGAACGTTCGTCCTCGAGCAGGATGAGCACGGTGGCATCCTCGAGGCTTTCACTCCCGACTTCTACTTGCCCGACCTCGACCTGTTCATCGAGGTCACGGAGATGAAGCAGTCGCTGGTCACCGCCAAGAACCGGAAGGTCCGCAAGCTTCGCGACAAATACCCGGAGATCAAGGTAAAGCTGCTCTACCGCAAAGACTTCGTGCGCTTGGCCCAGAAATACGGGCTGCAGTGGCAGGCATAGCAGTCGAGGCACGTTGACTTTGGATGAGGAGCTCTATCTAGACGCCGAGACCATCCGGGCCCGAGTCGCGGAGCTGGGCGCTCAGATCACGCGTGACTATCAGGGCAAGAACCTGCTGATGGTCTCCATTTTGAAGGGCGCCGTGTTCTTCCTGGCGGATCTCGCCCGAGCGGTCGACCTCCCGTTGGAGATCGACCTGCTCGCCATCAGCTCGTACAACCAGGAGCACGACGAGACCGGCACCAAGGCCATCCGCTTCCTCAAAGATCTGGACCGGCCACTCACCGGCAAGGACGTTCTCGTCGTGGAACACATCATCGACACCGGCCTCACGCTTCATTACATCTTGAGATCGCTCGGCCTGCGCGACCCCCGCTCGCTGGCTGTGTGCACCCTTCTCGATCGCCCGCATAGGAGGCTCGTGGATTTCGACGTCCGCTACCGAGGCTTCAGCGTCCCCGACGACTTCTTCGTAGGATATGGCTTCGGCTTTCGTCAGACGTTGCGGAACCTACCGTTCATCGCCTATCTGCCTGCTGAGCCCGACTGAATCGTGGGGCCGACAGCCTTCACCTTCGAAACCCGAGACATCTTCTTCACTTCCGGGCCTTCGGTGGCCGCTCACTGCGACGGGCCACAAACGACGCTCCCCGCGAGCGACGCCCCGTTGCCGGCGGCCATTCCGCCTCGACGGCCTCCAACGGCCTCGACTCTTCTGTTCCCGCAGGCCCTCCCGCTTCGGCAGGCCCGCTGCTCGCGGCCACCCTCTTCCTGCCTCGTGAGACCCAGCCGGCGCGACTGCCGGCGTTGATCGTGACACACGGGGCCGGCAGCCGCCGTACTAGGCACCAAGCTTTCTCCACCGAGGCCTGTCGCCACGGGTTTGTAGTGCTGGCCCTGGATTTTCGCGGCCACGGAGACAGCGGGGGGCTCGGTGACGGTCCGATGGAGCGGGATGTGCTTGCTGCTGTTCACCTGCTGCGCCAGATGCCGGAGGTGGATCCCGATGCCATCTGCTATCGCGGTTCCAGCATGGGTGGCTTCTACGGTCTCATGGCGGCACCCGATGCGGGCTTCGCCGCGATGGTCCTCGTCTGTCCGGCGAGCGAGAGGGAGTTCCTCGAGGCACTCGACAGAGAAGACACGGAGGCCGGCGACCAAGG
Organism: uncultured Thermoleophilia bacterium; assembly: GCA_963772095.1. GTDB lineage: Bacteria > Actinomycetota > Thermoleophilia > RBG-16-64-13 > RBG-16-64-13 > Chersky-299. The sequence goes on from CAVYVU010000016.1 coordinate 55,265, forward strand.
TCTTCAGGAGGAAACCGGGCCCCGATTTCCGACCCCTCCACCCGGCGAGCCGCCACGCTGGGACACCAAGGCACTACGGCGCTACTTCGAGACCCGGGACAGCCTGGCAACCGCCTCGCGAGTACTGTGCCCGGTCTTCATCGTGCACGCCCGGGCGGACGACGTGGTTCCCCTGAGCCACTCTTTGGTTCTTGTTCAATGTCTTGCCGGCGAAGCCACTCTGATGGCGCTTCCCCGGGGAGGCCACTCGACCGCCCAACACGATCCGACCGTCCATCGCCAGACCTTGCTCTGGCTCAAACAGACTCTGGGGTCACCCTGCCCCTAGCGGCGCCAACCAGCCCTCGGCGTCTCAGCGCACGCACTGCACATACTTGAGGAACACGTCGAAGGCCTCTTCGATAGCGTCCGGAGAGACCTCGGAACTCACCTTCGCCTGAAGGCATTCGCGCATGCGATGGCTGATCAGGAAGACTCCCACCCTGTCCAAGGCCGACTTGACCGCAGCGACCTGAGTGAGCACGGCTTCGCAGTCCTTGCCCTCCTCGATCATCCGTTGCAGGCCACGTACCTGGCCTTCGATACGCGCCAACCGATTCATCATCCGAGCTGAGTCGTCTTTTGCACGCCTTGTTTCGTCGTCTGAGACTGCTTCCACAACTATCCCTCCCGGCCGATTTCGTCCGATCGGCGGCCTGTCGATGCAAGGGACCCTTGGCTTGGCGTCGCGTTTCGTGGATAACGCACCTCGCTTGCACTCCTACAATATACCGGTGGGGGTACACTGGCGGCAAGCGCATGCGTTCGATCTGGGGTTCGCAAGGGCAAAGTTTGGAGCGGAGTACGGGGATCGAACCCGCGACATCCAGCTTGGGAAGCTGGCACTCTACCAGCTGAGTTAACTCCGCTCGCCATTCCTCGCTGAGGTTGCGAGATTCTAGCACACACTATTCACCTTCCATCCTGCGCAGCCGTCGTCTCGCCCCGTCTTGCCGTTTTCCGCGCAGCAAAGCCACAAACAGTGACTGGCTGCCCACACCACCCTGCCCGGTACGCTGACAGCGCATTTCCGGTCCACTGCCGGCACTCGCTTATTGCGCTATTTTCCCTGTAAATTCTTGCATTTGAGGGGTTGACATGGTGGCTGGGCCGAGTAGAATACTTTCCAGAGTCCCGAGAGCTCAGACGCAGCATCTGAGGTGCTTACAAAGGGACCCGCAGAGGAAACGCGGAGGTAAATGGCCGCGAAGTACAGCGAAGCGGGTGCAAAGTGAGTTCCGTTGAAAGGTGAAAAGCGAGTGCACTCGGGGCTCGCTTCTTTGCCGGACCGATACCGCCGAATCGGCCGCCGAGCTCCCGCCACCCGAAGCGACCCCGTTCCCATTAACCATCTCGCCGCTCGCCGTCTTCGCGATCTTGACAGCCCATAACCGCCGCCCGCTCTGCTCGGCTGATCTTGGCAGGTGGGTGCTAAATGCGCAGCCGTCGTCTCGCCCCGTCTTGCCGTTTTCCGCGCAGCAAAGCCACAAACAGTGACTGGCTGCCCACACCACCCTACCCGGTACGCTGACAGCGCATTTCCGGTCCACTGCCGGCACTCGCTTATTGCGCTATTTTCCCTGTAAATTCTTGCATTTGAGGGGTTGACATGGTGGCTGGGCCGAGTAGAATACGTCCCAGAGTCCCGAGAGCTCAGACGCAGCATCTGAGGTGCTTACAAAGGGACCCGCAGAGGAAACGCGGAGGTAAATGGCCGCGAAGTACAGCGAAGCGGGTGCAAAGTGAGTTCCGTTGAAAGGTGAAAAGCGAGTGCACTCGGGGCTCGCTTCTTTGTTGGACCGCCCCGAACTACGCAAACTCGAGCCGCCTTTCTCTTTCTAAGCGTAGAACACGGTGGGGGCGCTCCTAGAACTGACATCCCGGGCAATAGGCCGTTCCGCGCCCGGCGACCACGATCCGCACCAGGGTCTGACCGCAACGCCGGCACGTCTGTCCCTGTCTGCCGTAGGCCTGCAATGTCTGCTGGAACGCGCCAGGCTGTCCTTCCGTATCCACGAAGTCGGAGATCGAACAGCCGAGTAGCTTCACGCCTTTCTCCAGCCGGCGAGGGACCTCCGCGGCCAGCCTGACAAGCTCCTCGGGCGTCAGACTTCCCGCCGGCCGTAACGGCGACAGTCGCGCCTCCCACAGGATCTCGTCGGCATAGATATTGCCGATGCCGGCAAGGATGCGCTGGTCGAGAAGCAGGGCTTTCAGCGGTGCCTTTCGTCCCTTCAATCTGGCGGACAAGTAGTCCGCCCCCCATCGCCCTTGCCACGCATCCGGTCCCAAGGAGGCGAGCCTTCTCGGCGGGGCGCCGAGGGTCAGATGGACTCTCCCGAACTTCCTCATGTCACGGAACTCCAGCGAGGTCCGGGCGGATCCCGCCGGGTCCCCGGACTCGATCGCGACCCGATCGAGCCGGAATAGGAAGCGAGAGTGCGGGTCGGGAAGGTCTGCCTTACCATCCGGCTTGCTCGTGCTGACAAGGATATGACCTGTCATTCCCAGGTGGATCGTCAGGAAGGCGTCCCCACTCAGCCTGATGACGAGGAACTTGCCGATCCGGCCCACTTCCAGGATGCTCCGCCCGGGAAGCTCCGTCCGCAGCGCCTCCGCCGTGCAGTCAAGGAGCATAGCCGGTTCGATCCGCTCGACCGTCACGAACCGGAGCCCAGAGACTGAGCCTGCAAGCTGGCGGCGAACGGTCTCGACCTCAGGAAGCTCGGGCAAGCCGCAACCCCCGCTACATGCTGTCCGGAGCGCTCACGCCCAGGAGATCGAGACAGCGACCGATGACCCGCTTCGCGACGAGGCAGAGTGCCAGGCGAGCAGAGCCCTTGTGGGACTCTACCCCCAGCACCCGGCAGTGTTTGTAAAAGACATGGAAGTCCGCGGCTAGTTCCTGCGCATACGCGGCGATGCGGTGCGGGGCACGGCGCTCCGCGGCATCCTGCACGACGCTCGAGAAGTTCTCCAATCGCTTGATCAGATCGCGCTCGTAGGGAGAGGCGAAGACGCCCGGGCCGGTCGCGACAGCAGGCCTCAGTTCGGCCGGCGCGTTGCGCAGGATGCTGGAGATCCGAGCGTGAGCGTACTGAACATAGTAGACGGGGTTGTCCTGGGAGTGCTTCCTCGCGAGCCCGATATCCAGGTCTAAGGTCTGATCGTGTGAACGCATCACCAGGAAGAACCGGGCGGCGTCCACTCCAATAGCCTCGATCAGTTCGGCAAGGGTGACCATCTCTCCCCGCCGAGTGGACATCTGCTTGAGCTCGCCTTCTTCGAGAAGGTTCACCAGCTGACCGATGATCACCTCTAGGGTCCCCGGCCGGCCGGAAAGGATCTCGACAGCCGCTTTCATCCGCGGCACATATCCGTGGTGATCGGCACCCCAGATATTGATGAGATGCTCGAAGCCCCTTTCCAGCTTGTCCTCGTGATACGCGATATCCGCCGCGAAATACGTGGGCTGCTCGTTGCTCCTGATCAGCACCCGGTCTTTGTCGTCACCTCGCGAGGTCGTCCGCAGCCAGATGGCATCGCCTTCCCGATAGGCTTCTCCGGACGCCAGCAGTTGGTCGATAACGCGCTCAAGGCGGCCACTTTCGTGCAGAACGGTCTCGCTGAACCAGCAGTCGAAGAGCACTCTGAAGGCGGCCAGCTCGGTCCGCATCTCCTCCAGCATCAGAGCGCAGCCACGGGCTCGGAAGAAGGCGACCACGCCAGCCGCTTCTGCGTCCTCGGGCCACTCTTCTCCGGCGGGAGTCGCTTCCAACGTGCCAGCCAGCCGCCGCAAGACCGGCAGCGTGGCGTCCGCCTCTTCGCCAGCCAAGGCGGCGGCCGTCTCGCGGACGTACTCGCCCTGATAACCGTCATCGGGCACTGCCAGGTCTATGCCGTGCGCCTGGGCATATCGCGCCGCCACTGACCGGCCAAAACGGTCCATCTGCCGCCCGTGATCGTTGATGTAGAACTCGGTGAAGACGTTCAGACCACTGAAGCCGAGGAGGCGTTGCAAGGAATCCCCGTAGGCGGCGTACCGGCCGTGGCCGACATGAAGTGGCCCGTTGGGGTTGACGCTCACGAACTCGAGATTCACGCGGGGCTCAGATCTTGCCGGGCCGCGACCGACTTCCTCGCCCTGGTCCATCATTTGCAGCATCACCGAGGCATAGGCCTGCCCGGAGAGTGTGAAATTCAGAAAACCGGCGCCTGCTACTTCGATCTTCTCGACGAGACCGGCGATCTCGGGATCGGCAAGCAGTCGCTCCCGCAGCTCCTCCGCCAGGGCGCGCGGGGAGCGTTTGGCCACCTTCGCCAGTTGCAGGCACAAAGGGGTGGCATAGTCCCCGTGAGCCTCGTCTGCCGGACGGGCCAGCTCACAAGCCGGGATGGTTTCCCACCCCTCGGCCGCCGCCCATTCCTCAGCGATCTTCCGTACGCGCTCAGCTAGCACGCCGCTCCTCTTTCTCTAGATCCAATCCCAATGACACAATCAAATGACACAAGACTCATACACTGCCCAGCCCCACTCCCGACCGTGACGCTAGTCTTGCTCTCCGTCACCCGGCGCGGCGGCGATGAGCTCCTCCAGCCGAGCCATCTCCGCTCGGGTACCAATCGCGATCATCATGTCCCCCGTTTCCAGACGAAGATCAGGCGACGGGTTGGTATCGAAGACGCCGGTATGCGCGTGGCGCACGGCTAGGATGGTCGCCCCGGTCCGCTTGCGAACTTCCAGCTCCTCGATGGAGCGCCCCGGAACGCAGCAACGATTGGTCAGCTCAAACTCTTCCACCCTGAATTCCAGTTCCCCTCCCCCCGTCACCACCTCGAGGTAGTCGCTTACCAGGGGCTTCATCATGAGTGTCGCCATCCGCTTGCCGCCTATGCTGTATGGGGAGACCACGTGATCCGCGCCGGCCCTCTCCAACTTGCTGGCGGTCTCGTCGGAGATGGCTCGAGCCACGATGAGAAGTTCAGGATTCAGCACCCGGGCTGAAAGAGTGACGAATAGGTTGGCGGCATCCGAGCCGACAGCGGTCACCAAGCCTTTCGCCTCGCTGATACCGGCCGCCGCGAGGACCTCATCCTCCGCCGCATCCCCCCGAACGCATAGATACCCGGCTTCCTCAGCGCGGAGCGATCGCCTCCGGGTCGTTGTCTACGACGACAAAGCTGGCCTTGTGAACCGCTGAACTGGCCTGCGACCGATTCCCCCACTCGGCCAAAACCGCAGATGATGTAGTGATCCCGCAGCTTCTCCACCTGTCTCTTCACCGCCCTTCTCCGATACGCTCCCGTGAGCTGCCCGCTGACGACGAACTCGAACATGGCTCCAAGGCCGTATAGGATAGTGCCTACTCCGCCCAGGATGAGCAGGATCGTGAACACGTGTCCTGCTGTCGACAGTGGATGGACCTCGTTGAAGCCTACCGTGAAGATCGTGATCACGGTCATGTAGAGCGAATCGAGGAACCCCCAACCCTGGATGAGCATATAGCCGACGGTCCCCACCACGAGTACGCCGGCGATCGCGGCAACAACCAGCAGCCCTCTCCGCGAACCCTTGCTCATCCCACTTCCTCGTCTCGATGGTCGCCCAACGGCCCCTGTCCCTAATGGTGATAGGGCTCACCCCGCTCGATGCGGAGCGCGCGATAGAGCTGCTCCAGCACGATGATGCGCGCCAACTGATGCGGAAACGTCAGCGCCGAGAGCGACCAGGTCATGTCGGTGCCGGCCAGGACTTTGGCGTCCAGCCCCACGGCGCCCCCAAGTATAAACTGGAAATGGCTGACCCCGTGCAGCTTCCTCTCTGCCAAGAAGCTGCTGAGCTCCTCGGACGTGAACTGCCGCCCCCCTCGGTCGAGGGCTACCGCGAAGGCGCCAGGCCGAAACAGAGAAAGTATGGATGAGCCTTCTCGTGCTTTGACCTGGTCTACCCCGAAAGCCAGCGGCGTCTCCGCGACCTCGAAGACTTCGAGAGTGGAGTACGGATGGACGAGCTTCTCGTAATGGCCCCAAACCGCGGCGTACTCGCGAGTGAGGCGACCGACGCAGATGAGCGTGATGCGCACCTGCGCGGCCTAGATGAAACTCAACTCGCCGGTGTCCTCCTCGTCTTCCACCGGGGGCCGCCGCTTCATCTTGCGAAACACCGGGTCTCTGAGGACGCTGGGCATGTTGCGCCACAGGCAGACATCCTGCTTGAGATACCTGGTCTTGATCTTCTCGTTGCACTCGAGAGTACACGTGAGACACAACTCTTCTTCCACGAGTACCTTTTCGCGTCGGGGCCTCTCCCCCTCGTCCACCCGCCGATACGCATCCAACAGCAGCCCCTCGACGTCAGCCGACGGCACTACGTCGAAGACGATGGGCTTCTCAGGCGTGGTGAGCCGGAAAGTGCCGGAGTTCCAGTACATGAGCTGTATCACCTGATCGGCCGCATGCCGGGTGACGATATCGACGAGGATCTCCCGGGGGGCCTTCGCTTCTCGCAACATCACTCCGGCAACCGGCTCAGCGAACTCCCCTTCTGTGCAGGACATCCAACAATCTTTGACCTGCGCCTCGGTCAACGCGCCCTCCGACACCAGGCGCATGCCGAGAGTCTCTTCCGCGAGGGGCAGCGATATCGCGTCGATCCTGCCGTTGGTGAGATAGATGCATCCGTACTCCTCGAAATCCTGGATCTCCAGTACACCGGTCTTCCTCTGTGCGGCAAGGAACTGGAGGACGCTGAAGAGCGGAAACTCTCGTATGTTGCCCCATAGCATCATGCCCGAGATTTTAACGCAATCGGCAGGGTCCGGTACGGATCGCTCTCGCGAACCCACCCGGACAGAGGGGCGACCGCACGCCATGAGCGGCTCCCCGAGTCACGTTTAACAGACTCTTGACAGACTCCACACCAAGCACCCACAATACCGTGGGAATCGTTGACCGGTTCGCACACGGACCGGGGGGTCAAATCAAGCTGTTGTCGATGGGGGGATGACTATGCTTCACGAGCCCGCTGCAGATCACGGAGTGGACGAGGCCGCTGCCTACAAAAGACGCCTCGGTTTATGGATGCTACTTGCTTACGGGGTGCTGTACGTCGTATTCATCATCATAAACGCCATCTGGCCGAGGACCATGGGCACGCTGGTCGTCTCCGGCTTGAATCTTGCAATAATCTACGGTTTCGCGCTGATCGTCATAGCCTTCCTCCTGGCGCTCGTCTATAACGCCATGTGCACCAGGCACGAGAAGACGTTCGAGGGCGAGGGGAAGGCCTGACATGATCGGACACGTACAGACACCCGCGGTCATCATTTTCGTAGTAATCGTAGGCATTGTCCTCTTCATCTCCTTCTACAGCGCCCGCCGTGCCCGCTCTGCGAGCGGCTACTACGCGGCAGGAGGACGGATACATTGGGGGGTCAATGGTATAGCGTTCGCCGGCGACTACCTATCCGCGGCATCCTTTCTGGGCATCTGCGGTCTTATCGCTATCTCCGGCTTCGATGGTTTTCTTTACTCGATCGGCTACTTAGCGGGGTGGGTGGTCGCTCTCTTCGTGGTAGCCGAGCCGCTTCGGCGCCTTGGACGCTACACCTTCACGGACGCCCTCGATGCCAAGTTCAATAAGCGGAGCCTCAAGCTCATGGCGGCCATCGCCACGCTGATCGTCTGCATCTTCTACTTGATACCGCAGATGGTCGGGGCAGGTGTGCTTATCGAGCCGCTTCTCGGCTTCCCGTATTGGGTGGGCGTGGTCCTCGTAGGGGCCATCGTCATCACCATCGTTGCAACCGCCGGCATGACCTCCACGACATATGTCCAGTTCATCAAAGGTTCGCTCCTCATCATCTTCGCCCTAGTGATCGTGGTCGCACTTTGTGTGCGGGGACTATCAACGACTCCCGACCAGGGAGGCCGAGTCGCCTTTTATCATTACAAGACTATAGCCGCGACGCAGGTCGACAAGACGATAACCCCGGCCGACCCGGCTTATAAAGTAGTCGAACAGCACGTCGTCACGGCCGGGCACGCGAGCACAACCTTCGTCAAGCTCCAGAGCAACGGCGTCGCCACTTGGTGGAAGCTCAACTCCAGCGCGACCGCCGTGACGCTCCAGGAGACACAGGAAGTCGTGGTCACCGGAGACGACACCAAGCTCATCAACGGCGCTCCCGCTTCGACAGACAACCAACTGAGACTCGTGGGCAACATGAGCTCGATCGCGGGCAACACCGACGCGAAGACCGGCGCCCTTAGCCCATTCCGGTTCATCGCTCTTGTCACCGATCCGAAGAGCGTGGTGAACCTTTGGAAGACGGCAACGTTCAAGGACGGAACGGACAAAGTGTCTATCTACTACTCCGTCCCCGTCACGGGCGACAAGATCGGTAGGCCGGGCCAGTACTTCAAGGTCGAGGGTTCGTGGCTGGATCGGCTGGACTTCGTATCGCTCATGATCGCCCTCTTCCTCGGCACGGCAGCGTTGCCGCACATCCTCATCCGTTACTACACAGTGCCCAGCCAGAGGGCGGCCCGTAAGTCGACGGTGGTTGCTATCGCGGCCATTGGCTTCTTCTACGTGCTGACTCTCCTCCTGGGACTCGGCGCAATGACGAACGGGACCGTCAATGTTCTCGACAACAACATGTCTGCCCCACTTCTTGCTCAATCGTTCGGGACGTTCCTCTTCGCGATGATCTCGGCGATCGCCTTCGCCACAGTGCTCGGCACCGTGAGCGGTCTCATTATCGCCGCCTCCGGCGCGGTGGCCCACGACCTTCTGGACCGGTTCGGCGGCCTCATCAAGAGCGACAAGCAGAAAGTGGTCGCGGGGAGAATCGCGGCCTTCGTTGTCGGAGCCATCGCCATCCTTCTCGGCTTGGCCTTCCACGGTGTCAACGTCTCTTTCCTGGTGGGGCTCGCTTTCGCAGTCGCTGCATCCGCGAACCTGCCTTGCATCCTGATGATGCTTTTCTGGAAGCGCACCACATCAAAAGGCATGGTGGCCTCCATTATCGTTGGCATCGTGTCCTCGGTCGGCATCATCGCTTTCTCTCCGACCGCCTGGGAGCTGTACGGCAAAGTCGCTACAGACGCTCCTATCCCTCTGAAGAACCCGGGTATCATCTCCATCCCACTGAGCTTCATCACCATCTATCTGGTCTCGAAGCTCACTAAGCGCGACATGCTCGAAGAGCATTCCGGCGTCAGCCCCGCTCCGAAAGCCGCACCAAAAGGCGCGCTTGCGGAGACCGCGGCGACAAAATAGGTTAGAAGCACTCGGCCTGCGGAGGTGGTGGCATGCGGTCACCGCCTCCGCAGGCGACGTCTCACCCGCCCCGCGGGCGACACCCAGAACCAGTCAGGCCCACCCTGGCACGCCCCAGGAACAGCCACTCAGCCGCCTTGCTGCGCCACACTTCAGCCCGAAAGATCCTGGCCTCTTCTTGCCGTACCTTTTTTGGCCGCTAGCCGGCCACAAAAAAGCCGCCGGTGCGAGCTCGCAGCCGGCGGCATGTGAAGTCGTTAGGAAGCGAGGCAGTTAGAAGACGTCCTTCTGAGGAAAGGGCATCCCCGTATATCCCGCCGTCGCGTAGTACACGGCCCTATCGAAGAACCTGCCCAGCTCACGGTTTAGATCGACCGCCCGCTGCAGATCCATAGCCGATTCCCAGACCCCGTGCGTACGGGCCGATGTCCATATCTCGCGTTTCAGCAACAAGATGGCGCTTATCAACTCCGGCAGAGGCAGTCCCTGCGCGACCCTCGTCGCCCCCAACCTGTGGAAGAACTTACCGACGTCGGAGTCCGAAGGGTTGCCGCTGAAATACTCGTCCACCTGAGTAAGCGCAAACTCGCTCGCATTGACGAGTTCCTCGTCGGATACCACTCCATACGAAGGCGTCTGCGGGCTGAGACGGAGGTCATCGAGCCACATAGTGGCGATCTCTTCCCCGTAGTCCTGGACGAACGCCTTCGGAAGGTGGCTGATAGGGCCCAGCGGGAGGAGCACTCGCCGGTACACCTCATTGAGCACTTGGGCGCTCGCCGCGTAGACCGCCGCAAGTCCGGTAAGGATGCCTTCCCAACCGGCGATCTTGCCCCAGATGGCGACGCCGCTGAATTCGTGGACCGCCAGTAGGATGAACAACACGGTCAAGAAGCCCGAAGACTGCCTGCAGCGCGCGATTCAACTTCAGTGTGCCGACGAACATGTAGACGCTGAACACGCCCCAAAACACGAAGAACCAACCCATGGCCGCCGCGCTCGGGCTGGCCGCGAGCGGTGTGTTCGGGAAGATCGCCGGGATGAGCCAGATCCCCGCCAATGTCAGCCAGAAGGCGCCGTACGAGACGAAGGCGAGCGTGCCGAAGGTGTTGTTCTTTCTCCACTCCATCACGCCGGCGACGATCTGTGCGATACCACCGTAGAAGATGCCGATGGCCAGAACCATGGCGTTCAGCTCATAGAAGCCTGCGTTGTGGATATTTAGAAAAATGGTCGTGAGACCGAACCCCATTAATCCCAATGGAGCAGGGTTGGCGTTACTGTCGAGCAGCTTGGCGACTGTCTCGTTCGACGTAATCGGGTTGGCCATCTGGTCTGCTTCCTTCCTTGTTCCCTCTTGATGCACGTCAGCATCGTTGACCGTGTCCCCCCGGCTCGCCCCTACGCGAGGACCTGAACGTTCCTCTTCGAGCCGCACCCTTTCGGGGCCGCGCGACAATATACTCGCCACCGGTGGGCCTGTCCAGCCGCGCGCCGCGAAATGCCTTCTTCCGCCCAGCGAACCCCTGGCATATGGGATTCATTGGCAATCATGTACAATACGGCTGCTTTTTGGAGTCCGGGGGGATTTATTGGCTCGATCAGACGCGAACCCAACAGATTCTGTGGCTGACCCAGTTCGGGTCGAATTACACTGCCATTCGTCCCATAGCGACGGGGATCATCTACCGGCGCAGGTGGCACGTGCAGTCGCTGACGGTGGGGTCGGTTGGGCGGCGCTCACCGATCACAACACCCTGGCGGGCCAGGAGCTTTTCCGGGAGTTCCTCGAGAAGAAAGGCGTGGGCGTTATCACGGGTCTGGAGATGGATGCCCGCTCCCCTGTCGGCCCGCTGCACTTGCTGGCGTACGGGTTTGATCTGCAGAATCCGGTTCTGATCCATACGTTGCACGCTGTACGGCATCCGGTGCGCGCGTCTGCTCGCCGCTTGATCCGGAGGGCATTGCCCTCGAACGGACGTTCGGCGGTTTCCAGCGTTGACTTCCCGTTTGAAGACAACGGGCTTGTCTCCCAGCGCCTGCCCAGCACCTCCGAAGCGATCCAATTGATCCATGCGGCAGGGGGTCGGGTCTTCCTCGCTCACCCTCTGGCCTCGCTCCACACGATCGAGCGGCTCGAAGCGGTCCTGGATTGGCTTCAGCCAGAAGGCCTGGATGGGCTCGAGGCCCTTCACAAGCCGTATTCCGAAGACACCCAGCGGCTTCTCGTCGAAGTCGCGAAGCGCCGTCATCTACTTGTTGTCGGGGGCAGCGACTTCCATGGTCGACACCACACGGACGGCACGAGCCCCGGCATCGACATGCCGCTCGAGAGCTGGGATCGCTTCGCCACGGCCATCGGTCTAGGCGCGGAAACCAGGGCGAGCGTCTCTACCAGTGACGGTCCGCCTCTGTCGGGGGAGCACGTTGAAAACCTCTGATCGCGCGACCGGCGTGAAACCGCTTCGCAAGTCGAGGAGCTTCCTTCTCCGGATAGTCCTGCCGGCAGTGCTGGCCGGTATCCTTTTTGTCTTGGCGATCTTCCTGATACTGATCCCGTCCATGGAGCGCCAGCTCATGAACGGGAAGAAGCAGACGACCCAGGAGTTGACCAGGGCTGCTGTCAGCATCCTCCAGGAGTACTACAGCCAGGAAACCAGCGGCCAGCTCACCCGCGCGCAGGCCCAGACCCAAGCCGCGGCCAGGATCCAACTTCTCAGATACGGGGACGATGGGAAGGATTACTTCTGGATCACAGACATGCATCCCACGATGGTGATGCATCCGTATCTGCCGCAGTTGGACGGGCAGGACCTGTCGAACTACAAGGATCTACATGGCAAGAAGATGTTCGTCGCGTTCGTCGACGCCGTGCGCGAGAGCGGCTCTGGATTCGTCCAGTACTACTGGCAGTATAACGACAACGCGCAGCGCATCGTTCCCAAACTCTCCTATGTCGAGGAGTTCAAACCCTGGCAATGGGTAATCGGCACCGGGATCTACATCGAGGATGTGAACCAGAGTATCGCCCATGTCGAACGAAGCCTCATATATATCTCGCTCGGCATCGTGATAATCATCGCGCTTCTCCTCTTTTACATGGCCCGTCAGAGTCTCAAGATCGAGCGACGGCGGGCCATTGCCGAGCAAGGGCTCAAGGAATCGCACGAGAGATATCGCGCTTTGGTCGAGGCTGCTACCGAGGGTCTCTTGATGTCTCTCGAGGGCAAGTGCACCTATTCGAACAAGCCGCTGCTCGACATGCTGGGCTACACCGCGGAGGAGCTTATCGGCATGGATGTCACAAGCGTGCTGGTTGCCGAAAGTGCCAGTGACCGCGAAGCCCTTTCCGTGATCGAGTCATTGTCGAAGGGCGACACGGCCCCACCGCCGTTCGAGGCGCGATTACTGCGCAAGGACGGGCGCTCGGTCGAGGTTCTACTGGCAGCCACGCCGATATCACTCGCCGGGAAGGACGGCTTCATCCTTATCTCCCGCAGCTTGAGCGGCCAAAGGGCGATGGAAGCGGCATTGGATGAGACCCGCCGCCAGTTCAGGACAATGTCGAACGCCATAAGCCTCGGCATCTTCCGCAGCACTTGGGGCCGGAAGGCCGCACTCACAGAGGCTAACCCGGCAATGCACCGCATCCTCGGTTTGTCTCCGTCTGCCGACCTGGTAGGCGCGGACTGGTTGGAGCGCATCCTCGATGCGGATGAGCGCAGCGCCCTGGTGTCGCGGTTGAACAAGGACAAAGTGCTTGAGGACTACCGTGTGGGACTGAGGCGCGAAGATGGCGGACGGGCGGAAGTCTTGCTGTTTGCGGTGCTGGCGGATGACGAAAACGGTCAACCGCAGTTTTGCGACGGGATATTTGAAGACATCACGCGGCAACAGAAAGGTGAGGAAGAGCGCGAGGCCTTGATCGCCCAGTTGCAGACATCCCTCTTCTTCCTGCAGGAGCCCATCACGAAGACCATCATCCCGGCCGCCACGATAGACATGAACCAATCGATATCCCGCGCGGCTACACTCGTGACGAAGGATCAGGCGGGGGCAGTCTTGGTGACCGGACCCCAATCCGAGCTGATGGGCATAGTCACCGATCACGACTTCCGCGAGCGAGTGGTCGCTGCCGGCCTTGACAGTGCAGGCCCCGTCCGATCGATCATGACCGCCCCGGTCGCCTCGATCTCCCCCAGTGCCGTCGTGTACGAGGCGCTCCTCCGGATGCAGGAGCGGAATGTCGACCACTTGGCGGTCATGGACGAGGCCGGAGCGCTCGTAGGCATCATCCGTCACCGCGATCTCGTTCGCTACCAGCAATCCTCCACTGTCATCATCACGGACTCCATAGCCCGCGCCCGCTCCATCGACGACATTATTGAAGCGCATGGGCGTCTGCCGGAGCTCGTCAGGGCGGTGGTTGATAGCGGGGCCAACATCCGCTACATCAATCGCATCATCACCAGTGTCTCCGACTCGATCGTGCAGAGACTCCTCGGCATGGCGATGGACAAACTGGGGCCGGCACCAGCGCGTTTCGCCTTCCTCACACTGGGCAGCGAGGGCCGTGAAGAGCAGACCCTCCTCACAGATCAGGACAACGCACTCTTATACGAGGACGTCCCACCGGCTAAGGCGGGGGAAGCGTCTGAGTACTTCTTGGCTCTGGGCACGCTGGTGTGCGACTGGCTTGACCAGGTAGGCTATTCCTTCTGCGAGGGCGGGGTCATGGCGAAGAACCAGCGTTGGAACCAGCCTCTCTCGAAATGGCGAGAACACTTCTCTCATTGGATCCACAACGCCGACCCGCAGGAGCTACTCGAGCTGAACATGTTCTTCGACTTCAGGTCCGTTAATGGCGAGCTCGAGATCGCTCGTGACTTACGCAAGTGGGTATTTGACCAAATGGAGGCCTATCCCCTGTTCTTCTTGCATTTCGCGCAGAACGTACTCTTGTATAAGCCGCCTCTTGGAGTGTTTGGGAATATCCAGGTCGCCTCTTCCGGTGAGGGCCCGAAGGCACTCAGCCTCAAGGAGGCTCAGATGCCGGTGGTCAACTTTGCCCGACTTTACGCCTTGAGGCATCGCATCGACTCCACCAACACCCTGGACCGACTGGGGGAGCTGCACGAGCGAGGAGTGCTAAGTCGAGAATCGTTCGATGAGATAGTGCCCGACTACGAACACCTCATGCGTCTTCGACTTCGCCGACAAGTCGCCGCAGTGCTGGAGAACCGCAAGCCCAACAACCTCATCTCACCCGAGGAATGGACCTCGGCTGAGGAAACCAAGCTGAAACGGCTCTTCGCCGTGACGGGTGACCTTCGCAAGAAGATCAGCTTCGACTTCCTGGGTGGGATAGCAGGATTCTAAGAGCGCTTGCTCCCGGCACCTCAAGTCCCGTGAGCAAGTCGGGCACCTAGCGCCCCCGGGCCATGCGTTCGAGCATGCCCCTGTCCTTCACTCGTATCCTGCGACCGGCGGTCTCGATCGTCCCAGCCTCGCGCAGTTGCTGGAACGCCCTCGACAACGTCTCGGGTACCGTTCCGAAGGCGGCGGCCAGTTGGGCCTTCGTGAGCTCTAATTCGACCGTCCCGGTAGACCCGCTCTCCGCATCCAACCCAGCGAGGTGGCCCGCCAGCCTTTCGGACACTTCGCGCAGCGACAGAGACTCGATGAGCGAGGCGAACGAGCGCATGCGTGCGGAAAGCGCACCAAGAAGTCTCATCGCCACCTCTGGTTCACTCTGCATAAGCTCGAGGAAAGCTTTCCGCGGCAGACCAAAGATCTCCGCCGGGCCGACGGCTTCGGCGCTGGCGGGGAAAGTCTCGCCGGCAAACATGGCGACCTCCCCCACGGTCTCCCCCTGGCCAAGAAGAAGCAAGATCTGCTCTCGTCCGCGGGGTGACGTCTTGTACACCTTGACCCGACCGCTGAGAATCAGGTAAAGAGTCTGTGCCTTGTCGCCCTCCAGGAACAGAGTCTGACCGCGGTCGAGCACCATCCGGCGACCGCGACCGGCGATGAAGTCTAGTTGCGAGTCGTCGAGGCCCTCGAAGAGCTTGGCACGACGAAGGCCGGCCCGCAGTTCCACCCTGCGAGTCAACGCTCCTGGCTCAGGATTCCCCGGCATTCCTCGCTCCTCACCCGGCGTGCTTCCATATTTTTGGCGACTTGACGTAGGTCAAGGTTCGCTTTGGCCGCTTATGTTAGCTTCATGATGGGAAACGAGAAAGGGTGAACAAACCACTCGGGCCTTAGTTGTACTAGGAGGCGCGGCGACGCCAGTTCGCCGGTCCCGGCCCAGCGAGGAGGAATTAGATGTTTTGTTACCAGTGTGAGCAGACTGCGAGATCTGAAGCGTGTACCGTGCGTGGCGTCTGTGGAAAACAGTCGGACGTGGCTGCAATCCAGGATGCGCTCGTCTACGCGTTGAAAGGCCTGGCTCTTGTGGCCAAAGAAGCGGCGCCCGAGGGCCTTGTGCCCTCGGACACTTATCCGTTCTTGGCCGAAGGGCTCTTCAGCACCCTTACCAACGTCAATTTCGACCCAGACGCCCTCGTGGTGTGGGTCCAGGAGGCGACCACCCGCCGCGACGCTCTCGTGACCGCGCTCGCGAAGAAGGGTCCCGGCGTTAATTTCACGGAGCTTCCTGTTTCGTTCGCGCCGGCGGCGACCGCGGAGCTCGTGGCCAAGCAAGGAGAAGAGCACGGCATCAACGCGGAAGCCAGCAGCGACGTCAACCTACGCTCGCTACAGCATACGGTCTTGTACGGGCTGAAAGGTGTGGCTGCGTACGCTTTCCACGCCGCGGTGCTCGGCTATCGGGATCCCGACGTCGACGACTACCTGGTGGAGGCGCTCGTCGACCTGGCCCACTACGATCAGGGCGACCTCCAGGCTTGGATCGCCAAGGTCCTGCGCTGCGGCGAGATCAATTACAAGACCATCGGTCTCCTGGACAAGGCCAATACCGAGACCTTCGGCACTCCGGCGCCCACCCAGGTCCCGCTGGGTGTGAAGGCAGGCAAAGCCATCCTCGTCTCGGGCCACGACCTGCTCGACCTCGAGTCGCTGCTCAAGCAGACGGAAGGAAAAGGGATAAGCATTTACACCCATGGGGAGATGCTTCCCGCCCACGGGTATCCGAAGCTCAAGAAGTACTCGCACTTATATGCCAACTACGGCACGGCCTGGCAGAACCAGAAGAAAGAGTTCGCCGAGTTCCCCGGTCCGATCCTGATGACCACGAACTGCATCCAGGAGCCACAGGAATCGTACATGGCGAACATCTTCACGTCTGAGGCCGTCGGCTGGCCCGGTGCGACCCACATCCCCGACCGCGACTATTCAATGGTCATCAAACGGGCCCTTGAAATGCCCGGCTTCCCAGAGGATGTCCCAGGTAAGACCGTAACGGTGGGATTCATGCGCAACGCCGTCCTGGACAACGCGGGCACGATCATCGACCTAGTCAAGGCCGGCAAGATCAAACACTTCTTCCTTGTGGGCGGCTGCGATGGAGCCAAGCCGGGCCGCAACTACTACACCAAGTTCGCCGAACAAGCCCCCGCGGACACCGTCATCCTGACTCTGGCCTGCGGGAAGTACCGTTTCTACGACCAGGACCTGGGGACCATAGACGGCATCCCCCGGCTGCTCGACATGGGGCAGTGCAACGACGCGTACTCGGCAATCCAAGTGGCGCTCGCCCTTGCCGACGCCTTCAAAGTGGGCGTGAACGAGCTGCCGCTCAGTCTGATCCTCTCCTGGTACGAGCAGAAAGCCGTCTCGATATTGCTGACTCTGCTGTACCTGGGGCTGAAGGACATCCGCCTCGGCCCGACGTTCCCCGCTTTCCTCACCCCGGACGTGGGCAAGTTCATCGTGGATACCTTCGGGCTTAAAGCTATCACCACGCCCGAGGAGGACCTGGCGGCGATCCTGGCCTAGCGACCGCGGGATTTCGCGAGACTGCGCTAGCACCGAGACTGCGGTGCCACTGAGACGGGGCCGAGCGCCGACACGGCGCTCGGCCCCGCACGTCCGAGCTGGCCCGCCGACAAAATCGGCGGGCCAGCCTCGCTACATGACGATCTTGTTCAGCGGGTATTCCACTATCCCCTGTGCCCCGGCCTCTTTGAGACGCGGGATTATGCTCCGCACCGTCGACTCGTCGAGGATGGTGTTGACCGCGAGCCACGCTTCATCGCTCAGGGTGGAGATAGTAGGGTTGCGCAGTGCCGGGAGCACGTCGAGGACGGCGGCCAGGTCCTCTTTGCGCACGTTGAGCATCAGACCCACCTTCCCGAGGGCGGCCATCGCCCCTTCCAGAAGCATCGCGATGTCCTCGATCTTACGTCGCTTCTCCTCGTCTTCCCAGGAATCCTTGTTGACGATGAACTGGGTATTGGACTCGAGCACGGTATCGATGATGCGCAGCTTGTTGGCGCGAAGCGAACTGCCTGTCTCGGTCACCTCGACTATCGCGTCCGCCAGTTCCGGTGGCTTCACCTCGGTGGCCCCCCAACTGAACTCCACTTTGGCGCTCACACTGTGGCTCGCCAGATATCGCTTCGTCGTAGCGACCAACTCGGTCGCGATGATCTTGCCTTGCAGGTCTTGCACCGATTGGAAGACCGACGCCTCTGGCACGGCCAGCACCCAGCGGACCTTGCCGAAGCTCTGCTTCGCATAGACGAGGTCTGCCACGGCACGAACCTGTGCGTCATTCTCTAGCACCCAGTCGAGACCGGTGATCCCGGCGTCGAGCAATCCGTTTTCTACATACCGCGCCATCTCTTGGGCCCGGATCAGCACGCATTCGATCTCGGGGTCGTCGACCATCGGAAAATAGGAACGACTGCTGGTGGTTATGTTGAACCCAGCCCGACGGAAGAGGTCGATGGTGGCCGTTTCCAGACTGCCTTTGGGAATCCCCAGCTTAAGAATCATCCCTACCCTCTCCGTCTCTTTTATCGATTCTTGTGAGGGGCCGCGGCGGTCTTCGCGCTGGGCCACCCCGGTCTTAACGTCCGACCGCGCCTTCACAGCCTGCGCATTATAACGTCAGGTCCAAATCCTTGTGCCGTGTCGCGATGGCGGCAGCCAGCGCATCCACCTGCCTCAGGTCCTCCTCTGTCGGAAGTCCTTTCACCACGACGGGCGGTATGAGCTCCGCTTTCAGAGCCCCGGTGAGCGTCCCTGCCGTCTCCACCGCGTTCGTTGCCCACCCATATGAGACGAGCAGCGACAGGTGCTTGAGCGGCGGGCGGAGCGAGTTGACGAGGTAGAGAGCCGATACCATCAAGGGATGAGGGTTCGTGAGAACGGTCGGAGTCGCGGCGACGAGAGTCGCTGCGTCCACAAGACATGAGGCCAGCCGGCCAAGGTCGGCCACTGCGAGATCGAAGCGCTCGACCTTGACCCCTTGCTCTATCAGCGACGCAGCGAAGCGTTCCACCAGCACCAGGGTGCTGCCGTGCATGGTCACATATGGCAGCACGACCAGATTCTTTGAGGGACCGTCCACCCATTGCCGGTACGCGTCAAAGATGAACTCCGGGCGCTTGTACAGCGGACCGTGGCTCGGCGCCACGACCGCGGGCCGGAGGGAAGCCACCTTGTCCAAGCTCTTTCGGACGGCGGCTCGGAACGGCATCATGATCTCCGCGTAGTATCTCTTCGCCGGCGAAAAGACCTCGCTCTCGTCCGCGAAGAGGTCCGAGGTGGCGAGATGCGACCCGAAGAGGTCGCAGCTGAACAGGATCCTCTCTTCTTCCAGATAGCTGCACATGGTCTCCGGCCAGTGCACCCAGGGAGTGTGAAGAAATCGGATCGTCCGACCCCCCAGATCCAGAACCTCGCCGTCCTCCACGGCTTGGAGCCGGTCGGCCGCGATGTGAAGGTGCGCCTGCAGCAACTCGACGGCCTTGGGCGAGCACAGCACCTTGGCCTTTGGATTGCGTTCCAGGATCACCGGCAGTGACCCTGAGTGGTCCTGCTCGACGTGATGGGCGACCACGTAGTCGAGCTCACCCACCTCCTCCAGAGCCTGCAGAAGTGTCGCGGTCTTGCTGGGATCGACGGTGTCGAGAAGCACCGTCTTCTCGGTCCCTTTCACCAGGTAGGCGTTGTAACTCGTCCCCTCCGGAAGAGGGATCAGCGAGTCGAACAGGCGCCGATCCCAATCCACCGCCCCGACCCAATACACGCCGCTACGTATTTCCCTTGGCTTCATCATGCGATCCCTTTCCGGTCCCTTCTTTGGTCCCAGCCTCTCGCGCGTGCGCCGGGGTCGACCGGCCATCGGCCTTCGGCGCCCATCAGCACTTCCGCAAATAGTGACTACTGCGGTTCTTCCGTCTGCCGGGGTGGCGGAAACTCTTTCTGTTGATGTAACTCGTGCGGTGGGCGAATATTGGTCCCTGACATGACGACCCCACCACCCCCCACGCGGCCGGCCGAGACCGGCGAACGTCCGCCTTTGAGATACCGCCGCATCGTGAAGACGTGGTGGCCACTGGCGGCCAGCTGGATGCTGATGGGGTTCGAAGGCCCGGCCATCAGCGCCATCGTGTCGCGTCTCGCGGACCCTAAGGTCAATCTGGCGGCATACGGCGGATTGGTCTTTCCGTTGGCCGTGCTGATCGAGGGGCCCGTCATCATGCTGCTCGCCGCGTCAACGGCGCTCAGCAGAGACTGGGCGTCGTACGTGAAGCTCAGGCGGTTCATGATGTGGCTGGGCGCAGCGCTCACCATCGTACACATCCTCATGGTCGCCACCCCCCTCTATTACGTCGTGGCCCGTGACCTGATACACGCCCCCCCCGAAGTCATCCGGCCCGGACGGATCGGGCTCCTGATAATGATCCCATGGACCTGGTCCATAGCGTACCGCCGCTTCAACCAGGGAGTCCTCATCCGCTTCGGACGCTCCCTGCGCGTGGGGTTCGGCACCGGGGTACGCTTCTGCGCCGATGCCACCGTGCTCGCGATCGGATACGTCGTGGGGTCTCTTCCGGGGATCGTCGTGGCGGCCACCGCCCTCACCGCGGGGGTGGTGGCCGAGGCTATCTACGCGCACGTGAGCGTCCAGAGCACGCTCCGAACGCGCCTGAGGCATGCGTCGCCTGCCCGCCTCCTCCTCACCACGCGTGCACTGCTCGAGTTCTACGTCCCACTCTCGCTCACCCAGGTGATCTTCTACCTCGCCACACCCATCGGCAGCGCCGCGATGAGCCGCATGCCCCATGCGTTGGAATCGCTGGCGGCGTGGCCGGTGGTGACGGGGATCAACTACCTCATGCGAAGCTTCGGCGGCGCGTACAACGAGGTGGTGGTCGCACTCGTGGAAGAAAAGCGCTCGCTGCTCAAGTTGCGGCGTTTCGCCATAGCCGTCGCGGTGGTGGCCGTGGTGCTGCTGCTCGTTCTGACGGCCACTCCGCTGGCCGGACTGATATTCCGGCGAGTGCTGGACCTCGCGCCTCCCCTGCCCGCGATGGCCCAGACCGCGCTGTGGTTCCTCATACCCATGCCCGCTCTGGCGGTCGCCCAAAGTTACTTCCAGGGCGTGATCCTCCACAGCCGGCGGACGCGCAGCGTCACCGAATCCGTCCTTATCTTCCTTGGCGTGACGACCGTGTTCCTCGTCACGGGCGTGCTCTGGGGAGCCGTGCAGGGTCTATACCTTACGGTAGGTGCCTTCACCACCGGAGAGGCACTGCGCACCGGCTGGCTATGGCTACGAAGCTCGCGGGCGCGTCGGACCTTGCGCGAACGAGACGCCGCCGCGTCAATCTCCTGAGACTCAAGCCTTGGCCGGCTAGCCGATCCGCTCCTCCAGCAGTTTCTTCCGCACATACGGCACCAGCCCGCCCGCGTCCAATATCGCCTGGCGCGCCGGCGGCAACGGTTCGATGCCGAAGCTCTTACCGGTGGTCTTGTTCACCACTTTGTCCTCAGTGATCTCGAGGTCGTCCCCCTCGTTGGCTTCGATCTCCGGGCAGATCACCAAACGCAGTCCCACGTTCAGGGAGTTCTGGAAGAAGATGCGGGCGTAGTTGTTCGCGACCACGACCACGTCGTAACCTTTCAGGCACGAGGCGGCCTGCTCCCGCGAGGAACCCGTTCCGAAGTTCCTGTCCCCCACTATCACGCTCCCCGCAGGGATCTTCCCTTCCCGCAGCCGGGCGTTAAACTCCTTCAGATCCGCGAAGCAATACTGGGGCGTCTCGCTCGGCAGGACCGTCGCCATGAAGCGACCGGGATAGATGGCGTCGGTGGATATGTCGTCTCCGAGCCTCAGTACCACTTTCGCCATCTCAGTCATCTCCCTTCGCCCTATCGGCTGCCGGACCGGAAGCGCTGCCCGCCATCGCCGCGCCAGGCACTTTTCGCGGGTCCGTTATGGTGCCGGTCAAGGCACTGGCCGCAGCCGTAGCCGGCGAGGCCAGGTAGACCTCGGCGTTCGGGTTGCCCATGCGACCCTTGAAATTGCGGTTGGTGGTGGCAAGGGCCACCTCGCCGTCACCCAATGCGCCTTGGTGCACACCGAGACAACAGCCGCAGCCCGGGTTGACGATCACTGCGCCCGCCTGAACGAAGTCCGCGAGATATCCTCGCCTCATCGCCTCCGCATAGATCCGCCAGGAAGCCGGGAAGATGAGCATGCGGGTGCCTCGCGCCACCTTCTTGCCCCGCAGGATGTGTGCCGCGATCTCGAGGTCGTCCAGACGGCCGTTGGTGCAGGAGCCGATGACGATCTGATCGATCTTGACCCCTTCCGCGTCCGTCACCTCAGCGACGTTGTCCACGGTGTGCGGACGCGCCACCTGGGGAGCCAGCCGTGACACGTCTATCTCGACGGTCTCTTCATACACGGCGTCCGGATCGGGCAACACCGGGGTCAGCTTGTCTTTCACCCCGGCTTCCTCCCGCAGGTACCGTTCCGTCTCCTCATCCGCGGGCACGATCCCCGAAGTCGCGCCGGCTTCCACAGACATGTTGCATATCACGAGCCGTCCCGAGGTGGACATCCTGCGGATGGCACGCCCATGAAACTCGATCACCCGAAAGTTTGCGCCTTCCGCGGAGATCAGCCCGATGAGATAGAGAATCAGATCCTTCGCACTCACGAGGGGAGGGAAGTCGCCGTCCACCACCACTTTGATCGTAGCCGGGACTTCCACGTTCAGCATCCGCCCCAAGGCCCAAACGGCCGCCATCTCCGTAGCCCCCACGCCAAAGGCGAACGAGCCGATCGCCCCATGGCTCGTGGTGTGGCTGTCCGTGCCCACCACCACATACCCCGGCCGCACGTACCCGTTCTCCGGAAGGATCTGATGGCAGATGCCTCCCTCGTCGGAGCGGATGTCGTGGAACTTGGTTATCCCTTGGGCGGCCACGAACTCGCGGATCTTCTTCTGATTGGTGGCGGTCTTGGCGGTCTCAGCCGGGACCCGGTGGTCGAAGATGATTGCGATCTTCGAAGGGTCCCAGACTTTCGGCTCGAGGCCGGTGCCCGCGAACATCTCGTTGAACTGGTTCATAGCCAAAGCCGAGTTCTCGTGCGACATGGCCAGGTCGACCGCCGGCTCCACCACCGCGCCGGCGGCCACCTGCGAGAGCCCGGCGGCCCGGGCGAGAATCTTCTCTGCTACGGTCATTCCCATAGATGTTGCTCCTTTCCGCCGACCCGAACGCGTGAAGGGTGGCGGCCCGTGTTCACCTACCCGACGATCTTCTTGGCATCGCGGTACTTGCTTTCCAGCCTCTGAGTGGGAAGGTACTCATCCTCCATGGCCTTGTACTCCTTGAGACCGACGAAATCGGTGTACTCCTCGAACGAGCTGACCCACTGCGTCTCACCGGGAAGTGTTCCCGTCGGGGATGCCTTGAGCGCCGCGAAGAAGCTCATAAGCGCCTTGTGAACGACCATGATGGAAGCCACAGGTATGGACACCCTGCCGACTCCGATCGCCGCCAGGTCGGGGATCGGGATGAGCTCCGTCTTCATGCCGCTGATCGCGTCCATGAGGTTCACGGACAGAGGGCCTTTCACTTCTTTGACCGCACGTTCCACGTCCGCCCGGGTCCTGATCCCGTCGATGAAAGCGAGGTCGGCCCCCGCGTCAAGATAAGCGTTGCAACGGCGGATGGCCTCGTCCAGCCCCAGTACGGCAAAGACGTCGGTGCGGGCGTTGATGATGAAGTCGGGATCGAGCCGATCGCGAACCGCGGCACAGGCTTTCACCTTGCCCGCCATCTCGTCCGCCTCGATCACTTCCTTGCCGGCCATATGACCACAACGCTTCGGGAAAACCTGGTCTTCGATGTTCATCCCGGCCACGCCCATAGCGATCAA
Source organism: uncultured Thermoleophilia bacterium (assembly GCA_963772095.1). GTDB lineage: Bacteria > Actinomycetota > Thermoleophilia > RBG-16-64-13 > RBG-16-64-13 > Chersky-299. The sequence continues at coordinate 78,958 of CAVYVU010000016.1, forward strand.
TCGCTCGGCGATCCACGCCGCGTTCACGGCGTTGCCGCCGCCCGTGTCCACATCGGCCATCACCGGGATGCTCACGGCTTGAGCGATGTTCCAGGTGATATCGAGCACGTCTTTCATCTGAACGAGGCCCACGTCGGGTTTCGCTAGGAACGAGCCCGCCACACCGTAGCCGGACACCTGGATGGCCTCGAACCCGTTTCGCTCTATGGCTCTCGCACTGAGCGCATCGTGAGCTCCGGGCACGGCCACCGCCCGCCGCTCCATGATCGCTTTCCGCAAGACGGTCGATCTCTTAGCTGCCTCACTCATGTGACCCCGTCCTCCTTAGGGATTAAATCCACCAACGCGCCGCGCTCAGAGCTTCCTTGCGATCGCCTCCGCCATCTGGGTGGTCGTGTTGGAACCACCCATGTCGTACGTCCGCACCCGGCCTTCCGCGATGACGGCGCTCACCGCGCCCTCGAGTTGTTCCGCCATGGTCGTCTCGCCCAGCCAGTCGAGCATCATCTTGACGGCGAGGATGGTGGCTATCGGGTTTACCTTGTCCTGGCCCGCGTACTTGGGCGCCGACCCATGGGTGGGCTCGAACACGGCAAGGTCTTTCCCGATGTTTCCAGAGCACCCGAAGCCCAGGCCCCCCACCATCTGCGCGCACAGGTCGGAGATGATGTCGCCGTAGAGGTTCGGCGCCACCAGCACGTCGTAGTTGAACGGGTTCTTGAGAAGCCACATACACATGGCATCGATATTCGCGTCGTCTACCTTGATCTCGGGAAAGTCCTTGGCCACGTCCTTGGCCGCCTCCAGAAAAAGCCCGTCGGTGGCCCGGACTACGTTCGCCTTATGCACCACGGTCACTTTCTTGCGGTCGAAACTCTGCGCAAACTCGAAAGCCGCCCGGGCGATGCGTTCCGAGCCGGCACGCGTGTTCAGCTTGCAAGAGAGGGCATACTCGCTGCCCGGAAGCTTCGCGAAGGGCGCAAAGTTCTTCGACAAGCGCCCGAGCACCTCGGCCAGCTCGTCGGGGACCGTGGCGAACTCCACTCCTGCATAAAGGTCTTCCGTATTCTCGCGGAAGACCACCAGGTCGATACCTTCTCGAAAATTGAGCGGGTTGCCGGCGTACGCCTTGCAAGGCCGCAGGCAGATGTAGAGGTCGAACAGCTGACGCATCCGCACGATCGGCGAGCGGTAGACCAGCCCCTTGCCTCGCAGTTCGGGAACAAGTTCGGCCTCGGCCGCCTTGACCGGCTTTGAGGTGATGGCTCCGAACATCGCGGCGTCCACACTCTTGAGTAGGGCGATCGTCCGCTCCGGGAATGCGTCCCCTTCCTTGCGCCAGCACTCCCAGCCGATGTCCCCTTCTACGTACTCCGCGTTCAACCCGAGTCTATCGAGCACCACCCTGGCCGCGGCCAGCACCTCGATCCCGATCCCGTCCCCGGGCAGCCACCCGATCTTGTGCTTCGCCACGGAAGCTCCTCCTAGCCTTGCTGGTCGCGCTCTGTGACCCGGCGAAGTATTCAGTAGGGTCGGGGATTAAACATATCATGCATATTCTTTCCCCTCTACCGGATTCCGGGCGAAGAGCGCGCCAGAGCGCGAGGGTCGAAAAATGGCGGCTCAGACTGCCTACTTGGCAGGCCCTCGACTCTCGAAGGAGGACCTTCTGGTCGACGCACCTAGCAAATGTTCGAGGGGTCCTTCAGCAGCGCTCGCCAGCGCTGGGCGTGGCCTATCTCGTCGGCCTGGTCTTTCTCGACAAAGGACCGTGTCTCCTCGTCCCACGGGACGCCGGCCAGGAGCTCCGTGTAATGGGCGATAGCCTTCTCCTCCGTCCAGACTGCGGTCTTCAGGATGCGCGTGGTACCCATGGCCCGCGAACTCAGTCCGAAGGCGTATCCCACCAGCCAGAACGTCCACCGCAGTTTGCTCGGCTTGAACCCGAATTCGAACAGCTTCGTCAAGAAGTCCTGCATGTGAGTCAGTTCGTTACACAAGGCCGCGCTAAGCTGCGTGTTGAGGGCGCACGGCTTCGGCCCGATCTGGCTCTTGTAGATGTTGACGGCCATCACTTCCATCGTATGCAGCGTTTGCAGCCCCTTGCGGATCTGATGGCGCCTCTCGGAAGGATAGTCGCGCCCACGGAGCTTCACGTCGTCGTGGTGCATCTCCGGTCGGATGATCGAAATGTCGTACGTCATGTCCGCCTCCAGATCGAGATACGCGCGCCGCGTGGAGAGAGTGCGAGGATTTCCGGTCAGCTGCAGATCTTCCCCGAAGGACATGACTTCAAGCGTGCGCGAACGGACGGGCCCCCGGTGGTGACTGTGTCAGGCGGACTCGGTCAGGCCGTGACCCTTTCGACCTCTTCGATGGTCGTGGTGCCCGCCAGGACCTTCAGACGCCCATCTTCGCGAAGCGTCCTCATGCCGGTCGAGAGCGCCTGATCCCGGATCTCGTCGGCGGTGGCGTGATCGAGGATCAACCGGCGGATGTCCCGATCGACCGGAAGTAGCTCGAACAACCCGATCCGGCCACTGTATCCGGTCCCGAAACAGCGATTACATCCAACGGCTTGGGCAATGACCGCTTCAGTGCACGCCGAGGAATTCCTTCTCCTCTTGGGTCATGTTCTCCGGGGTCAGCGTGACCATCTTCTTGCAGCGCGGGCACAGCTGCCGAGCAAGCCGCTGCGCGAGCACGCACTCGAGGGCCGACGCGATGAGGTAGGCGGGCAGCCCCATCTCCATGAGCCTGGTGATGGCCGACGCGGCGTCGTTGGTGTGAAGGGTCGAGAGCACCAGGTGCCCGGTGAGCGACGCCTCGGTCGCGATCAAAGCCGTCTCGTGGTCCCGGATCTCACCGATCATGATGATGTCCGGGTCGCTTCGCACCAGGGACCGGAGCATGGAGGCGAACGTGAGCCCGATACTCGACTTGATCTGGGATTGCAGTATACCCGGCATCTTGCGTTCCACGGGATCTTCGACCGTGTAGATCTTGACCGCCGGGTTGTTCAGTTCCTCGAGGCCGGCATAGAGAGTGGTCGATTTCCCGGAACCGGTAGGACCGGTGATGAGGATCTCCCCCCACGGCCTCTTGAGCGCCTTTCGGAAGATCGGCAGCTCGTGCTCCCCCATCCCCAGTTGCTCGAGCGTGATGTTGAACATCCTGTCGTCGAGGAGCCGGATGGTGACGTTCTCCCCGAAGACGGTGGGGATGGTCGCGATACGAAGGTCCATCGACCGATCGTCGGCCTCGAACGTGGCCCGCCCGTCCTGAGGGAGGCGCTTCTCGGCGATGTCCATGTCGGCCAGGATCTTGATCCGAGAGACCACCCCGTCTTTGATCTCCTTGCGGATCTCGGTCAAGGAATGCAGGACGCCGTCCACCCTCAGGCGCACGACCATCTTGTCGGCCTGCGGCTCGAAGTGGATGTCCGAAGCCTTCTGCCGCATGCCCGTGGCCAGGATCTCTTCCACCAGCGAGACGACCGTGTCGTACTCGGCGACCTCGCGATCGCTCGGGCCTTCCTGCTTCTCTTCGCGCTTTGCCGGGCTTTCCAGCCGGCCTTTGCGCGAGTACAGGAGATCGAGAGCCTCGTTGAGGACCCCGGCAGTCGTGACGACGGGCACGACTTCGAGGCCGGTGATCAGGCGGACATCGTCGATGGTGAGCACGTCCGACGGGTTGACCATGGCGAGCATGAGCGCGCCTGCCTTGTTGAATTCCACAGGCAGCACTTGGCGCGCGCGGGCGAACTTCTCGGTGAGAAGCGCCACGGCGCTCGGGGTTGGGAATGAGCTCGGCCAGGGCGGATAGTCCGTAGTTCCCCTGCCAGGCAAGGGCGTCGGCGATCTGATCGGTGGTGACGTATCCCAACTGGGTAAGGGCCTCGCCCAGCCTGCGCCCCGGTCTCCCGCTGGTACTCGAGGCTGTTGTTCAACTGAGTCTCGGTGATCACCCCTCGTTCGATGAGGATGTCACCCAGGCGCATCGTGCGCCGAATGTCGGTAGTTTCCATCAGTCCGGTCTCTCCCAGCCGCCGGCCGTTTGCAACCTCGATTGTTTGTATTCGCGGTCCGGGGGGCTACTTCCTACTCAACCTCGGACCGAGGAGTCCTCAGGCGCCCGGTCCCCCGAGAAAGCGATCCTGCCACAAACACGCACAGGGCGTCATGAGTAACATCGGGCGGAAGGACGAACCCCTTTAGGAAACCTTTCTTCCTCTGTTTCCCTCCTCTTCCGTCTCGCGTCGCGGCCCTAGCCGGCTCCCAGTAACGCCGCTCCCAGGGCGCCGACGGTCTGCGGCTCGGCGGGAACGAGGACCGTCCCCCCGAATCCCGCCCTGACCAGATGCAGACAGGGCGGGATTGCGCGCTCCGCCGCCCGCGAAGACCAGAGGTTCTGCTGCATCGATCCGCTTCAGCATACTCAGCGTCCTCCCGGCCACGCTCTCGCACAGCCCCCGAGCTATACGGGCCCTGTCCTCACCCCGGTGGAGGAGAGTGGTGACCTCGCTTTCGGCGAAGACCGTGCACATGGCAGAGACTTTGGCACTGCGGTCCGCCGCTCAAGGCTGCTTCTCCCAGTTCGTGCAGAGTGTATCCAAGCGTTGTTGCCATCACCTCGAGAAAGCGCCCCGTCCCGGCGGCGCACTTGTCGTTCATCTCGAAATCGCCGAACCGCCCGTTTTCGGCCAGGACGATGGCCTTGGTGTCCTGGCCGCCCACATCGAGCACCGAGCGAGCTTGCGGGAAGAGGAATGCCGCCCCACGCGCATAGGCCGATATCTCGGTGACCGCGCGGCCGCCGAAATTGGCGGCCGCGGCGTGGCGCCCATAGCCCGTCGCGACGAGCAGGTCATGCTCGTCACTGCCGACCAGTCGGGCGCAGACCTCCTGCGCGTCGTAGCCCGAGTCCGCGACCACACTCCGCACGACGACGCCGTCCTCCATCCAGACGGCGTCGACCGTGCGGGAGCCAACATCAAGTCCGAGGACCTTCGTCAACCTATCATCTCCAGGAACGCCTCCACCCGGGTGGAGAGTTGCCCGATATCCTCCATCGAATAGTCGGTGTCGATGCGCAGAACGGGGATGCCGGCCTTCTCAGCCGCTCTCTCCACCGAGGTCGCCTCGATCTGATAGGGCGCGCAGAATTGAAGAGCGTAGTGCACGATCCCCTTGGCCCCGTATTCCTGCGCTAGTCGGACGACGTCTTCCATCCGACCCGGGTTGGGGGTGAAGCATGCGCAGTTTATGTCCAAGTACTTCTCGCTGACGGCGTCGAGCATCCCGTCCAACCCAGTGGCAGTCTCGTCCACCAGTTTCTCGTAGTACCGGGAGCCCGTGCAGAGTTCTTCCATCACCACGGCGCCGCCGGCCTTCTCGATCACGTCGTGCAACTTCCAGTTGGGGATCGACATCGGGCTGCCGGTCACCAGCACCCGCGGCGCGTCCGCGGGAAGAGCGCCGGTATGCGCCGCGATCCTCGCCTCGAGCTCGTCGGCGATCTTGTTGACCATCTGCGTGAAGCGAGGCACGTCATCGTAGAAGGCCACTTGCACAGCCAGGAGAGCGTCCTTGCCTGAGATGGGCACCGGAGACGCTTTGCGGGCAGCATTGAGTCGCTGCAATGCGCGGCGCTTGTCGTTCACCTCTTTGATCGCCTGAGAGAGCGCCTCGGCGGTGAGACGTCCGTCCGGTCACTCTCTCCAGCTTGCTCACCAGACGGTCGACCTCACCACGCCACAGCACCTTGTCGGCCGGGCGTTTCATTTGCGGAAGCTCCATCACGTACACGGGAGCCAAGTCGCCCAGCAATTCGTAGGCCTTCTTCTTGCCGTCGCACGTGGTCTCTCCGATCACCAAGTCGCACGCCTCAACGTAAGGACAGACTTTGCCGAGCTTGAAACCCATGAAAGATTTGATAAGTGCGCACGTGTTCCGCGGCAGAATCCGCTCTACCTCGTCATAGGCCCACTCTGCACCGGCGCACAGGCCCACGGACAGGCCCCCAAGGGCACGGATGATCTCCTCGGGCACGTACAGGCAGAAGGTCCCGATCACGCTGCCCCCAGCAGCCCGGTGATCGACCAGTTCCTTGATCCGCAACCCGTGGATCTCGCTGAGAACAAAGTCGAAATAGGCCATCCCCTCCGGCCGGTTCGTCTGGGAGAGGTAGGCGTCGCGATACAGCATCGGGATGGCGGCGAGTAACATGTCGTGGGCGCTCAGGTCGAGCCCGAGGCTCTCCCACATGGGACGGTAATCGGTTGCTGCTTCGGTCATCAGGTCCTCCGGGTGTCGTTCGAGACGCCGGAGGAGCGTTGACCTACAAGCTAAAGGTAGGTCGACCTGGGTCCGGCGACTCGCGTGTCAGTTGCGGTTATGCAGCCCGTGCACAGTTGGGCGCTGGGTCAGGTCTTACTGCTACGCATCACGCGAGATCACCTCCCGGTCAACTAGTCGCTTGCCACTCACCTTCGGCGAGACATGATACCCGAAGTTGTCGGGAATACGGGTTCGCGAGTATGCTCTCTCTTCGCGAGTAACTTAAGGGCTTCACCCGGCCGCGGGGGACCCGCTCAAGGAGGATCACGAAGGCATGAAATGCCCACATTGCCAGTCGGAGTACACGGCGACACCGCACAGCTTCGCGCTGGGAGAGGATCAGGATGGGGCCTGGCATGTGGCCAGCGATCGGTGCCCGACATGCGATCGGATCATCGTGACTCTGGGTACGGCCGCCGGCGGCTCGTACCCGGTGTGGCCCCAATTCTCGGTGCGCGCCCGGCCGGCTCCGGAGGTACCCGCCGATTTTGCGGTCGAATACCACGTCGCAAGCCAGGTGCTACACCACAGCCCGGAGGCGTCGGCCGCACTAACCCGCCGGCTCCTGCACCGTTTCTTGAGCACACAGTCGTGCGCAGGGTATGGCGGACTCCTGGAGCAGGTGCGTCAACTCCTGCTCTGCGACGATCTACCCGCCTACTTGAAACAGGCCCTTGAGGCGCTCGTCCGGGTGAGCAAGCTCGAGGCCAATCCAATGAAGAGCCAGCAGCCGGCTGCGCTCGCCGCGGTCGAGCCTGGCGAGGCCGAGTGGAACCTGGACGTACTCGAGACCCTGTTCGACTTCTACTTCATACAGCCGATCCGGCTGCAGAGAAAGCTCGACGCGGTCGAGGAGAAGCTCGCTGCAATCGCGGCCGCGGAGGCTGAGGCGGCGGCGGCAGCCGAAGCGGAAGCGGCGGCGGCGCTGGAGGCGGAAGTCGCCGCCCTTGAGGCTGAGGCCGCGGCCCTCGAGGCCGCGGAACTTCTTCGCGGCGACGAAGGCGTCAGCGCCGATGCCGTCGCAGAGCGGGAGCCCGGTGCGGAACCGGCTGCCCAGGGCTAGATAGTACCTTTCGGCCTCGGGAGGCCAAGGAACACCGTGGCTCGGTTGATCACGATCGAGAGGCTGGAGGCTCCGGTGGCACACGTCGAAGGGCGGGTGGTCACCCCCGTGGCGCGCCGCGTGACATTGACCCTTCCCTTTTGCGCGTTTAGTCGGACAAGGCCGGTGGCACTCACCGTCGTAGAGCGCGGACATACAAGGCGGGTGGCCATCCACGACTGGACACGCCGCGTTCAGATCATGGTTCTCACCCTGAGCCTTGTCGCGTGTTTTCTCGTTCGTCAGCTCGCGCGCAACCGAAGAGCCGCGCACAACGAAAGGAGAGGATGATGGCAGAGAACCTCAATGAGATCATCGACCGGGTCGAACGCGCGAATCAAGAGCGCCTGGGTGTCCTTGAGAAGCTGTTCTCCACCGCCAGGGCTGATTCTGTTTTCAGCCCCCCGGTGACCCAAGGAGGCCGGACCATCATCACAGCGGCCGAAGTCGGTACAGGCGGCGGTTTTGGCTCAGGGATGGGATTCGGTTCGGGTGCCGGCATGGGATGGCCTCGCGGCCACCGGCATGCGCCCGTTGAGGCGGCCGCGTCGGATGCGCAGGCCGAAGGTTCCGGCGGTGGCGGCGGTGGTGGCGGCGGTGGCGGCGCGATGGCCCGCCCGGTGGCCGCGATCGTTATCGACTCCGATGGGGTGACGATCCAACCAATCCTCGATATGACGAAGATAGTGCTTGCGCTCGTTGCCGCCCTCGGAGCGATGCTTGCCGTCTATGGGCGCATGTTCAGGGGCCCCAAGGCATAGCAGAGCGCACGAGAGGGACACCGGCCTCGATACCAAGGGCTTTTCGACTCGAAACCGGTCCTTGACCAAGGATTGACGACGGCCTAAGCTCACAAAGCGACGCGGGAACATGACTGCAACCACCGGACCTTTTCAATGACGAAGCCGCGCGAGGGTGGGCGCCCGGCGACCACGAGGTGAAGCGTGAACAATGCGGAGATCGCCAAACGGAGAGCGGAGGCCCTGCCGAAAGGCCTGAGTTCCTCGCCCGTTTTTGCGGCCAGTGCCAAGAACGCGATCATCACGGACGTCGAGGGCCGCCAGTTCATCGACTTCGCCGGCGGGATCGGTGTGATGAATGTCGGACACTGCCACCCGAAGGTGGTAGCGGCCGTGCACGATCAGGTGGACCGGTTCTCGCATACATGTTTTAGCGTCTTCAGCTACGAGCCGTTCGTGGAGCTGGCCGAGAAGATGAACGAAGCCGCTCCTGGCCCATCACGCAAGAAGACATTCTTCGCCAACGCCGGCGCCGAGGCCGTTGAGAATGCCATCAAAGTGGCCAGGGCTGCCACGGGCCGTAAGTCCATCGTCGCTTTCGAGAACGCCTTCCATGGCCGCACCAACCTGGCGATGGGCCTCACCTCCAAAGTCTCGCCGTACAAGAAGGACTTCGGCCCCTTCACCCCCGGTATCTACCGCATCCCTTACGCCTATTGTTACCGCTGCCCGCTCAACCTTAGCTATCCCGCCTGCGGAGTCGAGTGCGCCGAGTTGCTCAGGGCCGGTTTCGACAAGGACTACCAGGCTGACGAGGTGGCATGCGTCATAGTCGAGCCGGTTCAGGGTGAAGGCGGCTTCATCGTCCCCCCGCGCGAGTATCACGCCAAGCTCAAAGAGATATGCGAGCAGAATGGCATCCTGTACATCGCGGACGAAGTCCAGACCGGATTTGGACGCACCGGGAAATTGTTCGCGATTGAGCACTTCGGCATCGAGCCAGACGTGATGACCACAGCCAAGTCTCTCGGCGCGGGCTATCCGATCTCCGCCATCACCGGCAAAGCCGACTACATGGACGCACCGGTGGCCGGAGGTATCGGTGGCACCTACGGCGGCAATCCGGCAGCATGCCGCGCCGGCCTCGCCGTGTTCGAGATCTTCAAGGAAGAGAGACTGGCAGACCGCGCCAACGAGGTGGGCAACCGGGTAAGGGCGCGTTTCAAGGCCATGCAGGCTGCACACGAGTGCATCGGGGACGTTCGGGGCATCGGCGCGATGATGGCCCTCGAGTTGGTTGAGGATCGCGCCACCAAGAAGCCGGCGTCCGTCCTCGCCAAGGCGTACCGGGCAAAATTGTTCCAGAACGGTCTCGTGAACGTCGGGGCGGGAACTTACGACAACGTAATCCGCACGCTCATGCCGCTTACCATCGAATTCGACGTCCTGGAACGCGGACTCGACATCATGGAGGGGACTCTGAAGGAGGTCGCGGGCTCCGCTTAGATGCGCTTGAGCCGGGCCAGATCCGCCCACTCGATCAGCTGGGCGACATTCGCGCAACCCTTGTCGAGACTCGCGGTGCCGGTGCTGACCACGATCTTCATCTCGCCCCGGCGAGTCTCGTAAGGGGCGTCCATCAGGGTGCGACGCATCCTGCTCGTGACCCAGGCCGCCTTACCGGCCGTAGTTCCCGGCAGCATGATATGAAAGCTTCCCGGTCCCGAGCGACCGATCAGATCGACGGCGCGAAGCTGCTGCTGAAGCCTACGCCCAAGTCCGCGTAGCAACTGATCGCCCACCGAACGCCCATAGCGGTCGTTGATCGCCTTGAGGCCGTCCAGCTCTATCCTCAGCATCGCGAGTGGCTCTCCGAACCGACAGGCGCGTTTGAACTCTCTCTCGGCGAATTCGTTGAAGCCCTTTTTGTTGAGCAGTCCGGTGAGAGAGTCGGTCACGGAAAGGCTTGCTATCTCCCCACGGAGTCGGGTGTCGCGCACCCCCAATGCCGCGACGGCGGCAAACCGCACCAGAGCTTCGGAATCTTGCGGGGCAAAGGCTTCGGGAAAGATGGAGAACAGCGCCATGAAACCGAGATTGCGGCCGTCGCCTTCCAGGGGAACCGCGGCAACGGCCCTCCGGCCCGCGGGAATCGCGAGAGTGTCCACGCGCACTTGGTGGCCCGCTGTCGAACTCGCAATGGCGTGTAGCGCCAACGTTTTGAGCCACGAAGACTTCTCGAGTTCGCCGAACTCGAAGCCATACGAGGCGCCTATTTCCAATGACCGGCCGCCTTCCTCCGCGAGTGCCACCAAACCGCTGTCCGCGACAGGCACGCACGCACCAGCTGAGGCCAGTATGTGTCCGAGCAACTCGCCCTGCTTCAAGCTGGAGAGTATCTCCAGCATCGACTCACTGAGGGCCGCCAGTTGGGTGGTCTTTCTGGCCAACTCTTGCCTCAGATGCGCCAATCCGTTTTCTTCGATGCCCACGGTTCTCTCCTATGGGTGAGCTCAAGCTGAAGCTTCAGACTCTGCACGGACCCTTATCGGCGCTTCCGCGCGCTTAGGTTAGCGACCGTTGCCCGAGAACAACGGCGGCTACCTTGACCGATGCGCTCATGGTGGCAAGCCGAGGCTCTCGTCGCCGACGACAGGCGGCAAGATGTGATAATGATCCGGTGAGGGTGAAAGGATGTACTTCGCACGTGAGTCCGGCTGCAGACGAAGGTCGAGCGGGGCCGCAAGCGTGGGCCCGAACGCCCAAGAACCGAGCTCGACGATTCTCGCGAGGACTCACCCTTGTCGCTGCGTTCTGTCTTTGGATCGGCGTGGTCCTCTACCCCGACCCCCGTCCACTTCTCCAGTCTTTCCGGCGGCTGTGGCGCCCGCCGGTGGACACCGAGGCGGTGGCCGACATTGCGGCTAGCCTTCCCTGCGACTATGTGGTCATCGAAGAATACTGCCTCAACCACGTGCAATTCCAGCCTGCCTGGACGGTCTACGATCAGTTCTGGTATTTCCCGACGGTCGCCGAGGTGCTCGAAGCCCATGCCGGTGATTGTCAGGGGCGCGCCCTGTTAGCCGCGAGCATCCTCGAGGCCAAAGAGATGCCCTACACCCTGCGTTACTCTCTGGATCACGTGTGGGTGGACTATCCCGGGAAGCAGATTTCGCGAATGGAAGACCCGAGAACCTCCTTTGCCGCCGATTCCGGAAAGGGTTGGTTGGCTTTCCTGCCGTCTCGACTTACGCTCCGCGACAATGCCCGCGTCCGTATTGCCTATCACTGGACGCCGATGCCTCGGACCCGCAAGGTCCTGCTGGGCCTGGGAGTGTTCGTCGGGCTCTCACTCATGCTGCGACAGAGGTTCATCCGTCCCTGATAGCGCTCAGTGGCAAACGACCGCAAGACATCGATCGTTCGTGAAGGAACGCGCAGAGAGAGTACATGGGTTCTAACCGTCAGTGAATACTCGCATTGGCGGGATAGCCTCGATTCTCCCAGTAGCCCTGGTAGCCGCCCGGGCCGGCAGTTATGGCCTCCACGCGAACCACCCATTTCACCGATTTGTATCCCCAACTGCCTGGCACGACCAATCGCACCGGCAGTCCCTGATCCATGCTGAGCGGGTCGCCATCTCTCAAGTGCACGAGAAGGACGTCCGGCTGCATCGCCTCGTTTATGGTCAGTGAATCGGTGTAGATTCCGTCGCCCGAATGGAAGACGAGGTGGGTTGCCCGCGGGTCGACGTCCGAGCGGGTCATAAGGTCTCTCAGCGTGACGCCTGTCCAATGCACCCCTCCCACTCCCCAGCCGTCCACGCAGTAGAAGTCTCTCGCCTCCGCGGTCTGTGGAAGCGCGAGATACTCAGCGAAGGTGAGCCGCAGCGGTTTCCGGACCAGCCCGTCAAAGCTCAGACGCCACGTGTTCGCCTCGAACCTCGGAGCGGCGGCGACACTGTTTATCACGAATCCCCCCACTTTCAGCCCCGGAGGCAGGCGCGAAATGAGCGCCCTACCGAACAGTGCGAGTAGACCGGCGGCCATCAAGGTGATAAAAGTCCTTCGGCCTATGTGTCTCTCGAAACCCTCGGCTGAAGGCAGATCATTGTTTCCCAGGCTTTGCGCACTTTCGCCTGCCATGGGCGTCATCTCCTCGCAAGAGCCGCGGTCCGCGCTGTAGAGACCGCTTGCGATTTCTGATTGTTGATCGCTCGTATGCGTTTAATCGCCATCGACGGCGCCTCCCAAACCACTACAATTGGGCGAAGACCACCGGTGTAAGAAGAAAGGAAGCTCCATGGGCATGACCTTCAAGGCTGCCTGCGTGCAGGCGGCTCCGGTATACATGAACCTCGAAGCCAGTGTGCGCAAAGGCGTCGGGATCATCGAGGAAGCTGCCACGAACGGCGCCAAGCTTGTGGCCTTCCCGGAGACCTGGCTTCCCGGCTTCCCGTGGTTCATCTTCCTGGGCGCCCCGGTGTGGGGTCTGCAGTTTGTCCCGCGCTACCACGCGAACAGCATGGCAGCGGACAGCGACGAGATGCGCGCCCTCCAGGCTGCCGCAAAAGCCAACGAGATCTTCGTGCTCATGGGTTTTAGCGAAAGATGCGGCGGCAGCCGCTACATGGCCCAGACGCTCATCGACGACCGCGGCGAGATCAGATATACGCGCCGCAAGCTGAAGCCGACGCACGTGGAGCGCTCCATATTCGGGGAGGGCGACGGCTCCGACTTCCAGGTGGCCACGACCCAACTGGGCAACATTGGCTCTCTCAACTGCTGGGAACATGTCCAACCGCTTTCAAAGATGGCGATGTTCTCCTTGAACGAAGAGATACACGTGGCCTCCTGGCCGAGCTTCTCTCTGTACCGGGACATCGCATACGCGCTTGGCCCGGAGGCCAGTTTGGCGGCCAGCCAGGTGTACGCCATCGAAGGCAGCTGTTACGTGCTGGCCGCGGTCGCGGTGACGTCGCAAGAGATGTTCGATGTGCTCGCCGACACCCCCGACAAGGCCTACCTTCTCAACCCGCGCACAAGTGGCCCCGGCGGTGGGTTCTCGATGATCTTCGGCCCAGACGGCCGCCCGCTTTGCGAGCACATCCCCGACGACCAGGAAGGCATCCTCTACGCAGAGATAGATCCCGACCAGATCGCCATCGCCAAGGCGATCGCCGATCCGGTTGGCCACTATTCGCGACCAGACGTGGTCCGGCTCATGATCAATCGCGAAAAGAAAGCGGTGGTGCAGGACTTTCGCCCGCAGATGTGCGAAGCCCCAGGCCATGCCCAAACGACGCCAGAGGAAGTACCGGCGGACGACCTCTAGTCGAGCGTGCGACTGCCGTCTTCCACGATGCGGAATGAAGACGTGATCGGAGTCCCCGCCTTGAGCATCGCCCAGACAGGGGCCACCCGCACCTCACATTGCTCGAGAGATCGGGATACCGCCTCTGGATCGACGCCCCTGCCGGTTACCACCACTTCTACGTTCAGCTCGGTGAAGACAGTCGGGTGCTCGTCTCGCCGCAGCCCACGGACTTCGACCTCCAGCCCGGTGACCGGCTCCTGCATCCGGTGGAGCAGCATAGCCATCGCCCCTCCGACGCACCCGGCGAGACTCGACAGGAGCATCTCCAGGGGCCGCATGCCGAGCGTAGTAGCGTCAGCTTGCAGGGGATAGTCGACGGTGACGGCATGCTTCTCCGCTTCTACCGCGAAGCACATTCCACCTTTGTGCTTGGCATGAACGGCGAGCTCAGAGGGCATTGGATTTCCCTGTCACCTCTCACTTCCCGTTGCTGCTGAAATGCTGATAGTCCTTTCCTCCGCTCCAGTAGCCGCCCCATTTCCAGCCGATCGCTTTGAAAGCCTTCACGACGACGTCGTTGGAGTGGATCATGCCCGGAGCCGTCAAGGTGCGATTCGCGAACGCCCGTCCGGCGGCAGGGCTCACGTCGGAGCCATCTACCCACGGATTCTCGACCGTGTTGATGTCGATGGCCAGTCCGTACGCATGCATGCTCCAGACACCCGGCCGCTCACTCACATAACGACCATTGTAGGCCGAGGTGTTGTCTGCAGCCATCGACTTCTCGTCGTCGGCCCCATACAGATCGATGAGGCCCATGTGGTGGATCCGAAAGCGGGCGTCGTACAACGTATGAAAGACTGTGCATAGTTTTGCAGCCCAGGCGCTGCTGACTACCAATTTGCCGGTGTGGGCCTTGCCGTCGAAGCCCCAGAAGCTCACTTCGATCAACCGCAGCTTGCTGAGGGAGACCGGGTCCGACGGTTTCCAGGAGCCGCTCTTCAGCATCTGGGCCTTCAACGTCGGGTCGATCGAATGGATCGAAGACTTGAAGGCCGGCGTGGCGGCTGCAGCAGCATCCGCTGACCGCGCTGCTATCGCCCCTCCGACGAGCAACAGCGCCGCAACCAACATCGAAGCCAGGATGAGCCGGGCGTACTTCACGACGGCCAGTCTACCGCACTTCGCGGCTAGAAGATGTACACCCTAAGCCCGACGCTGATGTGCGGATAGAGATCGTCCATGTCCCACAGGGTCACGCGCACGCAGCCATGGCTCGCCGGCCACGCGGGCACCGACGGATAGCCGTGAATGGCGAGCAGATTCCGCAGATAGCACGGCTTGTACCGCGGGCCCTCCCATACGGGAGCCGTGCGGTAGACCGTGAACATCCGGCTTGGGGTGACGATTCCCACACTCGCGCTCCCGGTGGACACGGGAAGAGTCCGGACGACTGCGCCATCCTCAACCAGGAGAAGCACCTGTCGCGCCTTGTTGACTTCGATCCACGTGCCTGACGTGGCCACCGACGGTTCAGGCCGCGCTGCGCTGACCAGCCGGGCCCAATCATCAGCGCCCACAACGCCGTTGCGACTCAGTCCCTCCCATTTCTGAAAAGCGATCACGGCCTGATATGTCCGCTTGTCGAAGACTCCGTCTATGGGACCCGGCCTATAGGTAAGGTCCGTTAGCCTCTGCTCCAGCCAAGCGACCATTGCGCCTTTCGAGCCCATTGACAACGTGTCGAAGTTGAATCCGTCGGGCAGTCCGTCTTGGGCCAGAAGCAGTTTCACTTCTGCAGCCACCGTGCCGCTCAGACCAACGAAATCGACCGAGCCTGTCTCGTCCAAGTGCGCTTGGAGCAGGGCGACTATGGGAGCCGGCACCGCGTCCGACCGGGTCAGCAACAGGATGCCTCCATCCAGCGCGAGATAGGGGCCCGCCGCCAGAGCATCGGGAAAGTCCTCCCCGGTGGCAAGAGCCACATGGGCGAAGGTCAATCCTTCCTCCACGGCCATCGCCGCCACTTTGGCACTTGTGTCGTAACGATCGGTCCCCACCAAGCGACGCCATACGTAGCCGGCGGCCCCCACATCCACTGAAGTGCCCACCTCCACCCCGGCGGAAGTTCCAAGGTCCCTAAGTGCCGCTTCGGAGGCATCGGGCAAGGGACCGTCGGCAGGCGTGAGGAGGATCGGCCAACCTTTGGCGGCCGCGACGGGTGCTACGGCGAGGGCGTCCGCGAAGGAATCACCCGGAGCGAGCACCACGCCACTGACACTCCCCAACTTTGCCTTGATTTCTTCGGCAACGAGACGCGCTGTGTCATAGCGATCGACACCGACGAGCGATACCACCGCGTCGGCGGCGAGCGCTGGAAAGGCCGCTCGCACCTGGTCGGCCACACCAGCCTCCAGCCCCACCAGAAATATCTTGGAAGGAGTGAGTCGTGTGATCTCCGCAACGGTCTCCGCATCCAGGCTCGAAGAGTGGGTAAGAAGGACAGGACCCTTGTACACCGCGGCCAGGGGCGCCGCGCTCAGGGCGTCCGGGAAGTCCTCTCCCGTCGCGAGGACCACCGCCTCGACCCCCGGCGAGAAGACGTGCGCCGAGACCGCGATCGCCGTCTCGTAGCGATCAGCGCCGCGCAGGGCAGTGTAGCCGGGTGCGGCTTGAGCCTCGTTGGGGACACCGGCGACCCAGGCGATCGCCAGGACCACGAGGGTGAGCAAGACCGTCGCGCACCATGCCGCTGGTCCTGAGATCGCTCCCGACCCGCGTCCATCGCGTACCATCGTCCACCCCCTGAGCCGGTCCTAAGACAGTCTGCAGTCCAATCGGTTCCACGTTATGTCAGATCAGGCTTTGTGTAAAGACAAGTAACGGTGCTCAGCCGGTCGGCAAGACGCTTCGATACGCGACTGTTTGCCAGGAGCGAAGCGAGGCTGTACCTTCGTTTGATGGAGAGCGGCCAGACCACCAACGCCTCAAGGCACGCTCACCCGAGCCCCGGAGTCACCGAACTCCCCGCGGCGGAGCACGACGACGGCCGTGATGCTAGTCGTCGCCGTGGGGGTCCTCATGCAGTCGGGTTCAGCCATCGCCGTGCTGGTGATCAACTCTGTCGGCGTCGTCCAGGCTGTCTGGCTGCGCACCGTCTTCGCCGCCGTCCTCCTCGTCGCGTTCCGTCCCCGCTCGCTGCGGCTGCCTGCCGCCGGAGAGCGCCTACTGCTCCTCGGACTTGCGGCCGCGCTCATGGCCATGAATTTCAGCTTCTACATGGCCATAAGCCACGCACCCGTGGGTATCGTGGTGGCCGTAGAGTTCCTTGGTCCGCTCACGGTGGCCGTGGTCGGCACCCGCCGGGTCCTTGACGTCGCCTGGGTAGTCCTGGCCGCGGTGGGAGTGGCGCTGCTGGCCGGGCCCGCGAGTTCGGTGAGCGTGTTGGGGCTGGTGTTCGCGCTCGTTGCGGCTGCGTGTTGGGCCGCTTTCATCCTCTTGGCAAAGGCCTGCGTCTCGCGCATGGAGCCCTTTCGCGTAACCACCCTCATGCTGTGCGGCTCCGCTGTGGTGTTGACACCTATCCTGTTCGCTACCGGAGTGAAGATAGCCGGACACGGCCGGGGCATCCTTCTCGGTCTCGCCGTAGCCGTCCTTTCCTCGGCTCTCCCCTACTTCCTGGAGCTTGCGGCCATCCAGCGAGTCCGCACCTCAACCTATGGCATTCTGCTCAGCATCGAACCGGCGATCGCCGCGCTCATGGGGTTGGTCATCCTGTCCCAGCGCCTTGGACTCAGGGAGATCGGCGCGATGGTGGCGATCATGCTTGCTGCCGGAGGAGCCAGTTGGACCAGCGCCTCCGCTCGTCCGGAGCGGCCAGCCATCGCCCCGGAACTCGGCGCCTAGCCCCTAGCCGCCTCGCTTTCAGTGCACTTGGCGGCCGAAGCTCGCCGGAGAATGTGGATCGTTGCGGAACCGACGTCCCATCGGTGGGGTCTCAAGTTCTGGTCGTAGAACACGGGGCGGGAGGAGGGTGTCATGAGAAGACTATCGACTGGCTTGGTCGCGCTCTCGGTTCTGGCGGCTGCGGTCCTATTCCTCGCCGGATGCGGTACGGCGCAGATCCCTCAGGCCGGCGGCCAGCAGAGCGACGACATACAGACCCCGGCCACAGCAGCCGCGCAAGATCTGCCCTCTCTGGTTGCTGGAAACACTTCTTTCACACTCGACCTCTTCAAGACCGTCCGCTCCGATTCCGCGAACGTGGTCTTGTCGCCCTACAGCATCTCCACGGCGCTCGCGATGACTTACGCCGGGGCTAACGGCCTGACTGCCACCCAAATGGCCGGCGTGTTGCACTTCACGGTTCCCAAAGACCGGCTCCCGGCGGTCTTTCAACAACTAGCGCAAGACTTGAGCTCCGGCTCGCAAGGAAGCGGCTCCGGCCAGGACTTCCAGATCAGCATTGCAAACTCGATCTGGGGGCAACAAGATTTCGCGTTCCTACCGGCCTTCCTCAAGGTGCTCCAACAGCAATTCGACTCCCCGCTACGGAAGGTAGACTTCGCCAAGTCGGCGGAGAGCGCTCGGCAGACGATCAATGATTGGGCTAAGGAGGAGACGAAGGGCAAGATCCCCGATCTCTTACCGGTGGGCTCGATCGACGCGGCGACTAGGATGGTCCTCGCCAACGCGGTCTACTTCAAGGCCGATTGGCTGCTTCCCTTTGCGCATGAGGACACGTCCGACCGGGAATTCCAGTTGGCGAACGGCAAGACTACGACCGTTCCGATGATGAGCCAGACCGCCACCTTCGGCTACGTCAAGACGGGCGGCTGGGAAGCGGTCGAGCTACCATACCAGGGCGGCCGCTATTCCATGGTCGCCCTACTCCCGCAAAGCCGGCCTCACGGATGCGCTCAAGGTATTGACTACGGACAGCCTCTCCACCCTCCTCAAACAGCTTTCTCCTGCCCCGATATCACTCACCCTTCCCAAGTGGACCTACAAGTCCGGTTTCAAGCTGAAAGACGCACTGACCACCCTCGGCATGGGAAATGCCTTCGCCGACGCTGATTTCTCCGGCATGGACGGTGCTAAGGACCTTGTCATCGACGACGTGTACCACAAAGCTTTCGTCGTCGGTCGATGAGAAAGGAACGGAAGCCGCGGCAGCCACAGGAGTCGTGATGCGCCTGACCGCCGTGATGACCACCGGCACCCCGGTGAATTTCGACCGCCCCTTCCTCTATCTGATCCGCGATCAGCAAACGGGTACGATCCTGTTCATCGGCCAGGTGGTCGACCCGGGAGCCGCCTCAACGGAATAGCGGCGAAAACCGCTTCGGTCTGATGGAGGCGGAGCGGGCTCATGCCGGCCACCACAGGCCGACGCGAGGGCAACAGTGCCCCGATATTTAGAGAGTGGGCGCCGACATCCCCCAAGGGAGCCGGCGCCCACTCATTTCACCATGAATCGCGATAGGGTTGATGTGCGCGGCCTACCGCCGCACCGGGGTGGTGTTCACCACGGGCTTCGGAGCCACCGGGACGACGCCCGCCAGGTCGCCGATGACGTTGATCAACTCTGAGTTCGCCGGCACTACGACCTTGGCGTTCTGCGAAAGCGCTCGCTCCATCGCCTCGAGCTTGCGCAGCACCTGCGCATTCCCCACGAAGTACTTGTCCGCCGCTTCGTTGACCAGCTGGATGGCCAGCGCTTCGCCCTCAGCCGCCAGAATACGGGCCTGCTTGGTCCCCTCGGCCTTCTTGATCTCCGCGCGGCGCTGACCGTCGGCCTGCGTCTCCGTGGCGGTGGCGAAATCGACGGCCGCGACCTTCTCGTTCTCGGCCTTCACCACCTTGTTCATCGTCTCCTGGACGTCCTCAGGCGGGTCGATCTCCTTGAACTCCGTCCGCAGTATCTCGATGCCCCAGTTGGCGGTCTCCAACAGCAGGGTCCCGCGCAGCTCATCGTTGATCTTGCCTCGCTCGCTGTTGGCCGATTTCAGCGTGAGCGTCCCGATGATGTTACGCAGCGTGGTGCGCGCAAGGTTGACGATCTGCATCTCATAGTTGGTGACGTTGTACTGCGAGGCCTTCACGTTGCCCTCGTCCGCCTTGACCTTCAGATAGACCTGGGCGTCTACCCGTGCGTTGAGGTTGTCGTTGGTGATGATCATCTGCGGCTGGGCTTCGACCAACATCTCCCGGATGTCTACTTTGAACATCCTCTCGACGAACGGGATGATCAGGTGGAAGCCCGGATCCGCGTACCGGTTGTACTTGCCGAGGCGCTCCACGAGGCCGCGGTGAGTAGGCCGGACGACCCTCACACCCAGCGCCAGGAGAATGACGATCACGACCACGACGATGACGACGACTACGATCACGGCTGTCATGAGATTCCTGCCTTTCGCGCGCCCTACCGGCGTTGATGACTGTGCCACCTGCCAGAAGCATACCCCCGACCGGGGGTTTCGGGAACGTACGCGGCCCGCCACGCGGCGACGGCGGGAAGGCTAGGCGATCGGCGTGCTGATCATTCTGGGGGATTTGTTGCCCTTGCCGTCCACGTAGAAGACGTCCAAAGTCTTGGCGGTGGAGTTGAACGCCACGACAAGAGACCCGGCGAGCAGCCGCCGGCTCGCTGCGGGCAGGGAGTCGAACGCGTCGTACTGTGCGTCAGCGCAATTCGTCACCAGCACCGCGGGCGCCTTGACCTGAGGATCGGCGGGAGGCGTGTCGCTGTTGACGATCGCGCGCCCCTGGCTCGACCCCACATAGGGGTTCACGAAACTGGCTTTGCCCGCTGTTCTCAGAGCCACGGTGAGATGGTCGTTGAGATAGTAGTCGGTAGACGCCGTTCACCGGCGGGTTGAACGTGGTGGAGTAGCCTTCCAACACCTCACTCGACACCATTGAGGCAAGGGTGCGCATGTTCGCGTCGAGCACGGCGGCTCTGGCCCGCGAATGCAACGTCGGGACGCCGATCGCGACGACCACACACACGATCACGACGATCACGAGAAGTTCGAGGACGCTGAAGCCCCGCTCGCCGGCCAGACGAATCTCCAGGCGACGCGCCAGTGGCGTCTGTCGCGCGTCAGCGTTCATCGGAACCGGCTGCCGCCCGGACTTCCGCTTCTGGGCTCATCTCGGACGCACTCGTGACGGGAAATGCGAGACATTTCGCCGCCGCGACGTTCAGGCGGTGGGTCTCCCACACGAGCAGGACTTGTCTGATCACCGCCACAAGCATCATGCCGGCGGCCGCCAGGATGATGAAGCCTTTGTCTGAGCCGAGCAGGGATCGGTTGACGTAAATGATAATAGCGAGACCGACGACTATGAAGGAGTGTGGGAGCAAGCGCTCCACCCAGCTAAAGTCTTGCTTGTCTTTCAGCCACGGCCCGGCCTCTGGCACGGGCGAATTCGGAGTAACCAGCCCAGGCGAACAGCGCCCACGACAGCATGTAGGCCGCGTCGGATATCCCGCCCGCCTGGCTCGTGCCCTGAATGTTCTGATACCCGTAGACCACATCCGCGGCCAGGCCAACGAGAAGACCGGTACCGAGCAGCAGCACGCTCAGGGGTTGCCGGGACACCCGCCGAAGCAGAAGGTACGCGATCCCCGCGAGCAACAGAATATCCCCGACTGGATACCCGACGGAAAGAGAGTACGCGAAGACGTCGTCGCGCGCGGAGTGCAACGTGGGAATGAGGAAGAAATACGAGACCAGGATCCCGCCCGCCAGGACAACGACCATGCAGTCAAGGTAGAAGGTCACCCGCTGCACCCGGTCGCGGATGGCGCTCGGGAAACACAGCAGCCCCGCGAGCACCAACGGGTAGTACGCGAGATACCCGATGTCCGCGACCGACGGGAACGGTGACCGGCCCAGCACGTTCTGCAGGATGAAGAAGAGCAGGTCGCCGGCGAAGAAGCAGGCCAGGCCGACCGCGAGCAGTCGCCACGCCCACCGGGACCTGCCGTCCTCTTGGGCCCGGGATGCAGCTCCACGCCAGTATGGTGGCCACCAGGCCGATCGGGATCATGCCCAGATTCGCGAAGAGCGATCGATCGGCGGCCTGTCCCCAGTTGACGAACACTCCGATCAGATACGCCACGCACAAACCAGAAGCGAGGAGGATGGTTAGAAGCCAGGGCCGGTTTGCGACTGCCTTCGCCGTGCTTCGATTTCTCGAAATCTGGCCCCCGGTGCCTTCCAACATGTCAACTATCCCCCGCGTCGCTGTGTCTCACCGGTGGTTATCGGCCAGTTGCAGGCAAACATTAACCAGCCGTGGCGCGCGGACAGACAGCTATTGAATCGGGACGAAGACCCGTGGCCCGGACTCGAATCGGAGCGATCGGGTGTCGGACCAGCCTTGTGACGAAATCCGTGATCGGTCGCCGGACACGCCGGCGACGGATCAAGCTCAGCCGGCGGCGGTGAGGACCGTTAGGAGGAGAACTACTGCGATCCCCGCGAAACCTGCCCATCGCCTCAACATCGCTTCTCCTTTCTCCGAGGGTCCACAACCGGAACGGCATGAGACGCGATCCCACCGCGGGTGGCCGCAAGCGACGCTCCGACGGCATTTGAATACCCTTGGTTTCAGCTTCAAAACTCGGGCCCTCTGACCAGGATGGCGTTAGGGCGACAGTGTCAAGTCTTCACTCGAGCCAGGCAGCAAGTTCCGGTCCGGCGGCAGCATCGAAGCACCTGTCGAAGGCCTCAGGATAGGTGGACCGCAGCTTCTCCAGATCCGCTTTCTCCACCTCGGCCAGGAAGCCGCTCACCACCATCCCCACGGCGTTCCGCGACGTGGTCTTCCTCGGCACGATCGAGTTGATGTTGCCGCCCCGGTCGATCCTCCCTGACACGATGGGGTCGAACTTGGCGCCATGGTCCATGCTCACCGCGCCCGGGCACTATCCGCTCGGTCACGTACGCCGCGGCCAGCACCTGCGCCTCGCTCGTTGTAGATGCTCACGACGTCGCCGTGCTCGATGCCTCGTTCGCTCCGCATCGCTCGGATGGATCCAGAGCGGCTGGTACTGATAGCCGTCGGGCCCGCGCATCTTGCAGGTCTCGATCTCCCGCAGCCAGCTGATGTCGTCGTGCTGCGCGTGCACGCCCCAGCGCGGATGGTTGGACACCACCAGCAGCGGATAGGTCTCGGCGCGCTCGGTCCCCAGCGTTCCTGGTGCGTCTCGCCGCCGGGGATCCACTTCGGCACCGGCGGCCGCTCGTCGTCGTCGGGAAAATGCTCCGCCAGGCCCGTGGCGTAGAACTCGATCTTGCCCGTGGCGGTGCTCAGCGGATTGCCCGCCGGGTCCTCGTAGAAGTCGATGAGGCCGGCGCGGACGCTCTCCCAGTCGGGGTCCGTGGGCACTACCACGTAGCCTTTGTCGTTGAGCTCCTCCCAACTGATGAGCTCCTGCGCCCCCGAGGTCTCGAACCCGTGCCGCATCAGCTCGGCGGGCGAGCGCCCGCCGGTGTACTCCTCCAGCAGCCCGAGCCTCTCGGCGATCTTGCAGACGATCTCGTAGTCGCTGAACGACTCCCCGAGCGGCTCCACGCACTTGTTCTCAGGGAAGACCAGGATGAACTGGCCGCTGTAGCAGGTCCGCTCCCGATGTCGTCCTCCTCCAGCATGGTGTTCACCGGCAGGATCACGTCGGCCAGCAGGCAATCGTTCTCCAGCCACGGATGCTGAGCGAAGATGAACTCGATGTCCTCGTGCCGCATGGCGCGGATGAAGTTGTTGCCGTCGTTCCAGCAGGCCATGAAGCACGGGAGAGTCGGTCCAGATCATGTGGATCTTCGAGCAGCCGGGCGCCGGATACCGGTAGTGGACGAACTGGTTCTCCCGCGGGGCCATCTCGTGCTCGTTGCCCCACCATTCGCAGGCGCCCTCGAGGATGGCGTCAGGCAGCAGCGTCTTGGGCACGAAGGCATAGTTCGTGTCGCCCGAGGTGCCGCCGGTGTACGCGGCCATCAGGCTCGGGATGAACGCCGACTGAGGACACCCGACCTGGGCCATGTCGTCCATGAAGCCCCAGTCGAGCATCTTGGCCTGGTTGGCCCCGGGCCGGCCCAGACCCTGCATGGCCAGGCAGTAGCACCTGCAGACGTGCCGGCTCGCTGGCGTAGGGTCCGCGGATGCCCGGGCCCCCGTTGCCGATGACCACAGTGGTGCGCTTCGACGCCCACTCGCGGGCCAGCGCCTTGATCGTCCGCGAGGGCACGCCGGTGATCGGCGCCGCCCACTCTGGCGGTCTTGGCGTTCCGTCCTCCCGCCCGAGGACGTAGTCCTCGAACTTGTCCACGCCGTAGGCGTGCGTCTCGAGGTACTCGCGGTCGTACGTACCGTCCTTGAACCACTGGTGGGCGATCGCCAGATACAGCGCCGCGTCGGTGTTCGGGAGGATCGGGATCCACCGGTCGGCATGGACGGCCGCGGCGTAGTTGAGGTCGGGTGCGATGTAGATCTGCTTGATGCCGAGCTCCGAGAACCAGTAGCTCAGACGGCTCGGAATCTGCCCCTGCCAGCCCCAGGTGGTGGTCTCCTGGTCGCAGCCCCAGAAGAGAAGCAACTCGGCGTTCTTGGCGATGTCGTAGATGAGGTTGGCCTGCGGCACCTGCTGCCCGACCGGCTCCATGCCCCAAACGTGCTTGGCCCCCCACGACCAGCCCTCCCAGCTGTCGGGCTGCCGCGCCAGGAGCGTGATAGCCACCCGATGAGGTGCAGCAGCTTCCTGCCGCACCCGTGCGGACCGTGCACCACCTTGTTCTCGCCGTGCTGATCGGACTGGTATAGCAGATGCCGTCGGGCCGTACTTCTCTTTGACTCTGCAGCATCTCGCTGGTGACGATGTCGAGCGCTTCGTCCCAGGAGATCCTCACGTACTTGCTGATTCCCCGGTTCTGCGGGTTGCCTCTCCCCTTTGGGATCGAAATCCACCCGTCTCATCGGGTACGGGATCCTGGCCGGCGAGCTCACCCGTCTTCTTGTACGCCAAGACTGAAGGGCGGGATGAGGGTCTTCATGCTCGGCTCGAAGGTCTTGCCGCGGGCGCTCATCACCCAGGGCACCAGCTCTTCGCGGTCGTACTTCCAATCGTAGTGCATCGGCCGGATGCGGAGGATCTTGCCGTCCTTCACGTCCACCATGCAGGCGTTGGCGCCGTTGGCCACGCCGCAGAAGCTGATGTCGCGGATGAGCGTTTTCTCCCCGCCCCTTTTCTCTTCGGCTTTATCCGCGCCTTTGTCGGTGCCTTTAGCCGCTTCAAAGTCCTGCACATCCGTCTCCTTCAGACGCGACCCGTTCCCATCGGGAGACACTATCCTCCTCGTCGCCGGCCTTCGCTACTAGAATCGGCCCGATCCTGGCTGCGGATTCGATCGGGGCGGCTGAGATGCCGAGCGGTTTCGTCTCCCAAATGATGTGCATCGTCGGCGTCGGGCCAAAAGGTTTCTAATTCGCCCAGATGGCTATATTCCCTGGGGAAGCGACTGGAAGCGGTACCACGTGAACGTTACGCTTCAAGAACGGTGCGGCGAGTCCATCCTCGTTGTCGAGGGCGAGATTGACCACGCCAGTGTCGGGGCACTTACAGCGGCCTTTCAAGTGATTCTGGACCGGAACAGCTCGACCCTGCTTCTCGACCTGAGCAAGGTCACGTACATGGACAGCGCCGGCCTCTCCGCGCTGTACGAACTAGCCGAGAAGGCGAAGGACCGGAGACCCGTTGAGATCACACGAGTCTCCTCCTTCCTCTGGCGCGTCTTGGAGGTCGCGGGATTGACCGTCGACGAACGAGTACATGTCGCCGCGGAGGCCGCGGGGACCTGCGACAGATCAGCGGCTGCTCGCCAGAAGTCGGCTGGCAGGCATGGGCCACAGTCAGAGACACGCACGTTTCCCCCCACTTTCGACCAGCTTGCGCTCATACGAGATTTTGTGGAGGAAGTAGCCGCAGACTCAGCCCTCGACGACGCACGCGCCTTTGATCTGAAGGTGGCAGTATCGGAGGCCTCCGCCAACGCCATCGAACACGGTCTAAGCGAGGGCAACATCGAGGTCTCCGCTAGACGGACCCGCGGCCGTCTTACGGTGAAGGTCTCTCATCCCGGCCCATTCAGTCCTCGCGCCGACGGCGATCCGACACGAGCCCATCGCGGGATGGGCCTTCCTCTCATGCTGGCTCTCACCAACGAACTTACGGTGAGCTCCCCCAAACGAGGGGGGACCAGCGTCGCCCTATCGATGTTTCTCGACTAGTCCGGTGGCGCAGCCCAGCGAGACAGCTTGAGTCTTTCGTTTGGTCGCGGTAGGTGGACCAGGCATTAGCCCGCCGGTCGATCGCCGGTAGCCGAGGGGCCGTCGGACGGCCTATACTGTCCGAGTTGCCGGAACGCCGTACGATCAGGAACCTTATGACTGGACTTCATGAATGCGCCGAGTGGAGGACACTCACCGGGGAGGTGTCGTCACTCTACGAGCAAGAGGACTACGACGGCGCCATCGTAGTGGCGAAGAAGGCGCTCGAGGCCGCGGAGCTCGCTCTAGGGCCGAAGCATCCTGATGTAGCCGGGAGTCTGTCCGACCTTGCGGTGCTCTACGATGTCCGTGGACAATACAAGGCGGCATTGCCACTGTTCGAGCGCGCCCTGGCCATTCGTGAGAAGGCCCTCCCCCCTGACCACTCGGACGTCGCGCTGAGCTTGGACAATCTTTCTCAGCTCTACCGAGAGTTGGGCCGCTACGCGGAAGCCGAGTCGTTGTGCCAGCGGGCCCTCGCGATCGGGCAAAAGACCCGCGGCCCCGACCATGTGTACGTCGCGCTGGGCCTGGACGACCTGGCCAGACTCTACATCGCTCTGGGGCGGTACGACGAGGCCGGGACGCAGTACGAACGGTCCCTGGCGATCCGAGAGAGGACTTTAGGTCCGGAGCATCCCCAGTCGGCAGCGAGTCTAGACGGCCTCGCGGAATTGCATCGCCTCCAAGCCCAATACCTGGAGGCTGAGTCACTGTATCAACGGTCTCTTGCTCTGCGAGAAAAGGCGCTCGGTCCCGATCATCCAGAGTTGGCGTTGAGCCTGCAGGGTCTCGCTCTGCTGCGCCAGACCCAGGGCGACCTCGATCAGGCCGGGTCGTACTTCGAGCGCGCCTTGGCGCTCCGGGAGAACGCTCTGGGCTCCGATCATCCAGACGTGGCCGCCAGCCTCGACGGTCTTGCCGGCCTGTACCGCGTCATGGGCTTGTATCCGGAGGTCGAGCCGCTCTATAGACGTGCTCTGGCCATCCGAGAGAACGCTCTCGGTATGGAGCATCCGAGCGTGGCTACCAGCCTTGACGATCTTGCGTGGCTGCACGACACCCAGGGCCAATATGCCGCCACCGAGGCGCTCTACGAGCGCGCCTTAACCATCCGGGAGAGGGCCCTCGGTCCCGACCATCCAAAGGTGGCACTCACCCTGAGCCGACTGGCTGAGGTTTACCGAACTCAAGGCGAGTACGTTCTGGCGGAGCCGCTCTACCAACGCGCCCTGGCCATCCAAGAGAAAGCTGCTGCGCCCGAGCGCGCCGAAGCCGCGCTGACCCTGCAGGGTCTCGCGGAGCTGCGCTACGCCCGCGGCCAATACGCGCAAGCGGAGCCGCTCTACCAACGCGCCCTGGCCATCCGGGAAAAGACCCTCGGTCCCGATCATCCGGACGTGGCCGCGGTCCTGGGCAGTCTGGCCGGGTCTGTACTACGCCCAAGGCCGGTATGCAGAGGCCGAGCCCTTGTACGAGCGCGCCCTGGCCATTCAGGAGAAGACTCTCGGCTTGGACCATCCCGATGTGGCGTTGAGCCTGAACGGCCTTGCGGTTCTGTGCTGCGTGCAGAGCCGATACGCTGAAGCCGAGCCGCTCTACGAGCGTTCCCTGGCCATCCGGGAGAAGGCCCTCGATCCCGACCATCCCGACGTGGCCACAAGCCTCGGGAACCTCGCACTGCTATACGATGCCCAAGGCAGGTATGCGGAGGCGGAGCCACTCCACAGGCGCGCCCTCGCCATCCGGGAGATGACCCTCGGCCCCGACCACCCCCATGTGGCCACGAGTCTTGACAACCTCGCCGATCTCTACCGCGCCCAAGGCCGCTACGCCGAAGCCGAGCCCCTATACGAACGGGCCCTGCTTATCGGGGAAAAGACCCTCGGTCCGGACCATCCCGACGTGGCGCTGAGCCTGGACAACCTCGCGGAACTGTTCCGCGCCCTCGGCCGGGCCGAGGAGGCCGAGCCACTCTATCGTCGCGCGTTGACCATCCAGGAGAAGGCACTGGGCCCGGAACATCCCGACGTAGCGTTGAGTTTGAACGGCCTCGCGGAGCTGTGCCGTTCCCAGGGCCGCGATGCAGAGGCCGAACCGCTCTATCTGCGTGCTCTGGCGATCCGCGAGAAGGCGCTCGGTCCCGACCACCCCCAACTGGCCCCGAGCCTCGAAAGCCTGGCGGGCCTCTATAGAGAAACGAACCGAGTGACGGAGGCAGAGGCCCTCCAAGCGCGTGCCGCGACCGTCCGCGCTATCCCGAGGTGAACCATCAATCGAGCACGAGGAGCGACTGGCCGCTCTGAACGGTGTCGGCCTCCTTCACCAGCACGGACGTCACGGTCGCTTTCCGGGGTGCTCGCAGCTCGTTCTCCATCTTCATAGCCTCGATGATCACAACCATGGTGCCCTCTTCGACCACGTCGCCGGCTTGGACCGAGACGCTCACGATCCTTCCGGACATGGGAGCACGTATGTGGTCTCCGGTCGCGAAGACAGGCGGGGCCGCCGTTTCAGCTTTCGGCTCAACGGCGATCGAGACTGTGGCCGCCCCAGCCGGCGCTCCCTCCCGGGACAGATCCGTGACCGTGGCCTCGACCAACTCTCCCGAGAGTTCCAGCACGTACCTTCCCGCGCCTGCACCGTCTTCGACGATCCGTATGTCGTAGCTCTTGTCCCCTACCTGCACTATCCGCCGGTCCGGCGCGGGCGAGCTGACCTTCGTCTTGAAGCCGTCAGAGTCGACGGTCAGGGCACCGTCTTTCCCCGCGGCCACCGGGTGGTCGGCGTCGTCGACGCGGAGTCGGAACCTCATGTCAGTATCTCCATGAACCGGCGCGGCCGGAAGTGAGATCGGAACGCGCGGCCCTCGCCCAGGCCGAACCGGGCGACGGGCGTCGCGATCAAGCTAGGAATCGCCTCCGCCACGCCCTCCTGGCTCTGAAGGCCCAGCAGATCGGCGACGACAGCGGCCAGCGCGGCGACTTCTTCCTGGGGACGCTCCTCGCGGTCGCGTCGTTCGAAGAACTCCAGCGCCACCTGGGGGAAAAGCGCGTAGGAGATGAGGTCCTCCTCGGTGAAAATGATGCCCTTCTCCTCTAACTCGGCTCGTCTCTTCGGAAGCTCGGGCTCGAGCGAATCGGCGGGACGGGTGGTGCAGGGCGTCTCGTCGCCGATGCACAGCCTCTGCACCTCTGGGTCCAGGGGCCCGGGAGGCCGGCCATAGAGGCCTTGGACGTATGCTTTGGTCTCTTTCGTGATCATCTGATAGCGTCCCATGAGAACGTTCAGGGTGGCCTGCGAGCCCACGATCTGCGAAGTAGGTGTGACCAGGGGCGGGTAGCCCAGTTCCTCGCGCACCCGGGGGACCTCCGCCAGCACCTCGTCCATCCGCTCCAGGGCTCCCTGCTCCTTGAGTTGGGACGAGAGGTTGGAGATCATGCCGCCCGGGATCTGCCACAGAAGCACGGCAGGATCGACGGCGGTGAAAGCGCTCTCATACGCTGCGTATTTCTTGCGCACGCCCCGGAAATACTCGGAGATCTCCTTGAGCAGCCCGATGTCCATGCCCGTCTCCCGGGAAGTACCGGCAAGAGCCGCCACCATGGCTTCGGTGGGAGGATGGGATGTGCCCATCGACATGGATGAGATGGCACAGTCGAGAACGTCCGCGCCGGCCTCCACCGCCTTCAGATAAGACATGGAGGCCATGCCCGGAGGTGTAGTGACAGTGCATGTGTACGAGGATGTCCGGATACTTCCTCTTGAGCGCGCTCACGAGCTCGTAGGCGTCACTGGGATCGAGGAGGCCGGCCATGTCCTTGATGCAGAAGCTCTGCGCACCCATGGCGGCGAGGTCCCCGGCGTAGGTCAGGAACGAAGCCACGTTGTGTACCGGACTCTTGGTGTAACTGATGGTGGCTTCGACCCACTTCCCATTGTCCCTGACCGCCGCGATGGCCGCCTCCATATTGCGCGGATCGTTCAGGGCATCGAAGACCCGGAACACGTCTATGCCGGCTCGAGCCGAAAGACGGACGAACTCGGCCACCACGTCGTCGGCATAATTACGGTAGCCCACGACGTTCTGCCCGCGGAGGAGCATCTGCAGCCTGGTGTCCGGCAGAGCCGCTCGCAGAGCGCGTACCCGCTCCCAGGGATCCTCGTTCAAGTAGCGCATCATGGAGTCAAAGGTCGCTCCGCCCCACATCTCGAGCGACCAATAGCCGGCGCGGTT
Source organism: uncultured Thermoleophilia bacterium (assembly GCA_963772095.1). Taxonomy (GTDB): domain Bacteria; phylum Actinomycetota; class Thermoleophilia; order RBG-16-64-13; family RBG-16-64-13; genus Chersky-299. Next base: position 109,024 of record CAVYVU010000016.1, read on the forward strand.
GAGCTTCTCGGTGATGGGGAGCATATCCTCGGTGCGCATGCGGGTCGCCAACAGCGACTGATGGGCGTCGCGCAGCACGAGGTCGGTGATGTGGACCCGGTCGTCAGACGAGGCCATGGCTTCGCGCTTCACATTCACAAGGGGATGTTGCCGTGCTTCTTGGGCGGCCGGCCCTCGCGCTTGGAGGCGCACGCCTCGAGCGCGGAGATAAGCCGCCGCCGTGTTTCTCGCGGCTCGATGATGTCGTCGATGTAGCCTCGCTGGGCGGCGGCATACGGCGACGCCGATTCCTGCCGGCCATCGGGAGCCCCGGACCCGATCTCCGCCGAGGGCCAGGCGAAGGTGAAGTCCGCGCGGACGTGCTTGGAGCACATGACATCGTACGCGGCTCCGTAGGCCTTGCGCACGATGACGGTCAGCTTAGGCACGGTCGCTTCGCAGAACGCGTAGAGGAGCTTGGCGCCGTCGCGGACGATGCCGCCATGCTCCTGCGCCTTACCCGGCAAGAATCCAGGCACGTCCTCGAAGATCACGAGGGGGATATTGAAGGCATCGCAGAACCGCACGAATCTGGCACCCTTGATCGAAGCGTCGATGTCGAGCATACCGCCAAGGTGCGTGGGTTGGTTTCCCACGACGCCTATGGAGCGCCCGCCAAGGCGAGCGAACCCGACGAGGAGGTTCCGCGCCCAACCCGGCTGGATCTCGAAGAACTCGCCTCCGTCCACCACGCGCGCGACCACCTGGCGCATGTCATACGATTCGTGCGGATAGCGCGGGCAGGATGGAGTCGAGTTCGTCGTCCGCGCCGGTCCGCGGGTTCGCGGGACTCTACGCACGGCGCCTCTTCCAGGTTGTTCTGGGGAAGGTACGAGAGCAGCTTGCGTACCATCTTCAGGCACTGCGCTTCGTCGTCAGCGACCAGGTGTGCCACGCCGCTCATTGCGTCGTGGACCGCCGCCCCTCCGAGCTCCTCGAAGGTGGCCTCCTCGCCCGTTTCGGCATGAGACGACCTCGGGGCCGGTGAGGAACATGTGGCTGGTCCCCTTGACCATGATCACGAAGTCGGTCACCGCCGGGGGAAACACCTGCACCGCCCGCGCACGCTCCCATGACGGCTGAGATCTGCGGCACCACCCCTGAGGCCATGACGTTGCGGAAGAAGATCTCGGCCCACCCTCCGATAGACGACGGGCCATCCTCCGACCCGCCCACGCCGCCAGAGCCGTTCAACCCGATCAAAGGCGCGCCGTTCAGAAGGGCAAGCTCCGTGACCTTGATGATCTTCTGGACGGATATATCGTCGGGAGCACCACTCGCAATGGTGGATCCCTGGGAGAAGACGTACACATCCCGGCCGTCTACCTTGCCGTAACCCGTGACCGCGCCCTCGCCTAGGGTGCCCGCGCAACCGGCGGCCGGCTCGGCATGCCGGGGAGCCAGGAACTTGTCGAGCTCCACGAACGTGCCAGGGTCCAGCAACTCGCCTAAGCGCTCGCGTGCCGTTTTTTCGCCGGTTCTGCGGCGGGCAGCGATGCGCTCCGGCCCCCCGCCCTGGACGGCATCGCGTTTCATCTTGCGCAGCTGCTCTATTCTCGCGTCGGCGGTCATACTGGACTCCCTGTTCCCGCGCTTCCAGGGCAGACGAATCGTCACATTTCCGAAGTCCGCGCCGAGATCGCGAACGACGTCGGTGATTCTATCAGCCCGATGCTTATGATACAGAGGCCCCGTGTGCCGGCGCCGCCTCGCGCGACCTCCAACCGCGGTACAATGTGCGCGTGAAACTCCCGCGTTTGGCTGTCTTCTGGTTGCTCCTCGGATGGATCTTCCTGGCGCTCTATCCCAACCCGTCGCTGCTCGTACGGAGCATCAACAACATCCAGCATCCAGACATCGACGCCGCGGCCGTGCGCAGTCTGGCCGCGACTCTGCCGAACAACCCGAAGCTCATCGAGCAGGCCGTCCTCGACCGCATCGTGCCGTACGCGTACGACTGGCAGGTGAACAGCGTTCCCTGGTACTTCCCGACCACCGCCGAGGTGATCAAGTCCAAGCGCGGGGACTGCGAGAGCCGAGCCGTTCTGCTGGCGAGCATCCTCAAAGCGAAGGGCATCCCTTACCAACTGCTCATGAGCTTCGATCACATCTGGGTCCAGTACCCGGGTAAGCAGGCCAACGCGCTGGAGAACCCCAATGTCGCCCTCGCGCAACGGGTGAACGGCCACTACGTCTGGCACTGGCCCAAGGACTTTCACCTCGGAGCCGAGATAAACGCCCAACTCGAGATGTACTGGACACCGATGCCAGGTTTACGCAAAGGGCTGCTTTTTGTCGGACTCATGATGGTGCTGCTCATCAACCCGGCGGTTTCCGCTGTGCGGCGGCGCGCCGGCTACATGGACCTCAGTCGCCTGCCGTCGCCGAAGACGGGTGCGCCATGGACATCCCGGCCGGCCGGACGAGACCCCGTCGTGAGCCCTCCCCAGCCGGACTGTGAGGCCTGACGGCCGCTCCCTGGGCGCAGCGAGCACAACTCGGGCGGCTGCCGATGTACCCGTCCCACGTGGCTCTCAAGAGGGTGCTTGCCGCTCTCCCGGGGACTGCGAACGGAACTGGGTCCGATACAGGTCCGCGTATAGGCCTCCGGCGGCCAGTAGCTCGTCGTGACGGCCCCTCTGGACTATGCGGCCGGCGTCGAGTACCAGGATCTGGTCGGCGTCGCGAACAGTGGAGAGCCGGTGGGCTATCACCAAAGACGTGCGCCCGGCCAGCGCCGTCTTGAGGGCCCGTTGCACCGCCAGTTCCGACTCGTAGTCGAGGTGTGCCGTGGCTTCGTCGAGCACCACCACGTCCGGCGCCTTCAGCAGCAGACGGGCGATCGCCAGGCGCTGCTTCTCGCCGCCTGACAACCTGTAACCGCGGTCCCCAACCACCGTTTCGAGACCGTCGGGGAGAGACTGGACTAGCGCGTAGATCTGGGCCCCTTGCAGGGCGTCCGTGAGCTCGGCTTCTGAAGCGTCGGGCTTTGCATAAAGAAGGTTCGCCCGGATGGTGTCGTGAAATAGGTGGGCATCCTGGGTGACGACCCCTACCACGGAGCGCAAGGATTCGAACGTCGCGTCGCGCACGTCGATGCCGTCGATCTTGACTGCTCCGCCGCGGACATCGTAGAGACGAGGCACGAGCTGGCTAATCGTGGTCTTGCCGGCGCCGGATGGTCCTACCAAGGCCACAAGCTCACCGGCGCGGGCCACAAAACTCACGTCGAATAGGACGCCTTGCGGCGGCGCGGCGGCCGTGGTCGCCACAGACTCGAGCGAGGCCAGCGAGACCTCTTCTCCGCTCGGATACGTGAAGTCAACGTGATCGAACTCCACCAGGGCCGGTCCACGGGGAATGGTAACGGCCCCAGCCTTCTCGTCCACCATGGGCTTGATGTCGAGCACCTCGAACACGCGCTCGAAGGAGACGAGAGTCGTCAGGACATCGACATTGATGTTGGAGAGAGCGGTCAACGGCCCATACAGCCGGGCCAGGTACGCGGTAAGGGCCACGAGCGTCCCCACGTCAAGGGCGCCGTGCACGGCTAGGACCCCGCCCCAACCGTAAACCAGGGCCGCGGCGAGGGAGGCAGTGAGCATCAGGGACACGAAAAAGACTCTGGCGTATATGGCCTGGCTCACTCCGATATCGCGCACGCGTCCCGCTCTTTGATGAAAAGACCGATCCTCCTGGCCGGGGCGGCCGAACAGCTTCACGAGCAAGGCGCCCGATACATTGAAACGCTCGACCATGATGGTGTTCATCTCGGCCGTAAGGTCGTAGCGCTCGCGCATCGTGGCCTGCAACCGCTGGCCCAGCCAGCGAGCGGGAATGGCGAAGACCGGCAAGAGGACCAACGCGACCAGGGTGAGCTTCCAGGAGAGGACGAACATCACCACGAGGACAAGAGTTACGCTGATGAGATTGCCGACCACGGTCGAGAGCACGTCGGTAAAAGCTTCCTGAGCTCCTTGGACGTCATTGTTGAGTCGGCTTACCAACGCACCGGTCTGGGTGCGCGTGAAGAAAGCTATCGGCATCTTCTGGATGTGTGCAAAGACCTTGGTCCGCATATCGAACACCAGGCCCTCACCCACCCGGGCCGACACGAAGCGCTCGCCCAGCGACAGGGCGGCGTCCAGGACTGCGAGACCGGCGACCGCGATGGCGAGGACCACGATGAGGCCCGCCCGGTGGCCGACGATACCCTTGTTGATGATCTCGCGATAGAAGAGCGGGTTTGCGGCCCCTATTACCGCATCTATCACGACCAGGCCGAGAAACAGGATCAGCACCGTCCTGTATGGAGCCGCGAAGCGCAAGATACGGCGTGCCGTGCCGGGCGCCACTCTCGTGCCCCGGACCGATTGGTCGCGGCGCATAGACCGCACCACCAGTCCACCCGTGGGGCGCATCAGACGACCACCCTTGAATCCGTTCTGGGCTTATCCCGCATCGATCCCCTAGTGTTGCGCCAGAATTCCCGGCTTCCTGCCTGTCGAGTTTATCTCTTAACTCCGAACCCCGGGCCGGTCGCCTCAGAGCGCGACTGTCGGATCGGTGCCGAGTCGACTGTCGTAGACGGCCCCTGCTCGCCGTCTCGCCCATCTCCATAGTGGCGAACCCCGGGCTCCCGACCGCAACGTGGTAGACTTCAGTGCGCACCGAAGCGGTGGGCTGGTGCCCTGGCCGCGTTAGGTACCTTCCAGACATCCGCCACCTCCACGACACTCACCCGGCGAGCCAACCGGTTCATGGAGCGAAAGTTTCCGAGTTGTTCCGCTCGCCTTACGAGAACTCGGAAGCATGCCAGTGAAAAGCCAAGAGAGCGGAGTGCAATGCGGATAGCGATGCTCGCGCCTATCGCCTGGAGGACTCCTCCCCGCGACTATGGGCCGCGCGAACAGGTGATCTCTTTACTCACCGAGGGGCTGGTCAAGCGGGGAATAGACGTCACCCTCTTTGCCACGGCAGACTCGCTGACTACGGCGAAACTCCAGTCAGTCGTCCCGCGTGGCCACCAGGAAGATCGCCCGCAGGAAGCAAGAGTCGTCGAATCCCTGCACATCGCCCAGGTCTTCGAGCGGGCTGATGAGTTCGACCTCATTCACAATCACTTGGACTTTCTGCCGCTGACCTGGTCCAAGCTGACGACCACGCCCGTCGTGACGACGATCCACGGGTTTTCCTCGGCCCACATACTTTCCGTCTACCGCAGATACGACAAGAACTGCCATTACATCTCCGTTAGCCACTCCGACCGCTCGCCCGAACTCGATTACGTCGCAAATGCCTACCCCGGCGTCGATCTGAGCGGCCTCACCTACCGGGACAAGCCGGGCGACTATCTTCTGTTCTTGGGCCGCATCCACAAAGACACTGGCGCCGCCGAGGCAATCGAGATCGCACGGCGCACAGGCCGGCGGCTCTTGATCGCTGGTTTCATCCAGGACCAGGAGTATTACCAGGAGAACGTGGAGCCTTTCCTGGACGATGCGAACATCGTCTATGCCGGAAGTGTCGGACCGTCCAAGCGTGACAAACTCCTGGGCGGCGCCTACGCATTGCTTCACCCCATCGGCTTCGCCGAGCCGTTCGGCTTCTCCGCCGTGGAAGCAATGGCCTGCGGAACACCTGTAATCGCTTTCAATAAGGGCAGCATGCCCGAGGTCGTGGCCGACGGCGAGACCGGCTTCCTGGCAAACACCGCCCAGGAAGCGGCTGACGCAGTCGCGAGAATCCCGGAACTGGAGAGGGCGGCCTGTCGCCGGCACGTTGAGAGGCATTTTTCGGTCGACGGCATGATCGAGCAGTATCTGGCGGTATATCGCGACGTCTTGGATCGCTCACCGAAAGAGGGTCAGCGACCCTGGGGCTTCTACCGAGTCCTCGAGGAATCCCACAACCATAAGGTCAAGCGCATACAGGTGCACCCCGGAAAGCGGCTCAGTCTGCATCGGCACCGGCAGCGATCAGAGCACTGGACGGTGGTGGAGGGCAAAGGTCTCGTCACCCGCGGCGGGGAGTACCGTGGAGTGGTTCCCGGCAGCTCGGTCGACATCGACCGTGGCGTGATACACAGGATCGAGAATCAAGGCGCTGTGCCCTTGGTCTTCATCGAGGTGCAACGCGGCGACTATCTCGCCGAGGATGACGTCGAGCGTCTCGAGGATGATTACGGCCGCGTGATGAGCCCCGGTCCACCGAGGCGTCTCGTGTGCACGCCCCGATCAGGACCGCCGCACATGCGAGTCGCATCCTAGCCAGGCAGGATTACTCCGCGCTGAGGGGGAATACCTGGGGACTGCAAGGTTCGTGCCCAGGGCTGCCTCGAGGAAGCGCACTCGGGGCGTTCTCGTAGCGGAGGTCGGTGTCATGAAGAAAACCCTCGTGCTAGCCGTCTTAACTCTTGTGCTGCTCGTTTGCGGCTGCGCCGCGAAGGTGACCACAACCACGACGAGCACTACCGGCGTTTCCGCCACCACGACGAGCTCGACCTCCACCTCGACCACCGCAACTACCGTCGCGATCGCCGGTGAGACCTTCACCGCCGGACTCTCCGGCAAGGAAGTCCTCCCCGTGGTCGACACCATCGCAACCGGCACGGCCTCTTTCACCGTCGACGCGACCGGGACGCGCATCCATTTCGTGCTCGAGGTGAGCAACATCACCGACGCGGTGGCCGCCCGAGTGCACGCGGGTCGGGCCGGCACCAACGGGCAAGGCCTGCTCATTCTCTTTCCAGGTCCGGCCAAAGCCGGCATCTTCACCGGAGCGTTGGCTGAAGGCAACTTCAACGCCTCGGCTCTCATCGGATCCCTGGCCGGCAAGTCGATCGCCGATCTCGTGGCCCTGTTTGAGAGCGGCCAAGCCTATGTGAACGTGGGCACGGTCAAGAATCCGAAGGGAGAGATCCGGGGTCAGATCGGCGGGATATCCACTTCCACCACGGCTTCCAATCCCACGTCCACGACGAATTCGACTTCTGCTTCCGGCCCGACGACGCCTGATACGTCCCCCTCGACGTCGGCTTCCTCTTCCTCGACCATCCCCTGAGTGACCGGTTCATCCCTTGCTAGGAGACAGCCGTCTCCTGGGCAGGTTTCGCAAGCCGGCGAGAGATGACGTAGGCTGCCACCGCGAGCACGGCGAACGACACCATGCCAATGGCAAGGTAGTTCAGGACGGAGCCGGCTTGTGCGTAGGCCTTGCCGAAGTAGTAGCCCACCGCAAGAAGCGCCAGGGATTTTGGCAAGGTGCCGAGTGCGTTGTACAACACGAATCTTCCCGGCTTCATTTTCGCTGCGCCCGCCCCGACCAGAGCCAGCGAGCCCAGCCCGAATGTAAGTTTGCCCAAAAGCAAGGTCTTACCGCTATGCTTCTCAAAGTGGTCGTCCATCCTGAGAAGACGGGCTGGCGTAACGCCGATGTACTTGCCCCAGCGCCCTGCGAACCTCTTTAGCCCCCAGCGGCCCACCGCGTAACAAAGGCCATCACCGGTGAGGTCGCCGGATATCACCACAAGGTAGACCAGGAAGATGTTCACAAGACCGAGAGAGGCCAGGAAGCCCGCGACGATGGTGACGATCGGTCCCTCGATGACGCTCAAGGGAAAAAGCACCAGGTAAGTGCCTGCGGCCAGGAGAGGGATAAGATGAGCTAGGGTGAGGATGAGCGAACTACCTACAAGCAGAGGATCCAGCCGCAACGGCCAGCGAACCTGAGGTGAAATTGTGAAACATGACTAAGTGCAGTTTACTCCGAATCCACTCGGCCGTCGGGCGACCGGCGTCCGTGCGGCTTGACCGCAAGTCCCCGCCCATGTTGCTCGCCGCCGCTTTTGGTGTGGACTCGCCAGGTTTGTGAACCGCCGAAAAGGCAGACCTTGCTAGCGGGCCACGAGCAAAGGGGACCAAGACCTTGAGCAAGAAGCGCCGTATCAGCGGCTGGATACAGCTGGGGCTTTTCCTTGTGTTCGTGGGCTTCGTGGCTCTGGTGGCGACCCAATTTGCTAGCCCCGACGAGTTCATCGACGCCTTTGCGGACGCCGTCTGGTACTGGATCGTAGCCGCGCCGGTCATCTTCGCCGTCTACTTCCTGCTGAACGCCCTCCTCTACAGGCTCAGCTTCCAAGCCGTCGAGGTGGAGACAACCACTCTCCACATCCTTCCGGTGATGCTCGCCTCCATTTTCATCAACGCGCTCGTCCCCGCGGGTGGTGCGGGAGCGGCTGCCATCTTCGTGGAGGATGCAGTAGAGCGGGGCCAGTCGGGAGCCCGGGCGATGGCGGGCGTGATCCTGGTCCTCGTGGCAGATCTGGGCACGACCATCCCTTTTGTAATCGTCGGGCTGATCTACCTGTACCACCGGGGCCATGTGCCGGACTATTACACCGTGGGGAGCGCCCTTTTCGTGCTCATCGTTCTACTACTGGTGCTGGCCCTGTGGCTGGCGAAGGCAAGAGAAGCGTGGATGGAGCGCTTCCTTGCGTGGGCTGGTAAGGTCATCAACCGACTGGGCGGACTCTTCAGGCGTCCGAACTTGCTCTCGGAGAGCTGGGCGCCGCGCAACGCCCGGCAATTCTCGTACGCCTCCACCGCGATCACCAAGCATAGGCGCCAACTCGCGCAGGTCCTGCTCCTCATAACCTTCTTGCATCTGGTCAGCATGGCAGGCCTGTATTCCATCCTTCTGGCATTCCACCACCCCGTCGGTCCCGGGGTTCTTTTCGCCGGCTTCAGCATCAGTGTCGTCTTTTACGTCGTCGCTGTGCTCCCTCAAGGCTTCGGAGCCGTGGAAGGCACGATGTCTCTCGTTCTCAAGGCCTTGGGGGTACCCTCGGCGCTCGCGATCGAGACGGCCACCGCCTACCGGGTCTTTACGGTGTGGCTTCCCCTCGTGGCCGGCTATTTCTTCGCCCGCCGTATGCCGATCTTCAAGGGAGAACTTCCCTCCCCGGCTCGAGATCGAGAGGGCACCCCCACGGAGTCTGGGGCACATTGAGCACCGGGCACTGAGCCCGGACCCATTGACCACCGTGGAACGACCGCCGATCACATGTGACCGATCACGGGTGGGCGACCGCTCGCGGTCGACCGCGCCTGGCTGAGGCTACGCCGCTCCGCCCGCGCACGATCGACGCCCGGCCGAGGCGGTGGTCAGTTGACGAGCTGAAAGAGCTCTATCGGGATGCCTGAGTTGTCGCTGATAAAGACCCGGTGAATGCCCTTGACCGTGTCGTCCACGGCCAAAATATCTACGCCGGATTCCTTGAGTCGCTCAGCGGCACGGCCGGCGTCTCTTACTCCCAGAGCGAAGTACTTGTTGCCAAGGGTCCGCGTGTCGCTCGCCGGATCTCGCCTCTCCGCCGGTACAGGCGCGGCGCCGGCCATGCAGTGGACCTCCATCCAGAACCCCGGCCCCTGCATCATCGCCGATCGCAGACCTATCGGGGGGACCTCAAAGGTGGTCGCGACAGTGAAGCCGAGCATTTTCGAATACCACTCTACCGCTTCGTCCCTGTCCTGGACGCAGATGGCGACGTGATGCAATCCTTTGATCGCCAGTGGCCCTTTGCCGAGACTTGTGCCCAGACCCCGGGCGGCTGCCGGGGAATCATCCTCGGGAAGCTCGATGAGACCGCCCGTATGGTCGGCCAGGAAGACGGCGCGGAACTCCCCCATGCCCTCGAAGCTCACTATCTTGAAGCTCACCACGTTCGCATCCAGCGCCTTTAGCTCCTCCACCGCGTCCGTGAGGTTTCTGTGCAGCAGAGCGAAGTGCTTGTGACCGCTGACCATCAGATCGGTATCCGGTTCTGGTCCGGCAGCATACGACGGCAATGGCTGAGGATCCGGCGGTTCGAACATCTCGAGGAGGAAGCCCGGCGCCTGCATGTAGGCTACCTTGCCCCACTGGTGCCTATTGTTCTGGTAGATCGACTTGAAACCGAGCACCTTGCTGTACCAGGCGGCGGACTCGTCGATGTCGGCCACGCTGATGGTGTAATGATGAAGTCCCTCGACTGTGATACCCGTCGAACTCACGGCCCCGTCGTCTTTAGCACCCATAGAACCCAAGCACCTCCTCGAAGGTTACCTACACGTAGTTCTTAGTCCCGCCGTCCACCGAGAAATCTGCCGCCGTGACCCAGCGCGACTCATCCGACGCAAGATAGGTAGCGCAATAGGCTATGTCCTCCGGCTGGCCGAGGCGCCTCAGCATCATCCAATCCAGCGCCGCTTCCTTGAACCCGGGTTCGTCGTCAAGCCGCGGCTTGGTGGCGGCGGTGACGATCATCCCCGGCGAGATGGTGTTGGCGCGTATGTTGTGCGGCGCACCTTCCATGGCCAGTTGCCGCGTCATTGCGAGCACGCCGCCCTTCCCCGCGCAATGCGCGATGGATTGATTACCTTTGAGGGCGCGCCAGGCATTGATCGACGCGAAATTGATGATCGAGCCGCCACCTCTAGCCTTGAGATGAGGCCACGCGGCCTTGCAGGCCAGAAAGACCAGGTCGAGTTCGCCGCTGAGGGTCTTCCGCCACCCGGTCTCGAAGTCCATGTCCTCGATCCAGGCGAAGGCCCCCCATGCAGCCGCGTTCAGCAGGATATCGATGCCCCCGTGACGCTCAACCGCGGCGGCCACGAGGCGCTCCACCTCGGCCGGCTGCGTCAGGTCGCAAGGGTGGACGCTCTCAAACGCGAGGCCTTCTTTCCGAGCGATCTCGACGGTGGTCTCGGCGGCGGCGGCATCTATGTCGCAGCCCACGACCCGCGCACCCTGCCGGGCGAACATCAACGCACAGCCCTGGCCGATGCCTGCCCCGCTGCCGGTGACAATAGCGACCTTCCCCTTCAGTCGTTCACACATCTCGCGGCCTCCATCCACACCCAAGCCGCAACGCGGCAGTGACGTTCATCGGCCGCCGTTTCTCGCTGGCCTGATCGCTCAAAGCTCTTCAAACTCCATCCGGCCGATGATGTCTTCCTGAAGTTGCGGGCTGAGCTCCACAAAATACGCACTGTATGTGGCTACCCTCACCAGCAGGTCGCGGTACTTCTCCGGCTGTCTCTGCGCCGCCCGCAGGGTCGCCGTATCCACGATGTTGAACTGGACGAGAAAACCGCCGGTGTCCAAAAAGGTGCGTGTAAGCGACGCGAATTTCTTCAGGCTCGTGGCGTCTTTCAGAGCCCCAGGGCTGAACTTCATGTTGAGTACCGACCCGTTGGTGAACTTCACATGGTCCAGCTTCGCGATCGAGTTGTACGTGGCCGTAGGCCCGCTGACGTTCCTGCCGGCGTACGGCGACTCGCCGTCTGCCAAGGGCTGCCCGGCTTTCCGTCCGTCCGGCAGCGCCCCGACAGCCCAGCCGAAGGGCACGTTGGCCGTGACGGCCGACACTCCGGCGTTGAACTTGATACCGCACGCCCCCTGGTGGGAGACGATCTGGTCGCGGGCGTGGAGGAGGACATCACCCACGATCGAGTCGACGTAGTCGTCGTCGTTGCCGTACTTCGGAGCGTTCGACAGCAGGTGGAGCACTTGCTCTTCGCCTTCGAAGTTTTTGTCGAGGGCCGTGATCAGGCGATCCATGGTGAGCTTCTTGTCCTCGAAGACCAGCTTCTTGATGGCAGCCAGGGAGTCGCCCACGTTCGGGCCGCCGACGGGGGAAATGCCCACCCGGGCGAACGGAACGGTGCCGCCGTTGCCGACATCAAGCCCCTTTTCGATGGGACCGTGGAAGAGACTGGATTGGAAGGGTGTGGGAGCGAACTCGCCGAACAGCGACCGGTCAACGTTCTTTTGCAGCACGTGCAAGGGGATGCCGGCCTCTACCTGCGTCTTGTAGGCCGCAAGAACGTCCTCGTAAGAAGTGAAACTCCGGGGGTCGCCGGTTTTCGGCCCCAGCTGCTCACCGCTCAGACGGGAGCGCCCATCGTTGAGGGCCAGGTCGAGCATCAGCCCTATGTTGAACATGCCACCGGGGATGTCGAGCGAGCGACCGGCGACCGAAGGACTGTTGCACCCGGTGATGATGTAGTTGCGGGCGTATTCGATGGGGTAGCCGTCGTTCAGCAGCTGCGCGATGGACGCCTCATCGCTCACGAACTTGATCTTCCCGCGCAGCGCCTTCGCCACCTCGCAAGCCTTGATCACGAAAGAATCGGGGTTGTTCTTGTTGATCCTGATGATGAGGTCGTTCTGAGGCAAGCGGACGTCCAGGTCCGCGTCCAGGAACAAGTACGTGAGGTCGTTCACGGCATCGCGCCCTTCAGGGGTGACGCCGCCCAAGGTGATGTTCACGAGCTGGAGGAAACCCGCGAAGATGGTGGAGGAGATCTTGTCGGTGATCGTCACCGCGCCGTTGACCTTGATGTAAAGCAGGCCGATGAGCGAGCGCACGTCGTCGTCGGTCAACCGGCCGGCCTCCAGGTCCGCCTTGTAGAACGGATAGAGGAACTGGTCGGCCCTCCCGAAGCTGAGGCCGTAGCCGTTGCCCTCGATGGTGATCGCGGTCCAGACAAAGCACATCGATTGCAGGGCCTCGAAGAAGGTGCGGGCCGGGCCGCAGGGGACCTGAGTGCAGGCTTCGGCTATCGTCTCGAGTTCCGCTCGTCTCTGAGGATCGGATTCTTGAGCGGCCATCTCCCTCGCCAACTGGGCATATCGCCTGGCAAAGCGGCCGACCGCCTCGAGACTAATGCTCGAAGCCTTCAGGAACGGGAAGCGCTTGTAGTCGTTGATGTCGCCGACGTCGAGGTTGGCAAGCTCCTCGTCCACCTCTCGCTTGATGGCGTCCAGCCCCTTGAGGAGCACCATCTCGTAGTCGCAGGAGTTGTGGGTGAGGTAGTGGCCGTTGAAGCACATCACGTGGCCGCCGCAGAAGCCATTAGTGAGGTACTTCAGCTTGTCTTCCGGCATCCTCGCTCGCCACATGTCGTAGAGCGATTGACCTTCCCACCAGGAGAGCATCTCCTTGATGGTCTCCTTCTCATCCTCGGTGAGCGGCTCGAAGCGGTCCCACTCCCGGGTGGCGAAGTCTTCGAACTCTCCCGGCATCCACTGCGCATTGAGCTCGGGCAGGATCTCCCCGCCCCGGATCTTGCTGGTGACGTTGCCCACCAGAAGCTCGCCCTCGCCGATAAAGATGGTCATCTCATCGAGGATCTTGGCCAAGGCCTTGGCCTGTCTGACCGGCGGAGGATCGGCTTGCGTCGTCTTGTAGGACTCGGTGTAGAGACGGCCTCGCTCGGTGCAGATAGACGCCGTTCTGAGCACCGTCTCCCTCAGTTTCCTCACACGATCCCGCAAGTCGTCCCCGCTTGCGCCCAACACTTCCGGCTGGAGCGGCTCAGACTGCCTGCATCCCATCTCGCTCAGCATCCTCGCCTTTTCTTGCAAGTCGGTCCGCACCTCATCCATGGCTGGCTCTCCCTTTTCATCGCCTGCCGACTTGACGTAGATGGTCTATCCCCCGATGCGAGTCCGCAACCCGCACTCCTCGAACATGGCCTTTATCTCCTGCTGACGCTCCTGGGGGATGGGCTCGGCCACGAGCGTGTACTCCTTGCCAAGCTCGTCGTACTTGCCCTTGCCATACTCGTGCACGGGCAAGAGATCCACCCTCTCCACCGAGCGAAGGCTGCACAGAAGATCGACCACCCCCCGCAGATTCTCCGGCGAATCGGTGTGGCCGGGGATCAGGGGCACGCGGATTATCATCGGCTTCCCCATGTCGGAGAGGCGCTTGAGGTTCTCGAGGATCACGCGGTTGGAAACGCCGGTGCTCTTCTTGTGTTGGTCGGGGATCGAGACCCTTGACGTCGCACAGCAGCAGGTCGGCTTCTTCGAGGGCCTTGAGGCCCTCGTCGGTCACCGTGTAAAGACAGGTGTCAAGAGCAGTATGGATGTAGCGGTCCCGGCATTTCTTGAGAAAGCGCCGCAAGAAGACGGGCTGGAGCGTAGGCTCTCCCCCGCCGATGGTGACACCCCCGCCCGAAGCCGAGTAGTACTTCTCGTCCTTCTTGACCTCGTCGAAAAGCTCGTCGACCGTGTAGTAGCGGCCGAACCAGTCAAGCGCGCCCAGGTAGCACACGTCGATGCACTCTCCGCAGTTGGTGCAGAGCTGGCGGTCGATGCGGACACGGGCGTCCGGCTCGTCCTCGGGAATGGTGATCGCGCCCACGGGACAGACGGGAACGCACTTCCGCACACCCGTTGCACTGCGCCTCGACGTACTTGATCTCCGGGTGGACTTCCTGCCCCTCGGGGTTGCAGCACCACTCACACCGCAAGGGGCACCCTTTGAGAAAGACGGTTGTCCGCACCCCGTGACCGTCCACGAACGAGCCGTGGATTATCTGGGAGACCAGCGCTCTCTCACCGTTCGTTTCGCTCATAGTTTTAGACCGCTCTCCAGATCCATTCGACACTCCGGCTTCCAAGGAAGAACCTCAACGCTTTCCACTCTTGTCAACGCACTCCGCTCTTATTCTATTCTGACTCCCCTCGCCCCAAACAGCATGGTCGCATCGCGAGGCCATCCATAAAAGAGGATGCCGCAGCTGACCATATTGTGCCAGCTGCGGCATCCGAAAACGTCGCGCGGGAAAGATCCTTACCCGCCTATTGGCTGAAGCTGAGCATCCACCGGAATATTCGGAGCCGCGACGTTGCTGACACTGACGAAGTTGAACGGATACGTGGTGCCTTTCACCCACTGGCCCGCCATGCACGGCGACTTGTAGACGTGATCGGCCACGTGGCCCGGCCCAGGGCCGGCGGCGTGGCGATCAACGGCGCAGTAGAAGTCGATGGGGCCGACCATCGTATCGAACTTCATCGTTCGGCACGTACGGCCTGGATCGACGTCTTGCTGGTGGGATCGGTCGCGTTCTGGAGCACCCACGCCGCCATCTCGAAGATCGTGCCGTGGCTCAGGGCGCTCGACCACTGCTCGCCGCTCGCTTTTGTGAACGAATCGGCGAACTGCTGGCAGGTCTCTCCGGTGAGGTGACCACTTGTACGGCCAGGTCGGCGCCCAGAACAGGGTGCTCACCAGGCCCGGTACCGATGGTGCCGACAGCTTCGATCGCCTTCGGGAAAGAGCAGACCTTTGTCGACACAGGCGATCTTCGGCACCCAGCCCTGCTGGTTGCATTGCTTCCAGAAGTTGGTGTAGTCCGGCGTGCTGAACACGCCTTCCATCACCTCGCAGCCGGCCTTCTTGAAGAGTGGTGATCTCCGGGGTGAAGTCCTCGGTGCCGTCTTGCCAGCGCCCGCATCGGCGATCGTCAGGCCGGCACCTTTGATGATGTCGGGCATGAACGAGGAGAACGCGTTTCCGTCGGCGTCGTTCGGCCACATGACGCCAATCTTCTTGTTGGTGGGAAGAGCAGTCCAGACTTTGGTGTAGTTCCCGGCGAAGTCTTCCACGCCGAAGTTCAAGAGCCAGCTCCACTTGTAGCCGTCCTTGGGAGCCGCACCGAGGAACGCCTGATAGGGAACATCGTTGGCGAGACAAGGCGTGCTGCCCGCCTCGCACTGAGCGGCGACCGGGTTGATGGTGTCCGGGGTCGAGGCGACGACCATCAAAGTGATGCCGCCGTTGTTGATAAGGTCGCCCGCCACCTGGGACGCGCGGTTGGTATCGGATTGGCTGTCTTCCACCGACGACCGTGATCGGGTGCTTCTTCTTGTCACCGAGCACCTGCCCGTCGCCCACCCATTCGGTGAAGCGCTGCAGGATGTAGGCGTCGGTGCTCGCGAAAGGAGCAAGAGCGCCCGTCTTTGGAGTCACGAAACCGATCTTGATTTCCGGTCCCGTCTCGGCGGCGGAAGTAACCGTGGTCGTAGCTTTCGGGCGCGGCAGTCGTGCTGGAGCCCGGAGCCGCCGCGGTCGTCGTGGTGGTGGATGCCGCTGTGCCGCCGCAGGCCGCCAGAACGCCGCCAAGGCCGGCACCCAGTCCCACTGTGGCCCCAGCTACCCCTGCGATCTTCAGAAACTCCCGGCGACTTACGCTCTTGCCGGGTCGGGCATCGGCTTCCCGAGACTCACGGGAATCGTCTTGGTGCTTCTCTGACATAGCGCCCCCTTCTCAGTCGTGAGATGACCGCCGCGCCGACCGGCTCGCCTTGCCTTGCTGAGACGACAAGGCGGTTCGGATCCCGTGACACGCGATCCGAAATAACCCAGTCTGCACTGGCTGGGTTATAACATTTGCGGGCTGAGCCGTCAATGCCGCCCCACCCCCATCGGACCCAGCCCTAGTCTCTCGACTCCCCGGGATCGGGAGCTACCACATGCTGCCGCCACCCTCTACAAGGAGGGTCTGGCAGGTGACCATGTCGCTGTCTTCCGACGCGAGGAACACCGCGGGACCGGCCATGTCCTCCGCGACTACGTTGCGCTCTTTGAGAGCCTGCGCGTTCCTGCGTATCTCGAGAAACTCCGGGGTCTTTGAGATCAGGTCGAGAGCGGCTTCGGTCATCGCGAACCCAGGCGAGATCGTGTTCACGCGGATGCCGAACTCACCCAGTTCTTTGCCCAGACCTCTGGTGAAACCTATGACCCCGCCTTTACTCGAGATGTAGTGGATGAACCCCGGGATGCCCTCGAAGAAGCTGGTAGAGCCTAAGTTGATGATCTTGCCGTAGCCCTGGGGCTTCATATAGGGGAAGACGGCCCGGGCGCAGAACCACTGCCCCTTGAGGTTGACCGAGTGCATGTGGTCCCACTCTTCGGGCGTCCACTCGTTGAAGGCTTTCCAGCCCGTCTTGGCCATGACGCCCTTGAAAGCAGCGGCATTGTTCACCAGGATGTCGATCTTGCCGTTCCAGGCTTCCGCCACTTGTTTGGCCATCGCTTCACACTGCGCAAGATCGGTGACATCGCACGCCACCGCGATCGCTGTCCCGCCGCCGTTGTTGATCTCCTCGGCCACCGCCACGGCACTGGCGAAGTCGATATCCGCCACCGCCACCTTCGCGCCTTCCTCCGCGAAGCGGATGGAGATGGCTCGGCCGATACTGTTGGTGCCCCGCCGCCGGTGACCACGGCCACTTTGTCCCTCAGGCGCTGTGCCTCATCGACTTTCAGCTTCACTTCGATCCTCCTGACCGTCACTGGCTGTACGCTCTGCAAGCGACCATGATGCTACGCGGGCACCGCCGCTTCAAACCCCGTCAATGCAGCCGCCTTGACCAACTCAGTTGCGAGTAGAAAGAGACGTGCAAGGATTGGTTCGGATCGCCGATCCACCGGCGCGGCAGCGAGCTCCCCCATCTCGCTCAGATCCCTTGACTATTGCGGAGACGGCCCGCCTTGGTTATGCCGAGATGTCCCGCAGGATCCGTTCGAGCATGAGCGTCGAGCGACCGCTCGTTGCGAATTCCTCGGAACCGATCATGTACGCGACGTCTTCCGCCCAATAGACGCCGAAGAATTCCCACGCGGTCTGCTCCGCGTCGACGTCCGCGCGTATCACACCCTGGGCCTTGCCCTCGTTGACGATGTCGATCACAAGTTGGAGGCCCACCTGATGCCTCGTTCTAATCTCTTCTCGCAAGCCTTCTTCGGGCGGAGCGGCGAAGAACTCGTAAAGCGGATACACAAACTCGCTTTCCGATGACCAATGACGCCGCGCGGCGGCGCGGAGGAGCTCCAAGGCGTTAGTCTCGGTCGCGCCGGCGGAAGTTATCGCGAGATCGCTCGAGAACGGTGTCCAAGGCGGCCACGAGGATTTCCCTCCGGCTCGCGAAGTGAGAGTAGAGAGTCTTTTCCGCGATTCCTGAAGCGGCTGCGATGCGTGAAGTCGTCGCGCCTTGCACCCCATGCTTGGCGACGACAGCGGCGGTGGCCTCCACGATCCGTCGCTTCCTTTGGGCGCCCGTCATCCTCGCTGATGTCTTGGTCTCCACACCTGTTGTCATTGACTCCACGATCCTCTTTGTCTGCGCCCCACGCACTCTTTCTCGATGACAGCTTATCCCTCGGATACCGACGCGCCAAGACCGACTCGGTTGTTCCGCAGTCACAGGGCGATCGCATTAGTTTGCGGACCCGCGATCCAGGTGGTTCACTGATGAATGTCTGTGTCGCTCGCCGCAAGGAGACAGAGGTGACCAAGCTTACGGAGATCACGCCCGAAGAAAAGGCGAAGCCATACTCAAAGTACTACTACATGGAGTTTCCCCGGCCGCCGGAGATGCTGCAGTCCATCGACGAACGCAAACCTGTGGAACCGGGGAAAGCTTTGCCTGTCCAGCGGCTCAATGACATGCTCAACCCAGGCGAGCTCGAGACCGAGACTGGCTACTGCGTCATGCCGGACGGCTCGGGCTTCGTGGCGCTCAGCCATAAGATGCCAGGAGTCACTGCCCAGATGCTCAGGTGGTGGTTCGCGTGGTTCGTCAGCGAGGATCTCCGCTATAAGATCTGGTTTCCACGCGACCACATCGGTAGCGACATCAGCACTGCCGATCGCGCGATGCTCTCAGACCCTGCGGTCCCTCTCGAACGCAAGCTCGCAGTCCCAAATCCTGGCCATGTGGCTTTCGAGGCCATCGGAGCAGGGGTGGCCACTGTCAGGATCGACTTCATGAGCCCGGAGGATCTCGGCTTCGACATGGGCCGGTACCACAGTCCGAATGTGGCCACCTCGTTCCAGGGCAATGTCGTCATCCCTCCAGTGGATCGGGACGGACGCACCGACCATGTCGTCCTCCTCCACCTCGTTCGCGACATCCCCGGCGGGGTCGACTTCCGAACCCGATTCTGGATGGGATACCGGATCATCCACCGGAAGCCTGTACTCATGTTGTCGCCCGGTACCTCCGTGAGCGAGGAAGCCTGCTTCGGCCTCTTCGAGCACGACGTCCACGAAGGCTCGAGGCTGGCGGGCTTCCTGGCGCAGCTCTATGCGGAACAGGGCGGACGGATCGACTGAGGGGCGAGAGGCCAATCCCGGCGGGAGCGCACTTCCAGCGAGCGCCCGGGCCGCCCTTCCCTGGTTTTCCGCTGAGCCAGGACGGCAAGTCCGGGGGATTGCGTACCGCGGACGGGGGAACCGGCTCTTCTCTAGGAGATCAGCGAGCGTCGCCTGTCCGTGCCGCCCTCAGATGGCCCAGGACGGGACTCAAGCGGCGACGCTGATAACGGAAAGGCACGCGCACCCTCTGAGAAGATGACAGCACCCTAGGCGCACGCTTCAATTCTTGCGCCTTGTCCATTCCCGCTTCAGTCAACAAGAGCTCGCCTTTGGCCGGCCAGACGATCATGCCTCCCTCAACCAGGAGCTCGAGGACCTGGTCGCCTTCCTCCTCGCTGAGGTCGAGCGCTTCCAAAACCTCCGCGGGCGGCACACCATTCCTATCCTTGAGCTCTCCCAGCTCGTATACCGTCTCGAGATATTCCCGATGGACGGATTGCCAAGGGATGCCACGGTTCACGAGCTCTCCTCTTTTTCGAAGATGCCATCGACGAGGACGGACCAACGCCAGCCCAGACCAAGGTACCTAAGACCGCGGACAAGAAAACCTCGCGGAACCGAACGAGAGGTCCCCAAACCCGCTCCCTCTTCGACGCCCCCGGGGCCCACAAGGGTATCGAGGGCCCCGGCAATGTCCTCTCGAAGGGGGTGACACAAGAATGACGGTCTAGACTGAAAATCGGGTTACGACGTGGTAACGGTTCCGTCACAACCCGGTCGCCCGCGGTATCTGGCCGCGACCGCTAAGACCGGGTGATCAGAACCTCAGCATCCACTCGCTCTGCCGAGCGGCGGAACTGAAACCGTGCGGTCACGCCGTCTTTCAGGCGGCGTACGGCCTTAGTGGTCGACAGCATCCGAATCGTAACGCGAGGATCTGTTAGGACGAAGCGCGTCCTTCGCGACTCTGCTCGTTCACGAATCCATAGATCAGCGCTTCCATGCCGGCCTCGAACTCCGGCCCCAGCGGTCGCACCCGCGCCGTCCCGACAAGAGAGATCGACCGGCTTCAAGGTCCCCTGTGCGTGCAGCGTCGAGGCCATCCTCGGCCCACACGCTGAGCACACTGTGTCCCGCTAGGAGAGCGGCAAGATTGCCAAGCAGGCTTGCGAGCTTTTCCCGATCCAGCCCGGAGGCCCGTCCAGCCGTCAGCAAGGCTCTGGCGCGCTCCTGCGCGCTCCGCGAGCGCACGAGATTGCCGATCAGGAGTGGAGCCGCTTGCGGATGCAACTCCACGACATCGGCCAGCTGGAGAAAGATGGCGCACACCTGATCCTTCCAATCGCCATCGCTCGGAAGCGGCCCGGTCTCCTGGTAAAGAAGTTCCGCCACCTCTGCCAAGAGCTCTTCTTTGCTTCTGAAGTGATAGTAGAGAGAGCCAGCTTTTACACCTAAATCCGAGGCGAGGCCGCGCATGCTCACAGCGTCAAGACCATCAGTGTCGATGATACGCAATGCCGCTTCGCAAATGGCATTACGCGACAGTGGGCCCCTTGGAACCACCTCCTGAACTGTGCGCATCCTTCCCTCCGTCGGCCGCATACGCGTTTGACAGGTCCGGCTAACACCGTTAGACTGACTAGCTATCGAACGCCGTTAGACTGTCAGGGCTCCCCGGTAGCAAGTAGGCATCGCCGGAGCCGAACAGCCAACACGATGAAAGGAGCAGTGATGAAACTGCAACTCCGCTTCGTGCTCGCGTCGAAACTACCCGCCGATTACCCCCACATATATTCTCGGTCGAAAGCCATTTTCCCTGAAGGTACGGAAATTCGGAGACAGGGGTAGCGGTCCGCTGAGGACAGCCTGGTGATCACCGTGCATATTCGAAGGCACCGTGCAATAACTGCCCGGTCGCGCCGAGGACTCACGTGCCACCATAGAGGTCGTGACTGGGTGGCTCGCGCTCCCCCCTACGCGCAGCCAAAGAAAAAGGGCCGAAGCTCCCGAGGCAATCGGCCCTTCTCTTGGGAGAAATGGGTACTCCCCCTGCGAGCAAGGTTGCTATCAGCATTCCCGTCACGCACCACTCTTTGTACCCCCTCCCGGGCCAAAGCAAACGGCCGCTACGCATAAAGCGCGTCTTTGGGCCGAAAAGCAGCCAAAACCTGCCACTTCGGACAGTCGGATGGCAGCGTACAAGGAGATGGTGGAGTGCGAAGAATCACTAATGAGACCACACGGGACCAAGCGTGAATGTGAGGCGTGGTTCCCGCAAACTAAGATCCTGTCAAGCCGTCAACGGTAACCCGATGACATCAGCTGCAGTCTCCCATGCCGCCAAGAACCACAGACGGCATCGGAGACTGACTCTCTGGACGATCACCGGAGGCGTTCTCCTTCTCTTGTTCTGGCCCGCACGGGTTTCCTCCGCCCGGCCGGTGCCCCTCGAGGCCGAGCCCGCCACTACCCAACCCCAAACCGGCGGCGATAACCCGATACTGCCACTGTGCACCACTCCGAGTGGACAAAGCGCAAAAGCCGCACCCAAAACTCAAGTTCGTCATCGTCGCCGCCGGCGCACTTCTTCTCCTTTTGTGGCCGGCTCAGGCGTTTTCCGCCGGGTCGGTCTCCTTCGATCTGCAGAGCCGCCATCAACGCCTGCCCGGCCGGCGGCACGGTGAACATCCCCGCCGGGACCATCACCGTAAGTTCGACAGTGAACCTGAAGAGCGGCGTCACCCTGCAAGGCGCGGGGGTCGATGCCACCATCCTTTCCATGCCGGTACAGTCGACGGACACCGGTTTCCTTGTGGGCAAGGATGTCTCTAACCTAGCGGTGCGGGACCTCACCCTCACCTCTCCCGCCGCCTCCGGCTATGTCTACGCTCTCTGGTTCTCCCGCTACTCGGGCGTGACCCTCGAGCGGGTGAAAGTGACCAACTGCATGTACGCGCTCAAAGCCGACACCCAGGGCGCGAACCTCACCGTCCGCGACTTCACGGTGCGCGGCTGCGGCATGAACTATATCTCCAACCTCACCGGCGGTCTCTTCGAGCGCTGGGACGTGGAGGTGCTCACCCAGCAGGTCACGAGCTCGACCTCGCACGCCATCTACCTGGAAGGCAACAACCACCACCTGCAGTTCAACACCGTACGCGCCCGAGGCGGCTCGGGCTGGACGGTGCAGCTCTACCAGGAGAGCCAGGATTCCGATGACATCGCCTTCAACGGCCTCGACGTGACCGGCTGGCCCGTCATCATCGGCCAGGGATTCTCCAACGTGAGCATCAAGAACATGACCGCGGTGGGTCAGTCCGGCACGGCGGTGGTGGGCTTCTACGGTGGCTCGGGCGTCACCATCGACGGGTTCACCGCCTCGGGTGGGGATTCGCTCACCGCCTGGGAATACGACCAACCCACCGGGGTGACCTTCCGCAACGGCACCTACGCCGGCCAGACCCTGGGCAGCATCCCCGGGGCGGTCTGGGATAACGTCAGCGCCGGCGCCACCGGCGCCACGACGACCACGGTGGCCCCGACCACGACACGACGACCACGGTGGCCCGGCCGACCACGACCGACCACGACCACGCGGCCCGGCCGACCACGACGACGACCACGCGGCACGGCCGACTACGACGACCACCACGGTGGCGCCGACTACGACCACGGTGGCCCCGACCACGACCACGACGGCGCCCACGACGACGACGACGGCACCCGCGCACGGCCCGCCACGACGACGACGACGGTAGTGCCCACTACGACGACACTGGTAGCTCCGACCACGCCCGCGACGGCGCCCGCAACGGCGCCGGCGACAACGACAACGACGGTGGCACCTGTGACCCCTCCACCCGCAACGAGCTCTGTTGAGCTTCACGAGCTCCGGCGGCGAACAGCGTGGTGTACGGGCTGACCGATGTAAGACTGCAAGTCACTTCCACGCAGAGCGTCGACAAGATCCAGCTCTATGTGGACGACCGCGTCGTTCGAAACCGACTATAGTTCGCCGTTCAATTTCGCCTGGAATACCTGGTTCGCTGCTCCTGGCAGTGCTCACACCCTGACTGCTGTGACTTACGATCAGGCCGGCCGGACGATGGGCCAGGCTGCCATCCAGGTGTCAGTCGCCACGGAATT
Organism: uncultured Thermoleophilia bacterium; assembly: GCA_963772095.1. GTDB lineage: Bacteria > Actinomycetota > Thermoleophilia > RBG-16-64-13 > RBG-16-64-13 > Chersky-299. The sequence continues at coordinate 132,147 of CAVYVU010000016.1, forward strand.
GCAGCGGGCAGCCATCTCCGATTTGAACCCAGCCTCTGCAGCCAGCGTCGGCGCGACTACTGCCAGTAGCCCGCTGTACAGCAGCGCGGTGTCGACCCTCGCGGAAGCGGGCGTGGTATCCGGCTTCCAGGACGGAACCTTCGGCGCGGCGGGGACCACGACCCGAGCGCAGGTGGCCAAGATGGTCGCCGGGGCCCTTGGTATCGCCGATTCCGACGCAATTGCGACTCCGTTTACAGACTTGGGCCCGATGGACGCGCAACTCTATCCCCAGAAATACGTCGCGGCCCTTTTCTCCGTGGGAGCGGTGAGGGAATCACCCCTCGGCGATTCTCACCGTACGAGTCAATGACCCGGGCTCAGCTCGTAACCATGCTGATGAGGGCTATTCGCAGTCTCGACCCGAGTGCATTGGTCGAACCCCCCGCCGGTTTCGTCTCGGCGGTGGGCGACTTCATGTCCATCCATGACGAGTCCATGCGGGTAGCTGAGTACAACGGACTCCTCGCCGGACTGCAGGGCTACGGAGCCGACCTGGGACCCGTGGGCCCCGGCTACGAGAGGTGAGGTAGCTCAGATGCTGTTGAACGCCACGCAACTCGAGTGACAATGAAGGCGGGGGATCGCAACGCGCCCGCACTAAGTAACGATCCATCGCAGGGAGGCCCCGACGGGTTCCGGGCCTCCCTGCGAAGTGTCAAGGCCACCAGCTACGCGACTATCGGCCACGGTGCTAAGCCACGAGGACACCACGGAGCTATCAGCCGGGGTACTTTGCTTCTTCTCTGGAGGAGTGGGTAGCATGGACACGTTACTGAAACGCAACACTCGACACAAACGACTGCCGTCTTCATCCACGGCTGCAAGGATTTGCGGAGCGGCCGGAACGGGAGGTACAAGTTTCAGCGCAGAGAGTCTCGCTGGGCCTTCTTGCCGGTCCTCTTTAGTGACAGGTCGCGAACCAGGAGAGTGAGTATGGGAAACCTGTTGGTCGTTGCTATTCTCGGCGCCTCCGTGGGAGCCTGTGAACTTTGGCTCCGAAAGCACACCCTGCAAAGAACGGTTTCTTCACTCGCTCACAGAGCTTGGCCACGCCCAAAGCTCCCATCCGCCGCGCAAAGTCCACGGCAGAGCCCGCTCGCTTAGTACGATTCGCGGCGCACTGCTGCCGCTAATTTCAGCCGCCTGAGCAAGGCCGCCAGTTCAAGGGCGCGGTCAAACTTCAAACGAAGGACAACGCTTCCTCGACACCCGCGACGTTCAAAGGCACGTACCCTGGAATGCACCGCGTCAGGGCCTCCACGATCCGCGAACCGTCCTGGTGCTCCCGGGCAAGACCGATCAGCTGCTGCAGATTAGACTCGAACTCGTGGCCGTGACCGTTGGGCGAAGGCCCGTCAGGCTTCGGCGCAGACCCTGCCCACGAGGGGATGCTGGGTACCTAGCAGGTACTCGCTGTCCCAGACGAGCCGCTCGTCCAGCTTCTCCCCTGGGCGCAGGCCAGAGAATTCGACCCCGATGGACTTGCGTCTGCTCTTTCCAGTAGAACTCGATCATCCGCTGGGCCAGCTCGATGATGGGAACCGGGTCCCCCATCTCGAGGACGAAGGTGTCGAGGCTACAGAGGCTGTCTGGAACGGGATCGTCCACCATGATCGCCGCCTGCAGCACGAGCTGCACCGCCTCCTCGATGAGCATGAAATAGCGCGTCATCTCTGGGTGCGTGATGACCACCGGTCCGCCGCCTTCTATCTGGCCCTTGAAGATGGGGATGACGCTGCCCTGGCTCCCCAGAACGTTGCCGAAGCGAACAGAGGCGAACATGGTCTCGGGGTAGCGCTCCGATAACATGCGCACGATCAACTCGCCGGCCCGCTTGGTGGCGCCCATGACGTTCACAGGGTTGACTGCCTTGTCGGTGGAGATATTGATGAAGCGCTCGACACCGTACCTTCCGGCGATCTCGGCCATGACCAACGTACCCTCGATGTTGTTGAGCACCGCCTCGTCCGGGCTTGCCTCCATCAACGGCACGTGCTTGTAGGCGGCGGCGTGGAACACCATATGTGGCCGGTAAAGGGCGAATAGCTTGTCCATCTTGCGACGCTGCAGGATGTTCGTCGGGCAGAGAACGTAACAGCGTGCAGCCAAGCGTCTGGAGATCCTCGTGCAGCGCGTAGAGCGAGGACTCGTCATGGTCTACGAGAACGAGGCGTTTGGGGTTGAAGCGGGCGATCTGCCTGGAGAGTTCCGAGCCGATGGAGCCGCCGGCGCCGGTGACCATCACGCTCTGTCCCTGGACGTGCTCAGAGATCGCGCCCACGTCGGTCTGGATCTTCGGGCGACCCAGGAGGTCCTTGATGTCGAGATCGCGGGCATCCCCCAGACTGATGGTACCGGAGACCAGGTCGGCCAGGCTAGGAAGGATCTTGATGTGCGCCCCCGAGGGCTTGCAGATGCGGTAGATGCGGGCGATCTGGTCGGCGGAGGCCGAGGGGATGGCGACCACGATCTGGGTGATGTCGTGTTTCTCGGCCAACTGCGGAGCTTCCGCGACGCTTCCCAATACCGGGTACCCCTGGATAGACATGCCTTTGAGTCGGGGATCATCGTCCACGAGGCCGACTGGCTGGACGGCGAGCGACGGGGTCCGGCGGAGTTCGCGGATGAGCATGTCGGCGGCCTGGCCGGCTCCAACAAGCAGGATCCGCTCGGTACCGGCATTTGCGCCACTCGTCGTCTCGGTCAGGATTCGCAGCGAGAAGCGGAGCGCCAGCATCACGGCTACTGCCATGACCCCTCCCCCTATGACCACCGTTCGGGGCACAAGGTAGGCGGCGCCCCCCGAGTACAGGGGCCAGGTCACGACGACAAGGAAGAGGAAAGCCACCGCGCTAATGCCCGCTTGGGTGAATCTCACTGCTTGGGTGAGGCTCACATAGCGAGCGACAACGGTGTACGCTCCGGCGAGCCAGTTGACGGTGATGTGGACGATCACCGCGACCGCCGCGAAAATGGCGAAGTGCGTGGTCCACATAGAGAAGCTGCTTACCGTTCCCGCGTAGCGGAAATTGAGGACGATATAGTAGGCCGCGATAACGGCGCAGGCGTCCACGGTAATCGCGGGAATATGGCGCCGGCGCAGCCAACCTGTCAGCTTTGAGCCCGGAATCATGCGAATTACCCCTCCCGCTCCCCGTCTTACGCCTTCAACGTACCAATGTGTCGCGAGAGTCAAACCTGAGCCAACTTTTATGCTGCTCCGGATTGGACTCCTACGGCAATAGGTTCACCTTGAGTAGCGACATGAAGAGCCACAAGGGCGAGCGACGCTGCCGCCCCTGCAGGTACCAACCTCGGCCAGAGACGCCCGCGCCACGATATTCGGAAGCCTGGACCTCGTCAGGTTTGTGAACCGCCGGAAATGCAGACTTTGGTAGCAGTGCCCGAACACAAGGAGCCGGCGTAACTCACTCGGTACTGAAACGAGCTGTCGTCTGGACCGTGCTCGGCTTGGCCGGGCTCGTCGCCGCGGTGGGGCTGTTCGCGGTGATTGCGAATGTGCTCATCGTCCATGACGCTCGACCCTTCATCGTGAGCGGCACTGCTGCCGCCACTTCGGCTCCGGTCGCCATCGTTCCCGGCGCCTCCGTGAACGAGGACGGCACGCCGACGCCCATGATGGTCGATCGCATGAACGCGGGCATCCTTCTGTACCGACAAGGCAAGGTGAAGACCCTCGACCTTTCGGGGTACCCTCGCGAAGTGATCTTCATGACGAGCTACGCCTTGGCGGCCGGCGTGCCGGCAGCAGATCTTCTCGCCGATCCCGCCGGTTCGGACACACGGGACACCATGGCGAATGCGCGCAAACTCTTTCACATACAGAAGGCGCTCATCTGCACCCAGCGCTTCCACCTGTCACGGGCCGTGTATATCGCGCGTGCTTTGGGTATCGACGCCACCGGGGTGCCGGCCGACGTCCAGCGCTACCCCGGCACCAGGTACGAAACAACCGTGCGGGAATGGGGCGCTCGGGTGAAGGCATTCCTGCAGGTTCACCTCTAGCGGTTCAGCCGGAGCGACGCGTTTGGGTCAGCCGGAGCGACGCGCTTGAGTAACGCGAAGATTAAAAAAAACGTTTACCAGGGTACAGGACCTTTGGTGCACAAAGCGAAGCCGTTAGGCGTCAGGAGCACACCATGATTCAAAGTATGCTCCCACTTACCGGGATACTGGGAAATATCTACTTCATCGCCAGTACTTGCGCCGTTGTCGTGCTTGTCACGGCAATCGCTCTTAGCGTGCGCAGACGCAGAGCGGCTCGGAAGCGGCGCGCTACCTACCGACACGCCCGCCAAGACGGATCACCACCCAAGAGGAACTTCAGAGCTTGCTGCGCGTATGGGCAGACGAAAACGCAACAGCAGTCCTCTTACCGCGACTGGTCCGTAGGCCCGCGCCAGCGCTCGGCCCGCCCAGGCCATCGCGTCGTCGGCTCGCCCACACTTGGTGAAGGACTCCGCGGGTGGGTCAGCTGTGTCATCTCTGTGCCATCCGCTGCCGCTGAGCTCGCAGCAAGACGAACGGGACCGACTTTGGAACGAAGTGGTGCAGTCGGCACGGCTGGCTCAGAAGCTGGACATGTGGTCGCGGACAGCGCCGGATACTCATTTCGGCCCCCAGTCCGGCCACGCTCTCACGAACGCTTGCGCACGTGGATACCGCCGGCGGGAGTGTGGTTGAGCCTCGCGGCTAGTTCCTTCCCGACAGTCGCGCTATCTATCGGAACGCCTTCTACTCGCGGACGAAGCGGTGAACGCAAGGCGGCTCAGCTCGCGAGCCATTTTCCAAACCTGAAGTCTCCCACAAAGTACTGATAGTTGTGGTAGAGGTCACCAACGCAGTCGTGTCCGGCGAACGCCCTGATCGGAACTGAAGACTCCAGGTGGCAGCGTTTGGCTGTAAAACAGACCTTGTGCTTGCGCTTCGAGCCTTTCAAACGCTTCCAGCTCATCCGCCATGCAAAGGTCTCGGTCGGTCATCACGAAGAACAGGTTTTCTTTGTCAACTCGTTCCGTTCTTCGCATCCACTTGTCCCGGGCTTCATCTTCGGTTTTGTAGTGCAGAAAATGAATCTCGATGTCATCTAGGCTGCCGAGCGGGTAACCGCCATTGTTGGCCCTGTTGTCATCGCCCTCAGGGTAGAACGACCGGCTCTTGAAAGTAAGCTCTTGATCGAGGTAATGGTCGAGCCTACTGGCGAATTTCAGATAGCAAGGGGCATAGAAGAATAGCCCCACGGTGGGAGTATTGTATTTCATACGCAAGATTTCATACGGCAAGGAACCGATGCAGTTGCTGGAAATGACGCAGAAGTCTTCTCCTTTGCAGCTCCGTAACTCCCTCCGAAAGCGGAGCTTTGACACTTCGGCACCTATGCGAAGCATCTCCCCCATGCGGTTGATCTTAACATCAGACCATGGTCCTATCCGCCCCCTCGAACTCAAGCGCCGCGCCCGGATAGTCGATAACAGCGACATGAAGCAGGCCGAAGCCACTCCTGAAGTCAAGAGAGTGGGCGCGATATGCGCCGACTTGCACCGGGCCTACCGTGATCTGCGCTTCTATCCTCCAGAACACCCGGTGCCACGCGAGACCATGGGCCAACTCGTGGGATCGCTCAGACGACTCGTGGCCGAGGAGGGCCGGCTCACGGTGGAGGTGGAGGAGGACCGCCTGATATTTGGGGAAGAGACCGTTTACACGCACTCCGAGACCCGCGACAACCTCGCCTTCATCATGTTTCGCGACGGGGTGAGAGCAATGTCTTTTCACTCGGGCCTGGAGGCAGAGGAGGTCGAAGCTTTGGTCGAGTGTCTCGCCCGGGCCGATGACATGGCGGGCAGCGATCAGGACCTCCTCACGGCGCTCTGGGAGCAGGACTTCGCACACATCGACTACCAGGCCGCGGACCCCTTTGTAGGCGGCGGGGTCCTGCGCGAAGGAACACTCGATGCCTTGCGAGAGACCGTTCTACGGCGACTTGACGAGGTGGATCATGTCCGAGGCCACCTTCGGGCAAGAGGCGGCGGAGCAGCTCAGCATAGTGCCCCACCTAGGCACGGGGCCGGAGGACCTCGAGCTTACCCCGCAGGAACTCAAGGAGAGCGAGCAGCGGGTGGAGGGAACGGCCTCCGCCTTGGATGATTTCGCTCTCGTGCTTCTCGAGATGCTGAGCGACCATCACGAACAGGCGAGGTTCGACAGCGTTCTGGCCCGTTCGATGGCGGCGGTCGTCGAGTCGTATCTGAAAGACGGGGAATCTTGAAGAGCTCTGTTTCTTGCTCGGCCGCGTGGAAGCGCTGGAGGCGAGCGGCCGGTGCGCGGCGGGAGTCGCGGGACGGCTGGTGAAGACGGCGATATCGGCAAACGAGCTGGGGGGTCTTATTCGGCACCGAGGCCACGCCCAGGACGCGAGACTGGAGGAGTTTCTCACTTTGCTGCGCTCCTCGCAACTGCCCGGCCCTTTTCGAACTCCTGGCCGGATCCCGAAGACCGGAACGTGCGCAATACTCTGCTCGGATTTCTCGAGCGGGGCGAGGGCGTGCCAGTACCCCAGCTCGCGCTTATGCTCGCCGACCCCCGCTGGTACGTGGCCCGCAACGGCCTTCACTTGGCCGCTGTGTCTCACGAAGCCAGCCTCATCCCCGCGGTCGAACGCCTGGCCACGCACCCGGATGCCCGCGTGAGGCGAGAAGCCGTGCGAGCCCTCGATGCTTTAGCCGGGGCAGCGGCTCTACCCACCTTCACCCGGGCTCTTGCGGACCCGGACTCGGCGGTTCGGATCGCGGCCGCCCACAGCGCCGAGCACTTCGGGGGACCCGAACAGGAAGCTGCGGTAAGGCGCCAGGTGGAGAGTCACGACTTCCGCCGGCGCCCGGGAGAGGAGACGGAGGCCATGCTCGTCGCCTTGGCCCACCTGGGCGGCGAGCGAGCCGTGCCCATGCTCCGCAAGCTGTGGCGCCGCCGGCTGTTCCACCCCACGCCGTTGGCGGGGCGCTCGGCCGCGGTGACCGCTCTCGGGGCCATACCTACCGCCTCTGCCCGCAAGATCCTCACCGATGCCTCGCGATCCCGGGAACCGGCAGTCAGACGTGCGGCCGAGAAGGCCCTCTCCGAGCGGGGGTCATGAGACGTAAGCTCGAACAGGACCTGGCCCTATCCCTCGCCGTCGCGGTCCGCACCGCCGCTTATTACGAGCCTAAGAACGCGGTGATGCGCGAGAGTACCGGACTACTCCTCGCGCTTCTCAAGGGGCGACTGGACGGGGAGACCTCGGTCAGCGTGTCCGTACACAGCCATTGCGTCTTCATCGGAAGGACACGCATCCGCTCGACGCTTGCCAGCTTCTCTCGCTTCGCCTATCTGGTCGATCTCTACGGCTCCTGGGGAATCCAGTCCCTGACCTTCTTCGAGTCGCTCGGCGAGGCCGAGCTCACGCAGCTCCTCGAGATATTGGCCCGCGAGAAGGACCGAAGCTCTGAGATCCTTTCCGCCACGTTGCAGGGGGCGGGAGTGAGAAGCGTCCAGGTGGACCTGGCGGGGCCGGCGGGTGACCCAACGCTGGCCGTCGCGCCGGTTGAGGCGTATGCCGCCTGCGTCCAGATGGCCGAAGACATGCAGCTGGAGTCCGGGGCGATGCAAGCGAGCAGCAGCCGCCAGCTGCGGCACGTGACCCAGGCGGTGGTGGACCAGGTTCTGAGCGAGCCGCACTCCCTCATGGCGCTCACCACGATCAAGGATTTCGATCGTTACCTCATCTCCCACTCCACCAACGTGGCCATCCTCTCGGTCGTGCTCGGCCAGCGCCTCGGTCTGAGCAAGACCAGCCTGGGAGAGCTGTGTCTGGCGGCCTTCCTCCACGACAGCGGCAAGCTCGAAATCGACGCCGGCGTGCTCAGCAAGGCTGAGGAGCCTGACCGAGCCGGAATGGCAAGAGATGAGACGCCACCCGACACTCGCCGCGCACATGCTGCTGACCCAACTCCAGCCGAGTGTCTCCAGCATGAGAGCGGTGGTGGTGGCTTTCGAGCACCACCTCCGCTACGACCTGAGCGGCTACCCTCCCACCTGGGCCAAGAAGAACCTGACCCTGTTCGGAAGCATCGTTTCGATAGCCGACGTGTTTGACGCTTTGACGACGGCGAGGGTATATCGCCGAGCGCAACTTCACCCCCTATGAGGCTCTCGACTACCTCGTCAAGAAGTCCGGTTCCGTCTTCGATCCCATCTTGGTGAAGCTCTTTGCCGAGATGATGGGCCTTTACCCTCTGGGGACGGTCGTGGAGCTATCGAGCGGAGAGCTGGCGGTGGTCGTCCAACCACCCGCCGTGGGCGAGCCGCTGGACCGGCCTCAGGTGCGCGTCCTTCGGGGCGCGGAGCCCGGAGTCATCCTAGATCTGGGTGAAAAGGCCGCCGATGACTTCTTGCGCAGCGTGAAGAACGTGGTCAATCCCGCCAACATGGGTCTCGCCCCTGCTGTTGCGGCTTCGCTCTTTGCCACGGGAGAGATGGCGTGCGGCTAAGAAAGTCACGGGATAGCTCCTCCTGACTAAAGGGCTTCTCTCCTCGCGGCGTGTGCTGCGCCGACCCCGATGGCCTGGATTACTCACCCGGTGAGCCTCCCAGGGTGCCTTCATCGAGTTCGGCGAGATGCTTGATCTTGCAGAGCGAGTGATTCCAGAGCACGTCGTGGACGAAGGCCGGGAAGCATCCAGCGGCCGAGCTGCCAGCCCAATCTCCCCCAGGAGCCGGTCCCTCTAGGGAAGTCGAAGGCCACGTAGATCGTGAGCAGGCTGACCCCGGTCCTCACCGGATCGATATCGAAGGCGAGGATGCCACCCCGCGCAAACCCATCGGCGACTCGGTAGAGCAGGTAGCGTCCCTGAACGAGCTTCTCCAGGACCACTGTGAACGACAGCCAAGAAGGAGTCACGTCGTAGCGGATGCGTGCTGCCCACTTCGTTCGGCGTGCCTGCGGTCCGGTGCACCTGAATGAACCGGGGCGTGAAGTACTCCCGATCGGGGTCGCCGAACTTGCCCAGTTGCCGGAGTATGGCGGCGGCGTCAGCCTTGATCCGGATGGAGTACATCTTCTCCACCTGCGGCGGCCGCTCTGGTGCTGGGACTCCCAGCACAGCCTAGGATCTCGCGGCGCTTGCTTTCCACCTTCTCCACGGGCCACCCCGGTGGGGTACCGCCCAAAACCGTCCCACACCAGGCCGAACACCCGCTCGGTGGCGTAGTTCCGGATGGTCGCGAGCAGGCCTCCCGTCAGGATCGAGCCATACCGACGCCGGGATGGAACATGGCCTCGAGGATACGAAGGTAGCTGTCGTCTCCGCTCGCGATCCTCCACAGCACGCCGGCCAGACGACGCTTCTCTTCCGGCTTCGTTCTTCCTTTCGGTAAGGAGCGCCTGATAGAGGATGCGGCTGAGCACAGGCCGCGAGAAGACGACCCGACTGAGCAGAAAGACGGCGCGCCCAAACCGGTTGTCCAGGTCGAACTCCTCTGACGACCGGCATATAGCGCTTCTTCAGGCTCGCCCGGTCGACGCCCTCGGTGAGGATGCATTCCGCCAGCGCCGAGCCGGTGACGTAGGCAGAGTAGAGGCCGTCCTTGTAGAGCCGGGAAACGGCCATGTCCCCCACCAGGGCGATTCGGTCGCCGAACGGGATGGCGGGCTGCACCCACCGCCATGTTGGGATGACAGGCGCAAACGGCCCGCAGCTGGGCTCTGTCTCGGCAGCAGGCGCCTGATGTGGGGCAACGCCATGAACTCCTCCACTATCTGCAGGTACTGGGAGGGGTCGGCGCGGTCGATGCTCTTGCCGAGCAGCACCACGGTTATCCATTCGCCTTTGGGGATGAGCGAGGACATCTCGATGGAGAGCTCCTTCGAACCATACTGGGCGAAGTGCACCTCGCCTTCCATGGTGCGAAGGAGTTCCTCTTCGGCCTGCATCTCGCAGATGAGCGGCCTTGCGGACCTTGGGCGGGCGGAGCCCCGGCATCACCTTGGCCAGCGCTCCGAAGAGGGGATCGGACCCCAAGTCCATGCCGGGCGTGCGGTTGACGCCGGCTGCGAACGCCACGAAATCAGCCTCGATCTCACTGGTCGTCTCTTCGGTCACCAGCCGGTAGCTGACCACCGGCCTGCCGCTGGACGAGCGACGGATGTCTCGGACTTCCGCCGTGAGCACCTGCGCGCCTTCCTCCGCCGCCTGGTGGAGCAGGAAGGAGTCGAAGTTCGCGTATCGGCCCGGTCGCTGCTTGGGCCGTCGAGCCGCGGAACACGGTGAGCATCTCCCTGCCCTCGGGGACCGGCAGCTCGATGCTCTTCCAATCTCCATGGACGGTGATCTCGCTCGCCCTTCCCTCGACGACCTCCTCCGGCAGGCTGATGCCGTTCTCTTTGAGGACGTCGGCCAGCCTGGGGGAAATGCCGCCCGCGCAGTAGTTGCAGCCCTCCCAGGAGCAGAAGGCCACGGGGCCGGTAGAAGCAGACCTCGGTCTTCCTCTCGAGGATGGTGAGATTCAGCGTCCGGCCCAGTTCCCGCGCCTTCCTCAGCGCCCGGATGGCGAAGAACGACCCGGCCGGGCCTCCGCCCACGACCACCACCGTGGCTCCGTCCGGCAGGGTCAAGTGACCCGCCCTTTCCCCCTCTCCTGGGGTCAGATGGGCGAGACCGTTCACGGCCGTGGGGCTAGCATTCCGCCGAGCCCTCGACTTCAGTCAACTTAGTCGGCCTCCTCGCGCGCCAAACGGGCGATGGTGACTCCTTCGAACAGTTCGTCGAGAAGATGGGACGCGTGCATCCAAACGTCCCGGGTGACGCAGGTGGACGACCTGTCGCAGTCATGGATATCGCCGCACGGGGCCACCGTGACTTTGCCCTCCACCGCATGTAACACGTCGGCGATGGAAATAGACTCAGGATCGCGCGCAAGGGAGAAACCGCCCGCTCTTCCGCGGTGGCTCGCCACCAAGCCCGCCAGCTTGAGGGCCATCATGAGCTGCTCCACGTAGGCGGGTGAGATGGCCTCGTCGCGGGCGATCTCATGCTTGGTGATCGGTGCACCCTGGGGACGCGCGGCAAGAAGAACCATGATCCTGGACGCGTACCTGCCCCTGGTGGAGATAGACATCATGTTTAGGCTGTCCCGGAATAGGTTATTGAAATCATCATCTAATGTCTGTATTATAGCGCTTAACTTTAGCCGGCGCTACGCCCCGGAGCTCAAACGAGCAACGACGCGGGAAGGGGGTAGCTGAACCGGCGCCACATAACGGTGCGGTGTGCCGCGGGCGCGAAGGAGTTGCCATGTGAGAAACGTTGGCTTTGTTTCGGTGTTGTCTTTGGCGCGAGATCGCCTGAACAGCACCGGGTGCAGGCGGCGGGGGCCGGCGCCACCGATAACCTCCAACTTTCGCTGTCTGCACAATGTGGGGCTCTTGCCGTGTAGCGAACTTACAAAAGGGGACATCTTTCCATGAAAAGAATATTCATGATCGTCGCGATCGTACTGGCCGTTGTCGTGATCGGCTCCGGGATAGCCGGGATAGCCATAGGCCAGGCGAAGGCGCACAACCTGAGCGACCGCCTGAAAACGGAGGCCGTGTCGCTTCGAACTTTCGATACAAACGCACCGGCCAATGCGGTCATCACCAACTCCGCCCAGGCGCAGCTAGCCGCCGACACTCTCGACAAGCACCGCAAGTCGATCGCCCCCACTTATGCCGCTCTGCTGAACGGGCAAAAATTCGACCCCACCAATCCCAAGGAGCTCACCTACGCGCAGGCGATGAACCTTGAGGATTCGATGAACCTGGCGGTATTGGGTTTCGGAGTGACAACGGTGCTCAAGTTGATCGGCGTGCTGATGATCGTCCTCGGCGTCGCGCTGATCGCGATCTCGATGGCGGTCTGGATACACCCGAAGCGTAATCGGGAGGGACCCGCGCAAGCCACGGTCTAGGTTCGCGAACACCAGGGCGTGCCGGCGCACGGGCAGCGTACACCGCTGGGTCAGCAGATCGCCGGCGAGCACTATGGGGACACGATGCCTACGCGCAGGAGCGTTCCCCTCGAACGAACAGAGGCTCCCGCTGACCCGGGAGCCTCGTCATTTCTGGCCGAGGCCAAGAGGTGTCTCTTCTGGTTGATGCCATGAGGCGTATGGGTCTCTTCCTGCTCCGGCATGGCCTTCGGCAGGTTGAGCACACTTCGCGCGTTCAGGCTGATTGATGATGCTCGTGCCCCTGCCGCCGCGGTGTCGAAATAGCAGGCGGTGAATCAGGGCTCTGCTCCTCAGTGCGCGGTGTCGATCCGGGGTAGCTCCGAATCTGACCCGACTCGGATCTTCCTGATTCGCCAGAATGATCTTCTGACAACGCCCACCCTCAAGGACTTCATCAAGGTCCTTGGCGATCTGCCTCAGCGCGTTCCTGCGCCTGGAGGCATGTAAGGCTCTGCACAGCCGTCGATTTTCTCTACCACCGGGCCACCGCGGCAAGTTCGAGGGCCTCGTCCGCGTATATGGTCTCAACGCCACCGATGTCTGCGTTTGCGGATCGTCGCTTGCCGAAGGAAGCGGCGGGAAAGGGGCAGCCGAAGCACCCAGAAGCGTTAGGGCGATCATCGTGCGCACACATTTTGCGCACTTCCCGCAGTTCTCGTTCATGTCGGTGAAACAGACCCGTAGATTCGCCAGCGCGGGCTCACATTCGCCTATCTTTCTCGAGCTTATCGATGCGTCGCGCCTCGCAGCCATCATGGATTATCCCACACGTTCGTTTGACCAGAGTGGATCGGTCAGCGGATGTGAGCCCAGGGGGGCAAGCTGGGTGTAGGCCTGGGAGGCCGGGAACGTAGACCCGAGGAAACCCAAGAAGCATAGCGCACGGCGCCCAGAATGCTCCCTTGGGTAAGATTTCTGCTGAGGTTGTAGCGATAGCCAAAGGAATGGTGGTTGGTTTCTACCGGGAGGAGGATCTTTGCCAAAGCTCTCAACAAAAGCGCCGTTGCGCTTGAGGGCTAGTTCGTACCCGTCGCCTTCTCCGTAGAAGTCAAATCCGTGGATGAAGACGTTGTGAGTTAGCTCTTGAGCATGCTTCAAGAAAGTGTGGGTACTGTCCACACCTCCCGAAAAGAAGGAAAGTACGCCCGAGTTCAGCGGCTCCGCGAGTGCGGTCGCGGCGTCGACCGGGACGATTTGCAGCCGGGGAACCCAGGCATGGTAGATCTCTTGAAGCACCGGGATGTTACTCAACAGCTTCGGAGAGATGGGCAGGCTCGGGTCAACCTCGAGCGTTTCTCCCTTCAGCATGGATGGAAGCAGTGCGGACGCCACGAAGGGGTCCCCTGATCTCGAGACCGCATATGAGCTCGGCAAACGGAACCAGAGACGGAAACCATCCACGTCCGCGGATACTTCCGTGACGCCTGCTTGCTCCGTAAGTTGCCAGTTGTGGATTAACACGCCCTCAGCCCGTTGTTCCGCTCGGATGCACTGACCGGCCGATCGCAACCGGTCGAGCTTCTTCAAGAACCCTCGTGGTCGACAAGCTGAGCCATTCTTCTCGGCGCCCAGTAGCTTCACTTTAGCACCGTCCTCGATATCACTCGTGAGGCGGGGCTCTTTTTTTCCCGCTTCCCGGGCGGCCATCGCCAGGCGGAGCCTCTGGGGGACAAAGGAGGAGCTTCTGCTCATCCTCCATTTGGCGTGGGAGTGCGCACAGACTCTCCCCGCCGAGACCGTTACTTCTGTCGCCATCGTTACGTTCACCCGAGTGCAGCTAGAACCCACCGACCTCTGAAAAGGGCAAACCCGTCGCGAGACGGGGACGCAAAGCCACGGGACTCCTTCGGAGTCAGCCGGGTTGCCAAGGTCTCGGAGCCAACCCGAGCCAGTTGCCTTTTCGAGTCGGCTCTACCTCACGGGGGTGGGAAATGAGCATCGGCAGGAATCCTCGAGGCAGACGCAGACAATTAGCAGGCGCCGTGGTGGGGCTCGCTCTGGGCTTAGGGTTGATGATAGCCCTCTTCCCAGGGCAGGGCGTCGCAGCCACCACGGCCACCAACCTGGCCCCACTCGCTACGGTGACCGCCTCCAGCCAAAACACAGGCACGGGCCAGGTGGCCGCGAAGGCGGTCGATGGAGTGGTCGCGGGCTGGCCGGGCGATTACACAAAGGAATGGGCCACCGTCGGGGGCGGGGCCGGTAGCTGGCTCAAGCTTGGGTGGACCAGCTCGGCGTCGGTCTCCACGATCGTCCTCTACGACCGCCCCAACCTGGACGACCAGATAACGGCGGCCACGATCACGTTCTCTGATGGGAGCACGCTCTCGACCGGGACCTTGCCCAACAACGGTTCGGCCCAGACCGTCACCTTCGCCACCAAGACCATCACCTGGTTCAAGCTGACCGTGAATAGTGTCTCTGGCACCACCCACAACATCGGATTGGCCGAGATCGAGGTGTGGGGAGTAGCTTCGGCGGCTGGGACACCACCGACCACCTCGACGACCGTGGCCCCGATCACAACCACCACCCAGCAGGCGACGACAACCACATCGGCCGCGACCAGCACAACCACGCAATCGCGGCGCCAGACGACGACCACTCAGCCGGCTACCACCACCAGCACTTCGTCGTCCACCACCACGTCGACCACCCTGCCTTCCACTACCACGACCACGCAGACAACTACGACGACCACCCAGACAACCACGAAAACCACCACGCCAGCGGCTTTCGACCTCCAGGCAGCCATCAACGCTTGCCCCGTTGGCGGTACGGTCACCGTCCCGGCCGGCACCTTCACGTGTTCTAGCACCATCACCCTCAAGAACGGCGTCTCGCTCCAAGGTGCCGGGGTAGACCAGACGGTACTTTACATGCCGAGCAAATCGACGGACACCGGGTTCCTGGTCGGCAAGGGAGTGTCGAACGTGGCCGTGCGTGACCTCACGCTCACCTCTCCCGCGGCCTCCGGCTATGTCTATGCGCTGTGGTTCTCCCGTTACTCCGGCGTGACCATCGAGCGGGTGAAGGTGACAAACTGTATGTACGCGCTCAAGGCGGACACGCAAGGCACCAACCTGACCGTGCGTGACTTCACCTGTCTGGCTTGCGGGATGAACTACATATCCAATCTGACCACGGGCTTGTTCGAGCGGCTGGACCTGGAAGTGCTCACCAATCAGGTGACGAGTTCTACCTCCCACGCCCTCTATCTGGAGGGCAATAACCACGGGCTCGTGTTCAACACCGTGAAGGCGCGCGGGGGCTCGGGTTGGACCGTGCAGCTTTATCAGGAATCGACGGACTCAGACAGCGTTACCTTCAACGGTCTGGACGTGACCGGCTGGCCGATCGTCATCAGCTACGGATTCTCAAATGTGACGATCAATAACCTCACCGCCGTGGCGCAGTCCGGGCCGGTCATCGAGTTCTATGGCGGGTCCAACGTCAGCGTCACGGGCTTCACGGCCTCTGGAGGATCTTCACTAACTGGCTGGGAATACAACCAGCCTAGCGGCGTGACCTTTGCCAATGGCACCTATACCGGATCCGCCCTGGGCAGCATTCCCGGCGCCGCCTGGACGAATGTGAGCCTTGCGCGGTGATCGTCGTTGGGCGCGGGCATTGAGTCCGGTGGCGCCGAATCTTCAAAGCCGCCGTTGGGTCGCAGGCCCGACACCAGGATGGGTTCGATTCCCGAGCCGCTCCGGAAACCCTTACGGCACTCTTGCTTGCGTCATAATTGCGGCACGCGCACCCGTCCAGGGACGAAGTGACCACTTTTGGCCCCGCCTCGGTATCCAGAGCGGCCGGTTCGCTGGACCGCTTCCCCCGAGAGGACTAGTGTGAGGGTATAGGTGGCCAGAGGAATACTCTTGCCCCGCCCATAGTCGTCATGATCAGGAGGTGCCAGGTGGATGACAGTGTCTACAAAGTCATCGAGCTCGTGGGGACGAGCACTGAGTCCTGGGAGGCGGCCGCGAGGTCGGCGGTGGAGACGGCGGCCCAAAGCCTTGAGGATATCCGGGTGGCAGAAGTGGTGAAGATGGACATGCGCATCGAGAACAACAAGGTCGCCCAGTTCCGCACCAAAGTGATGATCTCGTTCAAATACCACAAGGACCTGGCTGAGTAACAGGCCGTCAACGCGCCGGAGCACCGGAGCCAAGAGAGCCTCTCACGTATTCCGCATCGCCCCGGGGCATTGGTCTACCTCCCCTCTCTCCTACTAACTTGCCAGAAATGGCCGGCAATGTGGAGCATTGCGGGCTTGCTCACTTTGTTAGGGCGTGGCTCGCACGCGCAGGTAGTCCATGACCGATGACCAGTCCGGAAACGCCGGCGATCCGAAAAGGAGGAGTTCGCCGACGAATTGGTCGGCACCATTCGCGGCTCGATCGTCGATGAGGAAGTCACCAGCTAGGAGCTCCTTGTGATTAGTCAGCATGAGTCGCTTGTAGGCACAGTCGCCGAGATGCTGCTTCACCCAGAGCAGCTTGTCTGACCAGGCCGACGGGTTTTCCCAGGGCGCAGTGGACAACACGTACGCGTCGAACAGCTGCGACAGTTCTCGATAAGCCTCGATAGCTCCCGGCATGGGATTCATGCGGCCGAAGATACCGGGAATATGATCAGCGTCCTGGTAGTCGCGCTCTTCGTCAGCGGAGATGCATGAAAACGTGGAGTTGCAGTCCACAAGCACACCGTCCATGTCGATGAAGAGTATCTTCTTCAAGCCGGCACCAGGCCCAGTTTCGAGATTGCCTCGTGCAACACAGCGGTCGCCGTCAGAAGATCCTCAAGGAGCCGTTCATCGACCTGCGGATAGCCCTCGTACTCAGAGAGATTGCGCAGCCGATGGGCTTTGTCCAGCACTCGCCATACCTCGGGACCGAGCCCCAGGGTATGTGGCAGTGCTTGAAATACCGCGTAGCGACCCTCCGAACGAAACCCGTGCCACCGCAGTGCGGCCAAGGCCAGCGCGTGGGAAGCGTTGTAGGCCAAATCGAAGCGGCTCTCTAGGGCCAGCTCGGTCTTTTCGGCATCCCTCAGTCTCGTCCACCCCGACTGCACCAGGCCGTCGAATTCGGCCTGAGTGGCTGGTTCCCGCTTGAGCTTCCCGGCCCGGGCCAGATTCTCTAGTTCAGCTGAGGTCATTTTCCGTCCCCAGGATGAAGATCTTTGGTTGACAGGCCACCTTGTCTACAAAGTGGCTTTCCTCCGCCCTCTTTCTCCGCCACTCGGAGGGAGCGAGGATATTCGGGTTGACCGGCCGTCCCAAGACGGCTTCTGCTTCCTGAAGTGCGCCAAACGCATCCGCGTAGGAGAGGTCGTCGCTTATGATCATCACGTCGACGTCGCTGGCCGCCGTGTCGGTCCCCTTGGCGATCGATCCATACACAAACGCAGCTGTAATTCTTCCGCTGAGCGGAGCCAACGCGCGCTCGAGAGGTTCCGCCAGCCCCACCGTCTTCACCACCAGGTCGTGGAGCTCGGAGAAGATCGGTGATTGCCGATTTGCCTGGTAGCGTCTCTGCCTACCGACCGGTGTCACGGTCACCAGCCCACTGCGAGTCAGCGTTGTCAGCTCGCGATGGACTGCACCAGTGCCTACGTGGGCCATCCTAATCAACTCGGTCGCCGGGAAGGCACGATCGGGCTGGGCGAAGAGAATGCCCAGAACACGCTGCTGGACGCGCGTGAACAGGGCATCAGCCAACCCAACCTTTCTTGTCACCTTCGATTCCCATATTGGGAGTGTTACGACCCAATTTGGGAATGTTCAAGCGAGATGGGATTGTGCCCGCGCGGCGCTGAAGGCACTGAGCACAAATCAGAGCGTTTGGGCCGTGTAGGGCGGATTTCGGAGAGGAATGTAAGCGGGGCGTCAGCAGTCGACCGTCCTTGGCCGCTGGAGCTTCACATTACACCCGCCGCGTCAAAGTCACTGAATATTATGCAGCGGCCTGGCTTCCGAAGCCAGCGGGCAATAAGAGCCGCTCTTGTGACAGGCGATAAAAGCCGGCAAAGGGACTTGAACCCCCAACCTGCTGATTACAAATCAGCTGCTCTACCATTGAGCTATGCCGGCTCGCACGCAGACCCGCCGGACGGTCACGTCGATCGGACGGCCACCAGCGGGCGAGTGGAGAGATTGTACGTTCGCGGAGGGAACGCGACAACCGCAATCACGCTAAGTCGGTGCGATTCCTCGCGCAGAGTGGCCCGGGCTACCTGGAACGCGCAAAGACGGGCGCGACGCGGCCTCAGCAGCCCCCCTCTTCCGGGGACCTACAGCAGCACGCGCCGGCTCTCCAGGTGGAGTGTCACCTTCCGCTTGATGCGCTGCAGGGCGTTGTCCACGGTCTTGGTGTCGTGCCCGATAAAGACCGCGATGGCCTCGTACGAATTGCCTTCCAGATAGTACTTGAGCACTTTCGATTCCAAAGGACTCAGCAGCCGTTGAAGACAATCGGTGAGACTGACCACCTCTTCCGAGCTGATCACCTGCTGCACCGGATCGCTGTGCCGTCCAGAAGGGATCACGTCTGCCAGGGTGCGCCCGTCGTAGTCCGCGCTGGAGGGTGAATGACTGAAGCTGATGTACGTGTTGAGAGGCACGTGTTTCTGCCGGGAGGCCGTCTTGATGGCCGTGATGATCTGCCGGGTCACGCACAGTTCGGCGAAGCTGCGAAAACTGGTGCTGCGCCCGTATTCGTAGTCGCGGATGGCCTTGAACAGGCCGATGTACCCTTCTTGGATGAGATCGTCGCCGTCACCGCCGGCGAGAAAGTACGAATTGGCCTTGAGCCTCACGAAGTGGTGGTACCGGGTGAGAACGCGCTTGGTGGCTTCCCGATCGCCTGTCTTGGCCATGGCGACCAGCTCTTCGTCGGACCACTCAGCAATAGGCCTACCGGCGAATGCCGTGCTCTCCATCGGTCCACCCCCTGCGAGTCGCCTTTGATAGTCAGCTACCCGGTCCCGGTTCCCCTTTCTCGAGGGCCTCTCGCAAAGCCTTGAGTCTCTCGAGGGTTTCGGGACCAACCCTCTCCTCCACCCGATGACTCATTGTAATGCAATTCGAAGAATTTGCAACCTTCTTTGTATGCTCTTGCAATTCGAGCACGAATTGACGGGAAGAACGCCGGGTTACGTTGGTCTTGAACACCGTCTTCTGGAGGTTGTAATCGGAGGATACTACAACCACACTTTCCCCTGCACTTCGGCTATATGCCTCCCTCTCGATGATGGTGTCGGCGGACTCCGAAAAGGACCCAAAATACACCTGAACACGGGCCGTTGCACTCTCACTTTTCTGCAATGCTTCGGCGTGGGCATCGAACACGATGATGGCCGTATCGGACGTCGCCCCCATGAAGCTCGCGATGCGGTCGATGAGACGCCGCCGCTGGTCTTCCAGATCGACGAGAGACCCCGTCCGCGGCGGACCCGGCTCTGCCTGAATGAAGCCCGTTACCGAAGGCGGACCCGGCACCGCCGCCGGCTGCTGCGGGATCTGCTCCCGGGCGGCACCCGAAGGACGCCGGGCGGAGGATTGCCCGACGAGCTGATGCAAGACGTTATACCCATCGATGAGATAGACGGTCATGGCTTGGCTGCGCTATGCGGAGCGCTGGCGGAGCGCCTCGTAGAGCAGGATCCCCGCGGTGACGCTCACGTTCAAGGACTCCACTTCTCCTATCAACGGTAGGCTCACCATCACATCGCACAGCGAACCGACTCTTCTCCCCAGACCCGAGCCTTCCGAGCCCATCACGAAGCAGGTGGGATAGCGGTAGTCCTGGAGGTTGTACTCGGACGAAGCCCCCGCCTCTGTTCCATAGATCCAGAAACCGGCTTCCTTCGCCTGGGCAAGAAAATCGGCAAGATTTCGCACCTGGGAAACGGCGGCATGCTCGCTCGCCCCGGCGGACGCTTTCACCACGGCCGGTGTGATCTCCGCGGCTCGGTGCCGGGGGATCACCACACCCGCGCCTGCGCCTTCAGCCGTACGTATGATGGCGCCCAGGTTGTGAGGGTCCTGCACCTCGTCGAGAGCCACCAGCAACGTGCGCGAAGCGAGCAACTCCTCCGGCTCCAGATACGGATAAGGGCCCGTCCGCACCGCGACGCCCTGGTGCTCATCGGTCCTCAGCCACGCCGACAGACCCGTTTCCGCCATGCGCCTCACGGGCGGTAGCTCGGCGCCGGCCGTGGCCGCCCAACTCCTCAGACCCCTCAGATACTCCTCGCCGGCATGCCCGTCCACGACCACGAGCTCGAGTACCGGCCGCCGCCCCCGGAGCGCCTCCCGCACCGGATTGCGCCCGTAGAGCACCTGGAGGTGATCTTCGGGAAGGGCCGCATCGTGCGTCGCGGAACGGCTCAGCGGCGGGCGCGATGCGGCCGCCTTCGAAGGCACGGCCGGCCGGGACGAGGGTCCGCCTGCGCCGGCAGGCGCGCGGTTCCCTGGCGCGCGGTTCGCGGAAGTGCGGTGCGCAGGCGCGCGGTCCGTGGGCGGCCGCGCCGCCGGCGGCCGCGGCTTACCCGAGCGGGACGAGCTTGTAGCCATCGGCCACGTCGCGGACTTCGAAGCCGCGAGCCTGGATCTGCGCCCGGAGGGCGTCCGCACGCGCAAAATCGCGGCCGGCCCGCGCCTCCTGGCGCTCTCTGGCCATGCCGTCTACGTCGGCGGGAACGCTGGCCTCTTCCGCCGTGACCGCCTCCAGACCGAGCACGCGCGCCATCTCGACCATCTCCGCACGCACCTGGGCGGCAGTGGACACCGACACGTTGCCCCGGGCCAAGGCCGCGTTCACCTCCCGGGCCAGGCCGAAGACCTCGGCCAGCGCGGCCGCGGTGTTCAGATCGTCTGCGAGCGCGGCCGAGAAGGCGTCGCGGCGTTGCGCGAGAAAGCCCAGCAGCTTCTCGTCGCCTTTGCTGCCGGTGGACGGCGCATAGTCCTGGAGCCGACGGAACACGTTGCGCAGCCGCTCCACCTGCTGAGCCGTGTCGTCGAGCAACTCGTCGCTGAACTCGAGCGGGCTGCGGTAGTGGCTGCCCAGGAAGGCGGCGATGAGCACTTCCGGGCGATGCCTTTCGAGCGTCGCGCGCAAGGTGAGCGTGTTGCCCACGCTCTTCGACATCTTCTCGTCGCGCAGGTTGAGCATGCCGTTGTGCATCCAGAAGCGCACGAAGGTCTCCCCCAGCGCGCCCTCCGCCTGGGCGAGCTCGTTCTCGTGGTGTGGAAAGATCAGGTCGCGACCTCCTCCGTGGATGTCGAAACCTGCCCCCAGATACTTCAAGCTCATGGCCGAGCACTCGATGTGCCAACCCGGCCGGCCCGAACCCCAGGGGCTGTCCCAGGCAGGCTCTCCGGGCTTGGCACCCTTCCAGAGCGCGAAGTCCAGCGGGTCGCCCTTGTCCTCCCCCGTGTCGGTGCGCTCGCCATGGCGCATCTCGCCCACCTGCTGCTTCGAAAGCTTCCCGTACCCGGCGAAGCTGTCCACGCGGAAATAGACGTCGGAGCCGGACTGGTACGCGTGGCCTTCCTCCACCAACTTGGCGATAAGCTCCACGATCTCCGGGATGTGCTCGGTGGCGAGCGGCTCCAGGTCCGGACGGCCCAAGCCCAGCTTGTCGGTGTCTTCGCGATAGGCCTGGGCGAACTCATCCGCCACCTCGCGGGCGGTGCGGCCCTCGGTGATGGCCTTCTGGATGATGCGGTCGTCGATGTCGGTGATGTTCTCCACCAGCGTCACCCGGTAGCCCAGCGACTCGAAGTACCTTTTGGCCACCAGCGACACCACGTACGGCCGGGCGTTGCCCACGTGCACGTAGTTGTAGACGGTGGGACCGCAGAAGTACATGGTCACGTGGTCCTGGTCTCGCGGGACGAAGTCCCGCTTCTCCTGGGTCATGGAGTCGTATAGCCGCATGGTGGGAGGTCTCCTTGTTCTTGGCGCGAGACTCGGTTAAGAGGCGCAGCCGTCGGGGTGACTAGCGACGAAGGCGGATGCGGAGGCCAAACGGGACAAGATCTTGCTTTTGCCCAGACCGGCCACAAGATAGAACAGCTCCGGGCCTTCGTCACGCCCGCTCAGAGTCACCCGCAGCGGTTGATAGATGGACTTGCCCTTGATTCCCTGGGTCTTGGCGGCTTCCACCAGTTCGCGCAAGACCGCCTTTCCTTCTTCCGACGGCACGAACTCGCCGGGCAGTCGCTCGAAAGCGCCCTTGGCCAACGTGAGCAGAACGTCCATGCCCGGAGCCAGGAGGATATCGGCATACGGGCAGACAGCCGGGTCGACCTCGTCCACGAAGACATCGGCGAAACGCGGGGCGTCGCTCAACACCACGAGGTTCGCCTGCACGGCCTCTGCCACCACGTGCTGCTGGACAGGCGCGAAGCACATCGCCGCCTCAGCCAGATATGGTTCGATGAGCGCGTACAACTCCGCGGCGCCGAGCTCGCGGATGTACAAGCCGTTCAGCCAATTCAGCTTCTGCACGTCGAAGATGGCGGGGCTTTTCGAGACCCGGTCCATGTCGAACTCCTGCACCAGCTCGGGCAGGGTGAACCTCTCTCGCTCGTCGGGCGGATGCCAGCTGAGCAGCGCCAGAAAGTTCACCAGAGCGGCCGGCAGGTAGCCCAGCTCCCGAAAATCGCCGATGGATGTGGCTCCGTGGCGCTTGGAGAGCTTCGAGCCGTCTGGCGCCAGGATGAGCGAGTGGTGCCCATAGCGCGGCGCCGGCTGGCCCAGCGCTTCGAAGAGCATCAGCTGCCGAGCGGTGTTCGTGATGTGGTCCTCGCCACGGATCACGTGTGTGATCTGCATGCCGGCGTCGTCGATGACCACGGCGAAGTTGTAGGCGAAGCCGCCGTCGGTGCGCTTGATGATGAAGTCGCCGATGACCTCGGACGAGAAGGTAATGGGGCCGTGGATGAGATCGTCGAAAGTGACGTCCCCCGCCGGCACCCGGAAGCGGATGGCCGCCTCCTCCCCCGCCGCCAGCCGGGCCTTCACCTCATCGGGGCTCAGGCGAAAGCAGCAACGGTCGTACTTGGGCATCTCGCCCCGGGCCAATTGCTGCTCCTTGAGGACGTCGAGCTTCTCCTGCGGGCAGAAGCAGGGGTACGCCCATCCGGTGGCCAGGAGTTGCTGCACTCCCTCCTCGTATAGACCGGCGCGCTCGCTCTGGCGGTATGGTCCGAAGGCGCCACCCACGTCGGGCCCCTCGTCGGCCTGCAGCCCCAACCATTCCAGGTCGCGGATGATGCTCGTGTCGTGCTCGGTGGTGGATCGCTTGAGGTCGGTGTCCTCGATGCGGAGCACCATGGTGCCGCCGTGATGCCGGGCGAAGAGATAGTTGTAGAGCGCGGTGCGGGCGCTCCCCACGTGCAGTGAGCCGGTGGGACTTGGGGCGAAACGGACTCTCACGTCGGTCATCGGGATCTCTCCGGTCGCTGTCGTTTTGTCGTGGTGCCTATCGTGGCGCGCGACACCGCTCTACGAGCGCCACCGCCTGCGCCGAGATGCCCTCGCGTCTGCCGGTAAAGCCGAGGCCCTCCGTGGTGGTGCCTCGCACACCCACCTGCCCGGGCTCCACGCCCATCGCCCGGGCCAGCCGGCCCCGCATCTCCTGCCGGTATGGCGCGATGCGCGGCTCCTCACAGACGACCACCGCGTCCACATTCGCGACCTCCCACCCAGCGTTGCGGACGAGCATGGCCACCGTGGTAAGCAGACCAAGGCTGTCGGCGCCTTGGAAGGCCGGATCGGAGTCGGGAAAATAGTGGCCGATATCTTCCAACCCGGCTGCTCCGAGTAGCGCGTCCATGATGGCATGCGCAAGAACGTCGGCGTCGCTGTGCCCTTCCAGCCCGTCATGGTCGCGGAAACGCACTCCGCCCAGGATCAACGCGCGGTCGGGCGCGAAGCGGTGGGCGTCGATGCCGACGCCCACGCGGAAAGCGGGCGTCGCCTCGCTCACCCGCGGCGCTCCGCCAGGATCTGCTCCGCGTGCAACAGGTCCACGCGATCGGTGATCTTGAAGTTCTCCGGAGAACCCTGCACGACGGCCACCCTGCCACCCCGCGCCTCGACCAAAGAGGCGTCGTCCGTGGCGCCCAGCAGCGCCTCCTCGGGCTGCTCGTACGCATCCATGAGCACATTCCACCGGAAGATCTGCGGAGTCTGGGCGCGCCACAGGTGCTTCCGCACCGGCGTGTCCTTTATGAGGCCGTCGTCATCGACGATCTTCACGGTATCGGTGCTCGGGATGGCCAGGACCGCGCCATCCAGGGACGGGTCGGCGACCAGGGCGTCGACAACCGCGGCGATCTCGGCGCATTTGATCAGCGGACGAGCCCCGTCGTGAACGCCTACGAGGTCCCAGGTACCCAGTTCGGCCAGGGCCCGCAGCCCGTTGCGCACCGAGAGCACCCGTTCGGCCCCGCCGCCGGATATCTTGACGACTTTCTCGATATGCTCGTGCTCGATCTCCACGTGGCAATAGTCGATGTCCTCAAAGTTGACCACCACCGCCAATACATCTACCACCGGGCACGTGCTGAGTGTATGGAGCGTCCGCTGCAGCATCGGGATGCCGAGAAGCGGAACGTACTGTTTGGGAAGCCCCGACTGCAGCCGGGTGCCGTAGCCGGCTGAAGCCACCACGAGTGCGAGGGTCAGCCCCGACCGGCTCACTACGACGCCAGCCGCGTGAATATCATCTTGCCCGACGGGTTCTGCAGCACAGAGGTGACCTCTACCTCTACCTCTTCGCCCAGCTTGCTCCCTCCGCCCTCGATGACCACCATGGTGCCGTCGTCCAGATATGCCACGCCCTGGTCTTCCTCCTTGCCCTCGCGCAGTATCCGCACCCCCAGGCTCTCGCCCGGCAGTACCACGGTCTTCAGGGCGTTGGCCAGCTCGTTGACGTTGAGGACTTCGACGCCCTGGATCTGCGACAGCTTGTTGAGGTTGTAGTCGGTGGTGAGGATGCAGGCCTTCATCTCCCGCGCCAGCTTGATGAGCTTGGCGTCCACCTCGGCCAGCCCCGGGAAGTCCCGCTCCAGGATCACCACCCGTTCGTATGTCTCCTGCAGGTCGCGCACCGTGTCGAGGCCACGGCGACCCCGGGCGCGACGGCCCGGCTCGGTGGAATCGGCGATGGCCTGCAGCTCCTCCAGGACGAAACCGGGGATGACGAGGTCGCCCTCCAGGAAGCTGGTAGGCACGATGTCGCCGATGCGCCCGTCGATGATCACCGAGGTATCCAGGAGCTTCGGCCTCAAGAACTCCTGAGCGTCCGGCTGTCGCAGGAGTCCCTTGAGCCCCAACAGCCGCGCCATGTCGGTGTGCCGCTTGTACCCCATGTAGGCGAACAGATAGCCGCTCACCGCAAAGAGCAGCGGCAGCACGTACAGCCCTACGACGGGTAGGTTCTTGACCGCCAGCCCGGCCAGCGCCGCCGCCACCAGCCCGACGATCAGCCCGACGGTGGTGAAGATGAGCCCGCTCGCCGTGAGGGGGGCGCTGCCCCGGTCGAGCCGTCTGGCAAGCTTGGTGATGGCGCGGCCCAGAAATCCGCCCACGATGATGCCGAGGACGATACCGATCAACACCGCCAGAGCCACCAGCAAAGCGTAGGGCGCCCTGCTCAGGCTCGCGCGGGGAATGAATGCGATAGCCAGCTCATAGCAGATGACCCCGCCGACCAGGGCTATTATCAGCCGCACCGCGAAGGCCATCGGGTCCATGCTCTTATTGGCAGCCAACGTTCACGCTCCTATCCCTACGACGCCCGCGAGGTGTAGCCTGGTCGCAGATCTCAGCCAGGATCTCATCGAGAAAACGGAGCGCCTCGTCCTCGTGCAGCTGTTTCGCGTACATCAGCTCGGAGGCGAGGATACGCTTGACCTTGCTGTACATCTGCTTCTCCCCGGTGGAGAGCCCTTTTTCGGCATCCCGCAGGGCCAGGTTGCGCAAGACGTCGGCGATCTCGAGCACTTCACCGGTCTTGATCTTCTCGCGGTTGTGCTTGATGCGCCGGTTCCAGTTCTTCGGCATCCTCGTGGGGTCGTCGCGCAGCACCCCCAGCACTTCCTCCACTTCGCACTCGGAGATCACCGAGCGGATGCCGGCCCGCTCCACGTTGTCCACCGGGACCATGACGGTCATGTCGTTGTGGAGGATCTGGATGGTGTAGAAGCGGCGGATCTCCCCCTGGAAGTCCTGCTCGGTCACCTCCAGGATGCGGCCCGCCCCGTGATGGGGATAGACGACTGTGTCTCCTACCCGGAACATCATCCGTAGCGCTCAAGGAGGTTCAACTCGCGGAGACGAACCAGACCTTCTTTGATGTCCTCGGCGCGAGCCGGTCCCACGCCTTCCACCGCCGCCAAGTCTTCCACGCTCGCATCCAGGATCATCTGCAACCTGCCGAAGCGCTTGACCAGCGCCTCGATGATCCCTCCGGACAGCCGCGGGATCTTCCGCAGCATGCGATAGCCACGCGGGCTCACATGCTTCTCGAGCGCGTTGATGACGGGCTCGTAGCCCAGGACCTCTCCCAGCCGCGAAAGCGACAGCAGCTCTTCCGAGCGGAGCGACCCCAGGGCATCGCGGGCCTCATTCAGCCGAGCCGGAGTCGGATTGGGCAGATAGTCGGCGAGCACCGCCGCCCGGTCTTCGCGCACGTCCACCATCAGCTCCTCCAGTTGGAGCTGCACGAGCCGGCCCTCGGTGCCCAGTTCGATGATGTACCGCTCGAGCTCCTGGACGATCACCAGGACCATCTCGGAGCGCTGCAGCACGCTGAGAACGTCGTAAAGGGTGACCGCGTCCTCGAACTCGAGAGCGCTCAGCGACGTGGACACCTGGTTGAGCCGGGCCTTGAACTTCTCGAGGGTCTGAAGCGCCTGGTTGGACTTGGCCAGGATCACCCGGATCTCGTCCATGATGTAGCGGATGTGGTCCAAGTAGATGGACACCACGTCGCGCGCAGCCGAGATGGAGATGCACAGGGCTTCGATCTGCTTGGCCACGCGCTCGGCGGTGCGGTGCCGCGTGCCCGTCTCTTGCGACTCGATGGAGGCGTCGGGCATGAGCTGGACGTTGGCGTGAGTGATGCGGGTGCCGGTGCGGTTGAGCAGGATGGCCCCGTCCATCTTGGCCAGCTCGTAGAGGATCATCGGCTGCAGCTCGACGTCGATGTCGATGCCGCCCGAGATCATCGGCTTCACTTGCCGTTCGTCGGCGAAGACCAGCAGGGCTCCGGTCCGGGCACGGACGATGTTGTCGATCGCCTGGCGGATCACCGTGCCGGGAGCGACCATTTGCAGGGCTTCGACGAGCTTCTCGTCTATCGCTGGTGGTCTCTTACCCACTTCTATTCTTCACCGCCTCTCCGATGTCTGTGACCGTCTGCAGGTTCAGCCCCAAGAGCTCGGCCCCTGAAGCTCGATACTCTTCTCCATTGCGTGTCGGAAGCAAGATCTTCTGAAAACCCCGGCGCGCAAGCTCTTGTATGCGTTTATCCCCTTGCATGACATACCGCACCTTGCCCGTGAGACTGAGCTCACCGAAACCCGCTACCCCAGTGCCAGCTGCTCCGTCCTGCCAGGCTGACGCTATCGCCAGAGCCACGGCCAGGTCGGCCGCGGGGTCTTCGATGACCAGTCCACCAGCAACGTTAACAAATATGTCGCACTTAGGCAGCGGGATTCGCGCCCTTCGCGACAATACGGCCACGATCATGGCCAGTCGGTTGCGGTCTACCCCGCGCGCCACCCGCTGGGGCATGGCCATGGAGCTGGGCGCCACGAGCGCCTGCACCTCGGCCAGCAGGCAGCGGCTCCCCTCCAACACCGGCACCACCGCGGACCCCGATCTCAGCTCGCCCTCCTCCAAGAAGAGCGAGGAAGGATCCGGCACCTCTTCGAGACCTCGCTCGGCCATCTGGAACACGCCGACCTCGTTGGTGGATCCGAAGCGGTTCTTGACCGCCCGCAGGATGCGGAAGGGCTGTGCCCGCTCTCCTTCGAACGAGAGCACGGCATCGACCATGTGCTCCAACACCCGGGGCCCGGCCAGGTCTCCATCTTTGGTGACGTGGCCCACCAGCACCATCGCGACGCCACTGCTCTTGGCCACCCGCAGCAGCTGCCCCGCGGCCTCGCGGATCTGCCCGACCGAACCGGGCGCGGAGGCCACCTCCGGTGGACCACATGGTCTGGATGGAGTCCACCACGCACACCGCCGGCTGCACGGCTCTCCAGACAGGCCACGACGGCTTCCGTCTGAGTCTCGGTGAGGAGGCGCAGCCCGCTCTGCGTCCCCGCCCAGGCGGCGGCTCCGCAACTTCACCTGCGCCGCCGACTCCTCTCCCGATACGAGGAGGGTCGAGACGCCGGCGCGCTCCATCCCCAGCAAGGCCTGCAGCAGCAGGGTGCTCTTGCCCACCCCGGGCTCGCCGCCCAGCAGCACGACGCCCCCGGGAACCAGCCCGCCGCCGAGCACGCGGTTCAGTTCACCGAGGTGGTGTCCGTCCTCCCGTGTGCCTCGGCGTCCACGTCTGCCAAGCGCACAGTGACCGGCGCGGGCGAGGCCGGTCTTCCGGCCTTGCCCGCCCCCGGTGGCGATACCTTGGCGACCTCTTCGACGATAGTGTTCCAGCGGCCGCACTCCGGGCACCGCCCCAGCCAGCCGGGGGACGCGTGTCCGCACTCCCGGCAGACGAAGGAGCTCTTGCCTCGCGGCATGGGCCGCCTGGCCCTAGGAGGAGCTGTCGGTGACGAGAACCTCCGGCGCACCCTCGAGGACCTCGTTGATGACGAGATGGTCCTCTTCGCGGCCGAGCAGCACCGTGCTGCCCCGCGGGAAACGTCCGGAGAGCACTTCCTCCGCCAGCACGTCTTCCACGTGCCTCTGGATGGCCCTTCGCAGCGGCCGCGCACCCATGGTGGGGTCGTAACCGACCTCCACGAGCAGTTCGCGGGCTTCCGGCGTGAGCGCCAGACCGATCTCCCGGTCTTTCAGCTGCTCTTCCACCCGAGCGAGCATGAGCCCGACGATCTCGGTGATCTCCTCTCGCGACAGCTTGCGGAAGACGATGACCTCGTCCACGCGGTTGAGGAACTCGGGGCGGAAGATGCCTCTTGAGCTCTCCCGTGACCCGGGTCTTCATCTCGTCGTACTCGAGGCCGCCTTCGGCCACCGCTTCGCCGAACCCGAGGACCTGACCCTTGGAGATCGGTGGAGGCGCCGATGTTCGAGGTCATGATGAGGATGCGTGTTGCGGAAGTCCACCGCGCGGCCTTGAGCGTCGGTGAGCCTGCCGTCCTCCAGGATCTGCAGCAGGATGTTGAAGACATCCGGATGCGCCTTCTCGATCTCGTCGAGCAGCACCACGGAGTATGGCCTACGCCGCACCGCCTCGGTGAGCTGGCCGCCTTCCTCGTAGCCCACGTAGCCCGGAGGCGAACCGACGAGCCGGCTGACCGCGTGCTTCTCCATGTATTCCGACATGTCGACCTGGATGAGCGAAGCCTCGTCGCCGAAGAGGAACTCGGCCAACGTGCGCGCGAGCTCGGTCTTGCCGACACCGGAGGGGCCCAGGAAGATGAAGGATCCGCCCGGACGGCGCGGGTCTTTGAGCCCGGCGCGAGAGCGACGGATGGCGCGAGACACAGCCTTGACGGCTTCGTCCTGGCCGACGACGCGCTTGTGCAGCGCCTCTTCCATGCGCAGCAGGCGATGAGTCTCGGCCTCGGTGAGCTTGGCCACCGGGATGCCGGTCCACATGGCCGTCACCTCGGCTATCTCGTCCTCCCCGATGGAGATCTCGGCGGCTTGGTCGGACTCACGCCACTTCTCTTCCAACTCCCGGCGCTGGCCCAGAAGGCGGCGCTCCCGGTCGCGAAGGTTGGCGGCTTTTTCGAAGTCCTGTATCTCGATTGCGGCTTCCTTCTCCCGGCGCACCTCTAGGATGGCGTCCTCCACCTCTTTCAGGTCGGGGGAGGCGCACATGTTCTGGATGCGCTTCCGTGACGCGGCCTCATCGATGAGATCGACGGCCTTGTCGGGGAGGAAGCGGTCGCTGATATACCGGTCCGCCAGGTAGGCTGCCGCCTCGAGAGCCTCGTCGGTGATCCGCACGCGGTGGTGCGCCTCGTACCGCTCCCGCAGCCCGGCGAGGATCTTCTCGGTCTCCTGAACGCTGGGCTCCTTCACGAGGATCTGCTGGAACCGCCGCTCGAGCGCGGCGTCGCGCGCCAGGTGTTTCCGGTACTCATCGAGCGTGGTGGCGCCGATGGTCTGAAGCTCGCCGCGAGCGAGCGCCGGCTTCAGAATGGAAGCGGCGTCGATGGCGCCTTCTGCCGCACCCGCACCCACCAGGTTGTGGATCTCGTCGATGAACAGGATGATGTCCCCGCGCTCAGATATCTCTTTCATGACCTTCTTAAGGCGCTCTTCGAACTCTCCGCGGTACTTCGACCCGGCCACCAGAGCACCCAGGTCGAGCGTATAGATCTGCTTGTCTTTCAGCAGCTCGGGAACGTCGTTCTTGGCGATGCGCTGAGCCAGGCCCTCCACCACGGCGGTCTTGCCCACGCCGGGCTCGCCGACCAATACCGGGTTGTTCTTCGTGCGCCGGGAAAGGATCTGCATGACCCGTTCGATCTCGGTCTCGCGGCCGATGACCGGGTCCAGCTTGTCCTCTTCCGCGTACTTCGTGAGGTTGCGTCCGAACTGGTCGAGGACCTTCGAGCTCTTGCGCTCGCGCCCTTCGGGAGCCGCCGCGCCGCGCGGCTGACGCTTGACCGGACCGGCCAGCACCCGCATGACCTCCTGGCGCACGCGATCGGCGTCCACGTCCAGGTCGTTCAGGATGCGTGCCGCCACTCCCTCGCTCTCGCGCACCAATCCCAGCAGTATGTGCTCGGTGCCGATGTAGTTGTGCCCCAACGAAAGTGCTTCGCGGAGGGCCAACTCCAGGACCTTCTTGGCTCGGGGGGTGAAGGGGATCTGCCCCTGGGCTTCGTGCTCGCCCTCACCTACGATCCGCTGGATCTCGCCCCGCACCTCTTCCAGGGACACTTCCAGCGTACCCAGCACCCGGGCAGCGACCCCGTCGGCCTCCCTGAGAAGACCAAGAAGCAGATGCTCGGTGCCTATGTAGTTGTGCCGCAGGACCCGCGCCTCTTCCTGAGCCAGAACGATGACCTGCCGTGCGCGCTCTGTGAAACGCTCAAACATCACTTCAACTCCTATGCCCGGACCGATGCGCCTAGGAACGTATTCCGTAGCACCCGAGCCCGGACTTCATCTATCTCGGGGGTTTCCAAACACCCGGATCTCGAATCCATCTCTTCCATCATCAGATGCGCCGGCTGCAACCTGCGCAAAAACTCGAAACAACCTTCGCCGACAAGCCCAGGTACCTCCACAATGCCCATGTCGGTGCCCACCTGCGCCGCCGATACGAGACTCACCGCTTCCACGAACGCGACGGACCAGGCCTGTTGCAGCACTCCCAGCGCCCGTCCGATATGGTCTTTCACCTGGAGCGGCGTCTCGCGATAGAGCATCTTGCGGACTGATCGCTCCTTTTCCACGATTCCCTTGGAGATCTCGTTCACCTGCTGCAGGATCTCTGCCTCCGGCTTTCCCTGCCGGGCAAGATTGGAGATCTGGAGAAGACCCCCGGCCCCGCCCCACAACGGCGCGATGCCGAAACCCTGGCCCAGCAGCTCCAGAGCCACGGCCGCAAGACGACCGGTGAGCATCAGTGCAGGCACGTGGACCGTGGCGTAGACCCTCATCCCGGTGCCGGCCTGGCTCGGCCGCGCGGTAAGGTACCCCCAGCGCGGATCGAAAGCATAGCTCGCCACCGTCTCTAGACGATCGTCCAGCACGCTGAGCATAGACCACAGCTCGGACAGATGTTCCCCATCCCGGTAGGCGAGGAGCTGAAGATGGTCGACGCCGTTGATCTCCAACGAAGCCGCCCCATCGCCGTAGACCGCAAAGCCGCGGCCGAATCCGGTGCCGCGGGCAAAGCCCGGCGTCATCAGACCTTTCTCGGCGAAGCGCGTGAACTCTACCGACGACAACTTGCTCAGATCGTAGATGGTCCACGCCGGTCCGTCGTGAGACTCCTCAAGACATCGGACGACTCGGTCGCGCACCGCTTCCAGAGCCTCGACATCCTCGATGTGCGGGAAAGGCGCGCCGGCGTCGTTGCGCGACAGCCCGACAGCCGATCCCATGACCGACGGCGCCGCCATCAGACGTTCTCCGCCAGTTTCTCGGTCAATTCAGCCAGCTTGTCGCGAACGCTCGCGGCTTCCTCGAAACGCTCGGTCTCCACCAGTTCCCGAAGCATGCGCTGGAGACGAAGCATCTCGTGCCGCACGGTATCGCTGGCGGACCCTCTTTGCGGCACTTTGCCCATGTGTTCCGTCTGCTCCTCGGCACTCGCCAGAGCGACTTCCAGATACTCGGCAAACACCGCGTAGCAAGCTGCGCACCCCACCAATCCGCTCTCCTTGAGATCGGAAAGGGTGGTGCCGCACACGCCACAGCACAGGCCATCTTTCTCAGCCTCAGGCTTGTCTTCCGCGGCCTCGGGCGCGGGAACGTTGCCAAGACGTCGCAAGACTGACGGCACGGCCAACACCAGAGCCAAGCCGTCGTTCTCTTCCGCGACAGACTCGGCACAACTGGGGCACAGGCTTGTGTGAGTGACCGCGCCGCCCTCCACCTTCAACAGGTGGACGGTGGCCGGCTCCTCCCCACACATCTCACATGTGGCGGATCCGTCGGATTCGAGATTCCAGTCGGGTGACTCTTCAGCAAACACCCGGTATCTCCCCCATTCACGGCCCTGTTTCGGGCCTCATACCGGCAAGACATCGACCTTCCTCAAGCGCTTTCTTTACCGGGATTTATCGGAAAACTGCTTCTTGGATTGTAGCATAATGGGCTTTCGGCCTCCGGCTCGGACCTCCTGCCCGGAGACGAGGAAAACCTGCTTCTGGAGCCGGGCGGCGAGCTTAGCGTTCGGGGCGCAGCTGGGGAAAAAGGATGACGTCGCGCAGTGAGTCGACACCCAGTAGGAGCATCACCAGCCTGTCGACCCCTATCCCGAGCCCGCCGGCGGGAGGCATGCCATATTCCAAGGCACGCAGAAAATCTTCGTCGAGGACGTGAGCTTCTTCGTCTCCGGCCGCCTTGTTCATCGCCTGCGCCTCGAAACGGCTCCGCTGATCCATCGGGTCGTTGAGCTCGGAGAAGGCGTTGCCCATCTCCCGGCCTCCGATGATGGGCTGGAATCGCTCCACCAATGAGGGATCGTCGCGGTGGGCCTTGGAAAGCGGGCTCAACTCCAGCGGGTAGTCGATAGCAAACGTCGGCTGCACGAGATTCGGCCAAACCAGGTGTTTGAGGGCGGTATCCACCAGGGCAGAAAACCCGTCACCGTCGGCTACATCCACGTGCCTCTTCGACAGTTCGCGCCTTGCCCTACCCGGATCTTCCCGAATCTCCACCAGCGAAAGGCCGAGATACTCGCGGAGAAGCGTATCCAGCGTGCGCCGGGGCCACGGCGGCTTCAGCTCGATGGCGTGCTCTCCCATCACGATCTGTGTGGTGCCGATGACCTCCTCCGCGATGGCCGGGATCATCTCCTCCACGAGCTGCATGATGGCGTGATAGTCCACGTACGCCCAGTACAGCTCCATCATGGTGAACTCAGGGTTGTGGACCAGCGAGATCCCTTCGTTCCTGAAATTCTTGCCGATCTCGAAAATCCGGTCGAACCCACCCACCAGCAGGCGCTTGAGGTAGAGCTCGGGAGCGATGCGAAGATAGAGATCGGTGTCCAAGCGCATTGTGATGAGTCACGAACGGCCGCGCGAGCGCGCCGCCGGCAAGCGGCTGCAGGATGGGCGTCTCCACTTCCACGAAGCCTCTCTCCTCGAGATAGCGCCGCATGGCGGAGACCAGCTTGCCCCGAGCGCGCAGCTGCCAGGCCACCGTGGGATTGGCGATAAGATCCACGTAGCGCTGGCGGTAGCGCGTCTCCCTGTCTTGCAGCCCATGCCACTTTTCGGGGAGCGGGCGCAGCGATTTCGTGAGTAGCACCCACGATTCCGCGAAGATAGTGAGCTCGCCCCGCCGCGTCCTGAAGATGTGGCCCTCGCAGCCGATGATGTCGCCCACATCCAAGTCTGTGAGCCGCTCGAAAGATTCCGGGCCCAGTGCATCGAAGGTGCCGTATACCTGAAGGTCGTCCCAGCCGTCCCGCAAGGCGAGAAAGGCTGCCTTACCGTGTTCGCGCCGGGCCATGATGCGCCCGGCCACCCGGTAGTGACTCCCTTCTGCCTTGGTCCCCGTCTCGAGGTGAGCGTAGGCCTCGGCGATCTCACCCAGCCGGGTGCGGGGCTCGAAACTGCGGGCGTACGGCTCGATGCCCTGGTCGCGCAGGCGCTCGACCTTGATCAGTCGCTCGCGCTCCCACTCGGGGACGTGGTCGCTACCGGGTTCGGCATCGCCTCTCTCCCCGGAGCTATCCTGGGCTGGATCCACTTACGACATCTTCCCGATGGCAAGTATCTCGTACCTGAGGGCGCCTACCGGCACCGGGACCGTCACCGTATCCCCCACGCGTTTGCCGAGGATGGCCTGGCCCACGGGGGATTCGTTGGACAACTTCGCTTTCGCGGGATCGGCCTCCGCGGAGCCTACCAGGGTATAGATGCGGATCTCTCCTCGCTCCTGGTCTCGGAGCGTGACCGTGGTGCCCACGCTCACCTTGTCGGTCTCGATCTCCGAATCTTTGATGACCCGCGCCCGGCGCAGCTTCTCCTGGAGAAGGCTGATGCGATGCTCGAGCATGGCCTGCTCGTTCTTGGCATCGTCATACTCGGAATTCTCGCTGATGTCGCCGAATTCGCGCGCCGAGCGTATGCGCTCGGCCACTTCATCGCGCTTCACCGTGGAGAGGTGATCCACCTCTTCCTGAAGCTGTTTGAGACCCTCTTGAGTGAGGATGACTTCCTTACGAGACACCAGAATACCTTCCTTCCCCGTCCCTCGAGTTGCGGAGGTGCGCCTCAAAGTAGCGGCGCATTATAGTCAGGGGGTACTCAGATGTCAACAACATAGGTGCTTTGTCAACAACATAGGTGCTTTCGACCGATGGTCGCCCTCAGTCCGGCAGGGTCCGCCCGGCCAACGCCGCAAGCGCGCGGTCCAACGCCACCGTGTCGGCCAGCTTCCTCAGGTCCTCTACCACGGCGACGGGAACACCCGATCGCCGGAGGTACCAACCGAGCAGTTTCCGCGCCCAGCGCGCCGCCCTCACCGGTCCCATCTCCTTCGCCGCCGAATCGAGGAGCTCCCGCAGATCCTCCACCACGGCCTCGAGGGGGGGCCGTGGCGACTCCTCGCCGGCCAGCAGGTCGTCCACCAGCCACGGGTTACCCTGCGCGCCGCGCGCCACCATGACGGCCGCCGCGCCGGTCTCCTCCAGCACCCGAAGCGCGCCCGCGACGGTGACGATATTGCCGGAGGCGATGACCGGTACCGTCACCGCCCCGACCACCGCCGCCGTCACTCCGTGATCCGGCTCGCCCCGATAAAGCTGAGACGCGGTCCGAGGGTGCACGGCGATAGCTTGGATGCCGGCCGCCTCCAGCCTTTGCGCCAACTCCAGCACGCCGGCGGTACCGCCGGCCGGGCAATTGCGTATCTTTGCCGTCACCGGGATACCGGCGCGTGCCGCCACCTTGACCGTGGCGGCCGCGATGGCCGTTGCCCGATCGGGGTCTGCCATCAAAGCCGCCCCGGCTCCCGTGCGAACCACTTTGCGCACCGGACATCCCATGTTGATGTCGATGAGGTCCGGGAGCTGCGCCCGGGCGAGCACCACTTCAGCCGCCCTGGCCATGATGTCCGCCGTTTCTCCGAAGAGCTGCACTGCTATCGGCCGCTCCTCCTCGAAGAAGTCCAGGTAGCGGCCGGTGCGGGTGTTGCCGTGGAGCAGCCCGTGGGCGCTGACCATCTCGGTGGTGACGAGTCCCGCCCCATGCCGCCGAAGATGTAGACGATAGGCGCTGGTGGTGAGTCCGGCCATAGGCGCCAGGACCACTCGGTTAGGTATCCAGACCGCGCCGATCGCGAAGGACGCGGCAAGTGGGGAGCACGGGACGACCATCCGCCCGCTACTGCTGGTTGAGCCTGTGGATGATCTCCAGGCCCCGAAGGGTGAGCTGCGGGTCCAGCTTGTCCAGGGTGGTAGCGTGACCGAACATGAGGGGGGCAAGACCGCCCGTAGCGACGCTCACCGCCTCCGCGTTCAATTCTCTTCGCATCCGCCTGACTATGCCGTCCACCTGACCGGCAAAGCCGTAGATCGCACCAGCCTGCATAGCCTGCACCGTATTCTTGCCGATGACGCTGTCCGGCTCCTCCAGCTCTACCCTGTTCAGACGCGCCGCGCGTGTGGCCAAAGCGTCCAAGGAGATCTCGATACCGGGAGCGATGGCATGCCCGAGGTATTCGCCCGCGGCCGACACGGCCGCAAACGTCGTCGCAGTCCCGAAGTCGACCACGATGCACGGACCGCCGTAGGCTTCATACGCCGCCACCGCGTCGACGATCAGGTCGGGGCCCACTTGGCGCGGGTCATTGGTGAGGATGGGCATGCCGGTCTTCACCCCGGGCCCCACGACCAACGCCTCCACCCCGAATTTGGCGAGGGCCATCGCCGCGTACTCGCCACTCAGCCGGGGAACCACCGAGGACACCGCTATGCCGCTCACCGAGCCTCGCTTGAAACCATCCAGGCGCAACAGGCTTTCAAGCAGAACAGCGATCTCATCGCCGGTGCCGCGACGATCCGTCGTCACCCGCCAGCTCGCGCGCAGGTCAGGGCCGTCGAACAGCCCGATAGTGGTCTGGGTGTTCCCTACATCGACTGCCAGCAGCATGTCGCTCCCCCTTTCTCTATACCAAAGCCCGGTGCGACCGCCGCTCACGTCTCCAAAGTCAGTGTGAGGGCCAGATCGGCCGCCGGGGCTCCCATGGTCAGCGCGCTAGTCGAAATGAGATCCACGCCGGTCTCGGCCACCGCCCGCACGGTCTCCAGACGGATCCCCCCCGAGGCCTCGAGCATCACGTCCGGCTTGAGCCCGCGGGCGACAAGAACCAGCCGCGCCAGCTCCCTCAGATCCCGGTTGTCCAGCATGATCACGTCGGCACCGCAGGCGATGGCTTCCCGAAGGTCCGATTCACTTTCGACCTCGACCTCGATCTTGATGTAGTGCGGCCGCAGCTCCTGCGCCCGCCTGACGGCTTCCCGGACACCCCCGGCCGCGGTCAAGTGGTTGTTCTTGATGAGGACCAGATCGAAAAGTCCGAACCGATGGTTCCGGCAGCCGCCGTGGACGACGGCCCGCTTCTCCCATAGGCGCAGGCCCGGCGTGGTCTTGCGGGTGTCGATCACCAAAGCCCCGGTGCCCTCCACGGCTTCCGCGAAGCGCCGGGCCTGAGTGGCCACACCTGAAAGATGCGTGAGGAAATTCAGCATCGTGCGCTCAGCGGAAAGGATGCTCCTCGCCCCGCCCTCGATCCGAGCCACGACGTCCCCGTCGCAGACTAAGGCGCCATCCTCCGCCGCGGCGACAAAACCCGCAGCGGGGTCGATTTGGCGCAACACTTCCTCCGCCAAAAGAAGGCCCGAGACGACGAGGTCCTGCCGCGCGGTGATGACTGCTCTCCCGCGCAAGAGTGCCGGCACCGTCCAGGCCGAGGTGATGTCTCCGTAGCCTGCAAGGTCCTCCGACAGGGCGCGGCGCACCAACGAAAGCCCGTCCGGGTCTACCATGAGCCTTCCCTCCGATATGAGCGTTCCCTCCGGTTCGAGGACGTTTCGGTCACTACAGCGTCACCATCCTCTCGAGGCACACCGCGGGAAGGCCCGTCGCTTCGTCCAAACGGACGAGGACGTGGCGGCGCCAGTGCTCGTCGTCGCGCTCCGGAAAATCGGACCGCAGATGGACTCCCCGGCTTTCCTCGCGGCACAGTGCGCAGGCGACCATATGCGTGGCCACCGTATGCAGGTTGATCAGCTCGAGCTCCTCCACCGTGAGCCGCGGAGGCCTGAGGGACGCCGCCATCTCGGTGAGGAGTCTGCCCGCCTTTTCGAGCCCCGACTCGTCGCGAACGATCCCGCAGAGATCCATCATCAAGGCGCCCAGCTTTGTACGGCACTCGGCCACAGTCGCGGTGTCGTTGCCCTCACGCCGTTCTTCGCCCAGTTCAAGTTTGACCTTCCGCACCGCCTGTTCAGACCCCACCAGGTAGCGGTTCACGTCGCGCACAGTCCGCTCTCCGAAGACCAGCCCCTCCAGCAACGAGTTGGAGGCCAGACGATTGGCCCCGTGGATGCCGGTGCTCGCCGTCTCCCCGCATGCATAAAGGCCGGGCACAGTAGTGCGCCCCCAGACGTTCGTCATCGCTCCACCGATGAAGTAGTGAGACGCAGGAGCAATCGGGATGAGCTCTGTGCAGAGATCGAAACCCCGCGCCTCTAGCCCGGTAAAGACCGTCGGGAAACGTTCTTTGAGGAAATCGCAGGGCAGGTGTCGTGCGTCCAACCACACGTGGTCGATACCATCTCGGTCCATGACCCGCTTGATGAAACGCACAACGACATCACGCGGGGCGAGTTCCGCCCGGGGATGCGCTCCCACCATGAATCTCACGCCGTTCTTGTCCACTAGATAGGCGCCCTCACCGCGAAGGGCCTCGGTCAACAGCAGAGTGGGATTCTCGGTGCCGTACAGCGCCGTCGGGTGGAACTGCATGAACTCCATGTCGCGCATCAGTGCCCCCGCCCGGTACGCCATCGCGTGACCGTCCCCGGTGGCCACGTCCGGGTTGGTCGTGTGGCGGAAGACCTGGCCCGCGCCTCCACACGCGAGGACCACGGCCCGGGCGAGCGTCACCGTCAGTTCGCCGGCTTGCCCCAGAGACACCGCGCCCACGCAGCGACCGCGGTCCATGAGCAGATCGATGACGAACTCGTTCTCATGGAGCTCCACCCGGCCTCCCGACGACACCACCTCCATCAGCGCGCTCGCCACCACGCTTCCAGTGGCGTCGCCTCCAGCGTGGACCACTCGCGGGACGGAATGTGCCCCCTCCGAAGCCAGGATGAGCTTGCCATCCCGGCGGTCGAAATTCGTGCCCAGGTGCTCCAATTCTCTTACGCGATCCGGTCCCTCCTCCACGAGCACACGGACCGCCCGCTCGTTGCACAACCCCGCTCCCGCCTCCAGCGTGTCCTGCAGGTGAAGCTCGGGGGAGTCGAACGGCCCCAGCGCCGCGGCGATGCCACCCTGTGCGAGAAACGTGGTCGTGTCATCCAGCGTGCTCTTTGTGATGAGGGCCACATTCCAGGAACGAGCCGCTCCCACCGCTGCCGTGAGACCGGCGATACCCCCGCCGATGATGAGGACGTCGCAGCTCGAGTAGCTGAGTTCGGCGCCGGCACGCGAGACCAGACAAGGCCGCATGGGCGTCAAGGGTTCACCTCGATCATCTTCTGGACGGCCTGCAGCGCCTGCTCGCGCACATCCACCGGCACGGTGACCACGGGAGCCTCGGCTTTGAGCGCCCGCAGGACCTTGTCGAGTGTGGTGAGTTTCATGTTAGGACAGACGCTCACCTCGGTGACGGGATAGAACTGCTTGCCGGGCACGTCCTTCGAGAGCCGGTAGATCATCCCCAACTCCGTCCCGATAAGGTACTCGCGGCCCGGGTCCTCCCGGCAAAAGCGGATCATGCCCGAAGTACTTTCGACGGCGTCCGCGATAGCCGAGACTTCCTGTCTGCACTCTGGGTGCACAACCACCTTGGCCCCGGGATGCTCGGCCTTGGCCTTGGCGACGTCTTCCACCGTGATCAGGTCGTGAGTGGGACAGAACCCTTGCCACAGGATCAGCTCGCGGCCGCTCTTCTTTGCCGCCCAGGAGCCAAGATTGCAATCGGGCGTGAAGATAATCTCCCGGTCCGCGGGGAAGGACTGCACCACCCGAACGGCGTTGGCGCTCGTGCAGCAGATGTCCGAGACAGCCTTGACGGCGGCACTCGTGTTCACGTAACTCACCACGGCTGCACCGGGATACTGCGCCTTGAGGGCCAGGAGCCCTTCGACGTCCACCATGGCGGCCATGGGGCAGCCCGCCCTCGGTTCGGGGATCACGACCTTACGCTCCGGCGCCAGGATGGCGGCGGTCTCCGCCATGAAGTCGACCCCGCAGAACACGATGACCCGAGCCGACGACCGGGCAGCCCTCTGTGACAAGCCCAGCGAGTCGCCGAGATAATCGGCCACATCTTGCACTTCCGGGCGCTGGTAGTTGTGGGCCAGGATCACCGCCTGCCGCTCGCGGGCTAAGGTCCTGATCTCCTCCTGAAGCGCTGAATAGTCCATGCCGCCTCTCACTCCTTCGCAGCATCGTCCGGCGAATCTTGATCACGGGAAACCATCTCGCCCGATAGCCGTGTGACCACTTGCTCCCGAACGTGCGCAAGAGCTTCACGTGCCGTGCGCCCCGAGGGCAACACCAGATCCGGCGCGATCTCAGCCAGCGGCTCCAGCACGAACCTGCGGTCCTCCATACGCGGATGTGGGACCTGAAGCGGCCCTTCCGTGGCCTCGAATGCATGGTACCAGAGGATATCTACGTCCAAAGTGCGCGGACCCCAGCGCTCTTCCCGCCTCCGCCCGGCCGAATCCTCCAGTTCACGCACGGCTTCGAGCAAGGATACGGGGGGCACGGTGGTGTCCACGGCGACAACCATGTTGAGGAAATCGGGTTGCTCCGGCCCGCCCACAGGGGCCGCGACATACAGGCTGGATTGGGCTACCACCCGGGTGCCGGGCAGCTCGCCCAGCTCCTGGACCGCGCGGACAAGCAGCGCCTTGGAATCGCCCTGGTTCGAGCCAAGACCCAGATATGCCCGCGCGGGATCCGCGCCGGGAGCGGGCGGATGTTCCGGTGGGGCGGGCATCGCGGTCAGCCGGGTAGCTCGGTGCGCTGAAGTTCGACGGCCGCACCGACAGCGGCGAGCGCGCAGGCAACAGGCGGATGCGGCTTGGTCACCTGCACCCACACGGAGTCCACCGGGAACTTCCTCAGGATGGCTTCGCCTACCGTGTTGGCCATGGCCTCGAGTAGGCTGAAACTCCGCGAAGTGGCGAGATCCACGACCAAGTCGAGCACCTCCGTATAGTCGACCGCATCTTCCACCCGGTCGGTACGGGCGGCCTTGCAGTCGTCGATGCTCAACCGAAGATCGAAGTAGAGGCGCTGTCCGAGAACCTTCTCCTCACGCGATACTCCGTGGTGGCCGTACACTTCGAGTTGCTGGATGAAGAAGTCCACGCTTGACCCCCGCGGCGGCTAGTTGATTGCGGACGGGAACACGGCGCGTACTACCTTGACCGCGTCGCGATTGACACTCACATCGTGCACCCGCAGGATATGGGCGCCCTGGCAGGCCGCGATCACCGACGTAGCGGCCGTCGCTTCGTCTCGCTCCTCAGGCACCTCCAGACCCAGTATCTCCCCGAGGAAGCGCTTTCGAGAGGTCCCGAGAACGAGCGGGCGGCCCAGCGAGCGGAAGGTGCCCAGATGCCGCAGAAGCTCCAGATTGTGACCGGCCGTCTTGCCGAAACCGATCCCCGGGTCCACGAGAAGGTTTTCTTCCTTGAGCCCCTGATCCACCGCCCAGTTGAGGCGCTCGAGGAAGAACGCGTAGACCTCCGCCACGACATCTTCGTAGATGGGCCGCTCCTGCATCGTCCGCGGCTCGCCCTTCATGTGCATGAGTATCACCGGGCATCCGGCGTCCCTGACCACCGCGACCATCTCCGGGTCCGAGCGAAGTGCGGATACGTCATTGATCATCGAGGCCCCTGATTCCAGCGCCTCCGCGGCGACCACGGCTTTGTACGTGTCTACCGATACACGGCCGGGCAGCCGTTGCGCGAGAGCCTTCACCACAGGCAGCACCCGCGAGAGCTCGTCGGCGGCGGAGAGCGGAGGAGCCCCCGGCCGCGTCGACTCGCCTCCCACATCCACGAGGGCCGCGCCTTCGGCCACCATCGCCACGCCGGCACTGACCGCCTCATCCTGGTCGAGATGAAGACCGCCGTCGGAGAACGAGTCCGGCGTGATGTTGAGCACACCCATCAGAACTGGAGGGTCGCTGAGATCGAGACCGGGGGGGCCGGTTGGCACCGGCCGGTCGTAGTTCCCGAGAGCGGTCTGAAGAGACTCGGCCAGGGCTCGCAATCCGAACGGTTGTGCCTTCAGCTTGGGCAAGAGTCTCTCGAACTGCGCGGCCGTCCCCATCACGATGCAATCCGCGGTCTGCGCGCCCATCTCGTACACCTCCCGGGAGGTGGCCACTTCCCCCCCGCGGGACAGCATCTCCTGCTTCAGGATATTGGCCGCGCGGACGTCGATGCCCGTCACACGGATCACCCGGAATAGTGCTTTCCGCTGCATGATATCCAAGCCACCCGAGGAAACGCGGATGCCGGCTAACACAGCCCGGACCTCGTCGAGATCGTGGAGAGCAAGAACCTGCGGAGAGCCAGCGGCGGGGATCATGGCCGGCTTCCGATCCTACTTACTCGGAGCCTCGATAAGGGCTAGGACCTCAGCCCGTGTGGCAGCACTGGTGCGGAAGATGCCACGCACGGCAGAGGTGACCACCCGCGAGCCGGGTGCCCGGACGCCGCGCATGGACATACAAAGATGCTCTGCTTGGATGAGAACGAGTACTCCCTCAGGATTGAGGGACTCGACCAGGGTGTCGGCTATGGTGCTCGTGAGTCTCTCTTGCAACTGCAGACGGGCCGCGACCGTGCGAACGAGTCTCACCAGCTTCGACAATCCCGTTATCTTGCCGTGCCGCGAAGGGATGTACGCCACGTGGACGACGCCGAAGAATGGCAGCATGATGATGCTCACACAGGCTGTGAAAAGCGATATCGCGGACCAGGACCATCTCCTGATGGGTATCCGACGGCATGGCCACGATGATGGAGGCAAGATCGGCCGGCTCGGTGGAGATGATGTCCTCATACATCTCGGCCACTCGCCTGGGAGTGTCCTTGAGTCCGTCGCGGTCGGCATTCTCGCCGATGCCTTCTAGGATCAGGCGTACTCCCTGCTCGATCTTCGCGCTGTCCACCGGGGACCCCTGACAGCTATTCTTCGCGGGCAGAAGCCATGGGCGTGACGCCCCCGGTTATGACTCCGCGACCGTCGGGCTCCATGATCTCCTGCTCCCGTGGCCTGCGCTGGCGCTGGACGCGCTTGCTTTCGGCTGCCTTGCGAACCCGCGCCTCGTCCCTGAGCCTGAAGACCTCCTCGGGCTCCACTCCTGACAGCAGCGCCTCGAACTCCTCGCGGTCGATGGTCTCTTTCTCCATCAACAGCGCGGAGACCATGTCCAGTTCGTCCCGGTGCTCCTCGAGGATGCGATGGGCGGTGTCGTAGGCTTCGTCGATAACCCGGCGGATCTCCGCGTCGATCTTCTGCGCGGTCTCGTCCGAGTATTCCTGGCCCATGCCGTAGTCGCGGCCCACGAACGGCTGAGCCGGATCGTGGCCGAACGTCAAGCGGACCCAGGCTCTCGCT
The DNA here is from genome assembly GCA_963772095.1 of uncultured Thermoleophilia bacterium. Taxonomy (GTDB): domain Bacteria; phylum Actinomycetota; class Thermoleophilia; order RBG-16-64-13; family RBG-16-64-13; genus Chersky-299. The sequence goes on from CAVYVU010000016.1 coordinate 175,978, forward strand.
CATGCCGTACTGCGTAGTCATGCGTCGCGCGGTCTCAGTGGCTCGTTGCAGGTCGTTGGACGCACCCGTGGTGATGTCGTCGAAGCGGATCTCCTCCGCCACCCGGCCGGCCAGCATGTGCGAAAGCTTGTCGAGGATCTCCTTCTTCTTGACCATGAACTTGTCTTCCGTGGGCAGCGTGATGGTGTAGCCCAGCGCCTGGCCGCGGCTGATGATGGAGATCTTGTGCACGGGGTCGGCGTTCGGCAGGTAGTGGGCCACCAGTGCGTGACCGGTCTCGTGGTACGCCGTGATGAGCTTCTCCTCGTCGGAGAGGATGCGCGACTTCTTCTCCGGGCCGGCGATGACCCGCAGCACTGCTTCTTCGAACTCTTCCATCTCGATGAGGCGCTTGCGCCGGCGGGCGGCAAGCAGCGCCCCTCGTTCACCAGGTTCGCCAGGTCGGCGCCCGGTGAAGCCGGGGGTCTGAGCTGCCAGCACGTCCACGTCCACACCGGGAGCGAGCGGTTTGCCGCGCGCGTGCACGTCGAGGATGGCTCTGCGGCCCTCGCGGTCGGGCCGGTCGACGACGATCTGGCGGTCGAAACGACCCGGGCGCAGCAGCGCCGGGTCGAGGATGTCCGGCCGGTTGGTGGCAGCCATGATGATGATGCTCTCGTTGGCCTCGAAGCCGTCCATCTCGACCAGGAGTTGGTTGAGGGTCTGCTCGCGCTCGTCGTGCCCGCCGCCCAGGCCGGCGCCACGGTGGCGGCCGACGGCGTCGATCTCGTCGATGAAGATGATGCACGGCTGGTTCTGCTTCGCCTGGTCGAAGAGGTCGCGGACCCGGCTGGCGCCCACGCCCACGAACATCTCCACGAAGTCCGAACCGGAGATGCTGAAGAACGGCACCCCGGCCTCTCCGGCCACCGCTCGGGCCAGCAAGGTCTTGCCGGTGCCCGGAGGGCCGAAGAGGAGCACGCCTTTGGGGATGCGAGCGCCCAGACTTTGGAAACGTTTGGGGTTTTCAAGGAATTCCTTGATCTCTCCCAGTTCTTCGACCGCCTCATCCACCCCGGCCACGTCTTTGAAGGTGATCTTGGGCTGATCCACGCTCAAGCGCTTGGCTCGGGACTTGCCGAAGCTCATCACCTTGTTCCCGCCGCCCTGCATCTGGTTCATCAGGAAGACGAAGAAGATGATCATGATCAAAATGGGCGCAAAGGTCCCCAATAGGGACCACCACACCGAGGTTTTCTGGATGTCTGTGGTGAACGAGACATGGTTGTTGAGCAGGTACGACTGCATGTCGTAGCCCTGCGTGAACCCTATCTGGAACTTCTGTTGCTTGCCGTCCTTGAAATTGCCCGTGACCACGAGGTCGCGAGTCTTTACCACCACGTTCGCCACGTTCTGGTTCTGCACGGCTGTCTGAAAGTCGTTGAAGGTGGGCTCCGTTGTCGCCTTCGAACCATAGAAGAGGTTCTGGACGAAGAAGGCCAGCAATATCACCAGAAGTATGGGGAAGGCGGCGCTTTTGAAGAACCTACTCACCACGGCTCCAAAAATCGTTCTAATAAGCTAAGGAATACTACCACAGGGCGGTGTTTCCGAACCGTCAGGGACGCACAGCAAAGGCGTCCAGAGCCGGGCGCAAGAGCCTCCGCACCTTGATCGGAAGCAGCTTAGACAGCCTCGTCGATGACCCCGATGAACGGCAGGTTGCGATACTGCTCCGCATAGTCCAACCCGTAGCCCACAACGAACTCGTTCTCGATCTCGAACCCGGTGTAGCGGCACTCGAGCTCGGCCTGGCGCCGGCTGGGCTTGCTCAGCAGAGTGACGATCTCCAGGCTCGCCGGGCCGCGAGAGACCAGGTTGTTCGTAAGGTACTGCAGCGTGAGGCCAGAATCGATGATGTCTTCGACTATCACGATGTGGCGCCCTTCGATATCTGTGTCGAGGTCCTTGAGGATCCTTACCACGCCTGAGCTCTCGGTGGACTGGCCATAGCTGGACACGGCCATGAACTCCATCTCCAGCTCGAACGACAAACGGCGAGCGAGATCCGCCATGAAGAAGATGGCTCCCTTGAGCACGCAGACTAGGATCGGGCATTTTTCGCTATAGTCGGCCGTGATCTGCCCGGCAAGCGCGTCTACTCTCGCCTGCAGTTCCTCCTTGGGAATGAGGACCCTCAATTCGCCACTCTCTCCGCTCCGTTTCGCACTCGGCCCCGCCGAGCAAAGACGCGTCCGGGCGTGCGCCTCACGTAAGGCCTTCGCCCGCCCTTCGTAGACTGAGACGCACCACCCGCGTGGTCTCGCGACATATTCTACCTTCCTCGGCCACCACCATTCCACCGACCCACATGATGCGATCCCCCGCCAGGACGAGCGGCACCCGCGGGCGGAGCCGCGCGGGCACTTTGAGGTCGACGAGGATGTCCTGCAGTTTCCGGCTGCCGGCGGATCCCAGCGGGCGCATCCGGTCGCCGGGCCGCGGCCCGCGCACGGTGAGGTCGGTCCCAAGCACTGCGCCGTCCAAGTATGCCTCGCGCCCCGGATCAGGAGCGGCGAAAGACTCCACCCATTCGGCACGGATCGCGCTACCCTCCCACTCCACTTCGCCCGGCACGGCGAGCGGAACAGCCGACAGTGGGGCCTGGGCCGGCGCGGGCCGGGTGCCCGCCCTCGCTTGCCCCGGCCGGTTCTCGGGATCGGTTCGCTCGAACCGCAAGTCGTCATACTCCTTGTGCGCGAGCCAACCGCCCCCCAGGTGCAGATCGGCCGATCCGCCCGAACTCAGCAACCGCTCGATGCCAAGAACCAGCGCCCTCGAGGCCTCGACGCCGTCGAGACACTCCAAGGCGTCGAAAACCACGAGCCTTCTCACCGAGGGCGGGAGTGAGACCAGTTGGCCGACGGCGAATCGGTCTTCCGCGGCGCTCGTCGCCGGGAACCTCGGCGCAGATCCGGTGGTGCCCCCGGCCGACAACCCGGGGCCGGCTGCCTGGCCAGAGCTGATCTGCCCCAGCACCCAGCGGGACAGCTCCTCCATCTCCCCGGCTACTTCGGCGGCCCGCCCGGCAGCTTCGACACACCCAGGCAGGACGGCCTCCCAGGCTGGGAGCACTCGCTCGCGGACGCCCGTTCTCGAATAGCCGGGGTGCGCGTTGCCCCTATCCACGGCGTAGACGAGGCCCCGGGCGACACAGAAATCCGCGGTCTCGGCTCGGCGACACGTGAGAAGCGGGCGCACCCAGGGCGGATCGCAGGCTTTCATGCCGCGAAATGCCGCCAATCCTCCGTACCGGCCCAGGCGGTACAGCATGGTTTCCACCTGGTCGTCCAACGTATGCCCTAGGACGATCCTTTCCGCCCCTACTTCCCGGGCCACATCGAGAGCCGCGCTTCGGCGGGCCTCGCGTGCGCATTCCATGAGATTCCCCGTCCCCTTGGCGATGGGACGGTCGGCTACGGTAAGCCTTATTTCCAAACGACTGCAATGCTCGCGAACGAGGCGTTCGTCGGTGTCGCTCTCTTCACCGCGCAGATGGTGGTTGACGTGAAGCGCTTGAAGGTTTGCGGGCCCGGCTTTGCCCAGAAGCCGCCGACCGAGCATCTCCAGAAGAGTGAGGGAGTCCTGCCCGCCGGACAGCATGAGCAAAGCCAGATCCACGGTGGAGAACAGAGCCTCACGAAGAACCAATTCGCGGACCCTGGGCACGATACCGGCCCTCTCAACAGTCACTTTGTCGCTCCCGTGATCACATTGCCGGCGCCCTATCGCCTGCCCTGCAGCGCTGGTATTCTACCAGGACCGCCAGGCCCAACTTAGATTCAGGAGGAGGTCCTGCTTGGCCGGGTGCGCGCAATCCGAACATGCAAAAGAGCAAGTCACGATCATCTACGGACCGGAACTTGCCTCGTATGACTTCGGCCTGGACCACCCCCTTCAGCCCGCCCGCCACGAGCTCACAGTGGAGCTCCTGGACAGCCTCGGGTGGATCGACGATCCGGGAGTCCACCTGGAGACCCCCCGGCCCGCCACCCTGTCTGAGCTGCTCCTGGTGCACTCGTATCAATATGTCCAGGCTGTTGAACTGGCCCAAGGCATCGCCCGGGGCGAAAGGCCATCCGTGAACCTGGCCCTTTATGGACTGGACACGGGCGACAATCCGCTCTTCCCCGACATCCACGACGGACCGGCTCTCTACACCGGAGCTTCCGTCCAGGCCATGGAAGCCATCATCGCCGGAACGGCCGCGCACGCGTACAACCCGGCCGGTGGCCTGCACCACGCCATGAGGTCCCTCGCTTCGGGGTTCTGCGTCTTCAACGATTGCGCGGCCGCCATCGCGATGGCCATCGAGGCCGGGCATCGGGTGGCCTACGTCGATATCGACGCGCACCATGGAGACGGGGTCCAGGCCGCCTTCTTTTCAGATCCCCGCGTGCTTACCATCTCGATCCACGAATCCGGTCGTTTTCTGTTTCCAGGCACCGGAAGCGTCGACGAGATCGGGGAAGGCGACGGTAGAGGCACCTGTGTCAACGTGCCACTGCCGGCCCTGGCCGGCGATACCGCTCTTCTCGAGGCTATCGCCCAGGTTGTAGAGCCGGCGGTCCGCCTTTTCCGTCCAGACATCCTCGTCACCCAAACGGGTTGTGACGCGCATCACACCGACCCGCTCACACACATGACGGCCACCCTTATGGTCTACCCGAGGATCGCCCAGGCTCTGCACGACCTGGCGCACGAATGCTGCGAAGGGCGTTGGCTCATCGTCGGAGGAGGAGGATACGATCCCGCGGACATCACCCCGCGAGCCTGGACGGCCTTCTTCGGCACAGTGCTAGGGCGCCCGGTGCAAGATGCAGAATTGCCCGAGAGCTGGCGGCAACACTCGCGCGAGCTGGGTGGCGACCCGCCCAGGCTCCTGCTTGAAGACCCCGGTCCGAGCTACACGAGCCTGGTCGACAATTCGCTGCCGGCCCTCTTTCAGGAGGTTAGGACGAAGGCGCTTGCGGAACTGGAGAAACGTATGGCCAACGACTGCAGGATTTAGGCTTGAACTAGGCTCCTGGCTTTGCTTATATTGGCCACGCCCGTAAGCCGTAAAGGAGGAATAATCATGGGTGTTCCCAAGGTCGATCCCGATCTGTGCACCGGTTGTGGCATCTGCGAAGACATATGTCCGGACGTCTTCGAGGTCGGTGACGACGGTCAAGCTCATGTGATCGACCCGAACGCGTGCGAAGAAGCCGGCTGCTGCGAGGAAGCGGCAGATGAGTGCCCGGAGGGTGCCATCAGCATCGAATGAGCGCACCGCGCTCGTTCGCGGAGCACCTTCGATTTCGACTTTGCAAAGAGGCCGCCCCGTACGCCGGGCGGCCTCTTTGCTCTGCCGATGACTCCCTGTCCCCAATGCGCGAGGAGCCACATCGTGGACTCGCGCGCGGTTGGAGCAACGCTATTCGTGGAACAAGCCGCCCTACTTCACGGAGGAAGGCAGCGCCTCCCGTAGGGTCACGAACGAGTAGCCCTGGGCTTTGATCTCCTCGAGGAGTGTAGGCAGGATGCTGGCCGTCTGCTTACTGCCCACGTGCATCAGGACGATAGCCCCGGGCTTGAGCTTGCTGAGCACCGCGTGTTCGATCTGCGCGGGCGTGCGGGTGGTTTCCCAGTCGAGGGTATCGATGGTCCAGTAGACACTGACGTAACCAGCGCTCCGCAGGACCGCCAGGACATGTTTGTTCCTTGCCCCATACGGCGGCCTGAAGAGCGGCTTCGGGTCCTCAGCACCGGCTTTGACGATCGCCGATGCCGTCTTACTCAGTTGAGAGCGCATCTGCGCGTCGGTAAGTTTGGTGAAATCCGGGTGTGTGTAGGAATGGTTCCCGATCGGGAAACCAGCCGCGACGATCTGGGCTACGGACCTAGGAAAGTCCCGCAAGAATTCCCCGGTGAGAAAGAAGGTCCCTTTCGCCCCAGCCTTGTCGAGCGCGCTCAGGATCGCCGGAAGAGGCGAGGGATCGTAGGCCGCATCGAACGTCAGGGCCACTACTTTCTCGCTGGTGGGGATCCTCTCGTACTCCTTCCCGGGGGTCAACGCCAGTGTGGTGCTCGTCGGCTTGGCCGTGGTCGCAGGGCGCGACGAAGTCGTCGTGGACTGCTCGGTGGTCGATGAGCTGGTGGTGGAGGTCGAAGGAGGCTTGTGCGGACTCGTCGTCGTGGTCGAGGACACCTGCTGGCTCCCGAGGGAGCAACCACTCGCCGCAAATGCGAAGCCAACCAGAAGAAGACACCAGACCAGCACTGCCACGCGGGTCCATATCGCCCCTGTCTGCTGCTTCCGCTTCATGCACACCTCCAGCCCCCGCTTTTCCTCGCAGGAGACGTCTGTGACCTGTCGAAAAATCAACCCTGAGGAGAAAGGAGAACGAACTTCAGCCTGTCGACCCTATCGCATGTGGGACTGGCCGCCGTCGCGGCCGGGTTCCTTGTCGCCAGCGTGGTGGTTACCGCGCGCGCCGGGCGACCAAGGGGGCGCAGCCGCATGTTGTACCTTGTCACCGCGGTGCTCCTCACCGTCCTCTCGGTAGTCCTCCTGCTGACACATTCGCGAGAACCCCTGGCTGCCCTGCCTGGCGAACAGGTGGTATTGCTTCTGGCCTCCGGGGCTTTTTTCGCCGGCTCCATGACTCTTCGCAAGGATCAGTCCGCGAACACGGCCGAGATCCTTGACACTGCTACGGTGGACGCCCTCACGCGAGTGGCCAGCCACCGGGTATTCCAGGATCGACTCGCCCATGAATGCGAGCGCGCCTACCGTTTTGGAGACTCGTTCATGCTTGCGCTGCTCGACCTCGACGGATTCCATCCGGTGAACAATCGTCATGGCCACCGCACGGGCGACCGTATCCTCATAGAGTTAGCCCGTAGGCTTTGCTCCCAGGTCCGCGAGATCGACCTCGTCGCCCGTTTTGGCGGTGATCAGTTCGCGATCATCCTGCCGCACACATTCGAGAAAGGCGGCCGCGAGGTCACCGAGAGAGTTCGCCAGAACGTAGCCGCCTGGGTGTTCACCACTCCCGACGGCACCGAGGTCCGGTTGACCGTCAGCGTGGGGGTTTGTTCTTATCCCCAGGACGGAGCTTCTGCCCCGGAGCTTGTCGAAGCAGCGCAAAGGGCGTTGGACTTCGCGAAACAACTCGGGGGGAACCAGGTACAGCTCTCCCGGGAACTTCCGGGCCGGGACGCTCCGGACAACGTGGTCTCTCTCCCCCGCTCGGGCCGCGGCGCCGTGGTCCGCAGCCTCGCCGCCGCCGTCGATATCCGCGATCGTTACACGCAAAACCACTCCCGGCTCGTCTCCGAGCTGTCGGCCGCCATCGCTCGGGCCATCGGCCTACCCACCGCGGATGTGGCCCGCATCAAAGACGGGGCACTCCTCCACGATGTGGGCAAGATCGGCGTTCCGGACGCCATCCTCACGAAGGAAGGCAGCCTCACGCCGGAAGAGTGGAAGAGCATCCGCCAGCACCCTGTACTGGGCAAACGGATCATTGAGCAAGCACCCGAGCTACACGATCTCATGCCGCTTGTACTGCATCACCAAGAGCACTTCGACGGCACGGGATACCCACAGCGGCTGCGCGGCAACAACATCCCCATGGGCGCGCGGATCATCGCCGCCGCCGACGCCTACCACGCCATCCGCTCCGACCGCCCCTACCGTTCCGGCCGGACTCACGTCGAAGCCACCCATGAGCTGCAGCGCTGCTCCGGCGGCCAGTTCGACCCGGCCATCGTGGACGCTCTCGTCTCGCTTCTCGAAGCCGATGACGGATTGCGGTCGCTACTGCTCGCCGAGGACCGTGATGCGCAGGCGTCGCCCGTCACGGCAGCCGCATCGGCCAGGCAGGCGTCCTGGAGATCAGGCGCCAGCTGAGTTGCCGCCCGGCCTGCGTACGCGCTAGCCGATAACCGTCAGCCCGTAGATGTGGTAGAAGAGCACCGCCGCAAAGACAGCTGCTATGAGCATCGCAGCGATCAACGTCCGCCGATATTTGCGGAATCGCCACACAAGCAGCGTGGCCGTGATGATGAGGGTCACTTTCACCAACCCGGCCAGCAAGGGGCTCGAAACGAACAGCGTGCGCATAACCGGGTTCACTTCGTAGCCCCCAAGTGACAACGCGTTCATGGTCAGAGCGAAATCGGCAAGATTCAGAAAATTCACCACGACAAGTAGGATGGCCAGCGTGCCGGGCTTGTCCCGCAACCACACCAGACTGTGCTCGAGAGAATTGCCGAACGGGCCGGCAACTGCAACATCGCGCCTGTCGAACCCCGTCCTGCGTTCGCGCAGCACGAATACCGGCCGGCGCTTCCGCCTCTCCCTGCGTCGGCGATCGTCCGCTGGATGGTTGGTAGCGATCATAGGCAGATTATACGTAGCCTCTGCGTTTGTTGAATAGCGCAGATGTGCAATCCCACTACTCTGGACTACCCCTAAAGTCGCTATTTGCGAACATCCTGTGTGCTCGGGACGGGTTTTGTGGACTCGCGGGTCAAGCGCAGATACTCCCTACGCAGGATGGGAGCGGCGTAGATGAGCCCCGCAAGCGAGATCACTCCCGCGATGCTGATCACCAGACCCGAGATCTTCTGGTACAGAATGGGCGCTATCAGCGTCCCTATCAGGGCGGCTACCTGCATCGAACTCTGCTCCAAGCCCTGGATGCTCCCTAGCCACCGATTCGGCACTACGGCTACCAGGAACGACTGCTTGGACGGATACGACCAGGCCACTGCGAACCCCTCGATCACGTTGATGATTACGAACAAGGTGAGATTTCGCGTGACGCCATAGCTCATCCAAGCGAACGCAGAGATAACGTATCCCGAGAACATGAGCGTCCATCGGCTGTGCCGGTCCGCCATGTACCCACCCACCCAGGAGAAAAGCATGGGGACGCTGAAGGCGATCCACGTCATCCCTACGAAGCGGACCGACGCACCCAGATGGCGGAGCCACAGACTCCACAGCACCTCGAACACCCCCATCGCGAACTGTCCCGTGGCCGCGATCACGAGAAAGGCCACGACTGCCGGGGTGATCAGGACGCGGTACGGAGGATGTTTGAGCTTGTCCAGCCTGCGATGGCGGAATTGCTCGGGTTCCTTCACCGCGATCGCAAGGGCGACCGCCGTGAGGGCAGAGAGGGCGCTGCCGAAGATGAAGATCGCGTAGAACGCCCACTTTCCCTGCCCCCCACCGAGGCTGTAGAGCGGCCACGCCAGTACCGGGCCGGCTACCAATCCGCCGAACTGGGCGGAGGCGAGCCAGCCATAGGCTCGGCTTCGGGTCTCTTCGGTGCTCAATTCCGCGACGAGCGCCTGACTTGCCGGGCTGACCGCGGCGGTCCCTACGCCTTCAAGCAACCGAAACAAGATGAACCAACCCGGATGAGTCGTGGTTATGAAGAGAATCGTCGCCACCGCGTAGAAAGACACCCCGACCACGATCATGGGCTTTCTTCCCACGCGGTCGCTGAGCCTCCCGAGCAAGGCCGAGAAGGAGAACGTACCCACGTAGTAGGCCGAGGCGACGACCCCGATCAACCATATGGAGGCGTGAGCCTGCTCCTTGAGAAACACCGGAAGGTAGGGCAGGATAGCTCCGAACCCGGACCAGACGACGAAGCTCGCCACACAGACGATGCCGAGCTGAAACCAGCGCGTGCGCGCGTTGGCGGCAGCGCCATCGGGACCGGTGAGGTGGTCGGGCCGACTTGCGGGAGTTTTGCTCATGTGGGAACTTGGACTCAAGTCAATAAGGCCACGCTTCAGAACGTGGCCATCCAGGCTATCATCTTGACGGCGGACGGCGGGAGGTAGTACGCATATGCTCGAGCACCCAGGACGGGCTTTCCAGACGAGGACGGCCTATCACCGGCAGACTTTGGAGGATCGCGAACTCGACTGGCGCAGCAAGCCTGCCGCGTACAAGTTCTATCCCTACGCTCCGGTCATCACTCTTCCGAAGCCTAGCCCGCCCGCAGAAGCCGATCTGGACCTGTGGAAGTCCATCGCGGCCAGGCGCAGTGTGCGTTCTTACGCCGCCACGCCCATGACCCTGCTGGAACTCTCCCGGCTGTTATGGGCGGGCAATGGAGTGACGGCCAGCTTCGGCCAAGACTTCTATCGCGCCGCGCCGTCGGCCGGCGCACTGTACCCCGTCGAGACGTATCTGGTGGTCAACCGGGTGGACGGACTCGACCCGGGTCTTTACCACTACCGGGTCGCCGGTGTCGACATCCTGGAGCGCCCCATCGTCGAGGGCAGCCATAGCCTCGAGCAGCTCAGGGTGGGAGATCTTGGCGATGCGATCGCCGCGGCCGCCCTGGACCAGCGGATGTGCGCCAAGGCCGCCGTGGTCTTCGTGTGGACCGCGGTCTTCGAAAGAAGCGTCTGGAAGTACCGCGACCGTGCATATCGCTACTTCTACCTGGACGCGGGCCACATCGCGGCACACGTGTCGCTGGCGGCAGTGTCCCTCGGCCTGGGCAGTTGTCCGGTGGCCGCCTATTTCGACGACGAAGCCAACGTGCTGCTCGAATTGGATGGGGAATCAGAAAGTGTTCTCTACATGACCACCGTGGGCAAGCCGTCCCGACCCTTTGGCGGCGCAGGGCGCGTGGACATTCACCACACATCGCGACCCAAGGAGTAGGCGAGGGGGCTCCACCAAGGCGCGGCGCCGCATTCGCGGCCTTCCTCGCGCCTCCGCGTGGATCTGCAGGGTCGTTGTTCGCGCTCGTACCTGGAAACCCAGGTGGCTGCGTCAGCCATCCGGGCCTATGGCCGGAAACCGTGGCGGCTGCATCAGCTATCCGGGGTCTTCATCTTGCTGAAATAGTGGATGTCATGGTGGAAGGCATACCCCAGTCTCTCGAAGAAGTGCATGGACCCCTCGTGCCCATCCTCGATCAAGGCCGCAACCACCTCTAGCCCCCTGGCCTCGAGCCGCGCCTCGACCTCGGCGACCAACCTGGCGGCGATGCCCCGGTGCTGGAACGACGGCGCCACGGCAAGCCGGTTGATCCAGCCTTTGCGGCCGTCGTGTGTGCCGAAGACCACCCCCACCAGCCTTCCCTGCTCCTCAGCCACGATGAACACCGCTGTGTCGTTCCCCAATTCGGCGGCCACTTTGGCCCTTGCGTCGCGACCGAGCGGACGGAAGGGCAACCCGGCTTCGTCCCACAACTCGAGCACCTTATCGTAATCGTCCAGGTGGAAATCGCGAAAGTTCAAGGTTCCCGATTCCTCGCACTTCGCATATCCAGCGGGAGTGCGGCAAGGTTTCCCGGTCACCGTTTCCGGAGATCCGGTCTCGCCGTCGGCGGTGATCACAATCTGCCTTCTCTTTCCCGCCCGGCGGTTATCCTTAGGCGCGTGGAGAGGTCGTTCCAGAAAGAGCTGGAATTCAATCCATATTGTGGAGCCCCAAGCCCGGCTTCGCAAACTCCCGGCATCAGAGGAGTCGCTGCCAGTGTTTGAGATGCATAAGGAAATCAGGTTGATCGTCAACGCCGACGATTTCGGGCGCACGGCAGCCATAAATGCCGCGGTGGTCAAGGCTTTCCGCGAAGGGATCGTGACCAGCGCGAGTTTGATGGTCGCCGCCGACTGCGCGGCGGAGGCTGTGGAGGCTGCCCGGGACAACCCTGGGCTCGCCGTTGGTCTTCATCTCGTGGTGCTCGGCGGCCGGGCGGCGCTGCTTCCGGAGGAGATACCTCACCTTGTGGATGCGTCGGGTCGCTTTTCAAGACGAGCCTGGGTGTCCGGAATGCGCTATTTCTTCCTACCGTCCGCTCGAAGCGAGCTCCGTCGCGAGATAGAGGCCCAGTTCCAATTGTTCCGCGCCACGGGACTGATGCTGTCGCACGTTGATGGGCACCACCATATGCACCTCCACCCCACGGTGTTCAGACTCCTGCTTCCTGGTGCGCGAGCACAAGGCGCCCGGGCCGTCCGCCTGAACGTGGCGGACAGACTGTTGTTCAGCCTGCGCGTCGACCGGCGCAACCTGTGGCTGAAGCTTGGTTGGAAGATCACCTTCTCCGTGCTGCAAGGTTGGTGTGCTCGCCTGCTCCGCCGCTCGCCGCTCCCGGTGGCCGACCGGGTCTACGGGCTCATGCAGACCGGCCGCATAAGCGAGGAGTATCTGGCGCGGCTGTCGGGCCGTCTCACGCCGGGCACTTCGGAGCTCTTCTGCCATCCGTCGCTGCGCGAAGAGAGCGCGGGCCTGGGCCCCAACCCGCGTGATCTCGGCGCCCTCCTCTCCCCTGTTGCTCGCCGGATGCTCGAGGAGAACGGTGTCAAGCTCACCAATTACCTGCAGTGAAAACACGACCGGGGAGGGCCCACCTCGGACCGGCGACCGGAACCCGGGGGAACCAGGAGCTCGAGGCTCCCGGTCGAACGGTCATCAATGAGAAGCAGAGATCTGTGCAGAACCCTTCCGTGGATCACGGGGGGGCAGCGAGAGGGGACTGTGGCCGGTGAGCGGAACTAGATCGTCAGAATCCAGGCGCGCAGTCCTGGCTGCCCTCGTGCTCGTGGCGGCGATGCTTTCAGTAGTGCTTGTTTCCTGCACCACAGCGGCGTCGAACACCGGCTCGACCGCGATCGGAGGTGGATCGCTCGAGACCACGACGACCGGCTTGCTCTCGAGCACCACGTTATCTTCAGGCACCAGCAGTTCTGTAGGTGGGACAGGGAGCAGCACCACTTGGCCCAGCCTGCCCGCGGCGAAGGTGGTGCGGCACGGTCCCGCGGACAAGAAGATGGTCGCCCTCACCTTCGACGACAATTACCAGAAAGCCACCGCTTACAAGACGCTCGAGGTGCTCGAGGAATACAAGGTTCCGGCTACCTTCTTTGTCATCGGTCACTACATCGACACGGGACCAGATCTTGCCCGAGCGATCGCCAAAGGCGGATTCGAGGTCGGGGATCACACTCGGAGCCATGCCAACTGCGTCAAGCTCTCCAAGAGAGCCCTTCGCATCGAGATCGGCAACGGCACCGATCATTACCACGCGCTCACCGGCGCCCCCACGATCCCGCTGTTCCGCCCGCCTGGCGGCTTCATCGATCAAAAGACGGCGGAGGTCGCCGGCGAGAAGGGGTTCAAGTATGTCGTGCTGTGGGACATCGACACGAACGACTGGCGGGGTCATACAGCCGCACAGATCACCGACAACGTGATGGGCAACATCCACAATGGCGCCATCGTTCTGATGCATGTGGCCGCTCCGCACACAGCAGAGGCTCTACCCGGCATCATCAAGCGGCTGAGGAAAGAGGGTTACCAACTGGTGACCGTGTCCACGCTCCTGGGGATGTAAGGGACGCGGCCTCGGTCCGGCTCTTCGACCGTCCTGCGCTAGAGAGGCTACCTCGGGACAGTCGATCCGCCGGCTGAAGCGCCCCTGGCGGCCAATCCCACCGCCTGCACCTGCCGCCGCGCGGTCAACCCTATGAGAGTGAGCACGAGCAAAGCGGCCAAGATCAGCAGGATGCCGATCGCCTCGTAGATCCCCACGTGTTCCTTGAGCAGAAGCCAGGAGGACACGACACCGATAACGGGGGCTGCGAGGGTCCCCAACCCGGCGATGCCAGCGGGAAGCACCTGCAGCACGTACAGCCATAGAAACCAGGCTACTGCCGTCGCGAGCAAGACGTTGTACACGAGCGCGGCTACGAAAGCCGGCGCCCAGACGATCCCCTGCGAAGGGTGGACCAGAGCGATGACGACTATGGGGATAGCGCCGAACAGCATCTGCCACGCGGTCAGGTTGAGGACATCGACGGGACCGTTGCTACGTATCCTTTTTGCCACCACGGTGCTCGCAGCCCACGCGAGGCCCGCGCCCACCGCCATCAGCTTGCTCGCCAGCGAACCCTTCAAGTTGACCGGATCGAGTATCGCCACGAGGCCGACCACGGCCAGACAGACGGCCAGCCACTGGACCCGCTTGAGCCGCTCACCAAGGAACACTCGCGCGAAGAGCAAAGCCCAGAACGGCATAGTGTAGACAAGCGCCGATGTCCTCCCCGCCGACCCGCTCTCGAGAGCCCACATAAGCAACCCGATCTGGGCGGTCGTCTGCAGCAGCCCCAGCAGGATGGTGAGGGGTACTTGTCTGGGGCGCAGAGGGCGCCGCAACGCGAGAACCAGAAGGAAGAGGGCAACCGCACCGAAACCGGTCCTCATGGCCGCGAATGGCCACACCGACGCGTAACGGAGCCCGATCTTCATGACCACCCAGTTGGCCCCGAGGAAGATAGACTGGCCGGCGAGGGCGACCATGGCCAGGTTCGTCGACCCGGTGTCACTGCCGGGGGTTCGATCGCGCACCTAGATCCGCCCCTCTTTCGATGGGTCCATGATGGATGGCTCCGTGCTAGGTTAGCTGCGCCGAGCCTCCGTTTCAATCCGGCTCGCCTGGTGGAACGGCATAGCGGTCGGTTTTGAGGGCCCAAATGCAGGCGAATCCGACCAGGTGGTAGTATGGGCCGCGGTCCGATGCCCGACTGAAAGCCCAGCATCCGATCACAGTTCGCTCACTGACCGCCGTCTGGCGTCCAATCGCCGCGGAGCCGGACCGTGGCCCACGGTCCGGCCGACGCTGCGAATCCAGTTCGAAGGAGAGACTATGGGTGACATCTATCCGATCGTGAAAGTTGCCGCGGTCCAGGCTGCCTCGGTGTTTCTCGACCGCGAGGGCTCAGTGGCCAAAGCCTGCGGCCTGATCGCAGAAGCCGCCTCCAATGGCGCACGCGTGATCGCTTTCCCGGAAGGGTTCATCCCCACGCATCCCATCTGGTACCACCACCATCCCGCCACGGGCGCCATAGCCGAACAAGCTGGCCGTGGAGCTGTTCAAGAACTCCATGGAAGTCCCCGGCCCTCAGCTGGATATGCTGTGCGACGCAGCCCGCGAAGCGGACGCCTACGTGGTGATGGGCGTGTGCGAGAAGCAAGCCCAATACGACGGGCACCATGTACAACTCGCAGCTCTTCATCGGCCCCGACGGTACGTACCTGGGCAAACATCAGAAGATCATGCCCACCGTGGGCGAGCGCCTGGTCCACACCGGCGGCTTCGGGGACACCCTGCGGGCTATACCCACGGAGTTTGGACCGATGAGCGGGCTGATCTGCGGCGAGAACTCGAATCCGTTGGCGGCTTTCGCGTTCATCGCGCAGGGCACTCGCTTTCATGTGAGCAGTTGGCCCAATCACTTTCCCACGAGCGGCGACCCGATGCGCGTCCGCGTCGCCGTGGACTCCCAGGCCTTCGCCCAGATGAGCAAAGCCTTCGTGATCTCCCCGTGCGGGACCGTGGACGAGGACATGATCGCGAAGCTCCAGGTGGGTCCGGAGGGCGAGGCTTTCCTGCGGAATCCGGACTGCTGCGGAGGCTCGGTGATCGTGGGGCCCACACAGCGCATTCTGGCCGGGCCGATGGGAGCCGAGGAGGGCATCATCTACGCCGACTGCAACCTGGAGCTCGCGGTGGCGACCAAACTGCGCCATGATTTCGCCGGCCATTACAACCGGCCCGATATCTTCCAGTTGTACGTCAATGAGCGTCGTCCCAAGCTTTACAACGTCTATGGCGACGACGATCCGTGCTCTTCGCCCACGGATCGCGCGAACCCCGGGAGCACACCGCCGACGGAGGCATAGCCGGGCTGTTGAGCGGCGCAATGGCATAGCGCAAGTCTCGTGCCCGGTCTCGCCACCCTTCGGGGCGGGAGGCCGGGCACGCCTTCCTGCTAGGACCTGTACAATTCCCGCACATGGGCTCCTGGCTGATTCATCTTCTTCAGAACCACGGTTTGATCATCGTGTTCCTCGCTATGACCGGCGAAAACGCTTGCCTACCCATACCCAGCGAGATCGTCGTGCCGTATGGAGGTGTCCTTGCCGCGCAGGGCCACACGACCCTCTGGGCCGTCATCCTGGTCTCTACGGCGGCGGCCCTGGTCGGAGCCAGCATCGTCTATTCAGTGGGCCGATATGGAGGCCGGCCACTTGCCGCCCGTTATGGACACATCTTCCGTCTGAAGCCAAGCCACATCGAGCGTGCAGAGAAGTGGTTCCAGACTCGGGGCGAGTTGATGGTGCTTTTCACCCGGGTGCTGCCCGTGGTCCGGACTTTCATCTCACTACCAGCCGGCTTCTCACGCATGTCCTGGCGGAAGTTCCTGTTCTACACCGCGCTTGGCTCTGTCATTTGGAACACCGCGCTCGCCTATCTGGGATGGGCTTTTGGGGCGAACTGGCAGTCGCTGCAGGCGAGCTTCCGCCACTACACGGTCTACATCGCCATTGGGTTAGGACTGGTGATCGTGGCCCTCATCGTATGGGGCTTGTGCAGATGGCGCCGCAAGGCGCCGGTGAGTGACCAGGAGAGACAGGTCTAGTCCCCCGCTCACCGTGCCACCTAAGTTCTGCAAGTCCACTTTTTGACCCGCCTTCGTTCCCCAAAATCGTGCAATACTCTCTCGAGTGTGATAGCCCGGATGGAGTTGCTCTGGACTTGCTTCCGGGGGGCTCAACTCGACAGGGGAAATACGACGCGGGTTCACGGTGGGGGCCGTGGAACGACTGATTACGCATTCGTCTGAGCCAGTTGCTTCTGACCGCAAGAGAACTCCCTCCCGCACGGCGATTCACTGCGACACAGCCGCGGATACGCGTGAGCAAAACCTGAATCGGGGGTCCAAGATGAAAGAAGGGGAAGGCAAGGAGCCGCAAACCAACGACGTTTCCGACGGAAGACCCTACAGTCGCCGTCAGTTCCTGAAGATCGCCGGCGTGGCAGGCGCGACGATCGGCGCGGGGGCAGGCCTAGGCGGTCTGCTGGCGGCGTGCGGTGGCAGCACCACCACTACGACCACAGCCGGTCCGACTACGACGGCCGGCGCGACAACGACCACCGCCGCGCAGAGCACCACGACGGTGAGCGCCGTTCAGACCGGCCGTGAGATCAAGATCGGTTTCGTCACGCCGCTGACCGGAGGCTTGGCTTCATTCGGTATTCCGGACAGCTATTGCGTGGACCGAGCCAAGGCAGCCATCGGCGACGGCGTAGTATGCGGCGATGGCCAGAAGCACCCGATCAGTTTCACCGTCTCCGACAGCCAGTCCGACTCCAACCGTGCGGCTCAGGTCACCGGCGACCTGATTAACAACACCAAGGTCGACATGATCATCGCGGCTTCGACGCCGGACACCTGCGTACCGGTAAGTGACCAATGCGAGGCCAATGGGGTCCCCTGCCTGACCACCGACTGCCCATGGGAGTCGTACGTGGGAACCCGGAGCAGCGGCGACCTGACCGCAACGTTCAAGTGGACCTACCACGTCTTCTGGGGCGGCGAAGATCAGGAGGCCGTGTTCTCCGACATGTGGAGCCAGGTGGCGAACAACAAGACTGTCGCGGCGATGTTCCCGAATGACGCCGACGGCAACGCGTTGCGCCCGCTCTACGAAGCGGCGTGGAAAGCGGAAGGCCTGACTGAGATCGACGGCGGTGCGTTCCAAGACGGCACGGAAGATTTCACGACCCAAATCGCCAAGTTCAAGAAGGCGGGCGCGGAGATCGGCATGGGCATCTTCATCCCGCCGGACTTCACCACCTTCTGGAAACAGGCCATCCAACAAGGCTGGCTTCCCAAGCTGGCCACCTACGCCAAAGCCCTGCTCTTCCCGCAGTCGGTGGAGGCTCTTGGCACCATCGCCAACAATCTGACGAGTGAAGTCTGGTGGAGTCCGAACCACCCGTTCACGTCCTCGTTGTTGAACCAGAACTGCACGGACTTCGCAGCCGACTACGAGAAGACAAAGAACCAGGAATGGACGCAGCCTTTGCTCCACTTCCTCGTGTTCGAGTGGGCCGTGGACGTGCTCAAGCGAGCCACGAGCGTCGATGACAAGAATGCGATCATGACCGCGGTCAAAGCCACAAAGCTGGACACGATCGCCGGTCCTATAGACTTCACGGCGGCCGTAGAGCCCAAGGGCCCTCCATACAAGATCGGCCCGTGCCACATCGTCGAGAACGTCTACAAATCACCGCTGGTGGGCGGCCAGTGGCGTAAGGCGACCAAGTATCCGTTCGACTTGACGATCGTCAGCAACAAGGCTGGTTCGATGATCACCGTGCAAGACAAGGTAGCTGCGTACACGGGGTCTTAGAGAGACTAGTTGCGAGTGCGACGCGGGGTGAGCCGCGGCGGCCTTGGGAATCCAAGGCCGCCGCGGCTTCTTCGCGGCTAAATCAGCCAAGCACGGCGCTGCATCGATTTCCCTGCATCCGGGTATAGCCAAGATTTGGAACGGCTCTTCTGGGGGCGCGCCTAAGTGCCGTGATGTTCCAAACGGTTTCATCGCTACAGGACAGGGGGTCAATCAGAGATGAACAAAGACGACGAGAGAGATCCGCAAACCAGCGAACCTTTGGAGGGACGGCCCTACACGCGCCGCGACTTCCTGAAGATCGCCGGCGTGGCGGGCGCGACGCTCGGCGTGGGAGCGGGTATGGGAGGGTTACTGGCTGCCTGTGGAGGCGGCACGACAACCACCACGACCACTGCCGGCCCGACGACCACGGCCGGCGGCAGCACGACCACCGCAGCGCAAAGCACGACCACGGTCAGTGCCGTGACTACCGGCCGCGAGATCAAGATCGGTTTCGTCACGCCGCTCACGGGGGGCCTGGCTTCATTCGGGATTCCCGACAAGTACTGCGTGACTCGCGCAACGGCTGCTATCGGCGACGGCCTCGTCTGTGGCGACGGCCAGAAGCACCCGATCACGATCATCACCAGCGACAGCCAGTCGGACTCCAACCGGGCCGCCCAGGTGACCGGTGACTTGATCAACAACAGCAAGGTCGACATGGTGGTGGCCGCGTCCACGCCGGACACGTGCGTCCCGGTGGCCGACCAGTGCGAGGCGAACGGGGTGCCGTGCCTCACGTGTGACTGCCCCTGGCAGTCCTATGTCGGCACTAGGACTAACGGCGATCTCACGAAGACGTTCAAGTGGACCTACCACGTCTTCTGGGGCGGGGAAGACGTCATATCGGTCATGCTCGACGGATGGCCCCAGCTGACCACCAACAAGGTCGTCGCCGTCATGTTGCCCAACGACGCCGACGGCAATGCTCTGAGGCCGCTCTACATTCCGGGGTTCAAGGCCGCCGGCTATACGGTGGTCGACGGCGGGGCCTTCCAGGACGGCACCGAGGACTTCACCACCCAGATACAAGCGTTCAAGAAGGCCGGCGCCGAGATCGGGATGGGCCTCTTCATCCCGCCCGACTTCACCAACTTCTGGAAGCAATCTGCTCAGCAGGGCTGGAAGCCAAAGATCGCAACGTACACCAAGGCCCTCCTCTTCCCGCAATCGGTGGAAGCATTGGGGACCATCGCCAACGGCCTGACCACCGAGGTGTGGTGGTCACCGAACCACCCGTTCACCTCGCCGCTGCTGAACCAGACCTGCACAGCAGTTCGCCGACGATTTCGAGACCACGCAGAACCAGGAATGGACGCAGCCTCTACTGCACTTCCTCGTCTTCGACTGGGCCATCGACGTCTTGAAGCGGACCACCAGCGTGGATGACAAGAACGCTATCATCACCGCGGTCACGGCCACCAACATGAACACCATTGCCGGGAAGATCGACTTCACCGAGGCCGTGCAGCCGCCCGGCCCGCCGTGGAAGCTGGGCCCGTGCCACATCGTGCAGAACGTCTACAAGTCACCTCTGGTTCTGGGCCAGTGGGTCAAAGGCACCACCTACCCCTTCGACCTGAACATCGTCGACAACGTGAACACCCCCGATATTCCGACGGCCGGCAAGATCCAGGCCTACACCGGGGCTTAACTAGACACCGACAGCCTCGGCTCGCTACGTCAGCAGGCCGAGAACGACGCGGCGGCCCGTGATCCATGGGCCGCCGCACTATTTGTCGGAATAGAGCCACCGAGATCCTGCTCGGAAAGAGCCGCCCAGAATTACCCACAACGGTGCTCCTCAAGCAGCCGCTGAGTCCAGACGATAGTAGAAACAGCGGAGAGGACGGACACCGGGCGGTTCGAAGTGAATTTCAGTCTCAACGGCATACTATTCGGGATCTTCATCAGCCTTGTCGGCCTCGCGCTGCTCGGATATGGTCGCAAGGCCGACCGTATGCCCCATATGGTGGTGGGCCTGATCCTTATCGTCTACCCTTACTTTCTTGGAAGTCTGCTGGTCGAGGTCGCGATCGGAGTGTTCTTACTGGCCGGTCTGACTCTTGTCAGCCGATTGGGATTTTGAGAGGGGTGCCGGCCTACTTGAGCTGTCCCCGGATCTCTCCGGTTGGATGGGCGCTCGTGCCGACGTTGAAGTAGACGGAGCCGGCCTTGACCAAGGTCATGAAATCCGCGATGGTCTTGCCCCTCAAAGGGCCCCCGAGCTGCTCCGCGGTGAATGAGCCCTGCGTGACCACCCCGGTGAATACGTCGGACCTTGTGGGACCCCCGTAGATGGTGAGGATGGTGGCGCCGGTGGCCCCCGCCTTGCCCTCGTGTAGTCGGGCCAGGGTGAGGTCGGCGAGGTTGCTCACCCTGAACACGTAGTGCACGGAGAAGCTATCTGCCGCCAGGGTGAGCGTGAGAGTGCCGCTCGCGGAGGTGGTCAGAGCAGGCGTCTCGTTCCCACCGGAAAGGACGGCGCTGTTGGTCGGAGCGGCATTCGATAGGCTGGTGGAGGTCGAGGACGTGGCACCACTCAGGCTCGTGCTCGTCGTGGAAGACGACGTGGTCTGGTCGACCGAGGTCGATGTCGAAAGAGCGGGCTTGAGAGTGGTAGATGTCGCGGCGGTCGGCTTCGCGCCGCCGAGCAAGGTGAAGGCGAGAACGACCACGACCGCCGCAATAATGATGACGATCACGGCCAGCACGATCCGGCGTCGCCGGGCGCGTCGCTGCCGGTGCCCGCGATCGCTGCGGGTCATGTATGGAGGTAATTCGGGCTTCATCATCCCTTACAAACCGCGGTGTTCAGTATCAGGTTCGGTGTGCTCTCCCGACATCCTTGCCCTCCCCCGGCAACTACGCATTTATCAGGCAAGCCGAAGCCCCTAGGGGGCAAAGGGGATCTTCGGCTGAAGGAGCTGCAATGGAGGGGGACGGCGCGCGCTCCATCTGGCATAGTGGCCGCCGACGGTAAAGAGGTCGTAACGATGGGGTAACGGTTCAGTCTCGGCGCGGCAGCTCGACTTCCGAATGAGCGGTGCCACTGGCAAGCCTGCAGACACTCGGCACAGCGACCGCCTGGCCCGCCCGCTCCCGGCCACCCAAGGCTCTCCAGCCGCCCGGCGACACGGCCACGTCTTCGTTTTCGAATCAAAAAGCCCGGGTTGGCTCCATCACCAGAGTCGGCATTCACTTTCAGAGGACTTTGTAGAGCCGGGCGCTGAGTTCACCTTGGATGTTGCCCGTCAGGTACTCGTTCAGCCTCGGGCTAACCACCCCGGCTGCGGCAGTGGCGCTTTCCTCCGACTCCCAAAGCACGAAAATCCCGTACTCGCCGTCGGCGTCGTCACCGAATACCGTGACACCTTCGTTGCCCGGCTGCGAGGCCATAAGGGGCGCTATGTTGTCAGCGATCGCTTGGGCCTCAGAATGCTTTGCCGGGCCAAAAGAGAATCTGACGAGCCGTGCGTACATGGCGAGCCTCCTCATGTTGGTACTTCCCTGCACGAAGCTCCCATACCCTCGCTTTCCCTTACTGATGCCTGCGTCCGAGCGTCTACTCGGCGGTTGCGTTCACGGCAACAGGACGCGATGCCAGCATGGAAGTCGGGCGGGGCCTGTTGCTCGCTGCGTTCGCGTCCGCCACCGACCTAACGGGTGGTGTCGAGCTGGACCCCTAGACGATGGCGCCGCGGAAGCGGGCGGGAAGCTGTCCGCCGGAGACAAGGAGCCTCACGAAAGCATAGCCACCGCGGGCCGCGGGCACTCAAGCGACTCGGGCGCGACCGTGAGACTCGTGGCGACAAAGGCTGCCCGGCAAGGATTCGAACCTCGACTAACTGGTCCAGGGCCAGTCGTGCTGCCGTTACACCACCGGGCAAAGACTCGAGGCGACAAGGAATATAACTCAAGGCCCCGCCGCGGACAAAGCGCCACGAAGTTTACCATCGCGGCCGGGATGTAGCCCAGCGCTCGCGTGCCGCCACAGAAGTGGCGCGAGCGCTGCCTCGAGAGACGCGAGCCTTCGCTCCCGAAAACCATCGACGGGGCCAGGGCGGCCGCTAGCCCTGGCCCTGCTTCTTCTCGATCCTGGCCCAGGCGTCCTTCAACGTGACGGTGCGGTTGAAGACGGGGACACCGGGGCGGGAGTCCTCCGGGTCGGCGCAGAAGTAGCCGAGCCGCTCGAACTGGTACGGCGAGCCCGGGACCGCCGCGGCCAGCGACGGCTCGAGCTTGCAGCCCTGCAGGGTCTCCAGCGACCTCGGGTTGAGACTCCGGGTGAAGTCCTGGCCCTCGGGCACGTCCTCCGGGTTCTCCACGTCGAAGAGCGTCTCGTAGAGCCGCACCTCGGCGTCGACCGCATGGGCCGCGGACACCCAGTGGATGGTGGCCTTGACCTTGCGCCCGTCGGGCGTGTCGCCGCCGCGCGTGGCCGGATCGTAGCG
Organism: uncultured Thermoleophilia bacterium; assembly: GCA_963772095.1. Classification (GTDB taxonomy): domain Bacteria; phylum Actinomycetota; class Thermoleophilia; order RBG-16-64-13; family RBG-16-64-13; genus Chersky-299. The sequence goes on from CAVYVU010000016.1 coordinate 198,742, forward strand.
GGCCCGCACCTCGACGACCTCGCCGCTCTCCGGGTCCCGGACCACGCCGGTGCAGGTGATCAGGTACGCGTAGCGCAGCCGCACCTCCACCCCCGGGCTCAGGCGGTGGTACTTCGGCGGCGGCACCTCGCGAAAGTCGTCCTGCTCGATGTAGACGACGCGGGAGAACGGCACCCGGCGGGTGCCCATCGCGGCGTCCTCGGGGTTGTTGATCGCCTCCATCTCCTCGACCTGCCCCTCGGGGTAGTTCTCGATCACCACCCGGAGCGGTCGCAGCACCGCCATGACGCGCGGAGCGCGGCGGTTGAGGTCCTCGCGCACGAAGTGCTCCAGCAGTCCCAGCTCGACCATGTTCTCGCGCTTCGCGACCCCGATGCGGTCACAGAACGCGCGGATCGCCTCGGCCGGATAGCCGCGCCGCCGCATGCCCGAGATGGTCGGCATGCGCGGGTCGTCCCAGCCCCGCACCAGCCCCTCCTGCACGAGCCGCAGCAGCTTGCGCTTGCTCATCACCGTGTACGTCACGTTGAGACGCGCGAACTCGCGCTGGCGCGGTTGCGCCCGGGGCAGCTCGAGGGCCTCGAGGATCCATTCGTACAGCGGCCGGTGCACCTCGAACTCGAGCGTGCAGATGCTGTGGGTGATGCCCTCGATGTAGTCGCTCAGGCCGTGCGCGAAGTCGTACATCGGGTAGATGCACCACTGGTCGCCCGTGTGATGGTGCGAGGCGTGGCGGATGCGGTAGAGCACCGGATCGCGCAGCCAGATGTTGGGCGCGCCCATGTCGATCTTCGCGCGCAGCGTGCAGGCGCCGTCCGGGAACTCGCCGGCGCGCATCCGCTGGAACAGGTCGAGGTTCTCCGCCACCGAGCGGTTCCGGTAGGCGCTCTCCCGCCCCGGCCGGTCGGGCGCGCCGCGCATCTCGTCCACCTCCTCGGGCGTGTGGTCGCAGACGAAGGCCTTGCCCTTGCGGATCAGCTCGAGCGCGTACTCGTAGAGCGGCTCGAAATAGTCGGAGGCGTAGAACGGCTCCAGCGCTTCACCGCGGCTCTGCGCCGGCATGACCGGGGCAAGGTAGTAGTCCTCGCGGCCCCCCACGTCGCGCTTCTCCGCCAGCCGGCCGACCGGCTTCAGGCCCAGACAGTGGTCCGCCCAGCCGGCGATGAGCCACTTCACGTCCGCCGTGATGGAGTCGACGTACTCGACGTCCTCCTTGGTCGGATTCGTGTCGTCCATGCGCAGGTTGCACTGCCCGTCGAACTGGCGGGCGATGCCGAAGTTCAGGCAGATGGACTTGGCGTGGCCGATGTGGAGGTAGCCGTTGGGCTCCGGCGGGAAACGCGTCACCACGCCGCTGATGCGACCCGTGGCCAGGTCCTGCTGGACCATCTCCCGGAGGAAGTCCTGGTGCTCCTGCGCCGGCTGGTCCTGGCGTTCACGTTCGGGTCCGGCATGGCGCCCCTGCTGCACCGGTCATCGCTGCTCCTCACTCTCGGTCCCTACCGGAATCAAGGCCTCTTTTTCTCACAACCCCCTGACCGAGTCAAGGTGCCCAAACGTTCGTGCGGTGGCTCCCGGCCTTCTACGCCCGTCCGCGGGTGACGAGCTTGTCGCCTAGATGTCGCCGAATCGTCCTAGGGGGGCAAAAACTCAGTCACCATTACCGTGCTTCGGAGCAAGAGATGCCTCCAAATGCGCCTAACGCCGGAGGCAGGACTCCAACCTCCCGTCATCTACCGGCCCGATGCCTCACCTCCCCCGCGACAGCCGTCCGTCAGTTCCTCAGGCTGCCCAGCGGCGCCGGGAACCGGCCGCCGCGGCGCGCGAAGACCGAGCCGGCCCAGGCGTTCACGGGCATGACCGGCGCCTCCCCGAGAAGCCCGCCGAACGAAAGCCGCTCCCCGACTCCCTTGCCAATGGCGGGCAGGAGGCGCACAGCGGTCGTCTTCGCGTTGATCACGCCGATGGCCGCTTCGTCGGCGATGATCCCGGCGATGGTCTCCACCGGGGTGTCGCCGGGGATCGCGATCATGTCCAGGCCGACGGAGCAGACGCTGGTCATGGCCTCGAGCTTCTCCAGCGACAGCGCGCCCGACTCGGCCGCTCGGATCATGCCGGCGTCCTCCGAGACCGGGATGAAAGCTCCCGAAAGGCCCCCGGTCGAGCTCGTGGCCATCGCTCCGCCCTTCTTGACGGCGTCGTTGAGCAGCGCGAGCGCCGCCGTCGTTCCCGGGCCGCCACACCGCCCCACGCCCATGGCCTCGATGATCTCGGCCACCGAGTCGCCCTCGCGCCGGGGTGGGCGCGAGCGACAGGTCGACGATGCCCCGCGCCACTCCCAGCCTGGTGGCGGCTTCTCGGGCGATCAGCTCGCCCACGCGCGTGATCTTGAAGGCGGTCGCCTTGATCGCCTCGGCGACCGTCGTCAGGTCCGCGTCCTGCGCGAGTGACTCCACGACCGCGCGCACCACCCCCGGGCCGGAGATGCCCACGTTGACCACGATATCGGGCTCGCCCGAGCCATGTACCGCCCCGGCCATGAAGGGGTTGTCCTCGACCATGTTGGCGAAGACGACCAGCTTGGCGCAGCCGATGGAGTCCCGGTCGGCCGTCGCCTGAGCGGTGTCGAGCACCGTCTGCGCCATGGCGAGCACCGCGTCCATGTTGATGCCTGCCCGGGTGGTGGCGACGTTCACCGAGGCACACACCCGCTCGGTGGTCGCGAGCGCCCCAGGGATCGAGGCGATGAGTCGCGCGTCGGCGTCGCAGATGCCCTTCTGGACCAGGGCGGAGAAGCCCCCGATGAAGTCGATCCCGACGGTGGCCGCGGCCCGGTCGAGGGCCAGCGCCAGCGGCGTGAGGTCCGGGGCCCGCGTGGCGGCCGCGAGCTGCGCGATCGGTGTGACCGCGATGCGCTTGTTGACGATGGGGATGCCGTACTCGCGTTCCAGCTGTTCGGCTAGGGGCACGAGGCGGGCGGCGGCCGAGGTGATCCGCTCGTAGACGCGCCGTGCCATCAGGTCGATGTCCGAGTCGGCGCAGGACGAGAGCGACAGCCCGAGGGTGATCGTGCGGACGTCGAGATGCTGCTGCGTGATCATCGTGAGGGTCTCGACGATCTCCTCGGGTGTGAAGTACACGGCCGGAACCTCCTCAGCGTTTCTCGTGAAGCGGCACGGTGGGGCCGATGCCTCTAGATGCGATGCATGTAGCGAAAGACGTCCTCGCGCTGCAGAGTCATCTGCATCCCAAGGTCCTGACCGATCTGGGCAAGGCGCTTCTGCAACTCGTCGAAGGGGAGGTGGTCCTCGTCGACGGTGACGAGCATGGTCATGGAGAAGATGTGGCCCAGGATGGTCTGACGGATGTCCTCGATGTTGGTGTTCGCCTCCGCAAGGGCTCCTGAGACGGCAGCGACAATACCCACTCTGTCCTCTCCCAGGACCGTGAGCACGGCCGGGGTTCGCATGAGCTACCTCCACGTTCGTCGATACGTGTCACGCGCGGCCGTGATCTGCTCCGGCTACGCGCCCTCGCTAGAGCTCCGGACCGAAATCGGCCTGAAACTCGCGGACCTGGCGCTCCCCCCAGCACGCTTCCGCCCGCCTCGGTCCGTCTGCTGGTGACGAGTGAGTCACCAAAGCGTCAGCCAAAGAGCCCTCATCAAACAGGCTTAATCCAAGAACTCCCTTCAAATCCAGCTAGCGTCGGAGGTCCCAGGGGCACACCGCTTCCCACAGGTGGTCTGCAATCTCCCGCACAATTGACTCTGCGGCCTCAGGTGAGGACAGCGCAACGACGTCCAGTGTTGAAAGACATGCAAGCATCTCGCCACTAATGCGTTTAGGAGATACTTGAGAGAGGTATACCGCTGCGGCCGAAGTCATTGTCAGGTCCCCAAATTCATGCGTAGGTGGCATGGCAGACGGTCCGCAGCACCAGCGCCGACTGTCCAAGGAGCCTGTACCCTGTCACAGCCTGGCGAGCCCGGGACGTGTCCGTGTGTGCGAATCTGCCACGACTAGCTGGGGCGACCTTCGAGGTAGCGAAGGCCGACATCATCACCGTTGAGGGCCCCAGTCACCGCGAGGAAGGGATCATTAATCAGTCCAGTGACGATCCGCAATGCGTCCTTCTCGTCACTGGCGACAAAGAACGGCACCGTGTCACTTTGCGCCGCCGCCTGCTCCAACCGTTTCGTTCTCTTTAGGGCAATAAGGCTAAACACCGCTGAACGCTCGGCCAGCAACATGATTCTCGACGCCACGGGATCGGCGAAGTCACAAACAACCAACAGGTGCTGCGATACGGAGAGTGCGGCCACGTCCGAGATCCGATCAAGGTCGGCAACTCCTTCTATCCGGACCAACTGCACGTCCAGTCCGTTCTCCAAGATCATTGCCCTCCCTCCGCGTTTCATCGGGTGGAACGACCCTTACACTCAACCATATCCCCATTAAATAAGGAATGCTAGCTGCTCACTGTTAGGCGGGCAACGCCGCTTCGTGTGCTGGCTGTAGCCAGGCCTCTTGAGCTCGGCCGTTCCTGTGTTCATGATCTTGCATGGCTAGCGGGGCAGGCGCCAGAACGGCTCGGCGCGCTCGGCGGGTGAGAGCTGCCCGCAGAAGAACGCAGCTCTTCTTGGGAAAAAGAAGCAGCCTTTGCTCCCGGCGCTTCTTTTAGGCGGCTAGCTTTCCAGGAAACCTCGTCAAGGAAGGGCATCGACTGCTTCCAGCGGACCCGGTAGCACTTCTGCCACAGAACGGTGCCGTCCAGGTCAGCGGAAAGAGTCAAGCATCCGCCCTCGGGACAGTGCTCCCGCGGAATCCTGAAACGGAGCTGGTTATAGACGAGTTTGCTCTCCTCGAACACTCGGTGCACCATGTCCTCCGGAGCCCAACGAGCAGGCCAGGTCTAGCTGGGGCAGGCGTTTTTGGGGTGGTTCGATTCTGACGGTGACGTCGATGGCGACAAACCCTGGTGACTCCCCAGGGATGCTCGACGTCGGGCGAGAGTCCAACTACAGGGGGACCTCTCTGGATGAGCCTCATGTTCTCACCTCTCACCCGTTCAGGGCACACGCTTGTTGCGGGGTGGCAGAATGCCAAGCGGCATGAGCGAAGGCTATCACAACGGCCACGGCAGACTGAGCTTTCGAAACGGGTACGATCACCATCGCCGAATAGTCTGCCCCCCCAATGAATCTGATTGGCGAGACTCAGACAGAGACTGTCCGCTCAACACGGGAAAATTCACTGCCCGGCACAACGGTTGTCGAGGGCTCTCTCCTTGTTCCGACGCCGGGTGTCGGGCGTGCATCGATACCGCTTTGCCCTAGGGGTAATACCGCTTGTGTGATGGGCTCGGGTAGCGAGTCCGGTGAGATCCGGGGAGTTTGCCCCCAGGATGCCACCAAGCCCAGAGCGTCCAGACCGCCGGGTATGCCGTACCCTCAAGACCGTCGGGCGCTTGGGCGTCACAAACAGGGATTACTTCCCGTATGGAATCAAGGCTTCCGCCGTGACACACTCTTGGTCATCGAAAAGCGGCATCCGCAGTAGTTCTTCTATGTCCTCGTCCTGGGGCAGCAATTGCTCCTGCGCTTGCAGCTTGCGTAGTAAGTTGAACGTCCGAGCGTGGGCTCGGTTAAGAAGCGTATCGTAGGTCATCGGGAGAACTCGCGCCCAGCCCCCGACCCTGCGCTCTTCCGTGGCTTCATCAGCCAGGCTCGCGCCAAGCACATAAACAACAACGTCAGTCTCTTTGCTGACTAGATTCGCCTTCTGCAGCTCTAGCGCGTAATCCTCACCTTGCCTAAGCTCGGTTGTTGTGATTCTGAAGCCACCTTTTTTCAGTTCAACAATGAGAATCTTTCTGACCCCGTTGACCTCTCCCGCCTCGTCAAAGCTGTCTGCCGAATAGCAGGCAATCGACGGATTCGGAAGTGCGAGGATGTCTGGGCGGCGGGAACTAATTCGGTCGTCGGAACCGCCCAGGTACGCGCAAACGACCGTCGTCATCGCCCGGTTGGACGTGAACTCCACCGACTCGTATTCCGGGCCGAACATCCACAGCCCACGGGCAAAAAGTGGATGCAGCTCATGCAGCTCGTTTGTCGTAGCCGCGTTTGCCAACTGTTGCAACCGCTCGATGAGGTCCAGCCGTCGCTTCAGTTCCGAAAGCACGATTTCCGCGCTGCTTGCACTCCATTGCTCCATAAGACCGTTCCAAGTATCAAGGTCTTCGGGAGAGCATGCGTCTAGCTTCTCCAGTAGCTCGTAGCCGCTCCTGGCGTCCTCCAACTTTGCAAATATGCTAGCGGTGCGAACAAGGTCCCCATGCGACAATGAGGGGCAGTTCAGTTGCACCTCGTCGATGAACTCCCCCACAAGCCTTTTCGACAACCTGGGTAGGCGGGCTATCACTTCTCTCGTTTGTGCCAAAGCCTCGCGCTTTCGCTCACGTCGGGTGTCTGAGAGCGCCCTTGTGAGTGCGTTGGTCACGAAGTCGCGCACGACCTGGCGAGTGGCCAGTGTGCGTCGAGTGTCGTGGAGGCCGGTCCAATCCGACTTGACATCGTCTTTAAGGAAGTCAGCTTCGACGACAAAGCTGAGGCGTTTTGCGAGACCCGTCCGTCCATCAAGGATCGCGCCTTGCCCGTCTAGCCCGTCCCAGGAGGGGGAGCCGACCATGCGGCCGTTGACCCACCAGGTAATACCACGCAGCAGGGTCGTTCGATCTTGCACCAGTGCATCAATCTGGTGCACAACGACTGTACCAAAAGAATCTACTGGGATGTCGGATGATGTCAGCCCCGAGAGAGACGGCAATTCCAGCTTCGTTCCATTAACGGCAATCGAGAAATAGGGGTCGACGAGGAACTTGCGAGCCCAATCGCTTCCGCGACAGCTGCTGCTGGAAGGAGATTGCGTTGGAGGTACTGCGCGCACGCTCGTGCCATGCCCGTCTTTCGCGCTCTGGGAGAGCAACTCCAGGTGAAACGGCTCTTCGCCGCCTTGAGTGAGGCCCACCCGCACTCTGATGCAGATCCCGTCCCTCCAAGTCTCGACCTCATACTCGTCGCCAAAACATAGCGGGCCATAGCGGCCTTTACCATTTTGGCCGAAGGCAATGCGGCTGGGGCCTGAAGCACCTGGTGGATACTCGACGCGGGTCCCCTGTTCCTTCGACCGGCTGTATGACAAGGTCCTCCAACGCTTGTTGAAGTCCTCTGGGGTCATCCCTGTGCCGTTATCCGAGACTTCAAACTGAGCCCCTGCTAGCTCAGGCCAGCGAATTTCGACTATGGAGGCACCGGCGTCGTACGAATTAGCGACAAGTTCCACGACTGCAATTCGGGGATCCGTGATGATGTGACCGGCATGGTCATGGAGAAAGCGTGGGCCAAACGAGAATCCGGCGTCCGGGAAGAGCTGTTCGTCCTGGTGACTCATGAATCCTCCGAAGTAACTGCGACTTGCAAGAGTGGAGTCAACACCGATGAAAAGGGTCGTCACTGCGCTGTCATATGGCGGTGCACAACGTTGTCTGCTCCTTTGCCATGATAGTACTAAAGGCGGACGGTACAATCGTGAAACGCCGTGTAAGTCATTGGGACGGGGCGAGAGTAGTGCATCTTGCAGTTTCGGCGGAAAGATTCCCAGCACGGAGAGTATCCCGTCGTTGCGATGGCCTTGGCCATGCTTCGGCCAAAGTTCTTCACAGTCTGCGGAAAGGGTCGCTAAGAGGTCGTCTGGGGACGCCACAGCTTCGGTCCCGTCCGCGCGCCGTAGTAGGATGGAGGTCGCTGAGGCAAGTCACGTATTCGTAGTGCACCCTACGAGAGGATCCACGTGAGCTACACCCTTACACCGGCCGAGTTCGCCAAGAAGTGGACGGGAAGCACGCGCACCGAGCGCGCCGCCTCCCAGGAGCACTTCATCGACCTCTGCCGGATGCTGGGCGTCCCCACGCCGAACGAGGCCGACCCCACCGGCGACACCTACGCCTTCGAGAAGGGCGCCGGCAAGGTGGAGGGCGGCGACGGCTTCGCCGACGTGTGGAAGCGCGGCCACTTCGCCTGGGAGTACAAGGGCAAGCGCAAGAACCTGAAGCCGCCGCCTACAACCAGCTTCTCCAGTACCGGGAGGCCCTCGACAACCCGCCGCTGCTGGTGGTCTGCGACCTCGACCGCTTCGAGGTCCACACCAACTTCACCAACACCCCGACGATCGTCCACAGGTTCACCCTGGCCGATCTTCTGGCCGACCCGCAAGGAGCCGCTGCGCATTCTTCGCGCCGTCATGGAGCACCCGGAGGAGCTGCGGCCGGGCAAGACCCGGGACGAGACTCACCGCTCAGGCCGCCGCGCCAGTTCGCCTCGCTCGCCGAGCGCCTGCGGGCACGAGGCCACGACCCCCACGAGGTGGCCCACTTCCTGAACAAGCTCCTCTTCTGCATGTTCGCCGAGGACGCCGGCCTGCTGCCCGCCGGGCCTGCTTCGTCGACTGGCTGACGGCGCCCGAAACGACCCGCCAGTCTTCACCGGAGGCCTCGCCGAGCTCTTCGGCAAGATGTCCGACCACGGCGGCCTCTTCGGGGCCGAGCGCATCCAGTGGTTCAACGGCGGCCTCTTCGACGGCGCCCAGGTCCTGCCGCTCACGGCCGAGGAGATCAAGCTGGTCGACGCAGGTCTCCCGCCTCGACTGGTCCCAGGTGGAGCCGGCCATCTTCGGCACCCTCTTCGAACGCGGTCTCGACCCCAGCAAGCGCTCGCAGCTCGGCGCCCACTACACCGACCGCGGCTCGATCATGCGCCTCATCGAGCCGGTGCTCATGGCGCCTCTGCGCCGCGACTTCGAGGAGACCAAGGAGAAGGTCCTCGCTCTGCTCGCCGAGCGGCAAGAAGGTCACCGCCCGCACCCCGGCCGGACAAGAACCCGGTCGCGGTCTTCAACGCCTTCCTCGAGCGCCTCCGGGCCGTCCGCGTGCTCGACCCGGCCTGCGGCTCCGGCAACTTCCTCTACCTGGCCCTCCAGGCTCTCAAGGATCTGGAGCGCGAGGCGATCCTCTGGGCCTCGGGGCTCTCGGCGATATCCGATGCAGCTCCCGGAGGTCGGTCCCGCAGGCGGTGCTCGGCATCGAGCTCAACACCTACGCCGCCGAACTTGCCCGCGTGGTCATCTGGATCGGCGAGATCCAGTGGATGCTCGACCATACGGCGACGCCTACCACCGCGACCCGATCCTGCGCCCGCTCGACAACATCGAGTGCCGGGACGCGGTCCTCGACCTCTCGCGACCCCGAGCAACCCGCGCGAGCCGGAGTGGCCGGAGGCCACGGTGATCGTCGGCAACCCGCCGTTCCTGGGCGGCAAGCTGCTGCGGGCGAATCTGGGCGACGACTACGTGGACGCCCTCTTCGCCGTCTACCGCGGCCGGGTGCCGCGGGAAGCCGACTGGTCTCCTACTGGCACGAGAAGGCCCGGGCCATGGTCGAGGCGGGCAGGGTCCAGCGGGTTGGGCTTCTTGCCACCCAAGGCATCCGGGGCGGGGCGAACCGGCGAGTCGCTGGAGCGGATCAAGGAGACCGGCGACATCTTCCTGGCCTGGTCGGACGAGCCGTGGGTGGTCGAGGGAGCGGCGGTCCACGTCTCCTTCGTCGGCTACGACGACGGCGAGGAGAAGGAGCGCGTCCTTGACGGCCAACCGGTCGTCGAGCATCAACGCCAACCTGACCGCCGGCGTCGACCTGACCCGGGTACGTCCGCCTCAAGGAGAACCTGGGCATCGCCTTCATGGGCGACACGAAGGGCGGGCCCTTCGACATTCCCGGAGACCTGGCCCGGACGATGCTGGCGAGTCCGAATCCCGATGGGCGATCGAACGCCGACGTCGTTCGGCCCTGGGTGAACGGGCTGGATCTCACCCGACGGCCGCGCGACATGTGGATCATCGACTTCGGGACCGACATGCCCATCGAGGAGGCTGCTCTCTACGAGGCTCCGTTCGAGTACGTGAAACGCATGTCATGCCGATCCGGATCAAGAACCGACGGAAGTCGTATGCTGAGCGAGTGGTGGCTCCATGTCGAGCCGCGCTCGGGGATGCGGCAGGCCCTTGCAGGGCTTGCCGCGGTTCATCGCCACGCCCACGCGTCGCCAAGCATCGGCTGTTTGTCTGGCTCGACGCAAGCACCTTGCCCGATCACCAGCTCATCGTCTTCGCCCGTGATGACGACTACTTCTTCGGCGTGCTCCAATCCTCGGTCCACGAGCTGTGGGCGCTGCGGTCTGGGCAATCGCAAGCTGGAGACGCGGCCCAGGTACACGCCGACCACCACCTTCGAGACCTTCCCGTTCCCTGTCTGCGACGAGGAAGCAAGGAAGAGATCGCCCGAGCGGCTCGTTCGCTCGATGAGCGTCGCAACGGGTGGCTGAATCCGCCGGGCTTGACCGAGGCCGAGCTTCAGAAGCGGACGCTCACCAACCTCTACAACCAGCGGCCCTCGTGGCTGGAGCAGGCCCACGAGCGGCTTGACCGCATGGTCTATGCCGCCTACGGGTGGGAGTATCCGCTGGAGCCCGAGGAGGTGCTCGCGCGGCTGGTCGAGCTGAACCTCAGCCGCGCCTCACTCTCTGAGGTGGGGTGACGCGCTTACTAGAGCAACGCGGCAGTCGTGTAACCGCTGCTCCGAAACGGTGACATCGGTGTTTGGAGGCGGACTTGACCAAGCGAAACAAGATGGGCGCCCACCTTCAGAGCGCTGACGACAAACTCGATCCGTCGCAATTCCGCAAGCTCAATAAGCAGTTCTACGAGGGTTTCCACCACGAATTCATCACCGATCGCCTCGGTCTTCTCTGTCTCCAACACGAGTCGCCGGAACTTCTTGAGGGTCAGCTTTGTTCCGGTACTTCGTGGGGCAAGTTTGAGATCCGTCTGGTTCCCAAGGACGACTATCAGGATCGGCTAAGCCAAGGTGCTGAACTTGAGCTGGTGGCACTTCGTCAACATGCGGCCGAGGTGCTCTTCCGGCTCTTCTGGGTGCACGCGCATCAGGAACCTTGCACTTGGCTTGCCCTTGCTCGATTTCGACACCCTGGTGATCTGAAGGACGCTGCGGCCAAGTACTTAGCCGGTCGATTGTGGATCGATGATGAGGACCGGCGGCAATATCACGCTCGGGCGATTTGGGGACAGGCGCACTGAGGGAAGACGGGACCCTGTGCGAAGAGAGGCTGGTGGCTAGCGCAGACACAGCCTGTCTCTGGATCCAGGCAGCCGCCGAAGCAGTCCGAAATGCCCCTCTCTTAGGATGCGTTCAAACATGGTTTGGCGATCGTGGCGACGCCCGCCTACACCGTTACCTCGGTGACAAAGCCAAAGACCCTGGGCCCCTTCTAATGAAGGCGGCTGCGGGTTTTTCGTATGTGGACCTAACGTGGAATGAAAGGAAAAGCGTCGCCGATGGGACCTGGTGAGGGGGTCAGTGGATTTCGAAGCCGCGGCGGGCGAGACGGCTACCTATGCAACTATTATGGAGCCCATTCTCGCCGCTGGGGCTATGGGACCGAGGTGTTCTGGGCCCCCTCAGGAATTGGGGGTTCTCAACCCAGCGGTGACACCGCAGGCAGTGCGATATCCGAAAGGGCGGTCGGGCATCTTTATCGAGCGGTTTGCCGAGTCCCTGTACTATCTCGCTTGAGGCTCGGTGTCTGGTCAGTCTCTCTTTCTCACTAGGCCGGGGGAGGGGGATGCAAGGCGCGCCGCTTTGCGGGCAGGAGCATGCGAACCGGCCCTACGGTTGCTAACATTCTCTCCATGGCGACGCCGATGCTTGTCCAGTACCTGTCGTGGGCTGTGCTGCCTCCGTGGCAACCCGGAAGCAGTAGACGTCACTGTTGGTGATCTTGTCTATGATGTGGCCGCGGACAAGGCTCGTGATGTCGAGCGTCACGGTCACTCTCCGCGAGGAAGACGGAACCCTGAGTGCCTTCAAGGCATATGAGGTCAAGCGCGAAGGCGAACCGTTGGACGTTGCGACCGTAGAGCAACTGTGCGTGAAGCTGCAAGACATGCCAGCAGTCAGCCATCGGGCAATTGTCTCTGCCTAGGTTTCACTGCCGGCGCAATCACCAAGGCTTCGGCGCATGGGGTCCAGCTTTATACCTTGAAGCCCTGGACCGAGCCAATGAGTACCCAATTTCCGCAGTTCGCGGGAGTGGGGCCGCCCCAAGAGTTCCTCCGCGATTTTCGCGCCAATCTCCTGTATTGGATTGGCCATGGTGAGTGTCATTGTCCCGGACGGGCCATCTTCTTTCGTCTGGGACGGCAGTACGCCTGTCTTTACGTCGGACGGCAGCCCACACGTGGATTATTCGACCATGGGTAGCTACATCGAAGCGATTCTTCTCCGCTCGACTGGGGTGCTCTTTGGCCTGGACCCGGCCGACACGATTCTGCGCACGTTCCCTCTGGAGCGATCGTGAGGATAACGACCTAGAGGTCAGCCCGGCTTGGCCACGTACTCACACGATTGACGTGACCGGCGATCAGATCTTTCTTAGATTGGAGGCCGCATACGCGGCCGTTCGCACCGTGACCATCTCCGGGCGCCTCCAATGGCAGAGGCGCAGGCGAATTCCCGAGTTCTTTATCCTCCAGAGCGTCCCCGGGAAAAAGAGTATTCGCTGGGGCTGCGATGGCCGATTGGGGGAGCCCCGATGGCAAGATGTTCGCAATGGGTCTTTGCCCCAGATTCTCGGACCGCCCACGTCCACAATTTTCAGCTCCATGAGAAGCACAGAAATGCCATTCGCCTGTTGAAGATTCCGCTGCCAACCGGCGATCGCCCCTAGATCAGCGATCACAGCTGCCCGTGGAGCCTGACGCGGCCCTGCTTCCGAAGCCGTTGCGCCGGGATGTGCCCGAACCTTCGTCAGTATCTTGGCGTTCGCCTCCCATGAGTGCTGGCAAGATCGAACCGCAGTCCAGAGACATCGCGAAACGTTCCGACCAATCGTAAAGGCCGCGGACCACCGGACGCGTGGCGACAAACTCAGGTCAAGTGAGCGGCTAACCCCGCTCGAGTGGGTGCAGCCAGACGCTCAGGACGGCGAGGGGCAGGACGACGAACAGGCCGGTTCCCCAATTCAACCATGCCGAGTCCGGCAAGAAGAACTCTGCTCCCCGGACAATTAGTTCGCCCAGCAGCAACAAACCAAAGAGCGGCCAATTCTTCCTTATCGGCCCTGGAATGTGTTTCACAGCAACTGTAGCGGCTGCCGCAACTCTCGCCCAAACGTGCACCTCGTAGTTCTTTGCTTCCGGTCCGGGTTTTACCGGCCCCTCGGCTATTAGGTCTGGTTTACTCGCTTGGAGTTCGTCGGACACGTCCTCAACCATGGAGTAACTCTTCCTCGCTATTTCGCGTCATGCTCGGACTCAATGGGCCACTTGCAGGCGACTGTGGGTATTCGTTTCCAGATTTCGTTTTCGGCCGCCCATCGCAGACCATGCCAAATCGGGCTCCACATCTGTTCATCGTCGCAGATACGTGGCGGATGAGGCGAGGAACATCGAGCAATCACTCCCCGCCGGCCATGCGCTCCTGATCTGAACCATGACGTCCACGGGAACCATCTTATGCTTCGCGTGGGCCTCGTAGCGTGCACGGCAGAATGCCCGCACACTCGATGGCGCAAGAAGGCTCTGAAAGAAACGCCCAACGCCAGTGGCGGCCCGGGTTCTTTATGCGCATCCGACCGGGTGTCGTCGCAGGTTGCGATAAATGGGGCAAATACCTTTCGCAGGCTGGCGCGTAATTCGCCCAGAAGGGAAGGCTCATTGGCCGAGAAGTGTCCTTGGCCTCCTTCTAGTTCCCAGACTGCAGCAGCGCCCAGCAGGCAAAGGCGACAACGTCGATTGCTAGCGCGGCCCGCTGCGGGAGAGCGCACAACACGTGCCGGAGTGCGTTGGGGTCGAATCGCATTTAATCTCCGCTACTGGAGCCGCGTTTCCTACCGGGCTCGTGCAAAAGCATTGGTGCTATGTTTGCGTCCTTACCTGAACTATTGTGGCTTTCACAATCGGTCCCGGCTGGCGGAGCTGCCGTGGGAGGCGAGATATGCCGTTGCGCGAGCTGATCTACCTCGATCGTGAGCGAGTGGAATCCTATGTCAGCCAGCTCTCGGGAGGCGTCACCGTCGAGGTCGTCTCCTCGACTTCGAATGACAGAGCAGCGTCTGGTCGGATCAAGGCAGGGGTCAAGTTCATTGAACTTGAGGCGGCGGCAAACAAAGGCTCGGCCCGGGGCCTTACGTCTACGCGTGTCCCGGCTCACGCAATCTTGGCCACTTTGGAGGAGCTTCTTTGTCGTGATGGCTTGCTGGTCGATGCGCGCTCTAACGATGTATCTCCTGGCCAGATTGCCTTCGTCGTTGGCGACACGACCTTCGAGAGTTGGGAGATCCTGGCGACCTTGGCCGACTCGATTCAGGGCATAGCGACACTGGCAGCCAAGTTGTATGGGGCCCACAAAGGAAATGCGGAAGCGGCCGAAATCCGGCAGATGCTTGCGCAATTGGACAAGCTCCTGAAGCGGTATGGGCCCAAGTCCGAATTCGATGAGGCAAAGGAGCAACTGGCGTCCAGGGTGAGTCGCCTGAAGACGGGATACGAAATCGTGGACAGCGGCTATATCGACGACGTGAGGAATATCATCAAACTGTTCTTCCAGGACCAGAACCACGTCAGAATTGCGACCGACGGATCCACCTTCGTTGGCCTGCTTAGGCGGGATGGTCTGGTGGGTAGCACAATGGAGGAACTACTCTTCACCTACGGCTCCAAACCATCGCTCCCGTTTACTGCAATATTCTACGTAGCCGAACCAGGCCGCGACGAGGGAATCAGGCTAGAAGATCTAAGCGATCGACTCATGGCAGTTGCCGGTGGCCCGGCCTCTTTTGCAACCCTGCAGGAGCCAATTCGACAATTCGGCTCCTGTTTGCTCGAATCCGCCGAAGATCTTCGTCGCCCCATAGGGACCAACACGATTCTTGTGGTTCCGCTGGCGATCTATCGGGAAATCGAGCCTCCCGCGGGGCCTGATGCCGACACCTTCCCTCCCCCAACCATCCAGCGGTTCAAGTACCGTTTCATGGACAGGATGCGACGGCGCGCTCGCCGCGACAATCACTGAAGGCCCGGCGTTTCAGCAAAGAAGGTAACGGTGAACACGGATCCAGGCCGAAGGAGCAGGCTGAAGGCAAGCACCTCTCTTCTGTCGCTGCCACCCGCGGATCAGGAGGTGGTCATTAGTCACCCCGCGCAGGAGGCGGCGGTGAGACAGATCCGTACTCTTATAGAACAGCTTCGGGCGTGCGAGTCCCCGGGGGACTACTTTGAACTCCAGGTTGCATTGTTCGATTGCCTCTACACGGCGGAAGAGAAGGCCGGTCGCTGCGCGCGGATGGTCAAGCGACTGGCTCGGGGTGATGGACTACCCGAGAACGGTCCGATTGCGCTAGAGGGCCGGGATATGCGTTCTCTCCGAGAATGGGAGCTAGAGCGGTACGTCTACCGCCGAATCGCCCGGCAGCTACGGTCAATTGGGGATGGCCTTGCCTGGCGCCATCTCCGCTATGATCGCCGGGCAATACTTGCCCTCTCTGCCAATCAATCACCGGGGCCGATGTACCAGAAGGCCGGGCTCCCAAACGAGCTCGGTTTCGTGGAGGCGGCTTGGGTTGAAAGAGGCAGATTTGCTCTTCTTCACGATGTCACCAACTGCATCAGAATCGGAGATGCGACGGAGTTCACTGCGGACGGCCACGCAATACTCCACGAGCTGAAGCTGAAACCTCGCACAAATCCGGCTCAAATAGCGCGAATCAGGCAGGCTCTTGAGGCAATTGCCAATGGAGGGAACCTGCCGGGAGACGTTCCCGGTATCCGATTTGTGCAGCTTCGCGAATCATACAGGACCAATCTGGAGCAGCTTGCCGACCTGGCCGAGATCGTTCGCCTGCATGGCTGCAGAGGCATGAAGCTGCTCCCTGGGCGCGCTCTTGTTGGCGTATCCCTGCGGAGCGCGTCAACGAGATGGAGGGAGAATCCGCAAGGCGCCCAAGAGGCCATCCAGTCAACCCGACAACGAGCCATAGAACGGGCGGGCATTGACAGAGCCTCTCATCACTTGACGGGGGTCAGCACCGACACTGCTGCTCGCGATCCCACCCTGCCTCCATTTTCGATCTACCCCCTGCACCCAGACGATTGTGCGGAACTAATCTGTGACCTATTCGTTTTCGAGATCATTGCCTCCGTTGATGCTCTCGTGGACATTCTCGCTCGGGCCGGACTCGCCGTTACCGTCGCACTACCGAATGCGAGTGATCAGATGTCTCCTGACCAAGCAGTGCTTCACATTGCGGGGCCCCGGGCCGGCTTGACGGTGCACGCTCGGAGCTTGAATCCCTTTCTGTTTGAACTCATTCATCCAGGAAGTTGGTCGAGAGGGGTAGCCGAGCTTCTTGAAGCCAAGCTCGCGACAGACAAGATAGTCCCAATCTTCGCCGGCGACTCTTCGTATTGGATGTGACGTGAGCCAAAGAGTTCCGGCTCGAGTGGGTACATTCAAGGGGGTCTTGGGGATCAAAAGGATCGTGCTCGCTGGCAGGTAGGGAGCCCTCTCAAAAAGAGATCTGAGGCGCTCACTTGCCGTCTTTCGATTTCCGAGCGTTCATGTGCTGCTGACCTAGAAACCAGCCCTAGCTCGAACCAGGAGAGGCCACGTGAACGCCATTCCCCAGCCCAGACCGAAACGGGTCGTCATCTACACCCGGGTCTCTTCCGAAGACCAGAAGGAACGGGAGACCATCCGCACCCAGCAGATGGAGCTCAGCCGTCAGCTCATGACCAACCCCGAGGTGGACTTCCTCGGGGAGTACTCCGACGACGGCGTCTCGGGCTGCGTCCGCTTCCAGGACCGCCCCGGCGGAAGACGGCTCCTGGACGATGCCGCCCGGGGCATCTTCGAGGAGGTCTGGGTGTACCGGGTGGACCGCCTGGGCCGCGACGACATCGATCCCTTGGTGGTGTGGCGGGAGCTTGAGCGTCTCGGGGTCCGAGTGGTCTCCCTTACCGAGGGCGTGGACGGTCCCTTCATCTACCACATCCGGGTGGCGGTGGCGGCAGAAGAGCGGCGGACCATGCTCATGCGCATGCAGGCGGGCATGGATAGAGCCGCCCGAGAAGGCAGATACACGGGCGGCATCCGCCCCTTCGGCTACCGAGTGGTGGGCTACAAGGAGAACGCCAGGTACGTCCCCAGCGAGGAACCTCTGGACGGGCAACCTTCCGAAGCCGACGTGGTCCGCCTCATGTATCAGTGGATGGGGCTCGAGGACTACACCTGCTGGGCAGGTGGCCGATGAGCTGAACGCCCGGGGTATCCCCACCCTCTACGAACGAGACGGACGCGGGGTGAGAGGCAAGAAGACGTCCGGGGGTTGGGGGCCGGGGCAGGTCCGCAACATGCTCGTCAACCCCATGTATAAGGGAGAGCGCCGCTACGGCAGACGAAGCCCACGACAAGGCAGAGAGATCATCATCTGTCCGGTCCCGGCTCTCGTCAGCGCCGAGCTTTGGCAAAAAGCCAAAGACACCCTGGCCGCCCACGTCTGCCGGCCCAAGGAGACCGTCCCGCTTCTATCTTCTTCGAGGAGTGATGAAGTGCGGAGCCTGCGGCAGAAGCTATGTCGGCTCCAACTCCCATGGCAAGGTCTACTACCGCTGCACCGGTCATCTTCGCCGCCTGGGGACGCCCGAGGTCTGTCGGGCCGCCGGGTCTTAAGGCGCAGATCATCGAAGCAAGAGTGTGGGCGGAGGTCGAGCGTCTTCTTCTTGCAGCCCTCTCCCCCGTCTTCCCCCTCTGAGCCACTCAGAAGATCCGCGTCCCGCGCCGATCGACCCCGCTCCTCTTCGGGAAACGCTTCTTCGAAAAGACGAGGAGAGACGGAGGCTTCTCGCCGCCTACGTGGGAGAGGCGATAAGCCTCGAGGAGTTCCAAGCCGAAGTCGCCGGAATCGACCAGGCCAAGAAGGCCTTGGAGGAGCGCCTGAGAGCCCTCGAGGAAGTCGCAGGGCCAGAATCCCCAGAACTACTGGATGAGGCCGCTCTCGGGGCTCTGAGAGCCCGTCTGGGCCATCCTTTGGACGAAGCCGAGCGCCGGGACGTCATCCTGGCCGGTTCTCAGCCGGGTGACCGTCCACCGGGAACCTCCCGGCAGCGGAAGGAAGGCCAAGTTCATCGTCGAGCATACGAGTCTCGGCGACTTCGTTCGTCTTCTACCTCTAGGACTCGCTGCCGGAGCCTCGGCTTCACCCGAAATACCCGCCCGTACGTCGACCGGGAGGGCCCGAAAAACGCTGGCCAGTTTCCCTCCTGCGAAGCCCCGAATCTGACCAAGTATCAGCCCTTGCTATCAATTTCGCGGCCTTGCGACGGTTCTGACCAGTGCCAGACACAAGGATTCATCGCCGCCACCAGTGTGCAGTCGGCTGGGAACGAGCACGTCCCACTACGCCGACTGATAGATATCCGCCCTTCCTCGAGCGGCTGACGCAAGGCCTCGAGCGCATCACGGGAGAACTCCGGCAACTCGTCCAAAAAAAGGACCCCCCGGTGGGCAAGGCTCACCTCGCCGGGACGAAGCGACACGCCTCCTCCTACAAGCGCCGCACGGGAGGCCGTGTGATGGGGTGCGCGAAATGGTCGTTCTCGGATCAGACCAAGCTCCGACTGGCGCAGACCGGCGATGCTCCAGACCCTGGTGACGTCAACCGCCTCCTCTCGCTCCAGGGGAGGAAGGATGCCCCCCAGCCTCCTCGCCAACATTGTCTTTCCCGCTCCGGGGGACCCGACCATGAGCAGGTGATGGCTTCCCGCGGCCACGATCTCCAACGCACGCTTGGCCTGGCTGTGACCCGCAACGTCGGCCAGGTCGAGCAAAGACCTGGCCGGCTGCATGTCTGCCATCGATCGAGCCATGATCCAGCGACGCCCGCGCTCAAGCACACGATCTCGAGCCTGCATGTCGCCAAGCACCAAGACCGCCTCGGCCAGGGTACGGACCCCGGCCAGCGGCAGATCGGTGACTTGGGACGCCTCGAGCAGACTTGCCGCGGGAACAACGAGGAGGCCGACCTGGAGCTTGGTCGCCGATTCCGCGATGGACAGCATCCCCCGAGTCGGCTGGATGAGCCCGTCCAACGAGACCTCGCCTACCGCGGCAGTCCCTCTGACTGCATCCACCGGGATGTGTCCGCAGGCTGCCAGGACGGCCAACGCCACCGGTAGATCGAAGCCCGAGCCCTCTTTGGGCACGTCCACGGGGCTGAGATTGATGGTGATCCGCCTCGTGGGCAAGGAAAGACCGCTGCTGGCCGTGCCGGAACGGATGCGTTCCCTGGCCTCCCGCACCGCGGTTCCTGGAAGTCCCACGACGGTCATCCCTGGTAGCCCGGGCCTCGCGTGGGCTTCCACTCTCACTGGAACCGCGTCCAACCCGACCAGCGCGAAACCCCAGACAGCGGCCATCCCCACGGTCAGATCCCGAAGCTCGGGAGATACGCCAATCCACCCTGGCGAAGCGCGCCTACAAAGTCAGGCACTGCTGCCCACCACATCCGTGAGGTGCTCGAGATCGTTCGGCTGGCCGGCATGATCCAGGGTCACAGCGATCGCATCGAACCGCACCGAGCATGGGAATAGACCCTGCTCAGACAGCCACCACACCGCGGCCCCTCGCAATCGCCTCTCTTTGCGCGGACCGATCGCCTCAAGCGGTTCCCCACACTTGGAACTCGACCTGGCTTTGACCTCCACCACGACGACACAGCCCTCAAAGAAGCAGATGATGTCGAGTTCGCCGAGAGGCGTCCGCTGATTGCGGGCGACGACCCGATAGCCGTCGTGCTTCAGGTGGGCGGCGGCAAACTCCTCCGACACCCTTCCTTTTTCGAAGTTCCCCTCATTGACACTTACGTGCATCATCGTCCTCCTGGGCCTGCTTCGGACCGACCGGCCGGCGGCGCTCGAGTGAGGCTGCCGCGCGCTCGACAAGACTAGCCTTCCACAAGTCAGCCACCCTCGTACCTTGGTAGCATGTTGGCGAGGTCTTCAGACAGAACCGGCAACGCGGTGGCCGAAGCGCCGCGCAGAGGGCGGTAGCATGCGAAGCGTGAACGTCGGCAAACTCATGGACGTCTCCGTCTTCCGCTCGATCGTCCTCGACTACTATGCCGAGAATGCTCGCGATCTGCCGTGGCGACGAACTGAAGACCCGTATCGGATCTTGGTTTCGGAGATCATGCTTCAGCAGACCCAGGTATCCCGGGTCTTGGGCAAGTACGACTCTTTCCTAGTGGCATTCCCGGACGCTACGCTGCTCGCAGCCGCACCGTTGAAGGTCGTGCTGCAACTGTGGCAAGGCCTGGGTTACAACCGCAGGGCGGTGGCGCTGCAGAAGACCGCGCGGATGATCGTCATGGAATATGGCGGCCTTATGCCCCAAAGCGTGATGGAGCTAAGGCGACTCCCGGGTGTGGGCGCGGCGACCGCCGGTGCGATTTCCACCTTCGCGTTCAACCTGCCCGTGGCCTTCTTGGAGACCAACATTCGCGCCGTCTTCCTGCATCACTGTTTTCCGGATCGGGCTGCAGTGCCGGATCGCGAGATATTGCCGCTGGTCGAGGCGACACTCGACCGGACCGACCCGCGCCGTTGGTTCTACGCCCTCATGGATTACGGTGTGGCACTGAAGACCGCACTGTCCAATCCCAGCAGGCGCAGCAGCCATCACGTCCGGCAGTCACCGTTCCCCGGCTCGCGGCGTGAGCTTCGCGCGCAGGTGCTCCGCGCGGTGCTCTCCCAAGATCGGCTGAGGATCGAAGACATCACGGCCCAAGTTCCTGGAGGCGAGGCCTCACGAGTGGCTGATGCCCTCGAGGATCTTACAAGCGAGGGCTTTCTGGTGCGCGTGGCGGATCGCTACTCGATCGCCTGAGGCCAGCTTAGGTCTCTTAAGGCGTACGGCGACGCTCATCATCTCGATCGTGCGCCCTTCGCATTGAATGCGCCGCGATGAGTGGCTCGACGATTCCGCCGCTGCCACGCTATGCTCCAGGCGCAAACGGCGACTTGCCCTCCCAGAGCTCCAGTTGCGGCGTGGCCACCCCCTGGAAACTCAGGCGGTGCAACCGGCAGGGGCCGAACCGGCGCAGAGCGTCGCGGTGCATCTCCGTGGCGTAGCCTACGTGCTCTGCGAAACCGTACTCCGGATGCTGCCGGTCCAGCGATCTCATGAGCCTGTCCCGGACTACCTTGGCTACAACTGACGCCGCTGCAACGGCCGCGCTCTTGAAGTCGGCCGCGATCACCGGCACCGCCTTGAGATCTGGGCGCTTCAGATCGAAGGCATCCACCACCGCCAGATCGTACTCTCCGGCGAAGATCTCCAGACATCGGGTGAGCGCGAGCAGGTTGCAGTGATGCAGCCCTACGTCATCGATCGTAGCAGGCGAGACGACCGCAAGCGACACTCGAGCAGCCGAACGTAACACCTTCGGATACAGAGCTTCACGGGCCTCGAGAGTCAGTAGTTTGGAATCTGTGATCCCCTTGAGATCCCGGAACGGAGCGCGCCTGTAGTCCAGAACAACGCCGGCAGTCACAAGCGGCCCGGCCAGGCACCCTCGGCCGGCCTCGTCCACCCCGGCCAGCACCATTGCCTCTACACGCCCCTCGGAAGGATGCTCTGAAAGCAATGCCAAGTCCCACTTGAAAGGGTCCGAGCGACGTTTGACCGCAGCCCGACCGCGGTGATTGCCGCTGTTCCTTTGAGCCCGACCTTCGTCCGGCCCTTGGTTACTACGCTCCACGGTTCAGACCCGATCAAAGACCTTTGAAGCGATTGATAGGCCAGTAGACGGCAAAAGCCTCACCGATGATGGCCTTCACGCTCACCGGTCCGAACACCCGACTGTCGCCGCTATCGTTGCGATTGTCGCCCATCG
The DNA here is from genome assembly GCA_963772095.1 of uncultured Thermoleophilia bacterium. Taxonomy (GTDB): domain Bacteria; phylum Actinomycetota; class Thermoleophilia; order RBG-16-64-13; family RBG-16-64-13; genus Chersky-299. The sequence continues at coordinate 220,823 of CAVYVU010000016.1, forward strand.
CCCAAACGTAGCCCTGAGGCACTGTGGTCTCAGGAAACTCGTTCAATATGGGGTGCTCCATGATGAACGGCTCCGCCTGTGGCTTTCCGTTCAAATAGAGGAGCCCATCATGCACCGCCACGGTGTCGCCGCCAACAGCTACCACTCGCTTGATGAAAGGGTCAGAGCCCGGGTGACCGGGCGGGTGGAATACGATGACATCGCCACGGTGGGGCGCGTGGAAGCTGTAGACAAGGCGATTGACCAGGACCCTGTCGCCCTCCATGAGCGTCGGCTCCATCGACGGGGAGGGGATGACGTAGGGCTTGACCAGGAACTGCTGAACCAGGAAGGCTAGAACAAAAGCGGCCGCCACAATGACGGCCACCTCGACGATCCAACGTAAAGTGCGACTGCTGCGCTTCCCCGCTCGAGCCGGGCTCTCCTCGATCGGGAGAGGCTCGGACTCAGAGACTGAACCAGAATCCGGTCCCGCCAGCTGCTCCACTCCTAGACGCGTTTCTCTTTGACGCGCGCTTTCTTGCCGAGCTTTTCGCGGAGGTAATAGAGCTTAGCGCGAGCGACATCGCCCACGGCGGTGACTTCGATCTTCTCGATCTTCGGGGAATGCAGAGGGAACGTACGCTCCACGCCCACCCCGAAAGACTGCTTGCGCACGGTGAAGGTCTCGCGCGACCCAGCCCCTTGCTTGGCGATGCAGAACCCTTGGAAGACCTGGATGCGCTCCCTGGTCCCCTCAACCACTTTGAAGTGCACGCGCACGGTATCGCCAGACTTGAAAGCCGGAAGATCCGTGCGAAGTTGTTCTCGTTCAAATTCTTCGATAGCGCCCATGTCGATTCCCTAACCCCAGGTCATTTCAAGAGGCCATGTCCCAGCAAAGCCAGCAGACTTTAGAGCATACGGTCGCCGTTTACAACCCGGTCCATCGGTTGAGGGGCCAGTAGATGGCGAATGCCTGCCCCAAGATGGCTTTCTTGCTCACGGGGCCGAATATGCGGCTATCCAGGCTGTTATTGCGATTGTCCCCCATCACGAACACGGAGCCCGATGGCACGGTGGTCTCTGGAAAAGCGCCCTGGATGACCTGCTCGTTGAGATAGGGCTCAACCTGGCGCATCCCGTTCACGTAGAGACCGCCGTCCTTGACTTCGATGCGGTCGCCGGCCACTCCCACTACCCGCTTGACCAAGTCCTCGTCTTTGACCGGTGAATGGAAGACCACCACGTCGCCCCGCTTGGGATCGCGGAAGTGATACACGAAGCGGTTGACCAGGACTCTTTCGCCATCGTGGATCGTGGGCTGCATGGATACCTGGTGGATGGTGAACGGCTTCATCACGAAGAATTGGACCACCATCGCGATCACGAACGCGGCGACGATGATCACCGCGACCTCGAATACCGTACGCAGCGCAGCGGAACGTCGTTTTCCCGGTTCGCTCACGACCGTGCCACCGACCATCTCATCTTCTCGCTTCACGTGACCACCTAGAGTCCGCGCCAACGCCGAATCGGCCAATAGACAACGAAGGCTTTACCCACGATTGCCTTAGTGCTCACCGGGCCGAACACCCGGCCGTCCTCGCTGTCGTTCCGGTTGTCGCCCATCATGAAGACATCACCCGCGGGGATGGTGGTCGCCGGGAAGACCCCGTCGATGGTCTGATCCTTTAGTTCAGGCTCTACCTGTCGTTGCCCGTTGAGATAGAGCGCGCCGTCCTTGACTTCCACGGTGTCGCCCCCCACCGCCACGATCCGCTTGATGAGATTCTCGTCTTGGATCGGCGAGCGGAACACCACCACGTCCCCGCGCTTTGGATCGCGGAAATGATAGGTGAGTCTGTTGACCAGGACCCTATCGCCCACCATGAGCGTCGGCTCCATCGAGACAGAAGGGATGGTGAAAGGCTTGACCAGGAATAGCTGGACCAGCATGGCGATAGCGAACGCAGCCGCCACGATGATCACGATCTCGACTACCGTCCCCAGTACGCTGCGAGGCTTCTCCGAGGAGCGCTTGGCGGGAACCTCTGAATGGCTCGACGCGCCTGGTGCCGAACGATCGTCCTCCGGGCTTGAAGAAAGCCCTTCGGAAGGAACGGTCTGCCGATCTTCGCTCATCACAGGGCCTCCGCTGCAGCTATGTGTGGACTCCTTCGTCCGCGCCGCGATCATTTGCAGTTTTCGAAGTCCACGGCGAGGGTCGCGCGTGGGCCTTCCTCCATCGCGCGATGGCCCCGTGGTCCCCGCTTACGAGCACTGAAGGCACTTTGATTCCCCCGTACTCCCTAGGCCTCGTATATTGCGGGTACTCCACTCTACCCTCGAGCACCTCGCTGAAGGATTCCTCCAGAACACTGTCCACATTCCCCAGTGAACCCGGTAGATGGCGCACCACCGCTTCCATCACCGCCAAGGCCGCGACCTCCCCGCCGGCCAGAACGTACGGCCCGATAGAGATAGAGCCTGTAGTCAGAAGCTCCTCCACTCTTGCGTCGAAGCCCTCGAATCGTCCGCACAAGAGAACCAGATCGCGCTCGCTGGCGGCCAACTCGAGGCAAAGGGAGTGCCCGAAAGGCCTGCCCCCGGCGGACAGGACGAAGACGTCACGCGCCTCTTTGATGCCACCCGCCGGCTCGCCGAACACCTGAGCCATCGCCTCGGCGACGATGTCCACCCGAGTGACCATGCCGGGACCGCCGCCATACGGGGTGTCGTCCACCTCGTGATGAGGGAGCGCGCTGAAATCACGGATATTGTGGACGCGGATGTCCACTGCTTGCGCGTCTCGGGCGGTCGAGACAGGATGTTGCTCCAAGAACCAGGGGAACGCTTCGGGGACCAGCGTGAAGACGTCGATGCGCTTCATCCGTCGGCGATCTCCTCGGCCTCGAAGAGGTACCGGGCCACGATCTCCACCCAGCCTGTTTCCAGGTCTACTGCCGGCACGGCCGCTTCGACGAACGGGACAAGTACCTCGCGACCGTCGGCAGACCCAGACTCGGGATCGGCACGCAACCCGACCACGAGTAGCGCGTGCGCTGGCGATTCCACCACGTCGGAAATGGAGCCCACCTCCGCTCCATCCGGCGTCCGGACGTTCAAGCCAATCAGATCGAAAGGGTAGAACTCGTCGGGAGTGAGCTCCGGCAGCTGGCTCCCCTCCACCTCCAGTACGTACCCACGCAGAGCCTCGGCCGCTTCTCGGGTGTCCACCTGCTCGAACGCCACGATGGGGAAATCAACGGTGCCTCGGATGGACTCCACGGTGAGTGCTATTCGTTCCCCCGAACGAGGCCGTGCCATCCCCAACCTTTGGGGACGGGCGAACATGATGGATCCTTCCGAAAAGCGTTCCGGGTTGTCAGAAACGGAGACGACCCGGACCTCACCTTGCACCCCGTGCGCCCGGGATACACGTCCTATCTCGATCCAATCCGGGCGTGGCATGCGTCAGTCGAGTATCTCGACGGTGGCCTGCTTGCCGTCTTTGATTGCGCTCGCCTTGACGACGGTGCGCAGAGCACGGGCGATGCGGCCCTGTTTGCCGATGACCTTGCCCACATCTTCTTTGGCCACACTCAGCCTGAGCAGCACCCCACCGTCTGTCTCGGTCTCCTCCACGCGCACCTGGTCCGGGTGGTCGACAAGCGACTTCGCGAGAAACTCAAGGAGCTCTTTCACCTAGACGATGCCTTTCAGACTAAGTAATTTGCGCACCGTGTCGGAGGGTTGAGCGCCACATTCCAGCCACTTCTTGGCTTTGTCGGCGTCGACCTCGATCACGGACGGATCGTTCTGCGGGTTGTAATACCCGATGGTCTCGATGAACCTGCCGTCACGAGCCCGCCGGGAATCCGCCACCACGATGCGGTACGTCGGGCGTTTCTTGCTGCCGCGTCTGGCCAATCTGATCGCTGTTGCCATACGTCACCTCCTCCCGTTTAACTCTTGTTCCCGAACATCTGGAACGGGTTCTTGGGCATCCGGCCCGAACCCAGTTGTTTCATCATCTTCTGCACCTGCTTGAACTGCGTGAGCAGTTGGTTGACGGTCTGGATATCGGTCCCGGAGCCGGCCGCGATGCGCCGGCGCCGGCTCCCGTTGATGATATCCGGATGGCGGCGCTCATCCGGCGTCATGCCGTAGATCACCGCTTGTATCTTGTCAAAAGCCTTGTCGTCTACTTCCAATCCCTTCAGCTTGGCCGGTGAGATGCCGGGGATCATCCCCAAAACGCTCGAGATGGACCCCATGCGCCGTACCTGCTGGATCTGGTCCAAGAAGTCGTCGAACGTGAACTGGCTCTTGCGCAGGCGCTGTTCCAGTTCCCGTGCCTTCTTCTCATCGATGTTCTTCTCCGCTTGCTCGATGAGCGACAGCACGTCTCCCATGCCTAGGATACGCGATGCGACGCGGTCTGGATGGAAATAGTCGAAGCTATCGAGTTTTTCCCCGCTGCTGGCGAACTTGATCGGCTTCCCGGTGACCGCGCGGACGGAAAGCGCGGCGCCGCCTCTGGCGTCGCCGTCCAGCTTGGTCAGGACCACTCCGTCGAACTGGACCTGCTCCTGGAACTGCTGGGCCACGTTCACGGCATCCTGCCCGGTCATCGAATCCAGCACCAGCAAGATGTTGTGGGGTTTGACAGTGTTGCGGATCCGCACCAGCTCGTGCATGAGAGTCTCATCGATATGCAGGCGACCCGCTGTGTCGACGATCAGAACGTCTCTACCCTTTGTGCGGGCCCACTCCACACCATGCTTTGCGATGTCCACCGGGTCGGCGGTGGTGCCCTCGTCGTAGACCGGCACGCCCAATTGCTGTCCGAGCAGCTTCAATTGCTCGACAGCCGCCGGTCGGTACACGTCACCCGCGACCATGGCAGGACTCTTCCCTTGTGCCAACAGGAAGTTCGCCAGCTTGCCACAGGCGGTGGTCTTTCCGGAGCCTTGCAGGCCCACCATCATGATCACCGTGGGCGGGTGCGGCGAAAAGGTGAGCTTGGTGGTGGCCGAGCCCATGAGCGCGGTCAGCTCCTCGTTCACTATCTTTATGAACTGCTGTGCAGGCGTGAGGCTCTCGAGCACCTCGGCACCGAGGGCGCGCTCCTTGACCTTGTCGACGAACTGCTTGACCACCTTGTAGTTCACATCGGCTTCGAGCAGTGCCAAACGGATCTCGCGGGCAGCGCGCTCCACGTCCTTCTCCGTGAGCTTGCCGTGCCCTTTGAGACCATCCAGCGCGCTTTGCAGCTTATCCGAAAGAGAGTCGAACATCTGTCACCTTGTGTCTGCGAGACCGCCCGCGCGGCGACCACCCTTCCGCGCCCTTCGTAGCCGCGAGGCAGGGAGTTTACTAGGCTCCACCAGCGCCGTCAAACGAGCTCGTACGCCTCGGCCGGCGTGGGTTAGACTTCACACATGTCACGCCCATCCGACAAGCGCACTAGGCTGGCGGTCGACTGCGACCAGCGCATGACGGGCAGCTTAGTGTACTCGAATCTGACCATCCGGACCGCCTCAGACTCCGGCTTGACTCCCGAGATCGCCGCCGGGCGCCTAGCGTCCCTCTATTTCTCGGGGCTTCCAAGGTCGTCTGCCGGCCTGTTCACGGCTGGGACCCGTCGGGACGGCCACGGGGAGCACCTCGCCCTCTACTTCCGGCTCGCTCCTTTCCTGCCTTTTGTCATTCTCGGCGGCCCTCGCGAGGAGTGGGCTCCCCCCCAAGCGTCGGTGAGCTATCCCATAACAGGTGGCTTGCTGGCAAGCCGCGCGCCGGCCGGCGCTCTCGTCTTCGCCGCGGCCACGAGGGACGATGGAAGCCTCGTTCTCGCCGTGCGAGTGGACGGCTATGCGTCTCGACTGGCCGGGGATTGCACCGCGCTGTGGCGCCGCACCCTCTACAGGGGGACGCAGTGGTTGGTCCACCGCCTGCTTGTTTCCCGGTTCCTCAAGGTCGCAGCGCGAGAACTCTTCGCCGCGGAGTAGGCTCGACGCCAGACCGAGTGGGCACAGCGGGCCACAGAGGACCGCCGACGAAGCATCTCAGCCTTTGATGAGCGAATCGTCGAAAAGCAACGCCGCGAAAGCATCGGCGTCGAACGGCTGCAGGCTTTCCAGCTTCTCCCCGGTGCCGATGAGCTTGATGGGAAGATCAAGCTCGTGAGATACGGCCAGAGCGATGCCGCCTTTGGCTGTGCCGTCCATCTTCGTTAGCACGACACCCGTGAGATCCACGGCTTCCTTGAACATGCGCGCCTGGATCAGGCCGTTCTGTCCGGTCGTGGCGTCGATCGTGAGCAGTGTCTCGTGAGGTGCGTCGGGGATACGTTTCTTGATCACCCTGGCAATCTTCTCCAGTTCTTTCATCAGGTTCACCTGGGTGTGCAGCCTGCCGGCGGTGTCCACGATCACGACGTCGGCCCCCCGCGCCTGAGCGGCCACCAAGCCGTCGTAGACCACCGCTCCCGGGTCTCCACCGCGTTCATGGCGCACCACCTCACACCCCACCCGGTTGCCCCACTCCACCAACTGCTCCACGGCGGCGGCTCGGAAGGTATCCCCTGCTACCAGAAGAGGCTCCTTGCCTAGCTGCTTGAGGTGCCAGGCGATCTTCCCGATCGTAGTCGTCTTGCCCGTCCCGTTGACTCCGACGACGAGGATCACAGACGGGGAACGCGACACGTCGATACGCGCATCCGCCTGACAGAAATGCTTCGCGGTTACTTCTCTCAGCTCGGCGAGCAGTTCGTGGGAGTCCTTGATGCTCCCCTCGTCCGCGGCGCGCTCCAGATTCTCCACGATCGACACCGTTGTCTCCACCCCGACGTCGGCGTAGATGAGTGCCTCTTCGATCTGCTCCCACAGGTCTTCATCGAAGCGGTCGAAAAGCACGGAGGCGAACTGCTGCTGCAACGCCTTGCGACTCTTGGCGAGGCCATGGCGCAGTTGGCTGAGCCACCCCTTTCGCGACTCCTGCACGTCTTCGGATGCGGCCACCCCGGCTGCTTTGTCCACTCCCATGAACACTTCTGACCAGTCGTACGTCAAGCCCTCAACCTCCCATTGCCGGCGGTCTCCCGCACCTAGGCCCCTTGCGCTATTGCGCCCCGGTCGTCGGCTTCGGCTGCCTCCGCGGGCCCGAGACCGAACTGCTGAGCAGCCACCGGACCCGTTGCCGGCACAACGTTGCTCGAGCGGAATCTGCGGGACAGCACGCGAGAGGTGCCGTCGCCCTCCAGCGTCACGCCATACAGGGTATCGGCCACCTCCATGGTCTGGCGCTGATGGGTGATTATGATGAACTGGGTCCGATCGCTGTATTCACGTATCAACGCGAGGAAGCGCCGGATATTCACGTCGTCCAGCGAAGCCTCGACCTCATCCAGGATATAGAAAGGACACGGGCGGGCGAGGAACAACGAGAACAAGAAGGCGATGGCGGTCATAGCCTTCTCCCCGCCGGAAAGCAGACTCATCGTCCGGGGGGCCTTGTTCGGCAGCCTCACCTCGAGCGCGACTCCCCGGGTGTCTTCGCCACCAGTCGCCGGACCCTCGAGGTCGGCCCCGTTATCTTCTCTCTCCACCGGCTCGGTGAGCTCGAGAGTACCTTTCGCTCCCGGGAATACGGTGGCGACGACCGCCGCGAAATGTTGCCGGGTGGCATCGAAGATCTCCGCAAACGAGCTGTTGATGTGCTCGTCCAGCTCATCGATGACCTCGCGCAATCGGGCCATCGAGGCCTCCAGATCGCTCCGTTGCTCCGCGAGGAACCCGGCTCTTTCCTCGGCCTCCAGGCATTCTTGCTCTGCGAGCGGATTGATAGGGCCGACACGTTCGCGGCGTTTTTCCGCCCTCTCGATCGCCGTCATCAGCGCCTCGCGGTCTTCGCCAGCGACGTCCTCCGGCCGCAGAGAGCGCGGTGACAGATGGTGCCGGCGCAGTCCGATCAGTTCCTCTTCGAGCAGGGCACGCCGGTCAGTGACCCGCACCTGCTCTACCTGAACCTCAGCGATGGTAGCCGCCAGTTCATCGTGCGCGCGCTGCAACTCCGACTCTGCTCCTCCCCAGTCGCGCATCACCCGGGCCGCCTGTTCTGATCGGGAGCGGACGTCGTCCACCTGCGCTTCCATAGAGCCGGCGGCGCGGCGGAGGCGTTCCACCAGAGAATCCACTGTCTCCTGTAGCGCCGTGAGGACCGGAATGTAGGAAGACAAAGCGTCCACACGCCGCGTGCACCGCGCAAGTTCTTTTTGCGCGTTGTGTTGCTGGGCGTGTGCCCGCTCGTGTTCCTGCTGGCGTGCCCGCCACCTTTCCCGGAGCCGGACCTCTAGAAGGGCGGCCTGACTTCGCTTTTCCTCCAACTGGCCCACCCGCCGCCTGAGAGATTCCAGCCGCGCCTGCACAGCCCGGAGAGCTTCCCTTGCGTGCTCTAGCTCGGTTTCCCTAGCGACGATAGCTTTCTCCAACGCGGCTGAGTCAGACTCCATCTGTGCAGCCAACTCTGCTTCTTTGACATCCCTCGCCGTCAGCTCGTCCAGCTGCGCCCCCGCCTCCTCTACCCGTCTGACATGAAGGTCGGCCTCGTTGCCCTCGGAGAATGCTCGGCGCTGAGATTCACGAAGGCGTCCTTCCTCCTCGCGCAAGGTGCTCTCGGCGGCGGCGACCTCACCTGCGGCCGCTTGTTTCGCAGCTCGGGCAGCCTCAAGCGCTGCCAGGGCCCTGCTTCGGGCGTCTACGACCTCTTGGAGCTCCCTCCGAGCGCTGAGGAGCGCTTCGGCCCCGGCTTCGCTCCTTCGCGCGGCATGCACACCCATCTGCAGCACCTCGCCGCCACGGGTCACGAAGCACCATTGTTCTCCCTGCGCCGCGGCCCTGGGATGTCCAGACAAGCCGCTTACCTCATCAACCACCGCTACGCGCGGCGCAAGCCTCTGCAAAGCCGCCACCACGGTCTTCGGACCTGTGACGAATTCCCATAGGTCGCGCGTGCCGGCCGGCGCCGCCGGGGCCTCGGTGCGCGCGCCGGGAGCGCCGTCCGCCCATATCACCTCAAGAAGGCCATCGCTCTGGAACGCCATCACCGGGTCTGCCGGCCCGGGGACGACCACAGCATGCATGATGGGCCCTAGGACAGCGGCCAAAGCCCTCTCGAAGCCCGGCTCGACGGTCAGCAGGTCGGTGAGCACCTGCGCTCCGTCCACCGCCCTCAGAAGGGTCCGGGCGCCTCCAGGCAATCCTTCCTTGCGTTCAAGCAATTGTTCGAGCACGGTCTTGCGCGCTTCGATGCCCGCGAGCACCTCGCCTAGCCGAGCCTCGTCGAGCGAGGCCGCTTCCACACTGGCGCGCCTGTCTTCCCGCGAGGCGTGGGCCCGATCGACCGCTGTCGCGGCGCCCTTGACCAGATCCGCGCTCTCCGCCCGTCGGCTCTCCAGTTCGCGCGCCTTTTCTGTCAGTTCGGCGAGGCGCGCTTGCGCCGCGACCTTCAGCGCGTCCACTTCGCGCCTGATCCGAGCTCTGTCCGACAGTTCGCGACGCAGATAGTCACGCTCTTGGATCCCTCGAGTCCGCGCGGACTCCAATTCGAAGACGACATCCTTGCAGTCGTCTTCCTCTTTCTGCACCGCTCTAAAGACCGGCAGTATCTGCTCCGTCTCTGCCTTGAGCGCCTGGGCGACCCCGCTCACCCAGTTGAGTCGCGTCTCGCCCCCGGTGCCAGGACCCACCTCTTCCAGACGCACGAGGGCGACGGCAGACTCACTTTGGGCCAGTTCCTTGCGCCGCCCGGCCCTGTCCAGCTCTCCCTCGATCCGAGCCACTCGCTGGCGCAAGGACAACGCCCGGGTGTCCAGGCGATCTACCTCGGAGCGCGCCTGAAGATAGACCGCGCCCAACTCCTCGCGCTCACGCAAAGCGTCGGTGAAATGCTCCTCCTCGGCCACTCTTCGCTCGCGGAGATCGGCGAGCCTTTTGTCGATCTCGACCAACCGCGACCGCAGGCCGGCCAGCGACTCTTCCTTCTCCCGGCACGCCCCCCGCACCCCAAGCACCTCTAGCAAGACCAGTTTGGCCCGTGCCTGAGCCCACTCCTCCGTAGCCTGAGCGTACCGTTCGGCGGCGGCTACCTGCTGTCTCAGGGGTCGCAGCGCATTCCGGACCTCGCGCTCGACGTCGGTCACTCGAAGAAGGTTCTGGCCAACCTTGTCCAGCTTCACCTGCGTACGTTCCCTGCGTTTCTTGAATCGGCCGAGACCCGCCGCTTCTTCCACGAGGGCCCGCCGTGCCGCCGGGGTCGAATTGAGCAACGCCTCGACCTTGCCCTGGCTGATCACGCTGTGCATCTCGCGGCCAAGCCCAAGTCCGCCCACGAGATCCTGTATGTCGAGGAGCCGGCAGCCCGCGCCATTGACCCGGTACTCAGACGTGCCGTCCCGCAATAGGCGCCTGACGATCTCCACCTGACTGCAGTCCAGGGGCAAAGAGCCACAGGCATTGTCGAACACGAGTGCGACCTCGGCGACCGCGCTGGATCTTTTTCCGTCGGGGCCCGTGAATATGACATCCTGCATGGTCCGACCGCGTAGATTTCCCGGGCTCTGCTCGCCCAGCACCCAAAGCACAGCGTCGGCAACGTTGCTCTTGCCACTTCCGTTCGGGCCGATTATCACCGTCACGCCGGGCTCAAAGGCTAACTCAGTGGGACGCGCGAAAGTCTTGAATCCCCGCAGACGTATCGAATGCAAGAACGCCAACCTACGACCCCCGTTTCGAGTCTTCAAGGGCCTCCAAGGCCTCTCTCGCCGCGGATTGCTCGCTCATCTTGATGGTCGTACCGGAACCATGCCCTTTGGTCACACCTGCCACGAGCACCTCGGACGTGAACAGTCGCGCATGGGCCGGCCCCTTCTCGGACACCAGGCGGTACACGGGTTGAAGGCCCCTCGGCGCGAGCAACTCTTGGAGCGCTGTCTTATGGTCGACGTGCGAGGTGGCCGCGTACAAAAGCTGCTCTTCGAAGGACGCAATGATCGCTCTGCGCGTGCGCTCGAAGCCGAAGGCCAGGAAGACCGCTCCGATCACCGCTTCCAACACGTTGCCCATCGTATTCGCACTGCCGGCGATCTCGCGCCGGCGGATCTCTGGAGCGGGGGCACGCTCCAGGACAAAACCAGCCAGGCCCAGCCTCTCCGCAACCTGGGCGCAGCTGGCCCGGCTCACGATGAAGGCCTTCTGCCGAGCCATCTCGCCCTCGTCGCTCCCTGGGAACCGCTCGTACAGCGCAGAAGCGATGGCGAGACCCAGCACGCTGTCTCCCAAGAACTCCAGCCGCTCATACGATCCCGTCCGCGTACCCACCCAGGAGGCATGCGTGAGCGCCCTGTCGAGGAGCTCCGGCGGCAGCAGGGCGGCCAGCTCGATGAGCGGCACGTCACCTTCGGGACGGATCGCCTCCTCGGGCACACCTTCACTGCCGCGAAGAAGCCTCGACCTCAGCCAGGCAGAGACGGGGGCTGCCCGCAATCCTGCTGGCAGCCCCCGCAACGTCAGTCCCCCCTCTTGAAGAACGCGCGCTAGACCCGTCCGGCGATGAAGTCCACGGCAGCGCCGACAGTGGTGATCTTCTGGGCGTCCTCATCCGATATCTTGATACTGAACTGATCCTCGAGCTCCATGATCAGCTCGACTAGGTCCAGGCTGTCGGCGTTAAGATCATCCTGGAAGGAAGCTTCCAGCTTGACATCGTCTGCTTCGACCCCTAGCTGGTCCACCAGGATATCGCGTACCTTGGCAAGGATCTCGTCTTTGGTCATCTAGGGCTCCTTACGCGCAAGAATGACGAACATGTTCGCTTTCACATACTGCGGTCATTGTATCAACGGCCGTCAAGAAGCGGCAGAGTCCAAAGGTCCAAGGATTTTCTCAAGCTCTTCGTCCACGGCCTCTAGAACACCGCAACGCAAAGCATCGGCGCCGAAGCGAAGAGCGTTGGCAATGGCCTTGCGGCTTGCATTCCCGTGGCAGATGACCATCAGCCCTCTCACTCCAAGCAGATAGGTGCCGCCGTACTCTTCCGGGTCAAGCCCCGCCCGCAGCTGCCGCAGGGCGGGACTGAGCAGCAGGCCGCCCAGTTTGCTCCTGGTTCCTGACCCGGCCGCTTCTTTGATCCGCCTGAAAATGGCCGACGAACAACCTTCCATGAGCTTGAGCGCTACGTTTCCCGTGAACCCATCGGTTACCACCACGTCCACTTTGTTCTCAAGAATGTCGCGCCCCTCGACATTGCCGACGAAATTCAGTCTCGACCCTTTCAAAAGACGGTAAGCGGCAAGGGCTAGATCGCTTCCCTTGTTCTCCTCCTCGCCGATATTGAGCAACCCCACTCTGGGGTTCGCCAGCCGGAGCACCCTCCGAGCAAATGCCGTTCCCATGGCCCCGAACTCCAGGAGATATTCTGGCCTGCAGTCGGCGTTGGCTCCGGCGTCCAAGAAGACCAGCGGCCCATGGAGTCCTGGCAGGGTGGTGATGATCGCCGGCCGTCTGATTCCCGGCACGCGCTTCACGATAAGAAGACCTGCCGCGAGCATAGCCCCCGTGCTCCCCGCCGAGACGAACCCACGTGAGCGGCCATCAGCCACCGTGCGAGCCCCTACCACGATCGAGGAGTCCTCCATGGTCTTGACAGCAGTCGCGGGCTCGTCGTGATACGAGATCACCGAGCCACTGGGCTCTATCTCCACGAAGCGTCTATCAGCGCCCTCCAACAGGGGCTCGATGACGCTAGGCCTCCCCACCAGCAGAACGTTCAAGTCGGCCGACGCAACCAGAAGAGCGCCAGCGACCACTTCCTCTGGAGCCTGGTCACCGCCCTCTGCGTCGAGTGCCAGGACCAGTGGACCTTCCGGGCCGGGCGATTCTGTGACTCGCATGTCCAAACCGCCTCCTCCTTGGGAGCCTCGAAGCCAAATGGCGCACCTTATGCGGCATTTCCCCGTTTAAGCTGTGTGTTTGAAATGTCTCACAAACTGGAGACTCTCGGAAGAAGAGCGTGTACCCCCGAGAAAGTTCGCGCATAGCTGTTCGGTTAGGGTGAAATACGCAGGGAACCGGCCTCGACGGCCGAACGTCTTATGCTGAGCAGCGTGGACCGGCAGCGTCTCGGATAATGAGTTGGAGAGTCACGCGACGCACAAATAGGTTGCCAAACGAACATTTGTTCGTTATACTATATCGAAAGTAATCCGAAGCGAGCCATTGACGGCCTTAGGGTTGGCCTGTATACTTTCTGAGTTTGCGTCACGGGACCGGTATAGAAACAGAAACCCTTAAACTAGGGGTAAGAATAGCAGATGACCATGCAGCGAGACATTGAAGTGGCAACAGTCGACATTAGAACCATCAGCGACGTCCAGGAACTCCTCCAGCTAGGTCTGGAGCGTGGTTACGTGACCAGCGACGAGATCATGGGTCTGGTCGAAGAATACGACATGACCATGGAAGAGATCGAGGATCTGTACTCGCAACTCTTCGATCAGTCGATCGAGATCTACGAGCAGAGCCCCGTCACTCACGGCGTCCTCGAGACGCCCGAGCCTACGCTCGATCTGTCGATCGAGACGGTCACTCACGATCCTCTTCGGCTGTACTTGAAAGAAGCGGGCGAGATCCCTCTTCTTACCAAGAACGAAGAGATCGAGCTCGCCAAGCGCATCGAGATGGGCGACAAGCCGGCCAAGGACCGGATGATCCAGTCCAACCTGCGCCTGGTCATCTCCATCGCCAAGAACTACTACACGCAGGACATGGACCTGCTCGACCTTATCCAGGAGGGCAACACGGGCCTCATCCGCGCGGTGGAGAAGTTCGACTATCGCAAGGGCTACAAGTTCTCCACGTATGCCACTTGGTGGATACGGCAGGCCATCACCCGCGCCATCGCCAACCAGGACCGCAACATCCGCATCCCGGTGCACATGATCGAGAAGATCAACAAGATGGTGCGCACCGAGCGGAAGCTCCTCCAGGAGACCGGCAAAGAGCCCACCGACGACGAGCTGGCCTACGAGTTGGGTATCGACGCTCAGGAAGTGCAGGAGATGCGCAAGATCGCCCAGCGCACCACTTCGCTCGAGACTCCCATCGGGGACGAAGAGGACGCCGAACTGGGCGACTTCATCGAGAATTCGAGCACTCCCGACCCGGCCGACGTGGTCTCCAGCATCATCGCCAAGGAGAGCCTGGACAGGGTCCTCAAGGCCATGGACGAGCGCGAGCGCAAGGTCGTGGAACTGCGCTTCGGTCTGAAGGGCGAGCATCCGCGCACCCTGGCCGAGGTCAGCTCCCGCTTCAACGTGAGCCGCGAACGTATCCGTCAGATCGAGGCCAAGGCCCTCGAGCAGATCAAGGCTTCGGACGAGATCCAGGCGATGCGGGAGACGGCCTAGCTCCGATCTGGCGCAGAGCGCGATGCTATCGATCGTACGGCGCGCCGAGAGGCACGCCTTGCCTTGCCATCGAGGGCGCGCCACCGAGGCGCGCCCTCTCCTTGCCGGCGCTCTGAACTGAGCGCCCTCTAGGCCGAGACGCGCCGGCGGCGAACGGAAGGTCTACCGAGACTTCGTAGGCCGTGAAGCGGCGTCTCCCCGTCGGCGGGCCCGCACAGCCTGGGCGATGTGATCTAGGATCAGCTCGGCGATCGTCTCTTTGGGCGCGCGCTCCAGCCTCATCTCGCCGTCGCGGGTGAGCACGTACACTTCGTTGAAATCGGAGTCGAAGCCGATGTCGGTGCGAGAGATGTCGTTGAAGACGATCATGTCGAGCTGCTTGCGCTCCATCTTCTCCTTGGCGCGGCCCAGGCCCTCCAGCCCGTATTCGGCGGCGAAACCCACGAGGAACTGGCCCCGGTGGTGCGCCGACACGTCGCAGAGGATGTCCGTGGTCGGCTCCAGGCCGATGGCAAGCTCGCCGCTGCCCTTGCTGATCTTGCCGCCGGCGGGTCCCTGTGCCACCCGATAGTCCGCCACCGCGGCGGCCATGATGAGGATGTCGGTATCGGGCAGCCTCCGCATCACCTCGGCATGCATCTCGCCCGCGGTGGGCGTCTTGATCTGCCGCACCCCTGGGGCCGCCGGCATGTCGACGTTGGCTTCGATCAGACTCTACCTGCGCGCCCCTGGTCGAAGGCCGCGCGCGCGAGCGCAAAGCCCATCTTGCCCGAGCTCCGGTTGCCGATGAAGCGCACGGCATCGATCGGCTCGCGGGTGCCTCCGGCGGTGATGAGCACCCGCAGACCCGCGCAGGTCACGTTTGCGTTGCACCTGGAGCCGCAGCTTGACTTCAGCCACGATGCTGTCGGGCTCGGCCATGCGCCCCGAGCCGTAGACGCCACATGCCAGCTCGCCGGAGCCCGGCTCGACCACGAAGACGCCGCGGTCGCGCAGTAGCTCGACATTGCGCTGCGTGGCGGGATGCGTCCACATGTTCGTGTTCATGGCCGGAGCGATCACCACCGTCTTCTCAAAGGCGAGATAACTGGTGCTGAGAAGGTTGTCGGCGATGCCGTTCGCCATCTTGGCCAAGGTGTTCGCCGTGGCGGGAGCGATGACCATGATGTCGGCGACCCGGCTCTCCTCGATGTGAGTGATGGTCGAATCGGCCCGGAGCACGTCCACGTCGTCGAGATAGACGGGATGGTTCGACAGCGTCTCGAAGGTGAGCGGCCCCACGAATCTGGTAGCCGCTCGGGTCATGATGACCCGCACCTCCATGCCGGCTTTCTGCAGACCCCGAAGCAGCTCAGCGGCTTTGTAGGCTGCAATGCCCCCCGTGACCCCGAGAAGAACTACGGGCGGGTCGGCCATGGTGAGTCCTACGGGCGCGTGGGCCGGAGCCGGTATGCGATCTCGCCCTTGGCTACCTCATCCATCGCGATGCTGAGATAGTTCCTGGACACCGTGGCCACGGAAGGCGGCGTGAAGCTATCGAGCGCGCCGCCCTCGCCCAGGCTGTGATAATAACGTGTTGATCTGGCGGGCTCTCTTCGCGGTGACCATGGCCGCCGTGTATCGATTCGGCTCCTCGGTCTCAGGATCGCGGTTACTCGCAAGACCTGTGAGGATCTCGTCAATCGTGGGCTTGTTCATCATTTCGTCTGATCTCTCCGATCACGTCCGCAAGCTCGTCACTTGCCCTTTCCACGCTATCATTCACTATAACATAGTCGAACTGGCGCCTTCCGTCCCAGACCTTTCCCCGAACGTCGGAGATCTCCTCCTTGGCGCGCGCGAGCCGCTTCCCGAGCGCATCTTCACTCTCAGTGTTCCTCAGACGCAGCCGGCGCTCGAGTTCTTCGAGGCTCGGAGGCATGATGAAGATCATGACCGCGTCTTCTCGCTGCTCCAGGACCTGTCGAGCCCCCTCCAGTTCGATCTCCAAAATAACGTCGTTGCCCGAGACCAGCTTATCGTTGACGGCCTGCCTGGGCGTGCCGTACAGATTGCCGCCGTACTCAGCCCATTCTAGGAAACGGTCTGTTTGGGCCCAGTCTTTGAATTCCGCCTCGGTGAGGAAAAAATAGTCTTCCCCGTCCTTCTCCCCTGCCCTCGACTGACGAGTGGTAGCGGAAATGGAGAAGGCGAGATGCGGCAATCGCTGCATGACGCGACGAATCAAGGTTCCTTTGCCGGCGCCGGACGGCCCCGAGATCACGATGAGCCTGGCGATCGTCGCCCTCGCGGCTAGTCGTTCAGCATGTCCAACAGCTCTTTACGCTGGCGCGGAGTGAGACCGTTCACGGTCTTCGAAGGACTCACTCGGCAGCGCTCGAGTAGCTTGTTGGCTTTAACCCGGCCGTACTTGGGGACGGCCAAGAGAAGATCGAACACTTTAGCGGTATGCACATACTCCGGTGGATCCACCAGCACTTCCGCTATGGCCAACTCGCCATTCCTCAACCTATCCTTGAGGCGTGCGCGTTCCGAGCGGATACCGTTCGCGCGGCGGAGGGCCTCCATGCGCTGCTGGTGGCTGCGCTCCGGAGTAGCAGAAGCTGCTGTAGGCGGGGCATTCACGCGGGTTATTATACTCAGAGTGCCGTCCGACGCAACGGGTTTTTTATGTAGTTTTTAGTCGCGTTCGAATCTCAAGTGGCACTTGAGTGTTTGAAGGGTCGATCATGGGCCGACCCAATGAGGCGGGCCACCGTCAGGCCCCGCCTATCGAGCTCTTCTAGCAACTCGCCCGCGAGGCTCTCGCAAACCCAGGGATCGCGAAGGACGGCGGAGCCCACTGCGACCAGCGCTAGCCCCACAAGCTATGAACTCGAGCACGTCTTGGACCGTGGCGACCCCACCCATTCCGATGATCGGCAGGTCCACAGAAGCGTACACCTCGTACACGGCGCGCAGCGCAAGCGGCTTGATGGCCGGGCCCGAAAGACCCCCCGTGACGTTCCCCAGGTAGGGCTTCAGACTGACGCGGTCGAGCACCAGGCCCTTGAACGTATTGACGAGGGCTAGTGCCGAAGCCCCGCCGGCCGCCGCGGCCCGGGCGACCTCCACCACGTCGGTGACGTTGGGTGTGAGTTTCGCGACGAGCAGCCCCGGCCATACCTCGCGCACAGCCGCCACCGTGTTCTCGGTCTCATCCGGGTCGGTTCCGATGGAAAGGCATCCCGAATGTACGTTGGGACAAGAAACGTTGAGCTCAAGGCCCACCCGCGCGGACCAACCGCTGGGTCCGGCGGAAGGTCCGCTGGTATCAAGGGCGCCGCGAATGCCTGTGGCCAACGCGGTGTACTCTCCCGGCGAGAAGCCGCCGATGCTCAGGATGAGCGGGCAGGGTAGCCGCAGGAGTTCAGGCAGGCGGTCTGCGAGAAACGCCTCCAGTCCCTCGCTGGAGAGACCGATCGCATTCGATCAAACCACCCCGTGTCTCGAGGATCCGCGGAGGAGGGTTGCCTTCGCGAGGCGTGAGCGTCACCGTCTTCGGAACGTAGGCGGCCACAGGGGGCGCTTCCAGGACCTGGGGACCGAAGGCCTCGGCCAGTTCGAAGAGCTCCATGGTCCCGGACGCGTTGATCAAGGGATGAGCAAGGTGGAGCGGGCCCAGTTCGACGCCCAGTCCAGGCCATCCGGAGCCACTCGTGCCTTGTCGAGCGCTCACGAGCCAGCAGCTCCTTCGCATGCATCGCCCGGCCGCACGGGCCCACTCGCAGCGACGGCCCCGGACCCAACGACGGGCTCACCGGCGAATACTTCGTCTCCTGAAAACACCGGCCCTTCAAAGCAGACCCTGGCCATCGTCCCATCGGCCAGGCGGATGACGCACCCGTGACATGCGCCGACACCGCACGCCATCCCCGCCTCGAGACTGAACCACGTCCGGACGCGGGGAGTCTTGCGGCAGACATCCCACACAGCCGCTGCCATCGACTGTGGGCCGCAGACCATGACCTGGTCTCCCTCGGCCAGATTCTTCGCGAGCGGGGCCGTGACGAGCCCGACCGGTCCGCACGACCCGTCTTCACTTATCTCGATCACCCGGCATGCGACGCCGCACCCGCGGAGCCGCTCAGCCGCCTCGAGCAGGACCCGGCCCCCGGGGACTTGGGACTGGTCGCGATAGCCCACCAGCACCAAGACCTCTCTGACTGGTGCCTTTCTGGTTTCCCTGCCCCTTGACAACAGGTCGCCGATCCGCCGCAGAAGAAACGGGAACGGAGCAAGGCCCGCTCCACCGGCCACCACAACCAACCGCGTCGGACTTAGGCCCCGCCCGGCGCCAACGGCGGCGGAAGGTCCGGCTGCGATCGCGCGCAGGTCGAAACCCCGGCCCAGAGGTCCGAGTAGCCACACATCAGAGCCGACCGGCAGGGCACTCAGCTCGTGCGAGCCTTCCCCAACCGACGCGACCAAGAAGGACACCGAGCCCTTATCGTAATCCGAGATAGAGAATGCGCGAGGAAGGAAGCAACGGGACGGCTCGGCCTGCAGGAGAGCGAACTGACCCGGCGCTGGCATCTTCGAACCGGACTCCCCTCGCCCCCACCCGCAGACTTCGAGGGTCAGCCGCTGAAACGCGCCGAGCTTTTCCGTGGCCGCGATCCTGCCGAGGACGCGTTCACCAGAATGCGCGTTCATCGGACCGCCCGTGGGAGCGATCATGGGCGCGAGTTCGAGCAGGCTGACCCGCCCGTGCCGGGCGCGGTGCTGCCGGGCGGCATGGCGCGGGCCCTCTCGGATGCCCTCGCGGAATCGGCGAGGCGGCTGTGTAGGTCCTGAAGACAGATGACGGATACTTCTCTGCTTTTGCGTGCACCGGCTATGGCCTGCACGGCGGCGTGCGCCGCGGCCGCGTTGGTCATGGTTGGAATACCCCGTCGCAGCGCGGCACGACGGATCTCGTAGCCGTCGGAGCGAGCCCCGCGACCCCGAGGGATGTTGATGACGAGGTCGACCTCTCCAGCTTCGATCAGATCCACGATCGTGATCACCTGACCGAGCTCGACGGGCAGACCGCTCTTCATGGACTGCTCTTCCAAAGCAGCTTTCAATTCGAGACCCACCGTGTGTTTGAGGACCAGCTCTGAGTCGATGCCGTTCAAGGTGAGCGCCCGATGAGTCCCATCCGTGGCCAGTACCCGGAAGCCGAGCATGCTCAGCATCAGCGCCATAAGGACGACGGCATCCTTCTCAGCGTCCGCCACCGAGATGAACACGGTGCCCTCCCTAGGAAGCCGGTCACCGGCCGCGAGTGAAGCTTTTGCGAAAGCCTGAGGGAAGTTAGCGCCCACACCCATGACTTCCCCGGTGGACTTCATCTCCGGCCCCAGAGTGGTGTCCACCCCCGGAAAGCGAGGGAACGGGAGCACGGCTTCTTTGACGGCCACATGCTCCAGATCGCGTCGGGAGGGCACCTGGCCGGCCGTCACCGATTCGTCCCAGCCGGGAAGCCCCATGTCGCGCAGCTTGTGGCCGGCTATCACTCGGGCCGCGATGCGTGCCAGCGAAACACCCGTGGCTTTGCTGACGAAGGGCACCGTACGGCTTCCCCGCGGGTTGACCTCCAGCACGTAGATACTTGCCCCGCCGTGATCGCTTTGCTGAACCGCGTATTGCACGTTCATCAAGCCGACCACGCCCAGCTCCTTGGCGAGTGCCGCGGTCTGCTCCTCGATGCGCCGTACCAGATCGGCGCCAAGAGAGACAGTGGGGATCACGCACGCCGAATCGCCCGAGTGGATGCCGGCCTCCTCGACGTGCTGCATCACCGCGCCGATGTAGACGTCCTCCCCGTCGCACAGGGCGTCGACATCCATCTCGATGCTGTGCTCGAGGAACCGGTCGATCAGTACCGGGTGGCGGGGCGATGCCTTGACCGCCGTCCGCAGGTAGCGTTCCAGCGTCTCCCGGTCGTAGACGATCTCCATGGCCCGTCCGCCCAAGACGTACGAGGGACGGACCAACACGGGATACCCGATCCGCTCGGCGACGGCCACCGCCTCTTCCACGTTGCGGACCGTGCCATATGGCGGAGCCTTGAGCTCGAGCTTCTCAAGCACCTTGCCGAAGCGTTCACGGTCCTCCGCCAGGTCGATGGCATCCTGAGACGTGCCCATGATTGGCACCCCGGCGGCGTGAAGCCTCTCCGCGATCTTCAGGGGCGTCTGGCCGCCGAACTGCACGACGACACCCTTGGGCTTCTCGTTCTCCACGATGCTGAGCACGTCCTCGAAGGTGAGGGGCTCGAAGTACAGCCGGTCGGACGTGTCGTAGTCGGTGGAGACGGTCTCCGGGTTGCAGTTGACCATGATGGCCTGGTAGCCCTGTTCGCGCATCTCCTGGACCGCGTGGACGCAGCAGTAGTCGAACTCGATGCCTTGGCCTATCCGATTGGGACCGCTCCCCAGAATGATCACGGATTCCTTGTCGGGAACCGGCAGCGCCTCGTTCTCCTCCTCGTACGTGGAGTAGAAGTAGGGCGTATAGGCCTCGAACTCGGCCGCGCAGGTGTCCACGGCTTTGTAGGTGGGGATAATGCCGTCGGCCTTGCGCCGCTCGCGCACCTCGAGCTCGCTCGCACCCAGCAACTTGCCGATGTATTCGTCGCTGAACCCCAGCCGCTTCGCCTGGCGTAGTTCCTCTCGGGGAATGGCCGCCAGGCCACCGGGAGCCGCGAAAGACTTTAGATGATCCTCCGCTTCCACGATCTCCCGCAGCTCCTCTAAGAACCACTCGTCGATCCAGGTGACGGCGAAGATCTGCTCCAGGGTCACCCCCCGCCGGTACGCTTCGAGGATGAGGTCGTAGCGCTCAGCCGACGGGATGGCGATCATGGCAAGGAGGGCATCGTTGTCATCGGGGATGTCGGGGCGCACGTCCAGCTCGCGCGAACGCATGGATTTCTGGAAGGCTTCCTTGAAGGTGCGGCCGATGGCCATGTTCTCCCCCACGCTCTTCATGTGGGTGGTGAGGCGGGCGTCGGCCATGGGGAACTTCTCGAAGGCCCAGCGGGGCGTCTTGACCACCACGTAGTCGATGGTGGGCTCGAAGCAGGCCGGCGTCTTGCGGGTGATGTCGTTGCGCACCTCGTCGAGCGTGTAGCCAACGGCCAACTTCGCGGCGATCTTGGCGATGGGGAAACCGGTGGCTTTGGAGGCGAGAGCTGAGCTGCGGCTCACGCGAGGGTTCATCTCGATGACCACGAGCTCGTCGGTCTCGGGCGAGTAGGCGAACTGGATGTTGGAGCCTCCCGTTTCCACCCCGATGGCGCGGATGATGGCGAGCGAGGCGTCCCGCAGGCGCTGGTACTGCACGTCGGTGAGGGTCTGCTGAGGAGCCACGGTGATGGAGTCACCCGTGTGGATGCCCATGGGATCGATGTTCTCGATGGAGCAGACGATGACCACGTTGTCCTTGAGGTCGCGCATGACCTCCAGCTCGAACTCCTTCCAACCGATGACGCTCTCCTCTAGGAGCACCTGGCACGTAGGCGAGGCGTCGAGGCCGGCGCGGACAACCTCGTCGAACTCCTGGTCCGTAGCTGCTACTCCTCCCCCGTGGCCGCCCAGTGTGAAGCTGGGGCGGATGATAAGGGGCAGACGCAGGCCATCCTTGAGCGCGGCGCGGGCCTCGGCGACACTTTTGACCACGGCACTGTCCGGGACACGCAACCCGATGGACGCCATGGTGGCGCGGAACTCGTCGCGAGCCTCCGCACGGCGGATCGCCTCGTAGTTGGCACCGATCAACTCGACGCCAAATTTGGCCAGAGTGCCGTCCTCGGAGAGCGCCACGGCCAGGTTGAGCGCAGTCTGGCCGCCCAGGGTGGGCAAGAGCGCGTCCGGCCGCTCCACCTCGATGATCTTGGCGACCACCTCGGGAACCAGCGGCTCGATATACGTGCGGTGGGAGAAGGACGGGTCGGTCATGATGGTGGCGGGGTTCGAGTTGACCAGGATGACCTCGAAACCTTCCTCCATGAGCACCTTGCAGGCCTGAGTGCCTGAGTAGTCGAACTCGCAGGCTTGGCCGATGACGATAGGACCGGAACCGAGCAGGAGGATCTTGCGGATATCGGTGCGGCGGGGCATGCGTGAACCACACTTCCTTTCGGGCTCTCTGGCCTCGATTAAAGGTCGCCTAATCGTAACGTATCGAGCCCCTGATGCAAAGCGCCACAGCCAGGCCTGGGCATGGAAGGGACCTGGATCCTGAAGCTGGGTCCGGACAGTTGCTGGCCCTAGGTGGTGACTGGTCCGGACCTGAACCCGAGCGGGGCTACCCCAACCTGTCCCCCACCTGGAGCCCGGCCGAGGCCACGAATTCAGCCGCCTTCAGCTTAGCCGAACCCGCCGGTTGGACCCGCTTCACGAAGATGCTCCCTCCATTGGCGGCCACCAGGAAACCGTCATCCGTGATCTCGATGACCGTGCCGGGCACGACGACCCCACTAAGGTTGCGCTTCTCGCAATCGAAGATCTTGAGTTTCTCTCCCTTGAAGGAGGTAGTCGCCCCCGGGGACGGATTACACCCGCGGATGACGTTGTAGACGATGCCCACGGGATACATCCAGTCGATGGTCATCGCCTTGCAGAGCGGCTCGTATTCCCCCGCACTCAGGTCCTGGGGAACCTTGGGAGCGCGGCCTTGTGCCACCAAGCGCACGGATTCCACCAGGCCCTCGACGCCCAGAGGGAACAGCTTGTCGAAGTACACCGAGCCCAGAGTATCGTCCGGCTCGATGCTCACCTCCTTCTGGAGAAGGATAGGACCGGTATCCAGCCCCTCGTCTGGCCAGAAAATCGAGATGCCCGTCTTTGGCTCGCCATTGATCACGGCCCAGTTGATGGCGCTGCCACCCTTGTGCCGGGGAAGGAGTGAGGGGTGGTACTGGATCGTCCCCAGCGCGGGGTAATTCAGAATGGACAGCGGCACGATATCCGTGACGAAGGCCATGACGTTGAGATCGCATCGGAAGGTCTGATAGTCCTCGAAGACCTCGGGGTCGCGCATGCGGGCCGGCTGCCGCACAGGGATGCTGTTCTTCTCTGCGAGATCCTTGAACAAGTTCCCCTTCGCCGAAGGAGGATCCGGCGGCATGTACACTGCGACCACCTGCTCCCCTGCTGCTAGCAGGGCTTCGAGCACCTTCTCCCCGAAAGCCGCCTGCCCTATCAGCGCTATCCTCATGCTCACCTCCACTCGCCACGACTTTGACCTGGTCCAGGCTACCAAATAACGGCTGAGCTTCGGACAAAGCGGGATTGCGGCCTCTATGACGCTCCGTCCGGCGCCACGCCTGACGCGGTGCCGTCATCGGCCGCCAGCCCGGCCGTTTCCAGACCAGCCGCTTCCAGACCAGCCATTTCCAGCTTCGTCCTGGGCGTCATCCGCGCCACCAGCACTCCGGCAGCCACGACGGCGGCGCCCCCGACCGCGGTGGTCCAACTCAGCGGTTCCGACAGAAAGATCGCCGCGAAGATGACGGCGGTGACCGGCTCGGCATAGGTGAAAACCGCCGCTTGATCCGCGCGCACCAACCGCAGGCCGGAGAAGAAGATGAGCACCGCCACGGTCGTGTGTACGACCCCTAGCGTAGCCAGCGCCGCCCAAGCCTTGGGGACGGCCGGTCCTGGCAGAAGCAAGGCAGCCGGCAGAAGCAGAACGGTGGCAAAGCCGTATTCTCCGAAAGCGAGCACGGGCGCGGACACATGGTGCAGCAGACGTTTCCCGGTAAGCATCAATCCCGCGTAGGTCAGAGCCGAACAGAAGGCCATGGCGGCCCCCAGCATGCTCCGGCTGCCACCTAGGGACAGCCGGCCCAGCCCCACGATCACGGCCGTCCCTCCCAGGGCCAGTGCCAACGGCAGGACTATGCGCCTGTCCAAACTCTCACGACTGATGAAGGGGGCCAGGGCGGCCACAAAGACCGGCCCCGTATATCCGAGAAGCTCCGCTACCGCCACGCGGGTCAGGGTGAGCGCACCCAGAAACAGGACCCAGTTCACGGCGATCAACGCGCCCACCGCGAGGAGAGCGAGAGAGGTACGCCGCGTGAGCCGCGCCAACTCCCTGAACCGCCCCGCGACCAGAAGATAGACGAGTACCGCCGCGGCCCCGAACCCCACCCGCCAAAAGACGATGACGAAGGGTGAGGTGTTCACCATCCGCACGAAGATCGGGATGGAGCCCCAAATGACACCGGCGAAGCCGATGCGCAGTAATCCGGAGGTGCGTCTCATGCGACAAAGACTAGCAGCCCCCGAGACAGTGGCGATGCGAAGATCTGCTATGAGCCAAACGAACCGGGCCTTACATCGCCGAGCATGCCCACCGCGATCCGGGCTGCTTCACGCGCTCCAGCCAGCGGCACGTCAGCGTAATGGACGGGAACATCCATTAGCGCGAGGACTCGCTCGGCCAGTTGCTCCGGCGTCGTGCGCGACAATAGCAGCGGTTCGCCAACCCCGTGGCGCCGGAGCCGCCCCGTCACTGCCTTCATCTGCTCGGAATGATCCTGAAGAGGGAAGTAGAGGAACGGACGATGCAGGGCGGTGAGCTCGAGCGTCGTCGTGCCTCCCGCTTGAGTCACCACGACATCGCACGCGGCAAGATGCCGGAAAAGGTCCGGGACGAAACCCCGCACCTCCACGCTCTCTGGAGCATCAATGTCTTCTACCGGAATTCGGGGGCCGCAGAAGAGCACCATTTGAAGGTCCGGTCTTGCGCGAAGCAACCACGGTTGCGCCCGTGCGCACAGTTCGAGAAGCTCCTTCCCCACGGCAGTGCCACCGATGGTGCAGGCGACCAGAGGACCCGGGCGATAGCCGAGCTCTGACTTAAGACTTTGGGGATCCGTGTAATCGGCCGGATCGAATGAAAGAGCATAGCCCACGGCCGGGGCGTTCTCACGGGCGAATGCGCGGCGGTTGGAGAGGAAAGGGCCGAACCTCCTGTTGGGGATGTCCTCGTGCTCACCCAGTAGGATCGCGCGGAAGCCGATCGACGACCTACATCTGGACCAAAGCCAGTTTAGGACCAAGTTGCCCACGAGTTCTTTGGGGCTCCGCGTGACACGATCGAGGCCTATGAAGTCATAGATAATCAGCAAAGGGTAGCGAGGAAGATTGCCGTCTCTCGACAGCGCGATAGGCAGCTCATAGGTTTCATCGCCTATCGCCACGTCGAAGTCGCCGCCGGCCATGATCTCGAAGTAAAGGCGCGCATTCCCGGCCCATGCTTTGCGGACGCCCATCGCCCACTCGGTTATGTTGAGCTTCCCCGGAGTAGCCATTGCTTCCGCGGCCGAAGTCAGGTCGGCCCACGACTCTGCCTCCGGAAGGAGCTCCTCGCCCGCCTCGCGCAGATACTCCTTGGCCGGGGACGACGCAAGCCACCGGATGTCAGCGTCCCGGACAAGAGAGCGGATCTCGCGAGCGATCGCCACATCCCTGGTCACGTGCCCCAGGCCCGCCGACCCGCTCATGAAGAGGATGCGCCCCCGGGTGGGTTCAGACATCACAGCCTCCGTCCTCTGCCCTATTCAGACTGGTGAAACAACGAGGGCCAGTACTCGATCCCTTCAAAATCAGCCGAGATGAGCGTCCCCGCTTTGCCGCGGATGATGTCACCGGCGTCCTCGAGTGAACCGATCCCCGCCCGGCCCCGGCCGGAGAGGGCGAAGTCGCACGCCGCTTCCACTTTCGGACCCATCGACCCGGACGCGAACTTGAGCTTGCTGAGAGCCTCCGGCGACGCCCGCCGGATCGCCCTCGCCACGGGAGTGCCCCAGTCCTGCCACACTGCCTCCGCGTCCGTGAGCATCAGATAGATCTCGGCTTTCAACGACCGCGCAAGGAGAGCGCCGGCCCAGTCCTTGTCGATGACCGCCTCCACTCCCACCAGCGCACCGTCCGGCCGAAGCATGGTGGGGATGCCTCCCCCTCCCGTGCAAATGACTACGACCCCCCGCTCCACCAGCCATTCGACCACCCGGATCTCGAAGATCCGCTTGGGCCGAGGTGAGGGCACGAGCCTGCGGTACATGAGGTTGTCCGGGCCTACGGTCCAGCCATGCTCTCGAGCGAGGGATTCGGCCTCGGCCTGTGTGTACTGGGGCCCGATCGGTTTGCTTGGAGTCTGAAAGGCCGGGTCTGCCGGGTCGACCTCCACTTGGGTGAGAATGGTCGCGAACGGGACGTCCTCGGGCAGGATATTGCCAAGCTCCTGCTCGATCATGTAGCCGATCATGCCCTCGGATTCGGCGTTGAGCACGTCGAGCGTGTACGGTTCCACCCCCGTGAAAGCCGCGGCCTCAAGGGCCAGCAGCCCCACCTGGGGGCCGTTGCCGTGGGTGATGATGAGGCTGTTCTCGCGCGCCAACGGCGCCAGAGCGCGCCGCCGCCACCTTGACATTCTCTCGTTGGAGCTGTTCGGTGAGCGGCTGCCCCCTCTTGAGCAGAGCATTGCCGCCCAGCGCTGCCACGATCCTCATGAGGTCCACCACCTCACTGCTATGCTCCTCGTTCACCCGGACGTCATGCCCGGGAAGTGCCGCATATTGTCTCAGAAGTCGAAGGGTCCGTCGGTGGCAGATCCGCCGGCTGTCAGTCCTCCTGACGGACGGCGGACGGAGGTCCAGCTGCCACAGAGGACGTCTCCGACTCGAGTGATCTGACCCGTTCCAGGAGAGGCGGATGTGAGTAGTTCAAGAAGACGTAGAACGGATGCGGCGTGAGGTTAGACAGATTGTCTTTGGACAAGCGCTTCAGACCGCTTGCGAGCAGGTCTCCGCGCCCGGTGGTTGCGATCGCGAAAGCGTCGGCCTGGCGCTCGTGGCGACGTGACAATGCCGCCCCGCCAACGGATAGCACGAACTGGAGCGGCCGGAGCAGTATGGCCACGAACAATAAGGCGGCATAGATAGAAGGCTCGTCTACGCGGAACGCGGCGAACAGGCCGGTCCGATGCAGGAACAGGGCGAACAGACCCAGGAACAGTCCCGTCTCCACGGCCGAGGTGACCGTGCCGATCAGAACGTGACGTTTCTTGTAATGACCGATCTCGTGAGCGAGCACCGCTACCAGTTCCTCGGTGCTGTGTCTCTGGACCAGCGTGTCGAAGAGTGCTATCCGCTTGCTCCGCCCGAACCCCGTGAAGAACGCGTTACCTTTGGTCGACCGCCGGGACGCGTCGATCACGAAGACCGCTTTCAACGGGAAATCAGCCCTTTTTGCATAGGCAAAGATGGCGTCCTTGAGTTCTCCGTCTTCCAGAGGGGCGAACTTGTTGAAGAGAGGCATGATAACCGCGGGCGCGATGATCTGTATGACGAACGAGAAGGCTACAACCACGGCCCAAGCGTAGACCCACGCCAAGCGGCCCCCGTATTGGAACAAGGCCAGAAACGCGATCAGAAGAGGCACTCCGAGGACGACGCCCACCCCGAGCCCCTTCAGGGTGTCCATGAGGAAAGTGCGGATGGTCGTGCGGTTGAAGCCGAACTTCTCTTCGATCACGAAGACGCCCCAGATGCCGAAGGGGAGGTCAAGAAGACCGCGGGCAACCGCCAAGATGGCGAGGAAGATGAGCCCCGTCCAGATGGGAGCCACATCAAACGACCGCACGAGCCGGTCGAGCCAACCAAAACCGCCGGCCAGCCAGAACGCCAGCAACACCCCAAGATCGAACAGTGAGGAAACCACTCCGAAACTCGTCTTCACGCGGGTGTACTGCTGAGAGCGCCGGTAGCTCTCGGAGTCGAACACGTCGGTGAACTCTCCGGGCAGCTCCGGTTTGAGCGCGCGGAGATTGAGCGTTTCCGCAACAGCGTCGATCAGTTCGACTACGACGATGCCGATGATCGCCGCAATGAAGTATCCGTTCAGCATCCTGTCCTCACGGCTCCAGAGACTTCGCGGGACGTGGCGGGCCTTATTACTCCGTCCGTCGGTTGGACATGCCGGTCCGGATGGCCGCTTCCAACTCCTCGGACCTCTGCGAGCCCACAAGCACCTGTCGCCCATCGGCCAAGGTCAACTGGACGCCGCTGTTGCCCGTCGCGGTGTATGCACGCGCCCCCTCGCGGGAGACCTTTATCCCCCACCCCCCGAACTCTCGCATCGCACTGTACCAGCGGACCTCCGCCGTTTCGATGTCCCTCAGCGGGATGACCCTGGCCCTGAAGGGGATCAGACGTATGCGCAGCTCCCCATCCCCCACCTCCGTGCGCAGGCGCAGCATCGCGAGAAAGATAGGGAAACCGAGCCCAAAGACGAAGGCCAAGACCCAGGCCAGCCAGTTCGGGATCGGGTTGGAGCCCTGCGGAATGCCTTTGACGACCTGGTTGAAGAACATGTACCAGACGTACCCAGTCACGACCAGCGGCGGCACATAGACGAACCATGCCTGCAGACGCTGGGTCTCACTGAAGAATGGAGCCGTTCCGGACCGGCCGCCAACACCATCCATCACTCTGCCCCTGATGTCGCGGTCAAGATTCTCCACACCTTTTCGCACCTTTCCGCGCCTGATCGCATCCCCCGAACACCCTCACTCAGCCGGCACCCATTGCATTGTAGCGGGTGAAGCCGGAGTCGACCCGTCACCGCCGCTTTTTGCTTGACTCCGGCGCGCAGGGGCGCGAGGCCCTGCGATACACTGGCGCGATGGACAGCAGCCGAGATATGGAGACACCGCGGGCGGTTCCGCGCATGGAAGTGTCTGCTGCGCCGGCGCCAGACTTCGACGAGCGGTCAGCGGATCGCCGCTCGCGCTCGCGCACGCGTGCGGCTTGGTACAGCGCGGACCTCGGTTACATGGCCGTGGAGTTCGCGATCCCGCTCTACCTGACGCCGTGGATGGTCACTCAATTGGGCGTGCCGGCGACCGTCTTCGGCCTGGCTTCCGCCCTCTCCTCCTGGGCCGTCGCCCTCAGCGGCCCATACATAGGCGTGCGCGCCGATGAGCGTCTCACCCGCCGGCGCTGGTACGGAGGGAGCGCGTTCGTGGCGGCGATCCTCTTGGGACTCCTGTACTTTCTACCCCATGGCACCACCGGCGCGGTCGCGGGGCTCGTGATCATCGCGGTGGTGGCGAACTACTTCTTTCAACTGGCCGGATTCATATACAACGCCTCCATGCTCGAGGCCGCGGGAGACGCGAATATCGTGAGCGTGTCCTCCATCGGGATGGGGATCGCATACATCGGTGGCGTGGTCGGCATCTTGGTCATAAAGCTCGCGGTCTCGGATACGGTGCTGCACGGGGGAAACACCGAGGGCTTCGCCCTGAGCCTGGCGGCGCTGCTCTTTCTCGTAAGCGTGATACCGGGCGTGCTGGCGCGCGGTCTTTGGCAGAACCAGGGGCAACGCTCGAGAGAACGGGAAGGCCGGCGTCTCCGGCGCATGTTGGTGCTCTGGCGACAGGCCAGCCGGGAGCACGATGCCGGCTGGCTCTTGGCCGGATACTTTGCGATGAACTCCGCCATCATGGGTTTCACGCTCTACCTGCCATTACATCTCCAACTCACCACCGATTTTTCCAGCGCAGGGCGGACCCTCATCCTCGGCGGCGCGGTGCTGTCGGCCGGGATCGGCGCGGGCCTGACGGCGCTCTTGAAGCCGAGCCTGACAGGTGTGAGGATCATCTTCCTCGTGGGCCTTTCGCTATGGACACTCAACGCGTTCGGCTTTGGCTTGGCCACTCAACCGAGGCTGATCGTTGGCTTGGCCTGCCTGCATGGCCTGCTCTCCGGTCCTCTCATCTCTTCGGCGCGCGGTGTTTTCGCCAAGACCTTCGGCCCCGAATATCAGGCCCTGGCCTTTGGGCTGTTTGGAGCTACCAGCCGCTTCTCACTGGGCCTGGGCGCGGCCTTGTGGCCTCTCGCCAGCGCAGCCATGCACGGGCCTCGGAGCACCGCTCTCGGACTTGCCGCGATGGGGGTAGTGGCTGCGATCGGCATCCCGCTCATGTGGAAGTGGACGCCGCGGGCGGCGGAAGTGCCCGCCTCGTAGCACACGAGTCGATCAGCCGTTCGATCGAGCGGAAGTGCGCTCCCCGCCAATAGACTCGATCACATCGGCGACAGCGCCAGAACTGGTGGTAGTTGCGGGCCGTGTGGGGTGGAAGCATCTCGAGCACGATGGCCTTCTCGACCGGCTCGACTATCCCGTTGCAGACCGCGCAGCGCGTGAACGGGACCAGCGACGACGTCAGGTCGAACCGCTCGACCACTTCCCGCAACTGGGCGCGGGGCGCAGCTTCCCTGACCAGATGGCCATGCGTGACCGCGGACCGCTTTAGCAGGCCGCGGTCTCGCGTCAGTATTACTCGGGCCTCCGCTAGAGCGTTCTCGACCAGTTCCAAGTCGGTCCAGTCGTTGCGATAACTCGTGTCGAGGCCCAACAAGCGGAGATACCGGGCCAAGCGGCCGAGATGGACGTCGGCGGCGAAGCGCACAATCCGAAGAGAATGAGACCTCACCTTCGTCAGCGTGCCCACGTCGAAAGCCTCGAACACCGGGTAGACCGCAACCCGGTCGCCGTTCTCGAGAAGGTGGTCCAGGCCAGCCGACTCTCCGTTCACCAGCACCAGATCCACCTCGGTATGCGGAACCCCATGCCGCTCGATAACATCCTTCACCGAGGGAGTGCCCGTGAGATCGAAGTCGAAGGCCCCGCCCCGCAGAGGATGTGGGAGAAGATCGTCGAGCTCTGCGTAGAAACGGATCCTGACTGTTCCCATGTCCCCAGTCTCCGACCCTGATCCCGGTCTCCGACCCTGTGCGCGGCAGCCCCCGCGATGGGTGCTTCGCTCGCAGGCGCCGCTTCTTGGCTCGTGGCTTCAGCCCGCGAAGTGTGACGGCCCTTCCAAGCTAAAGACGATTATTCGCTCTCCCGTACGCGTGCTGATGTCGGTGTGAATGCTGCGCACGCCCTGTCCTGTGGCATCCGACATGATCGCTTCGAGGAGCGGCCGAGCCTGCTCTATGAGTTCGCGGCGAACCTCTTTGACGAGCCCTGGTCCGCTGCTGGCCTCGCCGGCGTTCGCCAGATGCTTTTCCGCCGGCGTGAGCACCCCGCGCAGGCGCACTATCACCATGTCGTCGACGAGGTAGGTCTTAGCCTCTTCGGGGCCCCGTCCCATGTACTCGAGCTCGAACTTGACAATCGCATCGCTGATCTCAGCCTCGAGTTGCCCCTTGGTCTTCATGGTCCCGGCTCCCAGTTACCCTCGTCGTCAATACCGAAAGAACACCGCCCAGCCCAGACTACGACGAAGCTTCCGCCATGTCCTGGGCGCACTGGAGCATCACTTCGAAGAGATCCTCGAGGTCTTCCTCGTCGACGCAAGACAGCGCCACGCGGATGTCGGTGTCGCTTGTGGAGATGACGCCCACGCCATACGTGTTCAAGAGCCGGATACGGTAATCCTCGGCATTGAGGCCCTTCAGGCGAACACACAAGAAATACCCGGAATTGAACGGGTAAGGATCCCAAGCCTCCGCGAACCGCTCCCGCGCCAGGATCTCCTTGACCTTGGCCGCCCGGCGGGCGAGCACGTCGAATTTCTGTTCCTTCTCAGCCTGGTACGTCTCGTCGCCCATCGCCTTGAGTACGAGAGCCTGGGACAGATTGGGTGAGTTGGAGATGGTCCCACGGATGCAACCACCGGTCTTCTTCTCCAGGGCCTCGTACATCCCCTCGCCGCCAGGCGTGGAGTACGTGATGAACGCGACCCGCAGTCCCCAGGCGAAATCCTCCTTGGATGCGCCGTCGAGCTTGATGGCGAGCACGCGTGGATGAACCGCCGCCAAGCGGGTGAACAGCGACTCCTTCATAACGGCGGCGTCGTAGAACAGGCCGAAATAGGCGTCGTCGCACACTGCCACCACATCGCAGCCCGACTCAGCGCACAGAGGCCAAGGCCTCAGCGATGGCATCGGCTTCCGCCGGCGTGACCGAGTACCCGGTGGGATTGTTGGGGAAGTTGAACAGCACGAACAGCTTGCGCCGGCCGGTGTTTTCGGAGAGCGCGCGGCGAAAACCATCGATGTCGAAGCCTCCGCCCTGCGCCAACAGCGGATAGCGCGCTACCTCGCCCCTCTCTTTACTCCGAAGATGAGAAGGTAGTTGCCCCACAGCTTGTCGGGAAGCAGAACCAGGTCGCCCGAGTCGACGAACAGGTCGGCAACGGTACTGAGGCCGTGGGTGATGCCACTGGTCACGACCGGCAGGCTGATCGGCGTGGTCCCCAGCGAGGGGTTCTTCTCGCGGATCTCCTGCTGCCACTTCGCCCGGAGGTCGGGGCGCCCCGCGGAGGGGGCGTACGGCAGCACATCGTCGGGACCGAGATCGGAGAAGTGACGCATTATCGCCGGCAGACCCATGGAATGCTTGCACTCCCGGGCTTCGCCGATGGTGGCGTTGTGGCGCGTGGCCTTCTGCTTGGCTTCCGCGGTCTGAGTCAGGATACCTTTGGGAAAGTAGAGCTCTCTCCCCAGACCGGAGAGCATGCGCAAGACGTGAGGTGCGTGCTCACCTATCGTCTCGTTGAGCTCGGCGGCGAGTGGGTTCATCGAGCGGCCTCCAGCCGGGCCTGCAGAGCCGCAAGCTCCTCCCGGAGAGCCTTGGGCAGCCGGTCGCCGAAGGTGTCGTAGTAGCAGCCGATGGCTTCGGCTTCTTTCTTCCACCCTTCTGTGTCGACCGAGAGGATCTGCTCGATGTCCGCACTCGGCGCGTCGAGACCGCACAGGTCGAGCGCGTCCGGTGTCGGCAGGTTGCCGATGGGCGTCTCCACGGCCTTGCCGGCACCTTCCACCCGCTCGAAGATCCACTTGAGCACACGGCTGTTCTCGCCGTAGCCCGGCCACAGCCAGCGGCCGCTCGTCGTCCTTGCGGAACCAGTTGACGAAGAAGATGCGCGGCAGCTTGGCCGGATCGGTCCGGCCGGCCATCGACAGCCAATGAGCGAAGTAGTCGCCCATGTTGTAGCCGCAGAACGGCAGCATGGCGAAGGGATCGCGACGCAGTACGCCCGCTCTGGCCCAGGGCGGCCGCGGTCGTCTCCGAGCCCGCCGCGGAGCCCATGAACACGCCGTGCTCCCAGTCGAAGGCCTCGTTCACCAACGGGATGGTGCTGGGCCGGCGACCGCCGAACAGGATGGCCGAGATCGGCACGCCGTTCGGGTTCTGCCAATCGGGATCGATGACCGGGCACTGCGCCGCCGGCGCGGTGAAGCGGGAGTTGGGATGTGCAGCCTTTGCGTCCGGTCTCGGGCGTCCAGTCCTTGCCCTCCCAGTCGATGAGCATGTGCCGGCGCCGGCACGCCCATGTCCTCCCACCAGACGTCGCCCTCGTCGGTGAGGGCCACGTTGGTGAAGATGCTGTTGCGCGTCGAACGTGTCCATGGCATTGGGGTTGGACTGCGTACGAGGTGCCCGGAGCCACGCCGAAGAAGCCGGTCTCGGGGTTCATGGCGTAGAGCCGGCCGTCGTCGCCGATGCGCATCCAGGCGATGTCGTCGCCCAGGCAGGTGACCTTCCAGCCCGGAAGCGTAGGCTGCATCATGGCCAGGTTGGTCTTGCCGCAGGCGCTCGGGAAGGCGCCGGCGATGTAGTGCTTCTTACCCTCCGGCGAGGTGAGCGCCAGGATCAGCATGTGCTCGGCCAGCCAGCCCTCCTTGCGGGCCATGGACGGAGGCGATGCGCAGGGCCAGGCATTTCTTGCCCAGCAGTGCGTTGCCGCCGTAGCCCGATCCGTACGACCAGATGGAAGGGTCTTCGGGGAAGTGCACGATGTACTTGTGCTTGGGATCGCGCTCGCACGGCCAGGGGACGTCGGCTTGGACCGGCGCGAGCGGCGCGCCGACCGAGTGCAGGCAGGGGATGAACTCGCCGTCCTTGCCCAGCGCCTCCAGCACCTCAGTCCCCATCCGCGTCATGATGCATCATGTTGACGACCACGTAGGGGGAGTCGGTGACCTCGATGCCGATCTTGGAGAACGGCGAGCCCACCGGACCCATGGAGAAGGGGATGACGTACATGGTCCGGCCCTCCATCGACCGCGGAAGATCCGGGCGATCTTGAGCTTCATCTCGTCGGCTTCCGCCCAGTTGTTCGTCGGACCGGCCTCGATCCTGTCGCGTCGTGCAGATGTAGGTGCGGTCCTCCACCCGGGCCACGTCGCTGGGGTGCGAGCGGGCGAGGAAGCAGTTCGGCCGGAGCTGCTCGTTCAAGCGGGTGAAGGTGCCGTGCTTGACCAGCAACTCGCACAGTACGCTGGATACTCTTCGTCCGACCCGTCGCACATGTAGACGTCGTCCGGCTTGCAGAGGTCGACCACGTCCCTCAACCAAGCAAGTAGTTCACCGTTGCTGATCAGCCTCAAGTGCGGCCGCCATGCTTTCTCCTTCCGTCGTTCTCGGCGGTCGTCAACGCCGGCCGCTCCAACACACGTAAAGCCGGCGCACTACCCCCGTAGGAGTGTCGCTGCCGGCCTCATCCGGACGGCCGGTGGACCTACGCCCCTCCGCCGGTCTGCCGGTACAGAAAAATACCACGAAACCTGGCAGCGGCGCAGTCGCACGTGCGCCATCGGCCGACCGTGCACGGCCACGCGGCAGGCTTACGCCGCGCGACGGCCTCCCGCACCGTCTCGAGCGTACCCGCCGACTGCAGCTTCTCGTTCTTGTGCGCGATGAACTTGGCGTATTCGGCGATGAAGATCTTGCCCGGGTCGCGCAGGTCGAACTTCTCGGATGGTCGCGGAAGAACTCCCGGTGCACCCGGGTCCACACCAGGCGGCCGTCGGTGTCGATGTTCACCTTGGTCACGCCCAGCGGCACGGCCTTGGCGAACTCGTTCTCGTCCACGCCCTTGGCGCCCTTGATGGCGCCGCCGGCCGCGTTGATGCGGGCCACCTCTTCCTGCGGCACCGACGAGGAGCCGTGCATGACCAGCGGGAAGCCGGGCAGGCGCTTCTGGATCTCGGCGGCCACGTCGAGGTGCAGGGCCTGGGCGCCGGCTGAACTTGTAGGCGCCGTGGCTGGTGCCGATGGCGACCGCCAGGCTGTCGCAGCCCGACTCCCTGCACGAAGATCTCGGCCTCGTCCGGGTCGGTGAGATGGGCGTTCTTCTCGTCCACCTGCACGTGCTCCTCCACCCCACCGAGCTGGCCCAGTTCGGCCTCCACCGAGATGCCCCGGGCATGGGCGGCCTCGACCACCTGCCGGGTGATGCGGATGTTCTCCTCCAGCGGCTCGCTGGAGGCGTCGATCATGACCGAGGAGTAGAAGCCGCTCTCGATGCAGTCGAGAGCGGTCGCCAGGTCGCCGTGGTCGAGGTGCACGGCGAAGATGGCCTCGGGGAAGATCTCGTCGGCGGCCTTGATCATGGCTTCGAGCATGCGCTTGTCGGCGTAGGAGCGGGCGCCCTTGGAGATCTGGATGATGAACGGAGCCTGGGAGTCCAGGTTGCCCTGGAACAGGCCCAGGGTCTGCTCCATGTTGTTGATGTTGTAGGCGCCGACGGCGAACTTGCCGTAGGCGACCTTGAAGAGCTCCTTGGTGGTGACGATCATGCCTTACTCCTAGCGGTTACCCTGGTCATATCGAAGCGGACACAAGATACCAGACGAACCCGGACCTCACTCGTTCCTCCCGCCGTAGGCGGGCGTCGAGCGAGAAGGGCGCTGGCCAAGTCGCACACTCTGCCGCCCTATCGCAAGAACTTGGAGACGAAAGGCGAAACCTCGCCGCGGCGCGTCAAATGTCCGGACGGTCCCTCGCCCAGGTATTCCGAGAACCAGGACTCGTGCTCTATCTCCTCGTTGAGGATCGAGAGCGAAAGGTCGTACGTGCGATGATCCTTGCCGCCTGTTATGTCGCAAATGTTCGTGTAGGCGCGCACCGCGCAGCGTTCCGCCTCCACAAGCACGGTGAGCATGGCATGTACATCCCGTGGATCCTCCGGGAGCCGTGCCGGGTTGCACGCAGACAGGTCCTGAAATGCCTTCATGTCCTCCGGAAGCTTTCCGCCCAGCTCGTAGATACGAGGTACGAGTGCCTCGAAGTGGTTGCGGTCTTCTACTCGAGCGACCTCGGCGATCTCCTTGATCGGCTCTCCTTGTTGCCCGATGAGGTTCGCCCTCAAGATTGTGTAGTAATAGTACGCGGTGAGTTCTGCGCTCGCGCTCCCGACCAGTAACTCCAATAGTTGGTCCAGGTCCACGCCGGCTTTCACCACCATCTCTCTCGCGACTTTGGCCATTCGCACCCCTTTCGGGCACCGTGGTCCCCCGGAAGCTGGCGGACCATCTCCGGACCCCAGACGACTCACTTCCTGTCCACCGCGTACCCAACCTGAGGCAGGACTATGCGGCTAAGTCCGCGCGACAAAGTGCGAGGGACTGCTTTTGACTAATAGTGCAATATTCTCCTTATAGACTAAAGCCAGAACGCCCGTTTGCCGATACTTTTCGCGGATATCCGCAGCGTCTGATCCACGCTGGGCCTGACGAGGGAGGAACCATGTTCAAGTTTCGGACGCGTGCTTCCACCAAGGTCACACCGTCTCCCCGCCGCACCTACCCATGGTCTGGTCGCATCACCGTCCTCGTGGCCGCATGCCTGGTGCTGGCTGGCGCCCTCGCCGGAGGTATGCCCTTTGCCACGAGTAACGCCGGTGCTGCCACGGCGCCTGTGGCCCCCGCGATGTCTTCCTCCTCGCCCAACACTCTCGTTCCGGTGGTCGTTCGCGACGACCCGACCTTCGTCGCCGGCTCGGAGCAGCTCCTGATGGCGTTGGGCGGGCACGTCACCAGACAGATAGGGATCATCAACGGCTATGCCGCCCTCATCCCGCAGGGCGCAATCGATTCCATGCGGCAGGCACCGGGCGTGGCCTCGGTCACGTTGGACGAGAAGCTGCAGATGACTACTTCCACTTGGGACACCATGGCCTCGCAGGCGGGAACCCCGGATCTGGCGGCCATTTCGAGCAACCCGAACCTCCCCGGTTGGAAGTCGGGAAGCACGTACAACACCATGAACGCGGTGACCAAACTGATCGGTGCCCAGGACTTGTGGGCCGACAATGCCACAGGCAACGGCGTGGGGATAGCGCTCATCGACTCCGGAACGGTCCCCGTCAACGGCCTCAACGGGCAGGTGGTCAATGGTCCGGACCTTTCCTTTGAATCGCAAGACCCCGCGCTTCTGAACCTGGACACGTTCGGTCACGGTACCCACATGGCGGGGATAATGGCGGGGCGCGACTCCGGCGTCAACTCGACGAAACAGCTCACCAACGCCAACAACTTCGTGGGCGTGGCGCCCGGGGCGAAGGTCATCAGTCTCAAAGTCGCGGCCTCTGACGGAGCGACCGACGTGTCCCAGGTGCTGGCCGCCATCGACTGGGTCGTGCAGCATCGCAACGATCCGGGCATGAACATCCGCGTCCTCAACCTGTCCTTTGGCACCGACAGCAGCCAGGACTACCGGGTAGACCCACTGGCGTACGCAGTGGAAGTGGCATGGCGCAAGGGTATCGTGGTGGTGGTCGCGGCGGGCAACGAGGGCAGCAGCGGACGTCTCAACGACCCAGCTTTCGACCCGTACGTCATCGCGGTCGGGGCGGAAGACATGAACAACACGCCCGGCATCGGCGACGACACGGTCCCCGACTGGTCGAGCCGGGGCAGCAGCACCCGCGGACCCGACATAGTGGCGCCGGGAAAATCGATCCTCGGCCTCCGCGATCCTAATTCCTGGGCCGATCTGAACTTCCCGGATGCAGCTGTCAACGGTCGCTTCTTCAGGGGTAGCGGGACTTCCCAGGCGACCGCTGTCGTCTCCGGGGCGGTCGCCCTCCTTATCGACGAGCGGCCCAGCCTTACCCCGGACCAGGTGAAGTATCTGCTGACGGCAACCGCCGACCGGCTCCCCAAGGCCGACCGCCAAGGGCAGGGCGCCGGCCTCATCGACCTGAAGCAAGCGGCACGTGAAAGCCTGCCGCGACGTGGCGTCACTCAGACCTACACACTGTCCACCGGCACTGGGTCCATAGAAGCGGCTCGGGGCACCAGCCACGTGGCCGACGATGGCGTGGAGATATCCGGCGAAGTCGACATCTTCGGTCAGGCATGGGACGGCCGCAGCTGGAGTGGGCGTTCTTGGAGCGAGACCAGTTGGCAAGGCAACGATTGGATGGGCCGTTCGTGGTCTGGAACTTGGACGGGCGAAAGCTGGGCCGGACGTTCGTGGAGCGGACGAAGCTGGTCCGGCAACGTGTGGGACGGCCGGAGCTGGAGCGGCCGGTCGTGGAGCGGCCGGAGCTGGAGCGGCCGGTCGTGGAGCGGCCGTAGTTGGTCCGGCGACTGGACGCAATGACCTCGGCCACCGCAGAAGGGGATGATCAAGGTCGGCAGCCGAGAAGTGAGCGAGTCTGGCTGCTGACGGCGTTTCTCTTTGCTGTAGCCTTCCTTCTGTATTTTTGGTGGGTCAGACCGATGGGACCGTCCGGTGGTCCCTTCCGCGTACCGTGGTGGGGAGTGGCAGCAGCCTTCGCCGCCACGGATATCTTCGTGGTGCATCTTCACACCCGTCGAGACGCAGTCTCTTTCTCGCTGAGCGAGATACCGCTGGTCGTCGCGCTTTTCCTCGCGAACCCCGTTTCGCTGATCCTCGGGCGCATCGTGGGCGGCATTGCAGCCCTCACTCTCCACCGCCGGCAGTCCGGGCTCAAGCTGGCCTTCAATCTTGGTCAGTTCTTCCTTTTCGAGGGGGTGCTCCCAATCCTGATATTCCGACTCGTCCTTGGGGCGCACAGCATGACAAGCCTGTGGGGTTGGGGCGCCGCTTACTGCGCTGTCCTCAGCACCAATCTGCTCTCGGGCATGGCCATCAGCCTGGCCGGAGTTGTCAACGGAAGCATGCCGCTGGACGCCCTCACGTTGCGCGCTCTCGGAGGAGGTCTGGTCGCCTCCCTCGGCAATATCAGCCTGGCACTGGTGGCAGTCCTGATCTTTTGGCACGATGCTGCCTCCTCCTGGCTACTCCTTGTCGTGGCCGCTGTGCTGTACGTGGCCTACCGGGGCTATATCTCGCTGAGTCAGACCTACACTCGTCTCGAGACCTTGTATGGCTTCACCCGGGCGGTGAACTGGTCGCTCAAGAAGACGTCCGCTCTCGAGACGATCCTCGACGAGACGCGCGAGCTCATGCGCGCGGAGATCGCCGAAGCGACCCTCCTCCCCGCGTTCCCGGACGACCAGTCCACGCGCACCACACTGGGGCCGGGGAAGAACCTCGACACCAAGCCGATGGTCGCCACTACCGCGGTTGAAAAAGCCTGCGCCGAAGTCGTTCGTACCGGCAAAGGACTGCTGGTGCCGCGACCCATCCGAGACGATGCGCTTCGCACCGAGATGGAGCGACGGGGTCTGAAAGACGCAGTGGTAGCCCCCCTCCGCAGCGAAAGCGGCATCATCGGCACGCATCATGGTCGCCAATAGAATGGGCGACGTAGGGACTTTCGAGGCTGAGGACCTGCGCATGCTGGAGACCGTCACCAATCACGCGAGTGTCACTCTGGAGAATCGTCGCCTCGTAGATCAGCTGAGAGAGGAAGCGGCCGAGAAAGAACACCAAGCCCTCCATGACAATTTGACAGGGCTCCCCAACCGCACGCTCTTCAACCAGCGGGTGGAAGAGGCCATCGCAAGCGCACAAAGCAGCAACGGCTCGGTGGGAGTCATGCTGCTGGACCTCGATGACTTCAAGGAGGTCAACGACACGCTCGGACATCATCATGGCGATCTTCTACTCAAGGAGATCGGAAGCCGATTAGCGCGAAGTGCTGCGACCGACCGATACGGTGGCCCGACTGGGAGGTGACGAATTCGCCGTTCTCATCCCCTTCTTGGACAATCCGAAGGCGATTGCGAGCGTCGCGAGACGCATCAGCCACGCTTTCGAGCGCAACTTCGAGTTGAGCGAACTCACTCTTGAAGTGCACTCAAGTATCGGCATCGCCTTGTTCCCCCAGCATGGCCAGGAGGCCAAGACCCTTCTCCAACGCGCCGACGTAGCCATGTACAAGTCGAAAGAGCAGCGCCACGGGTTCGAGATCTACGACGCCGATAAGGACCAATGCAATCCACGCCGACTGGCGCTCATGCCGGAGTTGCGCAAGGCCATCCAGAAGAGCGAGCTCGAGGTCTACTACCAGCCGCAGGCCGGCATTCAAGACCGCAACTTGGTGGGAGTCGAGGCACTCCTGCGCTGGCACCATCCCGAGCACGGATTCGTCCCCCCCGACGAGTTCGTGCCTATGGCGGAGCACACCGGGCTGATCCGTCCTCTGACTCTGTTCGTGCTCCGCAAAGCCATGGAGCAATGTCTCATCTGGCACCATGCCGGGATCGAGCTCACCCTGGCGGTCAACCTCAGCGTGCGCAATCTCCTCGATCTGGCCTTCCCGCTGGATGTGGCACGTCTGCTTGAAGGAGACCGGGTTCGACGCCCAACATCTGACTCTCGAGATCACCGAAAGCTGCATCATGGCCGACCCAGGACGCATGCTTGACCGAGTTGAAGCGGCTCGACTGCGCTGGGCGTAAAGCTCTCCATCGATGACTTCGGCACCGGCTACTCGTCGCTCTCTTACCTTAGCCGGCTACCCGTCGAAAGAGGTCAAGATCGACCGTTCGTTCGTAATGCACATGACAGAGGACGACAACGACGCGGTGATCGTCCAGTCCATCATCGACCTGGGGCGGAACCTCGATCTGCAGGTCGTCGCCGAAGGCATCGAGGACGCGGCCACCTGGCAGCGACTCTCCGAGATGGGATGCGATATCGCCCAGGGTTTCTACCTGGGACGGCCGCAACCTCCGGTCCAACTTGAGCGTTGGTTCACAGAGAACGGAGTCCTGTTCGATTCGGACGTCAAGACCCGCGCCGATGACCCATCCGCGGTCGTCTCGGGCCGGATCGCGAGCGTGACCCCTCTCCACGCCACCCGGCGCGCCGGATAATCACCCGGCGAAGGCGGCCACCAGATCGCTCGTTGTGGCCAGCCAGCCGTAGTTCAGTTCGACGTTCCAGAAGGTGGAATCCTGGTTGTAGGACGGCCCGGAGTTGTTCACCGCGTCCGTGACGAGGATCGGCCAGTACCCAAGGAAGAAGCCGTCGTACAGGGTCGTGGCGACGCACACGTTCGTCGCCACCCCGGTGTAGAGACAGTATTTGATGTTGTGGGTTTTGAGGACGATATCGAGGTTCGTGCCTTGAAACCCGCTGTACCGCTGTTTGCGCACGAAGAGATCCCCGGGCTGAGGCTCGAGCCCCGCGCAGACCTCTTCGTCCCACGAGCCATTGGTGACGAACTTGCCCCAATACTCGGGCTTGCTCCGCATCATGACCATACCCAGCTCTTTGTGCCAGTTCGGTGACTCGGGACCCCCGCTGTTCGAGAGATCG
Organism: uncultured Thermoleophilia bacterium; assembly: GCA_963772095.1. Taxonomy (GTDB): domain Bacteria; phylum Actinomycetota; class Thermoleophilia; order RBG-16-64-13; family RBG-16-64-13; genus Chersky-299. The sequence goes on from CAVYVU010000016.1 coordinate 262,808, forward strand.
GGGTCGTAGCTCATCTTAAGGAACACGACTCGGACCCCGGCATCGCGCCCAGCCTCCAGCAGCCTCTTGTTCGCGTCGATGACGCCGACAGCGCCGGAGATGTCCCATCCGAAGGAATCGAACATGCCGCCTTTGCTCACGAAGGCATTCTGCATGTCCACGACCAGCACCGCGGTCCGGTGCAGATCGATCTCGATCGGCTCTGGCTTGGCGTTCACGGTGACTAACTTCGGAGGCCTCACGAAATCCACGTCAGTTCCTTTCGAGGGATTGCTTGCGAGAGCGTACGCCGACCACTCTAGCTCTTCTCCGGAACAAGGCGCAACGGGGGCTACTTGTCGATGAGTCTGCCCGCACCCTGGAGGCGCAGGGCCACCTCCTCCAGCCCCAGATCCGTCAACCCGCTCCGAGTCTGCAGGCCTGTGGCAACATCCCACCCCTGCAGCGCATAGAACCGATCCAACATCTTGTCCCAGTCCACCCGATCGCACTTGTGGCCGGCGTACGGCCCCGACTCGATCGGCTCCTCCATATAGCGTCGCGGCGGGTAGTCGTCAGCTCGACCAAATCCTGCGTGGAGCGTGTTGAACGCTTTCTCGAGGTTGTAGGCCGCTTGTCCCAGCCTCATGAAGTCACTTTCTGAGAGGTCTATCCCCAAGGCCGTGCCCGTGAGTTCGGCGTAGTCGACGGGATCAAGAGCCCGGGCACCCGAGTAGGTGCCCATGAAGTTGCAGAATCCGGCCAGATCCTCGATCTCCTTTGCCCTGAGCTGCCAGAAGACGGCCTCGGGCTGGTTCTCGTATTCCGTTGTCTCCCGGGGAAGGTCTCGAGGCCCGGAGTGATACGGCGTGCCTACGGCGCCACGCAAATGACGGGGGCCGCACGGCGAGGTGGCACATCCCAGCCCCCATCCCTTTTGGATCCTGAAAGCATCGGAAGTATCCTGACCCTTCATATGGATCGCGAAGGCTTCGGAGCCCTTGCCCACCCTGCGGGCTGCTTCTTTGACCCCATCCGCCAGCAGATCACCCAGTCCCCGGCGATATGCCAGCTGATCCAACATCTTGTTCATCGCTTCGTGGTTGCCCCATTCCAGCTCCAGCCCGCCGGTGTCCTTCTTGGTGATAAGACCTTTCTCGTAGCACTCGAACGCCCAGGAGAGGACGGTGGCAGCCATGTCCCCATCCAGGCCAAGCTTGTTGCACGTCAGATGGAAATACAGCGAGGCCGCCGGATCGTCTACGTCGAATCTGGTGGAGTACATCGCCGATCCGATCCAGTAGCCGATACCCTTGGTGCCTTCGTACGGGCCCTCGTCGATCTCGAAATAGGGCATGCAGCCCGCGGGACAGTTGAAGCAGGCTCCCACGCTGCGCGTGTATTTGGGCACTCCGGTATCCTGCCCGACCAGGTTGATCCTTTTGTCCATGGGCCAATAACCCATCTGTCCGTTCCTGATCGTCTCCGCGCCAAAGTCCCAGAACGGACTATCCGGAGAAGCGCTGGCCCCGATCATGCCGTTTCGCCATTTCGCCGTCCTCGGTGATCCATTGATCTTGTCGAGCGCGTTGTCGACCGCCCGCATGAACCCGGCCGGGTCGGCCACTTCTATCGAGCCACGCCCGCGCACGACGAGGGCCTTCAGGTTCTTGGCGCCCATCACGCACCCCACCCCCGAACCACCGGCCACCTTCGCCAGATCGCCGACAACGCAGCCTCCCCTGACCAGGTTCTCACCGGCGGGGCCTATCGCCGCGATCTCGATCCTGTCGTCGTCCAACTCCTGCTGGAGGATCTGCTCCGTGTCGTACGTGGTCTTCCCCCACACGGCCGTCGCATCACGGATCTCCGCTTGCCCGTCATGTATCCAGAGATACGAGGGTTTGTTCGCCTGACCCGTGATGATCACGTGGTCAAAGCCGGCGAATTTCAGCTCGGGACCGAAATGCCCACCAAAGTTCGCCGACCCCTTCCCGCCGGTGTACGCGTTTTTCGTCTCGATCGAAACCCGATTGGCCCCTGGAGCCATCGTCCCAAGGAGGCACCCAGCGCCGAAGATCAGCATGTTCTCGGGATCGGACCATTTCGTCTGGGGAGACATCTCCTGGAGAAGGATCAGGCTGTTGACGGCCCTTCCTCCCAGGAACTTCCGGGCATAGGGCAGCGTGTCCTCGGACCAGATCGCCCCGCGAGTGAGGTCTACGCGCAGTATCTTGCCGGCGAGCCCGCCTTGTACGTCATAGAGTCTCACGGCGACTCGCTTACAAACAGCGCCCCATATGAGCAGTACTTGACACACAGAGGTTGCTTCTCGCCTGAGCACAGGTCGCAGGTGGAATCGACGCGCCCGAGCGTGCGCCCCGTCTGATTGGATCGGGAGATCTTGATACTCGACAGGGCCGTTGCAAACCGCCCACTGTGGTGAAAGGAGCATGCGATTTCGCACGACCGGCAACCGCGGCACTCCCGGTCACTCACCGACACGGCGAGGACCTTGACCTTCGGCGGCCCTTCCATCCCTACCTCATTCCATTCAGATCGCTGCCCACCGCGGGCCCCGCCGCTCGTGCGACGGGGCCCGTTCCTTGGCCGTCTGAAAGAACAGGCCGCCATTCAGGCGCCTGCATAATCTCGAAGCTTAGGCCCCCAGCGGCTTCATCGTCGTGGAGACCGGGATCATCGACCAGCCCTTGTTGTCGCAGATCACAAGATCGTACGGGAACTTGGTGCCTGTGACCCACTGCCCGCCGGAAAGCGGCGTCCGCACGACGTTGGGCACGGGACGGGTGCCGCCCGTGGCCCCGACTTGTTGCGTGAAGTCGACCGGACCGACGACGGTCTCGACCTTGGTCGTGCTGACCGCGTCGATGATCTGCTGCTTGTCATCGACGCTCTTGACCCGCTTCAGCACGTCGACGGCCCACTCGAACACCATGAAGTGCAGCAACGGCTGAGTCCATTGCTTCCCGCTGGCCGTCTCGTAGGCGTCCGCGAACTGCTGGCAGGTCTCGATTGGTCAGCGCCGACGTGAACGGATAGGTCGGGTGCCACCAGATCGTGGTCGCCAGTCCGTTCGCGATGGAGCCCATGGCATCCACGCTTTGCGGGAACAGGAGGGCCTTGCCCACTTCGTTGATCTTCGGACTGAAGCTCTGTTGCTTCCCTTGCTTCCAGAAGTTCGTGAAGTCCGGCGGGCTCATCACCCCGGATACGATCTCCGCGCCGCCCTCTTTGAACTTGGTGATGATGTCGGTGAAGTCTTCCAAACCATCCTGGAAGGAGCCGCCATCGATGATCTTGTAGCCGGCGGCTTGTCATGCGGATCGGGCCACTTAGCGCGGTAGTTGTTGCCGTCCACGTCGTTCGGCCAGACCACACCGACGACTTTATTCGTCGATACTTGCGACCACATGTCGAACTGGACGCCGAAGTTGTCCTCCTGGCCCCAGAAGGCGTGATAGGTCCACTTGTAGCCGCCTTCGGGCGCCGGTCCGCCGCGGTTGAACCAGGCCTGCCACGGCGTGTCGCGTGCTGATGGACGGCACCCCGTTCGCCTCGGCCTGGTCGGCCACCGGTGTCGTGTTGTCACCGCTCGAGGCCGCCATCAGGATGTCGACCTTGTTGTTCAGGATCAGGTCGCCGGCGACCTGAGACGAGCGGTTGGCGTTGGATTGGCTGTCCACCAGGGTCGACGCTGATGGGGTGCATCTGGCCGTCGCCGAGCACCATGCCGGCGCCGACGATCGTCTTGAAAAGATCGACACAGTACTTGTCCGCAACCCCGAAAGAGGCCAACGCCCCGGTCTGCGGAGTCACAAAACCGAGCTTGACCTCCCGGCCGGCGGTCGCGCCCGTAGTGACCGTGGTGCTGCTCGACGGCGCAGCAGTCGTGGTCGTGATCCGGCGGCTGCGGTTGTGGTGGGCCCTGCAGTCGTGGTGGTCGTGCCTGCCGCAGGCAGCCACGAGGCCGCCCAGACCTGCGCCCACGCCGATCGTCGCCCCAGCGATACCGGCGATCTTCAGAAAATCGCGGCGGCTGACTGCTTTGCCGTTAAGGAGGCCAGACTCGTCCTTATCGCCAGCAATCTTCTCTTGTTCATCCGACATGTCTTACCCCCCGTTTGCGATCGAACTATTCAACTATGTCGCATCTGCCGGTTGAGTCACGCTTTGTGGTCCGCCCTCATACCCCCCGTTCTTCGCAGCTGCTCGCTCCTTGTAGCTTGCCTAGTCTATCAGGTGCCTATCCTCCCGCTGACAAGCCGCCGTCAGCGACCTTGCCGTGGAGTAAACCCCGCATGGCGTGAAGCTACCAGCCGCCGCTCATCTACCCCCACATGTGCATGCCGCAGTGAGCCACGATGGTCTGCCCGGTGATGGCGCTCGACTCGTCGCGAGGCCAGGAACACGGCGGTATTGCCGAGCTCGTACTCCTCAGTGGGACGGCCGAGAGAGTATTGCTTCATCTCGGTCTTGAGAGCTTCGTCGAAGGAGATCCCCTTAGCGTCGGCGCGACCCTGGATGACGCGGATCAGCCGCTCGCCCTTGACCGCGCGCGGCGCTGATACAGTTGACGCGGATGCCGTGAGGACCGCACTCGCGAGCCAGGGTCTCGTTGAGGCCGAAGACGCCCATTTTGGCGCAGCAGTAGCCGGCCCGCATGGGATATCCGGAACGACCGTCGCCCGAGCGGCCGCCTTCGGCGCCGATGTTGATGATGATGCCGCCCTTGCCGGCCGGGACCATGAACTTCAGGACCTCGCGCGAGGCAAGCATGGCCCCTGTGAGGTCGACCGCGATGATCTCATTCCAGTCTTCCAGCTTCAGGTCCCACACATAACAGGTGGGTCCACCGATGCCGCTGTTGTTGACCAGGATGTCGATGCCGCCCCACGTGTCCACTGCTTTCTTGACGGCGTCGATCACGTCCTGCTCTTTGGTGATGTCCATCTGAATGGCCTGTGCCTTGGCGCCAAGGCCTTCCAGCTCTTTCACCGTGGTTTCGAGGTTCGTCATGTTGCGGGCAGCGATGACCACGATGGCGCCTTCAGCGGCCATGGATTTGGCGATGGCCTTGCCGATGCCACTGCCGCCACCAGTGATGAACGCTACTTTGTTTTTCAACCGTTCTGCCATGTTCTCCCCCGTCCTAGCGTCGCCGATGGATCAATACTCGGGTGTTTCCGATCTCGCGGAGTTACAGGTGGGCGATAACATCCTCCGTCGTGGTGACAAGAGCGATCGCCGGGATCATCGCCTTGAAGACGATGTCGTGCAGCTCCTGATTGCCGTCGGTCGAGGCGTCCTCGGGCACTATTAGATTGTAGAACCGGTCGGCACAGGCGAATACCGCGGTGCCGACTGCCATGCCGGTTGCCACCCCAGATATCACCAACGTCTCGATCCCCTGGTCTTTGAGGTATTGCTCCAGTTGGTTCCCCTCGAAGATGCCGAACGGCCAGTTGTAGAAGAGGGGCTCCCCGGCCTGAGGAGCCAGCTCGTCGATCACTTCTACGTCGGGCGTGCCCGGAATATTGACCTTGTTCTTCGCGATCGACGGCCAGAAGCGTCCGTAGACCGGGATCTTCGGGTCCGGCGGAGTGATGGCGTTCACGTAGATCACCTGAAGGCCTTTGTCGCGGAAGGCCTTCAGCAGAGCCTGCTGCCGCGGGATGATGCCGGACTCGCGCGTAGCGCGGGAGTGCCCAAGAGCGTCGAGCGGACTCCCCTCTTTGACGATCGCCCGCTGCATGTGGACGAAGAGCAATGCCGGCTTACCTTCCAACTTCCAGTCACTCATGGGTTCCTCCCTGGATACAAGACCAGATCGCTTGGCGCGGAACAGGATCAGACGACGACGACCTCTTGCGGATACTTGTGGATCAATTCTGCCCCGTTGGGATCGCCGACGATGTAGTTGTCGCAGCACATGGTCCACACGAGGTCCTTGATGGCAGAATACGGATGGACGGCGATGTTCATGCCGGCCTTCAGCTTCCAGGGCTCGTCGAAGCGTATGTTGGGGCGCTCCACCAAACCGTAGCCCTGGCCATGGGCGAACGACCGCAGCGGCGGCGCATAACCCCGCTCGACCATGAAGTTCTTCAGCATGTGATACAGGTCTTTGCACTCTGCTCCCGGGACCATCGCCTTGGCCATCATGTGCTGAGCTTCGACCGCGTTGGCGAACGCGTCGAGCACGATCTTGTGTCGGCTCGGCACCGACCACGAAGACCCGCAAGATCTCCGCGTAAAGCCCGCCGGGTCCGTTGATCTCGATGAGGACCGAGACCTGGTCGCCCTCCTTGATCGTCCGGCCCTGGAGGTGGTAGACGTCGAAGGGCACAAAAGTGCCCAACGGGCCCGAACCCACGAGACACAGGCCACGAGAGCTGCCGTTCTTGGACATGAAGTAGTGGACTTCCGAGTAGACGTCGAGATCCCGCATGCCGGGTTTGATCGTGTTCTTGAGGTGAGCGACGCAGGCGTCCTGGATAGCGGCGGTGCCTTTGATCAGCTCGATCTCTTCCGGGCTTTTGGGCGCTTTGATCTCGTCCACCCACTCGGTGGCGTCGACGAAGGTCGCGTCGGGAAGATTCTCACGCAGGTGATCGGCAAATGTCATGGGGATAAAGGCAGGCTCCACCCAACCGATCGTCGCCTTGGGCTTCTCTTTGAGCACACCCACGGCCAACTTCGCGTCGTAGGTATTGGTGTAGCGCATGGTTGGAAAATACACGTCGCCCAGGTTGTTCTTGATGCCGCGGGCGAACCACGGCGGGGGGAACACTTGCGGGTGAGGCGGCTCTACCCCGCAGTTGATGACCGTCATGTCTTCATCGAGAGGGAAGATCACGGTCATCGGGAACTGATGGCGCGCGGTCCAATCGGTGAACCAGCGCACCGTGCCGCCCAGGAACTCCTCCGAAGTCTGCATGACGAGGTAGTCGATCTTCTTCTCTCGCATCATCTCGCGGACGGCTTTCCATCTGCGCTCGAGTTCAGCGTCCGAGATGGTCTTGACCAGCCTCTGCTTGGGATCTTCCATCCGACTCGCTCCGTTTCATTATTCGGAACACATGTCTCTGCACGTGGATACGACCGTACCATCGCGAGACGTGGTGAGTCAAACTGGGAAACAGACTCCCCCTAGCAGCGAACAGGCCGCCTCCAGCACGCCCCCGCCGATTGCAAGAGCTTTGTCTGAGACCAGGAAGCAGTGCTCTCTCGTGGCCCTTGGATCAACGTCACCGAGCTTGAATCCGGCGGTCACCGGAAGACCCGATCGCAGCATGCCTCTTAGAACGCCATGCAATCGCGAGGCGACCGGCGCGTCACCGACGAATCCGACGACCTCGCCCTCCTCGACGGTGTCCCCGATCTCCCGCTCACCACGAAAGACTCCCGCCGCCGGGGCCCGTAATACTCTCTCGGCGCCGAAGCCGCCCACTTCTCCCGGCACTCCCGTATTCGGGAGAGCCGCTCCGTCTCGAATGACCCGACCCAACGTATGTCCACGCATGGTCTCCACCACGGCGTGAACATCACGGCCCGCGACGAACCCGGGGCCCAATGCGATGACAGCCGGCGCGTCGGTGATGCGCGTCCCCAGATTGCGTTTGGCCATGATCGCATCCACCACAAGAGGCGGCTTCAGGGTTAGACGTATCTTCGCCCCAGGATCGACGATCACCGGTATCTTGCCCTGGGCCAGAAACAACCGGACTTCTTCATCCGATCGCGCCAAAGCGGCTTCCAAGCCTTCCACTCGAGCCGATCCCGAGAATACCGCGTCGGCGAACGCCACAGTCCTACGCACCACGGTCGGAGCCTCAGTCTCAGTCATGACCACCGCGAACCCAGCGTGCAACAGCCGGATAGCCACTCCGGTGGCAAGATCACCCGCGCCCTTGACCAGCGCGAAAGGTCTGTCAGGCATGCCTTGCCTCTGCCGCTTCGGCGTGCCTTCTGAGGCCGGCCAGCTTCCCGTAGCTAAGGGCGATGATCTCGTCCAGGACGCCCAGAGAGAGCTCACCCGGCGTCTGGGCCCCCGTATCCAGGCCGATGGGTGCATGCACTCGGGCAAGCAGAGCCGGATCGACACCTTCGTTCGTCAGCTGAGCGAAGATGGTGTCCACCTTATGTCGGCTACCCATCATCCCGATGTAGGCCGCGGGGGTAGCGATCACCGACTTCAGGCCATCTTTATCGTGCACGTGCGTATGTGCCACGAGGACGACATAGGTGCTTTCGTTGATTGGGAAAGATTCCGCCGTCTTCGCGGGATGCTCGCAAATGAGCCAGTCCGCCGCAGGGAAACGCTCGCGCGTGACCACTTCTTCCCGGCTGTCGAGGACCGCCACTCGGAAATCCAGAAGCTTGGCCATGGCAGCGAGCTTCTGCCCCACGTGGCCGGCTCCGATGATGAGCAGCGTCTTGTCTGGAGCATTGACTTCGAGAAAGACTTTGGTCGCCCCTCCGCAGATCATCCCGATCGCGTGCTCGCCGACCGGCTTCAAGTCGTAGTCCTTGGTCTCAGATACCCCACTCTTCAGACAAGCCTGCGCATCGGCCACGACTTGCCTCTCCAGCGCCCCTCCCCCGATGGTATCGATGGTCGTGCCGTCACCCAAGACGAGCATCTTCGTCCCCATCTTGCGCGGGCTCGAGCCAACGGATTCAATGACGGTAGCGACAACGAACGGGGTGCCTTCCTGCACAAGCTCCGCCATTCTCGCGTAGAGCTCTGCTGCTCTCATCTGTTTTCTCCTGACCCAGGTCCGGACGTCTCTTCCATTCCGAGCAATGACTCATAATCCTCGCGTGAATCGACATCGAGGTCAATCGGCTCATCGTCGATATGCACGTAACACACGTCTTCCGGCCGCCGTCCGAGGATGGACCGACCGCCGAGATCTCCCTGCTCGCGAAGGATCTCGGGAATCAGATCGCCGCTCATGAGCACCGGGTGCGCAGGCCGGCCTTTCACCAGAGGTCGGACTATCGGCTTCCCCGCTCGGACGAAGACCTCGATAAGGTCGTCTATCACAGCCGAGGATACCAGGGGCTGATCGCCCAGGACGAAGAGCACCGCATCGCCGCCAGCCTTCGCAGCCTTCACTCCCCTCTTCAACGACGTGCTCATGCCCTGGTCGTAGTCCACGTTCCTCACCATGACAACCGGCAGTCCCTCCAGCGCAGCGGATACCTCATCAGCCTCGCTTCCCACGACGACGATCGTCTCGCCGGCCTTGGAGGCCAGCGCCGCTTCGACGGCCCAGCGGACCAACGGTCTGCCCCGAAACGGCAGAAGGAGCTTCTGCCGGCCCATGCGCTCCGCACGCCCGGCCGCGAGCACGATAGCAGAGACGAAGGGGGCATCCTTGCCGATCTCGTGGCTCGGAGCCCGGCCGGCTGCTCCCGTCTGCTCCGGTTTCGAGGAAACACGGCGGAAACGGCCTTCACTGCAGCTCGCCACCACAACGGAGTCCGGCCCTCTGGTAGCCAGCAAGAGTTCACAGGCGACCGCCAGGCCCGCGGCTTCGGCAGAGGGACCTTCCGCCTTGTTGAGCACGGAGACGACGCGGGCAGACGGCCAACGTTGCCGCATCTCGCGCAGCTGCTCGAGGAGGCAGTCTCTCACCACAGCCACGGTCACCGGCGCCCCGATGGCCACCCCCAGTTGCTCGGAGAGTATTTCCGCTCGGTGAACGAACTCCGGGGACAGCGGTTTGCCCACCACATCAAGGCCTGCCATCTGGACGATGGTGGTACTGGCCGGTGGTACCACCGGCTCATAGGCAGCGAACGCCTTGAGAGACTTGTGCTGGCTCCCGTCCGCTTCCACAAGAACATACTCTGCGGTCCGCGCGGCAAAGATCCGGCTGGGCCAGTCTGCCGGGAGGCCGGCCACCTTCCCCCCAGTGGAGAAACCTTGCGCCACGGCGACGATACCGGCTCCCGGGCCCTCGACCCCCGTGGAATCGAACAGAGTCCTCAGCTCGGCCTGAAGTGGATCCAGCTCCGTCTGTATCGTGACCGGGCCGAGGCAGCTCAACTGTTCTAGGAACATGGCCGTGGTGGTGGTTGCGACCACGCGATTCCCGGCTCCGGCCAGCTCGCGCGCCAGTACTTGTAGCAGCGCGGTCTTCCCCCCGCTGCCGACGATAGCCACCAACTCCCGCGGCCCGAGGCATAGCGCCTCGGTCGCGGCCCTGGGCCGCGACGGGCTCCCGGGGCGCCTCATGCTTGAGCCTCTTTCACCCGCAGGCCTTGGTTTCCCGACTCCTTAGTGCAGACCGGTAGCCCCCTCGACCGTCACTGGGGAATGCCCGGGCTCTTGTTCGGACAAGTGGATCAGGAACCGGCCAGCCGGACATATCACGAACCTTCTCTAGGCACGCTCGGATGCCGACAGAGCGCATCATCTGGCCGGTGCCGGCCCTGTCGCCATCGCGCATGATGTTCTTCATGCGGAATTGGAGCGGGTCCATGCCGAGTTTCTCCGCTATGACGTCCATCATTATCTCGACGGCAAAAGATGGCTGAGACATACCGAACCCTCGGAAAGCCGCACTCTGGCATTTGTTGGTGTAGACGATCCACGTCTCGGCTAGCTGGTTGGGGATCCGGTACGGGCCCGAGCCGACCATGGTGCATTTTCCCGTGGTCAGGATGGCGGTCGACGCGTAGGCGCCGGCATTGGCTACGTGTTTCCGGTGCATCGCCAGCAGAGTCCCGTCCGACCTGACGCCGATCTTGTAGGTCGAGTAGATGGGGATCTTGGTAGATGTGTAGAGGAAGTCCTCCGTCGTGGTGAGCGTCCACTTGACCGGCCGGCCTATCTTCATGGCGAGCACGGCAACGTTGGGCTCGATGGTGATGTTGTTCTTCTGGCCGAACCCTCCACCAATGGGCGGGCATACCACACGCACCCGGTTCAAGGGCAACTTCAACGCCTTGGCTATGGCGGGCTGATGCCAGAAGGGCATCTGTGTGTTGCCAATGATCGTGACCCGGTCCGGACCTTCGGGCTTGGCGATGCAGGCATGGGGCTCGATGGGCACGCAGCGTTGCGGCGACGTGCCCACGGTGTGCTCGACGATGAGGTCCGACTCGGTGAAGGCCTTCTCCACGTCTCCGTGCACAAGTCGCATGATGTCGTGCCCGTGGGGCAAGATCTGGTTGCCCCTGCACCACATGCCCTGAGCCTCCTCGTGAATGACGGGCGCACCCGGCTCGAGTGCCTCTCGAGGGTCGAACACCGCCGGAAGACGCTCATATCTCACCTTGATGAGCTCCACTGCCTGAAGAGCGATCTCCTCCGTATCCGCGGCCACCAGTGCCACGATCTCGCCCCGATACCGGACCTTGCCTTCAGCGAACACCGGCTGGTCGGGGATGATGAGCCCGTTGACATTGTCCGGCGCGTCCTTGGCGGTGGCGATCCCTCTTACGCCCGGAAGCCTTTCTGCCAGGCTGGTGTCCAGCTCGATGATCCGGGCGTGGTCTTCCGTGGAGAGAAGAGCCTTCGCGTATAACAGCCCCGGCACGTACATGTCGCCCGTGTACTGGATGTGGCCGGTGACCTGTTCGCGCGCGTCGACCCGCGGTCGCCTCGTTCCTATTTCTGCGTAACTCATAGCCATTCCCTCCCTACCGGCCAGACGCCGCTTCGCGCATTTCCTTGGCCGCCGCGAGGACCGCCTGCACTGGCTTCACGTACCCGGTGCACCGGCACATGTTCCCGGACATCCCCATCTTCACTTCTTCGTAGCTGGGGTCAGGGTTCTCGTCCAACAGGGCTTTCGCCGAAAGGATCATTCCGGGCGTGCAATAGCCGCACTGACTCGCGGCCATCTCGTAGAAGTGCTTCTGAAGGGGGTGCAACTCGGTAGTGCCGAGACTCTCTACGGTTTCCACTGTCTTGCCGTCCACCGTCACGGCCAGAGTCAGACACGAGTTGATCGCCTTGCCGTTGATGAGCACGGTACACGCCCCGCACTCTCCTTGCTCGCACGCCTTCTTGGGGCTCGTCACGTGGAGGTGGTCGCGGAGAAGGTCCAAGAGGGTCAGGTTCGGCTCGACTTCCAGTTGCTTCTCTTCGCCGTTCAGGACAAAGCGGATACCGACGATCATCATTCCACCCCCGCTTCCAGCCGCGCACTCGGTACCTGCTCCATCTCGGTCTTCTCCTGAAGTGCTTTGAGTACTTTTTCCGGCGAAGCGGGCATGTCGAAGAGCCTGATCCCCACCGCATCGTAGATAGCATTGAAAACGGCGGGCGCACCGGTGTTCGCGACGATCTCACCAGCCGCCTTCGCCCCAAACGGACCCTCCGGCTCCGGCACCTCTACGTAGGTCCCATGCACTTCCGGCATGTCCATCGATGTGGCGATCGCGTAGCTCTCGAGGTCGATGGGCATGAAGTCCGGGTTATAGTTCGTGGGCGGGCTATCAACACTCGTGAGTCCCGGGTGCGAGTCCTCGCGGAGTGCCCAGCCTATGGCTTGCATGGCACCACCCTCGACCTGACCCTCGACGAGGGACGGGTTGATGGCTTTCCCGCAGTCGACAGCGGCATAGAGTTTCGTGACCTCCACGACGCCGGTCTCGGTGTCCACCTCCACCTCGGCCACCGTGGCGTGGTAGTAGAACGAGGCGATCGGTTCACCCTGCATGTTCTCGTCGGGCGCTGAGCTCTTCGGGAAATAGTAGGCGGAGCCGATGGCCAGCTTCTTGAGCCCGAATTGCGCGAAGCGGGCCGCCGCGGCGATCGGCATGGCCCTCTCGAGGTCGTACTTGTCTCGGACCATGCCGGCCTCGAGGACCAAGTTCTCCGGTACCACTCCCAGTTTCGCCGACGCTGCTTGGAGCAGGACTTCCCTGACCTGAGCGGCCGCCTTGATCACTGCGTTACCGCCCGTGAACGTGAGCCGGGAACTCACGGTCCCAAAGTCGTAGGGAGTCACTCCAGTATCGGCCGTGTAGACGGTCACCTGCTCATACGGTATGGCGAGAGCCTCCGCCGTCATCTGGGTGAGCACCGTGGTCGAGCCCTGGCCTATGTCGCATGCTCCGGTCTGCACCACGACGGTCCCGTCCTCGCGCATCTGCATGTTCACCGCGCAGGGGTTGGGGAACCCGGGGACAGTCGACGAGTAGATGCAGCCCGCGACCCCTTTTCCCTTCTTCTTCTTGGCCGCTCGTCGCCGCCGAAACGTCCTGGCCGCTCGCCGCCGCGAACGCGTCTTCCACCGCCCGGGCCGCGAGCACCGCGGCGACTTCGCACCGGTACCACGCGCTGGCGCGGCGTGCGCGCGGACTGGGGCACGCGTCGCCGCCGGCAAGGAAGCGGAACTTCTCGATGGTGTCCAAGGTGGCCGGCTGGCCCCTCAGTGCTTCCTCGAAACTCTTCGACCTCATCACCGTGGGGCCAAGCGCCCCCAGAGCCACCACGACCTTGTCGAAGGTCTTCCCGTCAGCGGACAACGAAACCGAGGCAGCCGCCGAAGCAGTAGCGATAGTCATGGCTTTGCGCTTGCCCAGCTTATGAAAACCCGATCCGCTCCTCGCCGGAAGAAGCGGGACCAAGGCTTCGACAATGAGCTCGTCCTTCGCCAGAGAGTTCTGCTGTGGGGCCACCAGGAATTCGTCCAAGGAAACCACCCGCTCGCCCCGCGGCCCTCGGACTTTGACCTTACCCTCGAAAGCAGCGAGACCCAGGATCAGGTCCCCGGCAGGTGTCGCAGCGCCCAGATTGCCGCCTATCGTCGCTAGATTGCGCACCTGGGGACCGGCGCAGTTCTGAGCGGCCACCGCCAGGGCCGTGGCCTTGTCACGAACCAGTCGCGAGGACGCGAGCTCGGCCTGCGTCGCGAGCGCGCCTATCCGCAGATATTCCCCGTCTTCCCGGATGTAGCGCAACTCGTCCAAACCGCCGATGAAGATGACGTATTCGGGGCTGATGTCTCTCTTGTTCATCCAGACCATCACATCTGTCCCACCGGCCATGACCATGGCCTTGGAGCCGTAGCGCGCGAGCTGATCGAGGGCCTCAGCAACGGTCTTGGGCGCCAAATACTCAAAATCTCTCATAGGGCTCTACCTCCGGAAGAATGTTGACTGGCCGGCGTAAGCTCCGTGTTGTTCTCAAACGATCTCGAGTCGCTCCCCGCCAAGCGTGGACACTCCAAAAAGAATGATACGCCGGCGAGGCCTCACTGGCTTGACCTGATCCAGCCTGTGTTCATTAAATGAACACGTGAGTTCTAATATCGGTCAAGCTATCATCGCGTCAGGCCACTGTCAACAGACCTTGGCCGGGCAACGGCCACCCCAGCAGCACCCGTGGGCACCGACGCCCTGGAGGCCGGCCCGCGCACTCTTTAGGCGTCGGGCAACACCGCGATACAAGCGATCTCGACCACCTGGTCCTTGATCCCGAGGCCCGATACTCCGATCAGGTCATGAGTGGGAGGATTATTCTCACTCGCCATGCTGGTACAGTTCTCCCGGAAGAAAGAGTCCCATACGTCGAAACAGAAATTGGGGTGGTTCACTACTCCATCCGGAAACTCGGGCCCAACCACATACCATGTGAGCTTCACGATGTTTTCGAGCGACGAGCCCATCTCAGCGAGCCGGGATTTGATCTTCTCGAGCGCCATTTTCGTTTGGGCTGCTGCCCCTTCCACCACCTTCCCCCCACGGCTGAAATCTTCATCCGGCTCCAGCCCCTCGGTGCCCGCCACGAAAACAAACCCGCGAGGATTCGTGACCACGGTCCCCTTCCCCCAGATCATGAGGGTGTCCCCGTGGAAGAGCTTGTAAGTCTTCTTCTCCATGAAGGCCCCTTTCTTACCTTTCTTCCGAGCTCATGGTCGGCCGCAAGTAACTGCTCAACATCTGCGATTTCTCAGAATCATTCACATGCGCGCGAGTCTTCGGAGCCCTGCCGGGGAACCGGCACCGGAGACTGAGCTAAGTGCTCTACCCATTCCTCGTACCCCCGGCGACGCGCATCGTCAACGGCAAGACTCCCCGTGTAAGCCGCTTCTATCCCGAGCCAGAGATACAACACGGTCAACAGCACATCTCGCTTCGAGTACTTGTCATCCCAGGAAAGGCGTCCGACGGTCGCTTCGAGTATCCCCATGAAGGCGTGGGCGACCAGTTCGTCCGATGGAAACGGCGCGGGACGGTCCAACCGGCGAAGGGCGAGGAGATCGGGGAGCACCGTATGGACCAGCCGCTCATAGCTCCGACGCAACACCTCGACACTGTCCACATCTTCTTGCATCGCCTCCGCTCGGGCCAGACGCAACAAATCCGGGCTTATCTCGCGCAGGCCGAGGTAGCCGAATGCGCGCAACGCCGCATGCTTGGCCGTATCTGCCTCAGAAAGCGTGCGTGGTTCTGTCAAGGCAATCGCCCATTCCGAGAAGACCTCGAGACATTCCAAGAAGAGCTTGAGCTTTGTCGGAAACTGGCTATAGAAGAGCTGGGGCGTGATGCCGAGCTTGCGAATGATATCGGCGACACGCGTCCTCTTGTAGCCATTTGCGGCGAAGGCACGCGCCGCAGTCTCCAGTATCGACCGCCGAAGAAGCTCTGACTGTTTGCTCAGATCGACCTCTTCCGGCCTCACTGAGCTGACCGCGGTCCGCAGTCTGGACTTGATGGCGCCCAGCCGTAGCCCGTCTGCCTGCAGCCGACGAATCTCGCGTATCAAGTCGAGATGCGAATCGGTATACAGGGTCCTGTTTGTGGTGGTTCTGGTCGGGCCCGGCAGGAGCCCCTCCCGCAGATAGTAGTGGATCGTGCTGCGGGGCACACCCGCAGCGCTCTCAAGCTCCGACATGGCCATGAGGCGCATCGGGGCCCGATCCGATTGATCTCCCACAACGTTCATCCTTGCAGTGCCGTCACTTCGCGCAAAGCAGCGACCATCGCACCGGCCGAGGCCGCGCTGTTGAATCTGGCATCCATCGAGCTGACCCGTGTCCGGCCGGGCACGGGTCACCTGTTTATGAAGACAATCCCAAGATCACCGTCGACCCTGAGCTTGTCGCCGGTCTTGATCTTCCTGGTCGCCTGCTGGCACCCGGTAACGGCGGGGATGCCGTACTCCCTCGCCACGATGACGGCATGAGACAGGGCGCCACCACCGTCGGTGACGATGCCCTTGATGATCTCGAAGGCCGGGGTCCACTGTGAACTGGTCCCCGGGGCTACCAGGATCTCTCCCGGCTGCAGTTCGCCCAGCTCGTTCTCAGTCATGATGACCCGGGCCATACCCTCTACCATGCCCGGAGCCGATCCCCCGCCGTATAGGTCGGCCTTCAGATCTTCCCTCACGTTAGGGAGCGCGAAAGCGGCGATCATGACTGGGTCCTTCTTTGCCATGAGACCCATCACAGCCGGATCGCCGACGAGCATCTCCGGGAGCAAGGGTCAGGTACCCCTCCCACTCGGCCTTGCGGGCCGCGACACGATCTTGAAGCTTCACGCGGCCCATCGGTATCAAGGCTCGGTAGATGTCTTCGAAGATCAGGAAGTAGACATCTTCCGGATCGTCGATGACCTTGGCGTCGGCAAACCGACGCCCGATCTCCCTGGTTATCCAGCGACCGAGCGCAGCCGCGTAAAGATCACAGTAATAGTTGTGGTCCTCACTCCAGTAGCCGGCCACCTGGGCCGCTTTCATCAAGGCCTCGAACCAGTCTCTCTGATCGACGGAGACTTGGGCAAGGAGTCCTTCTTCAGCCGCCACTCGTTCTTTCTCGGCCAACTCGCGCTTAGCGTTGATGCTCGAGGACCCCTTGGTGGCTACGGCCATCTTGATAGCGGGCAGACCTAAGCTGGGTTTCTCCAGCCAGGTAGGAGTCGACCAATCGAGCATGCGGTCGCATCGCCAGCCGAAGACTTTGAGAAACTCCCCATATTCACCCAGCCATTGCCTGCCGGCTTCGCTCGACCCCAGTTCTTGCAGCAAGGCTTCGCCGTCATCGGCGCCGGAGAAGACGCTCTCCAATCCTAGGTCGAGTGCCCGCGCCCCCAGCTTCCATATCTCTCGGTTGAAGTTCATCGTCATGCTGTCGAAGCCGCCCATCGCCTTCGAAAACAGGGCGTTGGTGTGATCGATGCCCAGCAGATCGCGGCACATGTTCTCGAACAGACCGAAGAGATAGAACACAGGGACGAAGAAGTCCATGTGGACGTCCCACTGCTTGGTGTTGACCGGCCGGTAGTCGTCTACGAGCTCGAGAAGGTCTATGTTGCTCAATTGCTCGATGGACTCGTAGGTGCCCAGCCCGTATTTCTTCTTCAGGTCTTCATAGGTCTCGAGAAGATCCATCTTGGCCACGTTCCAGAGTCCGGCAGTGTCTTCAATATACGGCCGGATCTTGTCCCTAAATGCGACCGCACGTTGCTTTGCCTCTTCGTCAGTTGTCAGCATCACGCTGGGATAGGGATATCCGTCTTTCAACCTGATATCCCAGCCTTTGCTGGTGGGAACGGAGAGCTTCTCGTAAGCGCGCTGGATAGAGCGGTAGCCGGGCCACAACCAGGAATGGATCACATACAGGGGCTTCCAGGGAGGTGTCCCGTGGGTCACGTCGCAGAACCACGCGCCATAGTTCTTAATATCGTTCTCGTCCAACTCGAACTGGGTCACACCGTATACAGCTGCCATCGTCTCCCCTTAAGTTCTGTCCGTTGAATCAGACGCGGCTCGTTCAGCGCGAATTCTGGTACTAGAGCCCACGCAGCATGAAGTCGATGATCCGGTCGGTCGGATTCTTTTTCTCGGCCACGTGCTTGGCGGGCCGAGTCTGCAGAAGGATGATGCTCTCAGGCAGGCAGCTGTTTGCGTCGACAGCCCACTCGATGTCTTGAGCACCCCCGAAATGCCCTTCTATGCGGACACCCACCCTGGCTATTTCCTGCACCTCGGCGTCCGTGAGGGTGGCGGCGTTCTTCATTTCCTCGGGAACCTCCTGGAAGGAGGGTTTGCCGGTGGTGGGATCGAGCGTGAACCAGGTCTTCTTCAAGCAGATGCTCCGTTTGACGATCTCGGACGAAGCCTTGTCCACCAGGAACGAGTCGGGAGTCACTTCGCCGGCGACGACGGACTCCCCCAGGCCCCAGTTGGCCTCGATGAAGATCTTCGACGTATCCCCGTCGGACGGATTGGTGGTGAACATGACCCCGGCCGCCTTTGCGTCGACCATCTGCAGAACGGCCACGCCGATGGGGTCATAGCTAAGAGGTAGCCCGGCGCGGGCCCGCGCGATGAGAGAACGCGTGTTGAACGTGCTTGCCCAGACCTTCCTGACGTAGCCGACCACTTCCGCGGCCCCTGCGATGAGAAGGTATGACTCATATTGGCCGGGATGACTCGCCGGTCCCGCGGAACGCGTGGCCACAGGCACCGCGTCGATGCCCGTCGTCCGGCACAGCGCATGGTAGTGTTCTCGAATAGCTGCCTCGATGTCGGTCGGCATCTGCGTCTCTTCCACCATCCCGCGTATGACTACAGAGGCTTGCTCGTATTTGCTCATGTCCGCTGTGATATTCGGATCAGCGGCGAAAGCGGTCAACCATTCATCGATCCTAGCCCTGACGCCGGTCTCACTCATAAACCGGGAGTATGCGTCCAGAGCCACAGCGAATCCAGGAGGGACACGAAAACCTGCCTGCGTCAACTCGCCCAAGTTGGCGCACTTCTTGCCCGCTATCTCGCTGTCGGTCTGGCCGAGTTCATCGAAGCGATAGATGAGACGTTCCACTCGTCCTCCTTGGGACGTCGTTCCTCCGTCTAGGCCATCATTAAACGCTCGGGTAAGGCGTTCGACAAAGTGCAGAGCTCGGGGTCGGCCGCCGTCGTGGGCAACCCGACCCCGAGCCTACGATCCTCCAGCGGCAGACTCCCGATACGTAGTGAGTGTCTTCGGCAGTTCTTGACTCGCCCGTTTCGCGGACGAGGACTACATCACGTACGCGTCCGGGTCGTTACCGGTCCTTGGCCGCAGCCCGATCGCTTCGCGGAATT
Organism: uncultured Thermoleophilia bacterium; assembly: GCA_963772095.1. Taxonomy (GTDB): domain Bacteria; phylum Actinomycetota; class Thermoleophilia; order RBG-16-64-13; family RBG-16-64-13; genus Chersky-299. The sequence goes on from CAVYVU010000016.1 coordinate 281,865, forward strand.
CGGCAGGGGTCATGACTTCCCGGCCCAGCATCCTCGCCGTCTGGATAGCCCAGGTCACTTCTTCAGCGTTGTTCTTGCAGGGGTCGTCCTTGTGGGGATACTGGAATACCGTGTCTTCCATGCCCACCCGGATGTGAAGTCCCAGGAGCATGGCCAGTACGACCATGTAGCGCGAGGGACGCCCGCCCGCTTCGATGGTGATGAACGGGTTCGGGTCGATCTCGCGGATCCGCTCGACCGCGTTCACGAGCGCCTGGCACATGGCGACTTCGTTCGGTACGTACTCAAAGTGCCATCTGGGCCCTTTTACCGGCAGGCCAAAGAGCAGGTTCCAGAGGTTCGGGCTCGGCATGAGGCCGGAGTCGATCAGGATGCGCTTGGCGAGACCGATCTCGCTGTTCACGTGAGCGACGACCTCCGCCTTGACGCCGTTCTCCTTGTAGATGGGGATGATCGTCCTCAGCCACAGTTCCGAGGTCCGGGCATGGGTGTAGGTCAGCTCGCACAGACCGGTGACGATCGGCTTCATCTGCTGTTCGAGATCCCCGCGCAGGCAGTTGATGTGCGTGCACAGCTTGTCCCAGCCGTACTTCTTGATGAGGGGCCTCACCACGTAGAGATACGAATCGCCCGGGAGCAATCTTCTCGCCAGCGCGCGTTTGCAGCGAGTACAGGTCGTGGTCGAAGTGGACCACCGAGGGTCCCTCTTTGAGAGCCAGCACCTCGTCGGCGGAATCATAGATATTGTCGAGGTTGGCGCCGGGATGATAGGGGTTCTGGTCCGGCGTGATGCGGGCGCCCCCACCCGAGATGGCCACCTGGATCGAGACCTTGGGTGGGATCTTCCACTTTGGATCGACTGCCTGCATCGGCCAGTAGGCGATCTCTTCCGGCGTGTAGTCGTACATCCCCACCTTGGGATATTTCGACCAATCGTACTGCCTTGCCATCTGCTCCTCCTTCATGAAAGCTGGTTGACGTACCTGGTTGATCAGTCTATGGCTGTTGCCAGCGTCCCTTCATAGGATCCCAATGCCGATAGAGGCCACTGGCGTGAGGCTTGGAAGAGCGGCTAAACGGGCTGAACCGGCCCTGCGGCCGGCGCACGCTCAAATCTTCTTCCAGGATGCGGAGAAACGCACCCGCGGGGTCGTCGGTATCAAACTCATAGATGTTCATCGAATTCGCATCGCCATCTGCAGGGCTGGGATCAAGGCTGCGGTACCGCTGGCACTGCGTCATTCCCGGAGTCTCCAGCAGGTCGTGGGCATGGCTAAACAGCCACCAGTCGTCGTGCTCCACGCGCCTTGCGGGATCCGAGCCTGTAAAGACCAATAGAATGACTTCCGGCATCCCATCGGGCAGTCTCGTCTCCGGCCGAACGGGCGGCGAAATGGATTTGCGACAAGCCACGAAGTCCCAAACCGTTAGCTCATAGTTCTCGAAGTAGTCGGGCAACGTGCCGTCAGACCGTTTCTTCCGCTGGTCGGCCTTCAACCTTTGCGCGACGCCCCAGGGATCGTCCCCGTCGAGACGATAGAGGGTGATGTATCTGGCCGGCTTATCGCTGGGCGCCATGAACCGAGCGCCTATCTCGCCGAAATCAGCCTGAACGTCGAGATAGCGGTAAACGTCCACGACGCCCGGAGTCTGTTTCATTTCCTCGAGGTGCTTCTGGTCGTACCAACGATTGAATTCCCTGATGCGAGCAGGATCAGTGCAGCCGATCACTTCTATCGCGATACTTCTCGCCGGGAATAGCTCACTCATCAGCGCCTCCTAACCTTGTCGAAGCCGAGCCGGAGAGGTCCCTCGAACGTCTTCTCGCCTGCCGAGGGCCTCACGATGCCAAACCAAGAAGCACCCGAGCCAACCGCCCGGATCCTATACAGACAATCCTTCTCGATCAAGCTCTACTCATGCTAGTTTACGCGCTAATTCTTGTCAACTAATGTCTTTCAGCACCTGCGCTCTGGGCCGGCTAGACCATCCGCCCCACCTCGAAGCCGGATGCGATGGCGTCAATTATCAGCCCGGGCTCCCTGCAATCCCCAATCATGTGAAGCTCGAGTACCTTGCCAAGCAGCGTGTCGTACAGTCCTGGGTTCGGCTTCAGAGGCAGCGTCACCATCACTGAATCCGCCTCGAGCGCGCGCATTTGGCCCTCCGCGTCGGTGATGACCAAGCCTCTGTCATTCACCTCGTGATAGGTCACCCCAGCCAGCAGCGTCGTGCCTTTGAGAAGTAACCAAGAGTGCAGTAACTCCCAATGAAGCATTGGGATACCGGTCCCCAGTTGGCTCGAAGGCTCGGTGATCGTCACTGCTCGACCACGCTTGATGAGGAACTCGGCCGCTTCACACCCCTGGATCCCGCCACCGATGATCACGGCGTTCCTCCCCACCGGCATCCAGAGCTTGGTCAGGCGCTCCACAGCCTTGGCGCCCGTCAGCCGCAGAGCCAGCTTTGCGCGCTTCTGCAGATCCGCGCTGCTGATGACGTTCTTGCCGCCGATGCCCGGGATGTCGAGGGTAGGAGGAAGCCCACCGGCCGCAATCACCACCGCGTGCGGCTTGGTGTGCGTCGTCGTGGCGACGGAGAACTCCTCGCCAAGCTTCACCTTCACGCCAAGCTGTGCATATCTGCCCTTTCTGGTATTCGACCAGGCCCGGGAGATCGAAGATCTCGGTGCCCTTCACCAGCGCGGCCATGTTCACCAGGCCACCGAGGTAGGCTTCCCTCTCGTACAGGGTTACGTCATGCCCTCTAAGGGCCATCACCCGGGCCGCCTCCATGCCGGCAGGACCGCCTCCTACCACCGCGACCCGCTTGGGACTCTCGGCCGGGATGAACCTCTCGCCATCTGCTCCGCGACCGAGCGAGGCGTTGACCTGACAGCGGACCCCATCTGTCAAGGACAGCACGGCCAGAGACTCGCAGGTGATGCAAGAGGTGCAGGGGCGCACGTCGTCCTCGCGTCCCTCAAGAGCCTTGTTCGGATACTCGGGATCGGCGATCAGCCGCCGGCCGATGGCGACGGCGTCCACCTTGCCCTCGGAGATGAACTTCTCCCCGAGCGGAGCGTCGAGCTTGCCGACTGCGATGACCGGGACAGACACGGCCTTCTTGACGGCCGCGGCAACGTGGACGTTCATCCCCTGCTTGAAATCGATGGAGGCCAGCTCCTTGATCATGTGCCGGGGAGGCTCCGGGTAGAACAATTGCTCGGCGATGGCGATGCGGCCGTAGTCGGCGTAGCCGTCGGCTGCGACGTTGAAGTAGTCACATCCGGCAGCTTCCAGCCACCGGGCGAACTGCTGGCACTCTTCCGAGGTGGTCCCTTCGGGAACCCCGTACTCCGCCCCGTTCAACTTGATGCCCAGCAGGTAGTCCTCACCCACACGCTCCCGACAGGCCGTGATGACCTCGAGCGCGAAGCGGCAGCGATTCTCCAGGCTCCCGGCGCCGTACTCGTCATCTCGCCTGTTCCACATGCGGGACAGGAAGGAATTGATGAGGTAGTAGTGGTCGCCGTGGAGCTCGACGCCGTCGAACCCGGCTTTCTTGGCCCGTTCCGCCGCATCTGCGTATTGGACGACGATCTCTTTGATCTCCGAGACGGTCAGCGCGCGAAGCGGCCACGAATCGAGGCCGTGAAACAGCATCTTCTTCGTGTCTCTGTCGAGATCCGAGGGCGCGAGGGCGACGAAACCCTCGTTCCCCGGCCTTGGCGGGAACTGGGCATTCGCCCCGCAGTGGACGAGTTGCAGGATGATGGGGCAATCATGCGGTGGACGGCCTCGGCCAACGCGGTCAGCCCGGGGAGCATGGCGTCGCTCGCCGCGGAGATCGACCCGGGCACCGTTCCTTGCGGATCGGCGATGCCGGTCATGTCGGTTATGATCCCGCCGACGCCGCCCCGCGCCAGAGCCTCGTAGTAGTCGAGATGATCCTGGCGAGACGCTACCGTCTTTGCCCGCCCATTTCATGTCCTGGGGCGTCTTGAGCATGCGGTTCTTGAATCTCACGCTCTTTATCTGCCAGGGCTCGAAGACTCGCTTGTACTTGGCCATCCCAGCGCCTCCCTTGGTGTGAAGTCCCTCCACGTGTCCGCTCGCTCTGGACCTCAGAGCAGGGTGACACCCTGGTCCATCATGTACATGGCCCCCGTGCACGAACGGCTCTTCTCGCCCGCCAGGAACAGTATCACCTCGGCCACTTCCTCCGGATCTAGGTAGTACTTGAACAGAGCACCCTCGAGGATCATCGAGCGAGCCTGCTCGCAGTTCTCCGGGTTGATCTCCCGCTCGATCAGGTGGATCATCGGCGTGTCGACCAGCCCCGGATTCACGCTGTTGACCCGTATGCCGGCTGGCGCAAGCTCCACGGCCGCCGCCTTCACCAGACCGGTGAGGGCATTCTTGCTCGTCTGGTAGGCGATCATGTGAGGCAAGCGCCTTGACCGCCAGAGCACTCGACGTGACGACGATGCTGCCGCCTCCACGCCTGCGCAGGTGAGGAACGGCATACTTGATCGTGAGGAACACCCCGGTCACATTGACATTCAGTACCTCTGAGAAGGTATCGACGGGATACTCATCGATGGCCGCCGCCACCCCGAAGGTGCCGGCATTCGCGATGACGATGTCGATGCCGCCGTATCGGTCCGCGGCAGCCGCCATGGCGGCCTCCACCTGCTCCGGCCGGGTGACGTCGGCGACAAACGCGCTGACTCTGTCGCCCGCACCGGTCACCACTGTGTCCAGAGCGGCTTCGTTCCGGCCCACCGCCAGGACGCTCGCGCCCTCCTCCGCGAACAGCTTGGTCGCCGCCGAGCCGATACCTGAAGCGGCTCCCGTTATCACAGCCACCTTGTCCTTGAAACGCATCATCCCACCGCCTTGTTTCTCGTCGCTTCTTCCATGGAGCGGATCGCAGAGTAACTAGGACTTTGTCACTTCGAGGAAGGCCGCCAGCACAGCCTGACCGAACTCCACGGTATCGATGTTGGCATCGATCTCCCTGATCTCGACCTCGGGCTTCAGCTCCTTCTTGAGCACGTCGACGAACGCTTGGATGCTTTCCGGCTCGAAGTACTCACTCTCTTCCGTCTCGACGTTGAGCCACCCCTTCATGGGGATGAGGAACTTGGTGGGCCCCGTCGCCTTGTTGAGCTTCTCGGCGTACACCGAGGCCATGTCTATCAGCTCCTCCTTGGTCAGCCAAAGAAGGATGCGCAGAGAGTCCATGAAGTAGTACTTGCGAAGCTTCATCTCCTCCACGAGGGCCGCCGACGCGTCCCGCGTGCGGGAGATGACGTTGACCAGAGAAGGGGCTACGACCTGCGGTATGCCCTTTTCGGCGGCCACCTCCAGACGACGCGGCCAGGAGATGCGCGACCCGTCGAATCTCTCGTTGGTGATGCTCGAGGGCACGAGATCGATCACGGCCGCGAAGTAGTCTTCCTCGATGAGCTTCTCCATGACCACTTCCGGAAGCCCCGTCCCGTGGAAGCGCACGATCTCGTACCGATCCTTCAACTCGTTCGCGAGATACTGAGCGGGAGTCTCCACCCAGCCGTTGGTGGACATTGCGATCATAGGCTTGAGGGCGGCGGGCAGTTTGACCAGCGCCTGGCCCTCGACCATCCCGCAGATGGCTCCTGCAGCTCGCGCCAACTCCCCCATGAGCAGGCGATTGAGTGCTGCCACTTCGACCAGACTGTGCATCACGGTGACACCCGAGGGGCCGAAGAACCGGTTCGCCTGGGGCAGAGAGGCGGCCGTGGTCAGAAGCAGTTTCGGGATCCTGTACGGCATCTCTCTGTAGATGCTGGAAGCCATCACCGCGCTACTCATCCCGCCGATGGAGATCAGCCCCTCCACCTCACCGGCTTGGCACAAGGCGGTCAGCTTGACCACCGCCCCCCGGATCATGGCACCGGTCGCCATGTCCCGGTCGCGTGAGGTCCGCAGACTGTCAAGGTCGGCACCCGCGGCCTGGGCCACTTCGACGGCTGATATGTCCGCCTCCATGTTCGGAAGCCCCCCGCAGCCGACGTCGATTATCAGCGGCCGGTGTCCTAATTCGAGGATGCGGTCCCGGAGATATGCCGCTTCCACGCTCTTGGTGTCCAAAGTCACGATGATCACGATACTTTTCAATACACCGCTCTCCTTTTTCGACCCATGACGTTCGCCCCGCGATCTACCGCCGCTGCCGAGCGAGCGTCTGGGGGAAGTCCGGATGTTCGATCGGCGCGGACTTCGCCTCTAGGAAACGTCGACACTGAAGGCCGGGATCTACTTCACGATGAAGACTATGCCGAGATCGCCATCGACCTTGACCCTGATCGCCCGTCTTGATCTTCCTGGTCGCCTCCTGGCAGCCGGTCACCGCCGGGACACCGTATTCCCGCGCAACGATGACCGGCATGTGACAGCGCACCGCCCCCGTCGGTGATCAGTCCTTTGATGATCTCAAAGGCCGGCGTCCACTGAGCGCTCGTGCCCGGGGCCACCAGGATCTCTCCCGGCCTGCAGCTCTCCCAGCTCGTTCTCGGTCATTATCACGCGGGCCACGCCCTCAGCGATGCCCGGAACCGACGCCGAGCCATAGAGGTCGGCCTTGAAATCCTCTCTGACATTGGGGACCGAAGCCGCCGCGCTGATAACCGGGTCTCTTCTCGCTATCTGCGCCATGATGGCGGGATTTCCCAGGAGCATCTGCGGCGTGACGCTCAGGTATCCCTCCCATTCCTGTCTTTCGCGCGTCCACGTAGCTTTGCAGCCTCACCCTGCCCATGGGGATCAAGGCCTTGTATATCTCGCCGGGCACGAGGAAGTAGATGTCCTCCGGGATCGTCGATCGCGCCCTCCCGGCAAAACGGCCGCCGATCTCTCTCGTTATCCACCGTCCCATTGCCGCCGGTGTACAGGTCGCAGTAGTAGTTGTGATCTTCGCTGAAGTAGCCGGCCAGTTGCGCGCTTCTCATCAGGGCCGCGAACCAATCTCTCTGCTCCACGGGCACTTTGGCGAGCAACTCTTTTTCGGCCGCCTCCCGATCCTTTTTCGCCTGCTCGTGTTTGTCGTCGAGGCTTGAGTGGCTCCCGAGGCTATCGCCATCTTGACGAGAGCGGATACCGAGGCTCGGCTTCTCCAACCACGTGGGGTGGCCCACTCCAGCATCCGCTCGCAGCGCCATCCATAGACTCTCCAGGAACTTGTCGTACTCATCCAGCCAGGTCTTGCCGGCCTCGCTCTGCGGGAGCTCAGCCATCAACGCTTCAGCATCATCCGAGTCGAAGAAAAGCTGAGCCAGAGCCCAGATCGATCGCGCGCCTCCCCATGACCCCACACGTCTCTGTTGAAATGGAAAGCGGAGCTATCGAAACCGGCCATGACTTTCGAGAACAGCGGGCTGGCGTGGTCGAGCCCGAGCAGATCCCGTGCCATGTTCTCGAACACGCCGAACAGGTAGTAGATGGGGATAAAGAACCGCATGTGCACGTCCCACTGCTTCTTGTGCACCTGCATGTAGTCATCCCACAGGTCGAAAAGCTCGATGTTGGATGAGGTTCGAAATGGCGCCGTATGAGTCCAGGCCGTATTTTGCCCGGAGATCCTCGTAGCTCTTCTTGAGGTCTTGCTTGTCCTCGTCCCACAGGGCGTTGAAATCCTCGATATAGGGCCGGATCCTCTCCCTGAAGAGCGGTGCCCTTTCCTTTGCTTCCTCGTCCGTGGTCAGCATCACACTCGGGATAGCAGTAGCCATCCTTGATCCTGACGTCCCAGCCCTTGCTGGCCGGCACAGAGAGGCGCTCATACCAACGCTGTATGGAGGTATACCAATGGGCCCAGCCGTACGTCATGTACAGCGGCTTCCAGGGCGGGGTGCCGTGGGTCACGTCGCAGAACCAGACCTTGTCGTCGGTCAGGTCGTTGTCGGTGAACTCGAATTGTGTTGCTCCATATACTGCCGTCATCGTGTCCCCCTGGGATAGTCGCTACTTCGAGCTCCGCGTGCTGAGCCACCCGGACCAACTCGTCGTTCAGCATCAAAGCTCCGGGGACATCTGACGCCGCCATCGGCTCCCTTTGGAGGAAGCGGGTGATCTGCACCATCCTCTGTATGAGTTCGCCGTTGCTCGTGGCCGGTCTTCCTCGCTCGATCATGCGCGTATCCTCGAAGCCGGTCCGGAGCATTCCCGCCCATCGCCAATCCGATGGTCGTCATGGGGGTGTGATGCCTACCGACAGCGATGACCTGCCAGGCGGTGCCTGGAGGGAGCTCGCGTACAAGAGCTGGCGAGAACACCCGCGTCCGCAGGCATGCCTCCCAACTTCCCGAAGACGAACGAGACCAATAGGGGCTCTGCCAGGAGGCCCTCGCTCAGTAGTTGCGAGCGCGAAATGCAGATGGCCAAGGTCGAAAAGCTCGAGCTCCGGCTTGATGCCCAACTCGAGCATGCGGGCCGCCTGCTGTCGCACCAGCTTCGGAGGGTTGCGCAGTTCGTCGTCCCCGAAGGTCATGGAGCAGATGTCGAAGCTCATTATGGGTGTCTTCAACTCGACGAGCCGCATCCGCTCCTCGAAGGGCACGGCGGTCGAGACGCCGGTGGATAGATTGATGATGACCTCGGGGCATCTCTCCCGTATCGCTTCCACGGTCCGACGCGCGATGTCCAGGTCGGCGGTGGCGCGGCCCTGGTCATCCCGCAGGTGCACGTGCACGACCGCGGCGCCGGCCTCATAGGACTCCCGTGCGCTCTCGGCGATCTCCTCCGGGGTGATCGGCAGGTTGGGGATCTCCTCCTTCGTGCCGAAGCCGCCGGTTAACGCTGCCGTTATGATGGCATTGTTCACACTCACTCTTCCTTTGCCATGGGTGGCTCACCGACCGGAATCAGTCGGCTGCACCCGGTTTCCTTCGTCGCACCGGCGCAGATCTTCGCCCAAGCCACCGTTCAGACATATCCCGGGCCGGGGTCTCGGCCCGGCACATGCCCCAACCCGGGCCCGCGATCAAGTGCGCGGAGACCGAGGTGATCTGATACAGGATGTCACGGTATCGCGTAAGCCCGCGGGTCGTCGCCCGTCAGCGGCCTGGGCCCCACTCTTTCGCGCAATTCCGCCGGCGTCATGACTCCCCGGCCAAGCATTCTTGCCGTCTCGATCGCCCCAACTTCGACCGGTCATGCGTGGGCATTGCGATCCCCGCCTTTCATCCCGCGTCCGTTCGAAACGACCCTGTAGAGAACCCCACGCGGTCCCCGCTGCCATGTCCGCACTTGCGCGATGACACCTCGCCCATGATGGCATCCCCGTAGGGTTCAGTCCATAGAATCTATCGATGGTTAACATAGATATCAAGGGCTTTTGGTCGCCTACTGTAGTACCTTTAGACCGCTCTCTACATTCTAGTAACCGGCACTTCTGGAGGATCCGCACACGATGCCCACGCGCACGATGAGTATTACTGACCTCGAGGAGGAAAGTGGCTTCCCCCGGAGCAGCATCTACTACTACGTCCGTCGCGGCATTCTCTTTCCGGCGCAGACCTCGGGTCGTAGCTGGGCTGTCTATACCGACCGCCATCTCCAACGGCTCGACGAGATCCGGCAGCTGAAGGCGGAAGGCCGGACGGTCAGTGAGATCCGGCGCCTGCTGGTTGAAGAGGTCCCCCCCACGGAAGAAGTGGACCTGATCGCGCTGAAAGCGCAGGAGACCCGGAACTACATTGTCGAGACCGCCATCCGTCACTTCATCAGCAAGGGATACAGGAACACGCGCATAGCCGACATCACCAACGAGGTCGGGATGCTGCCTCCGATCTTCTACCGGTTCTTCCTCACCAAGCGGCAGCTCTTTCTCGAAGCCGTGGATATGTTCACCGACTGGATGCTCGAGTTCCTGGAGCCTCAGATCGCCAACGAGGAAGACATCGTGGTCCGCCACATGACGCGGGTAAGAGCCTTCTTGCGACTCCGTTCGCTCGGTCCGGATCCTCTCACGTTCATACGAGCGGAGGCCCTAAGCGAGGACGATGGATCGGAGAAGATCATGGAAGGCACCTACCGAAAGCTCGTCCAGCTCATCGTGAACGACCTGACGAAGTTACCGGATACCGTGGCCGATCCTAGCCTCCCCTGCCCAGAGATGGTGGCCTACGGGCTCCAGGGAGTACTCGAGGGGTCGGCTATGAGACTCTCCTGGGACGCCGGCTGCACGGATCGGGACTACTACTACACGAACCTGCGCATGTTCCTCGCCGCCCAAGCCCTGTACACGGGTAAGAACAGGCCGGCGAGCGACTATGAGAACCTGATCGATGAGCTCGTGGGAAGCGCGCCGCCCAGTCCTCCCCGCCTCGCAGAATGGCTCAGGGAAAAGACCCACAAAACCAGCCGGCGGCGTGCCCGACCGCAACCAGCCGGTGATCCAGCGAAGCGGTGATCCTTGACCTGAGCAGAGCTTCTGGCCATCTATTTTACTCGTCCCTAAACTCTATGGATTTTGTCAAAGAGGAATGCCATTATGAGCAGGCCGGCGTTGAGCTAGAAAAGGGGGAAGGGGCGACGGACAGGATCTGATCGTTGGCGGGTCGAGTTCGAGCAGTTAACTGGGAGGGTGCTTGTGCGCGAGGTGTTCCCCAACCGAAGTGTCGGATAGCCGTACCGACCGATGCCAACGCTTCTCGGATGGGGAATTGGATCGGGTGGGCTGACAAAGATTTCACCACTAATTGCCGCTACATGAAAGCAGATCGGGGGAATGCTCATGGAGTCAGAGGGTCAAAAACAGACGAATCCTGACACGACCGAGAACAAGGAAGCGGGCGCGTCCCTGAGTCGTCGCGATTTTCTTCGCCTTGCCGGTGTCGCTGGGGCAACAGTTGGCCTAGGCGCCGGTCTGGGCGGTCTGGTGGCCGCCTGCGGAGGCAGCACCACAACCACTTCCACCACAGCCGGCCCAACCACCACGGCAGCCCAGGCCACGACTACTACGGCAGCCAGTTCTACCACGGTCACCAGTGCGGCGGCGACCGGCCGGGAAGTAAAAGTCGGTTTGGTAATACCGCTGACGGGCATCTACGCCCTCTTCGGAGTGGCTGACAAGTGGGGGCTGGGGCTCGTCTCGAAGTACATCGGCGACAACATGGTCTTGGGCGACGGCCAAAGCCATAAGGTGACCTGGGAATCCGTAGACACCCAGTCTGATGTCAACCGGGCGTCCCAGGTAACGTCCGACCTGATCTTGAACAGCAAGGTCGATTTGCTGGCAGTCGGCGGCGGCCCTGACACGGTCGACCCGTCCGCGGACATGGCGGAGACACTGGGAACGCCGTTCATCTCCTGCAACAACCTCTGGGAGGCGTTCATCTTCGGCCGCAAGGCGACGCCGGCCACCGAGTTCAAATGGACCTTCGGCAGTCTGCTCGGTGTCGACCAGTGCGTTCAGGCCTCTCTGCAGGTGGTCAACAAGATCTCTACGAACAAGGTCGCGGGGCTCTATCGAAGCCAACGACGTCGACGGCCAGGCTTGGCTGACGGCAGGCGAGGGATATCCCGACGTCTTCAAGAAGGCAGGATATAAGGTGGTCTTCCCTGGTCCCTACAACCCGGGGACCGAAGACTACACCTCCCTGATCTCAGCCTATAAGTCAGGCCGGCTGCGAGGTCCATCTGGGAGGCAACCCGGGCATCGACTTCCCGAACTTCTGGAAGCAGGCGATCCAGCAAAGCTACAATCCAAAGGTCGCCATAGAGATCGTGGCAATCTCGACTTACGAGGACATGAAGGCTCTCGGCCCCATCGTCGTGGGGCTCACCCTCGGGTACACGTGGCACAAGGATTGGCCGTTCACCGACCCGATCTCGGGGATGACCAACGCACAGCTGGCAGATGACTACGAAGCAACGCAGAACACGATGTGGAGCAACATGATCACCGGCTACGCTCGCTTCGGTTGGGCCGTAGACGTCCTCAAGAGAACCCAGAATGTCGACGACAAGAACAGCATCGTCACGGCCATCAAGGGCTCGAAGCTCGACCTGATCACGGGTCCGATCGACTTCACCGCTCCGGTCGACATAACCGGCCTCCATGTCACAGCCAACGTCTGCAAGCAGGTCCTGGGCCTAGGCCAGGTCGTCAAAGGCACGCGGCAAATGGCTGTATGACACACCCCTGGTCGCGGCTATCAACGCGCCGGCCAGTGTCACCACGATCGACCCGGTTCCTATCACGTATTCCTAGGCAGTTCGACGGCAGTCCGATGACAATCGGGCTCCACGGGAACGTGTAGAACAGTAGCCGTGAGCGCGAGATTCTCTCAGCGCTCACGGCTACTACTTAGTAGGCCGCATACAGGCGGAACCTTTGGGCACGGTCGCGAGCGCCACCGGAGTCAGGAGTACAGGGTGAGATTCAAAGGCGTGCCTTCCCGGAAAGGATGAGAACGATGCCACCCAAGCAGGCGTTTGCGAAGAACATCGAAGTACTCGCCTACCACGATCTCGATGGTAAGCCCGGGTTCCAAATGGCCATGCAGGAGGTCGGCGGCCGCTATTACCTCTACATGTCTCACTTCAGGCACCCTGGTTGGGCCATCCTGGACGTCACCGATCCCACGAAACCCGAGTATTTGAAGTTCGTGCCCGGGCCGGACAAGGCCGGGCAGGTCACCCTCAAACTCCAGGTGGCAGGTGGCCTCATGGTCACGGCGCTTCAGCAGGCGTTCCCGTTCTTGCACGGCACCTCCTGGGAGGACCCGTACGAGGAGGGCGTATATATCTGGGACGTGAAGGATCCGGCCGACCCCAAGTTCCTCTCCCACTGGCAGACCGGAGGCGGACTGGGAGTGCACCGCTTTTTCTACGATGGGGGCCGTTACGTACATATGGCTGCTTCCTGCCGGGGGTTCACCGGATTCATGTACCGCATCCTGGACGTGTCCGACCCGACGAAACCTTTCGAAGCCGGGAGGTGGTGGTCACCGGGGCAGTACCTGCCGGGTTTCCTTCAGCCAAAGGAGCCACCGACGGGCGACGTGCTTCTGAACATGCTGGACGGGCCGAACATGCACGGTCCGGCCTACCCGAAAGGGGACCTCGCCTATCTGAGCTATGGCGGAGCGGGCTTGGTCATCCTAGACATCTCCGACATAACGCTGCCCAAGCTCATCGGGCAGCTGCAACATCACCCGCCGCTGGCAGGCAAGCTATCCGGAGCCCGGTGCCATACGGTCATTCCGCTCTCGGAGCGGCCCTACGCCGTGATGACGAGCGAGGGCGAGAGATACCCCGTCTTCACGCCGGAGTTCATCGGCGGAGTAGCACAGCCCCTCAACTTCATAGGGATGGTCGATATCTCCGACCCTACGGACCCCACACTCGTCTCCATCTTCCCGTATCCGGAGATACCTGCAGACTGGCCGTACAAGAACTTCACCGAGATCCCGGGGGTCGGCGCCGGTCCCTTCGGCCCGCATAACCTGCACGAGCCGCACTACCACCCGGCTCTCGAAGACCGCAACGACCGGATCTATTGCTGCTACTTCCACGCCGGCCTCAGGGTTTACGATATCAGCGACCCCTTCGTGCCCAGAGAGATCGCCTACTACATACCGCCGGATCCGGATAGATGGGCGTTCAACAACGCCGCGGGCGACCTCTTCCCCGGTCCGAACATCGCCACTACGGAAGATGTCATCGTGGACAACCGCGGTTACATCTACATGGACACGCTGCACCAAGGGCTATATATCCTGCGTTGCACGGTGTAGGTGTTCGGCAAAACACTCACCTCGGAGGCAAGCGTGACGAAGAAGAAGACGATCCACGACTTCTGCGACATGAAGGCCAGCGGCGAGAAGATCGCATTTCTTACCGCCTACGACTATCCGACCGCGCAGTTCGCTCAGACCGCCGGTCTCGACATGCTGCTGGTCGGCGACAGCTTGGGCATGTGCGTCTATGGATACCCCGGCACGGTGCCGGTCACCATGGAGCAGTGCATCCGCCATGCCGAAGCGGTGCGCCGAGGCGCGCCCGACACGTTCGTCGTGGGAGACATGCCTTTCATGTCCTACCAGACCTCGTGCGAGGCGGCGGTCGAGAACGCCGGGCGCTTCCTGAAGGAGGCCGGCGCGGACGCCATCAAGCTCGAGGGCGGGGTCCGGGTGGCGTCGCGGATCAGGGCCATCGTGGATGCCGGTATCGTGGTCATGGGCCACATCGGCCTGACCCCTCAGAGCAGCGGGCAACTGGGTGGCCATAAGGCGCAGGGCCGTACGCTCGAATCGGCGCGCATGGTGGTACGAGGACGCTCTTGCCGTCCAGGAGGCGGGAGCCCACATGGTCCTGCTCGAAGCCATCCCCCCGGAAGTCGGCGCGCTACATCGCTCGGCGCACTGTCTATCCCGGTGTTGTCTATCGGGGCCGGAGTCGAATGCGACGGACAGTTGCTCATAGTCGCCGACGTCATCGGCCAGTTCCAGACCTTCACGCCCAAGTTCGTCAAGAAGTACTGCGATGTGGCCGGAGTGGTCACTGGAGCGATGCGTGAATACGTGGCGGAGGTGAAGGCACAGGCCTTCCCCGGCGAGGAGCACTGCTACCACATGCTCGAGGGCGAGGAAGAGAAGTTCCGGGCCGAGTTCGCGTGAGCGCGAAAGGAGGCGAGATCGCACGAGGAGCCTGCGGGGCTGGACTAAAAGCGCCGAACGATCTAGAAGGCGGGAGCGCATATGACCACGATAAAGGTTGACTACGATGCCTGCAACGGATGCAGGATGTGCTTCAAGGTCTGTTACGTTGACGTGTGGCGCTACGACGACGAGCAAGACAAGCCGATCGTCGCGTACCCGGAAGATTGCGTCGCACTGCAACATGTGTGAACTTGAATGTGCCGACAGGGGCCATCGAAGTCGTCTACGACTACGAATCGCCCTGGCCGCCGATCATCGAGCGCGGCTTCCCCTACGTGCCGGGAAAGGCCGAGATATGAGACTCGACGCGATCGGGCAAGGTCGATTCCGCGGACATCCTGATAATCGGCGGCGGCATCGCCGGGCTCGTCGCCGCGAACGCCGCCAAGGACGAGGCGCCCGACGTGAGACATCATCGTGGTCGAGAAGGCCCACGTCCCCTACGGCGGTCAGGCGAACAAGGGCGCCGGCAACATCAACTACCTGGCTCCCGGCGACGACCACGAGAAGTGGATCGAGCACCACGTCAAGAAGATCGGCATATACCTCGAGGACCAGGATCTGCTGCGCGCCTACACCGAAGAGAACGTGCCCGAACCTGGACCGCTTCGACTCGTGGGGAGGCGGCATCTGTCGGTCCGCCGACGGCCAGATCATCTCCCTCAAGTGGCTGCCGTATCTGCCGTCGAGCATGGCGGCCGCCGACATCGACATGATGAATCCTCTCTACCGGCGGGCCAAGAAGCTCGGCGTGCGATTCATCAACAAAGTGGCGATGATCGACCTTCTCAAGGACGGAGACAAGGTCGTCGGCGGCGATCGGCTTCAATGTCGTCGACGGGACCTGCCATGTCGATCCAGGCCAAGGCGACCATGATCGCGACCGGCGGCCAGAACTGGCGCGTCCAGCCGAAGTACGCCGATCTTCGCGGCGACGGATCGGCTATGGCCTATCGAGCCGGAGCAGAGATGAGGAACGCCGAGTTCGGCTCGTTCCACGTGATGCAGTTCGCCCGCAGCCAGGAGATCGTCTACGGGGCCGAAGAGGCGATGTACAACGCCAAAGGCGAGAACATCACCTCGAGGCTCGAAGACAAGGAGCCTTCCGACGTCGATCCCTGGGCGTTCGTGCTCTGGTACAAGGAGATGCTCGCGGGCAACGGCCCGATCGTCTCGAAGACTGACGAGAGCTACGTCTTCACCGTCACCATCCCGCGGCATCTCACCGAAGAGGTGTGGAAGCGGCCGGTGACGACCCGCTACTGGGGCAGGTTCATCGACAAACAGCAGAAGGCGGGCATACCCTACGGCGGGACGCAGGAGATCTTCCCCGGGTTCGTCGGGGAGCACGGCCCCATTCGCGTCGATCACGACATGATGACCTCGCATCCCGGGTCTCTTCGGCGCCGGGGCGTCCTCCTCCTCCGGCTCGGCGTGGGCCGGTGCCGTGCCCGACGCCTCCCGGTCGATTGAGGGGCGGCGGCTTCGGCGTGGTCTTCTTCACCGCGATGCGGGGCGGCCCGGCGGCGGCGCGCTATGCCGCCAAGGTGTCCGGAATCCACCCACGCCGACGCCGAACAGGCCGAGTCGCTCAAGAGAGGGTTCATGGCTCCGCTCGAGCGCGAACGCGGTGTCCATCCACTCGAACTGGTGAAACAGATCCAGAATGCCATGGTTCCCTTGGGCTATTGCATGTACAAGAACAAGGAGCGCCTGGAGGAAGCCCTGGGCATGATCCTTGACGTCAAGGCCCAGATCCCCGACTTGAGGGCGACGGATTACCACCATCTTGCGGCCTGCAACGAGGTCAGATCCATGACTCACGACGCGGAGCTGTTCTTCCGGGCCTCTCTCGAAAGGAAGGAGACCCGCGGCTGGCACATTCGCGAGGACTACCCCGAGCGAAACGACGCCGAGTTTCTCAAGTGGATCATCTTGAAGGACCACAACGGTGAGATGGCCCTCTCGTCCGAGAGGGTGCCGATCGAACGATACCCGTACAAACCCTAGGATTCGCCCGGGCTATTCTTCCGCGAGTCCCTCGTTCGCCCAGTCTGCGGCGGCTGAGCCGCAGACTGGGCGGCTCCCGCGCCGGACAAGGACGTTTCTCCAGGCTGAGAGGACACAAGGGTCAAATGGTTCATGACAAGGCCGCCTGCTCCGACGATAGAGCGGTGACGGAGGGACGGGGTCTCGGATGGTGACGGCACCTTCGGGGCGTATCGGGGCGGCGATAATCGGGCCGGGAAACGTCGGCACGGACCTCATGTGCAAGGTCCTCAGGCTGAGCGAAAGCCTCGAACTTCTCCTCATGGCTGGAACCGCCCGGTCCCAAGGGATCGAAAAGGCGGAGAAGCAAGACATCGAGAGCACAACGGATGGCATCGGGCGCGTCCTTGGGGACGATCGGATCAAGATCGTCTTCGACGCCACAGGAGCAAGATCACACCTGGAGCATGCTCCGCTTCTCGCGGCTGCCGGAAAGATCGCTATAGACCTTACGCCGGCCGGCCTCGGCACCTTCGTGGTCCCCGCTGTCAATCTCGAAGACCTCGGCGAGGCTCCCAACTTCAGCATGGTCACGGGTCCCGGACAAGCCACGATCCCTATCGTGCACGCGGTATCCCAAGCCGCCGGGGCAAGGTATGCGGAGATCGTCTCCTGCATCGCAAGTGAGAGCGCCGGCCCAAGTGCCAGGCAAGACATCGACGAGTCTACTCGAACTACCGCCGGAGCGATACGCAGCGTCGGCGGCGCTCGGCGGGGCAAGGCCATCATCCTCATGAATCCGGCGGAGCCACCGCTCGTGATGACAGGCACCGTCTACGTCGACGTCGAGAGGCCGCAGAAGGAGGCGATCGAGGCCGCGGTTGAGATGATGGTCCGAATCGTCCAGACCTACGTGCCCGGTTACAGACTGAGGATGCCGCCGATGATCGACGAGCACAAGGTTACGGTGATACTCGAGGTCGAGGGAGCCGGCGACTTCCTGCCCACTTACGCGGGTAATCTCGACATCATGACTTCGGCGGCCGTCAAGGTCGGGGATGAGTTGGCCCGCCGCATGCTCGCCCGGGAGAGCTAGGATGGAAGGCGATCGCATACACGTCCTAGACACGACGCTCAGGGATGGCAGCCATGCCGTGAGCCACAGCTACAGTCCTGAACAGGTTCGGGCGATCGCTGGTGGCCTGGAAAGAGCGCATGTGGAGTACGTCGAGGTGTCACACGGGGATGGTTTGGCAGGGTCGTCGTTCAACTACGGTTTCTCCTCGTATCCGGAAGAGGAGCTCTTGGCTGCCGCCTCCTCTCAATTGCACGAGGCAAAGCTCACGGTGCTGCTCTTGCCCGGCATCGGGACCCAGGAAGACCTTTCCATGGCCGCGAGCTATGGGGCCAAAGTGGCCAGGATCGCCACTCACGTCACCGGGGCGGATGTCGGAGCACAGCACATCGGTCTAGCGAAGAGGCTCGACCTGCTCGCGTGCGGTCTACTGATGATGTCTCACCTCGCTTCGCCGGAGAAGGTCGCAGAGCAAGCTGGCCTGTTCGAGTCATATGGGGCGGATGTCGTGTACCTGATGGACTCCGCCGGCGCGATGTTGCCCGAGGACGTGACCGCGCGAGTCCGCGCAACGCGGGAAGCCCTGTCCATCCCGGTCGGCTTTCATGCGCACAACAATCTCGGTCTGGCAATCGGCAACACGCTTGCGGCGATCCATGCTGGAGCCACGTTTGTAGACGGATGTTGCCGCGGTTTGGGCGCGGGTGCCGGTAACGCTCAGACAGAGGTGCTCGTCGCCGTTCTGGCTAAATCAGCCTATCAGACCGGCATCGACCTCCACAAGATCATGGACACGGCGGAGAATATCGTCGGGCCGATCATGCGACGGCCCCAGGTGATCGACAACACGTCCCTGATGCTGGGATACGCGGGCGTTTACTCGAGCTTCCTGCTGCACAGCATCCGCGCCGCGGAGAAGTTCGACCTGGACCCGCTGGATATAATCGTGGAACTGGGCCGTCGGGGGATGGTCGGCGGTCAGGAAGACATGATCCTCGATGTGGCTTATCAGATGGCAAAAGCGAAGGCTCCCATTATGACCGAGGTCCAAGCCTCCCAGTGACAAACTTCTGTCCGGCACTCATGCCGCTCGCACGCCTCCAGCCGCGCTTGCTAGCGATGATCGACCTTCATCCTTTCAAGTACATCTTGCAGGCTCCCCGCAAAGGGACCCGACGTTTCCATCTTGATCGATGTGAGAGCGACGGCGAACTTGAGGGAATCGGCCACTCCGAAGTCCATGCGCCTTGTGAGGTACGATCCAAAGGTAGTGTCGCCGCGGCCGGTCCTTCCCGCCACCCCGCGGTTCGAGAATCGTTCGAAGTAGGTCTTGCCCCTGTGGCGAACCAGTGCTCCATCCGCCCGAGTCACCATGGTCTCGCAACTCCCCCACTGCTCAAACTGGATGGCGGCTTGCTCTAGGTCGGACGTCCCTGTCAGCAGCTGCGCCTCGACCACGTCGAGCTTGATCTTCTCTGCCATGGCTGCCACCTGCTGCTTGTCGGCATAGTCTCCATAGGTGACCTCCCCCGTCTGAGGGTCGGCCGTCCGGATCAGCGCCTGCATGTCGATCGAGAAGTCACAACCGCGCGCGCAGAGACCCGTCATGAAGTCCAAAGGGAACTCGACCCGGTTGACCCCCACGAGGTGAAGAAGCCGGGCTGTGATCGGCGGCAGATCGGCGAGTGAGAATGAGCCGGCGGTCTGCTCCAACACGTGCCGGCGATCATCGACGTCGTCGCTCAGATAGAAGATGTGGCTGCGCGTAGTTACAGGAGCTGGAGACATAAAGGTGGTTATCCCCGCCTTGTGCAGCGGCGCCAGAAGGTCAGCGTCACCCGGCGCGATCCTTGTCACGACGGCGACTCGCTTGTCAGACCAAGCGGTAGACAGGGCGCTGTGGAAGATCGGTCCTCCGAGGATCGGCTCAGTGGTGCCATCGAGGCGGTGCAGTTGGTTCAGGCCGGCATTGCCGACGAACACCAGATCAAAGCTATCGGCCACCCCTACCCCATCCGCCTTTCCCGATCAGACGTCTTGGTAGCGTCATGCATGCTTGGCTACCTCCGAGCAGCGGACGAGAATCGATAGGGCGTGGAACGGTTCTTCTACCTGCATGAAGGTCGGCACGCCTTTGGGCTCGAGGAACTCTCTGCATTCGTCCATGCAGGCTTTGTCTCCCGTGAACGAAACCAGGACTGGTTTTTCCGCATGTCGCCGGGCGATATCGACTACGAAATCAAAGCTCCCCGGCATTCCCATCTCGCGGGTAAGCATGAATATGGGGATGACGGCGTCGACGTTCGGGTCTTCGAGCACGGCCTCCATCCCAGCCGCGTACGCGGCCTCGATGCCTATCGAAAGAGCCGCAGCCCAGATGTCCACCGGGTTGCGGATGCGGATGAAGGGCGGAGTGATCTCCTGGATCTTCCTCAACGTGCTTTCTTCGAGCTGTGGAACCGCGAGGCCCAACCGGGTGCACAAGTCGGAGAGGACCACCAGCATCGCGCCGGAGGGCGCCAGGAAGGCCACCCGCTTCCCCGCCGGAAGCGGAGAGGTAGACAGGACCTTCCCCGCCATGACCAGCTGGCTGTAATCGTAGATGCGGACGATGCCGGCTTGTCTCAGCATTCCGGCGACCAGACGGTCCTCCGCGGCCATGGCCGCCGTGTGCGCAGCCGCAGCCTTCTTGCCGGCCTCAGTGGAGCCACCCTTCAGCATCACCACGGGTTTCTTCGCAGTGACGCGGCGTGCGATCTCGAGAAAACGCTGAGGCCGCTTGATGCTTTCCACGTACATGACGATGGCGTCGGTCTCGGGATCTTCCCCCAGATACTCGAGCGCTTGGCTCTCTTCGATGTCGATCTTGTTGCCCAGGCCTACCACCCGCGAGACCCCGAAGTGCTCCGCGGTCATTATGTACTTCATGGTGAAGGTGGCGAAATTCCCCGTTTGGGCGATATAGGCGACGTTCCCCCGGCGGACCTTCCCCAAAGGGAAGAATGTCGAGGTGAAGCGGTGAGGCGTCGAGATGTGACCGGACGTGTTCGGGCCGAGCACGTGCACCCCGTACTCCCGGATTATCTCTGAGAGCTCCTCTTGGATCCGCGCACCCGCGTCGTCGGTCTCGGCGAAGCCTCCCGCAGAGAGAACCACGTGTTTTATGCCCTTCTCGGCCACGGCCCGTAGCACGGCGACCGTGTCTTTCGCCGGTACGATGATGACGGCCAGGTCGACCCCCGTCGGCAGATCGCTCACCGCCCTATAGACCGGCAGACCCAGGATCTCTCCTCCTCTGGGATTGACCGGATAGACCTTACCGGGGTATCCGTTGGCCAGGATATTCTCAATGACCGTGTTCCCCGGCTTGCCGGGAGTCGCGGACGCACCCACGATCGCGACGGACTCAGGAGCGAAGAAACCGGCGAAGTACGCCGTACCCACGGTATGATCGACCGCCGGCGACTGGGTGATCTCCGACTTCAACATGACCTTCACGTCGAGCGCGATGGCTCCCCGTGCGCTTACCAGCAGCGGGTTCACGTCAACCGCTTCGTAGAAGCCGGCCGCCTCCAACCCGAACTGTGCCACACCTTGCAGCGCGTCGAGAACACAGTCGATGTCCGCAGCCGGTGCACCACGGAACCCGGTGAGTAGCCGGTAGCCCTTGAGCCCGGTCAGAGCTTGAACTAGGTCGGCGCGAGTGGCGGGAAGCAGAACAAACTGGACGTCCTCAAAGACTTCGGTGAGCACGCCTCCAATGCCGATCATCAGGCAGGGACCGAACTGCCGGTCGTCGGTGAGACCCACGATCAGCTCCACACCCGGCTCAGCCATTTGCTCGACCAGGAGCGGAGTCCCCGGGAAGAGCCGGTTCAGCTCGTGCACTGCGCTCAGCAGATCGGGTCCGCTCCTGATCCCCAGCTTCACTGCACCGAGGTCCGTCTTGTGAGCGAGATCGGGAACCAGGGCCTTGACCACCAGCGGGTAGTCAAGATCGCCCGCGGCCGCCTCGGCCTCCGCCAAACTGGCGACCCGCCTGCCGATGGGGACTTCCACCCCAAAGCGCGCGATCAAGTCCTTCCCCTCATCTTCGGCGAGGAGATGCACCCCGTCGCTCATAGCCTGGGCCAGCACCTCCTTGACCGTCATATGCCTCTCCCCTTGTGCATCGTCCAAGACCTCGCCTATCGTTTTGGACACTACTGGTGAACCTTCACCACGCTCGAACCGCGATCTCAAGCGAGGTAGACCGAAATCTTCCCATGTTCTGAAGGGGCCACACAAGACACCGACCCCTCCCCCGTTGATCCGGAGGAGGGGTCGGACAGATTGCCCGCTGCGGCAAGAAGGCGGCTTCGGCAGCCGCGCCTCTTTACGAGTACGCCTGCTCGATGGTCTGGTAGGTCGGAAGGCCTTCGAGGAAGTCCGCCCCCACGACGTTGCAGTCGTACGTGAACTTCGTGTTCGCGGTCGGCTTGGCATCGGCGCCCTTCACGCATTGGATGGTCGTGGTCACGGCCTTGCAGACGTTCGCGAAGGGGTGGCGCCCAGTCGGGTCTACCGGCAGGGTGAAGTCGATGGGGCCGTAGATCGTCTCCATCTTCGTCGCCTTGATGGCAGCGACGATGGTCGCCTTGTCGTCGAGGTTCGTAGCACGTTTCAGACAATCGATGGCCCAGCTGCGCGCGGTCTGCACCCCAACGTTCTCACTCCATTGGCCGCCGGTGTCCGCCTCGTACTGATCGCAGAGTTGCGCGACCGTCATGCCCGTGAGCGAGTCTGTAAAGGTGAAGGTCTTGTGGAGCAGCCAGTTGGCCATAATCCCCACCGAGGTGGGCCCGAGGGCTTTCGGGAACGAGAAGTCGCTGAAACACTTGCCTCCGATGAAGACCAGCCTGGGCTTGAATCCCTGCTGCTGGGCCTGGTTCCAGAAGTTGGTGAAGTCGTTTGCGTAGTGAGTGCCTGTGAGTATCTCGCAGCCCGCCTTCTTGAAGGCGTTGATCTGCGTGGTGAAGTCCTCGGTCCCCGGCTGATACTGCTGAGGGAAGGTCACGTTGTAGCCCAGTTTCTTGAACCCGTCCACTATGACGCCCGCCCAGGTGTTCCCGTCGACCTCGTTGGCGAGCAGGATACCCATGTTCTTGTTGGTCTGGACCTTGTTGAAGGCTTGCGGTTGCGTGACCAGCTCCTGGTCCACCCCGAAGAGCAGGCCGTAGGGATAGGTCTCCACGGAATCGGGCTTCAGGCCCCGGCCGAAGATGAAGGCCTCCATGGGGTCGTTGGTGCAGACCATCGGGCAGCCCAGCGCCTCCGCTTGGACGGCCGAAGGGTTCACGCTGTCCGGCGTGCCGGAGGAGATGAGAAAGTCCACCTTCGTGTTGCTGATCATGTCCCCGGCCACCTGGGACGCCCGGTGAGCATCGGACTGCGTGTCGGTCTGGATGATGGAGATCTTGTGCATCTGACCGTCGCCGAGCACCATCCCATCACCCAGCGTCTTGGCGCTGAGCTCGTCCGCCCACTTCTCGTACGCCCCAAAGCTGGCGAGCACGCCGGTGATCGGGCAGCGGGTTGCCGATCTTGATCTCGCGGCCTTGCGTGGCGGCGGAAGTGACGGTGGTGGAGCTGGCCGCCCCAGTGGTCGTCGTCCCCGGCGCAACAGTGGTCGCGGTGGTGGCGGCCGTGGTTGTAGTAGTGGTGCCTCCGCAGGCGGCCACCAAGCCACCCAAGGCCGGCCCCCACTCCTATGGTGGCGCCCGCGATACCTGCGATCTTCAGGAAATCGCGGCGGCTGACCGCTTTGCCTTCGAGCAGGCCGCCCTGTTCCTCATCTTTCGATTGTCCAGATTTGTCCATCATGTGCCCCTTCCCTCCTACGATTGCGTTTCGATGCGGGGTTTTGACGGCCATCAGGTACTCCTGAGTAACCGCCACTATTTGGGGCTCGGAGTGGTCGCAGAAGTTCTCCTCATCCGCGTACATGATCTCCCGCTGCGGCCCCATGACGTCCTTCTTCATGTCCTCGATGCTATCGAAGTACAGCTCCACCATCCCGTCGAAAGGCGGCTCCGGTCCCTCGACCCCCTCGCAGAACGAAACTCGCCACTATCTTGCGGACAGGATTCTTCTCCACGTTCTCCTGCTCGAGCTTGATGTGCTTGGTGAGCCAGTACTCTTTGAACTGCTCCCGCGTAAGGTCCTTGCGCCTTTTGATGAAGATGACCGCTTTGACCACGCTACGTGCCCCCTCCTTCCGCTCTCTCGCGCCGTCCCCTATCCCCACATGTGCATGCCGCAGGCGGCGACGATGGTCTGGCCGGTGATGGCGCTCGACTCGTCGCTGGCCAGGAAGACGGCGGTCTGCGCCCAGTTCGGATTCGTCGGTGGGACGGCCGAGGGAGTACTGCTTCATCTCGATCTTGATCTCTCTTCGAGACCGATACCGCGGGCATCGGCCCGGCCTTGCATCACCCGAACGAAGCGCGCGCCCCGCACCGCGCCGGCCGAGATGCAGTTCACCCGGATGTCGTGGGGACCGCACTTCGCGGGCCAGGGTCTCGGTGAGGCCGATGACGCCCATCTTGGCGCAGCAGTAGCCGGCTCGCATGGGATAGCCCGAACGACCGTCGCCGGAGCGACCGCCTTCGGCGCCGATGTTGATGATGATGCCGCCCTTGGCCGGCCGGGCACCATGTGCTTGAGCACCTCCCGGGCGGCCAGCATGCTGCCGGTGAGGTCCACGCCGATGATCTCGTTCCAGTCGTCCAGCTTGAGGTCCCACACGTAGGCGGTGGGGCCGCCGATGCCGGAGTTGTTCACCAGGATGTCGATGCGCGCCGTACGTGTCGATGGCCTTCTTGACGGCGTCGATCGACGTCCTGCTCTTTGAGGATGTCCATCGGGATGGCGAGAGCTTTGCCGCCCAGGTCCTCGATTTCCTTGACGGTCGCGTCCAGGTTCTCCTGGTTGCGCGCGGCCAGGCACCGTGGTCGCGCCTTCGGCGACGCATGGCCTTGGCGATGGCTTTGCCGATGCCCGAGCCTCCGCCGGTGATGAACGCTACTTTGTCTTTCAGTCGCTCTGCCATCTCGTATGTGCTCCCTTTCCTTGTGCTTTGGCTTCGCCGCTCACGAGCCCGCTAGACCACGAATATCTCCTGCGCCGACTTGTGGATCTTCTCCGCTCCGCTCTTTCCGATGATGAAGTTGTCGCAGACGATGGCCCAACCGTGGGAGGCTTGACGCTGAAGGATGCACCGCGATGTTCATGCCTTCTTTCAAGCTCCAGGTCTCGTCAGGGCGGATGTTGGGACGCTCCACCAAGGGGGTACCCTGGCCGTGACCGATGGAACGGGCGGGAGACACATACCCGGCCGCCACCAGGCAGCCACAGCCTCGTCCCAGATGTCCTTGGGCTGAGCTCCGGGGACGAATCGGGAAGCGATCAGCGTCTGGACCGCAGGCGAGGTGGCAAACGCGTCTTTCAAATCCTGGCTGGGCTCGGCCCCCACCGTGTAGATGCGCATGACCTCGCAGTAGTAGCCGCCGGGCCCGTTCACCTCGATGAGCACCGACACCTGGTCGCCGTTCTGGATCACCCGGTTCTGAAAGCGGGGCACGTCGAACGGCACCATGGTGCCGAGCGGGCCGGAGTTCACCTGCACGAGGCCCCGCTCGCTGCCGGTGCTTCGTGAGGAAGCCGTGGGCGTGGGCGTAGATCTCGTAGTCGTGCAGACCCGGGCTTGATGAACTCCGCGCAGATGCTCGATGCAGGCGTCCTGGAGGGCGGCGGTGCCTCGCAGGAGGCCGATCTCCTCCTCGCTCTTGGGCACCTTGATCTCGTCCACCCATTCGGTGGCGTCCACCCAGGTCGACCTGCGGGCAGGTTCTCGCGCAGGTAGTCGGCGAAGGTCATGGGGATGAACGTGGGCTCCACCCAGGCGATGGTGGCTGTGGGCTTCTCTTTGAGCACGTCCAGCGCGAGCTTGGCGTCGTAGAGGGCGGTGTAGGGCATAGTGGCGAAGTAGACGTCGCCCAGACGATTCTTGATGCCCCGGGCGAAGAAGGCCGGGGGGAAGACCTGCCCGGCCGGCGGGCGCCGCTCCGCAGTTGATGACGGTCATGTCGTCGTCGGCCGGGAAGATGACTGTCATGGGGAACTGATGCCGGGCGGTGATAGTCCGTGAACCAGCGGAGCATCCCGCCCATGTACTCTTCCGAGTTCTGCATGACCAGATAGTCGATGCCCCGCTCGCGCATCCCGGCCCGCACGGCATCCCAGCGACGTTCGAGCTCAGGGGTGGAGATGCTCTTGCTTAGGCGTTCCATCGGATCTGACATCTGGGGCTCCGTTTCTCTGAAGATCTCTCTCGCATTCGCAAAATCCAAATGCTATATTCATTCAAGGTGTTCATTATATGAACATTGATGTTCTATTATTGAGCCAAACCTATCACCGGGTGGGGGGCGTGTCAACCGAGTTCCGGCTAGTGCAGGTATAGGGTGAACGATAAGCCTCTTGAATCGAAAAGGCGGCCTGTGGAAGCCGACGCCAGGGCTGTGAGCCAGACCGGAACGGCCATCGGTCCACAGTCGCTGACGCTGAAGAAAGGTCTTCAGATCCTCAGTCTCTTCGACGTCGAGCATCCCCAGTGGGCTTTCGCCGATATCTGGAAACGCGCGGGTATCTCGAGGCCGACGGCATTCCGTCTGGTCAAGACGCTCGAAGATCTCGATTTTCTTTCGTACGACCAACACACGGGGAAATACCACCTCGGAGTGAGCATGTTAAGGGCCACCTATCTCATGCTGTCCCACACCGAGCTGGCCCGCATAGCCCACCCCCACATGCTTGCACTCGCCGAGTTGAGCACCGAGACGGTCGTCCTCGCGGTGTGGACAGGGCAAGCAGCCATGATCATCGACAGGGTCGCCACGTCGCGCCCGTTCAAGCCCGACAGTACCCTGGGCACCTTCATGCCGACACTGGCCAACGTGCACTCCAGGGTCTTCCTGGCTTTCGGTCCGGAGAGTATGCGGGTGGCCGCGCTCGCCAAGACTCAAGAACGGCGCACGGAGTTCACCATCACCGACCCCGCGAAGCTTGCCGATGAGCTGGCCCGCATAGCGCGCGAGGGAGTGGCCTACGGCATGGAAGAGTGGAACCTGGGGATGTGCGCGGTGGCGGCGCCCGTGTTCGATTCGGCGAACGAAGTGCGCGCCTGCCTGGCGGTCGTCGCACCGATCGAGAGGTTCGACCCAGAGGAACGGGTCCGTTATGCCTCCGCGGTCAAGACCTCTGCGGCGGCCTTGTCTCGCCAGCTCGGCTGTCGACAAGATCCCACGCAGTAGCCGGAGCTCCCCGCAATAAGGCGTGGGCGACTTCAAGCACCGACTATTCTCAGCCCTGCCTCAGGCGACTACTTTCGGCCTTCAACGTCCCCGGGGCTTTCGCCGGGGTTGGGTCTCTGGTACAAATGTCCTGCCCATGTGCGCACTTATCCCTCATTGCTCTGAAGTAGGCACCCACTTCCTGCGAAGCGGTCTCATCGATGGCTGAGCCGCCGGCCTTGGGCGGGGAGCTTCAGAGACGCCGCTGGCGCGCACTGGCGATTGCGTCTATCGGCACCTTCATGGTGCCGCTGGATGCCAGTATCGTCGCCGTGGCTCTGCCGGCCATGGGCCCGCCTTTGCATCTCAGTTACACCCAAGCGTTATGGGTACAGGCTGCGTACCTGCTGGTGACGAGCGTGCTCCTCATCCCTGTCGGGCGAATCACCGATTCCAGAGGACTCATCCGCTACTATTTGCTGGGCACAAGCATATTCGGCTTGGGCTCCGCGGCGGCGGCGCTCGCTCCCGGTGGGACGTTTCTCATCGCGGCACGATGCATCCAAGGAGCCGGCGGCGCCTTCATCTTCTCCACGTCCGCAGCTATCGTGACCTCAGTCTTCCCGGCTAAGGAACGCGGCCGGGCATTGGGTCTCAACGTGATGGCCACGTACGTCGGCTTGACCGCGGGGCCTCCCATCGGCGGACTGATCGTCTCGCATGCCAGCTGGCGTTGGATCTTCCTTATCAATGTGCCTATCGCGATCGCCACGCTGCTTGTGGGCTGGGTCCTTATCGGAGCTGAGCGGAGGGACCGGGAAGCCGTGCGTTCTCAGGTGGCCGCGGACGCTGGGGTGGGAACGCCGCAGCGGACCTCGAGACACGTCGATTTCCTCGGAGCCGGACTGCTGGGCGGTTTGCTCGTGGCTCTCTTTATACCCCTTACTTTCTCGCCTTTCTGGGGTTGGAGCAGTGCGAGAACGATCGGACTTCTGGTGCTGGCATTGCTCTTCTTGATCGCGTTCATCGTCACTGAGAAGCGGGCCAGAGATCCTGT
Source organism: uncultured Thermoleophilia bacterium (assembly GCA_963772095.1). Classification (GTDB taxonomy): domain Bacteria; phylum Actinomycetota; class Thermoleophilia; order RBG-16-64-13; family RBG-16-64-13; genus Chersky-299. The sequence goes on from CAVYVU010000016.1 coordinate 310,028, forward strand.
TTTCGACCTCGACCTTCTCCGCCATAACCGCACTTTCGCGGCAGCAAACTCGGCCGTCTTCCTCAACTACGTCGCCGTGTTCGGCGTGACTACTCTGACTGCAGTGTTCCTTCAGGTTGTCCACGGCCTCTCCCCTCAGAGGGCAGGGCTCATCCTGCTGGCGCAGCCCGTGTTGATGGCGGCCCTCTCCCCTGCAACCGGGCGTCTGTCGGATCGTGTAGGCTCGCGCCTTCTCGCAAGCGCGGGCATGGTCTTGATCGCGGGAGGAATGGTCCAACTCGGCTTTCTTTCCACCTCGCTGGGTCGGGCTCTGATCGCGCTGGGCACGATCGGGATAGGGATGTCGTTGTTCAGCGCACCGAACATCTCCGCGATCATGGGCTCCGTGGAACGCTCCCAGCTCAGCGTGGCTTCGGGGTTCCTCAGCACCATGCGGTTCACCGGCCAGGGCATCTCCATTGCGGTACTCGGCGCGATCGCCGCGTGGAATCTCGGCGCCGAAGGGGGGCGGGTGATCCTCCTGGGCGAGGCAGCCAGCAAGAGCAGCGCTGCGTTTTTTTCCGACGGCTATCACGTGGCGATGTTCGTGGGCGCGGGACTGGCGTTGGCTGGGGCAGCCATCTCTCTTCTCGCGAAGCCGCCCGCAAAGGCACAGAAATAGTGCCGGCCTAGGACGTTCCCGAGACGGGGCGAGCTGCGAGCCGCCGTGGAGGCCGTTTGTCCGCCGAACCAGTCGTGATTCTTGATATGTTAGCTACGCATGCTCGAGCAGCGAACGACGAGCGGTAGTTCTCTTCCAACATGACTGTTAAGGCGGTGCTCCACGTGTACACCCTGCGACTGTACCAAGATCTTTTCGCGGCCAACGCGGAATCGGTTCCGGACCTCGAGGCTCAGCACAGCATCTTGTATGTGCATGAAGGCTCGGCAATCGTAAACGGGCAGCTGCTGCAGAAGGATAGCGCCGTCTACTGCCGTGACGTGATGCCGGTGACAGCCGGACCGGACGGAAGTTCGATTTGGCGTTGGGAGCTCGTGCGGTCGAGCGAGCCGAACAATCTGGCCAGGGGTGAGGGCATACGGTCGCGTTTGCGCATGTCCCGCCACGTCAGGATGTTTCAGCTCGTGCCCACATCCAAGTGGTTATTCCGACTGGACTCCATCATGAACAACCAGGGCAGCACAGGCCTGCACTCACATCCTGGTTCGGGGATCCGCTGCATGATCGAAGGGCATCTTCGCGTAGAATCCGACAAGGGCGAGTGCGCGGACAGCTGGAAACCCGGCGACCCCTGGTACGAAGAAGGCAGCTACCCTCTCGTCTCCACATCCGATCCGGGAGAAACGGCCACCTTCCTCCGCGGCATGGTCCTACCCCCCGAATACGCCAAGTATCCTGACACGGCCGTTTGGATCGAAGGCACCAAGACCTGCAAGTCCGACTGGCGCAGCTACATACAGAGCGTGGTCACTCTGCTCTAGGAGGCTAGGGACGATCGGCTAGAACGAGAGCTGCGCAAGTTGCACGCGCAGCTCCGCGAAATCCGGCTGTTCGACGGGCGGCTACTTGTAGACGCGGCAGAGAGTGCCCCGGAGAGGCACCGAACCACAGATCTGCTCCCTCGGCTCGTCCATGTCCAGCACCACGTTTACGTTCGAGTCGAAGCAGCCATGCTCCGGCCCCGGTCTTTCCGGGAACCACCAGCCGTACGCGGCACTCACGACCCTGGCGTCCACCCGATCGGTGACTCTTGCCTTCAGAGTTATCCTCTGTCCAGGCACTCTGGCGGTTTCCAGCCATACCCAGTCGCCATCCGACAAACCCAACTTCGCGGCGGTATCTGGATGGATGTCCAGCTCCGGGTCCGGCCGACCGATCTCTCAATGCGGGCACCTGCCTTCCCTCGGAGGTCATGTACTCGATCTGCCTCGCCCCGGTGATCAGGACAAGCGGGTACTTCTCATACAGGTCCGGGGTGCTCGTGGGGCTCTCGGGTGGTTCCCTAAAACCGGGGAGTGGATCGTAGCCGAACTCCTCGAGCCGGCTGGCTCTCAGCTCGACCTTGCCCGAGGGGGTGTCGAACCCGCTCTTCTCATATTTCTGATAGACCGGTGTTTGCTGGATATAGCCCCTCTGCTTGAACTGAGCAAAGCTCATGCCCATCCCCCGGACCATCCACTCGTAACACTCCTGTGGATCGTCCCAGGGGACACGTTCGCGGTCCGCCCAGGGGATGCGCTTGACGAGGTCGATGACGATACTGAGATCGTCCCGCGCTTCGCCTACGGGCTCCACCGCCTTCTGACGCGCCGCGATGTAGTCGGTGTAGCCGTCGTCGCAAGGCTCGTCGCGTTCCAGCCAGGTGGTAGCAGGCAGCACGTAGTCGGCCAGTTCCGCGGTGGGGGTCATGAAGTAGTCCGCCACCACGAGCAAGTCGAGTTTCAGAAGGGCGTCCCTGAAGCGACGGACGTCCATCGTGTTGACCAACGGATTCCCACCAGAGCAATAGAGAGCCTTGAGTGGGTACGGCTTGCCTAGCTCCATCGCCTCCATCGCAAGACCAGGATGCACAAAGATCAGGGTAGGACCGCCGCAGAATCTCGCTTTGGAGCTCGAGACGAGGGGGAATACGTCGGCGCCGATACGCCGGTCCTCGATCTCCGCGGAAGGCTTGGTTATCCCACCGCCGGACAGTATCCCCGTCCGAATGTAGCCCTCGATCTTCGGAGGCAGAAGGTTACCGCCCTTGACATCGATGTTCCCCGTGATGGCGATGAGGTCGATGATCGCGCGACTACTCTGGGTCGAGTTGATGTTCTGGTCCATGGCTACCCGGTGGTGGGCCACTGCCGGTTTGGTGGTCGCGTAGAACTCGGCGGCCTGGACGATCTTCTGAGCGGGGATCCACGTTATCTCGGCGACCCGCTCGACCGGATACTCCTTCGCCCGCTCCTTCAACTCCTCGAAGCCCAGGCACCACTTCTCGACGAATTGGCTGGTCGAACAAGTCCCGTTCGATGATCACGTTGATCATGCCCATGACCAGAGCCGCGTCCGTACCAGGACGGATCTGCAGCCAGAGGTCGGCCTTCTCCGCGAGTTGCGTCCGGCGTGGGTCGACCACTATGAGCTTCGCACCACCTAACCTTCCCCGCCAGAGGTCTCTCCCCCGCGGGGGATGCGACACCATGGGGTTCCCACCGAGGACAAGGATGCAACGCGCGTTCTCGTAGTCCGGGCCTTTCTCCATCGTGACGGAAGTCCCGATGGTGACGTTCTCGGCCAGCAGAGACGGTGCGTAGCAGATGTGAAGGTCGACGCTGATGGCGTTCGGGCTGCCCAGCGCATATGGCAGGATCGAGGCGCACCCGCCCGCCCGAGGACCCGTGCCTCGGATCGCAGCGATCGCCTCAGCGCCGTACTCATCCCTCACAGCCGTCAGGCGGTTAGCGATGCCGTCGAGCGCCTCCTCCCAGGAGACTCGCTGCCATTGCCCCTCACCGCGTGCGCCGACCCGCTTCAGCGGGTGCAGCGAGCCGGTCAGGGTGGTAGAGCCTTTGGATCTCGGCCTTGCCCTTGACACAGATGTATCCCTTGTTGTTGGGGTGCTCGGGATCGCCCTGTAGTTCGACGGCCCTGCCGTCCTCCACGTGCACCAGCACTCCGCACTCGCTATGGCAGGCCTGGCACACCGTTCGCACGACACTTTTCATTTACTCTCCAACGCCATGAAGGCTATCGCGAGGCCATTTCTCATCCCAAAGAGATGCTGCAAGATTCTACCGTCGGGACTCATCCGCGTGCAATGCGCACCGCGAATCTCGGTGTAGGTTGGGGCGGCGGCGGTGAAGCAGTTCCGCCGCCGCCCCGCAGAACGGAGGGGAAGCTCCGCTGATGACTGGCCGGCGCGTGACCGGCCAACCCCGTAAGGGCCTAGAGAGCCCGCCCCGCCACAAAACCGGCGGCGATGGCGTCCATGATCAGGTGCGGCTCGTTGCAATCGCCGATCGAGTGGATCTCTGCTGCTTTTCCCTTCAACGCGTCTGCCAGCCCAGAGTCCGGCTTCAGAGGCAGCGTCACCAACACGGTGTCGGCCTCGATAGTTCGTTGGCTTCCGTCCTTCTGGGCCACCACCAGTCCTTGATCGGTGACGGCCTGGTACGTGACCTCAGTGAGGACCTCGACGCCCTTCTTGGCGAACCACGGCAGAAGCAGGATCCTTTGCAGCATCGGGATCTCCATGCCCACCTGATCGGTCTGCTCAGCGATGACGACCTTCCTGCCCCGCTTGACCAGGAACTCGGCCGTCTCGCAGCCCTGGATGCCACCTCCGATGATTGCGACCTTCTTGCCCGACAGGTAGCCACATCTTCGTCAGTTGCCCAGTCGCTTCGGCCCGAGCACCTTGAGCGCCAGCTTGGCGCGCTCGCGCAGCTCGGTGCCTGACAGCACGTTCTTCCCGTCTATCCCCGGGATATCGATCGTGCTCGGCAGGCCGCCGGCGGCGACGATGATGACGTCCGGCTTGACCTTGTCGGCAAGTTCCGGAGAGAATTCTTTACCGAGCTCCAGCTTGACGCCCAGCTTCGTCAACTGAGCTTCGAACCACTTGACCAGGTCGGTGAAGTCGAAGATCTCAGTCCCCTTGACCAGGGCGGCCATATTGACCAGTCCGCCAAGCCGCGACTCTTTCTCGTACAGTGTGACGGCGTGACCTCTCATGGCACTCACCCTGGCAGCTTCCATGCCGGCCGGTCCACCGCCCACCACAACGACGTTCTTGCGCTTTGCGGCAGGTGCGAACTCACTTTCGCAGCCCCTTCCGATGGAAGCGTTGACCATGCAGGCCAGCCCGTCGTACTCTGCCATCCGCGTTTCGCAGGTGATGCAGGCCGTGCACGGGCGGATGTCGTCCGCTTTGCCTGATGCCACCTTGTTGGGATAGTCGGGATCCGCCAGCAGCCGGCGCCCCATTAGGATGAAATCAGCCTGACCCGCCGCGAGTATCTCCTCGCCGATCTCCGCATCCAGCCTGCCCACTGCTGAGACCGGGACCGACACCACTTTCTTGATCGCCTCCGCCAGCGGAGCGACGGCCCAGCCAGGGGCCACGGTCATCGCCTGGAGCTCCTTCAGCAAGGGCTTGGGCGACTCCGGATAGAAGAGCTGCTCGGCCGTCGCGATGCGCCAGTAGTCGTTGTAACCGTCCGCCGTCACGTTGAAGTAGTCGGCCCCGGCCGCTTCGATCATCTTCGCGAACTCCTGGGCTTCCTGGACCGTCGTGCCGAGGGGATCGCCGAACTCGGCCCCCTTCAGCTTCATACCGAGGATGAAGTCGTCGCCTACACGTTCACGGCACGACCTCATGATCTCGCATACGAAACGGCACCTGTCCTCGAGGCTGTTCCAGCCATATTCGTCTTCGCGATGGTTGTACACGCGGGACATGAAGCTGTTGATGAGGTAGTAGTGGTCGCCGTGGAGCTCGATCCCGTCGAATCCCGCCTCTTTGGCCCGTAGGGCTGCATCGGCGTACCGGACGATGATGTCCTTGATCTCGGGAACCGTCAGAGGCTCGGACCTTCCAAGGGAGACCGAGGAAAAGCTTCTGCATCTCCTCTTCGGACAGAGCCGATGGAACGTGGGCCTCGTAATCGAGATGCAGCCCGTTGGGCGGGAAGTAGGCGTTCGGCCCCAGGTGGTTTATCTGGAGGATGATGGGGCAGCCGTGTTTGTGCGCAGCGTCCGCTATTCTGGCCAGTCCGGGGATGAAACGGTCGTGGAATATGGCGAGGCTGCCTTCTCGGTAGCCTTCCTCGTCCACGATCGTCTGCTCTACGATGATGCCGCCGACTCCACCTCTTGCCAGAGCGCCATAGAAGTCGACACAGTTCTGCGTGACCGTCCCGTCTGTAAAATCCGCGAAGTTCATGTCTTGCGGTGTCTTGACCAGACGGTTCCTGAACTTGACCCCCCGGATCTGCATCGGTTCGAACAGCTTCTCGAAGCCTTTCGCGTCCGCCATTACGCTTCTCTCCTAACCTTCGACCACATAGTCGTCGTTGCTGGATCGCTATATCTCGCGACCGCGATGTTCACCACATGCTGCCGCCGCCTTCTACAAGGAGGGTCTGGCAGGTGACCATGTCGCTGTCTTCCGACGCGAGGAACACGGCGGGACCGGCCATGTCCTCCGCGACTACGTTCCGCTCTTTGAGAGCCTGCGCGTTCCTGCGTATCTCGAGAAACTCCGGTGTCTTTGAGATCAGGTCGAGAGCGGCTTCGGTCATCGCGAACCCAGGCGAGATCGTGTTCACGCGGATGCCGAACTCACCCAGTTCCTTGCCCAGACCTCTGGTGAAACCTATGACCCCGCCTTTACTCGAGATGTAGTGGATGAATCCCGGGATGCCCTCGAAGAAGCTGGTAGAGCCTAAGTTGATGATCTTGCCGTAGCCCTGGGGCTTCATGTAGGGGAAGACGGCCCGGGCGCAGAACCACTGCCCCTTGAGGTTGACCGAGTGCATGTGGTCCCACTCTTCCGGCGTCCACTCGTTGAAGGCCTTCCAGCCCGTCTTGGCCATGACGCCCTTGAAAGCAGCGGCATTGTTCACCAGGATGTCGATCTTGCCGTTCCAGGCTTCCGCCACTTGTTTGGCCATCGCTTCACACTGCGCCAAGATCGGTGACATCGCACGCCACCGCGATCGCTGTCCCGCCCCCCTTATTGATCTCCTCGGCCACCGCCACGGCACTGGCGAAGTCGATATCCGCCACCGCTACCTTCGCGCCTTCCTCCGCGAAGCGGATGGAGATGGCTCGGCCGATACTGTTGGTGCCTCCGCCGCCGGTGACCACGGCCACTTTGCCTTTGAGCTTCTGCGCTATCTCTGCCTTCAGCTTCACTTCTTACCTCCCAGGCGTTCAGGAGCTAACATTGATCTGCATACGTATTAGTGCCTCGCGCCGCGCTCTCGCCGGCGCAGCGTTCCACTCTCCACCTACATGCCCATCGCCGCGTCGAAGGCCTCGTGAATAGAGTCATAGAGGATCCGCGGCCGAAGGACGTCACCTACAACGTGCACCTCTGGCGCCAGTCCTTTGAGCTCTTCCGCCGTTTTGCTGCGGGGTTTGGCTCCAAGGGCGTGGACTATGGTGTCTGCAAAGACGTCAGTCCGCTCGCCACTCGGACCCACGACCGTCACCGCAACGTCTTTCACTGCCTCCACCCTGGTATCGGTCCGGACGTCTACCTTCTCTTTCTCAAGGTACTCGAGCAGCATCGTGCGGTTGCAGGGGTTGAAGTCCGCAGCCAGCTCCGATTGCATCTCGACGATCGTCACCTGCTTGCCCTGTCCCGCGAGGAAGAGGGCGGTCTCACACCCTGTGGTGCCCCCTCCGAGAATGACCACCCGCTGTCCGGTAGGAGCCCCAGCCGTCACCTCCCCGGCCCAGATCGCATGGTCCTTGCTCAGCCCCGGAATAGAAGGCCAGAAGGGCTCCGCCCCCACCGCAATGACCAATTCGTCCGGCGCCTCCGCCTTCACAGCCGCCGCGTCCGCGCGAGTCCCCAGCCGGACATCGACAGCCGAGTCGTTCACCTGCTTGGTCATGTAGTCGAGCAGCCGCTTCGCATCGAGCTTGAAGGGAAGGCCCGAAAAGGCCTTGAGATTACCCCCGAGTCGGTCCTGTTCCTCGAAGAGAACCACTGAGTGACCACGTTCCGCCGCCACCAGAGCAGCCTCCATACCGGCAGGACCGCCTCCGACCACCACGACCTTCTTCTTGCTTCGGGCCGGCGGATATGTACGGTAGTACTCCTCCTGGCCCGACACCGGATTGACGCTGCACCTGAGTGGAAGGATGTGGCCGAGCCGCATCGTGCATTCGTTGCAGCGGATGCAGGGCCGGATGTCCTTCGAACGACCCTTGAGGGTCTTCACCGGCAATGCGGGGTCCGCGATGAGCGCCCGGCACATCGCGATGATGTCGGCTTTGCCGTCGGCGATCAGCTGGCCTCCGAACTCGAGATGTGGGATGGCTCCCACCACCGCGACCGGTTTGGTGACCGCGCGCTTGATCTCCGCCGTCCGCTCCGCGTTCTCGCCGTACTCCAGATAGTCGGCCGCCAGGGTGTAGGGATAGGTGGCCGCCTCGCTGATCAAACCGCAGGACACCTGGAAGGCGTCCACCTCGTTCTCCATGATCTTTGCGAATTCTATGGCTTCCGGTAGTTCGAGCCCCCCAGGCACGAGGTCCGTAGCGCTGAAACGATACTCGATGGGGAAGTCTTCCCCGCACATTTCCTTGATGCGCCTGCAGACCATGATCGGGAAGCGGGCACGATTCTGGATGCTCCCGCCGTACTCGTCGGTGCGCAAATTGGCTATGGGAGAGATGAACTGCGAAAGGAGCCAACCGTGACCGCCGTGGACCATCACCATGTCGAAGCCGGCGTTCTTTGCCCGGAATGCGGCGGCCGCGAAATTGTCGGCCACTTGCTCCATCATCTCGGGCGTCATCTCTTCCACTTCCACCGCCGCACGACGCCGGTCCTCCGCAAACTTGCCGAACGTGGCGGATGGGCCGATCGGGTTCCGGCCTCCGATCAGGTCGCGGATGGCCTGCCGACCCGCGTGTTGGAGCTGTATCGACGCAACAGCTCCGCCGCGTTTGATTGCGTCGGCCAGATTGCTCAACCCTGGCAGCACCCACTCGCGGCCCAGGTTGACCGCCGCGGCCTGGGCCAAGGCCCGATCCCAGTCGATCGCGCTCTCGCCCACCGTGACGATGCCGGCCCCGCCTTGCGCCTGAACCCTGTGGAACTCGATCAGCTCGCTGCCCACTGACATGTCGGCCCTCGCCAGCCCGACCACAGTGGGAGCCACTTCGACGCGGTTCTTGACGGTGAGGCTACCGATCTTGATCGGTTCGAACACTACTTCCCAACTGGCCATCTTCGAACCTCCTCCCCTAACTGTTGCTGATGACTCTTCCCGGATCTGTTTCTAACTCCATGCCGAAAGTGTCTCACTGCCACCCACCAGAATTCCATGGGCCCCAAATGACGCCGCGAGCCCAAGAGCCGCGAACGGAGTGAGCGCTCCGTCCGGCCAACCCACCGTACAATCTCACTCTTTCACTGTCAAGCGCCGGGAGCTGACGCCAAGACCTTTGTGCATGTGGCTGGAGGGCGGCTTTTCGCGTCCACCGCCCATTTCGTAGTAACATCGGTTTCATCCCGAATACGAGATCTTGCGACGCGGCGCCCGCCGAGTCGTCGAGAGAGGCACAGGTTGTCAGAAAAGGCGACAAAAGTTGTGCGACTGCCCCCTGCGGAGCGGCGCAAACAGATCATCGACGCGGTAGTTCAGGTGGTTTCTGAGCACGGGTTGCCCGGAGCGACCACGGCGCGGATCGCGGCCGCCGCCGGTGTGGGCCCGGGTACGCTATATCGTTATTTCTCGAACCAGGACGAGATGTTCTTGACCGCCCTGGAGGCCGTCTACCAGCAGATCATGCGACCATGGTTCGAGAGTCCGGAGGAGGATGCGCTGGCTAGGATCAGAGCCGTGGCCAAACACCATTCGCACGTGATGGCCACCGACGGCGGCGGATTCGCCGTCCCTTGGGTGGAGTTCATAGCCGGAGCGCCCCAGACCGGCTTGCGTGATGCCGTCGCCGATGCCCAGAGACGTGCCTACAAAGTAGTCGAATCGGTCATCGACGAGGGCAAAGCCCAGGGTAGCATCCGCCCAGACGTGGATACGCAGCAACTCAGCTATGAGTTCCTGTGCTTCGCCTGGGGCGAGAACGTGAGTGTCCTCATGGGCCTCACCGAATTCTTGGGTCAGGGACACTCCATCCGCATGCTTGACCGCGCTCTCGACGAGGCCGCGGCCTGTCCGCCAGGAGCAACGGAGAAACGCCTCCCCACGTCTCGCGGACTAGGGCCGGCGTGAAACAACAAGCCCTCGCGCCTCCCCCCCGTCCCCATCGGTCCTGTCGCGAGGGCCCCGCTACGGCAAAACCACGGTCGCGTCGATCTCCAGAAGCCAGTCCGGTCGAACGAGTCTTGCCACTTGAACGGTCGTGCTCGGCACCGGTTGGGAGAAGCGCTTGTATTTGTGCTCCTCGATGCTCAGAAGGATGGCGTCGACGTCGGTGCAGTAGACGGTCAACTTCACCACATGGTCGAATCCCGCGCCGACGGATGCCAGGGCCTTTTCAAGGTTCTCGAACACCTGGCGGGTCTGAGCGTCGGGATCCCCCACTCCCACCGTGTTCCCATGCTCATCCACGGAACTCTGGCCGGCGATGAAGACCTGGCTGCCGGTCCTCAACACCTGCCCAAATTTGGGCCGTGGGTCCCAGAGCCCTTTGGGTTGAATGATCTCTTGCATGCGAATCTCCCTTTCTTTGCGCTGCCAGTTTGCCGCAAGCTCCCTAACCGACCGCGGACCGGCCGACACGGGTGCCGAGGGCCTTCGGTGACACGGCGGACGACCTGGAATGCCCGACGCCCTCCGAACCGGCGCTTAGCAGTCCCAGAAGCCCGGTCCTTCGTAGTCGAGAACCATGCGACTGTTTTCGATCGCGGCCGGCGAGGCGGGAGCATACAGCCCCGTTCGACTGATCCAGCACGAGCCCCCTTTTCGCAGGGCAACCAGCGTCTCGATCATCTTGATGGCGTTTCCGTAAATGTCCGCGATCGGCACTCCATCCACGTCGGTGAGACCGTTCGGATACTCGGCCTCCGCTCCCGGAGCGAAGCGCAAGGCCGGCGCGATAAGGCCGCAGCCGGGGATGAGCACTTCGGCGCCATCGGCGATGAGATCTCTGGCCACCGTCTTGAACGACTCGATCGCGGCGCGGGCATCGACCATCGCCTGTTCCTGCTCGCACCCGGGTTCAGATATGCAACGAACGCCGGCGCAGCGATCCTTGAGCCCATATTTGACCACGTTCTCTTCCGTCGAGTGAATACTATACGGGGAGATGGTGACCACCCCGAACTTCCTTCCCATCACCCCCGCCAGGACCATGGACGATTCCCCAAAACCCACCACCGGGATGTCCACCGCCTGCCGGATGTCCCACAGCATCGGGTCGTGAAAGCAGGCGATCAACGCGCCGTCGAACCCGTCTCGCTCGGCTTGAACCACGGCATGGAAGATCTCACTATCCGCCAGATGGTGGAGATAGCTGTGCATCTCGCCGTCCAAACCGGTCAACCCCCGCCTCGGAAAGCGGAAGACCAGTTCGGTGTCCGGTAGTTTCACCGGCGCGAAGCTCTTGCGCCACGTGTCCGCCGCCACAGACCTGAAGAACCGGCCCTCGTCGCTGTCTTCTTCGCCGGCCGCGACATTCGCTACGAGAATCCTCATCTAGGAACCTCCGAACCGCAGGGCCTGCCGCGCCCTGTCTGATCAAGAAAGGCCTTATGTCCCCATTCGCTCCTCGGTCGTCCAGATCCTACGTCACGGCAGCATGCGATTCCTGGACCTGCCGGTCGGCGCGCAAGTAGTAGACTGAGGTTGAGCGCAGTTTTATCTTCTCCCGCCACATGAGCTGACTCACTTCGCTATCGGGATCGTCGAGATCGCCGAATGTCCGAGCGACCGTAGGACAGTTGGCGACGCAGGCCGGCTCCAGGCCCTCTTGAAGTCGGTCCATGCAGAAGTCGCATTTCTCCACGGTCCCCACTGTGTGATTGCGGTAGCCCACTTCTTCGTACGGGGTCCGGCCCTCGCCGGGATAGTAGTCGCGGATCTCGTCTAGGTAGTAGCGGGCGTCATACGGGCAGGCGTGCATACACAACTGGCAGCCTATACATTTCTCGGCATCGATGGCGACGATGCCATCTTCCTTCCGCTTGTTCGTCGCCCCCGAGGGACAGACTTCGATACAGAAAGGCTTCTCACAATGGTTGCAGAGCATGGGAATGTAGATGTTCTGCGTATTCGGGTATTCGCCCTTTTCACTGCGCTTCGCCCAACAGAACAAGACGCCCGGCGGCGTTGCGTGCTCCGTCTTGCATGCGATGACGCAGGCGTAACAGGCCACGCACCGTCTGAGATCTATCACCATTCCATAGCGCATAGAGTCAGCGTCTCCTTTCCCTACACCGAGACGGCGGGCCGGCCTTCAGAGTAAGGCCCTTCCACCTTGGTGAGCTTGACTTTCACACACATGTCATAGTTGAAGCTGACTCCATCCACGTATTTCGGGCCTGGGTCGAGCAGTGCTGTAAAGCTCACGCCCTTCCCCGGCTGACAGGCGAGAGGCAATCCGGGGGCCCAGTGCCCCCCATGGCCGGAGACAGCCAGAGATCCCGGATGAAGAGTCCCGAGTGAGCTTCACTCTGCCTCGGACCTTCTTCCCGTTGGTGGCCGACTCGAGCTCGACCCAATCTCCATCCCGGAGGCCCTTCTTCCGGGCCGTCTGCGTGTTTATGTTGATCGCGTTCGCGATCCCGTCGATCGCTGATATCTCGTCCAGCCAGGCCCGGTTGCCCGTGTGAGTGTGCGCGTGGAAATTGATCTTCCCGTAGAACACATCGAGATCGAAATCTGGCCGCGTTTCCTCGTGGTGCGGGCAGGGCTTCCAGTCGGGGTAGGGTTGGAAGTCATCAGTCTCGAAGTCCGAGAACAGGCCGGTCTCGTCCTGGATGCGTCGTATGTCTTCCCCGATGCTCAGGAGATGCTCGAAGTAGATGGGGGTACGCGCCTTGACGAACGGCTCCCAGTACACCTCTTCGGTCTTTTTCGGCCAGGTGAGGACGCCATTCTCCTTGAACCACTCTAGACCGAACTTGTCTCCGAACCACGACTTGTGGCGACGATCGACGATCTCATCGAAGGTGTACTTCTTGTCCAGCTCCAACGTGTGCGCTCCCGCCATCTCGAAGGTGGCGTTCATCACCGCGTAGAGGTCCGGCAGCATCCCCGCGCGCTCCGCCAGGTCCAGGATCACTTCGGTGGCCGACCGGCGCTCATATGCAGGCTCGACGACCTGCTGCCGCAGGACGAACACCCAGCTGTCGGTGGGAAGGCCGTTCGCCCGCCAGTCCGCCTGGATATCGGTGCGTTCCAGGCCCATGGCATCGGGCAGGACTATGTCCGCGAGTTCCGTGGATTCGTCCAGGAAGATATTGAAGTTGACCGTGAAGACGTCTTTAAGAAACTCTTCGATTACCTGATGGTCGACCGTGCTGAACAGGATGTTGCTGGCCAGCATCATGCAGAACTCCGGCTTATAGTCGATCCCGTACTTGGCCGGATCCTTGGAGACCAAGGGGAACCACGGCGCGCCACCGGCCGAGGTGGGAACAAGATCTTGCAAGCCGAGGGAGTGAGGTCTCTTCGGGGGAGTGTTCGGCCACGGCCACCCCTCGGGTATGAGCCACGCCCCCGGAGAAACGAGGCCGTCCGGCCCTACGCTGGGGCTCCATGTGGGTTGCCCGGTCTCCGGGTGTCCGAGGCACCGTGCGTTGAAGCCCACGTAGCTGCCGGGGACGGCACGTTGCCCGACCACCTGACCCAGCAGATCCAGGGTCATGCAGGTCAGGGTCGCGTGCTTGTGGCACGAGGCGCCCTTCGAGAAGTACACGGCGACCGGACGGTACGGCAGTTCATGCTCACCTATCGTGATCGTCGACCCGATGCTGGCCGCCTCCCCGAACTCTCGTGCGATCCGCCTGATCGTTTCGGCAGGGACGTCGCTTATCTCAGCAGCCATCTCCGGTGTGTAGCTCTTGACATGCTCCTTCAGAACGGAAAAACCGGACCGGATCCTCCGCCCGTCTATCACCTGATCGAACTCGAGGCTCGGTTCATCGATGTGGGCGTCGAAGGGTTTGAGCCGTTTCTCGACCGAATCGAAAATCTGGGGCTTTCCGTCGGCGTCCCTCAGGTAGTGGCCGTCTTCCTTTGTCAGATAGGGCCCGTTCGTGTCGTGGGTCAGATACTCTCGGTCGTAGATCTCATACTCGTTGAGAAGCAGATTGATCATCGCGAGACCGACCAGCGCGTCGGTGCCGGGCACGATGGGATGCATCTCGTCGAAGTGAGAGCCACCCATGCCCATCCAGGGGTCGAAGACCACCATCTTCATGCCGCGCGCGCGTGCCTCCGCGACCTTACGCATATGGGCCCCGACACCGTAGTAGCAACCGCCCCCGCCCATCGGCCGGCCGAAGTCGAGAACGTACTTGCAGTAATTCAGATCCGCGCTGCCGCCCCAGGCACCATGAGTCAGACCGCCGATAACATGCATGCCGCTGCCGCAATGGTTACCGGCGCCGCCCACCCAGACGTTCGGGCTGCCGAAGGCCCACACGAACGGGGGACCGACCGAGCAGTTCATCTGGTTCACCCCGATAGCCGCCACCAGCTTCTTGGGGTCGTCCGCCCGGATCTTCTTCAGCTTCTCGGCGATCGTGTCCAGGGCCTCGTCCCAGCTGATGCGCTCCCATTTGGGATCGACGCCGATGCCCTTCTCTGGATTGGTCCTTTTGACCGGGTAGTTGAGCCGGCTAGGGTCGTAAAGCGTGTCCATCGCGCTCAACCCGCGCGCACAGATGCGCCCGTGAGTCAGGGGGTCCTTTGGATTCCCCTCGATCTTGGTCACCACCCCGTCTACTCTGTGCACCCTGATGGGACAATAGGCGAAACAGTCGTTGCACGCGCTTTCGATCCAAACATCATCATGTTCTACGACAGTAGTAGCCATATGCGACTCTCCTATCTTCGAAACAACCGTCCGGTGAGCAGGCCCATCGGCCCGTTGACTCTCCAGGTCCGTCTGGCGCCCATCCTCCATCCTTATCCGCCGCCCATGACGGCCAGGAATATGAGACGTATTACGCGCTGCGCGTCTTCGCTCGGCAGCAACTCGTCAAGACTGGCAATAGACCTTCCGCCCAGATAGACCCGTACTGAGCCCAGTTCGGCCCGGCGCCGCGTAGAGTCGTTCCCGAAAGTCTGGCCCGAAATGGTCTACCAACTTCTCGAGAACATCCCTGACTGTAGCCCCGTCCGTTTCCGGCACGAGAACCTCAACCTGGTTTTCCTTGACCAAGTCTCGAACCGTCCCGTAGATCTCGACCTTGACTGGGATCAGTTGCGTTTCCTCCCCTTCTCCGCTCCGCTCACCGATCACGATGCGCTTCACAAGCTAGTGGGCATGGGGCGCTGCGGCCTTGCCGAATATGGTTTCACCGCCCCCTTCCGTCGATCATGTGCTCTTGTCTTCTTCATGCACAATCACTCACCGGTGAGTGACTTCTGTACCATGCGCAGAAGCCGGTGTCAAATTGGCAGGTTGGCGACCACAAAGACCGAGCTTTTCCACACGGCAACCAAGCGCGGCGGGGGGTATTGAGACCATCCACCACAGGCAAATGGTACCCTGAAGGCAAGTGTGCCGATACGAATTCGGACCACCGGGAGACGACGTGGTACTGAGATCGAAGGAGCCGCTGAGGTGACCGCAAAACCCACCAGGATGGCTGCTGCTCAGCGCAGAGAGCAAATAATCAGGGTGACACTGCGCGTCGTGGCCCGGCACGGCGTTCAGGACGCTACGAACGCGCGTATAGCCAAAGCCGCCGGAGTATCCGAGAAGATGTTGTACGTACACTTCGGGAGTAGGAAGAAGTTGTTGGTCGCGGCGCTAAACGATGCCTTTGACCGGGCGGCATCCGTTCTGGACTCTGGCGATGAGACCAACGCGGTCGACCGGCTCCGCGCCGCGGGAAGAGCTAAGTGGGGAACTCTGACCAGCGACGGGAATGGATTCGTTTACCCGCTTTATGAGTTCCTCGCCACTCCCCCAGAAGCCGGCTTTCGAGATCACGTGCTGGCTAAGCAGCAGGCAGTGCTGGACAGATTCACCGAGATAATCGAGCAAGGTATAGCAGAAGGAACAGTGCGGCCCGATGTGGATTCAACACAAGTGGCCTGGGAGTTGCTGGCGATCTTCATGTCTCAGGACCTCTGGTATCTCTCCGGCTTCGATCAGTCAAGAAGCACGGGGCGGTCCGCCGTCATGCTGGAACGCCTGTTGAGAGACTCGTGCGTCGAACCTCCGCGAAGCCTGGATCCCCTCGGGGCGGAGAAGGAGTAGCTCCGCCACTGCCCGCAAACAACAATGGAACCAGAACAAGAAGCCCCGCCGACGCGGGGCTTTTGTTCTGATATCTAGTAGGTTTCTATACTGTGCGGCCCAGCGTGAATCCGGCCGCCATCGCGTCGATTATGAGGCCGGGCGCGTTGCAGTCGCCAATCTGGTGGACCTCAGGGGCTTTGTCTTTTAGTGCTTCGTATAGCGCAACATTTGGCTTCAGGGGAATGGTCACGAGTATAGTGTCGGCCTCGAGAGTCTGGGAGCGGCCGTCCTTGCCACTTACTACCAAACCCTTGCTGTTGACCTCTTGGTACTTGACGCCTGTGAACACCTTGGCGCCCTTCTTAAGGAGCCAAGGATGCAGAAGCTCCCATTGCAGCAACGGGATGTTCATCCCTATGTTGTCCCCGGCTTCGGCGATGGTGACTTTGCGTTCGCGCTTGAGCAGGAACTCGGCGGTTTCACAGCCCTGGATCCCACCGCCGATGATGACGACACTCTTGCCCACGGGCAGCCACATCTTGGTCAGCTTGCCCAGAAGCTCTGGCCCGGAGACCCGTAGTGCCAACTTGGCCTTCTCGCGGAGCTCGGCGCTGGAGATGACGTTCTTCCCGTCCATCCCTGGAATGGCCAGTGTGTCAGTCAGACCGCCGGCGGCCAGCACGATCACATCGGGACGCGTCCTGTCCGCGAGGGCGGCGGTGAACTCCTCTCCCAGCTTCACCTTCACACCGACCTTGGCGACCTGGCCCTTCATGTACTCCACGAAGTCGGGCAGGGCGAAGATCGAGCCTTTGACGAGAGCCGCCATGTTCAGCAGTCCGCCCAGATAGGCTTCTTTCTCATACAGAGTGACGTCATGGCCGCGGAGCGCCATCACGCGGGCGGCTTCCATGCCCGATGGGCCGCCACCGACAACGACGACCTTCTTCGGTTTATCCGCGGGCGCGAACCTCTCGCTGTCGGAGCCACGTCCGATAGACGCGTTCACCTGGCAGCGCACTCCCTCGTACTCCACCATGCGGGTCTCGCAGGTGATGCAGGAGGTGCACGGCCGAACATCGGCGTCCCTGCCCTCGTACGCTTTGTTCGCGTAATCCGGGTCGGCGAACATACGCCGGCCGATGGCGACTGCGTCGCACTTACCCTCGGAAACGAACTTCTCGCACAACGGCGCGTCGAGCTTCCCTACCGCGATGACCGGAACCGAAACCACTTTCTTGATCGCAGCGGCGAGGTGGACGTTCATGCCCTGTTTGAAGTCGATGTTCTCGAGCTCTTTGATGAGCGGCTTCGGCGGCTCCGGGTAGGAGAGCTGCTCGGCGATGGCAATGCGGCTATAGGCGGCGTAACCATCGGCCACGATGTTGAAGTAGTCGGCTCCGGCCGCTTCGAACATCTTCGCGAACTCCTGGCATTCCGCCGAGGTGGTGCCTTCAGGCCGTCCATACTCAGCGCCGTTCAGCTTCACGCCCACTATGTAATCTTCGCCGACCCGCTCCCGGCAGGCCCTCATCACTTCGAGGCCGAAGCGCGCCCGGTTTTCCAGGCTACCCGCCCCATACTCGTCGTCACGCCTGTTCCACATGCGGGAAAGGAACGAGTTGATGAGATACATGTGGTCGCCGTGAAGCTCGACCCCGTCGAAGCCCGCCTTCTTGATTCGCTCAGCCGCGTCGGCATATCTGACGACGATGGCCTTTATCTCGGGGATCGTGAGCGCTCGCATCGGCCAGTCGCCGAAGCCGAGCATGAGCATCTTCTTGGTCTCCACATCCAGATCGGATGGAGCTACCGCCACAAACCCGTCTGGAGTGTGGCCCGGGTAGGGAGGGAACATGGCGTTCGCGCCCAGGTGGTTGATCTGCATGATGATCGGGCAGTCGTACTTGTGCGCGACCGCCGCCAGCGCGGTCATTCCGGGCAACAACGAGTCATCGTGCACGTTGACGCATCCGTCACGACTCCCCTGGGGATAATCGACCATGCACTGTTCGGTGATGATGCCACCCAGACCGCCGCGGGCGATGGCCTCGTAGAAGGCGAGCAGCTCATCGGTGATACTGCCGTCTTTGAAGTCGGCCATGTTCATGTCTTGAGGGGTCTTGAGCAGCCGGTTCTTGAACTTTACGTTCTTGATCTGCCACGGCTCATACGCCTTCTTGTACTTCTGCGCCCCTGCCATCACGTCCTCCTTGGTCTTCCGTAAGATTCAGTCAATCCGCACAACCCAACGGTTCTACTTGCCTTACACAAGGTTTGGGACGGTCGACTCGCTTACTACTCCCAAGACGCCGTCTCCGAGGGTGCTCATCAGGTCCAGAGATGATCGACTCCACCCCCGTGCCACGTCTCGAGCACGTTGTTCCACTAAATGGAACGCTGGTTCTGACTTTTGAGGCAAACCGTATCACCGTGGCTCTTCCGTTGTCAACGCTACGGAGCCGCCGCTCCGGAGGCTAGCGGGCTTGACATAGCGTGTGGGATGAGAGACTGTTCGTTCGATCACGCGGAATTCCGCTATTTGGAACTGCTGTTTCGTTTAATAGATTGTTGTTTCTACCCCTCGACTGAGGGCCGGCTAGGATGCACGAGAACACCTCCGCTCACATGTTTGACGGCGCGAACGCCGCGCCAAAACCTGAGCTCACTACCCCCTCGCGGACCCTTGAAAAAGGTCTGGCGATCCTCAGCTTCTTTGACGTGGAACATCCCGATTGGAGCTTCAAAGAAATCTGCGCGCAGTCGCGTCTGCCCAAGGCCACGGCTTTCCGTCTGGTGAAGACGCTTGAAGCTCTCAAGTACGTCACGTACGACTCCCAGACCGCCAAGTACCACTTGGGCTCCAGTATGCTCAGAGCCGCATATCTCACATTGTCGAACTCGGAGTTGGTCCGCATCGCCGACCCGATCTTGCATCGGCTGGCCGAAGTCACTACCGAGACCGTCAACCTCGCCGTGTGGACGGACCAGGGCGCGGTGATCGTGGACACGGTGTTGACACCGCGACCTTTCAAGCCTCACAACCCACCGGGCATGTTCATGCACGGCTTGTCGAACGTTCACGCGCGGGTCTTTCTCGCCTTCGGCGCAGAAAGCGCTTGGCCGGCTGCGCTCGCAGCTCCGCAGGAGCCGCGGACCGAATACACGGTCACGGACCCACGACTCATAGAAGAGGAACTCATCAAGACAAGGCGCGAGGGAATCGCATTCGGTCTGCAAGAGTGGAATCTCGGCATGTGTGCAGTAGGCGCACCCGTGTTCGGCTCAAACGGTGAAGTGAGGGCCTCGGTGGCGGTCGTCGCCCCCAGCGAACGATTCGGCCAGGGAAAGATGACCGAATATGCAGGCGAGGTCAAGCGGGCGGGCGCCAACCTTTCGCGAGAATTGGGTTACCGCAAGAAGCCGCATCACTGATTCCGGCCGATGAACGCGAGCGAGGCGTGAGAACGCCTCGCTCGCGTTAGACGTGGGGGGCGGAGCGCTTCGCGCCCCGCCCCCCCGGTAACTGGATCACTCGCCTGATCGTTCGGCGCTGCGCCACGCGGGCGACAGAACCACGACCTCCGTGGGAAGCCCAGGTCGACCTTCACCCTGAACGGATCCAGCCAATGCGCGGACTCTCTTACCGGTTGACCGTACCCTCCCAGGTACCGACCTTCTTCTCCTTCTTCTCGGCCTCGGTGAACCAGCGCGACGTGACGCACTTGGTCTCGGTGAAGAAGCGGATGCCGTCCAGGCCGAACACGTGGCTCTCGCCGAAGAACGAGTCCTTGTGACCGGCGAACGGGAAGAAGCTGACCGGCACCGGGATGCCGACGTTGATGCCGACCATGCCGGCGTGCGTGCGGCGGGCGAACTCGCGGGCGTAGTAGCCGCTCTCGGTGAAGATGCAGGAGCCGTTGGCGAAGCGGCTGTTGTTCATGAGGGTGATGCCCTCTTCGAAGTCATTCGACACGCTTGATGCAGAGCACGGGGCCGAAGATCTCGTCGCGGCCGACGGTCATGTCCTCGGTCACGTTGTCGAAGATCGTCGGGCCGACGAAGAAGCCCTTCTCGAAGCCCGGGACGACGCAGGTTGCGGCCGTCGAGGATGAGGTCGGCGCCTTCTTCGACGCCCTTGTCGATCCAGCTCTTGACGAAGGCCTGGTGCTCGGCGCTGACGACGGGCCCGAGCTCGGTCTTCGGGTCGTAGGAGCAGCCGACGATGCGCTGCTCGGCGAACTTCTTCATGTAGCCGATGAACTCGTCGGCGACCTTGTTCTCGACCACGCAGACGGGCAGGGCCATGCAGCGCATGCCGGCGCAGCCGAAGGTCGAGTTGATGATGCCGGCCGCGGCACGCTCGAGCGAGGCGTCGGCGAGCACGAGGCCGTGGTTCTTGGCCTCGGTCTGGGCCTGGACGCGCTTGCCGTGGGCGGCGGCGATCGAGTAGACGTGCTTGCCGACGTCGGTCGAGCCCACGAAGCTCACGCCGCGCACCAGCCGGGTGGGTCATCATGATCTCGGCTTCGTTGCGCGAGCAGGTCACCATGTTGACGACGCCCTTGGGCAGGCCCGCCTCTATGAGCAGCTCGAGCAGGCGGATGGCGGAGGTCGGCACCATGCTGGCGGCCTTCAGCACGAAGGTGTTACCGGTGACGATGCAAAGCGGGATCATCCAGCCGAAGGGGATCATGGCCGGGAAGTTGAACGGGGCGATGCCGGCGAACACGCCGAGCGGCTCGCGGTAGCTCACCGTGTCGTGCCCGGTGGACACGTTCATGAGCGACTCGCCCTTGGCGATCATGGGAGCGGCGACCCCGACCTCGCACCCCTCGATGATCTTGACGATCTCGCCGCGGGCCTCATCGAGGTTCTTGCCGACCTCGCGGGAGCATATGTAGGCGAGCTCGTCCTATGCTCCTCGAGCAAGGCCTTCCACTTGTACAGCACCTGGGTGCGCTTCTGGATGGGCAGCGCGGACCAAGCTCTCGAATGCTCTTTGAGCGGACTCGATCGCCGACGTCGACCTCGGCCGCGGTGCAGCACGGGGCCTTCGCGAAGACCTCGCCGGTGCTCGAGTCGGTCACGTCCATGTACTTGCTGGTGGTCGACTCGCGCCACTCACCGTCGACGCAGTACTTCAGGGTTTTCACTTCTGTCTCGGCTTGCGCCATCGTCTATCTACCTTGCCTTTCCGTGCAAAAATCGTGACTCTTCTTAAGAATGCGGCTTTCCCTCAGGCTCCGAGCATCTGATCTACTTCTGCCAGAGCCCCTTCGATTATGTTCAGACCGTAATCCAGC
Source organism: uncultured Thermoleophilia bacterium (assembly GCA_963772095.1). Lineage (GTDB taxonomy): Bacteria > Actinomycetota > Thermoleophilia > RBG-16-64-13 > RBG-16-64-13 > Chersky-299. Next base: position 331,445 of record CAVYVU010000016.1, read on the forward strand.
TCCTCCCTGGTGATTATCAGCGGCGGTGTGATGAAGAACGTGTTGAAGCGCATGAACGTGTAGAGATGTCTGCTCCTGAGATATGCGGCCAACTTCGCCATTTCCGGCGAGATGCCCGCGTACGGCACCAACGGTTCCTTCGTGGCCTTGTCCTTGACCAGTTCGAGCATGCTGAAAAGACCCTTGTACCGCGCGTCGCCGACACAGACATGTTTGGCACGCATGGCCTCTAGGCGCTCCGCCAGATAGGCACCCTGCAGCTCTACATTCTCGAACACCTTCTCTTCTTCGTATACTCCCAGAGTCGCCAGCGCCGTCGCGCACGATAGTGGATGCCCCGAACAAGTGAGGCCGGTCCAGAGCATGTTGTTCTCTAGGGAATCGGCTATCTCTCGCGAGACGATGACCGCCCCCAGGGGCACGTAGCTGCTGGTGAGACCCTTGGCGCAGGTGATGATATCCGGCTTGATGCCGTAATGCTGGGTGGCCAGCCATTTGCCGGTGCGTCCGAAGCCGGCCATTACCTCATCATCGATGAGAAGGATCCCATATTTGTCCAGCAGAGCCCGCAACTTGGGATAGTAGTCGTCGGGTGGCACCAGCAGGCCGTTGGTGCCGGTGATACCCTCCGCCAGCATAGCGGCGATGGTGTGAGGTCCTTCCATCTGGATGACCTCTTCGATGTGGCTGACACACTCCCGGCTACATGATTCGACGGTCTTGCCAAACGGGCAGCGGTAGCAGTAGGGGTCGAAGACCCGGACGGTGCCCGGTACTCCCGGCTCCACCGGCCAGCGGCGGAAGTCGCCGGAGACACTCATGGCGCCCATGGTATCCCCGTGATACGAGCGGTACCGGGCGATTATCTTGGGTCGGCCGGTATGAAGTCGCGCCATCTTCATCGCGCTCTCGTTGGCCTCGGTGCCACTCAGAACATAGAAGGACTTGGCCAGGCCCGTTATCTCGGCCAGCCTCTTGCCAAGCCGCGCGCGGGGTTCCGTAGCAAAGCCGGGGCCGGCGAAACACAACTCGTCCACCTGCTTCTTGATGGCGGCGAGGATCTTCGGATGCTGGTGACCGATATTGAGGTTCACGAGTTGGGAGCAAAAATCCAGCCACTTGTTCCCATCGCCGTCCCAGAACCAGACCCCTTGCCCCTTGGTGAGATGGATGGGATTGGCCGCGCTTTGCACAGACCAAGGAAACAACGTGTAGTCGCGGCTCTCTTGTATGACCTCTTTAGACGACAGTCCCACCTATTCACCTCCAATGTGATGCAACATGGTAGTCATGTACTCTCCGCGATTCAATGGACAGACTGTCAGAATCTGCCGGTAAGCAGGCGACTACCGGCCTCACGGGCAGCCAAACGCCTCATTCTCGGCTCAGAGCGAATCGCGCTTGAGCAATTCGAGGGAGATGAGAAGGACTGCGCGCCGGTCGGGCTCGTCCAGATCGCCCAGCATGCCTTTGAGCTGCTCAAGCCGGTAGTAGACACTTTGCCGGCGGACGTGGAGGCGCCGCGCGGCCTCGGTCATGTTGAATTGCGCGCCGAGCAACTCCTCCAGCGTCGAGAGCAGGGTGCTACGCGGCCGCGGAGGCAATGAGAGCAGCGGCCCAAGCTGACGCTGAACGAACCCCACGCTCCTTCCCGTCTCCTCCAGGGCTTTCAGCAGGCTCTCGAGGAGGGGCTCCTCGTCGGGCGGCGTGACCCTGGCCAAAATGCGCTGGTGAGCCGCCCGAGTGAGGTCGGCAAAGCGTACCTCCGAGCGGAACGCGACAATGGGGAACTCCAGGAGGCGGCTGGTCTGGAGCATCTCACCCGGCACCTCCTGCAGCCATTGGACCAACTCCAGAGCGAGGCCCTGCGCGCCGGCCTCGGCGAGCGAGCGCACGAACGCCATCCGGGTCTCTGGGCGAGCACGGGCCAACTCGAGGCCAGTACTGAGGAGGAGTTCACCCCCTGAAAGGAAGCGCGAGGCATCCATCACTTCGGAAACATGCACCCATGTGACCGGCTCTTCGAGTCTACAATGCCCGGAAACGAGCTCCGCGCCCTGGAACGCAGGCAGGGCGAGGATCTCGCGAAGGGTGGGTAGGCTCACGACCGCTTTTCCATTGTCACCGGGCTGGAGTACAGGTACCATCTGGCCACGGCATCTTAGCAGACACCGTTTGGAGGGGTCTTGATGAAGCTTTACGTTATGAACGGCGGGATCCTCTACACCGAGTGGGCTTTCCACTGGCACTTCGGCACCCAGGACATGTCGGGCACGGAGCACGTCGCCGGTCCGTACCGCGTGCGTAGCACCCAGTTCTACCTCGACCATCCCAAGGCGAAGATAATCTTCGAATTGGGCTGGAAGTATGAAGATTTCATGAACGCCACGGGCTTCCCGCAAACAACAGGCCCCGAAGGGTTCCGGGTCAGGCAACTACCGAACGAAAACCCGCTGGCCCAGATGGACGCGATCGGCGTTAAACCGGAGGACATCGACTACGTGGTGATCTCGCACTTGATGTCCGAGCACGCAGGATGGCTGCCGGAGTTCGCCGGCAAAAAGGCGCAGATCATCGTTCAAGAGAAGGAGTTGGAGTACGCGAGTAGGCTGGGTACCCCACCGAAACCCGGCGCAGAACCTGCTGTAGAGCAGTTCCACACCTGGATGTACCACCGGAAGCACTTCGAGGTGCCCGGACTGAACTACAAGCTGATCGACGGCGACTACGACCTGGTGGACGGCGTGACGGTGCTGTCTATGCCGGGGCACACTCCCGGCTATCAAGGGCTCAAGGTCAACCTGCCCAAGAACGGTCCGATGGTCATCTCGGCGTGCGAGCATCTGGGCAACTACTACAGCATCCCCATCAACGGGTATGCCCCCGGTATCCCCCACGCGTTCACCTGGTTTGCGGGGGGCGAGTTGGAGAGCCTCAAGCGTGTGCGCGACATGGTGGAGAAGGAAGAAGGCATGATCATGTGCGGCCATGACGACGAGCAGTTCCAGACGCTCAAGCAGGCCCCGGATTACTACGACTGAGTATCTGCGCTTCGGCGCGGCGAGAGGGACGTGAAAACGGGGCGGGGCCGTGCGAGCGGCCCCGCCCCGTTTTCACGGAAGGTCAGGGCTTCGTGTCGAACCGTCGGCCGTACGCAAAGGCTTTGGCCAACTCTTCGCCCATAGCGTAATAGGCGCTCCCACCCGGCGCGTACATCACGGGCGCTATCCGCTCCACCGACACATTATTTTCCACGTCCAGGCACTGCTCGTCCACCTTGACGTCGAGGATCTCTCCCACGAACTGGACGTGAAGCCCCAACTCGCTTACCAGCAGCACCTTACATTCGAGCACCAAGGGGAACTCCTGCACGTAGGGCGCATCCACCAGGTCGGAGCGGACGGGTGTGAGACCGGTGGCAGCGAACTTGTCCACGTCACGCCCCGAAACCATGCCGAAATAGTCGGCCTCCGCCAGCTGGTCCCGCGACGGAAGGCTGACAGTGAAGGCTTTGCGCTCCACGAGATTGCCGTACGTGTAGGTGGCCTTGCGCACGGAGATGGCGATGCACGGTGGTTTCGAGCAGCAGATGCCGCCCCAGGCGACCGTCATCACGTTGGGTTTTCCGCCTGCGTCGTAGGTCCCCACGACCAGCACAGGCGTCGGGTACACGAGGGTCTTTGCTCCGAGTGAAGTCTTCATGGCTGCCTCCGGATCCGGTCAGGAAGTCGCTGGTCGGCGGTGGGACCCTGTCCCCTTGGTATCCTCTTACCAGCGGTCGGAGTGAACGCGGTTTGGATCGAAACGATCCGCGGCCGGCGGCGACTCGGCGGGATATCCCAAGGGGACGAGCGCCAGCGGGATCACGTGCTCCGGAAGCCCCAGTAGCCGCCGGATGCTCTCGACTCGGTCCTCAGTGGGGTGCACCCCCAGCCAGACAGCCCCCAAGCCCAGCTCGTGCGCCGCCAAGAGGATGTTCTCAGTGGCAGCGGCGCAGTCCTGGACCCAATACCCTTCGTATTTCAACCCGTTCAGGTCCCCGCAGACCGCGATCAGCACCGAAGCGCTCGGCGTCATCGCCGCGTAGGGATGAACGGTCGGGATCAGATCGAGGGTCTCCTGACTCCGGACGACCACAAAGTGCCATGGCTGCTGGTTTCCGGCTGAGGGGGCACTCATCGCTGCCTTGAGAAGCTCGGTGACCGTCTCGTCCGTGATTCTCTCGCCGGTATATTTGCGGATGCTGCGGCGGCTGAGAATGGTACTCATAGGCCCTCCCTGGGTCTTGTTTTCAGGCATAAAGGACGAGTGCCCCTCAACCGGCCGTCCAAAACGGCCTCGGTCAGAAGCTGAGGGACACCAGGTCTTGCGAGCAGGCGCTAGGCGGTCACTTCTTGGACCAGGCCTTCGAACGCGTTCACGTAGCGGTCGATGTCCTCGTCGGTGTGCTGCACCGAGAGGGTCCACTCCTCTTCGCGTCCCGGGGCGATGATGACGCCGCGGTTGATGTTGTAGAGCCAGGCCAGGTAGCAGAGCTCGACGTCCTGGTACTTGATGAACGACTCGTAGTCGGTGATCTTGCCGGTCGCGAAGTTGACGCAGCCCTTGGACGAGATGCCCACGGTGTAGCCGGGGAAGTCGTACTTGGCGCAGATGGCGTCGCACTCTCTGATGAGCCGGTCGTTCAGGTAGTTGAGGTGCTTGTAGGCGTCCGGCGTCATGACCTCTTCGAGGCTCGCGCGCGCCGCCGCCATGGACAGCGGGTTGCCGCTGTAGGTGCCCACCTGGTAGACCTTGCCCGGCCCCACGACCTCCATGACCTCTTCGCTCGCCGCCGATGGCGCCCGACGGCAGACCGCCGGCCAGGGCCTTGGCCAGGGTGACCATGTCGGGCACCACGCCCGAAGCGCTCGACCGCGCCGCCGGCGGCCGTGCAGATGCCGGTCTTCACCTCGTCGAAGATGAGCACGATGCCGTGCTTCTTGGTGATGTCCCGCACCGCCTGCAGGTAGCCCGGCTCGGGCAGCACCACGCCCAGGTTCATCATGGCGGCTTCCATGATGAGGCAGGCCGGCTTGCGGCCCTCGTCGATGAGGTGCTGGATGCGGGCTTCCATCATGGGGGCGTCGTTGAAGGGCACCGCGGACGGTCATGTCGATGACGGCCTTCGGGATGCCGGCGCCGTAGGAGATCGACTTGTAGTTGTCGCGCGGCCCGATGTCGCCGAAGTCGGCGACACCGAGGACTCACCATCGACGTAGTCGTGATGCCCGTGATAGGAGCCGAAGATCTTGAGCACTGCTGTCGCGGCCGGTGTACGCCCGGGCGATGCGGATGGCGTCCATGGTGGCCTCGGAGCCGGAGTTCACGAAGCGCCACTTGGGCAGCCTGAAGTTCTTGGCCAGGTGCTCGGCGACGATGATCGAGTCCTCGGTGGGCAGGGCGAACTGGGTGCCGAGCTCGCAGCGCTTCTTGATGGCCTCGACGATGGCCGGGTGCGCGTGGCCCTGCACCATGCAGCCGAAGCCGTTGTGGAAGTCGCTGATCTCCTGGCCGTCGACGGAGTAGATCTTGGAGCCCTTGCCGTGGGTGAAGTAGATGGGATAGGGATCGCGCATCTGGTAGCGTGGACGAGACGCCGTTGACCAGGGACTTGGACGCCCGCTTGAACAGCTCGTACGACTTGGGGGTCTCCTTTTCCAGACGTCTTCTCTTCGCGCTCAGCCAGTCTCGGCGATCCGCTGGCGATCGATCACTACCGGTGTGGGTGTCATCGTCAACTCACTCCTCTTTGCTCGATCGGTCGGACTCGTGGGGATAAATGGAGTCAATGCTTTCGCGATGAACGGGACCCCGCCCCAGCGACGCAGCCATGCAGGTTTGTGAGGCTGAACCTGCCCTGCCGCCAGTCTACCCGAACTGCCCAATCTCCACCAGACAGGGTCCGCGCGCAAGGAGCGGCAGTGACCCACGCCGAGGCGTACGGCTCGGCATCGACAAAGAAGGACTGTCTTCCGGAATGTCCTCGCTCGGTGAGCCAGCCTTTCGACGTCGAGCGCTTATACCATTCAGGCTGCACCGATAGAATGAGCGTGACGTCGCCAAGGCGTCTTGCCCATGTGCACTGCTCGCTCAACCGCCGACCCGAGGACCGATGATGAAGACCCATACCGTCTACAAGACTTTCAACACCAGCCAGCGCCGAGAGTTCGTGCGCATCACCCCCGACGTGCAAAAAGCGGTGGAGGACGCGGGCATCCGCGAAGGGATGGTCCTAGTCAGTGCGATGCATATCACCGCCGGAGTCTGGGTTAACGACAACGAGTCCGGCATTCATGCGGACGCGCTCGAATGGTTGGACAAACTGGCCCCTCCGGCCTGGAAGAAGCCCGCCAATCGGGTCGCCGCGGAGTTGATGCCGGACGGCGGAGATTACCGGCACCACCGCTCGGGTGAGGACAACGGCGACGCACACCTGAAGAACATGCTGGTGCATCACCAGGTGATCGTGCCCATCACCGCGGGCCGGCTGGATCTGGGCCCCTGGCAGGACGTGTTCTATGCAGAATTCGACGGCCTACGCCCTAAGAGGTTGGTGATCAAGGTCATGGGAGAATAGCCGGTGCGCCGTCGCTGAACATGGCGGCGTGATCCCGACCATGCCGCTCCCGACTGAGTGACGGCGACAGGCGGGGCGGATGGCTAGCCGTCCGCCCCGTTTCCCCCGGTGATTCCTCCTCCAGGATGCGCTCGCTGGCCCCGAGGACCTCATCCCTCATCTCCTTCTTCGAAAGAGGGCGACCCCAGACCTCCCATTCCTTCACCGAGCCGCCCCTCTCCAGCGGCACCGGCCGCAACTCCGCCCAGCGAGTAATACGATACAAGCGCCCGCCGTGCTGCATAAGCTGTCCGATGGCGTGCTCGGCGTCCTTGAAAGGCGGCTCGTGCGTCCGCAGAAGTGGCCGTTCCCGCCCCTTCAACCAGGGCAAACCGTCACCCCTCTTGTTCGAGATCGACCCGCGACACGACGACCGCCGCCCGGGGTATTCACAACTGGGCCGCTCAGGCTTTCATCTCCTTGAGACCCCAGGGGAAGTCGTACTTCGGCATCAACTCCATGAACGGGTCGGGGTCGAAGGCCTCCGGGCCCAGCACGCCGGCGCCCTTCCAGACACCGGTCTCGAGCAACTCCCAGGCGATGACCGGGTTGACCGCGGTCTGCCACACGACCGCCTGCACGCCGTATTTCTTCATGCAGGTCTCGTTGTCGGCCACCTGGTAGAGGTAGACCTGGCGCGGCTTGCCGTCCTTGACGCCCTTTGACCCAGGTGCCGGCGCAGGTCTTGCCGAACATCTGGTCGCCCAGGTGGGCCGGGTCGGGCAGGCAGGCAGCCACCACGTCGCGCGGCGCCACCTTCACGCCCTTGACGTCGATGGGGAAGCGGTTGTCGAGGCCGAGCATCTTGATGGTCTTGAGCACGTCGATGAACTCGTCGCCCAGGCCGTACTTGAAGGTGACCCGCTTGCACTTGACCCAGCGCGGCACGAGCAGCACCTCCTCGTGCTCCACGTTGACGCACTCCACCGGGCCGATGCCCTCGGGGAAGTCGAACATCTCGGGCTCGGAGAACGGCTCCGTGGTGCACCAGCCCTTGTCCTTCTCCCAGACGACCGGCGGGTTGAGGCACTCCTCGATGGTGGTCCAGATGGAGAAGTTGGGCGCGAACTCGTAGCCGCGCACCTCCAGGTTGGCGCCGTCGCGGACGCCGATCTCCTCGATCTCGTCGAACAGGTGCTTCTCGGCGTACTTGGCGAAGACGTCGGCCATGCCCGGCTCCACGCCCATGCCCACGAGAGCCAGCAGGCCCTTCTTCTCCCACTGCTCGGCCCGCTCGAACTGGTAGTCGCCCAGCTTGACGCCGCAGACGTGGTAGGGGTCGGTGGCATGCGGAGTCGACAGCGTCATGGCCATGTCCATGTAGTTGCAGCCCGCCTCGTAGGCGGCGTCGAAGATGGCCTCGTTGAAGACCGGGTCCACGGCGTTGTGGATCAGGTCGACGCCGTGCTTGCGGGCCAGAGCCGCGATCTGTTCCTGGTCGCCCGCGTCGATGAACTCCACCGGCATCGTTCGCCGGCGAGCCCAGCTTCTGGCTGGACCTCTTTGGCCCGATCGACGTTGTAGTCGCCGAGCACCAGCTTCTCGACCCAGGGCTTGTCCTTGGCGATGACGGCGATGGCCTCGCCGACGCCGCCAACACCAACCAGTAGGACCTTCATAGAGCCTCCGTAGTTTGCACAACAGTCCGCTCGCGATGAAGAACGAGGGCCGGCCGGTCTGACCGGCCGGCCCTCAAGCGCGAGCGTTCTAGACTATCGGGACTTTCACCGGGACCGGCTCGAGAACCGGCTCCGTATCGTCGCCGATCACGCACGGATCGACGTCGGGGATGTTGTTCCGTCGCTTCACGAAGTACTTCACGGCGAAGTACAGGACCGCGCCACCGATGATGAAGCAGATGGCGATACCAGATGGGCCGCCAGCCCTCGTCCTCGACCTGGCTGTAGATGGCCAGGATGATGAGCAGGGTCGGGCAGGATGGTCACGATGAAGAGCACCGATCCAGCCGCCGGGGATCCGCTTGCGCGGGATCTCCGGGCGGGAGATCCGCAGCCTCCACAGGGCCACGAACTCGAGGAACAGGGTGAGCGAGTTGAGCAGCACGTCGATGACCACCAGGAACGCGAAGGCGTTGAGCGAGAAGACGCTGAAGATGACGCCGCAGAGGATGATGGCGATCCACGGGGTCCCCCACTTGCGGTGGACCCGCACCAAGAACTTGGGCATCATGCCGTCCTCCGACAGGGCGAACGGCATCCGGGTGCCGCCGACGCTGTTCCCGATGAACAGTCCGATCATGCTGAGAACGGCCGCCACCATCATGAAGTTGCCCAGGAAGCTGCCGAAACCGCTGCCCAACCGGTCTTGTTCGCCCACCGCCTGGGCGATGTCGGGAAGCCCCAGCCTTCGACGGACGTCGGGTCGATGCCGGCGCCGTCGATCTGCGCGTCGCGTCATGCCCGGCGTCTTCCAGCACCGGCCCGATGCCCTCGCCCGAGTTCGCCTCAGCGATGCCCCAGGAGCAGCACCTTGTTGTTCTCGCCGGCGCCGCCGTACAGAGCGGCGACCGTCGGGATGGCGTAGGTGGCGATGGCGGCGATGAGCACGAGCACCATGGCCAGCGGATAGGTGCGCTTCGGCTTGACGATCTCGTCGCCGGCCGAGGTGGGCAGCTCCCAGCCCATGTAGTTCCACATGACCACGAACAGACCCAGACTGAAGGCGCCGGTCATCCCCGTGTCCTTGGGGCAGGAAGGTCATGTGGAAGGTGCTGCCGTGGACGCCCCAGTTCAAGAAGCCGACCACGGTCATGATGATCAGGGGGATGAACATGATCGCGCCCATCCAGATGCTGGTCAGAGCCGGCCAGACGCGACCCCGCGGATCTGCAGGAAGGAGATGAGCCAGATGATGACGGCGCCGACCAGCCACTGCAGCACCCAGGCGGGAATGCCCACGGGTCCCACCATTGAGCGCCGGAATCCAGAAAGCCGAGGTACGTGGCGCCGAGCACCGGGTAGATGGAGACGTCCACCCAGGACATCACCCAGTTCATCCAGCCGGTCAGGAAGCCGGTGAACGGGCCGAAGGCCTGCTTGGTCCAGTGGTAGTAGCCGCCCTCCACCGGCATCATCGACTGCAGCTCCCGCACCATGAGGATGTTGGGGATGCTGTAGACGAACGGGATGATGCCGATGAGGAGCAGGGCCATGCCGGCGCCCGAGGAGCTGAACAGCGACTCGATGCCGAACGTGCCCCCGCTGATGGTGAAGAAGATGATCCCGAACAGCGGGAGCAGCGTCAGCGAGCGCTTGAGCATCTGGCGCTCGATGCTGATCTCCTTTGCCGCCGACGGGACTGTCCCGTTGTTCATAGGCCCTCCTCCTCGCTCTTTCCGTGTCCATCGTTCCACGAGCGCCCCACAACGCCCGGTTCAACCCCCCGGATGCTCCGTCTGAATCAGGCGCGCCGCCGCCACGAAAAGGCCATGCCCAGACCGATGATGATCAGGAATACCGGCCACACGCTGCCCCAATCCAGGTTGAAGACGAAGATAGCCGTGACGACGACCAAGATCAGCCCAAAGGCGAGCGGTCGGACTACCCCAGGGCCGAATCGCCGCCCCGCGTCGACATATTCTCTCCATGCGTTAGCAAAGGAGCCTATCGCCGGGATCAAGATGAAGAAGGCCCACCAGTTGTCGATAAAATTGGCTCCAGTGCCGCCGAGGTTCTGCACCAGCAGCACGACCCCAACGATAATGAGAACAACCGCCACCAACCAACCGCCGCGCCACCCCGACGAGCGGCGACGCCCAGGAGTGGAGGTCGTCGGCGGTGCAGGTGGCAGCGGAGGCGGCGTGAACGCATGTTCGGCCAGAGCCTGCGCCGACGGCGCCTCAGCTCCCGTTGCCTCTCCGGGGACGGCCCCCTCGCCCGGTGAACCCGCGGGCTGAACCTGCTCGTCCATCGACCTCACCGTTACTCGCGCTTGATGGCTGCCAGGCAGAACGTCTCATAGAACCGGGCACAAAAGCAAGAGCCCAAGCGCCATGACCACCCGATGAGAGGGTGCCGCTCACGCCTGTATCGCAAGGGTCCCGAGACTCCACCGCCATCTCACCAGCATCCGCTATCATCTGATCATGGACCGACATATAGAGCCGGAAGTCCCGCAGGCGCCTTATTCGCAGGCACCTCTTCCTTTGGACTCGCCATCGGCTCCTGCATCGGTCTCGCCACCGGGTCCCAGATCGGACCCGCGGTCAGCTTACGCCTCGGACCCGCCACCGGCTTCCACGCCGGAGTCGCCGCTGGACTCATCGCCGGAGTCGCCGCCGGCATCACCTTCACAAGCCCCTTCCGAGATGGACATACCCTGGCCGGTGACGCCGGTCTTGCCGCCGCGGACGCAGTCCACCCGCCAGGAACTGCAGCATCTGCGCCACGATAGGTTTAGGCGGCGTGTACGCACGGCTCTTGTCTCTGCCCTGATCGTCGTCGTGCTGGTGGCGGCGGCCGGATACGGCGGATACAGGCTGCTAGAAAGAGGCTCGGGGGACCTGACCCGCGAAGGAGGTGGAGCGACCACCTCGGTGCCAGGCGCTTCCTCCACGGCCGCAACCGGGGTCACCGCTACGACGTCGGGCGTGGGCAGCGTCGCTACTTCCGTCGGCGCGGGCACGTCCGCCGACCCGACCGCACCGACGAGCACCACCGCGCCCACACTGGCTGCTCAGAAACTCTCACTGCAATCCAATCCCGGGGGGGCCTCCGTACGCATCATCCTCTCCGACGGCACGGCGGTGACGGGGAAGACGCCATTCTCACAATCGGTCCCCGGGGGCCAGATCAGCGTCAAGCTATCCCTCCCTGGCTACAACCCGGTCACACGCTCGATCGCGCTGACCAAGGCACGATCGCTCACCCTGTGGCTCGATCCCACAGGCTTGTTGTTCCAAAGTGCCATCCGGTTCAAGACCGGACCCGCTCCCAAGCAGGTGGCGTTCTCGCCGGATGGCAAGGAGCTCTGGGTCTCCGATCTGGGTGGATACGGCGTGGAAGTCTTCGATCCGGCCACCGGCAAGCGGCTGGCCCTGGTCAAGCTCGGCCAGCACGGGGCGGTGGAGGTGATCTTCACCCGCGACGGCAAGACGGTTTATGCGAGCCAGATGGAGACAGCATCGGTCTATGAGATCGACCGGGCCACGCGCACGGTCAAGCGCGTCCTCAAGACCGGCGGCACATGGACCAAGGTACTGGCCCTGTCGCCCGACGAGAAGACCCTCTACGCCGCCAACTGGAGCAGCAACAACGTCTCCGAGATCGACCTCACCTCCGGCAAGCTCAAACGGCTGATCAAGACCGTCACTACTCCCCGTGGCCTTTACGTGACGCCGGACGGCAAGCGCCTTTTTGTGGCGGGCTACGACAAGGGAGATATCGAGAGGATCACCCTTGCGACGGGGGCGTCCAAGGTTCTTCTGCACACGGGTGGGGCCATGCGGCACATGGTCGGCGACGACGTGAACGGGCTCCTCTACGCCGACGACATGCTCGTACGGCCAGGTGTATGTGGTGGATCTGGCCACGGAGAGTGTGCGCAAGCTGGCGAAGACGGACAAAGAGCCCAACACCATCGACCTCAGCCCGGACGGCAAAGTGCTCTACGTGTCCAACCGCGGCAAGAACAACCCCAAGACCTACTACATCCCCGGCCCCGAATGGGGCTCAGTGCTGGCCATCGATACCGCCACGGGCAAGATTTTGGACGCTATCGTGGGGGGCAATCAGTGCACCGGGCTTGACGTCTCCCCGGACGGCAAACTCCTGGCTTTTTCCGACTTCCTCGACAACCGTATCCGCATCTACAGCATCCCGGACTACCAGACGTTGGCCGCAGGCGGCGGAGGGCGAGCGGTGGCGCATTTGAAGGACCTGGCCAAGTAGTCGGAGCGCTTGGCCCGGCGGCGCCGGACGATCCGGCCGCCTCTCTGCGCGAGGCCTAGCAGGCTGCTGAAGAATGGCGCCTCGCCGCCAGAGCCCGATGGGTACGCGCGAGAGAAGGACGCAGGAAGCGTGAATAGCAGCGCTAATGACGCGACCGAGGACGTGCTATCGTGCCGCCCAGTGCGCGACGGCCGGGGCGCTGTTCTTCAGCAGCCTCCTAGCTCACGGGGTCCACTTTATAGCCGCGAGAAACCAGTTCCTGGCGCACATTCCCGTAGGGAACGGCGGCCGGAGCGACGCCCAGATGAGCCGCTTGGACTATCAAGGCTCCCGCCGCCCCGCCGATGTTGGCCCGGGTGTGCTCCATGCGCACCGCTGAGCTGTACGCCTGAAAGTCGGTGGAGATGGCGGTGGATACCACCAACCACGGGTGATCCTTGGCCAGCAATGTCCCCATCGGTACGTAGGCGTAGCGGGTGGTGTCGATCTGGTTGGGTTTGAAATTGTCGTGCCGGTCGTACTCCACGTAGCACCCGATGGCCACGCACTCTCTGACCGTCGTGGAAACGAGGTCCGCGGAGTCATAGGTGTCCAGCCCCACTATGCGGGGACCCTCGCGAATGTAGAGCTTCTGTGGAACTGTCGCGACTCCCAGGTGCGGGTAACCGTGCTCCTGAAGATAGCGCACGCGGTTGATCGACCATTGGAGGACCCGTGCTCGTATGTTGCCACGCTTTTCGGGGTGAAAGATCCAATCAAAGGCCAGACCAACGTCCGGCCAATCGTTCCAGGTCTCGTTGAGCTCGCGCTTCGCGCCGGGGAGGACAGCGACAGTCATCGTCCAACTGGCCTTGAACGCAGTGAGCGTCTTCTGACTGAAGGGGCCGAGCGAAGCATAGGAGTTCGGGTCGTACGCGGGATTGGAGAGGTTGGCGACACTGGGAGCGCTTCCCCGCGTGTAGACCTTGAGGACCAGCAGAGGCGAAAACCGTTGGGGTGCGGTGACATAGTTGTTCTCCGGACCGGGGTATTGCGGCGTGGTGCCGGCCACATCGTTGTACACGGTCTCATCGCGCCCGATGCGGTAGCTCGCCCCCAGCATGCGCGCCAGGTCGCCCTCGACACTGGCGTCGACGAAATAGGTGGTGTTCACCCGCACGATCCCCACGTCTTCCACGGCCAGCTCGACGTAGCGTTGCGCACCCGAATCGTCGGCCGCCGACCAAGCTCGCCGAGAAGAAGCGGACGTTGGGGGCCGCGGGGCCCTTTACGAACGACCATAGGACCGACGCGGCCACCTCAGGCTCATACGTAAGCCGTCCCTTCGAGTTGAACGCGCTGAGCCCACGCTGGCGGTAGTACTTAATGACCCTGTCCCGCCACTCTTTGTACATGCCTCCCGAGACATTGCTGCCGTCGCGAGCGTCCTCGACGCTCAACCCTTGCGCCAGCGGCGTCTCGAGAAGGTTTCCACAGGACACGAAGGCGACTCGGAGGCTGGGGTCGGCCAGGGTGATCTCTCGCACCGCGGCGATGCCGGAGGTTTGCGAGCCAAAGACCACGACGTCGACATCGTAGGTGGGCATCTCAGCCGGCACGTCGGTTCCGGCGTTGGCCTGTGCGGTCGCGATTAGGGAGCCGGCGAGGCAGAAGCAGACGATCAGGCCGATCAGCGCCAGCCGGCTCCACTTGTGCGCGAGTATCACCTTAGAGTCGACCTTCCTCGCGAAGCTCGGCGACCGCGCGACCCCAGCGCCTCAAGCGCGCCCCTCATCCGACGGGTGGAAGCCAACCTTCAGCGGTGGCTCCGATCCACTCATCTGGATGGGACCATGAGTGCTCTCGTATTTCTTCACGTTGTCCTGAAGCGCTGCCAATACTCGCTTCATGTGTGGTGGGTTGGTGATCACACGCGCCACCACTGAACCAGTGCCGCCCACAGCTATGATGAAGTCCATGACGAACTCGTCGCCGGTGTGCTGCACCATCATGCTGTTGGCGTACACTCCCGACGCCAATGCCTCCGACAATCGCACCTTGATCTCCACGTTGGGCGCCCCACCTGCCCCCTGTGCTGCTGACATGTCGCCTCCGCTGGTTCGCATCTGGGTACTATGTCCCGGTCCACTGTCTGCCCGGACCGTGGGCCGTGGCCCGACCCTAGCCCACACACGCCGCGCGCCCGCGGCCCTGCTGCATGGCTTCCGCGAACTGCCGGAACAGGTAGTGGCTGTCGTGCGGCCCGGGACCGGCCTCGGGGTGGTACTGCACCGAGTAGGCCGGCATGTCCAGCAGGCGGAGCCCCTCCACCGTGCCGTCGTTGAGGTTGAGATGGGTGATCTGGCACCGGGCCGAAGTCGGAGTCGCAGCATCATGTCGTCGACGTCCAGAGCCGGCGACGCCGCCCTCGCCCACCACGGCCCGCGCTCCAGCGCCTCCCGCACCACCGCCGGCGGCTCCACCGCGAAGCCGTGGTTCTGGCTGGTGATCTCGATGCGGCCGGTCAGGTAGTTGCGCACCGGATGGTTGATGCCCCGGTGGCCGAACTTGAGCTTGTAGGTGGAGAAACCGACGGCCAGCGCCAGCAGCTGGTGCCCCAGGCAGATGCCGAAGACCGGCACCTTGCCCAGCAGCCCGCGGATGGTCTCCACCGCGTAGCCCACCGCCGCCGGGTCGCCCGGCCCGTTGGAGAGGAACACGCCGTCCGGCTCTCAGGGCGAGCGTCTGCTCGGCGGTCCAGCGCGCCGGGACCACGGTGACCTGGCAGCCGACGGCGGCAAGATTTCTGAGGATGCTCCGCTTGATCCCGTAAGTCGTAGGCCACCACGCGGAAGCGAGGCTCGGAGCCGCGTCCGCGCTCGGCTCCGCCGGTCCCACTCGTACGGCTCCTGGCAGGTGACCGCGCTCGCCAGGTCGCGCCCGGCCATGGACGGGAAAGGCGCGGGTCGCCGCCAGCAGATCGTCGATCCGTGAGGTCGGGGCCGGCCGCCACGCAGGCGGTCATGGCCCCGTGCTCGCGGATGCGCCGGGTGAGCGCCCGCGTGTCGATGCCGGCCACGCCCACGATGCCCCGCGCCGTCGAGCCAGTCGACCCAGGCCTCGGGGCAGGTGGCGTTCCAGGCGGTGTTCTTGATCTCGCGCACGATGATGGCCCGGGAATGGGCCTCGTCCGACTCGAGCAGGTGGTCGGACGCCGCCGTAGTTGCCGATCATGGGATAGGTGAAGGTGACCATCTGCCCGTGGTAGGAAGGGTCGGTGGCGATCTCCTGGTAGCCGGTCATGCCGGTGTTGAAGACCACCTCGCCCAGCACCTGCCCTGCGGCTGCCGAAGCCGAAGCCCTCGAACACGGTGCCGTCCTCGAGCACCACGTAGCCGGGCACGTCTCCCCGGTACATCAGGCCTCCCCCCGGGCGCGCGCGAAGCGGCGCGCCCCATCCACCACCGTCAGCCGCACCCGGCCGGTGAGCGTCTCGCCCAGGAATGCGCAGTTGCGGCTCTTGCCGCGCAGGGTCGCCGGGGTCACCTTCCACTTCTCGTCGAGGTCGACCACGCAGAAGTCGGCGGGCGCGCCCGCCGCCAGGCGCGGCGCCGCGCAGGCCCAGCACCCGGCACGGCGCCGCTCGACATGGCTTCCACCAGCCGGGCCAGCGGCAGCTTGCCCGGTCAGCACCAGGCCGGTGTGAAGAGCGGCGAAGGCCGTCTCCAGACCGGTGCTGCCGCTGAGGGCGTCTTCGATGGGCACTTCCTTCTCCTGAGGCGCGTGCGGAGCGTGGTCGGTGCCGATGCAGTCGATGGTGCCGTCGGCCAGAGCGGCCACGAGCGCGTCCCGGTCGTCCGCCGACCGGATGGGCGGGTTGACCTTGAGGTTCTGGTCGAAGCTGGTCAGCCGCTCGTCGGTGAGCAGCAGGTGGATGCGGCGTGACTTCGGCCGTCACCGGCAGGCCTTCCTCTTTGGCCCCGCGCACCAGACGCACGCTGTCCGCCGCCGAGAGGTGCTGGAAGTGGACCAGGGGGGACGAGCGGCCCGGCGGCGCCGCGCAGCCGCCGCACGACCGCGCGCGTCGCCGGCGACGCGCGACGAGCCGGCGAGCCGCTTCTCCTCGGCGTCGACGTAGCGGACGAGCTCCAGGTCGCGCGCCAGCGGCCCCGACTCGCGCGGCCGCCGGGATGCCCCGCAGGCCCAGGCGGGCGCTCCACTTGCCCTCGTGCATGACGCCGTCCAGCGACAGGCTCTTGTTCTCCAGATGCAGCAGCAGCGGCCGTCCGGTGCCCCGCGCGTAGCGCAGGGCGTGCAGCAGGAGGTCGGCGTCGGAGATCGGCTTGCCGTCGTCGGAGAAGGCGACCACGCCCGCGTCGGCCAGTTCGCGCATCTCGGACAGCTCTTCGCCCTTGAGGCCCTTGCTGACCGAACCGACCTGGCCGACCCGCACCACCGCCTCCTTCGGCGGCCTGGTCGAGCACCCAGGCGGCCACCGGGCCCGAGTCGACCACCGGATCGGTGTTGGCCATGGCCACCACCGTCACGTAGCCACCGGCGGCCGCGGCCCGCGACCCGGAGGCCAGGTCCTCCTTGTATTCGTAGCCCGGGAGTGCGCAGGTGCGCGTGCGGAGTCGACGAAGCCCGGGAACACCCAGCAGCCGGCGAGGTCGTCGAGGACCTCCACGCCGGCCGGCCGCGTCAACGACTGTCGCCCATGGCGGCGATGCGTGCCGTCCTCGACCAGCAGGTCGCCCACCATGTCGACCCCATGCCGGGGTCGAAGAGATGCACGCCGGGAAGGAGGAAGCGTTCGGGGGGAAACGCGCGGCAGGCAAGTCTGGGCGCGGAAGGACGCGGGCTGGTGTCCATCCATCTTCCTTTCGGTCTCACGGGACTCGTTTAAAGGTTGCCTAATGGTATCGCGGATAGGCTAGGCGGTCCAGCCGTCACGAGTCGTTACACGACCATCTTCCGGCAAGAGACTCGCTCCAGAAAGAAGCGTGGACGGACGAACCCGCACAGGGCGGCCCGGTCCGGCGTCTTCGGTCGCGATGTCTACTTCGCGGGAGATGCGGGAAGGTTTGGACTGACCCGCCAACCGACCACCGACTCGAAGGAGGAGCCTTGATCGCCACCTGCTACAACTGCGGCGCCGAGAACGACGTAGACGCCGAGCTCTGCGGCAAGTGTGGGCGTCCGCTCGGAGACTACGGTGATCTATTGGAAAAGGACTTGCGGGCGTTTTCCGGCGAGGAGCGTGTCATCTGGGACAACGGCGAGATCCAACTGACGACGGAGGCCGTGCTCATCGGCATGAAGACCGACGCCCCCGACGTTGTTCCCCTGGACTCCATCTACGAGGTCAAAGTGGAAGACCGTTGCGTAGTCCTCAAGATCAAGTACGGCGATGACAAATATTGCATGCTTGACAAGCCGGAGGAGCTGGCCGGGCTTATCCGAGAGCAGATCTTCCGGCCGAGATACGCCCATCGCCGCAAGGACGACGAGCAGATCTTGTCAGACTGACGCCACGCGTCGATCGAGTGCCTAGGAGGAGGCGACCAATGACCACCACGACCATCCGGACGAATCGTCTGGCCTCCACACTGGTCCTCGTGGCCTTCGTCCTTGCCGCGGCTGCGCTCGCCACCGGGGGATGCGGCAGCTCGGGCGGCGGCACTTCCAGCTCTACGACCGCGGCATCGACCACCACGTCGGCTACCGGTACCACGGTCGCTGTCTCCACAGACACCTCCGGCATCGGCATCCCTCAGACAACGGTGGCCACCGGCACGACGTTGCCGGGAGGGACCGGGCCTATGCGGACACTCACCTTCGTTGGCCGCGCCATCACCAGCACGTGGCAGGCACTGCGTCAGATTGTCATCAACGCTGCCGGCGACGGCCAGAAGGTACTCGACCAGACAGCGAAACTGTCCGTGGGATCACCCGTGAAAGTGGGTCAGAACGAGCTTGACGCGGTCAGCGGCATCGGTTTCGGCGCCGGCGCGGACACAAGTCAGCCGATCGCTGTAGCGGTGGGAGACGACGGACGGGAGGTCCTGGTATTCGCGTTTACGGTGACGGCCAAACCCCAGATGACGACCATCGTGGGCTTCGAGCGGTACTCCCAGCTGGTGGTGCTGGTCGAGGGCCCGCTGCCGATCTCGAGCACCACCGGGAACATCACCACGATCCCCCCGCCGTAGACGCGCTCAGAACAGCGAAGCGGTCTTTTCCGGCTCGAGCCACGCGGGGACGAACTTCCAGCCTTCCTTCAGGCGGCGATTCTTGCTCTTGTGCTCCGGCTCGAACTTACCCACGAGGGTCCAGAACGCGCGGGAATGGTCCATCCGGACCGTATGACACAGCTCGTGCATGAACACGTATGTGACGAGATCCTCCGGGAGGAACAGCAAACGCAGGTTGATGCTGATCCCTTTCTTGCCGGAGCAGCTTGCCCAGCGTGTCCGCTGAGATCTAATCGCGATCTGGCCGTGGACGAACCCGCGATCCTCTGCCAGGTCCTCCAACCACGGAATGAATACCTCCCGAGCTCGTCGACCGAGCCAGCGGGACACAGCGGCACGCACCGCTGTAACATCGTCGATATCCCCCGATATTGTCAGCCGCCACCCCAGACCGGCGCGGGCCACGACGCGCGCGGAAGCCGTGCGCCGGTATTCCACCTGCCAGCATTCTCCGATTGCCCGCAACTGAAGTTCTTCGGGGACAGGCTGCATCGGTCGGCTCGCTGCGTTCCTGCCCTGGACCTCGAAACGGGCGGTCACCCGCTGGACCCAGGCGGTTTTCCTGCGAAGAATTCCGGGGATGAGGTCCCGATCGAAGCCTCTCGGGACTACGATCTCCAACCCAGTGCGCGGGGACAGCACCAGTCGCACGTGGCGAGCTCGGCTACTCTCTCTGACGGTGTGGGCGGGGAGCGGGTCGCCTGTCTCCGGGCCGGAAATCAGCTGTCCTCCGCTCTCTGGCCCGAAGGGCAGCCGTGTCTTATCTCTTCGCCAAGCACTCATAATTGCATGAAGGAGCCCTGTTCGACCGTCCGCGGCACCCCGGTGACCTGGAGGATGTTCCCGTCTTCTAGAGCTACAGTGGTGTTGCTGCAGCCGCCCTCTTCCTCGCTCTGGTAGTTCACCTGGACGCCCGAGGGCGTGAGCTCGACGCCTTGGGCGTCTACCCCTTTTAGCTCGCTCCACCGCACGGCGACCGAAGGCGCATCGCAGTCGGCGAAGACCTCCGACCACACCACTGGAGCAGAGAGATATGTCCCGCCGCCGAAGAGCTCACGGATGAGGCTGGTCTTACTCGCCAACACATCGGTCACGTCGGCGCGCCACCCGCCGGGGCGATCGGGTGAGCGATAGACCCGCAGGCGATAGGGGCGACCTGGGCGCCACGGATAACCACGCGTGTTCGGGTCGTCCGCGAAGCCGGGAAGAGCGGACGATGAGCCCGGCAGCACTCCGCCACCCCGGCTCTGCGCATCATACCCTCCCCAGTTGACAGCGGTGCTGCCCTCATAGCGAGGATTCCATTGCAGTCCGGTGTGACCACCGCCCACGGTCGATCGGCCATCCGTGAAATCTACCTGCAGCGCCCAGAAGTAGAGACGCGAGACCACCGGGGCCTCGAGCACCTCGAGCACACAGGAGATCTCAACCAGCGGCGCGGATGGAGGCATCCGCCACCACAAGTGGAAAGACGAAGCCCCGTTGGCGGACCGCGGCGGTCCGCTTACCCGCTGCGGGCGCCGAAGTCGACCGCTGAAGGGGCTCCACGGCACTGGTCAGCTCGCTCGAGGCCGGCTGCGAGAGTGGCGGTTTATCTCTCTAGCTCGGCCCGTAGGGTGATCTCGGGCACCGCGGCCAAGGCTTTCGACACGGGGCATCCCGCTTTGGCCTCGGCGGCTAGTTCCTGAAACTCGGCGTCCTCCACCCCAGGCACTTGAGCCGTGCATTCGAGGTCTATCTTGTTGATGAGGGGACCGGCACCCAGGTGAACGGTCGCGGTGGTGTGGATCCGGGCGGGCTTGTACCCCTTCTCGGTGAGCAGGCCAGAAAGGAACATCGAGAAGCAGCCGGCGTGCGCCGCGCCGATCAGTTCCTCCGGGTTGGTCCCCTTGCCTTCCTCGAAGCGGGACGAGAACGTGTACGGCCCCTCGTAGAGACCGCTCGCCAACCTCATGGTGCCGCTGCCCTCTTTGAGCGTGCCTTGCCAGATCGCTTCTGACTTCCTGGTAGCCATCCTGCTCTCCTTGCTTAGCTCTTCGCCTCGTCGTCGTAGCTCTTCGCCTCGTCGTCGCGCGCGGCGGGCAGGTTGAAGCCCGTCGCCACACCCGTGACCTCCCTGGCGCCGGTGGCAGCCAGGGCCTGCTCGTCGACCACGCCGGGCTCGAACGGGCAGGCCTCGGTGTAGACCATCTCGGCCTGCTGCTTGAGGATCTCCCACCGGGTGCAGACGTGCTTCTGCGCCTTGTCCCACAGCATGTCCGCCGCCTGCGGGATGCGCCTTCTTCAGCATGTTGTAGCGGTTCTCGGTGGGCACGAAGTCGTCCACCGAGAGCGACGGCTCCTTCGAGTCGATCTGCAGCGGGTTCTTGCCCTGCGCGGCCAGGCGCGGGTCGAAGCGGTAGCAGGATCCAGGAGCCGGACTGCACGGCCGCCTTCTGGTGGTCGTAGCCCTTGGTCATGTCGAAGCCCATGCTGATGCAGTGGCTGTAGGCGATGATGAGGCTGGGCCCGTCGTAGGACTCGGCCTCGACGAAGGCCCGCACGGTCTGCGAGTCGCTGTAGCCCATGGCCACCTGGGCCACGTAGATGTTGCCGTAGGTCATGGCGATCGAGCCCAGGTCCTTCTTGGCCGATCGGTCTTGCCGCCGGCCGCGAAGAGGGCGACGGAGCCCATGGGCGTGGCCTTGGAGCACTGCCCGCCGGTGTTGGAGTACATCTGGGTGTTCAGGACCAGCAGGTTGATGTTGCGCTGGGAGGCCAGCACGTGGTCCAGACCGCCGTAGCCGATGTCGTAGGCCCAGCCGTCGCCGCCGACGCCCCAGACGCTCTTCTTGACCAGGTAGTCGGCCACCGCCAGCAGCTGGCCGTAGCGGCCGTCGCCGCCGTTGCCGCGCCATGCGGCGCGCTGCAGCCTGGTCTTCAGCTCGGCCACCCGGGCGCGCTGCGCGGCGATCTCGGCCTCGTCGGCCTGCTTCGAGGCCAGCAACGCGTCGGCCAGTTCGGCGCCGATCGACGTCGCGCAGAGAGATCCACCAGCTCGCGGGCGAACTCGGTCTGCTTGTCCACGGTCAGCCGGAGACCGTAGCTGAACTCGGCCGCGTCCTCGAACAGGGAGTTGTTCCAGGTGGGTCCGCGCCCGTCGGCGTTCTTGGCGTAGGGCGTGGTGGGCAGGTTGCCGCCGTAGATGCTCGAGCAGCCGGTGGCGTTGCCGATGAGCAGGCGGTCGCCGACCAGCTGGGTGAGCAGCTTCACGTACGGCGTCTCGCCGCAGCCGGCGCAGGCGCCCGGAGTACTCGAACAGCGGCCGCAGCAGCTGGCTGCCCTTGACGCTGTTCACCCGCACCTGGGCGCGGTCGGGGTCGGGGATGCTCGAGGAAGAACGCGTAGTTGTCGCGCTCGGTGCTCGCGCAGCGGCGGCTGGAAGGCCATGTTGATGGCCTTGCGGCTCGGGTCGGCCTTGTCCTTGCCCGGGCAGATCTGGACGCAGGCGCCGCAGCCGGTGCAGTCCTCGGCGCGCCACCTGCACGGTCCACTTCTTGCCGGCGTACTCCTTGCCCTTGGCGTCGACCGACTTGAAGGTCGCCGGGGCGCCGGCCAGGCGCGCCGGGTCGTAGACCTTGGTGCGGATGGTGGCGTGCGGGCAGTGGAACGAGCACTTGCCGCACTGGATGCAGAGCTCCGGCTCCCACACCGGGATCTCGAGGGCGATGTTGCGCTTCTCCCACTGGGTGGTGTCGGTGGGCCAGACGCCGTCGTCCGGCATCTGGCTGACCGGCAGCTCGTCGCCCTCGCCGGCCATGATCATGGCGGTGACGTGTCTTCACGAACTCGGGCGCCTCCGCCGGCACCAACTGGCGGCTTCGTGCACCGTGCTGGTGACCGCCGCGGGCACCTCGATCTCGTGCAGATTGGCGACGGCCTGGTCGACGGCGTTGTAGTTCATCTGCGACGACCTTCTCGCCCCGCTTGCCGTAGGTCTTCTTGATGGCCCTCTTGATGGCGGCGATGGCCTCGTCCTGCGGCAGGATGTTCGAGAGGTAGAAGAAGCAGGTCTGCATGATGGTGTTGATGCGCCCGCCCATGCCGGTCTCTTTGGCCACCTCGTAGGCGTTGATGGCGTAGACCTTGAGCTTCATGTCGATGATCCGCTCCTGCGTCTCGCAGGGCAGCCGGTCCCAGACCTCTTCGGCGGGGAAGGGCGCGTTGAGCAGGAAGGTGGCCCCCGGGCACGGCCGCCGCCAGCATCTCGTACCTCTCCAGGAACGCCCACACGTGGCAGGCGATGAAGTCGGCCTTGTTGACCAGGTAGGCCGAGCGGATGGGCTGCGGGCCCGAAGCGCAGGTGGCTGACGGTCATGCACCCCGGCCTTCTTGGAGTCGTAGACGAAGTAGCCCTGCGCGTAGTTGTCGGTGTCCTCGCCGATGATCTTGATGGAGTTCTTGTTGGCGCCCACCGTGCCGTCGCTGCCCAGGCCGTAGAACAGGGCCCGGTACGACGTTCTCCGGCTCGGTGCTGAAGTGCGGGTCGTAGTCCAGGCTGGTGTGGGTGACGTCGTCGTTGATGCCGACGGTGAAGTGGTTCTTGGGCGCCGGCTTCGCCAGTTCGTCGAAGACGGCCTTGACCATGGCCGGCGTGAACTCCTTGCTGGAGAGGCCGTAGCGGCCGCCGATGACCTTCGCGCGACACGCCCGGCCTCGGCCAGGGCGTTGACCACGTCCAGGTAGAGCGGCTCGCCGGCCGACCCCGGCTCCTTGGTGCGGTCGAGCACGGCGATGCTCTTGACCGTCTTCGGCAGCGCCGCGGCGAAGTGCTCGACGCTGAAGGGCCGGTACAGCCGGACCTTGAGCACGCCCACCTTCTCGCCCCGGGCCGTCAGGTAGTCGACGGTCTCGTGCGCCGTCTCCGCGCCGGAGCCCATGAGCACGATCACCCGCTCGGCGTCGGGAGCGCCGACGTAGTCGAACAGGTGGTAGCTGCGGCCGGTGAGCCCGGCGAACCGGTCCATGTACTCCTGGACGATCCCGGGACAGGCCGAGGTAGTACCGGTTGACGGTCTCGCGGCCCTGGAAGTAGACGTCGGGGTTCTGGCTGGTGCCGCGGATGGTCGGCCGGTCGGGAGTCATGGCCCGCTGCGCGGTGCGCCAGGACCAGCTCCTCGTCGATCATGGCCCGGAGCACGTCGTCGCCCATGAGCTCGATCTTCTGCACCTCGTGCGAGGTGCGGAAGCCGTCGAAGAAGTGGATGAACGGCACCCGCGACTTGCAGCGTGGCGGCGCGTGCCGACCAGCGCCAGGTCGTGCGCCTCCTGCACCGAGTTCGAGGCCAGCAGGGCGAACCCGGTCTGCCGGACGGCCATGACGTCCTGATGGTCGCCGAAGATGCTGAGCGCCTGGGCGGCCAGCGAGCGGGCGGTCACGTGCCAGCAGGTGGGCGTCAGCTCGCCGGCGATCTTGTACATGGTGGGGATCATGAGCAGCAGCCCCTGGCTGGCGGTGAAGGTGGTGCTGAGCGAGCCGGCCTGCAGGGCCCCGTGCACGGCCGCCGCCGCCCCGGCCTCGGACTGCATCTCCGACGATCAGCGGGCACCGTCCCCCAGAGGTTCTTCTTGCCGGCCGCGCTCCAGGCGTCGGCGTGCTCGGCCATGGGGCTGGACGGGGTGATCGGGTAGATGGCGATCACTTCGTTGACCTTGTGGGCGACGTGGGCGATCGCCTCGTTGCCGTCCATCACTGCCATGTTCTTTGCCATCGTTGGTCCTCTCCGTGGTGAGCTGCCGCCCTCGAATATGAATCCACTGGGCAATCCGCATCGCGCGTCACGCGGCAGCCGGTCCATTCTGCGTCAAGCGAAGCCGACGCGACGGGACCCGTCACCGATGCCGGCCTCGCGCCGCTAGCGCCAGCGCTCACTCTCCGCGGCACCTACACGTCGCTCAGGCTTCTCGGGCCAGGCACTGGTAAAAGGATGGCCATGCGCACGGCCAGCCCGGACTCCACCTGGTGCAGGATGAGCGAGCGCTCGTCGTCGGCCAGATCGGCCGGAGAGCTCCACTCCCCGGTTGATCGGACCCGGGTGCATCACCCGCTGCCCGGGCTTGACCCGGTACGGCGACAGACCCCACACCCGGCTGTATTCGCGCAGGCTGGGCACCGGCGGCACCTTGCCCTTGGCCCGCTCCAGCTGCATGCGCAGCAGGTAGATGACGTCGACGTCGTCCAGCGCGTCGAGGTCGTTGTAGACCGGCACGTCCCAGTACTCGATGCCCGGCGGCATCAGCGTCGGCGGGCCGACCAGGCGCACGTCGATGCCCATCTTGCGGAAGCCGAACAGGTCGGAGCGGGCCACCCGGCTCCGCAGGATATCGCCCACGATGGCCACCTTCAGCCCCTCCAGCTCGCCGTAGACGCGCCGCAGGCTGTAGAGATCGAGCAGGCACTGGGTGGGATGCTCGCCCGTGCCGTCGCCGGCGTTGACCACCGAGGCGTTGGTGTAGCGGGTGGCCATGCGCGATGCTCCCACCTGCGGGTGGCGCATGACGATGATGTCCGGCCGGTAGCTCTCCAGGGTCAGGATGGTGTCCTTGAGGCTCTCCCCCTTGGACACGCTCGACGACGACCCCTTGATGTTGATCACGTCGGCCGACAGGCGCTTGCCGGCCAGCTCGAACGACGACTGCGTGCGCGTGGAGGGCTCGAGGAAGACGTTGATGATGGTGCGGCCGCGCAGACGTCGGGACCTTCTTGATGGAGCGGGACGCGACCTCGAGAAAACCGTCGCTCAGCTGGAACAGGTTCTCGATGTCGGCGGCGGTGAGATCGTCGATGGAGATGAGATGCATGGCGGTTACCCTTTCGGCCTCACGGGACGCGTTTAAAAGGCTGACCTTCTGCGTTGATTGTATCGCGGCGCGGGCCGACTCCAGCAGCTGCCGAGCGCCGGCCCGCAACCCGCGCGTCGCTCGCCGGCTACTCCTCCTCGATGACCACCTCGTCCACCCCGTCGGTCTCGACCAGATGCACCAGCCACCTGCTCCGTCGCGGCTGGTGGGCACGTTCTTGCCCACGAAGTCGGGGCGGATGGGCAGGTCGCGATGGCCCCGGTCCACCAGCACCGCCAGCCGCACGGCAGCGCGGCCGGCCGTAGTCGAACAGGGCGTCGATGGCCGCCCGGATGGTGCGGCCCGTGTAGAGCACGTCGTCCACCAGGACGATGGTCTTGCCGTTGACGTCGAAGGGCAGATCGGTGGAGTGGACCACCGGCTGCTCGTAGGCGACTGGCCGGAGAGCGCGTGTCGATGTCGTCGCGGTAGAACGTGATGTCGATGGCGCCGGTGGGCGGGCGTCGACCGAGTAGAAGCTGCCGAAGAGCGTGGCCAGGCGCGCGGCCAGTTCGACGCCGCGGCGCTGGATGCCCACCAGGGCCAGGTTGTCCAGGTCGGGCACCTGCTCGGCGATCTCGTGGGTCATCCGGGCGAGCGTGCGCGCGATCTGCTCCTCGTCCATGAGCACCTTGCTCTTGCGCCCCTGGCCCGCGCTATCCTCGGCCACAACCCTCACCAACCTTTCGTCACACCGACTTGGTGGAGATCTCATCTCCCCGCGTCATCAAGGCGGCTACGCTTTAGTTATGTGTAAAATTCTATCCGAGCCGCCGCGCCGCCGCAAACGAGCCCCCTTCTCGCGACCTATCCCGCCGGAAGGAGCGATGCTGCCGCTCGATCCACCAGCCAGGTCACTTCCGGCCGCCCCGAGCCCGCGAGTGCCTTCGTGGCCAGCAGGTCAAGCAGGATGCGTGCCGGCAGGCGAGGCACTGCGGCAACCGGCTGGCTTGCCAAGGTCAGACCGAGAGCACGCGCCTTCTCTCGCCCGGAGACCAGAAAGAGCAGGCTACGGGCCGCGGCGAGCACGGGCAAGGTGAGAGTCACGCGGCGGACACCCACGTACTCCTCGGTCGCCGCCACCCAGCGTCCTTCTTCATGTCTTTCACTGGAGCCGGGGAAGAGAGAGGCAAGGTGTCCATCCTCGCCCAGCCCAAGTAGCACGAGGTCGAAGCGCGGGAAAGGATCACCCGGATAAAGCTTCTTGAGCTCGGCCTCATAGACGTCCGCCGCCTGCTCCGGGGACAACTCGCCCGGGATCCGGTGGATGCCCGAGAAGCACCGGGTCAACAAGCCCGAGGCCAGAGCCAGGTGGTAGTTGCTTCGCTCATCGTCGCGGGGAACACATCGCTCGTCCCCCCAGAAGACGTTGACTCGCGCCCAAGGCACGTCCGCCCCCGCCTGTCCGGCCAAAAGGCCGTAAAGACGGGCCGGCGTCCTGCCTCCGGAGAGGACGAGAGAGACCTCGCCAGCCCGGTCCATCGCCTGGGCTATGAGCCGCGCGGCCACCAGGCCCGCGCCAAGCTGGGCCAGCTTCCTCCGGGCCAGGTACGATCTCGATCACGGCGACTCCCGCTCTGCTCGCGGTCCCGCCGCGCCGGGCAGAGAGGCTAGCTGTCCGGCAAGGCGCGCGGCTTCCTCAAAGAGCTTGTCGCGAGCCCGGTTTTCGATGGCGGCCGAGAGCAACGCCCAGTCCTCATCCGGGGGCAGTTCCAGGCCTTTCAAGGTGGAATCGGCCGAATCCCCGCCCGCGCATGCTATGCACGAGTAGCTGTGCGGCCAACGGCGCAGATATATGGCCTGAGCGCCCTCGAAGTCCTCGACGGGCGCCGGTCTGTTCGTGTGAGCACTCACGCCTACCATCCCCGGACCAGCCTCGGCTCCCCTCGCGGCTCGACGCACTTCCAGCACCAATGAGCGGCCCAGGTCAGACACATCAGAGACCCGCGCCGACCGCTCGCCTTCGGACGCCGGTGCCACCACGGACCGCTCATGCCCGGGGCTCGTCTCTTGCGTCCTCGGTCTGCTGATCCTCGGTCAGGTCGTCCTCGGCCGGGGCTTCAACCTCACGCGCCAGGCCTCCTTCTCACGCCACCAGTCTCCCCCAGGCGCTGTCGAAGCCGAGCCTGGAGCCGAACCACGCTCCGAACAGCAAGGCCTGCGGCAAGGCAGAATCGTGCTCTACCACGAGGCGGTCGATATCGCCCAGCAGCAGACGCCTCTCGGGTGCGTCGAACAACTCTGCGATCAGCTTTCGCCAGGGAGCGATCCTTAGCCAGCTCAGCTCGGTCAAAGCGGGATGAGTCGTCTCTCGTCTTGGCGCCAGCATCTCGCCCAGCACCTGCATCCCCTGCGCCGGGTCGGAATACGACTGGGCGTCCATTATCACCTGGTCGGAGGCGTCGCGCAGCCAGCCCAGCTGCGAGGACGATGGCCCTACGTCCCCGAGCCACCAGGTGACGACCGGCAGATCGGGCACAAGCAATTGGAGGACCACGGCCTGCAGAGCTCCGGTCTTCCCGGTCCCGCATATGACGACTTCCTCGGAGCAGATCTGTCTGCCCGATTCCTCGTCCTGCAGGCAAGCGGTGCTGATGAAGGCACTGGGCTCACGGTCGGGTTCTTCGCCCATCGCGGCGCCGAAGCAGAATGGGCCGGCCATCTCCTGGGGCGCCAAGACGATGACCCGTCCCGGATGTACGCGCATGACCCGGGCGGCGGTAGCTCGCGCCGCCCCAGCGTCCGCTTCCCGGTTCACGTAGACCACGAAGTTGATCTCACGCAGGCGCAGCATGCCTTGGCCCTGCTCATGCCGCACTTCCTCGTCGGCCCCTGTCCAGGCGCTGCGCAACTCGCGCTCGGCGTCACGCAAAGGCACACGACGGCCTTGGATGGCGCTCATCACCTTTGGGCTGCTGTCGCTCACGGCCTTCTCCACGCACGCCCATCCCGGGCCGTGAGCTCCGCCGCCTCTTCCGGTCCCCAGGAACCCGCCTCGTAGAAAGCGAGTGGAGCTGCCTGCTCCTCACGCCATCTCTCCTCTATCCCGTCGATGAAACGCCAGGCTTCCTCCACGCTGTCCTCCCGGCTGAAGAGAGTGGCATCTCCGAGCAGACTGTCTAGGAGCAGCCGCTCGTATGCTTCCGGGGACCGGCGGCCGAAAGAGGTCCCGTAGCGGAAATCCATGTGCACCGGATGGATGTCGATACTCGGACCAGGGAGCTTCGACCCCACCTTCAGAGTTATCCCTTCGTCGGGCTGGATGTTCATAGCCAGAATATTGGGCTCAGGCTCCCGCGAGGGGTCATCCCCAAACAACAGTAGAGGCGGCCGCTTGAATTGGATGGCTATCTCGGTCGCCCGCCTCGGCATGCGCTTGCCGGCCCGCAGATAGAAGGGCACTCCAGCCCAACGCCAGCTGTCGATGAATACTCTCAGCGCGACGAAGGTCTCAGTCTTCGACTCCAGCGAGACTCCCCGCTCTTCCCGATAGCCGGCCACGGGGTCGCCGCCGATGAACCCCGGCGTGTACTGCCCCCGAACGACGCTCCGCGTCCACAGCCGTCCCCCGCAGAGGTTGGAGCGCACCCAAGACCTTGGCCCTCTCGTCCCGGACAGCGTTGGCCGCGAACGAGGTCGGCGGCTCCATGGCGACGAGGGCAAGGAGCTGCAGCACATGGTTCTGCACCATGTCGCGCAGGGTGCCGGTCTCCTCGAAGTAAGGGCCCCTGCTCTCCACTCCAAGGTCCTCGGCGACGGTGATCTGCACGTGATCCACGGTGTTCCGGTTCCACACCGGCTCGAAGATGCCGTTCGCCAGCCGGAAGACGAGGATGTTCTGGACCGTCTCCTTGCCGAGGTAGTGGTCGATGCGGAAGATCTGGTCCTCTCGAAACCATGCCTGAAGCTGCCGGTTGAGCTCCGCCGCGCTGGCAGAATCATGGCCGAACGGCTTCTCCACGACTATGCGGGCCCACCCCTTCAGGGCCGGCGATAGTGGGCCGGCCGGTGGGCCGGTGGGTTCTGGGCAGACGGCTTCGTTTCTTTCGCGCCTGCCTCCCAGGCCTGCACGGCCCAAGCCCTCGATGACCAGAGGATAGCCGCTCGGGGGCACGGCTAGGTAGAAGAGGCGATTGCCGTTGCGGGCGCGCTGACTGTCCACCTCGGCCAGCACCCCGGCCAGTTCGCGGTATGCGTCCGGCTCGTCGAACTCCCCGCGCGCGAAGTAAAGGGCCTGCTCGAACCCAGACCACGTCTCTGCCGATGGCGACTGACCGAGGGTCTCCTCGAGGGTCTCTCGCACGTAGTTCCGAAAGTCGATGTCCGCCCAGGGGCGACGTCCGAAGCCCACGATGGAGAAGCCGGACGGCAGAGCACCCTGGCGGTGCATCATGAACAGAGACGGCAACAGCTTGCGCTTGGCCAGGTCGCCCGTGGCGCCGAATATCACCAGCGTCGAAGGTTCCGGGACCCGCCGGAGATCTATCCCCTCACGAAAGGGATTCTCAGGAAGAACCAGTTCGGCCATATTCCCTCGCTCATCGGCCTTCCGGACGCCTTTTCTCAGTCGAAGAGCCGCACCTCAAGCACGGTCCTCTCCGAGAAATGCGGCCCGCTTTTCGTCCACAGCGATGTACAAAGCCTCGAAGGAGTCTGCGAATGCGAGCACTCCCTCTGTTTCGAGTTGGGCGGTGACATCCGCCATGTTGATCCCTTCGGCTTCGAGGGCGGCCAGACTCGCGCGGGCCTCCTCCACTCCCGAGGTGATCGTCTCCACCGGGCGGCCGTGATCGCCAAATGCCTCCATCGTCGACAAGGGCATCGTGTTCACCGTGTCCCGGCCGATGAGCTCTTGAACGTACATGATGTCGCTGTAAGCCGGGTTCTTCGTGCTGGTGCTCGCCCACAGAGGACGCTGCAGATTCGCTCCCCGCGACCGGAGGGCCTCCCAACGCGGCCCGGCAAAAGTGGCTCTGAACCGTTCGTAAGCCATCTTCGCGTTCGCTACGGCGGCTTTCCCGCGCAGAGAAGCCAGTCTCGACGCGGTCGGCCCGGACGCTCCAGGCTCAGAAGCGCGTTTCTCATCGAGCAGCTTGTCGACCAACGTATCCACCCTGCTGACAAAGAAGCTCGCCACACTGTGTACATCACTCAGGTCGGGCAGTCGCTCCCCGGCGGCCTTTCTGGCGGCAAGCAGCTCCAGTCCCGACAGATACGCTTCCATGACGTCCGCGTAGCGCTCCAACGAGAAGATGAGCGTCACGTTGATCGAGTATCCCTGCCCGGTGAGTTCCCCGATGGCCCCCACGCCCTCAGCGGTGGCCGGCACTTTGACGAAGACGTTCGGCCGGTCTACGAGGGACCTCACCCTCTTGACCTCAGAGATCGTCCCCTGGGTGTCGTGCGCGAACGCCGGTGCCACTTCGATGCTCACCCAGCCGTCCAGCGATCTGGTGCGCTCGTAGACCGGCCGCAACTCCTCGGCCGCCAGGCGGATGTCCTCGACCATGAGACTCTCGAGGATATCGCCCGTTACGGCCCCCGCCTCGGCCATGCGGCGCATGGCGACGTCGTAGCCAGTCCCCCTTGTGATGGCTTTGAAGAAGATGGTGGGGTTGGACGTGAGACCGACCACTCCATCTTCGTCAATGAGGGACTTGAGCTTCCCGGACAAGATGAGATCCCGCCCGATGTCGTCGTACCAGACGCTCTGGCCGAGCTCTCCGAGCCGCACCAGGGGGTTGCTGCTCATCACCGTCCCCTTTCCTGTGGCCACGTGATGTGGGGCGGGTGCCGGCCGTCTACGGTCGGCACCCGCCCGGGCTGTCTACCGAGAGTGCTGCTTCACCAACCGGCGCGCACTTTCCGCGACAACGCCGGAGGTGATGCCGAACTCACGGTAAAGGATGTCCGCTGGAGCGGATGCTCCGAACCGGTCTATCCCGACGGTTATACCCTCATCTCCCACATATCTCTCCCAGCCGAACGACGAAGCCGCCTCCACCGCCACTCGGGCTTTCACCGCCGGCGGAAGCACGGCATGACGATAGGCCACATCCTGAGCCTCGAAGAGCTCCCAGCACGGCAAAGCGACCACTCGAGCCGATATGCCCTCGAAGGCAAGTTCCGCGGCCGCTTCAAGGGCAAGTTCCACCTCAGACCCCGTGCCGATGAGGATGACCTCCGGGTTTCCCGACGGTGCGTCCTGTAGGACGTAGCCGCCTCTGCGCAAGCTCTCGGCAGGACCTAATACCGAGCGGTCCAGCACCGGCACGTTCTGCCTAGTGAGGACTAACGCCACCGGCGCATGGCGTTGCTCGAGCGCGACCTGCCAGGCCACGCAGGTCTCCGCGGCGTCGCTCGGGCGGATCACCAGCAACCCCGGGATCGCCCTCAATGACGCCAAATGCTCGATCGGCTGATGCGTCGGGCCGTCCTCGCCGAGTCCGATGCTGTCGTGGGTGAGCACGAAAGTCACGGGGAGCTTGGAGAGGGCGGCAAGCCGGATGGCCGGCCGCATGTAGTCGGCGAACACGAAGAAGGTACCACCGTAGGCGAAGACCCCGCCATGGACCGCCATGCCGTTCAGCATCCCGGCCATGCCGTGTTCCCGCACGCCGAAACGGAGGTTCCGGCCCGCCGGATTGCCACGCTCGAAATCTCCCAGACCGGCGAGATAGGTGTTGTTCGAGGGCGCTAAATCGGCGGAGCCGCCGATCAAGGGTGGGAATCGCAGCCGCCAAGGCGTTGAGAACCTTGCCGGACGCAGCGCGGGTAGCCACTTTCTCCCCGGCTTTGAAGCTGGGCAGCGTGCTCTCAAGGCCTGCCGGCAACTCGCCCGCCAGGGCCGCCCTCCACTGCGAGGCCAGCTCGGGTTGCTCCTTCTCGTAGTGCGACCAGAGCTTGACCCAGTCCCGCCGGGCCCCGCCTCCCTTGCCGGCCACCGCCGCGTACTGCTCGCCGCACGCGCTCCGGCACCGCGAAGGAGAGACCGGCGGGCCAGCCGAGCGCCTCCTTGGTGAGTCTCACCTCGTCTGTGCCCAGCGGCGACCCGTGACATTCTGCTTTCCCGGCCTTGTTGGGACTGCCGCAACCGATCACGGTGCGCACCATGACGAGCGAAGGCTTCGCGGTCTCGCCGCACGCGGCCTTGATGGCCTCGTCGATCTCCCCCAGGTCGTTCCCGTCGGCGACGTCTATCACCTGCCAGCCGTACGCCTGAAAACGCAACCCCACGTCTTCTGAGAAGGCGAGGTCCGTGCTGCCTTCGATGGAGATGTGGTTGTTGTCGTACAAGTAGATGAGCTTCCCAAGGCCCAGATGCCCCGCGAGCGAGGCTGCCTCGGACGCGATCCCCTCCATCAGATCGCCGTCCCCGACGATGGCGAACGTCCGATGGTCCACCAACGGGAACCCGGGTCGGTTGAACGTCGCGGCCAGGAAGGCCTCGGCTATAGCCATGCCCACCCCGTTGGCAAAACCGGCGCCCAGCGGCCCGGTTGTCGTCTCCACCCCCGGCGTGTGGCCATACTCTGGATGTCCGGGAGTGCGGCTACCCCACTGTCGGAAGTTCTCGAGCTCCTCGATCGTCAGGCCGAATCCCGCCAGATGTAACAACGAATAGAGCAACATCGAGCCGTGCCCTGCACTCAGCACGAAGCGGTCCCGATCTGGCCAGGCGGGATCGTTGGGGTCGAAGCGAAGATGCCTGCTCCACAAGATGTGAGCCATCGGGGCGGCGCCTAGCGGCATGCCTGGGTGGCCAGAATTTGCCCGCTGGACGCCGTCGATGGATAAGGTCCGGATCGTCGCGACCGCCAGGTCGTCCAGGTCCCAACCCTCAGCAAGATCATCGGGGAATATGTCTGCCATTTGTGTGCCTCCTTAGGGCTGTGGACCAGAGGATCTACGGAAGAATGGACCAGCCGGCCTCTTCGGCGGCCTTTAACAATCCGGGCTTCGGATGTACCGCCACCGCATGCCCGACACTGCGCAGCAACGGCAGATCCGTCTCGTGGTCGGCGTACGCCCAGCAGTCCGCCGGGTCCACCGCCCACCGCTCAGCGAACCCCAGGGCGAGCCTCGCTTTCTCGTCACCGTACGGCATCGGACCATTCAGCAGCCCCGTGTACCGTCCGTTCCTGATCTGGCAGGGAGCCCCCATATACTCGGTCACCCCCAGCCTGTCGCAGAGTGCTTTCACTACCGGCTCGAGCGCCGCCGAGACCACGACCACGCGATCGCCTCGAGCCTGATGCCCCCTCAAGGCCGCCCCGGCCCGCGGGTGCAAACGGGGGACCAAGATCTCTGCGACAAACTGGGTCATCAGTCCATCCACACGGGCTTGCGAAAGTCCCGCCAAGATGCTCGCGCCTCTTTCTCTCGCCTCCTTGGTGACCCTGACGAGCCTCGCCTTGTACGCGGCGAACCAAAGGCCCGTGCCTATTAGGAACACCAGGCCGATCAGCTTCTGCCTGCGCAGGAAGAGGACAAGGAGCAATTGAGTCTGCCCGACGACGAGCGTGCCGTCCAGGTCAAAGAACGCGATCGAGCGAGAACCACCATCAGGGTCAGCCGGCTGAGGGCCCGAGCCGGCCCGACCGGTCTCAGGGTGTGGTTTTAGCCCGGTTTCTTCCACGATTGCGAAAGTCTAGCACGTTGACCTTTCCCCCCTCTGGGTACCAAGAACCCGTAACTTCGGCGGAGGGAAAGATGGTCGAAGCTGACACAGGCTCGGTCTCTACGGGAGACCGCGACGCGGGAGATCGGTGAGAGACTTTTCGCGGCTCTCGGCCGACAACAGCCGCGCCTCCTCAGCCGGGGAGCCTGGCAACGCAAATCGCTCGAATGGGCGATGCGCGACGACCAGTTCAAGACTCAGCTGTTCCGGTTCGTCGACGTGTTCCCCACCCTTCACGACCCGGCGTGCCCGAGATCGGATACTCCAGTACATCGAGACAGGCAAGACCGAAGCCAGGCTCGCTTTTGGCGCGGCCGTCCCGGCTGCCTCCACGGAAGGACCGGCTGATCGGCATCCCGATACGCCGGTTGGCGAGAGCGCGCCAGAGCGGGTCGACGAACCGGCAACAGAGCAGGCCGGCGAGCGAGCCCACGAGCAGGCTGGATTCTACGTCGGGCCGCACATCTTCGCCGAAGTGCAGCCCGAGGCGGTCATCGCTCAAGAGGAGATCTTCGGTCCCGTCCTCGCCGTTACCAAAGCCGCAAACTTCGACGAGGCTCTCGAGTTGGCCGCCTGCGTGCGATATGGCCTCACCGGCGGACTCTTTTCTCGAGACCCCGGCCACATCAAGCGGGCCTATTCTGAGTTCAGGGTCGGCAACCTCTACATAAACCGGCAGATCACGGGGGCCATTGTGGGCCGCCAGCCGTTTGGAGGGTCGCGGATGAGCGGAGTGGGCTCGAAGGCCGGAGGACCCGACTACCTCTTGCAGTTCCTCGAGCCGCGCACGGTCACTGAGAACACCCTCCGCAGGGGCTTCGCCCCGCCGGAGGGGTTCGATTCGCCATGAAGTGATCGGCAAACGGCAGACGGGCTTCGCCCCGCCGGCGGGCTACGCCTAGCCGCGCAGCACGGCCGCGAACACCTGCCACGCGAGCAGGGCCTTGGCGGTCAGACTCAGGACTATGTAGACGCTTCTCCCCGTACAGATAGTCGCGCCACTTTCCGACGCGCTTGTACTGCAGCACCATGTTGAGCGCGAAGATGCTGAAGAACACGAAGAGCGACACCATGATGCCGTACACGAAGCCCGGCACTTTCCCGCCCCCGGTGCCGTTCGCGCCGGCGACGAACAGGACGATCGTGACCCACGGCACGATCCAGCCGATGCAACCGAAGTAGAAGGGCAGCCAGTCCACCTTCTCGTTGGCCTTGTTGAAGCGCTCCATCAGCAGGCCGAAGAGCAGCATGGTCATGTTGAGGAAGCCGATGAGGAGCAGGCTGGAGAGGTCGGACATCCCAGTGATCATGGCGATGATCACGATCATCCACGACGCGCTGAACGCGTATTCGATCCAGCGCGCGTAGTTGACGTGCTGCTTGAGGTTGCGCACGTACCACTCGGTACCCGCCGGGAGTCGAGATGGCGAAAGTGCGCGATGGCGGACATGAACAGGAACAGCGAGACCATGATGCCGATGCGTGGATGCGCGATGGTCTTCAGGAGCGGCTCCGGCTTCCCGTCCGGTGTACTTCGAGTACATCGTGGTGACCGCAAGGCTGGCGGAGTTCGAGATCAAGACCATGACGATGGCCTGCGCCAGGTGGAAGAGGCCGGCCACCAGGTTCCAGAGCCGCAGGCGCCGGAAGGTCGCCTCCCTCGGCGCCGTGATTGCCCGCGCGTTCACCGTTAGCCCTCCTTACACCGCCACGCGGCCCCAAAATGTCACGGGGCACCTGGCATTCGCCGACCGACCACTCACTTCGGGTACTACTCGGCGGCGGCGGTTTCTCCTGCTGCTGAGCCGGCCATCCGCCGGCGAAGCCCTCGACGACCGCGGCCAGATCGGGTGGTAGAGGTGCTTCGAAGTCCAGGGCCTCGCCCGTCATGGGATGGGAAAAGCCAAGGCGGTAGCTGTGCAGGAACTGCCGGCCGATCCCCAGCGTATCGCGGCGCGCGTAGGTGGGGTCGCCGACCACGGGATGCCCGATGGCCAGGAAGTGTACGCGGATCTGATGCGTGCGCCCCGTCTCCAGGCGAGCCTTCCACCAACGTGAAGTCCCCCAGCCGCTCGAGCACGCGAAAGTGCGTCCGCGCGTCCCGGGCCGCCACGCCCTCCCACGGCCATCGACTTGCGATTCGCCGGGTCGCGCCCGATGGGAGCCTCGATGGTGCCGGTCTCCACGCCGAAGCTCCCGTGCACCAGGGCCAGATACCGCCGGTCGACCTTGCGCTCCTTCATCATGCGCACGAGCCGTCCGGTGTGACCTCCACCGACTTCGCCACGACGAGCAGGCCGGTGGTGTCCTTGTCGAGCCGGTGGACCACTCCCGGGACGGAACTCCTCGCCTCCTGCGAGGCCATGGCCCAAGAGAGCGTTGACGAGGGTGCCCGGAGGCGTGGCCTTTGGACGGATGGACCGGCATCCCGGCGGGTTTGTCCACCACCAGCAGCCACTCGTCCTCGAACAGGATGTGAAGGGCGACGTCCTCGGCGACCAGACCGGCGCGCCCGGCTCGGCAAGGACGGCGGAGATGCTCTGCCCTCCGGGACGGTAGCTCTTGGGCCGCACGACCCCGTCGACGGTCACGGCCGCGCCCGGATCGACGCAGCCACCTGGGAGCGGCTACCCATCTCGGGCCGCCGGCCCAGTATGCCGTCAAGCCGCGCGCCTCTTCCTCGGGACCCACGACGAAAGCGAGAACAGCTTCGGCAGTCACCGGCAGCCTCCCGGAATCGGGGTGCCCCTGCGACCGCCCTCACCAGGCGTACTCCCTCGACCAAGCACGCCCAGGAAGATGACCGCGATCCCCACGACGATGAACACGTCCGCCATGTTGAAGTTGGGCCAGTGGGGAAACTTCGAGGAAGTCGGTGACCTCGCCGTCGGCCACGCGCTGGACGATGTTGCCCAGGCTGCCGCCGATGATGAGCCCGCCGCCTATGCCGGCCACGAGCACGCGCTTCTCCATGAACACGTAGAACAGCACCACCGCGACGAGCGATGACGTTCGCCAGGATGATGACAGGGCCGCGCCCGCCCAGGAGCCCGAACGGCCACGCCGTTGTTGGCGGTCCTCTGCAGATACAGAAAGGGCAAGATCTTGTGCGTTTCGCCCAAGACCAGGTGCTGCTCGGCAAGGCTTTTGTGAGCAGGTCCAAGCCGACGGCGATACCGATGCACACGACAAGGACGGACCATTTGAGGATGAGCCGGCCGCGGCGGCTGGCGAAGAAATCGGGTGGGCGTCATAGAGTGCGGAACCGCGAGCTAGCGGCTGCGTTCCTCAGCCGCTTGCAGTCGATGCAGAGGCTGGCGAACGGGGCGACGCTCAAGCGCTCTTCGCCGATCTCCTTGCCGCATTGTCGCAATGCCCGTAGCTGCCGTTCTCTATCTTCTGCAGCGCGCGATCGATCTGCGCGATGGTGGACCGCGCATTCTCCTCCAGGGTGAGGTCGATCTCTCGATCGAGCGTCACGGCGGCGGTCTCCGCCATGTGCTGGTCGTACGGGACTTTCCTCGACGAGTCCTCGCAGCGATTCCGAAAGGTCGGCATCGAGCTCCGTGATCTCCCGCTGCAACCGTTCGCGTTCTTCCAGCAGTCTCTGCTTAAAAGTCTCGCCATCCATCAGGCAGAACTCCCCTGTGCGCTTTGACGTTCGGCCAAAGCGATCAACCTACTCCGCAACTCGGACTCCTCTATGCCCCTGAACGCGAGGGTCTTGTCTCTGCTGGCGCGACCGGTCACGATCGTCACGTCGTCACGAGGCAATCCCAGCCAGCTCGCCAATGTGCCCACCAGCTCCCTGTTCGGCGCGGTCGTCTTCAGGAGGCGCGCTTACGCGTCACCTTGAGCCGCTCGCCGTAGAGGCCTCGAAAGGCCGTCTTCACCGCATCCAGGGCTCACTCGAAAGCCTACCAGCAAACCGTCCGCGCGCGCACCGGATGGCGAGATCCTCCATGGGAGAATCTACCATCAGTCCTCCGGTATTATCAGTGGACTACCATTCGAAATCGCGATCCTGTTCTTTCTTATCCCTGCCCAGCACGAAGAAATCTTCTCCCCCGTCGGCCGGAAGACTGGCCAAGAAGAATCCACCCTCGGGCGGCTCCTCCCCGTCCGTCGGCGCCGAGATGGGTTCCTCATGCTCAGCCGTCGCTGATTCAGTCGCCGACTCTGCGGCGGCCGCCTCCGACTGCATAGGCTCGGGCTCCAGCCGAATGCTGTCAAGCGCGTCCGTTAGCGAAGGGGCGATGATTTCCTCGGTGGCAGCCTCGTTTTCAGTCGTCGTGAGAGCCACCGCTTCCAGTTGGGCCGCAACCCCTGGGATGGGCTCCGCCTCCACGGGCGGCTCGGCCGCGGCCGCCCCGGCCTCTTGCACGGGACTCTCCGCGGGCTCGGTGTCTTCAGGAGCCGCGGTCTCCTCCACTTGCATCTCCGCGGGGGATTCGATCGCCGCGTCGACAAGAGCGGCTTCGGGAGGCGCCGCGAGCGCGGAGCCCTGAGCCGCGATGAACGAGGCTTCGGGAGCCGCCACCACGATGGGTGTCTGTTCCACAAGTTTCAGATGGGCCTCGAGCAGCGAGCGGAACTTGAACCGGAAGTCCTCTTCGAGGTGCTTCAGCTGGATCAAGGATTGCTGCACACGTTGAGTCTCGCCGTAAGAATCGTTGACGATCTGCCTGGACTTGATCTCGGCGTCACGGAGGGTCAGCTCTGCCTCCTTGCGCGCGTTCGCCCGCATCTCGTCCGATTGCATCTGCGCGGAGACCAGGGTCTTCTCCAGGGTCTCCTTGATGGACATGTAGCCGGCGATCTGTTCCTCGAGAGTCGTAAGGCGCTCGCCCATCTCCCCGTTCTCCCGATAGAGACGCTCGAACTCGTCCGCCACTTCGTCGAGAAACACGTCCACTTCCTCGTCCGAATACCCGCGCATGGATCGTTTGAATTCCTTACGCCTGATGTCGAGAGGCGTGATCTTCACTTCCCTCCCCCTTCGCTTGCGATCGCCAGCTTCTTCCCCGATGCCATACCCATAATCGACCATTCCGCCATCACTGGCCGGCCCTCTTCTTGAAGGGCGCGTCCCCGCTCAGTAGCCGCCTCGATGGCTCGCAGGAATGCGCCTCTCACGCCCTCGTCCTCCAGAACGGCGAGCCCGGCTATCGTAGTGCCTCCGGG
Source organism: uncultured Thermoleophilia bacterium (assembly GCA_963772095.1). Lineage (GTDB taxonomy): Bacteria > Actinomycetota > Thermoleophilia > RBG-16-64-13 > RBG-16-64-13 > Chersky-299. Next base: position 370,988 of record CAVYVU010000016.1, read on the forward strand.
CGAAGCAACCTGGTCTTTGAGATCTGCAGCCGAGCCCGGGCGCATCAT
>CAVYVU010000017.1:0-295327 GCA_963772095.1 uncultured Thermoleophilia bacterium
GGGAGGAGCTGGAGCAGTTGTTGAGCGGCTACGGCTACCGGCCATACATCGTGGAGGGGTCCGATCCTGAAGCCGTGCACGAGCTGATGGCCGGGGCCCTGGACACTGTTCTTGAAGAGATCCAGGCCATACAAAGCAAGGCGCGGACCCAGACTGTGGTAGAGCGACCGACGTGGCCGGTGATCGTTCTCGTAACTCCAAAAGGTTGGACGGGGCCCAGGATAGTCGATGGCCTCCCGGTGGAAGGCACATGGCGGGCGCACCAAGTACCGGTCACGGACATGGCCACGCGCCCAGACCACATCAAGATCCTCGAGGACTGGATGAGGAGCTACCGCCCGCAGGAGCTTTTTGACGAAAATGGACGGCTGGTCCCCGAACTGGCGGAGCTTGCGCCCCTGGGTACGCGCCGGATGGGGGCCAACCCCCACGCCAATGGGGGACTCTTGTTGAAAGACTTAACGCTGCCCGACTTCCAATCTTACGAGGTGGACGTCCCGGAGCCGGGCACGGTGACGGCCGAATCCACCCGGGTGCTCGGCGCGTTCCTTCGCGACGTAATGCAACTGAACAGCGAGGCCGCCAACTTTCGAGTGATGGGCCCGGACGAGACCAGCTCCAACCGTCTCGACGCGCTCTTTGAAGTCACCGGCCGTGCATGGATGGCAGAAACCCTGCCTGGTGACAACCATCTCTCCTCAGATGGCCGGGTGATGGAGATCCTAAGCGAGCATACGTGCCAGGGCTGGCTGGAAGGTTATCTGCTCACCGGCAGACATGGTCTCTTCGCCTGCTATGAGGCTTTTATCCACATCGTCGATTCGATGTTCAACCAACACGCCAAATGGCTCGAAGTCACCAGCCGGGACATACCGTGGCGCCGTCCCATCGCGTCGCTCACCTACCTGCTTTCCTCGCACGTGTGGCGACAAGACCACAACGGCTTCTCACATCAAGACCCGGGCTTTATCGACCTCGTGGTCAACAAGAAGGCCGGCGTCGTCCGGGTATATCTGCCCCCGGACGCCAACTCGCCTCCTCTATGTGGCCAACAAGTGCCTGCAAAGCCGCAATCTCATCAACGTCATCCTGGCGGGCAAGCAACCCGAGCTGCAATGGCTGGACATGCATTCCGCCATCCAACATTGCAGCGCAGGCATAGGCATATGGGAGTGGGCCAGCAACGATCAGGCCGGCGGCCCAGATGTGGTCATGGCCTGCGCCGGGGACGTGCCTACCCTAGAGACCCTAGCAGCCGTCGATTTCCTTCGAAAGCACCTACCAGACCTTAGGATTCGCGTGGTTAATGTGGTCGACCTCATGACCCTCCAGCCCCCCGAGGAACATCCCAACGGCCTGCCCGAGAAGGACTTCGACGACCTTTTCACCACGAACAAGCCCATTATCTTCGCCTATCACGGCTATCCTTGGCTCATCCACAGGCTGGCTTATCGCCGTGCCGGTCACGACAATCTACACGTGCGTGGCTACAAGGAAGAGGGGGACTACAACCACGCCCTTCGACATGGCGGTGCGAAATGACTTGGACCGCTTCCATCTGGCGGCGGACGTCATCGACCGGGTGCCAAGCCTCGGAGCAAACGCCGCTCATGTGAAGCAGCTCATCCGCGACATATTGCTAGACCACCGGGAGTACATCACCGAGCATGGAGAAGACATGCCCCTAGTGCGCGACTGGCACTGGGGAGCCGCCTAGGTCCACGGGATGCTGGTCCCACGGCCTCCGCCGCGGTGGTCCAGCTAGTGCTTCCCGAAGTGATTCTGACCGCGTTGCATGACAGTCGTCCCGGATGATCTCGAGTTCCCGATGCACGACGGCAGGATCGGACACAGGCCGCCAGTTGAGACCCATCACGCGGCCGACGTCGTAGCTGACCCCTTTTCGGTTCATTCGGCTAGCTCCACGCACCGGTTCGCCGTCTGATCCTTCGACGGCAGAACGAAGACCGCCCTGAAATCGTTGACGTTGTTGTAGGTTGGCCCCGTGACCACCTGGTCGCCGAGAGCGTGAAAGAAGGAGTGAGAGTCATTGGTGCGCAAGAAAGTGGTGGTGTCGAGCCCGGCGGTGCGGGCACGGACCAGGGTGTCCGTGCGCGCGACGGCCCCGGCCACCTCGCTCGCCCCATCGACGCCGTCCGTGTCGCAGGCGATGGCGGCATACCCCACGTCCTCCCCCAGGGCAAGGACAAGGGCGAGTAGGAACTCCGCGTTGGGGCCTCCGCACCCAGAACCCCGCAGGGTCACCGTAGTCTCCCCCCCGCTCAAGATGACGCAGGGGGCGACGGCCGGCTGGTCGCGGCGAGCGATCTGGCGCGCGATGGCGGCGTGGACCAGGGCGACGTCCTTGGACTCCCCTTCGATCGAATCACTCAGGATGACCGGACGTACCCCCCTCGAGGAGAGGAAGGCGGCCGCGGACTCAAGCAGAGTTTGTGAGCAAGAGATGATGCTAGTGGTGACCCGCTCGAAGCAGGGGTCTCCGGGTTTGGGCGTTTCACCGGCGGGGTCGGACAAATGCTCGAGCACCGCGTTCGATGCGTCGAGACCGTACGTATTTATGACCTCGCGAGCATCCGCCAGCGTGGAGGGATCCGGCACACCCGGCCCGGAGGCGATGGCGGAAGGGTCGTCACCGGCCACATCGGAGATGAGCAGGTTGAGAAGACGGGCGGGGGCACAGCGCCTGGGCCAGGCGACCACCTTTGACGGCGGAGAGGTGCTTGCGCAGGCAGTTGATCTCGCCGATGGTCGCGCCGGCTCGCAGGAGTTGGGCGGTCAGCGACTGCTTGTCTTCGATGGTCACCCCTTCGGCGGGCAGTGGCCGAAGCGCGGCGCCGCCTCCGGAGAACAGGGCGATGACGAGGTCATCCGGGCTGAGACCGGCGACCAGAGCCATCACCTGCCGGGCGGCATCCAGACCCAACTCGTCCGGGACGGGTGCGCGGCTTCCAGCACCTGGATGCGTGCGCAGGGCAGCCCGTAGCCGTAACGGGTGACAACAAGACCGGAGAGCTCGCCCGGCCAGGCGCGCTCAAGGGCTTGGGCCATGGCGGCAGCGGCTTTGCCCGCCCCGACTACGATCGTACGGCCACGGGGAGGGGCGGGCAGGGTCGGGGGCAACACCCGTTGGGGCGCGACATCAGACAGAGCCTGGGCGAACGCGGCCAGCAGGAGCGCCTCGGGGGACTCGGCCTCCGAACCGGCGCCGGCCTCCGGCCTCGGGTCGCTCACGGGCCCTTCGCCCGGAGGCGCGTCAGCTGGGGGTGGGTCGCTCCATGGCGGGTCACCGGAGGGCAAAGGGGCACTCATCAATCGCTCTCGTCCTTGATCGCGAATGTCTCGGAGAGACCGGCGGGAAAATAGGCCGCGCGGGGCCGCGCTACCTGGCTCCGTCCGGTCGGACCGGGTTGACCCTCGAATAGTACATCTGTTCGAGACTTCTCTTCGGTGTCCGCAATGGCTCCAGAGGACCAGTATTGCACCAGCATTCGCAAGGCGGCGGCGAAGATGTTCGAGTGCGAGAACGAGGACGCATCGCACGCGAGCCTGTTGTCCCCAGCCCAGACAGCGCTTGGTTTCAGGGGCCTGGTGAACGGGCAACTGGCTTAGAAGTTCGGCCGACTCAATCGCGGGCAAGCCTCGGCGGCCCCCGACCAGCGGAGACTAAAGTGGCGCGGAAGTGGTGGACTCTCGCCGTGGTTAGCCTCGGGGTCTTCGTGCTTCTCCTCGATCTTACGATCGTGAACGTGGCGCTGCCGCGCTCGCCCACTCCGCGAACTTTGCCTTCGCGCACGACGCTGAAGCAGCTACACTGGACGGAAGTCCGTCTATGCCCACACGGGTACCACCTACGGAAGGCAGAGGCCGGGTTGTGATCAGAGCAAAGCGCGATCTCAAGAGACTCGCGGTAAGACGCGGGCTTCTGTCTGCGTGGCGCGTGGTGGTGGTTGTGGCGCTAGCCGGGGGCCTGGTTTCGGCTTCAAGTCTTGGCTGCAACTCGTCTGGGTCGGCACCGAGCCTCAATGTGTTGCCGTTCCCGGGCACCCCGGACGCGTCACCTCAGTCCCAGATCAGCTTTCCAGCGTCGGCGCCGTCGGACCTAAAGACCGTCACGGCCGAGGGCTCGATCAGCGGAAAGCACGGCGAGCCTGAGCGCCCTGCCCGGCGGTCGCGGCACCGTTTTCGTGCCCGATCACCCGTTTGCGCCGGGCGAGCGCGTATCGGTGCGTGTAACGCTCACGTCCCCGGCCGCTGCCGCCACGGTGGGCGCGCAGGGCGACGGGCAGATCACTTTCTCGTTCACGATTGCTGCCACCCCATCCACCACCTCGGCGACGACTCCCAAAGGTCCTTCCACGAGTGCGCAGCCCGCCGTGCCGGCGACATTGAGCTTTCAATCGCGGCCTGACCTGCACGCGCCGGTCGTGACGATCTCCAAGGCCGACGGGGACCCAAGCTCGGGTTACGTGTTCGTCGATGCACAAAACGCACCTCAGAACGGCCCCATGATCCTCGATGATCTGGGCAACCTGGTGTGGTTCGCCCCGTCGCCGGCGGGCGAATCGGCGTTGGACTTCCGGGTGCAGAGCTACCATGGACAGCCGGTGCTCACGTACTGGCAGGGGCAAGTGGTCTCCTCCGGCCACGGCCTCGGGGAGGATCTGATCCTCGACCACTCCTATCGGACCATCGCCACGATCCACGCGGGCGAAGGCTACCAGGCCGACCTGCATGAGTTTCTGATCACGTCTCGGGACACCGCGTTGATCACCGTTTACCAAACAGTACAAGCGGATCTGACCTCTGTCGGGGGCTCCATCAACGGTTCCGTTTTCGACTCGATCATCCAGGAGATCGACATCAAGACCGGCCGGCTGCTGTGGGAATGGCACGCGCTTGGACACGTGCCCCTAAGCGACTCATACGTGGGCAAGCCGACCGCCGGCAGCCCGTACGACTTCTTCCACATCAACTCGATCCAGGAGACCGCGGACGGCAATTTGGTCATCTCGGCCCGAAACACGTGGGCGGTGTACGAGATCGAGCGGAGCACGGGCGCTATCGCCTGGGAACTCGGCGGGAAGGAAAGCAGCTTCAAGATGGGAACGGGTACCGGATTCGAATGGCAGCACGACGCGCGCCTGCAACCAGATGGAACCCTCACCGTCTTTGACGATGCGGCCGCGCCCAACGAGGAGAGCCAATCGCGGGCCCTCCGCCTTGGTCTGGACACCAAGACCATGAGTGCGACACTGCTCTCCAGCTACACACGCACCCCGTCTTTACTCGCCGGCAGCCAGGGCAGCATGCAAGTGCTACCAAACGGAAACGTGTTCGTAGGCTGGGGCGACCAGCCCAACTTCTCCGAATTCACACCCGGCGGCGAACTGATCTTCGACGCGAAGTTCCCGGGAGGACTTCAGTCGTACCGCGCCTACCGCTACCCCTGGACCGGTCAGCCGGCTGCTCCCCCCTCGGTGTCGGTGATCACAGCGGCGGGCGGTCAGGTCACGGCATATGTCAGCTGGAACGGCGCAACCGAGGTCGCCCGCTGGCAGTTACTTGCCGGCCCAGCCCCGGACGACCTGTCGCCGCTGACCACAGTCGCTGCTGCCGGATTCGAGACTGTCATCTCGGCCACGACCTCGCTCCCTTACCTTGCGGTCAGCGCTCTGGACAGCTCCGGGCAAGTGCTGGTCACGACCCCGGTCACCCGCTGAGGCTGCGGAGCGAGGGTCCCGGAAAGATACCGCCTCGACGCTACCGCACCAAGCCCAGGCATGTGGCGTTCTTCTCGAACAGCATCTCCTGCTCCGGTTCGGAAAGCGACAGCCCTTTCAAGAAATCCATGCACGACGTCATGTCCTCGTAGGGGAAATCCGTACCCAGCAGCACTCTGTCGATGCCCAGCTCGTCGCGGGTCATGAGGAAAGCGGACGCCTGGTAGTTGCCGCTGGTGGTCGCATACATGTTGTTCTTGAGGTAGTCGCTCGGTTTCCGCTCGAGCTGCGGCGCGATGCCGGGTTGCGGCCGGATATGCCCTTGGAGGTAGGGCCTGTCGACCCGGTTCATCATGAAAGGCAGCCCCTCCGCATAATGTCCGAGAATGATCTTGAGCTTGGGGAATGCGTCGAACGCGCCGCTCGTGATCAGGCGCATCATCTCCATTGAGGTCTCGGCGCCGAAGCCGAAGGAAGCTCCGGCCAGCCCGGTCCCATACGTCTTGAACTGGGGGATTATCGGCGCTGTGGGGTGAACATAGATGGGGATGTCCAATTCCTCGACTTTCGCCAAAATGGGCCAGTACCTCTTCTCGTCCAGGTAGGAGTCGCCGAAGTTGGAATGAGTGTGCCAACCCCTAAGACCCAGGTCTTTGACAGCCCGCTCCAACTCTCGCACGGCGGTGTCGACGTCTTTGGGCGCGATCGTGGCGAATCCCGAGAACCGGTCCGGATGCTTGGCGATAGCCTGGGCAAGCTCGTCATTGGTCTTCCGAGCCACTTCGGAACCCACGCTGGGCTCGAACGGCTCAGCTCCTGAGGCCGCAAGGGAGAGTACCGCCATATCGATACCGGCCTCGTCCAGGTACTTGATGCGCACGTCGCCCAGATCCTGGAGCCTTTCGCCGATGTAGTAGACCCAGATGTCTTCCGCCCAGTACAGCTTGGTCTTGCCGCCCGAGTCCTCAGCCATCCTCGGGTAGCCCGTCTTGTTGTTACGAAGAGCCTCGAGCCAAGCCTCGCTCGCGAAGTGGTTCTCGATGTCGATGACTTTCATCCTCGTGGTTCCTCCCTGCACATCGCGGTCCGTTCCGAGGTCGTGGGATTACGGTTCGACGCTATCACGCGGCATTGTCGCCGGCAAGAAAGACCCACGATGGAGCCACCGTGGAGAACCAACTGCTACAGTTAGCCCGCACGAAGTCCCAGTCGCCGACGCGGAAGAGGCCATTCGACACAGCGATGCCACGAGCCAGCCGCACCAAGCAGGTCAAGCAGGTCCTTCTTGAGACCGGTGGATTGACCCGGTCTTTCGGTCCCGTGGTCGCTCTGCACGAACTCGACCTCGTAATCCGGGCAGGAGAATGCCTGGCACTAATGGGACCGAACGGGAGCGGCAAGACCACGGCGGCTGAGCTCATCACCGGTTTCCTCGAACCCACGGCGGGATGGGCGAAGATCGAAGGGATGTCCACGCACCGAGAGCCGGAGGCCATTGCGGCCCGCGCCCGCCTCGCGTACGTACCCGACACTCCCCGCCTGTACGACGACTTGACCGTGTTCGACCATCTCCGCTTGGTGGCGGCTGCGCACGGGGTGGTCACGGACAACCTGGACGAGCGTTGCGAGGAGCTGCTTCGGCGCCTCGGACTTGCGGAGCGAGCCGAGTTCTCTCCGCCGCAGCTCTCCCGCGGCATGCGCCAGAAGACGGCTATCGCGTGTGCTCTTATCCGTCCCTTTTCGGTGCTTATCATGGACGAGCCCGTCGTAGGACTGGACACGGCCTCCATCGAGATCTTGCGACAGGTGGTGTTGGAAAGCCGCGCGGCGGGCCGTGCCGTCCTTCTGATGACCCATTCGGAAGAGTTTGCCTCCTCGGTCGCCACCCGCACGTTGCGCATCGAAGAAGGACTCGTGGTTGGCTATTAGGCACACGTTCGATCTCCCCCAGATCGAAGACCGCCAGGGGGATCCGTTCCCTCCCGTCGATGCACGCTACGTCCTGGCGGTGAGACGGTCGCTTCTCCCGGGACGGTCCCGATTGGCCCAGTTGCAGTTGGTCTATATCTCGCTGCTTACCGTCGGCATCGTGGGCATCGTGCTCCGGGGGGTCTGGGCGAAGGTCGGTTCCTTCTTCGTGGATGTTGCAAGCCCGTACCATCTTGTTTGGGGACCGCCAGCTATCCTGCTGCTGATTGTGGCAGTGCTTCGTTACAGCACCATGCAGGGATTCGTCTCTTTCTCCGAGCCCGATTGCGCGTTCCTCCTCGGAGGGCCGGTGCCGCGCAAGGGCTTGGTCTGGCCCCGGCTGCGCAGTGCGGCGATCATTCTGGGGATCGGCGGAGCCGCCATCGGCGCACTGGCCGGCCTGGCATCTCGCGGGTCGGCCGTGTCCGGGCTGCGGATCGGGGAAGAGACAGTGGCCGGGTTCGCGCTGGGCGTGCTCCTGGTCGCGGCGAGCTGGCATACGCAACGCCTGGGTCGGGCTTCTCTGTGGGTGCTGCGACTGACCCTGCCGGCTGTCGCCGTGGCCGTCCTTCTGGTCTTGGCTAAGAGACAAGGTGGAACGGCTACCTGGATCGCCTTGTGGTCGGGCCCCTGGGGTTGGGCCGTCCTGCCCTCCGCCGCGCGAGCCAGGTCATACGGCTTGGCCGGGGTCGCTCTGCTTTGGGCAGTGGCCGGCGCGGGCTGGATCAGCCTCCCTCGAACCGCGGACCGGTGCTCCCTTGAGAACTTCGAGCGGCGGGCGCGAACCCGCTCACGAATGGTCGCTGCACTTTATTCTTTCGACACCCGCTTTGTGGTACTCGCAAGCCGCCGATCCCGGTCGAGACTACCGTGGATCCATCTCCGCCTCCCCCCGCCGCGGAGGCCATTCTTCGTTCTGGGTTGGCGGGGATCGCTGGGCCTCATCCGATCACCGCTTCGACTCGGGTGGGGTATCCTGCTGAGCGGCGCCGGCGCCTTGTTCATCGCGTCCGGGCACGGTCACCGAGGAATCGTGTGGGGCGGCGCTCTCATCCTATATCTTGCCGCCGGCGCACTTCTCGAACCCCTCCGTTTGGAGGTGGATTCTCCGGCGGCTTCGCACCTGTTGCTTCCCTGGCCGTACGGGCGGGTCTTGTGGCTTCACTGCCTCCTGCCGACCGCGATCATGGCCGTCACCGGCATCGTGACAGTAAGCGCCGGCTGGGCTGCCGGGTATGTCTCGTCGGGTGCCTTGGTGACATTCCTGGTGACGGTGATCCCCGTGACTCTCATGGTGGTACTCGGCGCCGCTCTTTCCGCACGGCGCGGTGGACGCGTGCCCGTGAACCTGGTGCTCATGACCGCCGGCGACAGCACCGGGCTGAGCGTGCTGGGCATCGTTGCGTGGATATTCGCGTGGGCGGTCTTCGTGATCGCGGTACTGGCCGTGGCAGCGGGCCGCCTTGCCCAGGCCGGCTCGCCTCTGGCAGGCGCGGTGGCGCTGGCGCTGGGCTTCGTTATCCTTGCTCTGATCCTGCAGCGCGTCCTTCTAGCAACGAAGGCGTGACGCGCCTCATCCGAATCGATAGGAGACCCCAAACCCCCCGCGGGGGTAGTGCCACTCGATAGCCACGCCAGTGTTGGGGCACACGACCCGGCACGTGCCGCATTCCAGGCAACCAGCGTAGTCGAAACTGAGCTCACAGTCTTTGATGGAGTAGAGATCTGCCGGGCACGAGTACGTGCACGGCTTAGCGTCGCAGCGGAGACATACCTCCTTGTGCACGATGATGTGAGCCTCGTGATCGTCGACCACATACTTGTCCACGCCCAGAAGTTCTTCGATCTTCAGACGTTTCACAGAGCTCGCGTCCCCTTCCAGCCGTCGCGGAGCGCCTGGGTGACGCTCACGCCGCTTGCCCTCGTCTGGGTCAGGATCCTTTTGAAAAGACTGACCGGAGGCGTGCCGTCGACCGTGAAAAGGTCGCTGGCCAAGCCGGTCACAAGTTTGGGATATGCGTTGAAGATGCGCTTGTTCTCCAGGAAACGGGGCGCCTTGCGATAGGCCTTGAGTTCACGGAGCACGAAGCTATGCTTCAGGAGGTCCTGGTAGTGTCGCAGTCCATCCCGAGAGAAATCGTCGCGCGCCCGGGCCTCCACAACAGCACGCGCGGCGGCCTCACCGGAGGCTATGGCAAAGTCCATGCCCCGCACCGTGTAGCCAAGATTGAGGGCAAACCCGGCCGCGTCTCCGGTCACTAGGATTCCGTCGCCAAATAGGCGAGGCATCATCTGCAGCCCCGCCTCTGGTACCAGGTGAGCCGAGTATTCGGCCAGCTCTCCCCGTCGATCAGCGGGGCGACCTGGCTGTTGGCCTTGAAGTCTTCCAGGGAGTCGGACAGCTTGGACCCGTGGCGCAGCAACTCCGCCGCGGAGATGACCAGGCCCAGTGAGACGCTGCGTTTGTTGGTGTAGAGAAAACCGCCCCCCTGCATACCTCTGGAGCAGTCGCCGACAAAGAGATGGGCCGCACCGTTGTCGCCTTCCAGTTGGAAGCGCTCGCGAATGGTGTCGGCGGGCAGTTCGATGATCTCCTTGACCCCCACCGCCACTTGGCCGGCACCGAACATCTTCGCCAAGCCCGGCCTCCTGGGCCATCAGCGAATTCACGCCGTCGGCGGCGATCACGACATCGGCCAGCATCTCGTCATCGCCCGCCCGTATCCCCACGACCTTGCCGTCCCTGATCAACAGGTTGTCCACCCGGATACCGCACGCCAGCAAGGCTCCGGCCTCTTCGGCCTTGGCGGCCAGCCAGTTGTCGAATTCCGCGCGCAGGAGGGTGAACGAATGATGCATGGGCTCGGCCCACTGCATGTTCTGTGAGGTGACCGAGACACTGCGTTCTCCGTTCAGGAACGTGATCACCTCGCGCACAACCTTACGCTCCACTGGAGCTTCAGCCCAGAACTCGGGTATGACGCGTTTCAGAGCGTGGCTGTACATCCGCCCGCCGAACGTGTTCTTGCTGCCGGGCGACGTCCCCCTCTCTACCAGGACCACGTCGCAACCCTCTTTGGCCAGGATGTAAGCAGCCGTGCTTCCCGCGGGGCCGGCGCCGACCACGATCGCTGTGACCTTGTCCTCTGCCATCTCCTGCGCTCCGCTCCGACCCCGGCCTACTTGCTTCAGGGCCTTCTTGAGTTCGTCCACGAGTTCGGGGACCACCTGGTAGAGATCCCCCACGATCCCGTAATCGGCGGCTTCAAAGATGGGGGCGTTCTCATCGCGATTGATCGCCACTACGACCTTGCTGTCCCGGATGCCGGTGACGTGTTGTATCTGTCCCGATACGCCCACGCCAATGTAAAGGTCCGGCTTGACCTTCTTCCCGGATATGCCCAGGTAGACCTCTTCCGGAAGCCAGTGCAACTCCTCGGCGATGGGCCGCGTGCAGCCTACCTCTCCTCCCAGCACCCCGGCCAACTCCCGGGGTAGTCGCAGGTCTTCCTCTTTCTCCACTCCCCGGCCGACGCATACCACCGTTCTTGCTTCGGTGATGTCCACGGCTTCCCGGGTCCTCGCCTTCTGACTGATCACCTTCGACGCCGAGACCGGTAGCGAGGTCAACTCGCGAATGGTCCCCCGTTCTGTGCCCTTCCCCGCTGGAGCCCGATCGAAGGTGCGAGCCGGGATGGTGGCCATCTGCGGACGGGTCTTGCAGATCACCTTCTGCACCGCGGCCCCCCCATAGAGTAGCCGCTCCATGATGAGATACTTCTTCTCCGCATCAAGCTCGAAGCCGATGCAACCGCCGCACAGCCCGGTGCCGAGCCGCGCCGCGACCCGAGCGGCGATCTCCTTGCCCCGCTGGGTCGCTCCCACCAGAAAGACATCCGGGTCTGCTTCGCGGGCCGCGCTCACGAACACGTCGACGTACGCCTCGATCGGCTGGCCGGCGGTGAGCGAAGGCAGCACAAGAACCTCGTCGGAGCCATGGTCGAGGTATTCCTCGGCGAGCGTGCGGTCCGGTGCGAAGGCCACGAGCGTAGCGCCGAGAGCGTGGGCCAGCTCCGAGCCGGCGTTCAGAAGCTCCAAAGTCTGTTCCCGTTCTTCGGCGTAAACCCAGATCGCCGCCATCGACTACCACTCCTTTAGGCGATAACGCCTTCCTTGAGAAGAGCATTCACGACCGTGCGGATGTCCTCCGCCTCTGCCCCGAACCGCAGCCGCTTCCGATCGGTGGTCGCACCCAACACGCTGAGCGTCTCCAGGCGGGGCGCAAAGTCCATCGCGATGTCCCGGCCCAGGTCGGCCATGGTGACCTGGGCTACCGGCTTCCTGGCAGCTTCCAGGATCTGCTTCAGACTAGGGATGCGGGGCGTGTTGATGTCGGGTGTCACCGTCACCAGCGCGGGTAACGGCGCCGAGACCACCTCGAAAACGTCGTCGAGCTTCCGCTCCGCTACGACGCAGTTCGCCGCCTCGTCGTAGGTGAGGGTGTGGGCGCACGTCACGCACGCGATGCCGAGCTTCTCCGCCAAGGCAGGCCCGACTTGCTGCGAGTAGAGATCGCTCGACCCTTCGCCGCAGATGATGAGGTCGAAATCGCCCTGCCCCTTGATGGCAGCGGCCAGGATGCCGCTCGTCTGGCTGGGCTCCAGGTCGGCAAAGGCCGAGTCGTTGACGAACACGAGCTTGTCCGGCCCCCGGGACAGGACGTCCTTTATGCACGGCTTCGCCGTGGGAGAAGCCACGGTGACCGCCGTGACACTCGCTCCGTGGAGCTCGCGGAGACGCACCGCTTCCTCGATCGCGTTCCTGTCGTACTCACTGGTCTTGAAACTGACCCTGTCCAGGACCAACTCACGCGAAACCGCGTCGACCTTGATGTCGGCCTCGTCCACGACCCATTTGAAGCACGTGATTATCTTTAGCATCAGTCGCCCTTCGGGCTCGCACTCAACGCAGTAGTCAACGCAGCAGGTTACCGGCGATGACCATCCTCATCACTTCCGACGTGCCCTCGTAGATCTCGGTGGCCTTGGCATCGCGGTACAGTCGCTCCACTTTGTGCCCCTTGATGAAGCCGATGCCGCCGTGGATCTGGACCGCCCGGCTACTATCTCGAACGGCCGCTTCGGACGCAAACAGCTTCGCCATGGCCGCCTCGGTGGCATACGGAAGCCCCTGGTCGTAACACCAGGCTGCTTGGTACGTCAGGTGCCTCGCCGCCGCAACGTCGACGGCCATGTCGGAGATCATCCACTGGACGCCCTGAAAAGACCCGATCGGTTTGCCGAACTGGACTCGTTCCTTGGAGTAGTCGATCGATTCGTCCAGGGCGGCCTGCGCGATTCCCAAGGCCTGGGCGGCGATCGATATCCTCCCGCCGTCCAATGTCGTCATGGCGATCTTGAAGCCCATCCCTTCCTCGCCGAGGAGGTTCGCCTTCGGGACGCGACAGTCCTTGATGACCACCTCGGAGGTCAACGCCGCCCGAATGCCCATCTTGTCCAGATGCTCTCCCGCTCGGATGCCCGGGGTGTCGGCGGGAACGACGAAGGCACTGAGGCCTCTGGCCCCCTTCGCCCGGTCGGTGCTGGCAAGAACGATGAACGCTCCCGCCACCGGAGCGCTGGTGATGAACGTCTTGGTCCCATTGAGCACATAGCTGTCCCCGTCCGCGACCGCTGTTGTGCTGATGGCACCCACATCGGTGCCGGCTCCCGGCTCGGTGAGCGCGAAGGAACCGAGAATATCCCCTCGGCAGAGGGGCGCGAGCCATTGTTGCTTCTGTTCTTCGGTGCCGTACTTGAACAACGGGAAGCAGGCAAGGAGAGTGTGCCCCGCGAGGATCACACCGGTGGAGGCACAGGAACGGGAAAGCTCCTCGATCACGATCGTGCAGGTGAGGAGGTCGGAACCGGCTCCGCCGTATTCGATCGGGTAGGGGATGCCGAACCAGTCTTGCTCGGCGATACGCTTGATGTTCTCCGCGGGGAAGCGCGACTGCTCGTCGACTTCCTCCGCTATTGGGTCGACGTACTTCTCACAGAACTCGCGAACGCTGGCCCGGACCAGTTGCTGCTCTTCTGTCAACTCGAAACTCATCAAAGACCGCCTTGGTAGTGCTCACATCCCGACCAGCCGCGACCAATGGCTCAACTATTCGTGGGGCCAGGCCGACTCAGCTTATCAGCCGCAACGGACGGAGTCGCCGGTACTCGCGGCCCGGCGCCCGGTGATCGAGAAGAGCGACCCGTCCAAAAATCGAAACGAGGATAAGGCCTTCTTGGTGCGCCCGCTAGCTTACCACCGCGTCCGGCGGAATCGGCCGGGATGTGCCACGCGGGCAATTGCCGCTGTCGGAGGGGGATCGGTGGATATGGTGGCGGGATCGCCCGCTTGCCTCATTGACAGACCCCAGAATGGAATCGTAGTATCAGGTTCGACAACGCGACGGTCACCGTATCTCGGGAACCGATCTCTGTTCTTGGTGCACGGGAGACCGCGTGGAGTGAGCTGGGCCGGTCGGCTCAAGATGAGTACCGGACAAAGACCACTACTCCGCGAGCGCGAAAGGAGGCCCGGAGCAAACCGATTTCTATGACGGAGGGTTGAAGGGGAGCGTCTGTCCCCGACAGAAGTGGTCTTGGCGGCGTTTGGAACGTGAACGAACTCTGTGTCCAGTGATCAAGGGGGTAACATGTCGGACAGTTCGAACGAAACCCGTAGCGAGCAAGACGAACCCGGCCTCTTGGAAGGTAAGTCCGTCAGCAGGCGTGAGTTCCTGAAGATCGCCGGTATCGCAGGAGCCACTATCGGCGTGGGCGCGGGCCTCGGCGGCCTCGTTGCTGCCTGCGGCGGCACCACCACGACAACCACTGCAGCCACCACAGCCACCACAGCCGGCCCCACCACGACCGCGGCGCCAGGCACGACCACCTCGGTATCGGCGGCTCCCACCGCCGGCCGGGAGATCAAGCTCGGTTTTGTGACTCCGCAGACCGGTGCCCTGGCCTCCTTCGGTGTCCCCGACAAATACTGCGTGGACCGCTGGAAAGAAGCCATCGGCGACGGCGTGGTGCTGGGCGACGGCCAGAAGCACCCCGATCTCCATCACCATCCAGGACAGCCAGTCCGACTCCAACCGGGCCGCTCGGTGGCCGGCGACCTCATCAACAACACCAGGATCGACATGATGATGGTGGCCTCCACCCCGGACACCGTAACGCCGATGGTGGAGCAGTGCGAGGCCGGCGGCGTGCCCGTGCGTCTCCACCGACTGCCCGTGGCAGACCTATCTGGGCAGCAACTTCACGACCGGATACAAGTGGTCCTACCACGTCTTCTTCGGCGGCGAAGACTGGATGACCGAGAACGTGAAGACCTACGACGCCATCCCGACCAACAAGGTCGTAGCCTACATGCTGCCGAACGACGCCGACGGCAACTACTACCGGGACGTCTACCCGGGCTTCCTCACCGCAGCTGGGTACAAGCCGGTGGACGGCGGTGCCTATCAGGACGGCACGGAAGACTACTCTAACGTCATCACCAAGTTCAAAAGCGCGGGGGCCGAGATCGTGACCGGGGTCATGATCCCGCCCGACTTCACCAACTTCTGGAAGCAGTCGCAGCAGCAGGGCTGGCTAGCCCAAGATAGCTCTCGTGGGTAAAGCCCTCCTGTTCCCACAGTCGGTGGATGCCCTGGGCGACATCGCCAACGGGCTGCTCACCGAGCTGTGGTGGCACCGCACCTTCCCGTTCAAGACCTCGCTCTCCGGCGAGACCTGCGCGCAGTTGGCGGATGCGTTCGAGGCAGCCACCAACACCCAGCAGACCGCCCCGCTCCTGCACTACGTGGTGGGCGAGATGGCTGTCTACGCGCTCAAGAACGCCACCGATCCCACCAGCAAGGACTCCATCTTCTGACCGCCATCGAGTCGATGAAGTTCGACTCGATCGTCGGGTCCATCGACTTCAGCGCGCCGCTTCTGACCCCCACCGGTACCGGCAACTCCGACTTCCCGCCCGGGCCGGGTCACAAGACCAAGAACGTGTACGACCATGGCCTCGGAGCAGCCCAGTGGCTCGAACTGGGTGGCAAATGGAAGTTCGAACGAGCTTCCGGTCAACAACGTCTCGGCTCCTTACCTGCCGGCGAGCGCGCTGACCGCGCCCAAGATACTGCCGATCACCAAGTAGGCCGTCGAAATCTGAGACTGCACGGAGAAGACCGCCGGCGAGGGTACTGCCCTCGCCGGCGGTCTTCTATTGTTCGGCCGACGGTTTGGCGCCACGAAAGGGGCGCGGACTTGGGCCACCGTGGTCAGGGCTACCTCTCGCGCCGGTTATCTGCGCTCGACGATCGCCGCGATGCCCTGGCCGCCACCGATGCACATCGTGTTCAGACCATAGCGGGCGCCGCGCCGTTTCATCTCGTAGAGCAGGGTGGCCATTATCCTGGCCCCGGTGGCCGCCACCGGATGTCCGAGAGCTATCCCCGAGCCGTTGACGTTCACGTTGCTGTAGTCCGTGATCCCCAACTCCATCAGGACGCCGATCGCTTGGGCGGCGAACGCTTCGTTCACTTCGATCAGGTCGATGTCCGCGAGGCTCAGCCCCGTCTTTTCGAGCACTTTCTTCACCGCCGGCACGGGCCCAAGTCCCATGTACCCGGGATGCACGCCCGCGACCGCCCAGGCCCTCATGTAGCCCATGGGCTCGAGCCCCAACTGGTCGGCCGTCTTCTCGGACATCATGACGCACGCCGCCGCACCGTCGTTCATGCCGGAAGAGTTGCCCGCGGTGATGGTTTCTCCAACGAGCGGCTTCAATTTGGACAGGCTCTCCAGGGTTACTTCCGGACGGGGGTGCTCGTCCCGCTCGAACATCACGTCCGCCCCCTTCTTCTGCGGCACCGGGACCGGAACGATCTCGTCTTCGAACTTGCCGGCTTCGATGGCCGCCTGCGCGTTGCGCTGGCTGCGCAGCGAGAACTCGTCCTGCGTCTCGCGGGATATGCCCAGCTTCTCGGCCACGTTGGCGGCGGTGTAGCAGCATCGACGGGATGCCGCCCGAAACGGTGCGTGGAGATGGTCTCGGTGGCGCGGGTCCAGCGGTCGTTGAAAGGTTGCGGAGCCCAGTCTGATACCCCACCGAGCGTCGGTGAGGTAGTACTCCATGTTGCTCATGCTTTCCACACCGCCGGCGACGACTATCCGCGCGTTGCCGGTCTGGATCTGCATGGTGGCGTCGCAGATGGCCTGCAGGCCGGAGCCGCATTGCCGTTCGACACCGTAGGCCGGCACTTCGACAGGGAAATCGGCCAGGAGCACCGCCTGGCGGGCCACGTTGGGCGCCTCCCCGTTCATCCCGGTGTGGCCTATCACCACGTCATCCACCTGGGCCGGCTCCAGCCCGGCGCGTGGCACCGCTTCACGGAGGACGAGAGCGGCCAGATCCGGTGTCTGAACATCGCAGAGGGCGCCGCCGAATCGGCCTATCGCAGTCCTCGTCGCGCTGACGATGACGACTTCATCCACGTCTACACTCCTTGGTCACTAGTGATCAACACTGAGCCTTGGCGGCGGCAGTCTCTTCCGATTCGGTGATCCCGGCCAGGTCGGTGGCCAGCCGCATCTTGCCGCCGATATCCACCTGACGCTGGATCATCACCTTCATCGCCTGTGGCGACCCAGCGCCGTGCATCGATTCCACCAGGGCGGTGCCGCTGCTCATGCTCTCGATGAGCCGGGCGATGCGGATGCGGTCCTCGGCTCGCCACGCCCGCCACTCCCTTGAAGTACTTCTCGACATACTTGCCGATCTCGGGACTGCTCAGGTCTTGCTCGGACGGCAAGGTGGCTATCAGCCCGCCCGCGATGTCCTGAGCCAGACGGGCGATCTCGAACACGTTGCGGGTGACGTTCAGCTTCGTCACGTTGGCCAAGCAGGGGATCGACGTAGTACTGCCCCGAAGGGTCCGCCGAGCCCTCGGAGGAGCAGGCCAGCGAGCAGCAATACATGGTCTCGGCCAGGTGGGCCATCTCGGTCAACTTGTCCTTGACGTGGCTCGCCCGCTCCGTGCCCTGATATTTGGCCAGAGCGGCGCAGGCGCCGATGAGCACGTCGGCCACGCCGGCCTTGCAGCCGCCGTAGTTCTGGCGGTGGTAGGAGGCGAACCTCTCGACCAACTGCCCGGCGAATTCGTATTCACCGCACATGAAGACCCGTTCCCAGGGGACGAACACGTCCTCGAACACGACCAGGGCTTCGCCGCCCACCGCGCCGAAGCACGAATTGCCCTGGTCTATCTCGCCCTCTTCTTTGCGGGAATCGTTGCTCTGCCGGCCGAAGATGCAGATGATGCCGGGAGTGTCCATCGGGACGGCGAAGGCGATGGCGTAGTCCGCATCCTCGGGCCCCAGGGCGACCGTCGGCATGACGATGATCTCGTGAGAGTTGACCGCGCCGGTCTGGTGGGCCTTGGCTCCCCGCACGACCATGCCGTCTTCCCGCCGTTCGACCACATGCAGGAACTGGTCGGGGTCGGCTTGCTTGCTGGGGGCGAGGCTCCGGTCGCCTTTGGGGTCGGTCATGGCGCCGTCGCACATCCTGTCCGTTTCCTGAACGTACAGCAGGAAGTCGGTCGAACCGGTCGTGGTAGTCCGTGCCCTTCGCGGCGTCGATCTCGTAGGTGACGCCCGTACAGCGCGTTGAGGGCATCCCACCCGACGCAGCGCTGGAAGCACGAGCCCGTCTTCTGGGCGATCCCTCGAAGCGCCTTGACCTTGGCCACGAGATCGTCCGGGCTCTGGTGGATGTGGGTGAATCGGTTTATCCGGTCGCCCGTGAGGTGCGAGGTGGCCGTGCGCATCTCTTCGTTATTCTGGACGCCGCACGCCGTGTTGTAGGTAACGGCCGCCGCGTTGATGTGCGGTCTGATCGCCGGGTGATCGACCCAGTTCTCAACCTTTTCCCCGCGGTAGTAGACCACGGTCTTCATTTCTCGCAGGCTGCGGATGTATTCCTCTCCGGTCATCATGATCAAGAACCCCCAGTGTTCTCGCCGGATCTTCCAGCGTTAGGACTCACGGCAAGTGGTTGAGCCGTCGGTACTCTTTCGAATCTTAGTCGACCGTTCCGGAAGACAGGAAAGAATTTGAGTCGGGGGCTGCCTCGTGCGCAAAAAGAGACGTGGCCCCAACCGTAGGACCAACTGGCACGTTCTAGGTGCTAGAGCGGGGTGCCGAGCACGTCCACCAGCTGTGCGGTCGCCGTATTATAGAGGCGTGGGGAAAGGGCAGCAAGTTATGCGCCGAGCACCGGCTGGAGATTGCAGATTGCGGCTCTGAGACTTAGTCTCGTTGGTGCGGCCCGCGCACGCGCGACTTGCGGGCAGGCGTACGACCCGGCGACAACGACACGGTAGTGGAGACGGCATGGATATCTCTCAATTCGATCTTACGGGCAGGGTGGCGGTTGTGACGGGCTCCACCAAGGGAATCGGCCTCAGCCTCGCGCTTGGGCTGGCTGCCAGAGGCGCCGACTTGGTGGTTACCAGCAGGAGCCAGTCAGACTGTGAGGCTGTCTGTGCAAAGATCCGGGAGCTTGGACGCAGATCTTTGGCGAAATCCTGCGACGTGACCAGCCGCCGGAGCATCGAGGAGCTGGCCGACGCCGCCGTCCGCGAATTCGGGCAAGGTCGATATTCTCGTCAACAACGCCGGGACGGCGATCACCAAGGCCGCCGAAGAGCTGACCGAGGAAGACTGGGACAAGGTGGTCGACGTCGATCTGAAGGGCGTCTTCTTCTGCTCCGTGGTCTTCGGCAGGCAGATGATCGCCCAGGGCGGGGGCAAGATTATCAACATCGCTTCCATCCTGGGATTGGTGGGAGACAAGCAGGTGCTTCCTTATTGCGTGGCCAAGGGCGGCGTTATCCAGATGACAAGGGCGCTTGCCTTGGAATGGGCAAAATACAAGATCCAGGTGAACGCCTTGTGCCCGGGATATGTGAGGACCGCCATGAACGAAGCCGACATCGTGGCCAACGAGAGGATCTACAAGCACATCGTCGGCAAGACCCCAATGCGCAGGCTGGGCGAGGTGGGAGAACTGGTGGGCCCCCTCGTCTTTCTCGCCTCCGATGCCTCCAGCTACATGACCGGTCAGACCCTGGTGATCGACGGTGGCTGGACGGCCGAGTAATTGCCCCTTGAGCCGGTCTGAGCGGCTTGCGCGCACATGAGCGACTGTGTAATATCGGGCGCGGAGCGGCTCCCGAGCCGTTTCGATATGAGGTCGGGACTCGCATCCACCTAGAGCGGGTCCCCCAGCTGGCGTAGGCCCACCAACTCCCATACCAAGGGAGAGCCGACCGGCGGAGCCCTTAGTCCAGTGTGCCAAGCTCATGTGGCGGCTGAGCTTATTGTGTTCCGACCCGTAAGGGGGGGCATGTTTGTGGCACCGGATTAATGCAGCAAGGCCGGAACCCCATCATTCTTCCCGCGCGCTCGAGCCGGGGGCGCCCGTTTCACTCTTCAACTCTGAGATCGAGAGGGAAACGGCGCCGCCCGGTAGTCTCCGAACGGCCAACTATCCGCGATTGCTCCAAACTGGCAACGATTCGTGATTGAAAGGGGCGTCTCCACCATGGGACAAGTCGAGAGACTGACCAACTGCACGACCGGTGGGCCAGTATTCGTCGATGTCAAAGACGGCAAGATCTTGCGTATTACCCCCATCGAACTGGACGACACCGACGCCGAGTCCTGGAGCATCGAGGCGAGGGGCCGCCGGTTCACGCCGCCACGAAAGACAACCAATTCCCCGTGGACCGTGGCGCACAAGTCGTCCATCTACTCGCCCAAACGCATCCTCACTCCGCTCAAGCGCGCCGACTTCGACCCCAAGGGCGAGCGCAACTGCCAGAACCGAGGCGTCTCGGGCTATGTGCCCATCAGCTGGGACGAGGCTCTGGACCTCGTCGCCGACGAGATCGTCAAAGTGAAGCGTGAGGTGGGCCCAGCCGGCATGCTGACCACGGCAAGCTCGCATCACATGTGGGGTAACGTCGGATACCGATTCAGCGCCTACTTCCGCTTCATCAACCTGCTGGGATTCACCTACGCGGAGCACAACCCGGACAGCTGGGAGGGCTGGCTCTGGGGCGCTATGCATATGTGGGGCAACAGCCATCGCCTCGGCATCCCCGAGCAGTACGATCTGCTCGGAGGACGCGCTTCAGAACACCGAGATGATCGTCTTCTGGTCGGCAGACCCGGAGGCCACCACCAGCGGCGCCTACGCAGCTTTCGAAAGCACCGGCCGTCGATTTTGGCTGAAAGAACTCGGCGTGAAGATGGTCTTCATCGACCCGTACTTCAATCACACCGCGGGCCTGCACTCGGACAAGTGGCTCGCTCCTCGCATGGGCACCGACGTGGCCATCGGCCTTGGGATCGCGTTCACCTGGCTCACCGAGGACACGTACGACAAGGACTACGTGGCTTCTCGCACCGCTGGCTTCGACCAGTGGAAGGACTACGTGCTCGGCGTCCAAGACGGACGGCCCAAGACTCCCGAATGGGCCGAAGCGGAGAGCGGCATCCCCGCCCGGGAGATCCGGGCCCTGGCTCGGGAGTGGGGTTCCAAGAAGACCATGCTGGCCGCGGGTGGTCCCGGCGGCATGGGCGGCGCCTGCCGGTCCGCCGCGGGAAACGAATGGGCCCGCATGATGATCGCCCTTGCCGCGATGCAGGGCATGGGAAAACCGGGGAGCAACATCTGGGGCACCACGTCCGGCGCGCCGATCGACACCTCCTTCATGTTCCCCGGCTATTCGGAGGGCGGCATCTCCGGCGATTTGATCAACTCCGGGGCGGGCTTCCGCTTCGTCTACCGGATGTTCCCGAACGGCGGAGCCACTGCCAACCCCCACGCTTCGACCGAAGGTCAAAGGGTACCCCGCCTGCACATCCCGGAGGCGATGCTCCACGAGCACCTGGAGTGGCGAGGCAAAGGGTTCGCCGGTTCGCATATCGAGGGACAATTCCAGAAGTACGAGTATCCCGCCTCGGGCTACCCGCACGTCCAGATGTACTACCGCTACGGCGGCTCCTTCATCGGCACCATGACCGACACCAACCGGTACGTGCGTGCCTACCAGAGCGACACGGTGCCCTTCGTGGTCAACCAGTCGGTCTGGATGGAAGGGGAGGCGCAGTTCGCCGACATCATCCTGCCCGCCTGCACCAACTTCGAGCGCTGGGACATCGGCGAGTGGGCGAACTGCTCGGGATACATGCCCGACTCTTACGTGCAATTGAACCACCGGGTGATCGTCCTGCAGAAGAAGTGCATCGAACCCTTGGGCGAGTCGAAATCGGACTACGAGATCTTCGCGGAGCTCGCGAAACGCCTCGACATCTATGGGCCGTTCAGCATGGGCGGCAAGGACGAGTACGACTGGGTGAAGGACTACTTCTACGCGACCGACCTGCCCAAACACATCACCTGGGAAGAGTTCGAGAAGAAAGGCTACTACGTGGTGCCGGCTCCCAAGGACCGGAAGCCCACGCCGGGTATGCGCTGGTTCGCGGAAGGCAGGAAGCGCGACACGCCCGACTGGGGGCCGGCTCCCTGGGACCACGTGCGCGGGGAAGGTCTGCAGACCACCACGGGCAAGATCGAGTTCGTGTCGAGCAGTCTCGGCCGGTTGGAGGCCACCGGCACCATCGATCCCGAACGGCCGGTCATGGGACCGCAATATTTCGAGAGCTGGGAAGGCCACCACACCAAGGAGCTGTACGATAAATACCCCCTGCAGATGGTCTCGCCTCACCCCAAGTTCAGCTTCCACACCGTTGGCGATGCTAAAGGCAGTTGGACGAACGAGGTGAAGGACCACCGGGTGTTGAAGAATGACGGACGCTACTACTGGCTCATGCGCCTCAACACCAAGGACGCGGCAGCCCGAGGCATCGAGGAAGGGGACCTGGTCCGAGCCTTCAACGACCGGGGCTCGGTCATCCTGGCAGCGCAGATCACGGAACGGTTGGCGCCGGGCACCGTGCACTCCTACGAGTCGTGCGCAGAATACGATCCTATCGGGCGGCCGGGCGAATCGGCGGACCGAGGCGGCTGCGTGAACCTGCTTACGCCCAAGCGGCACCTGACTCCTACGTCGTTCGGTATGGCCAACAACTCGTGTCTCATCCAGGTGGAGAAATGGGCGGGTGAGGCATAGCAGACGAGCGGGGTAGGCTTCGACAGCGCTCGCGACTTTCGGAAGGGAGAGAGACGTGGCAACAAGCGGCAACACCGACGGAAACCCCGGCGAGGAGCGGACCTTCGTCAAAGACATGAGTTGGGCCGGAGTGGCGGTAGGCTGCGGCACATCCGCCGTGGACGTGAAAGACGGCAAGATCATCCGCATCCGCCCGTTCCACTACGACTGGAAGTACGACCCGAAGGACTTCAACCCCTGGGTGATGAAGGCCCGCGGCAAGACCTTCGAGCCCAAGATGAAGTTCCTTCTGTCCTCCGCTCAGCATCGGCTACAAGAAGACGGGTCTACTCCCCGGCCCGCATCCGCTACCCGATGAAACGGGTGGACTTCGACCCCAAGGGCGAGCGCAACATCCAGAACCGGGGCGTGAGCAAGTTCGTGCGCATCACCTGGGACGAGGCGCTCGACATCATCACCAGCGAGATGCTGCGGATCAAGGAGAAGTACGGCCCCACCGCCATCCTCTACGAGTGCGACCAGCACGGCGAGAACAAGACGGTGCACGGCCCGCACGGCTGCGGCCGGAAGCTGCTGCGGCTGTTCGGCGGCTACACCCTGCAGATCCGCGACCCCGACAGCTGGGAAGGCTGGACCTGGGGGGCCAAGCACGTCTGGGGCATGCAGCCCGTGGGACAACAGGTGCCGCAGAGCAACCTGCTCTACGACATCTCCAAGAACGCCGAGCTGCTGCTGTTCTGGGGCTGCGACCAGGAGACCACCACCTGGGGCTGGGGCGGACAGTTGCCCAGCCGCATCAGCTACTGGTGGAGCGAGCTGGGCATCAAGCAGATCTACATCTCCCCCGACGTGAACTACGCCAACGCCGTGCACGCCGACAAGTGGATCCCGATCCTGCCCAACACCGACGCCGCCCTCTACCTGGCCATCGCCTATCAGTGGTTCAAGGACGGCACCTACGACAAGGAGTACCTCGCCACCCACGCCTATGGCGTCGACAAGTTCGAGGACTACGTCATGGGCACGAGAGGACGGCGTCCCCAAGAGCCCGGAGTGGGCCTCCCCCATCACCGGCGTGCCTTCCCGCATCATCAAGGCCCTGGCCTCCGACTGGGCCTCCAAGCGCACCACGGTCTGCATCGGCAACGGCGGTCCCGGCATCCGCGGGCCTTACGCTTCGGAGCCGGCCCGCCTGCAGGTGCTCTGCTCTGGCCATGCAGGGCCTGGGCAAGCCGGGCTGCAACCAGGCCAAGATGATCGAGTGGGGCGTGTTCGACAATGAGGAGCAGACTCTCCCAGCCCAAGCCGCTGCGTCCTCGCCGACCTGATGCCGGCCTACACCGGCGGGCATCCGGCGGACACCAACCATCCCTCGTTCATCCCGAAGTGCCTCGTCCCCAAGGCCATCCTGGAAGGCGAGATCGACTGGTACGGCAACGAGTCGGAGCTGCCGCCCGCGCGAAGACCAGTTCGTCCACTACAAGTATCCCGCCGACGGCTGCTCCAAGGTCCACATGGTCTGGACCGATTCCCCGTCCTGGATCACCTGCTGGAACGCCGGCAACGACTACGTCAAGGCCATGCGACATCCCGACATCGAGTTCATGTTCTGCCAGCACCCCTGGCTGGAGAACGACGCTCTCTTGGCCGACATCATCCTGCCGGTGAACACCAAGTTGGAAGAGGATGACATCGGCGACGACGTCTTCAGCGGCCAGTTCCAGATGGTCTTCCCCGAGTACAAGTGCATCGAGCCTCTCGGCGAGTCGCTCAGCGACTACGAGATCGTCTGCAAGATCGCCGAGCGCCTGGGCCTGCTCGAGGAGTACACGGGCGGGAAGTCGGTCGCAGGATCTGATCAAGCATGGCTATGAGAACTCCCGCATCGCTCCCTTCATCAGCTGGGAGGAGTTCAAGGAGAAGGGTTACTACGTCGTCCCCACCGACCCGGACTGGGAGAGCGTCCCCGCAGGGATGATCAAGTTCTATGAGGATCCGGAGAAGTATCCCCTCTCGACGCCCACCGGCAAGCTCGAGTTCTACTCCACCGGCCTCGCCGAGCACTTCCCCGACGACGAAGAGCGGCCGCCGGTGCCCAAGTGGATCCCCCAGGGGGTCAGCCACGAGGAGACCATCGGGACAGGGCGGAGCAAGAAGTATCCACTTCTCGTCATGAGCAACCACCCCCGCTGGGGAGTGCACTCCGAGCATGACGACATCACCTGGCTCCGGGAGATCGAGACCTGCAAGGTCAGAGGCTCAGACGGGTATCAGTACCAGCCGCTGTGGATCAATCCGGTGGACGCAGAAGCGCGCGGCATCAAGAAGGGCGACATCGTCAGCATCATAAACGACCGCGGCACGGTCCTTGCCGGCGCCTACGTCACCGAGCGCATCATGCCCGGAGCGGTGGGCATCGACCACGGAGCCAAGTGGGACCCCATCGAGCCCGGAGTGCATCGACCGAGGTGGGGCCATCAACACCATCGTGCCCCGCAACATCACTCTCCAAGAACGCCCCCGGCCACGCCGTCTCCGGCTTCCTGGCCGAAGTGGAGAAGACCGACATGGAGGCCCTCAGAGCCAAGTATCCGGAAGCCTTCGCAAGCCTTTCCATCCCTGCGCCGGACCCGGTTTAGAAGCCTGCATCATGGGAGGTGAATAGAATGGGCAAAGTCATGGTCATAGATCTCGCCATCTGCAACGGCTGCCACAACTGCCAGGTCTCCTGCAAAGACGAGCATGTGGGCAACGACTGGACCCCCATCGCCAGACCCCAGCCCGACACCGGCCAGTTCTGGAACAAGGTGATAAACCTGGAGCGAGGCACCGTGCCCAAGGTGATGGTCACCTACCACCACTCCATCTGCCAGCACTGCGAAGATGCCCCCTGCATGAAGGCCTGCCCGCAAGAAGCCATCTACCGCCGCCCCGACGGCATCGTCATCATCGACCCCGAGAAGTGCCGGGGCAACCAGCTCTGCCTGGAGGCCTGTCCCTACGAGAACGTCATCTACTTCAACGACGACCTCAACATCGCCCAGAAGTGCACCTTCTGCGCTCATCTCTTGGACGAGGGCTGGACCGAGACCCGCTGCTCGGATGCCTGCCCCACCGGGGCCTTCACCTTCGGGGAGGAAGCGGACCTCAAGGAGCTGATCGCCCGGGCCGAGCTTCTCAAGCCCGAGCTTCCCACCCGTCCCCGGGTCTACTACCTGCAACCTGCCCAAGAAGTGGATCGCCGGCGCGGTCTATGACAAAGAGGCCGACGAGTGCACCAAGGGGCCACCGTCACCGCCACCAACACCGAGACCGGGGACACGGTGCGCAGCCGACGACCGACAACTACGGCGACTTCTGGCTCAAGGACCTCTCCGACGGCACCTACACCCTGCTCATCGAGAAGGCCGGATACCTCACCCAGAAGCTGGGACCCTTCGACGCTACCCAGAAGGACCAGAATCTGGGCGATATCGGGATGTGGAAGGGGTAGGGCCAAACGGCCGGCAGACCACGACAGTCCAGGAGCGCCGCGCAAGGAGCACGATGCCAAAGAACAAAGTGGTGGGATTGGAAGAAGCAGTGTCCCGAGTGGAATCGGGGATGAGTCTCGCGGTGGGCGGGTTTCTCACCCAGGGGGATCCGCTCACGCTGCTCCGAGCCCTTAAAGACACAAGAGTCAAAGATCTTACGATCGTTTCTATCTGTGGAGGGTACAAGGATAGAGGCATCGTCGAACTCGTAAAGATGGGCAAGGTGCGCAAGCTGATTGTGAGCCACATCGGTACCACTCCCGATGTGGTATCGGCCTTCCTCGCCGGCGAGGTTGAGGTCGTTCTTACTCCGCAGGGTACGTTGGCGGAGCAATTGCGGAGCGGAGGCGCGGGTTTGGGAGGCTTCCTGACCCCCACCGGCGTGGGCACGTCCGTTGCCGAAGGCAAGCAGCATGATGGAAGTGGACGGTGTGAAGTACCTGCTCGAGCGGCCCATCCGGACCGACGTGGCACTGGTGCGTGCGCACATCGGCGACACCTGGGGCAACCTCAGCTATCGAGGGACTGCCCGCAACTTCAACCCTCTGTGCGCCACCTGTGCCGAGTACGTGATCGCCGAGGTGGAGTTCCTCTACAATCCGGGAGAGATCGCCGCGGAGAATGTGCACA
This sequence comes from uncultured Thermoleophilia bacterium, assembly GCA_963772095.1. GTDB lineage: Bacteria > Actinomycetota > Thermoleophilia > RBG-16-64-13 > RBG-16-64-13 > Chersky-299. The sequence goes on from CAVYVU010000017.1 coordinate 27,132, forward strand.
CCCCCGGTCTCTACGTTGATGCCGTGGTCCGCTCCGATATGACTTATTGTGGCAAGAGCCTATCGGCTTGTGACTGAGCCCTCTTGGCACTCCGCGCTGTAAAACCCGTCCACGGGAGAGGAACATGACTGACGAGAACAAGGCCCTAGGTAGTATCGATCGAGTGCGCAAGATAGCCGTGATCGGTGGCGGGGCCATGGGGCGCGGCTGCGCGCAGGTCTTTGCCGCAGCCGGATATCCGGTGGCTCTGCAGAGCCGCAAGCTGGAGACACTGGCCAAAGCCGTGGAGACCATCCGCCACGACCTGGGTTTTCTGGCGGAGCGCGGCGTGGGACAGAAGGAAGACATCGACGCGATCGTGGCTCGGGTACAGCCAACTCAAAGCCAGGAAGAGGCTCTGGACGGCGCCGATTTCGTCCTTGAGTGCGTGTTCGAGGACCTGGAGTCTGAAGCAAGAGTTGTTCCAGGAGCATGGATCAAGCGGCGAAGCCCGATGCGGTGCTGGCCACGAACACGTCCGTCATGAGCATCACCGAGATAGCGAGCAGGTCCCAGCACCGGGAGCGCATCCTCGGCACTCATTGGTGGAACCCGCCGATCCTCATCCCCTTGGTGGAAGTCGTCCGCACCGAGCAGGTGGCAGATTGGGCAGTCGACCTGACCATGCAGCTTATGTGGAAAATCGGGAAGCATCCGGTGCTGGTCAAGAAGGACGTCCCCGGTTTCGTGGCCAACCGGCTCCAGCACGCCCTGTGGCGGGAAGCGATCTCGATCGTGGAGCGCGGCATAGCCGACGCGAAGACCGTGGACGAGTCGATCAAGTACGGCTTCGGTATGCGGCTACCGGTGTTCGCTCCCCTGGAGACGGCGGACAGTGGTGGACTCGACATGACCTTCGCCATCCACAGCTACGTGCTCAAATACCTCGAAGACTCTCATGAGCCTTCCCCGCTCTTGAAGGAGAAGGTCGAGAAGGGCGAGTTGGGCTTCAAGACCGGCGGCAAGGGCTTCATGGAATGGACGCCTGAACAGATGAGGGCTTTGCGCGAGCGCCTCCTCGATTACCTCGCGCGGGTTGCGGCCTCCAGCGCCAAGCCGTCATGATGGTACTGAAAGCATGATGGAATGCAGCATGGTGAGACGCGGCGCGTCCGGGAGGTCAGGGAATGGCCGGTGATGTCATGAATGGGCCGGTGGCCAGGAAATCCGTGGTCGCCATCTCGAAAGGGGACGACCCCGAAAAGATGGTTGCGGAGATCTTCTCGCTTCTGGGCGGAGTGGAGAATCTGATAAAGCCCCGGAGCACGGTGGTGATAAAGCCGAACGCCGGTCATCCAGCCGGGCCCGAAACCAGCGTGAACACCAGTCCGGCGGTGGTGGCGGCGGTGATCAACGAGGTCAAGAAGGCCGGGCCCAAGGAGATCATCCTGGCGGAGGCCGCGGCCATCGGCTGCGATACGCTGCGCGTGCTCGAAGCGAGCGGGATCGGTGCGGCGGCTGAGAATGCGGGGGCTCGCATCATCGACATAAAACGCGAGAAAGACCTTATCAATATCCCCATCCGGGACGCGCGCTCCAATCTCAAGAGGGTAAAGCTGCCTCGTTTCCTGCTGGAAGCGGAGCACATCGTCAATCTGCCCATCTTCAAGAGCCACGCCTCCATGGTCTTCACGTGCGCCCTCAAGAACCTCAAGGGAGTGGTGCAGGACGCGGTGCACCTGCAGATGCACCAGACCGACCTGGCGGCGGCCATGATGGACGTGTGGTCGGTCATCCGGCCCGATCTTTCCATCGCTGATCTCATCCGTCCGGCGGAAGGCTTCGGCCCGCACACCACGCTCCCCACAGACTTCGGTTGCCTCGTAGGGTCGAAAGACCCGGTGGCTCTCGATGCCACCGCTTGCCGGATGGTGGGACTGGGCCTCGACAAGGTGGCCTACTTCTCGGCGGCCATGGAACGGGGACTGGGCAAGTTCGAGGAAGACGAGATCGAGATACGGGGACGCAGCATCGACGAGGTCTTCAAGCAGCTCTGGTTCCCCTATCTGGAGGGCTTCGAGACCTGGCCCCAATACCACTTCGATACCAGAGGCGCCTGCTCGAGCTGCGAAGCCCTGGTGGCGTTCACCATGGAAAAGCTCAAGGCCCTCGGCGAGTACGAGAAGAATGCCGGATGCACCATCCTGGTGGGGGCTAAGCGCGACGATGAGATGCCGAAAGACGTCGATCCCAATGACGTCATCCTCGTGGGCGACTGCCTCAAGCGGTTCCGCGGCAAAGGCGTCGGCCACTGGGTGGGCAACTGTCCTCCCCTCGAGCCTCACGTGTTGTGGGCGATCATCGACCGCGAGGACCACTACGAGATGGAGTCGTACGTCCGGGAGCGCATGGCCCAGGAGGAGCCGGCCTGGCTCGAATACATCGATAAGTTGAAGGCGGAGAAGAGCGGAGGCACCTAGCCCGGCGTTCACGCGGCGGGCCGTAAACCCTGGATCGAGAAGGAGAGCTTCGGATGACAAAACTGGTGGATCTCAGCCAACCCTTCGGCTTCAACGCGCCTCTGTGGCCGTACTGCCCGGACATCAGCATCTCTCGCATGCACTATCACGCCAGGAACGGCGTGTTCACTCAGTGGATAAGTGCCCCCATGCACGTTGCGACGCACGCGGACTCGCCGGTGCACGTGATCGCCGGCGAACTCTACACGCACGAGCTTCCGCTCGACTGGTATTACGGGACCGGCGTCATCGTCGACATCCCCAATAAGGGCCGGTTCGGCAACATCACGGCCGAGGACCTGGAGAAGGCCACTCCCAAGATCGAAAAAGGCGACATCGTCATCATCCATACGCACATGCATGCCAAGTACAGCGACGACAAAGAGTACTTCGCGTACTCCCCGGGCCTTGTGCGCAGCGCCGGCGAGTGGCTGGTCGCCAAGGGCGTGAAAGCCGTGGGTGTCGACCAACAGGCCCTCGACCACCCGCTGTCCACGGCCATCGGCCCCCACGGACCGGGAGGGCCTCTGCTTCCCGACGTCTGTGAGGACTACGAGCGCGAGACCGGTCGCAAGGTGATCGACGACTATCCCGAATGGGAACCGGTCCACCGTATCCTTCTCGGCAATCACGTCATGGGCTTTGAGAACGTGGGTGGCGACATCGACGAGGTCCTCGGGCAGCGCGTCACCATCGCGGGCTTTCCTATCCGTTGGGAGAAAGGCGATGGGTCCATGGTCAGACTGGTGGCCATCGTCGACGAGTGAGCAGCGATCGCGCGCAACCGGTGGCTGTGCGGCCGAGAGCCACATCGACGGAGGTGAATGATGCCGGATGACCCGAAGACCTCGGGAACGATCCTGGCCGTGGGATATGCTCTTTTGTCTCACAAGGGCGGAGCCGGCAAACTCTACGACTCGCTGACGATCGCGGCCGAAGTCGACCCGAATACTCACCGTATCCTCGATGCCTCGATCACCCTGCTGGCCGAGGTGGGTAAGCGGTGGATAGTCGGATTGATGATCGGCAACGACCTGACCAGCGAAGAAGACACTCAGACCTTCGTCGACAACATCGAGCAGAGGCTACTGGGCAACACGCCACGTGCCGTGGCTCACGCGTATCGGGATATGGTGCTGCGCTACCTGGAGCATCGCGGGATGGTGGGTCGTACGGGTCAGATGTAACGCAACCGCGAGGAGATCGAGTCCCCGTCCGAGACGGCGCATTGGTGCTTTTCGCCCGGACGGGGGACCCGACAAGATCGTCCGGGCTGGGTTTCTGGCTAACTGTGTCGCTGACGGGGGGGTCGGAATGTCGAAGTTCTTCAATATCGCCCTGGTGCAAGTCGCCTCCAACACCCGGAATCCCGATCTCGAGTCACGCAAGGCCGAGAACCGGGAGACGATGGACTGGTACCTGCGACTGATCTCGGGGCTCAATCCCACGGTCGACCTATTCGTCTTTCCCGAAACCTTCATAGCCGGCTTCGATCCTCCGAATTGGCCCGCTCTCGCCGAGACGATCCCAGGCCCCTCCACCGATTTCTTCTGCAGGGAGGCCAAGGAGCTGGGCAAGTGGCTGTGTCCGGGCACGGTGATCGAAAAACGCGAGGGGGAAAGCGGCGCGTACAACACCGCCCTCCTGATCTCGCCTGCGGGGGAGATCGTCCTCAAGTACAGCAAGGTCTTTGTTCCACAACCCTTCGAGCCTTCGCTGCGAGGCAACGAATTTCCCGGTGTACGAGATCGAAGGGGTGGGAAGATCGGGATCATGGTATGTGCCGACGTCCAGATCCCCGAGCCGGCCCGCAACCTGGCGCTGAACGGAGCCGAGATCATCCTGAAGCCTACCTGCCAGGGCTTCTTCATCGGCGGGCTCCGCAACGGGGTTTCCATCACCCAGGCGCGGACGTTCGAGAACCAATGCTTCATGGTGAGCGTGAACCAGTGCGCGCCGGAGGGCATGGGGCATTCCCACGTCTGCGACCCGGAGGGCAGGGTCCTCGAGGAACTGGAGTCGACGGAGGCTTTCACCTGGGTGACGCTCAACCTCGATGAGGTCCTGCGCGCCCGGCAGTACGGCGTGCTCGGATGCTATCCGTATCTGAAGATGCTGCGCGAGTGCCAGGAAGACACGCAGGCGCTCGGCGCGTGCTACGCCCGCGGGCTGGCGAATGCCCCGGTCTTCGAGAATCTGCCGGGCGGTCCCCCGAAGACTCCCAGCGAGATAAGGCGCTTCGGCGACACGCGCCTCAGACCGGACAGGCGATGCGACCCTTCTAGCAAGGGACAAGGCCCGCTCGCCCCCTCGAGCGAAACGCGAGGTCCGACCCCGGAGGGGACCGGGTAGACCCAGACGAGGGGCGGCGCTAGCCGATAAGGACCAGCCCCATGACCGCCCCGGAGGCCGCGCACTCCGGGCCCAGCGACCGGCCGATCGGATACATCGCCCACCCGAGTTTTTCGGCGATCAGAAACGCGTTGAGGCTGGCAGCTTCCATGGAAGGACGCGCTTTCAGCGGTTGGCGGCATTCCTCCAGCTTCAGCACTGCACAGTCCTGCTTTCCGCAGAGGACCGTCTTGCAACTGCCGGCGCCGAACCCCACCGACAAGTAGTGCCCGTCGTAGAAGGCGGCCGCTTCAACGCCCCCCACGATCTCGAAGACCTTGCGGTAGGCGCCGACGCGCTCTTTGTCGTCGCGGCCTCTGAGCAGCACCTCCGGCGCCACGTCGATCTTGAAGGCGATCGCCTGCTCGTATTGGCCCACCAGATGCCTCATCTCGTCGGGGCTCGGCGAGTTGGGCGGGCAGTTCGCGCAGATTCCGTACTCCCAGCATTTCGGTATGCGACATTTGAAAGAAACGCGGTCGTCGACGACCACCTCCGAGGCGGGGATGGCCCTGGCGGCAGTGGCGCCGAGGCTAACGGCGAGTTCCGCGTATCTCCCAGCATCGATGGCAAGCTTGGCCTCCGCCATCGGGTGGTCCACTTTGGCCACCTTTTCCGGGACGAACGATTCTGCGCACACTATTTGTCTCCTCTCAGGGCAGCGGTCAGTCACACCCGATCACAAGAACATATCCACCAGTTCCATCTTCCGGACGTCCGCCAAGCCCCGGTCGCATATCTTGAGCGTGGGGATGGAAACGGCTAAGCAGACGAAGGCGACAGCCGTGTGAAGACCGGGGAAATCGGTGCCTAGCTCGTTTCTGATGGCTTGGTTGATGCCTCCCAGTCTCTCCACCACCTTTTCGGCAGGTTCTTCGGCGAAGAGCCCCAGCAGCGGCATGGGCAGTTCCCCCAGGATGTTGCCGTCGCGGGCCACGACGTAGCCGCCTCCCAACTCGGCGATCCGGTTGGCCACGAGACTCATGTCGCGGTCGTCCGTACCGGCGACCATGAGGTTCATCTGCCCCGGGTTGAACGACGAGCCGATGGCGCCCGCCTGGATGCGGAACCCCTGGACGAAGGCCTTGCCGATGCGCCCGGAGGCTTCATGGCGGTCGAGCACGGCGATCTTGAGCACATCCTGTCCGGGATCGGCCAGGACCAGCCCGTCGCTCACCGGCAGCTCGAGACACCGGTCCTCCGTCACGAGGCTCCCCTGGTTCACCCCGATGACCCGGACCGCCACCCGGGCTCCCGAGCCCGCCGGCGCACGGACCGCGAAGTCCTCGGCGGTCGTCATCCTCTGGAGTTTGATGGTGTTGAAGAAGTAGTCCGGATACTCCGGCGCTCGCATCTCGCCGAGATAGATCCCGTCGCGAGCCACGAGCTTGCCGTCGGCGATGACCGCCGTCACTCGGAAGTCGGCAAGATCATCTACGAGCACTATGTCGGCGATCTTACCGGGAGCGATGCTCCCCATATCGTCGCTCACCCGAAAGTACTCCGCCGCGTTTAGAGTCGCCATCTGGACGGCGACCAGAGGACTCACCCCACACCGGATGGCGCTGCGGACCTTGTGGTCCACATGGCCGTCGAGCGCAATGGAGTCGGCTTCCTGCTCGTCGGTCGAAAACGCAAAGTGTCGAGGATCGGCCCCCAGCTCGGTGATCGCCTTCACCACCTGCTTGAGGTCTCTGCCGGCCGATCCCTCCCGGGCCTGAATGTGGACCCCTGCACGGATGCGCTCCATGGCTTCGGAGGCGGACACGGCCTCGTGTTCAGTGTATATGCCGAGGGCGGTCGTGGCGTTGGCAAGATTCGCGGGAATCTGGCCGAAGTGGCCGCCGATGAGCTTCCCCATCCGCCACGCGGCTTCCGTCACCTTTCGCACTCCCTCGATGGGCAGATCCCAGAGAAACACGTTCCACTCGGCCAGACCGATGCATTCCGGCCAGGCAAGCATCTCGAGCATGTCCTCCGGCCCGATGGTGTCGGTATTGCCGAGCGGACCATGGCCAAGATAGTGATGCGGTGGGATGTTGAGGAGGACCTTCAGGGGAGTCGCCCTGATCTCATCGAGGGCAAAACGGATAGCTTTCCGCCCCGCGACTACCCCGATCTCGTAGAAATCGGTGGAGATGACGGTGGTGCCGTGAGGGATGACGGCTCGGGCGAATTCGGTCATAGAGAACTGGGAGCCCCCCACGTGGATGTGCCCGTCGATCAGACCCGGGCACAAATACCGGCCGCCGGCGTCGATGACCTGGGTCTCGGCGGCGACGGCGTACGCTACATCGCCAACGGCGGCGACACGGCCACCCTTGATGGCGACGTCCGCCGCGTAGATCTCACCGCTGTTGACGTTCACCAGCCTTCCGTTCGCGATCACCGAGTCTGCCGGCGACTCACCTTTGGCGACTCGGACAAGCTCTTCCCTGTTCATGAAGGCGTCTCCTTATCCCTTTCTCGCCATGAACGCCACGATAGCCTTCGCCATGTCGCTCGCCTCGAGGGCATAGAGCTCGCCCGTCTCCCGAGTCGCCACGGAAGGGTCGCCTATGTAACCAAGCGGAAAGAGCTCCCTCCACTTGCCCTTCTGGATGGCTTCGTCGAACTCTTCAGGAGACGGCAGCACCGGCAGCAGCGTGGCCGCTTCGACGCTCTTATCGAGCACGTCCGGATACCAGCGCATTATCATGCTGGTCTCGAACTCCTCGGCGTGAACGTGCAGGTCCGACCGGACGAGCCGTTCTCGCGCCGCTTTGGTGGCCTCAGAATCGTCGGCCTGCAACAGGGCCTCGGGCGGCAAGGGCAGAGGCTTGTGGAAGGCGGAGGTATAGGCCTCCTCGATGAACTGACGGACAAAACCGCCCATCGTGTAGATCGCATCCACCCCTTGAGCCCGCACCGCGCGGATGGCTTCCATGATGGCGTCGTTGTGGGTGGGATCGCCGTGATGGTTGAGGATGAATTGCCGGGTGAATCCCCACTTGGCATACTCGGCCAACAGCTCGCTGAGCACCGCGACGAACGTCCCTCGACTGATGCCCAGAGACCCGGGGAACATACCGGTGGTGGGATTCATGCCGAAGTAGTAAGGCGGTGCCATCACCGTTTCCACCCCGGACTCGATCGAGCTCCTTCCTCATCAGTGAACAGAGCAGATACGCCCCATACGTGTCCGTGGCCAGGGGCAGGTGAGGCCCGTGCTGCTCGATGACCGCGATGGGGACCAGCATCACGGCTTTCCTTGCCGCTGCCGCCTCCACGGCCGGCCAGCTCATGTCTGCGATCGTGCCCTGAAACACGGAATAGGATCCCACCTGAAACCTCCTCCACTCCTTAGGCGTTGAAGCCGCTCAACGTGAATAGCATGCGTGGCGTCAAAAGCGCAAACTGGCTAGTCGCATCCTCCGGTCCGCTCAAAGGGGGAGCGCGCGGCGTCAGTAGCGACCGACGCCTCGATGCCATCGGGAGCCAGCAGGACAGTGCCGCTCTCGACGCCGGCCATCACCGCGGCTCCCTCTGCCGATGCGGCTCGAAGGACGTCATTTTCAGCGTCCAGCGCTACACGCGCCGCGGAACGCTGGGCGCGGGGATCGAGCCGAAGGATGATCACGATCCCAATGCAGGCGAAGCCACAGGCGATGAAGAACGGCACTTGGTAGCCCACGAAGTTGAGCACGATCCCGGCCAGTACAGGCACGACGATCGCGGTGGCGTGCAGGAAGGTCACCCCCATGGCGAGGCTCGGAGGTATGTCCTCAGGGACTGCGATCTTGCGCAGGTACGTGGCTGCCCCGATGGGCGACAGCGGTGTGATGAAGTAATAGATCACAAAGAAGATGCAGGCGAGGATGACGTTGTTCGCCAAAGCGTACCCGCCCAAGGCCACGATATAGGCCACGTTGATGACGGACAACGTGCGGCGTTCGCCGTAGCGGTCGAGCATCCGGCCGGCCCATGACGACGAGACCATGCCCACCACCGCGGCCGCCAGCAGTACGATGCAGATCGAGGCCACGCTCAGATGGAAGTGATTGACGAGCACCCACAAGCCGAAAGAGAAGAACAACTGCTGTCGAGCTCCGTCCAGCGCATTGAGCCAGTAGTAGTAGCGATAGTCACGCCGCAGCACCAAGCGTCGTTGCGCCAGCACGGCCTTGGAGGGCTTCCCTTGGTGCAGATGAGGGAAGCCCACGATCGCGGCCGCGGCGATTAGGGATATCGCGCCAAGCGCGAGAAACACCGGATGGAACGAAGACAGCTTGAACAGGAAGATGAAGAGGATGATCGCGGTACCGGCGAGTGCCCCGCCCTGGACGTACGCCGCCATCTTGCCCAGGATGCTGCCGCTCTCGGACTCCTCGGTGAGGGTCATGCCGAGGGAGTACTGGGTCTGCAAGACCGTGTGGAAGCCTACGCTTGAGATGATCACCCACGGGATGACCGTCCAGAAGTTGGTTGCCAGGGCGAAGCCGCCAAGCCCGACACCGAGGGCCACGAGCGCGAAGGCTGTGAGCCGCTGCTGGGAGAGACGGTAGAAGAGGGCGGTCAGGAAGATGAGAAAGAAGCCCGGGATCTCGCGGATTGCCGTGATGTAGCCGAACATCGGCCCGTTGAGATGCAAGACGCCCTGAAAATAGTTGGTGAGTATGGCCTGGTTGGCATAATAAGCCAGACCGAATGCGGCCGACATCACGGCAAGCATGAGGTAGCCGCGTCCGACCGGAGTCCGCCACATGTCCAGCAGGCGCTTCATGCGGACGTCCCTATCGGCCGCGCTCGCCGGCACCCATCATTCCGAAGTTGGCGCAAACGTCTCCCGCGCATCATGAGCAAAGTCTTGTCCCCAGCTCATAGGCCCGATCGCAATCCCGCGGGAACACATCCCTGCGCCGTGCGGCCTTGGCGTCCGGATCCCAGGCAGTGGACAAGTACTGGGAGTAGTCGTCGAACTGGTAGGTATCCGTGCTCAACAGGACCTCGCAGCTCCCGAAGATGCGGGTCATGATGGCCTGGGAAGCGGCGGCACTCGAGTCCTGGTGGAAGGCGGGGATGTGCTCCTCGGGGACGTTCATCGTGTATATGAAGGCAGTCGGGATCTTTCGGGGAAAGATGGAGGCGTGGTCAGGGGTGTACGTCAGGTACGGGAACAGAAGACGCTCCATGAACGAACGCATCTCCCCCGTCTCGGTGTGGAAATAAAAGGGCGATCCCAGTATCAACACATCGGCGTCGGACGCACGGTCCAGAAGAGGGCTGAGCTCGTCGCGCATGTTGCACCGGCCATAGCTCTTCCCACCCAGACGCTTACAGCCGAAGCAACTGGTGCAGCCCTGGTAGGTGTAGTCGTAAAGGTGCAGAAGTTCGGTCTCCGCGCCGGCATCCTCGCAACCGCGCAGAGCGCTCTCCAGCAGCGTCGCCGTGTTCCACTTCTTCCGCGGGCTGCCGTTGATGGCCATGGCTCTCATCGGAAGCGCATCTCAATGCACTTGGCGCTCATCGCTTCTCCTTTCAGATGGCACCAGCTTACGCTTTGGTCGGCGAAGGAGCTCACCTTATGCCAACTCTACCTCGACGTAATGGTCCCGACGATCGTCCACGAGCGGGATCGTGACACGCGTCCCTTCCTTGCCCAGGCCGACTCCGTCCAGTTTGCCTCGGACCGCGGGCTCCGGCATCTTCGCGACCCGCTCAGCCTCAGGCGTCTTCGCGACTCGCGTGATCGGTGATGTGGTAGAAGGTCTCGCGATACCGATAATGGATCTTGCACGACTCCCAGTGCTCCGGGATCAACGGCGTGAGTGCGCAGACTTGTCCACGTCCAGACTGGAGCACCGATAAGTGTCTCCACGACAGCCGGTACATCCAGCCCGCCGCCCCGGTGTACCAGGTCCAGCCGCCCCGTCCCGTATGCGGCGGCGCACCGTAGATGTCCGCGCTCATGACGTACGGCTCCACTTTGTAGAGTTCGCTCAGCTCCGGCCGGTCCGCCGTGGTGGACTGGATTGAGCATGGCGAACAGTTCCCACGCGCGCTCCGTGTCGCCCATCATGGCAAACGCCATGACGGCCCAGATCGCGGCATGGGTATACTGGCCGCCGTTCTCCCGCACGCCGGGCACGTACCCCTTGATGTAGCCGGGCTCAAGAGTCGGATGTGTCGAACGGCGGCTCGAGCAGCTGGATCATGCCTGCGCTCGCGTCGCACCAGGAGCTTGTCCACCGCCGCCATGGCCTCGCGGGCTCGCCCTGGGTCTCCCGCCGCCCGATATCACCGCCCAGCTCTGGCTGATCGAATCGATGTGGCATTCGTCGTTCACCGACGAACCGAGGGGGGTGCCGTCGTCGAAGTATGCCCGCCGATACCAGCCGCCATCCCACGCATGGGCCTCGATATTGGCCCAGCAGTTCCTCGGCCTGCCCGGCGCACACTTGGCCAGCCTCCGTCGTCTCCCCGATTCCGCGCCAGCTCCGCGAACAGCTGCAGGTTGTGGTAAAGGAACCAGGCCAGCCAGACGCTTTCTCCCCTGCCGTGCACGTCCGACAAGGTTCATGCCATCGTTCCAGTCGCCGGTCTTCATCAGCGGCAATCCATGGCGCCCAAATTGCAGGCCGTGCTTGAGGGCACGCACGCAATGCTCGTACAGCGTGGCGACGTCAGTCGACTGCTGCGGAAGATCGTAGTAGGCCTCCTCTTCGGGGCCCAATTCCCGGCCCTCGAGAAAAGCCACGGACTCGTCGAGGACACCGGTGTCGCCGGTCGAGGACACATAGCGACACGTCGCGTATGGGCAGCCAGAGATAGTCGTCGGACGAATGGGTCCGTACCCCATGCCCCGCGGGAGGATGCCACCAGTGCTGCACGTCGCCCTCACGGAACTGACGCCCGGCGCACCGCACGAGCTGCTCGCGGGCGAGCCAGGGAGAGGCGTGCATCAGGGCCATTGTGTCCTGCAGTTGATCGCGGAAACCGTAGGCACCGCCGGATTGGTAATAGCCGCTCCGACCCCAAATCCGCGAGGAGAGCGTCTGGTAGACCAGCCATCCGTTGGCCATGACGTTCAAAGCCTCGTCCGGAGTCTCAACGTACACCGCGCCCAGGGTACGGCTCCAGTGCGCCCACACAGCCTCCAGTGCCTGACGGGCGCCGGCAGGGCCACTGAACCGCTGCATCAACCTTTGGGCTTCGTCCACATCGGCCGCCGACCCCAGCACGAACACGATGTCCTGCTCCTGCCCGTCGGCCAGGTCGACCTGGGTCTGGATCACCGCGCATGGATCGAGTCCCGCACCTGTCCTGCCGGACAGGCGCGCTCGTCGCATAGCCGCGGGATCGGCCAGAGAACCGTTGCGACCGATGAACTCGGTGCGGCTCGCGGTGACGCTACGTCTCGCTCCGCTCGTTTGGGCGAAGACCACCCGGTCGGACCATTGGCGGGAATAGGGGTTACGGGCGAACAGCGCCCCTGTGTCGGCATCCTTTTCGGTCACGATGTGCATGAGATTGGAGTGCCGCCACTCGCCCAGCACCAACTCCCAATACGCGGTGAGCGACAGCCGGCGATCACGCCCCGAGTGATTGCGCAGCTTCACCACCACGAACTTCACCGGGGCGTCCATGGCGACGTACGTGGTCATCTCCGAGAAGATCTTGGACTCGTCGTGTTCGAAGACGCTGTAACCGAAACCGTGTCTGCATTCGTAGCCCGACCGGCCGGGAACGGGAAGAGGAGCGGGCGACCAGAAGGTCCCGGTCTCCTCGTCGCGGATATACATCGCCTCCCCGCTGCTGTCGCTCACCGGGTCGTTATGAAAGGTCGTCAAGCGAAATTCGTGAGCGTTCTCCACCCACGTATAGGCGCTACCGCTCTCGCTGACGACCGTTCCGACGTAGGGACTTGCGATCACGTTCGCCCATGGGGCGGGTGTGCTCTCCCCCGGCTTCAGGCTGATGACGTATTCGCGGCCGTCCAACGTAAAGCCCCCGAGACCATTGTGGAAGAGGCTGTCTCGCCTTGCCGGAGGCGCGACTTTCTCGATGGCCGGTTGGCGAGAGGGCTCGAGAGCCCCGGGCAGGCGTTCGGCCGGGAGGCGGCGTTGCACCTGCTCGGCGAACGTCTCCGCCGTGTCGACAAGCACTACACGGGCAACAGTCTGGAACAGCACTCGGTCCTCTTCGGACAGCTCGTCCCCGCGCCTGAGGAATACGCCGCCAGGCTTGTCGAACACGGCGGCTTCGGGCCCTACGTTGATAAGGGCCATGATCTCGTCGTGCAGGACCGCCCGGTAGCCTGAGAAGTCCTCGATCAAGATCACCAGGTCCGCGGCCAAGCCCTTGATCCTCCAGTAGGCGTGGGCCTGCAGAGCCTGCCTGACGAGGTCGATACGCGTCACTTCGGCGATGCGCACCAACACGATGGGCAGGTCGCCGGAGATCCCGAACCGCCAGAGTCCCGATTGACCGAGTTGATTACGGGCGATGATGCTGGCGGGGGCTCGCCTGGAAGCGTTCCCGTGGATGACGGAGGTGGCCAGGCGTCCGTAGAGCTGAGCATCCGCCTCAGTGACGTTGAGAAGGCGCAGCACCTCCTGACTTTGGAACCAGGCCATCTCGAATGCGCGCTCCACAAACCGGCGGTCGCCGTATTTTTCGACCAAAGCCAGGGCAGCTTCGCGAGTCTCGGCCACGCCGGAGATCACCTGCACGGTCACGGACTCGTCCAAAGGTACCGTCACCGAGCGGCGGATGGCCACGATGGGATCGAGGACCGGCCCCTCGGTGTTAGACAATGACGATCGTCTGTTGTCGTCGAATGCCAGCGGATTCGCCGCGGTCCTTCCCCGGCCTATGAACCGGGCCCGGTCGGTCTCGAACGAGGCATCCCCTCCGACTACGCCCGGGACAGCCAGCAGATGGAACATCCACGGGATCTCTTCCTCCGGAGTCCGGCGGCGCCGGCGGCAAAGGATGGCCCCATGCCGGGGAAGGATCTCGGTCTGCACGAACAGGTTGCTGAAAGCACGGTGGGCGAGGTCGGCGTTCAATGGCGCCATGACCACTTCCGCGTAGCTCGTCACCTCGATCTCGCGGGCCTCGGCGGACAGATTGGTGAGAGTGACACGACGGATCTCGACGTCGTCCTCGGGCGAAACACTGACCTCGGTGTGCGCTTCGATGGCATCGTCGAGTCTGCGGTATTCGGCGCGAGCCTGCACGAAGACCGCCTCGTAGCGCTCGGCCTTTTTCCGCGTCGGTTGGTAGGCTGTCGACCAGTAGTCGCCTGTTCTGCGATCGCGCAGATAGATGAAGGTGCCGGAGCAATCGCAGGTGACGTCCTCGCGCCAGCGGGTCACAGCCAGGTCGCGCCAGTGGCTGTAGCCGCCGCCGGCGTTGGTAACCATCACGTGGTAACGGCCGTTGGAGAGCAGGTGAATCTCGGGCAGCGGCGTGTTCGGATCGGTGAGCACCCGGTGGATGGCGCCGGTCTCCGCTGCTATCACGCGCCCGGCCTCAGCCGTCTCGCCCTCTCGTGGGTGCACGGTCACCGTGTGTTTCGGCACCCGTTCCTGAAGCAGCAGCTCAGTGGTGCGCACCAGCGGGTCCGAAAGAAACCGGCGCTGCATGGGTCCATCGAGCAACGCATGCCCCAGTGCCAGCAGGCTCATCCCCTGATGGTGGGCCATAAAGCAGCGCACGACAGCATGGTTCGTCCCCGGGAGTATGCGCGACGGCGTATAGTCGACGGCCTCGTACATCCCGTAGTCGCCAAGAAGACCATCGGCCGTGAGCGTCTCCAGGTTGCGACACGCCTCGCGGGGTGCGACCGTCAAGGCGAGCGCCGTGGCGTACGGCGCGATGACCAGATCCTCGGCGAGTCCTCTCTTGAAGCCCAACCCCGGCACGCCGAACGCCCGGTATTGGTAGATCTGATTCATGTCGACGGCGTTGTAGCACGACTCGGAGATGCCCCAGGGCACGTGGCGTTGCCGTCCATAGTCGATCTGACGCGAGACGGCCGCCCGGCAGGCCTGATCCAGCAGCGTGTTCTCGTAGCTGGGCAGGAAGAGTCGCGGCATGAGGTACTCGAACATCGAACCGCTCCATGAGATCAAGCTGATGTCACCACCATGGCTTGTGAGCAGGCGGCCGAGCGCGAACCAGTGTTTCTGGGGCGCCTGACCCTCCGCGATGAGCAGGAAGCTCGTGAGGCGGGCTTCAGATGCCAGCAGGTCGTACCAACCGGGGTCCCGCCGCCTCTCGCCGATGTCGTAACCGATGCTCAGCAGATCTCGACTCGGATCGTAGAGGAAATCGAAATCCATGGCCGCCAGGTCGTGGCACCGGGCGATCAGGCTGTCGATCTCCTCCAGTCGCTTGTTCGCCGCGGAGACCGTGGCGGTCGACAAGGGCCTGGGCTCGTCGGGAACCGCGGCCACTCCGGTCGCTCCGGGCTGGCCGTCCAGCGCGTCCACTTCGGCCGCCCCGTCGGCCGCGGCCACTCGCATCACCTCGTCCAACTCCCCTCGCCCAGCCAATTCGCCCAAGGTGGGAACCGTGGCGAAACACCGGGACTCGGGAACCAGCGACCTTAGATCATCGCGAAACCTGCGACATTGGCGATGAAGGGCGTGGGCCCAGTAGTGGAATTCGCCCGCCCCCTCCACCGACGGCCTCGCCACGAGTTCCTTTGTGGCGAGGCAGAGTTCGTCCAGCAGCGCCTGCGCGGCCGCGGCTGTTTCCCCCCTCGGAACATCAGTGTGGAACAAGCCCTGCAAGGACTTGATCTGCTTTTCTACCTCGGGCTCCGCAGGCGACGGGAGATGGGAGGCCAGTGCCAGCAGAGTGTCCTCAATGCCTTGAAAATCTCGGTCGCACAGCACCGGCTGGTTCCTCAGCTCGCTCAGACCCGCGCGCAACGCGAGCAGGCTCCCTGCCAGATTGCCGCTGTCCACCGAGGATATGTACTCCGGGTGGAGCGGCAACAGGGTCTGCGTGTCGTACCAGTTGTAGAAATGGCCACGAAAGCGCTCGAGTTTCTCCATGGTTCTGAAAGCCCGGTCGGTCTTGTGCAAGAACTCACCGGTGGAGATGTATCCGAAATCGCGGGCCGCAAGATTGGCGAGAAGGCCCATCCCCATGTTCGTCGGTGACGTGCGAGGGGCGACCATCGGAGACGGATACTCCTGGTAATTGTCCGGCGGCAGCCAGTTGTGGTCGGGGCCGACGAAATCGGCGAAGAACCGCCATGTGCGTCGGGACAGCGTCCGCAGAAACGCCTGTTGCTGGACGGTCAAGCCCGCGATCGCCGGGCGTAGGGGCTTGCTTATCCACCAACCGACGATGGGCGCGACCAGCCAGGCAAGCAGCACCGGGATCGCGAACTGCCATCCGGATAGGCGGGCACCGGGCACCGAGATCAGCACCACTGCGAGAACTATCGCCAGAAGAGGGGCTACCCACATCTCGAGAAGGAAACCAAAGGGCGTGCGCCGCGCGTTGCGGCGACGGTACGATGGCATGTGCCACAACATCAGGCCGCGGCGAGTAAAGAGCATCTTCACGCCGGAGCGCAGGATGGCATCCAGGTAGACCAGCGCGTCGTACGGCAGAAGGACCAGCGACAGCAATGCCCGCACGAGTGGACGGATGGCAGATTTGCCGGTAAGCACGAGATGCACCGGCCATTCTCGCTCCTCAGGCTTGCGCACCAACTCGATCGCGGTGGTCAGGAGCGGTGGTAGGAACAACACGCCCGCAGCAAGCAGGTCCCAGAGCCAAGCGGGCCCAGGGCCCCACAGCCACCCCCCCAGCAGCAGCGCGATGAGTGCCGCCGGCACGAGGCTACGGCGCAGATTGTCGAAGAGCTTCCAGACCGAGAGCAGTGAGAGTGGATTCGGCCGGCGCTTTCCCTCCGGACCCGGCACGCGGGGAAGCAACCAGCCGGCAAGCTGCCAATCGCCTCGTGTCCACCGGTGTCTTCGACTGGCCTCCATGGCATAGCTCACCGGATGCTCTTCGATGAGGTCTATATCCGTCACCAGGGCCGAACGCGCGTAGCCGCTCTCCAGGAGGTCGTGACTCAAGACCAAGTTCTCCGGGAACCGTCCGTGGACCGCCTGAGCGAACGCCTCCACGTCGTAGATGCCCTTGCCGACGAACGAACCTTCCCCGAATAGGTCCTGGTAGACGTCGGAGGTCTCACGCGTATACGGATCGATGCCGGCTTCGCCCGCGAACAGACGAGTGAACCACGAACCGCTCGTACTCGTGAGGCTTATAGAGGCACGAGGCTGAAGGATCGCATACCCCTCCGTCACTCGGCCTTTCTTGGCGTCGTAGAGCGGCCGGTTGAGCGGATGAGCCATGTTTCCGATGAGGGTGTACGCTGCGTCGCGTGGCAATTGCGTATCGGTGTCGAGGGTGATCACGTATCTGATCGACCCGAGCACCGACAGGTCCCCGATGATGTCGGAGAATGCAGAACCGGAGGAGGCCGTGAACTCGGGACTAGTCATCGACACGAACTCTCCCAGTGGGGCCTCCGCGGACGGGACTCCGTCGGATCCGTGGCTTCGCGTTCGCGCGTCGAGCAGCAGCGTGTTGAACTGCTCGAGCTTGCCGCGCTTCCGTTCCCAGCCCATCCAGACCCTATCGTGCGGGTTCCACACCCGTGGACGGTGGAAGAAGTAGAAGATGCAGGGCCGGTCCTCGCGGTATGCGACATTGAGGGCCTCGATACCGGCGCGGGCCAGGCTGATCAGCTTCTCGTCGCCGGGCTGGACGCGCTCGGCGGCATCGGTGAAGTCCGTTAGCAGCGCGAAGAAGAGGTTGGGGTCGCGATTCCCTAGATACCGTATCTCGAGCGCTTCCAGCAGGTCGGAAACATCCTCCTCATTGCCGAGTAGTGTCGGAACGACCACCATCGTCCGGTGCTGCGCGGGGATACCCTCGGAAAAATCCAGCCGGGGCAGCACTCGCGGAGGCACGGTGACGGTGATCAGCGTATTGACGATAGGGATGACCATCGCCGAGGCTGACACGAAGCCGACTATGGCAAAGAAGATGGACCTGCCGACACCCTGGTCGAACGTGGCCACATAGGCCACAAGAAAAGCCGCGGCCAGCGCGCTGAGCAGCAGGATCGGTGCAAGGTATAGGAAGAGCCGAAAAGGTCGTGCGACCCGCGTGGTGCGCACCATAAGCGGAACCTTGCTGCCCATGGCCCGCTCAAGCGCGGGCCGGCCTTTTCCCACGAGGTAGTAGCCGGCGTGGGCGGTACGATCCTGGCTTCCCAGCCGTTCGACCGAGGCCTGGGCCAGAGATACGGCCGTCCGGGCGGCGTCCCGCTCGTTCTTCACACTCCCCCGAGTTACGGCTTCGATGGCATGCCGGTAGCGGTCTCGGGTGGGGAAATCCTGCGACGCGTAGACTCCCGCCGGATCGAGACGGAGGAGATGCTCCACCAGGCTAAGCTCCTCGACGAACTTCCCCCAATCCATCGCGGAGATGAAACGCAGGCTCCCCACGCTGTTCGCGATCGAGATCTGATCCGTCGCCGCAGTCCGGCTGGCCGCCTCCAGGAGTTGAACCGCACTTATTCCCTGCTCCGAGAGCCGATGCTCCAGCCAGGTCTGGATGAATGAGAGCGCCGGCCCCTGGCCCTGCAGACGGGCGTAGAAGTCCTCCACGAACGGGGCTGTCAGAGGCACATCGGCGTCTGCGAACTCCGCGAGCACGTGGATGAGATGCTTCGGGTCGGCCTCAGCCGCCGCCAGCATGCGGTCGGCCCAGGCGATGGCAGCGTCTCGCTCTTCCCGGCGCCGTGCGATCCGCACCCCCACGTGACGGATGTTTTCAAGCAAAGCCAGCCGTAGCATGATCGGAAAAGCCCACAACTCGCCCAGATTGAGCGGCTGAGCGGTCTGATAAGCAGCGACGAAAGCCGCGGCATTGTCGCTGTCGACCCGACCATCCTGATGGGAGATCAGAGAGAGGGCCACATCGTAGATCCGGGGAAGACCAGCCGCCGGGCCAGGACCGACTCGTGGGAGTTGTCGACTGTACCGCCGCGGCAGATCGCGACGGGCCACGGCTATCTGCTGCTCTATGAGATAGAAGTTGTCGAGCAACCAGGCTTCTGCCGGCATGACCCGCTCTCCGGCCATGGTGGCGGCGGTCACCAGGTCGTAGGCAGCGACGAGCGCTCGCTCGTTCTCAGCTAACCGGCCGAGCAGCCTATCGCGCCCCGGGCGTCGATCGATGGTGTGACCGTTCCCGAGCGCAACAGCGCGATACTTCAACTGGTCGACGCTGAGCAATTCCGAACGCATCGGTTCAGAATCGAGGTCGGCGTGGTACCGATCTCGCTGCTGCGCCGAGGATTCGAGGCTTCTGGGTGCTATGGTCTACCCCTTTCGCCGCGCACGGCGCTAGGATCTACAAGTTCTGGAATCTTTGTTACCCGCATCCGTCTCCGACGATTCCCCGTGCGCCAACTGCCGGATTGGAATCGAGAGGAGCGCGGGCCACACCGCAAGCTAGACGGCTCGAATCGGCCTCGGTGGCCGAAGTTGCAAATCACCCTTCCTTTGTACCATGTCTGGTTCCGTTTCGGCGGCGAAGCGCCGGCCAAACGCCGCGCCTGGCCAACGACGCGCGCCGCGTACTTCGCGAGCCCGAGGCTTGAGACGTCCGGCATTGGGGTAGACCGCACCTGAATCTCTGTGAGGCTAGGAGGAGCAAACATGCAAAAGTGGATATGTCAGGTGTGCGATTACGTCTACGATCCGGACAAAGGCGATCCCACGCAGGACATCCCGCCTGGGACACCCTTCGAGGATCTTCCCGACGACTGGCAATGCCCGGATTGCGGGGTGGGAAAAGAGGACTTCGAGCCTGTCCTCGACGCCGAACTCTAATTAGGCAGCTGGGGCGGCGGCGATCACCCGTTGCGTCACGCCCCGCCCCCATCTTTAAGCTCCGCGATGACAGGCTGGGCCGCCCGGAAGGCCTCCATCCCGGAGGGGACGCCGGCGTAGACGGCGCACTGCAGGAAGACCTCTTTGATCTCTTGCACGGAGCACCCGTTTCGAAGCGCACCCCGAGTGTGGGCCTTGAGTTCGGTATATTTGTTCGTCGAGGCGAGAATGGCCAGAGTCACCAGGCTTCGGGTCTTGCGCTCGAGCCCAGGTCTCGTCCAGACCACGCCCCAGGCCTGCTCGGAGGCAAAGTCCTGCATCTCCTGGGTGAATTCGTCGGCGGCAGCTAGGGATTTGTCGACATATTCGCTGCCGAGGACTTCCCGTCTCGTTTGCAGACCTTTCTCGTACCTTTCGCTGTACATCAGGTTCTCCTTATTCGCTGGTCCAGAAGTCCATCGCCGACCACGCGTCGACGTCTCCGCCGGGTCCCGGGCGATCAAGCCCATATGCTAGGACATCGCGGGCGGTTTCCACCAAGACCAGCGGAAAGCCCTCTTCCCGGGCAATGAGACATGCGCCAGCGACATCCTTGTAAAGAAGACCGAGGCGGAAACCGGCTTCGTATCGGCATGTCAAGACGTCGCGCGGGTACTTGACTTCGCTGTTCTGACTCCGTGCCCTCCTCTGTTGATGGCGTCGAGCGCTTGCCCCGCGGGTATCCCGAGCATGCGTGCGGCGGCGAGCGTCTCCCCGGTGGCGATGAACGAGGTGGCCGACAGCGCATTGTTGAAGGCTTTAGTCGCGTGGCCGGTGCCAAGCGGTCCGGACCAGACTACGTTGGATGCGAACGCCGCCAGTAGAGGACGAAGCCCGTCGACCAGGTCTTCGTCACCGCCGGCCATCACGGTGAGTGTGCCGGCGCGCGCGCCGGCCACCCCGCCGCTCACGGGCGCGTCGACCATGTCAACGCTGTGTGCATTGAGGAGTGCGCCCATCCTCTTCGTAACCCCCGGTAGGGAGCTGGTGAGATCGACGCAGACAGAAGGGGCTTGTTGCCAGCTGCCGACCCCGGCCTCTCCCGCGATCACCTCCTCCACAGCGAGGGCATCCGGGAGGCATAGAAGTAGGACGTCGGCGCCCGAGGCGACGTCCGGCAGAGACGACGCAACATCAAAGCCCCCCTCCCGGGCCAGGCCTTGCGCCACCACGTCGAGGTCAAACACACGCAGGCGATGTCCCGCCGCCCGCAGTCTCGAGGCCAGGACACTGCCTAGCTGCCCGAAGCCGACTAGGCCTACGACGCCTCCGCTCTTCGGGGGTGACTCCCGAGCAGAGTCGCGGGGCGTCTGATCCCCTGCGGTCATTGTGCGCCACTACCAGGTTCACCGGCCGGCTTTCCGGCCGGTTCACCGACGGGGATAACGGGCAGCAGGAGGGACGACGGGTGACGCGCATCGTGGTAGACCTTATGGAGCACGGTCTTGCTGCTGCACACGTGGTTCGCGATGTACTCCACATTGGTCTCGCCGGCGACACCAGTGCTGAGGTCCAGGCTCGTTATGTCCAGGCAGATGCGGTGCCCCTTTTCAAAAAGGTTGGCAGTAGAGAGGATCTCTATCTGATACTCGGTCACCTCGCCGGGCACCACCGGGGCCTGGGCCTCCCGGGTCAGCGGGTGCCAGGGAGCCCACGGCGTGGATCTCGCCGGGTCCACGGCTCGGTGGGACGCCTTCAACCAGCCCCTCGTCAACTCCCGCTCCGGGATTCCACTAGGGACGAACCGTTCTCCCTCGCGCGCGGTCTGCACGGAGACGTCGGGGCCCACGTCCTTGAGGACCACGATCCAGTTGGTGTCGTCCTGGTCGATGGAAGCATGAAGCGTCAACGAGGCGGGCCCTATGACAAGAGTGGCTTCCGCGAGCGGCGCGGTCATGTAACGGAGTCGTTCTATCTTCATGGTCTGAGTGGGAGGCATCTGAACGAAAGAGTCCGGCGGACTGTCGACGTAAGTCTGGTCGGTCGGCAGAGGCGGCTCGGGTTTCAAGCGTTCCCAGCTATCCAGGTAGAACCTGGTCCATTGAGTCTCCGGCAGCGGCCAGTTTTCGGCGTGACGCCACCTGTTCGCGCCCATGACCCAGATCTTGACTGGAGGCTCGTCCATGATGCCTGTATCGATGCCTTTCAACCAATAGTCGTACCACCGGAGTATCTCGTCGTGGTATTCGTGGAAAGGACGCTCCAGGTGGGCCGGGCCCGTGAACAAGAACTTTTTGGGAACTCCGTGGATGTTCTGGAACCAATGCTGAGCCCCCTGCAAATGGAGCTTGTAGGTGTAGGCGTAGGCACCCGCGCCCGTATAGAACGGGACCCTGATCTTTGCGAACGCCTCCTCGGTGCGGGTGACGTTCTCTTCCGTGTCATAAGGATCGACGAGAGCGCTGTACAGCACAGGGTCCCGTTGGCCCTTCATCGTCAGGATGTTCCATAGGTTTGCGTACATCATGTAGTCGGGATGGTTGATGGCCCATTCCCATTTGCTTTCTTCCTCGGGATTCAAGGTAGGAGGTCGATCCATGGCTCCGTGAGCGACGTTGAAGAGGCCGAGGTGGTACTCCATGGTCTGGATGACTCCGCCGGGATGCCTCTCGCGAAAGCCTCCCATCCCGCCGTACGCTCCGCATGCGTCGTAGGGGAATATGGCCTTCAGGTGCGGCGGCTGCTGCGCTGCCGCACGCCACTGCTCACCAGCGTAGGCCGATATGCCCACCATGCCCACGTTGCCGTCACACCAGGGCTGACAAGCGATCCACTCGATCATGTCGTGGTGGTCCCAAGCGTCCTCGCCGGGCGTGCCTTCCGATTTGCCCACTCCCCGGAGCTGGGCGATGACGTGAACGTAGCCGTTGGCAACGAAGCGCCGGCTGTCTCCGGCTTCTATAACGCCGAACCATACAGAACTCCAGGCCGGTTGCGCGTTGAGGCTCGTCGCGATCTCCGGACGTTGCAGGTCTTTGTTGTGCCGCGCACATGTGTAGAGCGCCGGGAATGTCCCCGGAGCGTCGGGCCGGTATATGTCGGCGGCCATCCGCACCCCGTCTCGCATGACGACCATCACATCGCGTTCCTGAAGCATCTTCTCGTGCATCAACGCTCTCCTTCAGGTAAGTGACGAACACCCGCGGGAAGGCGCCCACGGATCTGAGTCGCGGGCCCTTCACGACAGCACAGGTTCGGCGGGCTCCCCTGGAACCGTATCAGGTCCCGCCGATCGACTCCACCTAGTCCTTCTTTGTGGGTATCCCAGAAGGGCCGGCGGGAAGATAGGCGACTGTGGGCCTCGCCCCAGTACGAGAGAGCGACTTGCCGCACGCGAGGTCTACGGCTTGCTCGACGAAGGCGCCCACCTGCTGGGCGGAGTCGAGCCCGCCCAGACCGGCCAGCAGATCGCCGATATCGGCGCAGGGCAGCCTGCAATAATCTTTCGGAGAAGTCTGCGGGCTGAAGTACAAGAAGTTGGTGGACGGGATGCGGTGGAAGATCCTGGCCCACATCTGCACCTGCCACTGGTCGGGAACAAAGGTCCAGTCCGCGCTCTGGATCAGGCGATCGAAGGCATCCGGACCGATTGTCTTGAGCAACACCATCAGCGCCTTGTAGCACCCGCTCCCAATCGGGTCCGGGTCCGGGGTGTCGGCCACCACGATCACGTAGCCGCCTTTCTTCACGACTTTCGCGGCAATGCTGGCGGCCTTGCACGCTTGATAGTGGTTGACGCCCACTTCGCCCGCATGAGTAACGACGACGTCGTACTCGTTCCAAAACGCGACCTCGGCATAGCTTCGCACGTGTTCGCTGGCGGCCTCATGCGCTTTCTCCATCTCTCCGGCGAAGACCCCCGCCACGGCGCCGTCATCCCGAGCGGTGACGTTGACGATGAAGTCGGCCGGAACCATCTTGGCGATCTCGAGCGAGAGATCGTGGCATGGGTTTCCCGCGAGGCTCAAGTCTCTGGCCAGCGGGTCGGCCAGGACCTTCGGGCCGTGAAACTCTCTGATACTGCCTATCCCCAGAAGGCCAGGACAGACGCTCTTCCGGCCGCCGGACGTGCCTGCCATGAAGTGGCTCTCGACCAATCCGGTGAGGATCTTGAGATCCGCGTTTGTGTAGACTCGGTTCATCATCACGTCGATACCACCGGTCGTTCGCCCGACGCGATCCAATGACCTAGGGTCGAATGCATCGTGGCACTGGATCCCGACCCCAGAATGGATGACTCGTCTGTCGAACATCATGTCCATCTCGCCAGAGCTAAGCGGCCTGTGAGTGCCTGACGCTACGAGAACAGTGACGTTGGCTGGGGAAAAACCGGCCTGGATCAGCTGCTGCACGATCGGCCATAGGATGCCCGACGGGCCTCCGTAGGGAACGGGCCGGGTGTTGTCGGAGACGACGATGACCGCCGAGGCATTCTCCCTTCCCTTCAGCTTCCCGACGCAAATGGTAGAAAGAGCCTCGCTTCCCATGGGTGCCGCCAAGGCTTCGGTCAAAGCCCGCTGGACGTCCGGCAGTGCGTCTACCTCTTCCGGTCCGAGCACCACGGTCCCCGCGGGCAGTATGAACCGGGCGCCGAGTGACCTCAGTGCAAGATGGGCGACGGTCGGTTGGTCTGGGGTCCTCATGGGCCGGCCGCTTCCTCCACGTCGTCGGGGTCTCGCTTCGCAGCATACCGAGGAATGATCGCACGCACCGTCATCAGTATGAGAGCCCCTACGACAAGCGTCATCCCCACCGCCTCACTCGGCCCCGGCCGCTCCCCCAGTTGTATCCATGCAGCAAGTACGCCGATGACCGGCGCAGCGAGACTTCCTATCCCAGCCCGACCGGCGGGGAGCTTGTGCAAGAAGTAGAGCCATAGGACCCAACCCACCGCGTTCGCCAGAATGACGTTGAAGGCCAAAGCCCAGATGAAAGTCCCCGACCAGACCGGGCCTCTGTCGGCCGTCAGAGCAGCAATCAAGATGAGAGGTATAGAACCAAGAAGCATCTGCCATGCAGTGAGAGACAGAAGGTCCACCTCATGATGCCGCCGCAGTATCTTGGCAACGACCGCGCTGGCTGCCCAGCAGAAGCCACCAGCCACGGCGAGGAAGCTGCTAAGGCCCCCCTGCAGGTGCCACGGGGCCAGGATGAGGATCAGTCCACAGAAAGCCGCACCCACTGCCACCCACTGGAGATCGTGCAGCCTCTCGCCCAGGACGATCCAGGCCATGAGCAACAGCCAGAACGGCATGGTGTAGACGAGCACGGAAGTCTTGCCCGCGCCCCCACTCACGAGCGCCCACATCACCAGGCCCACAAAGCCGGTGGTCTGGAGGAGGCCCAGCGCGAGGGTCAGACCGAGGGCCTTCGGCCTGAGCGGCTTCCGCAGGATAGGCAGCAACATGAACAGCGTCACAGCGCCGAGAAAACTGCGCAGGGCTGCGAAGGTGAACGGCTGGGAGTAGCGCAACCCCTGCTTCATGACCACCCAGTTGTAACCCCAGATCAGGGCGAGCAAGGCCAGGGCCAGGAGCGGGAGGTGGCGGGTGAGACCACTTGCAACCTGCCTGGTAGGCGCCTTGACGGCGGGCGCCTTCAGGGGATCGCCGTCCGTGGCGCGGGTTGATCCCGGCAAGACCGGCCTGGCTTCTCGTTCTGCCTTCCTCGTCACTCGGCTCCTCTCTCAGGGACCCCTCAGCCATGTTGCTCGTCTGACGCGGTTCACGGGTCATAAGTCTCAGGGGGCAGCCCGATCCGATGAGTGGCCGCGAGCCCGGTCCCATGCGACTCTAGCAGTTGGTCATGGAGTCTAGAAACATCTGCCGGAAATCGTCGGTGGCGGCGGGCCGCGGGGAAAGTTTCGTGACCTTGTGCTGAGGAAGGGCCCCTTCGACCAGGCAGACCGGAGTTCCTACCCCACCAATTCCTCTTGCGACCTGGCCTCGTTCTCAACTCTCCCGGGCACGTCCGTCAGGCCAAGGGCGAGCATGGCTATATCGTCCGTGAGCGCCCCAGCCGAAAACGCCGGGACTTTGGCCGAGGACCGCCTCAGGGACTGATCCAGGTGAGAGATCGGGGCTGCGCTTGAGCGCCCGCGCGCGGCCCTCCTCACCGAAGAACTCGCCCTCGGCGCGCCTCGATGGCCCCGTCGGTGTACAGAAGGAGCAAGTCTTCCGTGGCCAACCAGAGCTCGCGGTCTAGCCAGGAGTGAGCCCAGAGCACGGGCTCGAGAGGTCCGAGCCACGAGGAGGTACGGCCCTTTGCCCAAAATGCCGGGTGTCGAGCGCGCGCACATTCTACCAGCCGTGCGCCGTCCGGCGCGGGCCAGACAGCGTCACTTCTCGGGAACGACTTCCCAGCCCGCCATATCGCGCACCTTCTCCAGGCAGGCTTCGATGCCCACCGCACGAACCCTCTGACCGGTCCCAGCTCGGTCGCCGTCGCGCAGGATGTTTCTAAAACGGAACTCGAGAGGATCCATGCCTAGTTGCTCCGCGATGATGTCCATCATCAGCTCCACGCAGAATGTGGGCTGCGACATGCCAAAGCCTCGAAAAGGACCGCTCTGCACTTTATTGGTGTATACCACCCACGTCTCCGCGAGCTGGTTCGGTATCCGGTAAGGGCCCGACCCGATCAACGTGGTCTTATTGCTGATAATGATGCCGTGAGAGGCGTAGGCGCCGCTATTGGTGATGTGCTTGCGATGGATGGCAAGAAGTGTCCCGTCCGCTTTCACGCCCATCTTGTAGGTGGAGTACACCGGCAGCTTGGTGGACGCGTAGCGGAAGTCTTCGGCCGTATTGAGAGCCCAACGCACGGGCCGGCCTGCCTTCAGGGCCAAGACGGCGATGTTCGGCTCGATGGTAATGTTGTCCTTCTGGCCGAAGCCGCCGCCGAGAGGCGGCGCGATCAGGCGGACCCTGTTGAGCGGCAGTCCCAGAGCCTTGGCCAACGCCGGCTGGTGCCAGAACGGCATCTGCGTGCTGGAATAGACCGTGATCCGGTCGGGGCCTTCGGGCTTGGCCAAGCAGACATGTCCTTCCAGGGGCACATTGCGTTGCGGCGAAGTGCTGAAGGAATGCTCCACCACCAGGTCGGACTGAGCGAAGGCCGACTCCACGTCACC
Organism: uncultured Thermoleophilia bacterium; assembly: GCA_963772095.1. Classification (GTDB taxonomy): domain Bacteria; phylum Actinomycetota; class Thermoleophilia; order RBG-16-64-13; family RBG-16-64-13; genus Chersky-299. The sequence goes on from CAVYVU010000017.1 coordinate 54,116, forward strand.
GTGCACCAAGCGCATGCACTCGTGCCCGTGGGCAAGCACTACGTTCCCCCTGCAGTATTTCCCCTCGCCCTCCTCGTGAATCAGGGGCGCGTCCGAGGACATGGCTGCTCTCGCATCGAAAACGGCCGGCAGCCGCTCGTACCTCACCTTGATGAGCTCGAGCGCCTGCAGCGCTATCTCCTCCGTATCCGCGGCAACTACCGCAAGCGGTTCGCCTCGCGAGCGGACCTTCTCGTAGGCAAAGACCGGCTGATCCTGGACTATCAGCCCGGTGATATTGTCCGGACAGTCCTTGGCGGTGGCGACTGCCCGCACCCCGGGCAGTCGCTCAGCCGCACTCGTGTCAAGCTCGAGGATGCGGGCATGGTCCTCCGTACTCAACAGGCCCTTGGCACACAGCATGCCGGGGAAATGGAGGTCGGCGGTATACTGCACTGCGCCCGTTACCTGCTGTCTCCCGTCCACGCGCGGGCGACGCCTTCCGATCTCCGCGAACTTCATGCAAAACCTCCTGTCGTGGCCACGCAAGCTTCCCGATCCATGCCCGCGCCCTTACAGAAGGATGATCTCTTGTGGCGAATGGTGGATCTTCTCGGCCCCATTCGGGTCGCCCACGATGTAGTTGTCGCAGCACATGATCCACAACCGGCCCGGCTTGACCAGCACAGGATGGACCGCGATATTCATGCCCGCGAAAAGCTCCCAGGGTTCGTCAAGGCGGAGGCTGGGCCGCTCCACGAGAGAATAGCCTTGGCCGTGCGAGAAGGAACGGGTGGGCGGGACATAGCCTCTTTCCACCATGAAGTCTTTGGCCATGGTGTAGAGGTCCTTGCAGCTCGCACCGGGAACCATGTGCTTGGCGATCAGATGCTGGCACTCGACCGAGTTCGCCCAGCCCTCTTTCAGCTCCTGGTCGGGCTCACAGCCCACGCAGAACACCCGGAAGAGCTTCAGCATAGAGCCCACCCGGACCGTTGGTCTCATTAAGGACGGAGAGCTGGTCGCCCTCCTGGATCACGCGGCCCTGGAGATGGTAGACGTCGAACGGAGCAAACGTGCCCATCGGACCAGAGTTCACGAGAACGAGACCGCGGCCGCTGCCGTGCTTGCTCATGAAGTAGTGCGTCTCGGCGTAGACGTCGTAATCGCGCATACCGGGTTTGATGGTGGCCTTGAGATGTTCCACGCACGCGTCGTGGATGGAGGCCGTGACCTTGGTCTGGGCGATCTCTTCTTCACTCTTGGCAGCACGGAGCAGATCCACCCACTCGGTGGCGTCCACGAAGGTGGCGTCCGGTAGGTTCTCCTGGAGATATCCGGCGAACGTCATGGGGATGAAGGACGGCTCCACCCAACCGATGGTGGCTTTGGGCTTTTCCTTGAGGACATCCACGGCCAGCTTGCCGTCGTAGTACTTCGAGAAGCCGAAGGTGGGGAAGTACACGTCTCCCAGGTTGTTCTTGATGCCCCGGGCGCCCCATTTGGGAGGAAAGCCCTGGGGAAGCGGCGGCTCATTGCCGCAGTTGATGACGGTCATGTCCTCGTGCAGGGGGAAGATGACGGTCATGGGAAACTGATGGCGAGCGGTCCAGTCGGTGAACCAGCGCAGGGACCCGCCCATGAACTCCTCGTCGTTCTGCATGACGAGATAGTCGATCTTCTTCTCCCGCATCATGGAGCGCACTGCATCCCAGCGGCGTTGCATCTCTTGGTCGGAAGTGGGGTCGACGAACCTACCCATTGGGTTTTCCACAGCACAACCTCCTTGACGTCTCTTCACAGTGGAACGGCCTCGACTCCGAGCGTGTCTCCTCAGAAGTGGAAGCCCCGGGAACAGTCAGATCGAAACCAAGACAGTTCACAATGTGAACCGCGCGGTGCGATTGTTGGAGCGAACATACACCGACTGTTCCGCTCAGACAACAGGCGCGGTTACAGATCCAGGTCCCAGGTCTGACTGCTCAACGCCTTGTGACTCTCGAAGCGGTTCACATAGTCGCCCGCAAACAGGGTGACGGAGTTTGAAGTCACATCTATTCTCAGGTGGGAGTCGGGATGCCGTGCCCGCAGCACGTTGGCGAGTAGCAGCGCTTTCTCAGCGCCGTCGCCGCGGCCGAAGTTCCAGACCTCGTCGGGCTGAGCCAGGCGGCCGGGCTCGTCGTAGATCGATTCGTCCGCGAAGGACTCCACGCGCTGCACAAGCGCATCGTCCTCCAGGTCGAGGGAGCCGGCGATAGACACGGGGTTGCGCTCCAGGGCGGCCTTTAGGAAAGGAGTGGGGTCGACGCGATTAAGGTCGCGGTACGCGTCGAAGGCCAGGTAGGCCAGCTCGTTGTCCGCGCGGATATCCTCGAGGCGGGCCAGAACTTGATCGCGAGACATGCCCGGGTCGAGACCTAGAGGCCGCTGTTGGCGGCTGAAGGTCTTGGTGGTCGCGTCCGGCAGGCGCGGTTCCACCAGCGCGAAACGGTGCAAGCCCTCTATCGCGTCGGCGGCAGCCGCGCAATTCGAGGCAAACTGCTCTTTGAGACGAGCGAATCCGTCCGGTGTGCGGATATCCACATGCTCCCGGCGGACGTATTCTTCCAGGTCGTCAAGCACCAGGCGGTTTGGCAAGGGATGCGGTTCAAAATCCTCTCCGGAGACCTCGGCCATGAGCTTCTCGCGGGTGTCGTCGTTGAAACGGTAGGGGCAGCCCTGCTCGTAGGCCAACAACTTGTCTGCCCCGATATAACGATCCACCCCGAAGTTGTGCCAACGCACCTGGAGGCAGGCCTGCAACTGGCAAGAGTGCCGGACGAAGTTCCCCAAGATCTCCGGTGAGAGCGGCGTGCGCAGGAAGTTGCGCAGTCTGGACGCAAAATGGCGATATGCGGATGGGTCGATAGTGGCCTGCGGATAGAGCATGTGAATGCAGCCGCTTTCGTGCGCCACCACCGTGACCCGCTCGTTCTCCAGGGCGCGCCGGGCCTGGGCGGAAAGAGCGGTGCCGTTATACCACATGGTCTTCGTGACCAGACGCCGGTTGTTGGTGAGGATGCCCTCCCCCACGTCCACGAAATCCTGCGAATGCAGTGGCGTGGCCATCAGGAAGATCTCCTTCAGCGAGATGCCGGCCACGACGAACAACGCCGCCGCGTACAACACCGCGAGCGAGACACACTCTCCAGCTCCAGTCCCGTAACCGGGCTTGAAGCGGAAGGCGTCCATCGCCTCCACGGTCTCGGTCTTCCAATAAGGGATGGTGTTGCCCTCATATTTGTCCAGGCCGAAGTGCGTGCGAATGTCGATATCGAAGTAGTACTTGTCGCCCTCGTAGCCAAAGAGCGCGTTCGACTGAGAGAGCGCCTCCGGGCTGACGTAATCCCGGAAGCGGGCCATCTCGCGTTCCTTGGTGGTGAGACCCCAGGTATCCAGGTCCAGGTTGAAGGCGTAGTGGTCCATGATGTATTGCTTGAGCCGCAGGATGCGCCGGTACGGCTTCAGCTTATCGAGGCCTGCGAACCAGGGGTCGTCGCGCCACCGCCAGAGCCGCGGCGACATGATATTTGCCAGCACCAGGCTGTACATCAGCTCCGGGAAGATGAACACTTCCATGTCCGACAACGTCACCGCCGACGAGCGGCGCTCCATGTCACGGCCAGAGATGGCAGGGGCATCGGTCACAGTTTCCGTCCGCATGTCTCGCGCCTCGCTTTTTGTTTGCCAATGCCACCTTACACCGTGCCGGCGACGACGAAGGGGGCAAATGCTATCGTGCCGCCGTCAACGCGTCGTTCACCACCGTCTGCGCTTCCTCCAAGATCCGATGCAAATGACCGGCCCCCCGAAAGCTCTCGGCGTAGATCTTGTAGATGTCCTCGGTCCCGGACGGACGCGCCGCAAACCAGCCGCTGCCAGCTACCACCTTGATCCCACCGATCGAGGCGCCGTTACCCGGCGCGCGGGTGAGGACGGCCTGGATCGGCTCACCGGCCAGCTCCTTGCTTACAACCTGCTGCGGCGAAAGCCGCCCGAGCATCTGCTTCTGTTCCGGGCTCGCCGGAGCCTCCACGCGGTCGTACGCCGGCTCGCCGAACTCGCAGTGTCAGCTGCCGGTAGATGATCGCCCGGATCGTGGCCGGTGCGCGCGGTGATCTCCGCGGCCAGCAAGGCCGGGACGATGCCGTCTTTGTCGGTGGTCCAGACACTACCGTCCAACCGCGCGAAGGTGGCACCGGCGCTCTCCTCTCCGGCAAAGCCGAGTGAGCCGTCGAGCAAACCTTCCACGAACCACTTGAACCCCACGGGCACCTCGTAGAGCTGCCGGCCAAGCTTCGCTGTGACCAGGTCGATCATCCGGCTGCTCACCACCGTCTTGCCCACCGCCGCTGAATGGCCCCAACTCGGCCGGTTTTGGAAGAGGTAGTAGAGCGGCCGACGGCAAGGTAATGGTTGGGCGGGAGCAGGCCCGCACTGTGGGTCACGATCCCGTGCCGGTCCGCATCGGTGTCACAGGCCAGAGCGATCTCGAAACGATCTTTGAGATCGATCAGCCTCTGCATGGCGTACGGCGAGGACGGGTCCATGCGGATCCGGCCGTCCCAATCCACGGTCATGAACCGGAATGTGGGATCGACAGCGTCGTTGACCACCGTGAGGTCCAGCCCGTAGCTCTCCGCGATGAGCGGCCAGTAGTGGACAGATGCTCCGCCCAGGGGATCCACCCCGATCCTGACCCCCGCGGCGCGGATGGCACCCATGTCGACCACCTTCACCAGATCGGCGACGTAGGCCTTGAGAAAGTCGTGCCGGTGCGTGGTCGGGGCGCGCAAGGCGTTTTCGAAGGAAATACGCTTCAGCCCCTTGAGGCCGCCCGCGAGGAATCGATTCGCCCTCTTGCTCTATCCAGCCGGTCACCTCGGGTTCGGCGGGTCCGCCGTGTGGCGGGTCGTACTTGAAGCCACCCTCGGAGGGCGGGTTGTGCGAGGGGGTTATGACTATCCCATCGGCGAATCCCGACCTTCTCCCTTGGTTGTAGTCGAGGATGGCGTGGGAGACCACAGGAGTCGGCGTGTACTCATCGCCGTCCGATATCATCACCTCCACCCCGTTTGCCGCAAGGACTTCCAGCGCACTCGCGAACGCGGGCGCCGAGAGTGCATGCGTGTCGATGCCCACGAAGAGCGGCCCATCTATCTTCTGCTGCTTGCGGTATAGACAGATCGCTTGAGCTGATCGCCAGGATGTGCCATTCGTTGAAGGACCCTTCGAACGCGGAGCCGCGATGTCCCGAGGTGCCGAACACCACCCGCTCTGCGGGGTCGGTCGGATCGGGCGTCTTCGTGTAGTACGCCGTGACCAGTCGCGACACGTCGACGAGAATCGACGGGTCGGCGGGCGTTCCGGCAAGAGGGCTGATCTTCACGCGTGTTTCGCCCTAGATCACCAATTCGTTGTACGTCTTCTCCACGAGTGCCTGGCCATACTTCTTCTCCAGACGCATCACCACGAAATGTCCTCGAGCCATTTCCTGGAAATGATCCATGAACAAGTAATTGACGATGCCTCCCGAGACCGCTCCGATGATCGGTATCGCCATGGCCGCGGCTTCTTCGGTCACCACACTGCTGAACCGGGAAGCGATGGCCGCGATGAGCCTGGCCAGAGGCGGAGCGCCCCTCTCAGTAAGCCCCTTCTCGGCCAGATGACTAGCGGCCTCCGACATGGACTTGGCGAGCGCTCCCCTGACGGTCCAGTACGCGGTTTCCACCGAGTCGTCTTGTGGGCTCGTCCCGCCAAGAGCCAGAACTTCGAGGCAGGCTAGCTTAGTCTGCACGAGCGAGATGTCGTGGCCCTCGCTCCGTGCGATGTCGGCGATGGAGCGCAACATGACGCATGTGGAGAAGGGAAGTTCGACGATCAGGGAGTAGAGTCCCACGGCGCCGGCCGCAACCCCGGAACTTGCTACGATCGCCTTATGCAGCCAATTGCGGGCGTCCCTCTTATCCCGGCTGCCCATGGTCAGGATCGCGAAATCCAGACCCCTACGAAGAGCTGCTTCGGTCGCCACACCCACTTTCTGGTTCCAGTTCTTCGGCAGCAGCTTGAAGCCGGCCTCGATCGGTCGCCCCACCAGATCGGCCATCTTAGCCGTCAGGCTCGGGTGCTCGAGCTTGGTCTTCGCCGCCCTCAGGTCGTCCAGGTCGCACTCGCTGAACTTCAATGCACCCTCTTCGGTCATGTCTTCACCTCGCGCCTTCATCACCCGTCGAGGACAAGGCCTTGCAGCGGGCCCAGCAGCCTCTCGGACCGCCGGGACACATGGGGCAGCTTCGTCAGCCGATGGGTCATGGGCTCGCCCGCGGTCCGCCGTAGATGCTGTTCTTCGGCCCGTGGCTTCCACAACTCGTCTATCACGGTGGCCGGGTCGCCGGAGACGCTCGCCAGGGGCAACTCCATGTGCTCGGCCCATAGGCGCTCGCGGGTGGTCCTTGCAATCTCCGGGCCGTACACGGCCACGTTGAGCTCCGTGTCGTTGAAGAGACTGTGGTCGTTCAAGTTCGCGGACCCCACCGTGAGCCACCGGTCGTCGACGATGGCGAGCTTGGCGTGCACATACACAGCCCGCGACTGATCGCCGGCGTGGGAGTAGATGGTGGAGGCGGTCAGGCGGCCGTCATGGTCCGCCTCGATCAGCGCGCCGAGCTGACCCTTGGTGTCGTCCGTCCCAGTGGCAGCTTTGGCCGGGAGCAACAGGACCATGCGAAAATCGTCCGCGGGCGGCGTGATCAGCTTCTTTCGCAGCACCTCCACTATCTCTGGAGACCAGAGGAACTGGTTCTCGATGTAGATGAGATGCTTTGCCGACGAAAGGGCCCGCATGTAAGACTCGAGAATGCGGAACACCCCTCGCGGCACGGAAGGGTAGATGACCTCCGGAATGGTCGCCAGCACCTGCACGTCGTGCTTCCCGGCGCTGTCACCCGGCCTGATCGGCGGCAGACTCTCTCCCGAGACCGCTTTCCAGCGAAGGCGAAAGTGCGCGGATACGTCCGCCGCTGCCGGCCCGTGCACCTCAGCGGCGAGGTCGTGCCACCCGATCCCCTTTCGCAGCGGGTGCTCGCTCGAATCGAACCGGTCGCCTCGAAGGTCCGTATGGTCGAGTCCGCCGACGAAGGCCACCTGGTCGTCGATGACCACGATCTTCTCGTGGTGCGTATGCAGCGGGCGCTCGTGGCTGTCGAGCAAGCAGCGGATGCGCGTCCCACGCGTGAGCTCGTCGCGAGTGCGCTTGATCTCGGGGCGTCCGACGAGCGACCAGGCGACGGGAGGACCGGACCAGAGCAACACCCGAACGTCGACTCGGCCGGCGAGCTCGGCCAGCAGCTCGCGGATGGTCGGGCCGTCGCGCGGGGAGTCGACTGGACCACCGCCGTCCAAGCGAAAGTCGGGCGTCACGAACCAGTTTGCGAGGTAGATGTGCGACCGCGCCTGCATCATGGCGCGGTGCATGGCGGGAAAGACTTCGGCTCCGTCGATGTGTATCTTGATGCTGTTGCCCTCGCGGAGTGCGGGATCCCCGCCCGCGCGGAGACCGGTCGCATCCTCATCCAAGATCCTCTGCCAACCCACTCTGCGCAGGCGCCTCAGATGGTGACCTTCTACGGTCCTTTCCAGGACCTCCCCGGCGGCGCGATCCATCATCGAGATGGCATTTTTGACTCCCATAGTGGGTCGATACCCAATGCCTGCCTTCGGGAATCGCAAGACTCGCCGGCCTTGACCGCACTTGCCTTCGCCGACGGGGGAAAAGACCTAGCGACGGCGCCCGGCGAGGGCGACCGAAGAATAGAAAGCGCGCTACGCGCAATGGCGCGGCGGGCCCAGCCTAGCTCACGCGCGCGGAAGGTCCGTGAGGTCCTCCGCGGAAAGACGCCAGGCCGCTCCGGCGCTGACGTTAGCCGCCACTTGCTGGGGCGTTGTCGCTCCTGCGATCACAGACGCCACTCCGCTTTGAGCCGCCAACCAGCCGATGGCGAGCTCCAGGAGCGAATGCCCCCGTTTCTCCGCAAACGCTCTCAGCTCGCTGAGATACGAGAAGGTCTCCTGCGTCGCGCGAGTAGCGAAACGCGGTGTAGCGGCGAGTCGGGAGCCGGCGGGGAACGGTTCCCCTTGCAGGTACTTGCCGGTGAGAATGCCCGATTCGAGCGGAAAGTAGGGCACGATACCCATCCCATGGCGGCGGATCGCCGGCACGATGTCCTTCTCGACCTCGCGAGCAAGAAGGTTCCAGTGGATCTGGCCGGCCACGAATGCGACCATCCCACGCTCGGCAGAGATCCGTGACGCCTCATCGATCTGTTCCGCGCCAAAGTTCGAGCAGCCTACGTGGCCGATCTTGCCCACGGCGACCAGTTCATTGAACGCTTCCAGAGCCTCTTCGACAGGGGCCTGAGGATCGGGACGGTGCTGGTAGTAAAGATCTATGTGGTCCGTGCCCAGTCGGCGGAGACTGATCTCGCAGCCCTCGAGGATACGGCTGCGGAGAAGACCGGCACGGTAGGGCTCATCAGCCGGTCGCGGCGCGAACTTGGTCGCTACGACGACGTTGCCGCGCCGATCACCCAAGGCCTTGCCGAGAAAGGTCTCGGACTGGCCTCCCCCATACACTTCGGCGGTGTCGAAATGCGTTATCCCGGCGTCGAGGGCAGCGTGCACCACGTTCCTGGTTTGGCGCTCGTCGAGCCTCAGCCCAAAGTTGTTGCACCCCAGCCCGACCAGCGACACTTCGGGTCCCGCGACGCCGAGACGTCTGCTCTCCATTGACCGCCCTTCCTTACGCGCTATCGGGCCAACTTCTTGTTCCCGCGCGCCCGGCGGACTATGCGCCGGCTAAGGCAAGACCGCGAAGTCCGCGGCCTTGGCCGTTTGCGGGTTCCGCTTGCTCGTGACAGCCGGGCCAAGACGCCGGGAAACGGCACGGGGGTCTTCCGGACGGCCAAGATAATATCCCTGCCCATAATCGCAACCATAGGCGCGAAGGAGCCTGAGAGTGGCCTCGTTTTCGACCCCCTCGCCTACCACCGAGAGGCCCAGTTCGTGGGCAAGACCGATGGTGGAACGAACTATGGCCGCGTCCTGCTTGTCCACGGTCATGGTGAGGACGAACGACTTGTCGATCTTCACCGCGTCCGCTGGGAGGTTCTTGAGGTATGGAAGTCCCGATTGACCTGCCCCAAAATCGTCGATTGCCACCTGAACCCCCAGATCCCTGATGGCGGCCAGCACTTTGGTGCTGCGCTCGTGGTCGATCATGATGCTTCCCTCGGTGAGCTCCACTATCAGCCAGTCCGCGCAGCACTTGTGCCGCGCGAGCAGGCTGTTGATCATGTCGGGGAGATCCGGGTCGTCCAGATCGCGCGCAGACAGGTTGACCGAGACCCGCGTGTCAAGGCCCCGCGTCCTCCACCGGGCACATTGGGCAAGAGCTTTTCCAAGGGCCCACTTCGCCAGACGACCTGCCAGTCCATCCTGTTCGAGGAGATCCAGAAACTCGCTGGGCAGGATGAGGCCGCGACGAGGATGATTCCATCTGACCAGGGCTTCCACCGAGGCTACCCCACCCCGGCGAAGGTCGATGAGAGGCTGGTAGTAAAGGGTGAGCTCCCCGTGCTCGAAGGCGGCATGTAGGTCGGCCTGGAGGGTGAGTCTTTCCGCAGAATGGTGGTCGTCCTCCAGTTCGTAGACCGCATAACGCGCTCCACCGGCGTGCTTGGCCGTGTACATCGCGATATCAGCAAACCGAAGAAGGCTGTCCACCGTGGAACCGTGGATCGGAAATAGGGCGATGCCCATGCTCGCCGAGAGGACCAGCTCGCGGCCCTCTACCTTGAACGAGCTTTTGAAGACCTCCAGGACCCTGAGGGCGACCCGACGGGCGTCTTCGGGATCGTGGACTGCGAGGACAATGGCGAATTCGTCTCCTCCCAGCCGGGAAAGGACATCGACCCCGCGGATCGTCCGGCCCAGCCTACTGGCGACCAGCTCGAGGAGAACGTCTCCGGATTGGTGACCAAGGTTGTCGTTTATGTTCTTGAACTGGTCTAGATCAAGGACGCACAGCGCAAAAGGCTTGAGCTCGGACCCAGGAGAATCGATGAGCTCAGCCACTCGCTCACGGAAATGCATACGGTTCGGCAGGTTGGTCACACTGTCGTGGAGGGCCTGGAATCTGAGGGCCTCTTCCCATTGCCTGTTCTCGGTCACGTCCCTGGCGATGCATTCGTATCCAGAGAGCTCGCCGCCGCCAAAGACACCCCGCACGCTCGCCTCGAGCATTATCTCCCTTCCGTCCTTGCTCGTGAGACGAACCTCCTGCCTATCGCTGCTCTCCAGGAGGAACGGCAGGTCTCGGAAGGCAGAAGACGCCTCGCTGCCGAGGAGATCGGAGACACTCCTCTCCAGAAGCTCGCCTTTCGAATAGCCTGTCGCCCTCTCCACGGCCGTGTTCACGCTGGTGAAGCGACCGTTCTTGTCCAAGGTGAGGATGAGATCATGGGCGTTATCCACCAGGATGCGGTAGCGCCGTTCGCTCTCGAGCACGGCGTGCTCAGCCCGCCGTCTCTCCGTGATGTCCCGGAGAACGATCAGCCGTCCTGTCCTCTCACCCCCGGCCCCCAGAGGGGAAGCAAGCATGTCGAGAAAACGCTCGCCCTCACCTTCGCCTAGGCACACCTCACAGTGGACTTCAGCCGCCGAGGTGCTATCTCCGCATTTCTCGCAATCCCCACAATCCCGAAGAACCTGTTCCATGCGTTCCCCAAGAAGCTGTGGGGTGGATGCCCCCAAGATCAGACGCGCGGCCGGGTTGGAGTCTATGACTCCGCCTTCGGGGTCGAGCACGATAACCCCATCGAGCATCGTTTCGATGATCGCGCTTCTTGCTCGGGACATGAGACCAAAGGAGAGGTCGAGCAGCCGGAAGCGCGACAACGCAAGCGCAAGCATCCCGCCGGTCACGGCGAACGCGAACGGGGTGGGATCGAAGTCCCTGTCGGGAGCAAAGCCGGTCGCGTAAAGGAGGTTTGCTATCCAGGGCACCGCAACGGCGATGATGATGAGAACTGCCTGCACCCGATAGTGGCGTGGGTACCGAAGGGCGGAGCGAACGAGGACCACCGCGCCCACCAGGATGAGGCTGTAGGAGTAGGCCAGGTGGACCCAGAAGAACGGCCCGTGGCTTATGGCGAGAGTGGAGAAAGGATCCGATCTGTCTGGTCCCACGGAACTCCACATAAGACCATGGAGCTGGTTCGTTGCAAGGACAAGCAGAGTGATAACCGGGACCACGAATAGGAGGGCGATCCTTTTCCTAGTGAGACCACCGTCGTGTCCCGTGTAGCAAAGTGCGAACAGCAGCCAGAAGACGGGCACGGAGACGATGCCCAGATACTCGGCACCCGCCATCGTGGTCTTCGCCGTGACGTTCGCCAACGCGCCCTCAAGGGCGTAAAGCAAGCACCAGAGGCCGACGCCGAGAAGCATGAGGGAGAAGTATCTTCGCCCTGGCGTGTTGCGGCGACGCCAGGCGGTGAAGGACAGAATCCAGCTAAGTGCGGCGGCAGCCACAAGAGGGCCCACAAAAGGTAGGAGAGATGTCAGCCTTCCGTCCACAAGATCGCGTCCTCAGTGTGCCCGAGCCCGTATCGCCGCATCCTCGTTATCGGAGACCGCGGGCAAAAACTGAAGCGCGGGGAATGGCCGCTGTGGTCGCTGGCTGGTGGTTGTGCCTGGCGCAGAGGCGACTCAGAACAAGTTCTCAGACGCCCCCCGAGATCCGCCTTACTTCTGAAGAGGCCAGACGATGTGTCCAGCCGTGTCGATGTATCCCACCTTGGCGCTCGGATCGAAGGGCCCCGCGCCTGTCGTCACCTCGGCAAGCCCTTGGCTATAGTCGGAGACCCAGGCATAGCGAGTGGAGATGGCGACCTTCCCTGCCGGGTTGATGTAGTCGGCCCCGATACTCGCCAACCCTCCCGAGAAGGAGAAGGCGTGAAAGAACTGAGGCGCGATGACCATTTCCCCCGTGGTGTCGATGTAGCCCCATCTGCTGCCGACCTTGACGGCAGCCAGACCTTCCGAGAAAGGCAATACTTCGTCGAACCGGGCGGGGATCACCATCTGTCCGGTCTCGTCCAAGTACCCCCATTTGCCCTCCACCCTCACCCCTACCCGGGACTCTGAAAACGTGCCCGCGAGGTGATAGGCAAAATCGTCGCTGGGGTCGAACTGAGCGGGGATGACCATGACTCCCTGGGCGTTTATGTAGCCCGTCTTGCCATCCATGCGGACCGCCGCGAGGCCCTCCGAGAAGGCGTGCGCAAGATCGAACTGAGCGGGGATGACGATCGTTCCCGTCTCGCCGATGTAGCCCATCTTGTCACCGATGTTGCGCTGAACCGCCGCCAGTCCCCCGGAAAAAGATCCTGCGACGGCATACTGCGCGGCGATGACCATCTTGCCGTGCTGATCGACAAAGCCCGACCTGCCACCGGTCTCCACCAAGCCCAGACCCTCAGAGAAGGGGCAGGCAAAATCGAACTGCAAGGGGATGGCCACCTTCCCCTCCCCGTCAACGTATCCCCACTTGCCCCCAAGCTCAACGTCGGCAAGACCTTCGGAAAAGGGGTCGGCTACGTCGAACTGCGGAGCGATTACGATCTTTCCCGTCCGGTCGATGTAGCCCCACTTGTCTTTGACCTTGACGGCGAAGAGAACGGCCGGCGAAGACACCGGGACGGTCACACCCGTGGAGGAGGGCGAGTCCGACGTCCTTCCGCTGGTGCTGGCGGAATTCTTGCCCGTTTCCTCGTTCCCCGAGCCGGTAATGCCGGAGCAGGCGACCCCTGTGATCCCAATGGCTATCAATAGGAAGATGGTCAGTACGGCGACCAACGCTCGGGGACCAAGACTGACTTTTTCGCGACCGGAACGCCGGCTGTGGGCAGGGGCGCCGGGACGTTGACCGGCAGCGCCGTGGCCGGAGCGACGGGCGGGGCGCCGGCCGGGGGCGACGTGGCCGGGCCGCTGGCTGCGAGCGCTGCGAATCAGTCGCATTAGACGCTCGCGGGCTTGGTGATGCGCTTGACCACTCGGATCACGAGGTCGGCCGGGAGTGTGATACCGGCCTTCTCCCCGGCGATCTCTGCCATGTTGATGCCTACCACCCGGCCTTCGGCGTCGATAAGCGGTCCTCCCGAATTGCCGTGGACGAGGGCGACCGAGCTCTCTATCACCTCGTGTACCCCGGGAAGGCGGTCGTACTCCACGTTGCGCAGAAAGGCGGTGACGTGACCAGTCGTAACCGGACGCGCAAGCACTCCGTGGTTGCCCATCGCTACCACGAAATCACCCGGGGCAAGACCCGAGAGGTCGGTGCGGAACAGTGCCGGATGAAGCCCCGCGGCCCGCACCCGAAGTACAGCGATGTCTGTCGTGGGATCTCGTCCCACAAGCACAGCGGACACGGTGGTGCCGGATGGGAGAGTCACGCGGAAGCGTTGCGCGGGCTTGTCCGTCTCTCCCGTGACCACATGGTTGTTGGTGATGATCAACCCGGTCGCGCTATAGATGACGCCGGTCCCAATGGCGTCGACCTCCTCGGTGCGCGATCGGGAAAGGACGGCCGTGACGCCCACCACGCTAGATCCGAGTTTCCGCGCGATCAAGGCGGCGTCGCCCGAAGCGAGGTGCGCGGCGGTGGTGCTTGTCTGCGGCGGGCGCAGGGTAGTCGCCGGAGCCACGGCGGTAGTCGAGGTATGCACTAGCCTCGTGATCTGCGTGGAAGACTGCCCGGCACCAGTGGCTCGAGCCGTGGTACCAGGCCCGGCGGGTGAGTGGGCCAAGTCGGAAAGCGAGCACCCGGCCAGCAAAGAGGCTAGGGCCAAGCCGAGTAGGACCAGTGTGACAACAGAACCGAGGACCGGCCAAAAAGTGCGCTTCATGAGAACTATTGTCCCACTAACGTCGCTCGCGGTCTTACGACCCCCGGCCGCCTTGCCTCCACGCGCACTCCGATGCCGGCCAGGATGTATCCGCGGCTGCTCTTTGATACCGTTCATCAGTCCTGGACGGTTGGCGTCCGTGCATCGTCACGGCCAGCGGTCGCTCACACAGCGAAGCTCGGAGAAATCCATGCACGCGGTCTTGTTTCGAACCATCTTTGCGCGGGTCCGGGGAAGTCGGCGGCGACAAGGCGCACCCGCGTGAGGCCCGGGCGGACGCGGTGCGCCGGGTGAAGGCCGCCCGGGCGAAGTTCGCGCGAACCACGTGCGCCCGGTTGGGGGCCGCCCAGGTTAGGTCAACGCGGCCGGATGTGCCGCTGTGACCGGTTCTCACGCCCTTCTGCTTGTGGTCGCTGGATTCGCCGCCGGGGTATCGAACGGCGTGGCGGGCGGGGGCACGTTGCTGTCTTTTCCTGCTCTTCTCGCCGTCGGTTATCCGGCCATCACCGCCAACGTGACCTCCACGATCGGCCTTTGGCCGAGCACACTCGGTGGCAGCGCAGGTTTTCGTCGCGAGCTGACCGCTCAAGGCAAGCGAGTGCGCGCCCTCGTCCCTGCCGCCTGTGCGGGAGGACTCATCGGGTCGGTCCTCTTGCTCACCACTCCCCCCAGCGCGTTCCGATCCGTCGTACCCTATCTGATCCTTGCCGCCTGCGCGCTTTTTGCGAGCCAGCCGCTCATAGCCCGCACGCTGCGGCGGGTTCGGGGCGAAACGGAAGGCGACGTCGCGGTCCACACTCCCTGGACCGCGTACGCCGGGACCCTCCTGGCGTCGGTCTATGGCGGCTACTTCGGCGCTGGGCTGGGCATCATCCTTCTCGCCGTTCTCGGCACGGTCCTGCATGACGCAGTTCATCGCATCAACGGTCTGCGCGTCGTATTGGCCATGGCCGTCAACCTCGTGGCCCTTGTTGTGTTCGTCTTTGCCGCCCATGTGGCCTGGACTGCTGTGGGCCTGCTCGCAGTCACAAGCCTGGTGGGCGGCTACACTGGAGCCCGGCTATCCCGGCGGCTGCCGGCGTGGGTGCTGAGGATCGTGGTCGTCGCGTTCGGCCTGGCGGCCGCGGTACGACTGCTGGTGGCCTGAGAGCGCTGCTGCGCCGGCGCCGGCGGCTCGGACACGTCCGGATCTTAGGCGCTCTTGCCCTACGAATCGCCTCGAGTGGGTATAAGACCTGAATCAGCGAACCAACCGCGGAGGATGTCATGGCGCGCGCACTCTGGAAGGGGGCGATCAGTTTCGGTCTGGTGACGATCCCCGTCTCGCTCTACCCCGCGAAGGACCGGTCGGGGGACATGGCGTTCCACATGTTGCACAAGTCCGATCTGAGCCGGGTTCACAACATCCGGATGGACGACGAGGATCACGAAGTCCCCTACGAGGACGTGGTCAAAGGCTACGAGTACGAAAAAGGACAGTACGTAGTGATAGGGGAGTCGGATCTCGAAGCGGCCAATGTGGAGGCGACGCAAACCATCGACATCATGCACTTTGTCGACGGTGGGGAGATCGACATCGCCTATTACGACACCCCTTACTACACAGAGCCCGCGAAGGTAGGTCGGAAGGCATACGCGCTGCTGCGCGAGACACTCAAGCGCACGGGCAAGATCGGGGTGGCGAAGATCATCGTCCGGGAGCGGCAGCATCTCTGTGGTGTGATCGCAGACGGCCCCGCGCTCCTCGCGTACACGTTCCGATGGCCCTATCAGCTGCGGGACGCGTCAGAATTCGACCTTCCCGGCGAGGATCTGGATAAGCTTGGAGTCAGCCCGCAGGAATTGAAGATGGCCCAGCAATTGGTCGAGGCCATGGCCACAGAGTGGGAACCCGGACAGTACCAAGACACTTACCGCGATGACCTACTCAAGCTGATCGAGGAGAAGGTCAAGAGCGGAAAGACGACGGAAGTCTCCGAGCCACCAAAACGGCGAGCGCCGGAGACCAACGTCGTCGACATCATGTCGCTCCTCAAGCGGAGTATGGAACAGAAGAAGTCCGGGACCACCGCGCCCGAGGAGGCTGACGCAGCCCCCAGGAAAGGTAGCCCACGGGGAAGGGCCAAGAAGGCGGGTTGAGAAGTCAGCCGTGGCACTTGAAACCTATCGCAAGAAGAGGCACTTCGAGAAGACGCCCGAACCGTCCGGGGCGCGAGAGCCGGCCGGCGACAGCGAGCAGGAGCCCTCACCCTCAGAGAGCGCTCCGAGGCCGGGAGCCACGAAGGGCGGACTCCTCTATGTAGTCCAGAAACACGCCGCAAGCAGGCTGCACTACGACTTAAGACTCGAACTCGACGGCGTGCTCCTCTCATGGGCCGTCCCGAAGGGGCCCTCCCTCGATCCCCACGACCGGCATCTGGCCGCCCGGGTGGAGGACCATCCTCTCGAGTACGGCGGTTTCGAGGGGATCATCCCAAAAGGGGAGTATGGGGCCGGGACCGTCGAGTTGTGGGATCGGGGCACCTGGGAGCCCGAGGGCGACGCCCATGTGGGGCTGGCGAAGGGCGATCTGAAGTTCACTTTGCACGGAGAGAAGCTGAAGGGCGGCTGGGTGCTCGCACGCATGAAGCCTCGCGCGGGTCAAGAGGAAAAGGAGGTCTGGCTGCTCATCAAGCACCGGGATGAGTATGCCGTGGACGGCGGCAGCGAAGCCGTCCTGCGAGACCAGCCCGGTTCCGTCGCGAGCGGCCGCACTCTGGAGGAGATCACCGCGGCGGCGGGCGCGAGCGTCTGGCACGGCGACCAACCGGCGAACGGGCAGACCGAGGCGAGGCCCGGGGAGGATTTCCTGCTCGACCCGTCCCGGGTGACCGGCGCGCGGCACGTGGCGACTATGCCCCATTTCGTTCCCCCGGAACTTGCGACCTTGGTCAAGCGGGCCCCGGAGGGCGGCCAGTGGCTGCACGAGGTCAAGTTCGACGGATATCGGGTGCTTTCGAGGATCGAGAACGGTTCTGTGGAGATGTACTCGCGCAACGACAAGGATTGGACCGGGACGTATCGCGTGCTGGCGGACCAATTGGCCAAGTTGCCGGTGGAAGCCGCGATGTTGGACGGCGAAGTGGTGGTACAGCTGCCAAGCGGAAAGACCAGCTTCCAGGAGCTGCAGAACGTCCTCGGCACCGCCGAAAGCGACGGGGCCGGCCGACTTCTCTACTACGTCTTCGACCTGCTGTATCTAAATGGGTGGGATTTGCTCGACTCGACTATCAAAGAGCGCAAGGCGCTCCTCAAGAGCCTGCTGAGCAGAAGCGGCGAACATGGCCGGGTACTGTTTTCGGATCACATCTCGGGAGATGGCGGCACCTTCCTCGCTGAGGCCTGTCGGCTCGGGCTGGAAGGCGTGGTCAGCAAGAGGACCGGCAGTCGTTACCGACCCGGGGCTCGGACGGGAGAGTGGCTCAAGGCTAAGTGCCTGCAGGAGCAGGAGTTCGTAATCGGCGGGTTCACGGATCCCGCCGGCAGCCGGACGGGCTTTGGCGCCCTCCTTCTCGGGACGTACGACGGCGAAAAGCTGCGGTATGTGGGGAAAGTCGGCACGGGCTTCAATGAGAGGCTCCTTCGGCACCTGGGAGATCGGCTCCGACGCATCGAGATCGAGACGCCTCCGTTCGCCGAACATCTGGCGCGGACGCCCAAGCGCGCACACTGGGTGAAGCCCGAACTGGTCGCGGAAGTAGCCTTCTCCGAGTGGACCCAGGCGGGCGACCTACGGCACCCAAGTTTTAAAGGCCTGCGCGAGGACAAGCCTCCCAGAGAGGTCGTGCGGGAGGAAGAAACTTCGGTGAGCGATGCGCCGGCGCCGCTGGTGCCTACGGAGCCTCCGCTGTCGCGGCGGAGGCCGGCGTCACAGCAGCGCTCCACGGCACGGCAAAGGTCGGCGCGGGAGCAGAGGGCGGCGCCGCGGCACAGACCGGCCGGCGTAGCGGGGCCGGGAGCTGCCGGCGTAGCGGGGCCGGGAGCGGCAGCAGAGGGAAATAAGTCCCCGGCAGATAACAGGGTGCGCGGAGTCGCACTCACGCACCCGGAACGGATCCTCTGGCCGCTCGATCAGATCACCAAGCGCGAGTTGGTCGAGTATTACTTGACAATCGCCGATCGGATGTTGCCCTATGTACTCCGACGCCCGATCTCGTTGGTCCGCTGTCCTGACGGCATCAAGGGCAGTGCGGCCACAATCCGCCAGGGCCGCGGCCGGCGCGGGCCTTGTTTCTTCCACAAACACCCGGGCCCGGATTTTCCCGGACCCTTCGAGCGGGTGACCATTGAAGAGTCCGGCGGCCCGCAGACCTATCTCACCGTCACCGAGGTCGGCAGCCTGGTTGGTCTGGCTCAGATGGGGGTCCTGGAAATCCATGTCTGGGGATCTTCATGGCCGGATATCGAGCATCCCGACACGCTGGTCTTCGACCTGGACCCAGACCCCGCGGTGGAGTGGGCGGCCTTGGCGCAAGGTGCTCGCCTGATGAAAGAAGTCCTCAGCGCCCTCGGCCTCGAAAGCTTCGTAAAGACCACGGGCGGGAAGGGCCTGCACGTGGTTGCGCCCATTGTCCCTGAGGGCAACTGGGAGGTGGTCCGCGGCTTTTGCAAGTCGATCGCCGAAGCTCTGGTCGGTCACGCCCCAGACAGGTTCACCGCGAACATGGCCAAGGAAAAGCGAGAAGGCAAGATATACGTCGACTATGTGAGGAACACGCGGGGAGCGACCTCGATCGCTCCCTACTCCACCCGCGCCCATGACGACGCCACTGTCGCTGTGCCGCTCCGTTGGAGCGAACTGAGCGGTCGCGTGCGACCCGATGCCTATACCATCGGCAACATTCAGGACCGGTTGCGACGGCTGAGAGGTGACCCCTGGGACGGATACCTCGAGGCCCAACGGACTCAGGGTCTCACCGCCGCAATGAAGCGTGCCGGCGGCGCTTGACCATTGCCACACGACCACGAGCCTAAGCAGATCATCGTGGCTTGGTCGACGGGATTGGCGGCGGGAAGCGGCTGGTATGGTCTTTATAGGAATCGCAAGCAAGGCCGGATCATTATTGATATCAAAGGCCCGTGCGAGGGGTACGATCCACACGTGGCCATGATCGTTGAGTCAGCACGGCTGTGCCCGGATTCGCCGGACTCCTCTCTCAGATGCGGCGCACCCGGGGCAGGTCGTTTTCGGCCGGAGGGCCTGTACACTGAGTAGGCCGCTAGGTGGGCGACCCCCTGTCCATACACAGCGTCTTGGATGTTCCTTGATTTCTCAGACCAAAGCGGCAGATCCGCTGAGTCCCCCTTGATGGAGCAGCGCCCTCGCGATCATGAGCGGCGGCGCCGCTAAGGCCTGCCGAAATGATTTCGCCCGCAATCTGCTATACTGCTGGCAAGCATCCGTTAGGAATCCTCTCCAGGCGCAGCGCCGAGCCTCTCAACCTCCCCGCCCAGTCTTCAGTCTTGCCCTCTCGCATGTCGCAATATAACTCCGTTTATGGAGGATCTAGTGAATTCAGCAAAACTGTACGTGGGCAATCTCAGTTATGAGACGTCCGAAGCGAGCCTGAGGACGGTTTTCGAACCGCACGGCGCAGTGGCCTCGGTTAATCTCATCACCGATCGCGATTCCGGGCGCCCCAAAGGCTTCGGTTTCGTGGAAATGGGATCGGCCGAAGAGGCTCAAGCGGCTAAAGGCGCTCTCGACGGCTCACAGCTCGACGGTCGCGCCCTCAAAGTGGACGTTGCCAAGGAACAAGTGCCCAGAGCGCCTCGTTCGGGTGGCGGCTACGGCGGTGGCGGCGGCGGCTACGACAGTGGCAACCGCTGGTAAGAATCGCTCACAAGCGATGTCGCCCAACAAGCGATACGTCGAAACGCCGGCCTTCGGGCCGGCGTTTCTGTTCTCATCTACCACGCTGCCGTCGCTGAACGTGACCGGCTAGCAACCCCGAGGAGACGGCCGGGTCAGTCGCCGAGGCTGGAGCGCAGGTCGATGACGCGCTGCAGCGAAGCCTTGAACGCCGATCTACTCAGGGTGCCGTTAGCGTAGCCGGTCTCCAGCCCGTCCATCGCTTGCTCGCCTTGGGTGACGTCGCGCGACGCGCAGAGGATGAGATCCATGCCGGCCCCGGCCGCCAGCAGGGCACGATGTTGGAATGTCCCGAACGCCTGCAGAGCTCCTGCCCCGAGTGAATCGGTGATCGTCACACCCTGGAAGTCGAAGCTGCTCGCGCAGTTGACCCTGGACGACGGTGGACGACAGCCCGGCGGGCCGAGCGGCATCGAGCGCCGGGTACACGGCCCAGGACACCATGACCAGCCGGACCCCGGCGGAAATCGCGGCCTTGTACGGGAATTCGTCGATGGCTGCTCAGCGACTGCGCCGACACGTTCAGGGTGACCGGCCGCAAGTCTGTGTCCTGCGAACTGGTGGCCGCACCCAGGCCTGGAAAGTGCTTGGCGGTGGCCGCAACGCCAACCTGCCTGCTGCGCCGTGATGAAGTTCGCACCCAGCTTGGAGACGACGGTCTGGTCGCATGCTGTAGGAGCGTTCGTTCTTGTCGTCGAAGCCGCCCGCCTGGCGGTAGACATCGAGCACCGGGGCCAGGTTGACGTTCATGCCGAGGCCGCGCAGGTTGAGCCCGGCACCGTTGCCCGCCTCGGTCGCCGCGGCCGCGGGGTCAGCCGACTGGCCGATCTGCTTCTCGGAGAGCAGTGGCGCGCCCGACAGGTGGCGGATCTTCCCGCCCTCCTGGTCGGTCATCAGGAGCAGCGGGGCCTGCACCGGGTTCTGAGCGCTGGCGTTGGCTCTGCTTCAGCGTCTGGATGACCGCGCGGATCTGCGCGTCTGCTGGAGATGTTGTCGGCGAAGAAGATGACCCCGGCCGCCTCGCCGTGACTGATCAGCGAGAGCAGCGACGGCAGGTGGGGTGAGCCCGGTGTAGCTGTAGATCACCCGCTGGCCCGCCATCTGCCGCGCCGACAGCACAGGAAGTGTAGCGGGCGTTGTCGTGGGAAGTGTGGTGGGCGTCGTCGTCGGCGCCGTGGTGGACGTCGACGTTGAAGTGCTGGTGGATGCCGAAGTGCTCGTCGTAGGTAGCGAGGTGGTCGACGTTGATGTCGAGGTGGCAGTCGACGTCGCCGTGGTGGAAGACGTGGACGTCGAAGTGGTCGTCGATGTCTGGACACCCGGACCCTGGCGCCCGCAGCCTCCCGCCAAAAGAACGGCCGACAAGATCACGCAGGCAACCACCGAGAGAGCAAAGGCGCGCTTCAAGGAGAGCCTCCTGGTCGAGAGCTTCGCGGGCCGGTCGTACGAATCAGCGTCGCCACCCGTCGACGTGCACGATCAGAGCGTCGTGCCCCTTCTCAACCTTTACCCACCACATCGTCATCGCAATACTGGATCTCAGCGCTGGAATAGATCGCCACTTTGGCGCCATCCCCATGCCTCTCCCCTAGGACCCGTAGCACGTCGTCCCACTTGTCAAGCATGAGCAACTCTTTCGCTCGGGGCAAAGAATCCCGCGGCGGTGAGGTCCTTGTACTCATTGAAGACAATAAGCCGCTCCACATGCGGCGGCAGTTGAATCATCAACCTGAACTCATCAGAGCTGATGCTGCCCCAGTTTCCAAAGAGGTAGTGAGCCACGTGGCCTTCCGGGGCATTGCAAATCAGCACCACGTCCCCACCGGTGCTCTTGACGGACGGGAAGCCGGTGATGACCCCGCCTTCTCCCTCGTTCGCTTTCGCGAAAGTATTGGTGACCACCACATCGCAGTCCCTGGCTCGAGGGGTCAGGTAGTGCCATCGGGCTTCCACCAAACCCTCGTTGAACGCGGTCTCAGGCTCCCCTGCGTAGACAGAGACGGTCTCCCCCCAGGTGTTGACGATCGCATCTATCTTGAAGTCGAGACCGACCATGTGAGCCGCTTCCTCGATATTCTGCCGCATGGGGTTGCCCTGAATGCAGCCCATACCACCAAGGTCCACACTCTTGCTGGCACCATCCTGCAGCTTCATGCGATGCATGGCCCCGACAGTCTCGAACGATGCGATCCCCGGCAGGATGATCTTGGCTCCTCCGCCAAAGCCGGCGAACCCGTGAGGCACGATCGAACCGATAGCTATCTTGTAATCGCAGTTGACAACCTCGGCATTGATGTACAAATCCGTACCGAAGCTCGTTGTCCCAACCAAGCTGCAGTTGCCGACGATGTTGTGATTGAAGACGGGGAACCGCGAAACTACCTCTTCCCCTAGCTTCTTGACGAAGTCCCTTCGGGTCAGAGCACCGTGGCAACCCAATGCGCAGACGAAACGGATCTGGTCGTCCCCAACCCCCGCTTTCGCTAACTCCTCCAGCACGTATGGAATCATCGGGGCTGCCCGAGTGGGGCGAGACATATCGTCAAAAATGATGGCTATTTCTTTCTTTCCTCTGGCGCCCACGCTGATCGGCGAAGTGCCGATGGGGTGAAGGATCGCGTCTTCGATACGCGTAGCCTCCAAAGCCGGCCGATCGTGGCCGGCCATATGGCACAGTTCCACCTGCCAACTTTCAGGAAAGGCGACGTCGAGAAGCCCGGTCTCATACCAAGCGAGCTGTGGGAGGCTGACTCTCTTCATGAACGGCTCCCCCTCATCCGCCTAGAGCAAATGTCAGTAGCACAATATGGTCGTCGCTGTTGACCTGGATGTCGTAATCATCCACACAGAAACGACCGTTCACGTTGAAGGTGTAGTGGCCGGTAAGTTTGTCCTCGCCGGGCCTGATGATGCTCCCCTCTAATGTGGGCATCTCTCGCCTGAGCGCGGCGACAACCTCCCGGAGGCTGACGTCCCCCTCTAACTCGAACTCCACGTTCTGTCGGCCGGCGAACTGATTGGACATCCCGAACAATTCCACGCAGTACTTCATGATGGCCAGAATTCCCTCGCCACGTCGTCCAGACCAAGCTCCAGAAGTTTCTTCTTGCTGGGCTTTGTCGTCTTGAGGTCCCAATCCATGGCCTCGAGAAACTCCCGGTTGATGGCATCTTGATCGATGGTCACCCCGGCGAGCGGACCGGCCTCCAAGGGCGGTTTCCCCACCAGCCTCCCAGAGACGACGTAGTCCAAGCGGATTCAGCCCTTCGCGGACGTTGAACGCCTGACGCATGTTGGCGATTCGCTCTCCGGTCGTCAGCACTTCCTCAAGGGTCGCGTCCCACCCAGTGAGCGCATTCAAGAACTCGATCAGGACATCCACGTGGGGATACGTAGCGATGACGAACACACAGACCCCGAGGCTCTCTAGGGCATGATTGAAGACGTAATTGACCTTCTGGGCTTCGCCTCTGCCGCTAAATGCGCCAGGTTCGTAGGCGGGCACTGGAACGCCCGGCGGCACGAACCCGCCATGCCAACGCATATGCCGGGCGGGAGTGGCGTCCATTCTGTAACACGAGGCAAAGCCGTACTCGAACTTGGGGTTATGAGCAGGGGGTTCCTGCCCATGGATATGAATGGCATATTGTTCGGCACCCCGGCCGATCTTTTCAGCGGCGACCCTGACCCCGTCGGCCAGGATGTCGCCAAAGCCTTCCCTCTTGCCCAAGTTTTCGAGCATGGCGACGATCGACTCGTGGTTGCCCCACGTCATTTCGATGCCGCCGGTGTCCTCCTTGGTGATGACCCCGTTCTCGTAGCATTCGATCGCAAAAGCCATGACCGCACCGGCGGAGATCGTGTCCACCCCATAGCGGTTGCACACGTCGTTTGCCTTGATGATCGACTCGATATTGTCGTTGAGGCAGTTCGTCCCGAACATGCTGACGGTTTCGTACTCGGGCTTGTGGACGCCGTGTGAGTATTCGTACTCGCCTGTGCTTTCCTTCATCAGCCCGCCACAGGCCACCACGCACCGGTGGCAACCGTACTTCCTCTGCACCCTCTCCATCACCGCGTCCACGCCGATCTTCTCGACCCCCGGGAAGTCGATCTCTGTGACCCCGGACCAGTTCTTTACCGGGGTATCTCCGATCTTCGCAAAGGGCACGATGACGGCAACGGTGCCGAAGTTCTTGAACTCATCGATCAGCCCCACGAGTTTCCTCGCGTAGGTCTTTCGCAGTTCGGCCGCCCCCTCAGCGTCGAAGACCGGGACCGGCGTGCTGCCTTTGGCCACGATAGCTTTGAGCTTCTTGGAGCCCATCACGGCGCCAAGTCCGGAGCGCGCAGCCGCCCTGCCTTTGTCGGTCATGATCCCGGAAATGAGCGAAAGCTTCTCGCCCGCAGGGCCTATGCAGGCGATCTCGGCATCCTTGCCGAACTCGGCCTTGAGGATGTCCTCCGTATCGTGAGAGTCCTTACCCCACACATGTGCGGCGTCCCGGATCTCAGCAACTCCATCGACGATCGAAAGGTATACCGGTTTCGCAGACGCCCCGGTGAAGAAGACGGCGTCATAGCCGGCATACCGCAGGATCGGGCCGAAGTTACCTCCGGCGTTGGAATCGCCCCAACCACCGGTGAGGGGAGATTTCCCCACGACTGCAAACCTAGAGCCGCCGAGCGCGCTGGTTCCCGTGAACGTACCGGAAAGAAAGCCTAGTATGTTTTCCGGACCCAACGGGTCGACACCGGCTTTTAGGCGATCAAAGAGTACCTTGACCCCTAGGCCGTACCCGCCAAAATATTGCCGGTATAGTGCCTCGTCCAGGATTTCTTCATGCAGCGCACCCGTGGACAGGTCCACCCAGAGGATCTTGCCGCAATATCCGTTTGCCATGTCGCTCTCCGTGCCTTGCTACCAGTGACTGGGGTCAGGAACAGTTCTTCTCCTCTTGTATCTTGACCAGCGTCACCATCACCTCGTTGACGGGAGTCGGCACGCCCAGCCTCTTTCCTTCGCGCACGATGCTGCCGTTGATGGCGTCGATCTCGGTCCTTCGTCCTCTTTCCAGGTCCTGAAGCATCGAGCACTTGGGCTTCGTGCCGGAATCGTGGAATTTCTGGATGGTCTTCAGCAAGCCCTGGATGGGATCTCCCGCCTGCGTCCAGCGCGATGCCCGCCGCCTTGGTGACCGCCAGACATTCCTCGGCCATCTTGATGAGTAGCTCTTTGGCGTGCGGATACGCGGCGTACTCGTCGTTGGTGAGCCTCATGGCGGTCCCCAGCGCCAGGGGGACGTTCTGCAGCACCTTGCCCCAGATGAGCTGCTGGACATTCGTCGAGACGACCACGTCCAGACCCGCTGCTCTGGAACGCATCCGCGATCTCGTCCACCTCGGGCGAGACGACGCCGTTAGCCGGTCCGATCTTCAGCCCGCCGGTGCCGACCACCCAGCTCAGCCGATTGAGCTCCAGAGGAGTGACCACGCACCAGAACACCCCGCCGATCACGTGGGAATCGTCCCCCAGCACGTCCACGATGTCTTCCACGTTCCCGGCACCGTTCTGGACCGAGAGCACCCAGGTGTGCGCCCCGA
The DNA here is from genome assembly GCA_963772095.1 of uncultured Thermoleophilia bacterium. Taxonomy (GTDB): domain Bacteria; phylum Actinomycetota; class Thermoleophilia; order RBG-16-64-13; family RBG-16-64-13; genus Chersky-299. The sequence continues at coordinate 79,616 of CAVYVU010000017.1, forward strand.
TGATGCCTTGGCGCCGGCGATCGCCGCCGCGCGTGGCGTTCGACTTGACCGCGAGCACGACCAGGTCGGCGACGCCGACGGTTGCGACGTCGTCGGTGATCTTCACCGCGGCCTGAAGGGTCCGGCCGTCGGACATGTCGATCCGGACGCCGCCGGCTTGAATGGCGCCGACGATATCCTTCCGGAGTTCCACCAAGGTGACGTCCTGCCGCTCGTCGGCCAGCAGCGCTCCCAGAAGGCTGCCGATGTTGCCCGCACCGATGATGGCTATCTTCACTGCCTCTCCCCTACGAACGTCTTCAAGTTAGTTCCTTGCCCGAATTCCGGGCGGATACGTGGCGAACAATCAGAAGGACGGGTCGACCACCACGTCGACCAGATTGGGAACGCCTGAGCCCAGGGCCTTCTTCAGCGCGTTCCGAGGTCGGCCGGGTCGGTCACCTTCCGGGCAGCGATGCCCAGGCCTTCCGCGATCTTGCAGAAGTCGATCTCCGGCGGGGACAGCACCGTGCCCAGGTTCCGGCCCTTGACCTCGTCCCCCATCAGCTTCGTCTTCATGATCCGCACCTGGCGGTAGCAGGCGTTGGACAGGACGATGAAGGTGACGGGAATGTCGTAGTGAGAGGCATTCCACAGACTCTGGATGGACCACATGGCGCTGCCGTCGCCCGCGACGCAGACTACGGGCCTATCCGGCGAAGCCGAGTTTGGCGCCCAGGGCGGTCGGCAACCCGCCGCCGATGCTGCCCCCGCCTCGTGCGCGCTGATAGCTACGGAGTTCCTTGAACGGGATGGTCCTTCTCAGTATGGCCGAGTACGACCAGCAATCATCCACGATCCTCGTGCCCGGTTCGATGGCATCGCTTATCTCAGCCATCAACCTGGTCCCGGAGATCGGAGTGTTGTCGCGCTCCGACAGCGATTTCTTCTCGAAAGCGTCGACCATCGCTTGCTTTTCGAGAGATATGGCTTTCACTCTCTCGGCGACGCTTGAACGTGTGCTGGACGTCAGCATCTCCGCGAGAGCTTCCGTCAGGTCGTTCACAGCCACCTTGATATCGCCCTCGATGCCGCACGCTATCGGCAGGTTCTTGGCTATCTGCCACGGATTGTTGTCTATCTGGATGACCTTCGTGGAGGGCGGCACGAGGGACTTCGGCAGGTATATGGCCTGCTGGAAGAACATGGATCCGATGACCACCAAGACGTCAACCGCTTCCAGGATGTCCCGGGTGGCCAGACTGTTGGGGTCCATGTCGCCGATGTACTGCGGATGGTGGACGGGGAAGTTGACGTCGCTCATCCACGGCTGATACACGCGGGCGCCGATCTGCTCGGCGAATCGGACCACTTCGTCCAGCGCCTCGCACTTCGTCACGCCGTCTTCGACGATGATCGCCGGGTTCTTGGCTGCGGAAAGCAGCTCCACGGCGGCCTCGATGGAGCGGTCATCCGGATGAAGTCTCGTATAGGAGTGGCAGCTGGGCGGATACTCGAAATCGAAGGTGTTGGCCAGCACGTCCCCGGGCAGCGACACCATGACCGGGCCCGTGGGCGGATGCGTCGCCACTTTGAACGCGCGGCGCATGACGGTGGGCAGGTCTTCCGGGCGAATGACCTCGGTGGCCCACTTGGTGAAGGGACTGGCTATCTTGACCAGGTTGTCCGACATGGCGGCTTCTTCGGCCAGCAAGCGAGTGTCCTGCTGCCCCACGGTGACCACCAGGGGGACGCCGCCCCAGTAGGCGTTGGACAGCATCGGAAGACCGGCGGCCAGACCCGTGCCGGTGTGCAGATTGAGGACTCCCACCTTCCCCGAGGTGCGCGCATACCCTTCGGCCATACCCACCGCCGCGACCTCGTGCAGGCAGAGTATGTACTTTATCTCCGGATGGTCTTCCATGGCGTCGACGAACTGCACCTCAGTCGCTCCCGGAATACCGAACACATATTCCACGCCTTCATTGCGCAGAATCTGCATCACTGCTTCTTTACCCGTTACTCTGGACATGTGTCGCGTCTCCTGTGTGGGTCAGTACTGCTACCTTGCCGCGGGATCGTCGCGGCGCACCCCTATTGGTCGGTTGCGCCGCTGTCAAAGGTGTTTGCCTCTCCCAGAATACCAATCAGCCGCGGCCGGCACGGGGCGGGTGTCGGCTGCGGCGCGCGGTAAGTCTTCGCAATGGACCTCTTACCTGTCACGGGCAACAGGTCACAAGACCGGATAGGATCTGCACCTCGACTGGTCGCTACCGCTCTTCGAGGAAGATGTCCACCCCGAGGTGCAGATCCTATCCCTTTCCTTACTTCAGCTACTCAAGACCGAGTCGCACAGATCGACTTTACTTGAACGTGGTATCCGGCAGTATGATCGGCTTGGCTTGGTTGGTGAGCATGGGCGCATCGGTGTTCTCGACGATGAGCAGGTCGTATTGCCAGACCTTGGTGCTCCAAGGATTCTGCTTGGTGCCCTTGACCCACTGGCCCATCCACAGCGGGCTGAACACCACGTTCGGGTAGCAGCGCTGGCCCACGGTGGTGCCGCCGGTGTTTACCGCGGAGGTGAAGTCGATGGGGCCGACGATGGTGTCCATCTTGGTGGCGGCCACGTTCTTGATGATCTCGTTCTTGTCGTCCACGTTGGTGGTGCGCTTAAGCACATCGACGGCCCATTCGAAGAGCATGTAGTGCTCCTGGGGCTGGGTCCACTGCTGGCCGGTCTTTTTCTCGTAGTCGAGGCACAGGTCCGCGCAGCTCTCACCGGTGAGGGAGGACTTGAAGGGGTTGGTGGGATGCCACCAGCTGGTGCCGCACAGCCCGAAGCCGGTGGTGCCCAGGGCTTCCTGGGTGGTCGGGAAGAGGGTCTGGATGCCGACGTCGACCACCTTGGGAACCCAACCTTGCTGGTAGCACTGCTTCCAGAAGTTGGCCCAGTCCGGCGGGATCATGAGGCCGGTGATGAGTTCGCAGCCCTGCTTCTTAAACAGGCTGATGACCGTGGTCCAGTTCTCCATGCCCAGCTGGAAGGGGCCGGCATCGACCACGGTGAAACCGGCGGCCTTCATGGGGGGTTGGTAGAAGCTGCGGCGGTCGTTACCCTCTACGTCGTTGGGCCACAGGCAGCCGACCATCTTGTTGGTGGGCAGCGCGGGGTCGCCCAAGAGGGCCATGCTGCAGTCGACCAGGCCTTGGTTGTCCCAGAACACGAAGTAGGACCACTTGAACTGGGTGGTCTTGTTGCCGCCGCTACCGTTGATCCAGGAGTCCGCCGGGCTGTCGGTGAGGACGCAGGGGCAGCCGAAGGCTTCCGCCTGCTGGCCGGCCGGGATGGTGGTGTCGGTGGTGGAGGCGGCCATGAGGATGTCGACTTTGTTACTGGTGATGAGGTTGGCGGCCACGGTACCGGCATAGTTGATATCGGACTGCGTATCCACCACGGTGATAGTCATGGGATGGGCTTTGCCGTCGGCGGTGAGCAGAGAGCCGGCCTTGGCGTATTCCTGCCAGCGGGTCGCCGCCCAGTTATCGGCGGTGCCGAACCCGGCCAGTCCGCCGGTCTTCGGGGTCATGAACCCGAACTTGATCTCGCGCCCGGTCTCCGGGGCGGAGCTCACTGTGGTGGTGCTGCCCGCGACCGCGCTCGTGGTGGTCTCGCCGGCGGTGGTGGCGGTGGTTGGCGCCGTGGTCGTGGTGGTGGTGCCGCCGCAGGCGGCCACCAGGCCGCCCAGGCCGGCTCCTACCCCGACCGTGGCTCCGGCGATCCCGGCGATCTTGAGGAACTCGCGGCGGCTGACCGCCTTGCGTTCCAAAGGACCCGGTCCTTCCTGCAGATCAGAGGTGTTTGGTTCCTTCTCCGACATGTCCCCTCCCTTTTAGCTCCGAGAATAACGTCGCGCCCGCGTCATACCGCGGACTGACTTCGTCTGGCGCCGCCTCCATGCGGTTCCGGCAAAGCCGCGTCGCGGCTCCGGCCGCCAGGGTCCCTACTGGCCTTATACCATTCATTGGGCAACCGGTCAATGAGAATCTGTAATGTCCATTACAGAAATGTGGTTAATTGTTGTGGGAATGTGAAATCGCGCTCGGATGGAACAATGATCGTGGATGGCCATTCGCTCAAATACAGCGCGATGCTAGACTTTGGGCGATGATCGACGCGAAGGTCCGCCCAGAACCGGCCTCTGGGCCGTCTTGCGAGCTGGTGCAGAGAGGATTCACAGTGGCGGCCACTAAGAAGAGCAAGCCAATAGAGGAACGTTCCGATGACCCTTCGATAGTGCGTTCCCTGTCCAGGGGGCTGATGCTTCTCGGCCTCTTCGATTCGGAACATCAGGAATTGACTCTGGACGAGCTGACCGAGCAAACCGGATTTCCCAGGATGACGGTCTGGCGCATGCTGAGAACTCTGGAGGCAGCCGACTACGTTGTCCGCGACCCGATCACGAGTCGATACCACCTTGGGCCCGCCATGCTGGTATCCACGTACTTGACCTGGGGTTACGCGGCCGTCTTGCAGGCTGCCCGCCCGTATTTGGAGGCGCTCGCGCGGGAGACCGAGGAGCCTGTCACCCTGGCTGTCGAGATCGACGGGGTCGCGGTGAGCGTAGATCGGGTGGACAGCTCTCGTTTCTTCCACAGAGAGGTGGCTCTCGGCAGGATAATCGGGGATACCGCGAACGCACATGGAAAAGTGTTCGCTGCCTTCAAAGCCGAGACGGACAGGGAGTTGATAATCAGTCGGCCACGCCCGCAATTGACTCCCAATACGATCACGGACGCCAAAGCCCTTCGACTGGAGCTCGAGCGCGTGGTGCGTGAAGGAGTCGCCTTCGATATCGAGGAGCGAAACATCGGCACCTGCGCCGTGGCGGCACCCGTCTTCAACCAGGTGGGGGCTGTCATGGCCACTATCGCAGTTCTGGTTCCAACCGGCCGCTTTGGCCCCGAAGAACGCCGCAAATGTGCCGAGGCGGTCCGTGCCACCGCCGCCTCTCTCTCCGCCTTCCTCGGGTACGCCTCGTCCAAGCCGACGGAACTGCCCAAAGCGAGCTCATCATGACTGAAGCGTGACCACAGACCGCTGAGGTCTTCGCTGGCACCCTGCCCGCGAAGACAACTCGTCAGTACGGCGCCAACCTCCTCACCCGTTCCGCTGATCGATCTCTACATAGACCGGCGGAGGATCTCAGCAGCATCCTCCTCATCAAGGTTTGCCAATGACGAGTCCATGCATGGCTTCATCGTGAGGAAAGCTTCTTGGGCTATGGTCTGGATCATGTCTTCGGTGACCCCGAGGCTGGATGCCGAGATGTCGAGGTCGACTTTCGCGAGAAAATCCTTGAGCGCCTCGGACGACTGCTCAGCCAGCTCGGTCTCTGTGAGGCCTTTTCCAGACCTCCCGAGCAACTGGGCGATCTTTGCGTAGCGAGCCGGATTGCTCGCGTATGTGTAACCAAGATACGCGGGTCCCAACGCCGCCATGGTCTTGCCGTGCACAGAGTCGGTGTGTCCCCCGATGCACTGGCCTATCGCGTGTATCGCGACGACGTTCGCGTTGTCGAATGCGAGCCCGGCAAGGGTGCTGGCCCACGCCATATTAGTTCTGGCTCCGAGGTTCGAGCCGTCGTGAAAGACGGCTTCAAGATTCGCGACCGTCAGCCGGATCGCTTCCTGACCCACTAAGTCGCTGAAGAGGTTGGCCCCCCTGGACAAGAACGCCTCCAGCGCGTGAAACAGCACATCGACCCCGGTTGTGGCGGTCACGTCTCCGGGCACCCCCAGCATTAAGTTGGGGTCGACGATGGACACAGTCGGATACAGACTCCTGTGGACGACGCCCGGCTTGTAGTGCCTCTGCGTGTCTGTGATGACCGCGATGCGCGTGACTTCTGACCCTGTGCCGGCAGTGGTGGTGATGGTCACGATCGGGAGAGCGTCCCGAACCCCCACCGCCCACGGGTTCTTGCCGCCCGGCAGGTAGTCGAGGACCGACGTGTCATTAGCAGCCGAGAAGGCGATCGCCTTCGCCGCGTCCATCGCGCTGCCGCCTCCCAGACCGACCACGAATGAGCAGTCTTCGTCACGGACGACCTTGGCCAGTCGGTCGACATATTCCGCGCGGGGATTAGGCTCTACGCTTTCGTCGACCACCACTGCAACACCGGCTTTGCCCAGCAGATCCGTGACCATGCCCAGGATGCCTGTTGCCCTCATGACGTCCGGATACGTTACAAGCAACGCTTTGGATCCGAGCCCGGAAACGGCTTCCGGCAGTCTCGCGACGGAACCAGGGCCGAACACGACTCCGGTCGGCAGGCAGAAGTTGAACGGCTCCATCTTGATCCTCCTGAGTTAGAGTGGGACGAACGCGGTCAGGGCCCGCTCGATGCGGCCGGCTGCCAGATTTTCCCCTTTGCGATCAACGAGAGATTCTATCGCTCCGCAAGAAAGTACTCACTCCGTACCCGGAAGCCCGGTGTGCGGTTGATAGACGGCCGAGGCGCCTTCTAAGGCGTCGTCGAGTATTTCCGCGATATCTCGAACGTTTAGCTGCCCCTCAAGTCCCTCGTGTTTTACGCCGTCGTCGAGCATGATCTTGCAGAAAGGGCAGGCGGTTCCCACCACCTGCGCGCCGGTAGCTGCCATCTCCCGGATGCGCAAGAACTCGATAGGCTCTCCAATCTTCATCTCACTCCACATGCGGCCCCCTCCCCCGCCGCAGCAGAAGCCGTCGCGGCCGTGGCGCTGAGGCTCCCTCAAAGACGCGCCTGTCTCGGCGATCAGGTCGCGGGGCTGCTGATAGATGTCGTTGTAGCGCCCCAGGTAGCAGGAGTCGTGATACGCCACCGTCAGACCGACGGTCGGGGTGACCGGCAGGCGACCGCTCGACACCAGCTCGAGCAGTAGTTCGGAGTGATGTACCACCTTCCAGTCGGCACCGATCTGAGGGTAGTCGTTGCGGAAGGTGTTGTAGCAATGGGGGCATTGCGTGAGAATCGCGCGGAAGCGGTACTTGTCGATGGTCTCCTTCAAGGATGCCGCCCCCACTTGGAAGAGCATTTCCTCCCCCATCCGGCGCGCGGCCTCACAGCTGCACGTTTCTTCCTCTCCCAGCACGGCGTAGGACACCCCCGCCCGGTCGAGCAGGCGCACGATCGCCCTGGTCACGTTCTGAGAACGCGGATCGTAGCTGCCCGCGCAGCCGACGAAAAAGAGATAGTCGACGGGTTCGGGCTCGGCGCCCCCGGACGCCTCCGCGTTGTCGGATGGTTTGCCGTCAATTTGGATCTCCGCAAGCACGGGTACGTCTAGGCCCAGCCCTTCGGTCCAAGCCATGCGGTCTTTCTGCTTCAACTGCCACGGGTTGCCCCGCATGCCCATGGACTCGAGGGCCTTGGCCGCGCTGCCGCTCAGGCGGCCTTCGTTGGTGAGGTGACGCCGGATCTCGAGCACCTTGTCGAGCTGGTTGATGGCCACCGGACAGTGCTCCACACAACTTCTGCAAGTGGTGCAACTCCAGATCTCGTCGTCTCCGATAACGTCCAGCAGGTCGGGGATATCACCCTGCGCGTGAAACCCAGGGAGCAGGCGGCGGGTTGCTTCGGCGGTCTTCTGCTGCAGGACTTGCCGGCTTTTCAGAACGATCGTCTTGGGATTCAAGGGCTTGCCGGAAGCTGTAGCCGGACAGACCTCTTCGCAACGGCCGCAGTGTGTGCAGGCATCGAGATCCTCGAGATCGGGCCAAGAGTAGGCGGTGATCGTCCCCACGCCCAGGCTCTCGACCTCCTCGATGTCCGGGACAAAGGTCATCGAACCCTTCAGGCGCCGGTCGCGCAGGAAGACATTGGCCGGAGCAGTGAAGACGTGCAAGAACTTCGTGAAGCCGAGCACTCCCACGAAGCCCAGAGTAACCAGCATGTGGAAGATCCAGAGGTACCGGTAGAACGTGCTGACGCCACCCACGCTGGCTATGTTCGCGAGGCCTTTGCCAAGTCCGTAGCCCACGAAGCTGGCGACCCTCTCATAATGGGGGAAACCAGCCACGTAGATCCGGGCGCCTTCGAGAAGGAAGCCCGTGATCCCGATCACGAACAGCAGGATCAGGGGATAGTGGTCGTACCAGCTGCGCTCGAGCTTAGCCGGCCTGCTGATGTAGCGACGCACGGCGGCCAGGATGACACCGATAAGGAGCGCCAACCCGCCGATCTCCATGATGAAGCTGAACCCAAGATAGAAGCGGCCCATGAAGAAGTGCAGGCCAAAGTCGATGGCGAAGATGAGGATGATGGTCCCGATGAGCAGGACCGTGAAGCCCCAGAAGATCGAAAGGTGCATGACCCCCGCGTAACGATCCTCAAGGATGGCCTTCTGCAGAAGACCGTTCATCACGAAGTCCCACGCACGCCTCGCCATGTGATCCGTGCGTGTGGTCGGTGCCGGCTGCGCCTTCCTGTACATCCACACCCGGCGGGCAAGGTACCCTATGAGCGAGAGGACCGCGACCGCGGCTCCCGCGTACATGACGACCTCCGCCCACAGGGGCACGTTCCATAGGAGCTCTCGGGTCTCCACTCCGCCGTCCTAAGATGAGGCCTTGCGCCGACGGATCTCCTCAGTGAGGGCGGGCACCACCGTATGCAGGTCCCCTACCAGGCCGAAGTCGGCGAAGGAGAAGATAGGGGCGTCCGGATCCTTGTTGATGGCCACGATGTAGTCCGAGGTCTGCATGCCTGCCCGGTGCTGGATGGACCCGGAGATGCCACAGGCGATGTAGAGCTTGGGCGAGACGGTCTTGCCGGTCTGCCCCACCTGGAACTGATGGGGTCTCCATCCGGAGTCCACAGCCGCCCGGCTGGCCCCGACCGCCGCGCCGAGCTCGTCGGCAAGCGCCTGGATGATTCCGAAGCCCTCGGCACCGCCAAGGCCACGGCCGCCGGATACTATGATCGCAGCCTCCTCGAGACTGACGATGCCCGTGTTCTCGCAAACCACGTCCACGACCGTCACAACCAGTCCACCGGGCCTGAAGTCGATCGGCAGCGGTATCACCTCAGGGCTTGCCGCTGCCTCCTCGCGGGCGAACATGTTCGACCGCACCGTCGCAAGCGCCGGCGTGGACACGGCTTCCTTCTCGACGATCACGCCTCCCCCAAAACAGGGATGGCTGGCTATCAGACGGCCGTCCGCAGCTTCCAGACCTGTGACATCCGCCAGAAGACCCACGCCCAAACGCGTGGCACAGGCGGAAGCCATGTCCCGGCCTTCCGTGGAGCCCGAGAAAAGGACCAACGCGGGAGCAGCGGCCGCGATAGCTGCCATCGCCCCGTCGGTGAAGGGACCGGGTCGAAAGACCGCGAGCTCCGGGCTCTCGACCACATAGACTCGCTCGGCACCGTAGCGGGCGGCCGCGGCCACAAATGGCCCAGCCTCAGTCGTCATGATCACCACGCTTACGGGGCCGCCTATCGTTCCGGCAAGGGCGCGAGCCCGCGTGATGCTCTCCAACGTGACATTGGCGAGTTTCCCTTGCCTGGGCTCGGCTACAACAAGGATGCCACTTTCATTACTCACGGATCTATCTCCCATACCACGTCGGTCTCCAGTCGGGCACGAAACGGGCGTGTTGTGTTCGCTCACACACCGCTAGATGAGCTTCTCGCTCGCCAAGAAATCGGCGATCCGCTGGGCGCCGTCACCGTCGTCCTCAACCTTCACTCCCGCCTTCCGCGGCTCGGGTGAACGGCCGGAGAGAACACGGGTCTTCGCACCAGTCAGTCCAACCTGCGCTGCGTCCAGTCCCAGAGCGGCTGCGTCTCTTACCTCTAGGGGCTTTTTCTTCGCGCTCATGATGCCTTTCATCGACGGGTAACGAGGCTCGTTAATGCCCTTCACGACGGAAAGAACGGCAGGCGCGGGGCACTCGTAGACGACGTAGCCCTCTTCTGTCTCGCGATGGACGGCAAGGATGGAGTCGCGGACTTCCACTTTCGACAAAGAGGAGAGCAAAGGCAGGCCAAGCCGGTCGGCCACAGCCGCGGGCACACAGCCCGTCTCACCGTCCGTGGACCGCATTCCAAAAAGTACGAGGTCATGGTCGAAAGTCTTGAGCGCCTCCGCCAGGACGTAGGCCGTACTCTGCAAATCCGAGCCGGCTAAAGCATCGTCGCTGACCATCAATGCGCGGTCGGCACCCATGGCCAGGGCTTTGAGCACAGCCTCGGTGGCCGTCTCCGGCCCCATGCACAGCACGGTGACCTCGCCACCATGAGACTCCCTCAGGCGCAACGCTTCCTCCACCGCGTACTCGTCGTACGGGTTGAGGATGCAGTCCACGCTACGATCCAGACGCCAAGACACGGGGTCGAGTCTCTTCTCGGCCTCTGTGTCAACCACCTGCTTCACGCATACCGCGATATTCACTGGCCTTCCCTTCCTTCACAAGGCGACCTCCGACCGTGCCGCACCTTGAGGCCGGCCGCTACATCATAATCCGGCAGAGCCGTTGGGCCATCTCTTCTACGTAACTTTTCATGGCTGCGGCAAAGTATTACGATGACGTATAGATGGAACTGGATCTCCTCAAATCTTTCTTGGCCGTGGCGGAGGCACGTAGCTTCAGCCGGGCCGCACGAACCATGCACTCCACTCAGCCTACGCTCAGCCGTCAGGTCGCCCGCCTCGAGACAGAGCTCGGCACCCCGCTGTTCGAGCGGTACGGAAGACACGTGGAGTGCACCGCCAGTGGGCAGCTGCTGCTCCCGCTGGCCCAGGCGATCGTCACCCGCACCGACGAGGCCGTCAGTCTCATCCGTGAGCAGGCCAGAGCTGGTCCGAGTACCGTACGGTTCGGCGCTGTTGGAAACGTCTTTGCCCTCCTGCTGACTCCGATCCTGGTCTCTTTCCTCGCGGCCAATCCGAGCGTGAGCGTCGAGCTCATCGAGAAGGACGACGCGCAGCTGGAAGAAGCCGTCATCTCCGGAGAACTGGATTGCGCCGTCATGACGCCCTGGCGGTCGACTCGAACCGCCAGTCAATTCTTGGTCGCGGAGGAGATACTTCTGGTGGTCCCCCGCGATCACCCGCTGGCGAGCCATTCGGCGGTCGCCTTTCGCATGCTTGCGAACGAATCGATACTTCTTCCCCGAGCCACTATGAACGCGGGCAACATAGTGGCTGATGCCCTGCGCCGGGCCGGCTTCGAACCCAGGTTATCCTATCGAGCGAACTACCCAGAATTGACCAAAGCCTTTGTCAGAAAGGGTCTGGGCGTGGCGCCGATGCCAAAGATGCTGGTCTCCCCCGAGACTCTCGAGGGGCTCGTGGCCATTCCTTTCCAGGAACCACTGACCCGCGATCTCGACCTCATCTATCCGCGAGACCGCCCGCTGCCGGCGGCGGCGCGAGCCCTTATGGTGCACGTCCGGGCCGGTGTTTCTAGTCGTGGGGGAAGCGACCAGGCTTAGGACTTCAGCGCGGCCTGCCACGCTAGCTTGCTCGCCGATGCCTCCTTCTCATCTATACGTCGTCGTAATACTTTGCGCCCGCCATGAAAAGTTGCGTCGAATAGCGGGCCTCGCCTCTCTGTCGGATTATCATGTAGCGAACCCAAGCTCCGGGCACCGCGCGTGGCGTGAGAAAAGGGAGCCGGCGGCGGTTCCGGGGGTCGACATGAGCGGCATACGAATGGGCATGAGCAGGAGGTGCACCTTTGGACTTCAGATTGACTGACGAACAGGAAATGACGCGCGACATGGTTCGCGAGTTTGCGCAAGAAGAAGTGAAGACAGTCGCGATGGAACTCGACGCGAAGAAGGACCCGAAAGACTGCATCCCGTGGGATCTGATCAAGAAGGCCTCCAAGTTGGGCCTCAGAACGGCCGCGATCCCCGAGAAGTTCGGGGGCGAGGGAGCGGACTATCTCACGCTGGCGCTCATACTCGAGGAGCTCGGGGCTGCCGACCAGGGCTTCGCCAGCATCATCAGAGGCTGCTATACCGAGTCTCCCAGGCTGATAGCGGAACTGAGTGACGAACAACGGGACGAGTGGCTGCCGAAGTTCCTCGCGGACGACCTGTTCCTACTGGGACTGGCCCGCACGGAGCCGGATGCAGGGACCGATTCTCACTACCTCTATGATGAGCCCGGGGCCTCGATACGCACGTTTGCCGAAAAACGGGGCGACGAGTACGTCATCAACGGGAGCAAGCATTTCATATCGAGCGGCGGAGTAGCCAAGCTCTATTTCCTCTACGCGAGAACGGACAAGAAGGGACCGATTTCCACGAGTCTGAGCCTGTTCCTCATGCCTCACGACGCCCCCGGTTTCTCCATAGGCAGATTCCACAACAAGCTGGGAAGAAGGCTGCTTCCCAACGCCGAGTTGGTGTTCGAGGATGCCCGCATCCCAGCCCGAAATCTGATCGGGGAAGAGGGAGACGCCTGGGGATCCGAGGGTGAAGGTGGAGGAGGGCCACAGAAGGACTGGACAAAGACGGGCGCCGGGGCGGCGCCGCCTTTCGGACTTCTCGGCGCCGCCGTGAATCTGGGAACCGTCCGTGCGTGTTACGAAGAGGCCCTGAATTATTCACGGAACCGGTTCCAGGGCGGGAAGAAGATAATCGAGCACCAGCATGTCGCTATCAAGCTCGCCCAGATGAAGGTGCAGATCGAGGCAGCCAGGGCGCTCCTCTGGAAATCTGCCTGGTCCTGGGAAACCAAATACGACTACGATCCCAAGATGGGGATGTTGCTCAAAGCCTATATCGACGAGATGGGCTTGAGTGTGGCGAACCACGCGGTGGGCATCTTCGGCGGTCTCGGTACCGCGGACGACGACGTACTGATCCAGAAGCTGCTGAGGGACGTTTACACGTTCCTTCATGGATTTGCCACGACGGATGTTGCCCTGATGATAGGCGCGCCGAGTGCCTAGCGGCGCCGAACAGATCTTTGTCAACTGCACGAACGGCGGCCCCATCCGCGTCCACGTACAGGATGGACGGATCACCAGGGTGCGGCCCCTGGTCTTCGACGATACGGATGCCGCCTCCTGGAAACTCGAAGTGGATGGCGAGGAATACACCCCGCTCAGAAAAGCCTGTGTCGCCCCCTTCGCTTTGACCGAAAGAGCCCGGGTCTATTCGGAAGATAGGATCCTCTATCCCATGAAGCGGGTGGATTTCGATCCCAAGGGCGAGAGGAACCCCCAAAACAGAGGCAGATCCGGATACGTGAGGATCGGCTGGGACGAAGCGCTGGAGATCGTTTCCAGTGAAATGAAGCGGATCCGCGCCGACTACGGGCCCGAAGCCATCATGTCCCGGGCCGGTTCTCATCACAACTGGGGCAACCTGGGTTATCGCACGGGCGCGTGGTCACGATTCTTCAATCTGATCGGATTCACCGATATCTTCGACAATCCGGACAGCTGGGAAGGCTGGCATTGGGGCGCCACCCACGCCTGGGGTTTCTATCTGGAGACTGGGCAATCCCGAGCATTACGACATGCTCGAGGACGCCCTCAGGCACACCGAGTTGATCATCCACTGGGGCAACGATCCCGATTCCACCCACGGCATCTATGGCGGGAACGAGTCCGCCCTGTGGCGTCTCTGGCTCAAGAAGCAGGGCAAGAAGCAGATCATCATCGACCCCTTCTTACAACTACACGGGTGCCGCCGTGGGCGACAAATGGATCGCCTACCGACCGGGCACGACCGCGGCGATGGCCATGGCCATCGCCTACGTGTGGCTGACAGGAAGGCACCTACGACAAGGAGTACGTGGCCGCCCGCACCGTCGGTTTCGAGGAGTTCAAGAAGCACGTCCTGGGCGAGGACGACGGCGTTCCGAAGACGCCCGGCTGGGCCGGCGGAGATAACCGGTGTTCCTCCACGAGGACGATCACGGCCCTGGCCCGGGAATGGGCGTCGAAAAGGACCGCCTTGGCCGGCGGGACCAAAGGCGGGGAAGGCGGCTATTGCAGGCAGGCATACGCCACAGAATCGGCCAGATTGCTGGTCTTGCTGCAGGCCATGCAGGGACTGGGCAAACCGGGCGTGAGCATCTGGGGAACCGCCAACGGACCGCCGTACAACGCCACGCTCGATTTCCCGGGCTACGCGTCCGGGCGGATTCAACCTGATAGCCGAGAAACCGGCCGTGAACCCCGTGAACCAGCGGGTGTATCGGCTGACGGCTCCGGAAGCCATCCTCAGCCCTCCGCTCGAGCTGGATCGGCGAGGGCTTCTGCGGCAACTCACTGGAGCAGCAGTTCATCCCGCACACCTATCCGCTTCCCGGCTGTTCCGAGGTGAAGATGTTCTACCGTTACGGCGGCGCTTTCCTGGCCACGATGACGGACACCAATCGATGGGTGAGGATGTATCAGAGTCCCAAGCTGGAGTTCGTGGTCAACCAGGACTGCTGGTGGTGCACGGAGACCAGATTGGCGGACATCATCCTTCCGGCCTGCACCAACCTCGAGCGCAACGACATCAGCGAGTGGGCCAGTTCCGGCGGCTATTCCCTGCACGCTTCCGGCAGCTGCAACCATCGGGTCATCGTCTACCAGCAGAAATGCGTCGAGCCGGTGGGCGAATCGAAGCCCGACTACGACATCTTTTGCGAGCTGGCCGAGAGACTGGGAGTGGAGGAGGAGTTCACCGAAGGCAATACCTTCGAGCAGTGGATCGAGAAGATGTTCAACTGGCTCCGATCTGCCCAAGTACATCTCGTATCGAGGAGTTCAAGAAGAAGGGATACTTCGTGGTCCCGCAACTGGAGGACTACAAATCGACGCCCGGCTTTGCGCTGGTTCTACGAAGGAAGGCCCTGCGACACTCCCGACACCTCTAATCCGAAGAGGGATACCGAAAAGAGCCGGGAGCTGGGGACGTACAGCGGGAAGATCGAGTTCGTCTCCCAGAGCTTACTCGCTCATACTGCCCGACGACGACGAGCGGCCGCCGTTGCCGCGCTACATCCCGAGCTGGGAAGGGCACACCTCGGAACTGGCCGGAGAAGTACCCCCTTCAGCTCATCTCGCCCCACCCCAGGTTCTCGTTCCACACTCAGCACGACAACCACGTGCCGTGGCTGTCCGAGATCCCCGGTCACCGGGTGATCAAAGACGGCTACGCCTGGCAGGTCGTCCGCCTCCACCCCGTGGACGCGGAGGCGCGGGGCATCAGGCACGGCGACATCGTCAAGCTTTACAACGACCGGGCCTCGGTGCTTGGGCATTGCGCAGATCACCGAGAGGGTGCGTCCCGGTGTGGTCCATTCATGCGAGGGATCGTCCAGATACGATCCGCTGGAGCCCGGCAAGGCCGGCAGCACGGATAGGGGCGGCTGCGTAAACCTGCTGACGCCCTCGCGTATGCTGTCAAAGAATGTGCCGGGTATGGCGCCAAACTCGTGTCTGATAGAAATCGAAAAATGGGAAACATGATCCTAGCCGGTTGAGGTCTGGTTTATATGGCTCGATATGGCCTAGTGGTGGACATAACTAAGTGCAATGGCTGCTACAACTGCTTCCTAGCCTGTAAGGATGAGTATTGCGGCAATGATCACCCTCCTTATTCCGCGGCCCAGCCCATGACCGGGCAGTTCTGGATGAGGATCGGGGAAAAGGAGAGAGGAAGGTATCCGAAGGTCAAGGTCGCCTATACGGCCGTTCCGTGCATGCACTGCGAGAAGCCGCCCTGCGTCGATGCCGGGCGCGAGGATGGTGCTGTGTATCGGAGAGAGCGATGGCATCGTCCTGATCGACCCAGTAAAGGCCGCCGGGCGGAAGGAGATCGTCGCCAGTTGTCCTTACCGGGTGATCTACTGGAACGACGACAGCCAGATCCCCCAGAAATGCACGCTGTGCGCTCATCTGCTGGACCAGGGTTGGAAAGAGCCCAGATGTGTCGAGGCGTGTCCCACCGGTGCCTTGGTGTTCGGGGACACTGGCGATCCCGACAGCGAGATCTCCCGGTTGTTGGCCTCGCAGGAGACCGAGGCGTTGCGCCCCGAGTACGGATTAGGGGAGAGGGTGCGCTACATCGGGCTGCCGAAGCGGTTCGTGGCCGGCTCCGTGGTGTGGGGAGACACGGACGAATGCGCCGTGGGGGCCACCGTCACGTTGAAAGCAGCCGAAGCCGGCGAGTCTGTGCCGGAAACCGTGGCGACCGATAGCTTCGGCGATTTCGAGTTCGAGGATCTACCCGCGGGCCAGCCTTATGAAGTGAGAGTCTCAGCCCCTGGCTACCTGGACGAGGAGTTCGCGGTGAGAACCAACATCGACGTCTATCTCGGAGACATCATCCTCGTCAAGGCAACGTAGCTTGGCGGGACGAAGCGCTTGGCAGACGGCGGGCTCGCGCTCCGCGATCCGGCAGGCAACCGCCCGCCGGATCGCGGAGCGCGGACATGATCGGGGCCCAAGCAGCTTTCGGACCCCGGTCCGTCCGTACTTGTCTCAGTTCTAAACGATCCCTTCGATCCAAGCGTTGAAGCGCAGTCCGGAAGCCGGATCGTATTCCCGGGCGAACGCTGCCGGGTACTTCTCGCGCCATTCCTCCATGTCGGCCCCGGTCACCTTCTGCACCTCGGCCAAGAAGCCACTAGTGGCCTGCCCTGCCGCGTGCTTGGAGGTGAGCCCCGCGGGAGTGATGGTATTGATCGCACCTCCGCGATCCAGTCTTGCCGGTATGATGAAGTCCGCCCTGGCTCCGTGATCGATGGAGATCACACCCGGCCTGATCCTCTCGAACACCAGCGCTCCGCAGAGGACGCCGCCTCTTTCGTTGAACACCCGCACGATATCGCCGTGCTTGATGCCTCGTTCTTCGGCATCCGCCGGGTTCATCCAGCAGGGCTCGTACATGTAGCCGTCGAACCCTTTGACCTTGCAGGTGGGGGCCTCTCTGGTCCAGGTGATGTCATCACATTGGGCGTGGACTCGCCATCTCCCGTGGTTGGACATCACAAGCAGCGGATACACCGCCGCTCTCCTGCTGGAGATCCTCTCGTCGTGGGTCAGGCTCTTCTCGATCCACCGAGGCATGGGTGGTCTCTCGGTGTCGTCGGGAAAAGCCTTGGCCAGGCTCTCCGAGTAGAACTCGAGCTTGCCGGTGGGCGTGGGCAGCGGGTTGGCCTCGGGATCGGTGTAGAAGTCGAAGAGACCTGCCGGCCTCTTCTCCCAATCCGGATCCACGGGGATCACCCAGTAACCCTTCTTCTCGAACTCCTCCCAGCTCACGTGCTGGCCGAATCCCATGCTGTCGAACACGGCGCGTATCAGCTCGTCGTTCGTCATGCCCTCGGTCACATCGTCAAATTTCCCAAGCTTCTTCGCGACCTCGAGGACCGCCTCGTAATCGCTCTTGGACTCGCCTATCGGGGGTATGGCCTGCTTCATGAGCAACAAGCTCTGGAAGCTGTCCCCATCCCTGATGCACGGCGAGATGTCGTCCACTTCCAGGGTGGTATTGGTTGGCAGGATGATGTCGGAGAACAGACAATCGTTTTCCAGCCACGGATGCTGAGCCACGATGCATTCGATCTTCGGGTTCCTCATGGTGTCGACGATGTCGTTGCCGCAGTTCCAGCAGGTGGTCCGGCACGGGGTATCGGTCCAGATCATGTGGATCTCCGTGCCGCCGTCTTCCTTGGGAATCGGGTAGGTATATTTGACGAACTGGTCCGAGGTGGGTACCTCATGACCGCCGTTGCCCCAAAAATGGACCGGCGGATTGTTGATCCCCTCTTCTATCAGAGTCTTCGGAAGGAGCTGCTTTCCCCAAGCCGTGGGAGTAGTCTTGTGTGGTTTCAGCAACCGCTCTCCGGCGACTGAGTTGGCAAGTCCCTGGAACATCCCCAGGTGGCCGGTGCCCCGAGCCATGATGTTTCTCGGCATGCCTTGGTACGCGATCTGAGCTTGATGCACTCCCGGTTTGCCAAGCCCCTGCATACCAAGCAGGATGCACTTCTAGCCGAGCCGGCTCGTGGGAGAGCGGCCCCCGCGCCATGCCGCCGCCGAAGTAGTGCCCTATCGTGACGGTCTTCTTGGCCCAATCTCTGGCCAGGGCCTTGATGGTCCACTCTGGGACGCCGCACTTGGCGGAAGCCCATTCCGGGGTCTTGGGAACTTCGTCTTCGTCTCCCATGACGTAGGCTTTCACCTTGTCGAAACCGACCGTGTGAGTCTCGACATACTCCTTGTCGTACGTCCCCTCCTTGATCCACATGTACATGATGGCCAGCTGAAGAGCGGCATCGGTGTTGGGGAGGATAGGGATCCACTTGTCGGCGTGGATGGAGGCGGCGTAGTTGAGGTCGGGGCAGATATAGACCTGCTTGATCCCGATCTCCGACCAGAAATAGCAGAGACGGCTGGCGAGCTGTCCTCGGAATCCCCAGGGTGTCGTCTCCGGGTCGCCGCCCCAGACCACGACCATGTCGCTGTTCTCGCAGATATCCTTCACGATGTTCTCCGCGGGGGCCATCATGCCAATGAGGCCCGACCCCCACACGTGCTTGCTTCCCCAGTACCAACCTTCCCAGCTGTCGGGGTTGCGCACCTGCTGCGTGAACCCTCCCATCTTGTCGAGAAGAAGGGTTGAGCAACCGTGCGGGGCATGGACCATCTTGCACTCCCCGTGCCCATCGCCCTGCACGAGGACTCCCAGAGGCCCGTACGTCTCGTGGATCCTCTTGACCTCGCCGGCGATGAGGTCGGTGGCCTCGTCCCAGGAGATCCTGACGAACTTGCTGGTGCCCCGGTTCTGGGTGTTGCGCTCACCTTGAGGATCCCAATCGACCCGCTTCATCGGATACTTCACCCGGTTGGGAGAATAGACTCTCTTCTTGTAGGCCAGGCTGAAAGGCGAAGGCACCGCTTTCATCAACGGTCCCAGAGTCTTCCCGTCTTTCGTGATCTTCCAGGAGTTGAACTGGACGGAGTCGTACTTCGAATCGTAGTGCAACGGCCTGATCCTGATGATCTTTCCGTCTTTCACGTCCACCGCGCAGGGAGCAGCCCCAAAAATGCCGCCGCTCAGCCCGAGTGCTTTGATCACCGTCTTTTCGTTGGTCCGCGGGATATCTTCTCCCGAACGGACTTTGTCCTGCTGAAGCCCCGGCTCTTCTTTCTCGGATGCCACGTGATTACCCCTTGTCAAGAATCCAACGCGGTTTCAATTACACAGAAAGGACAGAGAACAAACGACCGTCCGGGCGGTCGACCGGCGACAAACCCGGCGATCGACCTTCGGGAAACGCCAACGTACCTTGCCCGGGGGGCGAGTTCAACCTCATATCTCATTGGCGACCCGCCACCCGGCCGCCGTGGCGTCGGGGATGAGGCCCGGACTCTCGCAGTCCCCGATCGCGTACACTTCCGGGACCATGCCCCTCAGACTCTCCAGCAATGCCGTGTTGGGCGCGAAGGGCAGAGCAGGGATGACGTTGTCGGCCTCAAGGAACCGCGGTTCTCCCTCTTTGGTGACGAGTCGGAGACCTTGTTCCGGTGATCTCGACGAGCTTCACGCCCTCTAGGAGCGTGACGCCCTTCTTGTCGAACCAGTAGAAGAGGCGCGTCTTTCTCTCGGGACACAGCCCTTGCCCCAGATCTCCCCGGTCTCGACGATGGTCACCTGCCGGCCGCGCTTGGTGAGGAACTCGCCGAGCTGGCATCCCTGGATGGCGCCGCCGATGATGACCACGTTCTTGCCCACCGGCATCCAGAACCTGGTCAGCTCGCGCAGCAGCTTCGGCCCGAAGAGCCGCAGGTAGAAGCGCAGCGTGCCGTACAGGTCGCTGGTCTTGATGACGTTCTTGCCGTCGAGGCCGGGGACGTCGGGCAGCACGGGAGTGCCGCCCAGCGCCAGGACGACGGCGTCGGGCTTGATGCGGTCGAGCGACGGCGGGCGTCGAACTCCCGGCCCAGCTCGACCGTCGACGCCCACCTTCTTCGACCTGGCGCCTGAAGAACGCGATGAACTTGTCGCAGCTCGTCGACCTCGAACCCCTTGACCATGGTCGCCAGCGGGATCGCCCCGCCCAGGTACCGCCCCTTCTCCCAGAGCCTCACCTCGTGGCCCCTCAGGGCGGCGATCCGCGCCGCCTGCATGCCGGCCGGGCCGCCGCCGACGACGAGGACCCTCTTCCTCGTCGTCGAGCGGCGCCAGGTCGTACTGGTCGGTGCCGAAGCAGGCGTTGATGCGGCAGTACCGCGGCTCGTTGTAGTTCGTGTTGCAGGTGCCGCAGTGCGTGCACGGCTGGATGTCGTCCAGCCGGCCCTCGCGCACCTTGCTCGCCTAGTCGGGGTCGGCGAAGAAGCGGCGGTTGATGCCGATGAGGTCGGCCTTGCCCTCTCGCAGCGCCTTCTCGCCGAGGTCGGCGTCGAGGACGCCGACCGTCATGACCGGGATGGAGACCACCTGCTTGATGACCGCCGCCAGGGGCACCTGTGCGCCGGCGCCCTTGCCGACTCCAGTCCAGCTCTGGGGGAACTCGCTCAGCGGGATGTGCGGCTCCGGGTAGAAGAGGATCTCCTGGTTGTACGAGCCCTGGTGCATGCCCACCCAGTGGGACTTCACGTGCAGCGAGTCGACGCCGGCGGCCTCCAGCAGATCACGGCCAGCTCCTTGCCCTCCTCGAGGCTGAGGCCCTCCTCGCCGACGCCGATCTCGATGGCGTTCATGAGCACCTGCACCGGGAAGTCCGGGCCGACGCGCTGCTTGATGCCCTGCACGATCTCGACCACGAAGCGCGTCCGGTTCTCCATGCTCTGCGGACCGTAGCTGGTCGTCGCGCTTGTTCCAGAAGCGGGAGAGGAAGGTGGGCAGCAGGTGGTCGTCGGCGGCGTTGATCTCGATGCCGTCGACGCCGCCTCGCGCCGCGCGCGGCCGCGCCGCCACGAACGTCTCGACGACCTCCTCGATCTCGGCGATGGTCAGCGCGTGCGGCGGCTCCTCCTCGTGGACGTCGAACGGCGAGCGGAAGGTCACGGCCGACGCGGCGATCCGCACCCTGTCGACCGCGTGATACGCCGCCCCAGGGACCGCGGTGGTAGAACTGCAGGAAGAGCGGACAGCCGTACTTGTGGACCTCAGCCGCGAGAGCTCTCGATGTCGGGAGGAACTTGTCGTCGTCGACGCGGTAGCGGCGGTCGTCCGTCTCCTTGTAGCGGCCACTCCATGGCGGGCGTCTCGACAGATGATCAGGCCGGCGCCGCCCCTCGCCACCGCCCCGTAGAAGGCCTTGGCGATGCCGCCGAAGCGTCGCTCGCCCGACTCGAAGAAGTAGGTCTGCGCGGCGGTCTTGACGATCCTGTTTTGCAGCTGGACCTTGCCGATGTTGATCGGCGAAAAAAGGTGCTCATACCGGGAATGTGCCATCAGCGCCCCCCGCGCTCGCTTTGAGCAAAGTCCTATGCGACTCTCGGCGACTAATCCACTAGCTTGGCGGCAATATGCCCGTCATGGATGGCATCGAAGATCTTACGCGGCCTGACACAGTCACCCGCTTCGAAGACCTTGAGCTTGGGATCGTTCATCAAGCTATCGAGGAGCTCCCTGTTAGGTCTGAAGCCAGCGGCGAGCACCACTGAATCAACCGAGATCTTCGTCTCTTTTCCGAATCTGTCCATCACTGTAACACCGTCGTCCGTAACGGCTGCCAGGCGTCTGCCGGTGTGGATTGAGACCTTCAGGCCCTCGAAGCGTCCTTCGTAAACCAGCTTCTCGTCCGAGGTGATGTTGTTCATGAATGTGTCCAGCATCTCTACGAAGACGACTTCTTTGCCTTGTTCGGCGACGAAAAGGCCTACTTCTGTTCCCACGATCCCGCCGCCGATGACGGCGACGGTCTGCCCCAGCCGCGCTTCACCGCGAAGCACCTGAGAGGCACCGGTGACTTTCTCGTCGGTGATCCCGGGAACGTCTTCCAGAGCCAAGGCGGTCGCCCCGGCGGCCACGATCACCGCGTCATACCCCGCCTCACTGATACCGGCGAGAGTCGCCTCTTCTTTGATCACCTTGATCCCAAGCTTGCCGAGCTGCGTCTGAAATAGGCGATGAGAGGCCTCAGGTCTGGTGCCTTGAATTCCGGGATCGAGGCCTCGAGCAGAGCGCCCCCCAGTTCCCGCTTCTCGTAAAGGGTGACGCCGATGGCCCTTCAGCGCGCATACCCTCGCCGCCTCCATCCCCGCTGGTCCGCCCCCGACCACAGCAACCTTCCGGGGCTGGTCCGTCTTGGTGATCTCGAACACGTCCTCGCGGCAGACGGCGACGTTCACCGAGCACGAGACGGTCTTGGCCAGATGATCGCCTCTCGCCAGGCAACCGTCGTTGCAGCGGATACATGGCCTGATGTCCTCCGGTCTGCCTTCCATGGCTTTTCGAGGCCATTCCGGGTCCGCCCAAAGAGGTCTGCCCAGTCCGATGAAGTCGCCTTTGCCGTCCGCCAGTATCTTCTCCGCCAGGTCGGGAAGGTTGATGGACCCGGAAGCGATGACCGGGATCTTCAGCTCCTTCTTGACGGCCTCCGCGGCCCATACGTTGTGCGCCAGCGACATCCCCATCGGGCTGACTTCGTGGATGGTCGGGTGGTGGTTCCCTCCCGACACGTGGATGGCAGCGACGCCCATCGCCTCGAGGCGCTTGCAGAGTCTCGATGGTCTCTTCGATCGTCGTGCCGTCGGGCTCGTAGTCGGTGCCGCTCACCCTCACACAGACGGGGTAGTCGGACCCGACCTGGCATTTGATCTCCGCGATCACTTCCAGCAAGAAACGCATGCGGTTCTCCAGCGAGCCGCCGTACCAGTCCGTCCGCTTGTTGGTTCTCGGGGAGAGGAAATTCGAGATGAGATAGCCGTGGCAGGCGTGTATCTCGACCATGTCGAAATCCGCGGTCTGGGCGCGCTTGGCCGCTTGGCCGAAGGACTTGACGATCTGAAGTATCTCGTCGAAGGTCAAGGCTCCGGGGGCG
Source organism: uncultured Thermoleophilia bacterium (assembly GCA_963772095.1). Lineage (GTDB taxonomy): Bacteria > Actinomycetota > Thermoleophilia > RBG-16-64-13 > RBG-16-64-13 > Chersky-299. The sequence continues at coordinate 102,596 of CAVYVU010000017.1, forward strand.
GACAGCCGGTCGCGTGGAGCTCCTCCCAAGGCAACGGTCGACGCTGCTTTCGGTCTTTCGAGCGTGAACCTCTGCCGACCCGCGTGCGATATCTGGATGGCGGCCTTCGCTCCGTTCGCCTGGATCGTCTGAGCGAGTAGCGAAAGCCCGGGCATGTGATCGATGTCGAGCAATGCCGAGCTGGCACGGCGACGCCCTGCTGGCGTCGTCGTCGACCCATGCATACTCGACGATCACCATGCCGACGCCGCCCGAAGCAACCTCCTTGTAGTAGCGGAGCAGCCGGTCGGTGATGGAGCCGTCCGGGTTGGCAAGTCCCGTGTGCTGCGGAGCCTTGAGCACCCGGTTCTTGAGCCTGACGTTTCCTATCCACCCCGGCTCCGACAGCCTGGGAAAACTGGCCTGCATGGACATATCCTACTTCTGCAGTTTCTCGATGCTTTGGAAGGTGGGGCTCGCGAAGATCTTGGCGAGGCAGGCACCGCTCTCTTGCATCTTGGCCTTGCCCACCGCGTAGCAGGCACAGAACGCCACTTCCATTAGCTCCTCGTCGGTGGCACCCGCCGCTTTGGCGTTGCAGGCCTGTGGCAGCACACCGTCCCAATGATTCTCCATCATGTAGCAGGCGACGAGGATGAGGTACCTGGTCTTGGGATCGAGGATCCCCCGGTCGAGCAGCTGCGTGAGCTGATTGTGAGCGAAGGTGGAGAGCATCTCCGGTTTGTGTTCCTTGTAGAAGTCGAGAGTCGGATCATCCGGCGGCTTGCCGTATCCCGGCCTCTGCTTCGTCCAAGACTCGAGGATCTCATCGGCCGTCTTCGCGGCCTTCATCGCCGCTACTACTTCGACCTCTTCTGGTCTAGGCATGGAACACTCCTTTGTCTAGTTTATCCTTCATTGAGTTTGCATTGTGCGACGACTGCCAGTAGCGTCAAGGGCCGAACGTGCCCGCGCCACGCATCGACTTTCCATCTTCTGCGTCGATCACCGGCGCCCGCTTCCGGGGCCAGCTGGCTACATAGTAGTCTGGGTCCTGAGCGGGGGCGACACTTCGCGAGAACTTTTCATGGTTGGAGCAAAGTATGACAACGACGTATAGGTGGCCGTCACCGGCGCGGGACGCCACGCCACTTCTTCGGCGGACGCTCCGTGCGCGCCTCACGAGCCTCTCGCAGCGGCCCTCAAGACAGGCTCTCATCCACGACCCGGGCAGTGGGCTTGAGCGCGTTTGCCGTACGTTCCACTCCCGCCTGCTCGTCCGGCGCCAGCTCCCATTCCAGGATTCTTCGCACGCCTTTCCTGCCGAGCACGACCGGGACGGCCATGCTCAACCCGTTCTGTCCGTACTCACCGTCCAATACCAGAGAACAGGGGAGAACCTCTCCGGTGTCTTGAAGCACGGCGCGGGTGAGGGTGGCCAGACCGATGGCACAACTCCACCCGGCGGTCCGCCCGGCCTCTAACTCCTCATAGGCTTTTAGAATGCCGGCAGCCTGCGCCTGGATGTACTCTTTCTCCTCCTCACTGAAAGAGACCGGCCGGCCGTCGATGCGCACCGAGCTGAACACCAGCACTTGGGTGCTGCCGTGCTCCCCGATGACTGTGGCCTCCACCTGGCTGACCTTGACGCCCTTGGCCCGCGCCACCATCTCGCGGAACCGGAGCGAATCGTTGATCGAGTAGCCGATCACCTGACGACGGTCGAAGCCCCCCGCGCGCCAGGTGGCGTAATTCATGTGGTCCACGGGGTTGGTGACCGTGATCACGAAGGCCTCGGGAGCGTGGCGTTTGATCTGACGGGCGATGTCTCGCACCACCGGCAGGTTCTTGTAGAACATCTCCATACGATCGGTGATCAAGTCCTGATGCACTCCGGCCGCGTTGATGACCACATCAGAGCCGGCCAGGTCCTCGAACTCGCCGGCCTTGACGCTCACATCGAGCCCCGAGACCGCCGTGCCGAGATCCAGGACGTGGTGCTGCAGCACATTTCGGCGGATGTCTATCATCACGATCTTATCGGCCAGCCCCGAGTCGGCGATGTGAAAGGACGTGGGCGAGCCGACCGACCCGGCGGCGCCTATAATGGTGACCTTCATCGCCCGTGCCTCCCTTGTTTGTTGCCTCTGTTACACGAAGCGCTGGACCAGGGCGTCGACCAGCGCGTCGACATTCTGTTCCGTCACGCCAAGGCGGCTGCACTCGGCCTCAGCACGCGCCCGAACCAGCGACACCTCCATGTCGTCCAGTCGGGCGAACAGCCCCAGGCGCCTGCCGATCATATACGTGTGCCGCGACTCGGGCGGCAATGCGAGGAATCTCTTCGCCGTGGAGATCATCGCCCCCCGGTGCGTGGCCAGATCGCCGTTGAGGTCCTGTATCAGATTCAGGATATGATCGCTCATGAGCGCACAGGGGATATCCCCTACCTGTTCGAGAAAGAGCAAGATCTCCTGGACGGTCTCCACGTCTCCGGCCTTTTCGAACCGTCCTGCAGCCACGTCCTTGGCCAACGGAGCACGGGCTGGGATGGCCAGCGACCTCAAGCGCAGATAGTCGGGCAGCACCTGGCGCACTAGATCCGCGGTTTCAACGGCGTTCTCCCTGCGCAGTGCCCTGCCGCCCAACCCCGGCATGTAGTAAGCCGACAGCTCGATGCCGGCCTGCTTGACCCGAAGCCCCGCCTCCAGGTGCATCGCCTTGGTGGCGCCCTTTTGCATGAAGGCCAGCACCTGGTCGGACCCGGATTCGAAGCCCACGTGGATCCTCCCCAGGCCGGCGGCCTTGAGCTCCACGAGCTGCTGCACGCTCAACTTCAAGATGCTCCGAGACCGCGCATAACTGGTCACGCGCTCGACCCAGGGGAGTCTCTTCTTGATATGAAGCAAGATCTGCAGGAGTTCCTCGTACGGGACTCCCAGAGCGTTCGCATCCTGAAGGAACAGCGTCCTCCCCCCTACCGCTACCCAGCGGCGGGCCACCTCGAGCGCCACCGGATCACAGGTGCCGCGTGCCTGGCCGGGCGCCGTGTCCGCACCGACGTCGTCTCGGGTTGTCTGGCGCGCCGGCCCGAGGGACCCCACGGCATCCGCCACCAGGTCTATGTCGCGGAGCACGTGCTCGAGCGGCCGCCGGCTGAACCGCTGCCCCTTGTACACCGGACAGAACGTGCATCTGTTCCAGGGGCAATTCCGGGAGACCCTTATGTGGAGACTGGCGGCCTCGCTGGGGGGACGGATCGGCCCGGATTCCACCCCTCTGTATTCTTCAAGTACGGTGATCACAGCCGACCAAGGTTCCGGTGCCGTGCTTTTCGATGATCAACCGACAAGATCTTTTCCAAAGATGTTTCTGGCGATGATCAGCTTCTGGATCTCGTTGGTGCCCTCGTAGATCTCGGCCACCTTGCAGTCTCGGTATATGGCCTCCACCTTGTAGCTGGACTGGTCGTCCTCCAGCCGGCGCATGTAGCCGTAGCCGCCGAAGATCTGGACGGCGTCGCGAGCCATGTCGCACGCGCATTCCGTGCCGTAGTACTTCGCCCCGGCGGCCTCCGGTTCCGGAAATTCCACGCCCTGGTCCATGCGCAGCGCGGCCTTCGCGTAGAGATTCCGGGCGTTCTCGATCTGGATGGCGCGCTCGGCCAAGCGGAACTGCCAGTACTGGAAGTGCGCCAGCTTCTGGCCGAAAGCTTCCCGGCTTTTCAGGTACTCGACGCTTTCGTCAAAGGCCGACTGAGCCATGCCCACCCCGCTTGCGGCTATCCCGACGCGACCGTACGTGAGGGTACCGAGCGCGATGTGCAGTCCCTGGCCTTCGTCCCCCACGAGGTTCTCGGGCGGCACCTCCACGTTGTCGAAGTAGATGTCGGCGGTGAGTTGCCCCCGATTGCCGGTCTTCTTGTCGGGCTCGCCCACCCGGCACCCTCTGGCCTTGAGATCCACGACGAGCATGGCGAGCTTGCCTTCGACATTGACGAGGGCAGTGACGAAGTCGGCCACGGGCGCGTTCGTTATGAAGCGCTTCTGCCCGCTCACCAGGTACTTGCCGTCGCGTTTTTCGCGCCTTTGTCTGGAGGGCACGAAGGGATAGATCGGTGCTCGCGGATGGTTCTGTGGTGGCGAAACACCCGATCTTCGCGCCGCTCGCCATCGGCGTGGCGTAGGTTCTCTGGATATAGTCGGAGCCATACATGAGCGCGTGACCGGCCAAGATGCAGTGGACGTCATAGATGGCAGCCACGCTGTTGCTCACGTAGGCCAGCTCCTCGACGGCCGTCACCGTGGCGCAGACGGGATACTTGAGGCCCAGGCCCCCGACCTCCTTCGGGAAGGGGATCCGGAAAAAATCGTTATCCGCGAGCCTCTGGAAAAGGCCGGACGGAAAGTTCTCCCTAGTTTCCTCCTGGTTTGCTATCCGCTCGGCGACGGGAGCCACCTCAGCCTCGGCAAACGCGCGCACCTTCTTACGGATCTCCAGGGCTTCGGCGGGAAGAATCATGTCGTGATACAGGACGTCCTGCATCCGCAGAGGCAGCCGGCTCATCGCGCTCCTTTCGGTGAATAATGCCTCCAGATTACCGCCCGGACGCCTGAAACGCTCGCGAGGGGGGCGGGAGGAATGGCTGATACATCATCAATGCTCGATTCGCCGCCACCAGTTCCTCGCTGGTGATGAAGGTGAGCGGATCATATTCGATCCGCCACAACTCGTTCTGCCGAGCGTAGATGCCGGGGCCTTCATGATTCATCCGGTGCGCACGTTCTTCGATCCGATATTCCAGAAGTCCCGGCATCGGAGCAGTCCAGCTTCCAGCGAGGTGCGAATCCGTGAGCGCGACCGATAACCGGTGCGGCACCGGCGCGTTGTTCTCGATCTGCAGATCCAGCGCCGGCCACGCACAGGTGGCGCCGCTGCCGAAGGGCTGAGTCCGCTCCGCATCTGGAAACACGTCATAGCTGTGCCGCCAGCGCTCCACGATAGTCACGCCGCGCGAGACCGCCAACCGGGGAATGCCTTCTCCGTGGCGCCTACCGTGCGGGAAACCGGCGAGCATCAACGCCCTTCCGGACCAGACGATCGGGCGACTCAGTCGCTCGTGGGCAAGTGCAGGTACATCGACTGGATGCCCACCCGACCCGGCCCGGTGAAGCGGTTCCAGATCATCTTCCCGCCGCCGCCCAAGAGGCCGGTCTTCAGGCCGAACACCTGAACGTCCATCGCGCACGCTCTCGTCTCGATAGACCCAGCCGCCCGGGCTCGATGTCGATCTGCTCGTTCGGGGCCAGCATCTTCTCGAAGACGTTGCCGTAGCCGTGCAGCCAGAGCACGCCTTCCTGGTGTCCGGCGCTGAACCGGTCGACGAAGAAGCCGGTGCAGCCGAAGAGCATGTTGCTCACGCCCTTGACCCGGCTGAAGGTGTAGTCGAGGTTGCCGGTGGCGGCCAGGAACTGGTGCTCGCGCACTAGGACCGCCGTGCCTGGCATCAGATGGATCGGGAAGAGATGTCCCGACGCCGTCGCGGGAGAAGGCGATCTCCCCCGGCCCCTGCGCCTCGGTGAGGAAGATCGGCATGCCGGCCACCATCCGCTTGAAGGCGCCCTTCATGGCCCGGATCCCGACGTCGAGCCCGGGGTCCTTCCACAGAACGACGTGATGCTCGAAGAAGACGGGCACGGACCCGTCCAGCCAGGTATGCAGCACGGGCACAAGCTCACCCTCGATCCGGTAGCGGATCCCGGGAGCCTGCCCATCCTGGAGCTGAGTGGGGAGCAATTGTGGCGGCGCCTGCATGGCGTTCTCCTTCTGGACGGACGTTGCCCAGCACGGATGACCTTGAGTATAGGGGTTCCTTGCTGGAGAGTTTGCATTTGGGCGAAGAATCTACTCTTCGAAGGTCCGGCACGGATCGCGCGACTTGGCAGCCTCGACGCTTTGTCAGCCAGGTGTAAAAGAGTTGCCGAAATCAGGTTCGCGGCGTCAGGCATGAGCGATAGAATGGCAGGCAAAGGCGGCACCTGCCGCCATTCTTTATGGATTGGAGCAACGGCCGGTTGCAGGCGATTTCCACGATCGACGGACAGCACGCGTCTGAGCTACAGCGACGGCGATGGCGCGTGCTCGTCATAGCTTCGGTGGGCGTGTTCATGGCCACCCTCGACTCGAGCATCGTGGCCGTGGCCCTTGCCGGCGATCGGTCCCCACCTGCGCCTCACCTACAGCGAAGCGCTCTGGGTGCAGGCGGCCTACATCCTCGTGGTCACCGTGCTCGTCATCCCCATCGGACGCCTGGCCGACAGGCACGGGCCCATGCGCCTCTACATGCTGGGTGTCCTTCTCTTCGGCATCTTCTCGGTGGTGGCAGCGCTCTCGCCCAATGGTCTCTTTCTGGTGATCGCCAGGGGTTTTCAAGGGATCGGCGCCGCTATGCCCATCACGACGAGCGCCGCCATCGTGACCATGGCCTTCCCGCCCGGCCGAGCGCGGGCGGGCGCTCGGACTCAACGTCATGGTGGCCACCGTCGGCCTCACCCTTGGTCCTCCCCTGGGCGGACTTATCGTGACCCACCTGGGCTGGCGCTGGATATTCCTGCTCAACGCGCCCGTCGCGGCCGCCACCCTTGTCGCTGGTTGGGACCTCCTCGGCGCCGAGCGAAGGGACCGAGCGGCCGAGCATCTGCGCGACGGGATCAGCGCGGTCCGCCGGCGCATCGACTCCCTGGGCGCCGCTCTCTTGGGACTGGTGCTTGCCACGTCTGTTCGTGCCCCTTGATCTTCTCCCCGCTGTGGGGCTGGGCGAACGGAAGGACGATCGGACTCCTCGCCACGGCGGTCGTCCTGACCGCGGTGTTCTTCAGAGTCGAGAGCCGAGTGGTGGACCCGTTCCTCGACCTCGATCTCTTCCGGCGCAATCGCGTCTTCGCGGCAGCGAGCGCTACCGGCTTTCTCTTCAGCGCGGCCACCTACGGGGTGACCATCTTCACTGCCGTCTTCTTGGAGGTGGTCCAGAGACACTCCGCCCAACGAGCCGGTCTTATCCTGCTCATCCAACCGGCTGTCACGACCGCCATCGCGCCGTTCGCCGGCCGGCTCTCCGACCGCTTCGGCTCGCCGCGGCTCGCCGCGATCGGCATGCTCCTTGTGGCCGTGGGAACGGGGCAGTTGGCCCTCGTCATCTTCCTCGAGCTCGATCTGGCGGATTCTCGCCGCCCTCGCGATCCTGGGCTTGGGCACGGCCTTCTTTATCGCTCCCAATCTCTCGGCGGTCATGGGTTCCGTCGATCGGTCCGAGCTGGGTGTGGCCTCTGGGGTCCGCTTCACCATGGGCTACTGCGGGCAGGGGATGTCCATCGCGATGCTCGGCGCCATCGCCGCGTCCCGGTTGGGCCCCGCGGGCGGACGGGTCATCTTGCTGGGCGAGAGCGCAGGCGTCGCGAGCGCGCAGGCCTTCGCCGCCGGCTATCGCGAGGCGATGCTCGTAGGAGCCGGATTGGCCGTTGTCGCCATACTGGTCTCGCTCGCCGGGAGGCCGAGACAGCACAGCCGGGAACTCTGGGACCCTCAGGTCATCCCACCGCTCTAGGGTCGCAAGTCAACGTGCTTTTGCCGGCGAGACCAAATGGTACAGTTGAGCGCGCACTTGATCAAGGAGTAAAGACATGCAGCCGCTTCCAGGCCACGACCCTTTGGCGACTGGCATCTTTGCCGTGTTGTTCGGCGGCTGGGTCGTCTTTGAATTCTCGCTGAGCATGCGCCTCCGTCCGGACAGAAAGACCAAGCGCCGCGACCGCGGCTCATCTGCTCTCGTCTTTGGTTCCAATATTGCGGCCTTCTTCGTCATGGAGCTGATCGCGAACAACGCGACTTGGGCGGGCATTGGCAATCCGCGATGGATCGTATTCGGGGTCGGGATCGCGCTGGGTGTCGCAGGGCTCGGCCTGCGCCTCTATGCCATCCGGGTCCTCGGAAAGTTCTTCACCGTGACGATCGGGACACGATCAGACCAGAGGGTCGTCGAGTCCGGACCGTACCGCTTCATCCGCCATCCGTCGTACAGCGGTGCTCTTGTCGTCATGTTTGGCGCCGCCGTGACGTTCACCAATTGGCTCAGCTTGCTGGCCATCGTGCCGCCGTTTATCGCGTACGCCTACCGCGTCCGTGTGGAGGAAGCCGTGCTCAAGAACGATCTCGGCGATGACTATCGAGACTACTGCCGGCGGACTGAGCGGCTCATCCCCTTCGTTTACTAGCGGACGAGGAGGCGAACCGTGGCCAAGGATTCCGAGACCGATCTGACTCAGCGCCTACGAGAGCTGGCCCTGGAGCGACTCGATGTCGATTTGATGGGAGTGGCCCTCGCGAAGCGTCTTGAAGAGGGCCCGGAAGGTGGGCGACCCACGGATTACATGCCCACGGCCAGGTCGGTGATAGTGCTCGCGGCCAGGATCCCGGACGCGGCGATCGAGGTCGCGGGGCGTTACGACGAGCCGGGCAAGACGCTTGGCCCCTACATGTGGTACGGCTATGTCGTACTCAATTGGGATCTTTCCTCGGCGGCGAGGCGTCTGGCGAACTTCCTCGAAGCCAGGGGCTACAAAGCGCTTCCCTTCCCCCCCACCGGCCTCAATTACAAGTATGGAAACAGAGCAGACTTCTCGCATCGGCACGCGGCCGTGGCCGCCGGCCTTGGCGAGCTCGGTTTCAGCGGCCTCGTACTCACCCCACAGTTCGGACCACGACAGAGGTTGGTCTCGATCGTCACGGACGCCCCCCTCGAGCCATCCCCTATGTACGACGGTCCCAAGCTGTGCCGCCCGGATTCCTGCGGCCGAGCGTGTATCAAGGCCTGCCCAACCAAGGCGATGACCGGACAAGTATCACTCACCATTGAGGACAAGACGTTCCAACACGCCCGGCTGCATCCCGTCAAATGCAAGTGGCCATTCGCCGAGAAAGGCTTCCGAAGAACCAAAGTCGCGATACCGCCAGACCCCACGGAGGAGGACTTCCAGGCGGCATTTGCCTCCACGAAGCCCCATCCGTTTGACTCAGCCCTGAGCCAGTTCACCTTCGTCCCCCAGTGCGGGGCCTGCATTTTTCGCTGTCCGGCGCCGCGGTTCGAGGGCTGCGACGGCTGATCCGGGTTGCTGCCCCGGAGCGGCCGGCCCGGAGTGGCCGGCCCGGCCGGGGCTGCTGATCCGGGGCTTCCTAGAACACGATGTCCTCTTTGGCAAGGCGTCGCTTGGACATCGCTTTGTCCGCGGCGTAGCCCACGGCCACGAGCACGGTGGGCACCAGATGCGCCGGGATGCCGAGGATGCGCGAATACTCGTCCGGCCGGAAGTTAGTCATCGGGCAGGCGTCCAGACCCAGAGCCTTTGCCCCGTTCAGCGCGTTTCCCAGCGAGATGAACACCTGGTTCTTGGCATAGCCCAATCTCGCCTCAAAAGGTTTCTCCTTGTGAGTGTTCGCCAGCTCGATCACATGCGTCCGTATGGCGTCGGGCACGCCGGCGTCGCGCATGCTCTTGTCCGCTTTCGCGACCAGATCCTCAAGATCGGTGTTGGCGCACAGCACGAGTAGGTGAGAGCAGGTCGTGACCGAAGGCTGTTCGCCGGTCACGGGGAACAGCTCGTCTCTAGTCTTCTGGTCGCTGACGATCTTGATCTTCCACGGCTGGAGGTTGAGTCCGGAAGGAGTGAGCCTGATCAGCTCGATCAGCTGGTCGATCTTCTCCTCCGGAATCTGCTCTCCGGTGAACTTCTTGGCGGCGTATCGCTGGCTCACGACATCCTGGAATTCCATCATGACCTCCTTGTAAATCGGGTACGGTTGCTCCGCGCCACAACGCTCCGGCGACATGCAAGCGCCGGGACCGTGCACCATAAGTCGGAGTGGACGACTAGAGGCTACCCACGCCGGCGCCTCTCTAACCTGCGCACCGGGTGGGTAGTCTTTCCGCCAAAGCCAACGCGGTCGGGTGTCTACACCGCGCAGCGCAGCACGAACAGCCCCTGGTGCAGCGTGTCCATGAAGATGTTGCCGCGGTTGTCGACGAGCACGTCTTCGGTGACCGAGATCATCGGACCCGGGTGAAGATCCCCGGCCGCGTTGTTGAACGCCCACTTGTCGGGATCGGCCGGGATGTAGTAGGCGATCTCCCGGGGCACGAACGGGTCGCTGATGTCGTAGACGCGCAGGCCGGCGTGGAAGTAGCAGCAGTAGATGCGGTCGTTGCGGTCTTCGAGCGCCGGGTGGAAATGCGGCTCGTGGATGTTGTGCGGGCCGAACGGACCGGCTCCCACTCCCGGCATCTCGTTGAAGTTCTTGTACGGCCAGCCCGCGGGGATCTCCGGATAGGGGAAGGTGGAGATGAGCGTCGGATCGGCCGGGTCGCGGACGTCCACCATGCCGAGGAAGTTGAGCGGCTGGGCCATCGCCGCCGATGATCTTCTCGTTGTAACACGTGTACCTCTCGCCCTCGGTGGTCATGACCGCGTACGGCCGCTCGGAGAGCGGGAGGATGGTGTGGCAGCGGGCTCCGGAAAGCTTGCCGGCGAACGGCGGATGGTGGTGCAGTTGCCCGACCAGCTTCGGCAGGCTGATGTCGGAGATGTCGAGGATGACCAGACCGGCGCCGCCGTAGCTCAGGTACGCGAGATCTCCCTTCGGATACGCGGGACCGTGCAGGTTGGGACCGTCGAGCACCTGATTCCACGGCACGTCCGGCTGCGGCATCTGGCCGGCCACCCACTGCTCCGGTATCCACCAGCGCCCGGCTTCGACGGGGTTCTTCGGGTCGATGATGTCGAGGATGCGGTAGATGTAACCCTTGAACCCCGGCGCCGCGGCGGTCAGATGCACGTAGCGGCCGCCGTTGTAGAAGAAGCGGTGGACGCCCAGGGCGCCGCCGGTCTTCCAGTGACAGAGGAACTTGGGATCCACCGGGTCCTTGACGTCCCAGATGTAGACGCCTTCCTCAAAGGGGTCGTCGCGGCTCATTGCCGTGAAGGAAGGAGATGCCCCTGCTGCAGCGCGGTGATCATGAGACCGTCCGCCACCTGGATCTTGAGGGTGACCTGGCCCGGCTTGTCCGGACCGGGGACGAACTTCAGGTACTCCGGTTTGGCGGGGTCGGTGACGTCCAGGATCGTCCAGCCGGAGTGCTTGAAGTGAGCCAGATACAGGTAGTACCTGCCGTCGACTTCCTGCATCGCCATCTGGAAGCCCGGCCTCCCGTCCAGATCGTGGTAGCCGAGCACTTCGATGTTCTTGGCAAATGCTTCTTTCTTGGCCACCTAAGTACCATCCTTCAGTCAATAGTCCGGCGGACTTGGCATTCGCCTGCCGGCATCATGAGCAGTCAGCACTGACTGTTCTACCACGTAACCGGGCTGCATGGATATCAACGCAAGATCGCCGGCTGGGCGACCCCCATCGAAACGCACCCGGTTAGAACGTCGAAGATACTCCATTAGACGAAAGCTCGGAAGCACCCACCGCTATCCTGTATCACTCGATGAGCACACCGCCGGGAGAGCGTTTTGCTGGGCTCCATTCGCGGGTAGCAGTAGCCTGTCCCGATCGATCCACAGTAAGGCGAGGCTACGTGTTGGACGTCCCTCAGGTGGAGTTTCAGTTTGTCACCGCGGATCCCCACTATAACCACGCGCGGATAATCTGGTTCGCCGGCCGACCCTTCGCCGATGTCGAGAGCATGGAGCGATCGCTGATCGCTTGCTGGAATGGCGTGGTAGGCAAAGACGACAACGTGCTTATGCTAGGCGATTTCATCCTCGTGGAGCGGGAGCGAGCCCCGGAGATCGTTGCGAAGCTGAACGGGCACATTCATCTCTTGCGCGGCAACCACGACCGCTGGCGCTCGGATGAGTGGTTCCTGGACGCCGGTTTCGTGGGGATCTACGATGACCCGATCACCATCGGGAACATCATCTTCTCGCACAAACCTATCCCCACCCGCGAGCTTGAGGACAAGTTCAACGTGCACGGTCACGTGCACCGGCATTGCTCGGCAGACCCGAAGCATCTTTGCATCTGCCCCGAGGTGACCGAATACTGCCCGCTCACCATGCGACAGATACGAGAATACGTGAACTCGCGTGGCTATCACACCGAATTCGAGCCGCCTCCGGGCATGACGGGCTTCACGCCCCTGGGTCCGCCACGATAGACGGGTGAGTTGGTAGGGCTGCCCCTCGCAACACCTGCATGGCGCAGAGCGCCACGTGAGAAGAGAAGACCTCATGCCTCGCAAATGAGGGCCGGCCGGGTGTCCAAAACGAGCCTCACCTTCTGCAAGAGAGTCTCGGGCGTGAACGGCTTCTCCAGGAAGTCGATGCCTTCATTCAAGCGGCCGTTGTGGACGAAGTCTCTGGTGTAGCCGGACATGTAGAGGACCTTGAGGCCCTTGTATCGCTGGCAGAGCACCTCCGCCACTTCGCCCCCATTGACGCCGCCCGGCAGCACGACATCGGTGAGCAATAGCGCCGGCGGATGTCCTGTCTGGCTAAGTGCGGCATCCACGTCTCGAATCGAGCCCGCCTGGAAGACTTGGTAGCCGGCCCGGGAAAGCACCTGGGCGACCAGCCGGCGTACCGGCGCTTCGTCCTCGACGACAAGGATCGCCTCTGTCCCCCTTTCCGTCTCCCCTTCCAGCGGAGAGTCCTCCTTCGGAGCATCGAGTGTCTGGGTGGCGGGTAGGTAGACTTCGAACGTGCTCCCCACTCCCGGCTCGCTGTGGACGGAAATGCTTCCCCCTGTCTGCTTAACGGTGCCGAAGACGGTGGAGAGCCCCAACCCGGTCCCCTTGCCCACTTCCTTCGTGGTGAAGAAGGGCTCGAAGATACGGGACTTTGTCTCCTCGTCCATGCCGTGGCCGGTGTCGGATACGGCCAACATCACGTACTGGCCCGGTTCGAGTTCCGGGTGATCACGAGCGTCCCTGGCGTTCAACCCAACGCTGGCAGTCTCGACGGTCAGGTCTCCACCTTCCGGCATGGCGTCCCGAGCATTCAGGGCCAAGTTCATGAGTACCTGTTCCATTTGATGAGGATCGACCTCGGTCTCTTTCAGATCGGGCGCGAGGAAGAAGTGGAGGTCGACGTCTTCACCCAGAGTACGGCGAAGTAATGGCTCCATGCCCACGACGATGTCGTTTAGCTGGAGTATCCGAGGCTTGAGTATCTGCCTCCTGGAGAAAGCAAGAATCTGTCTGGTAAGGCCCGCGGCCCGCTCTCCTACCTCGCTGATGTCCAAGATCAGTTCTCGGTTCGGGTCCTCCGGGCTCATCGTGTTGAGGGCTAGGGAGCTGTTACCGATGATCGCCGTGAGCAGGTTGTTGAAGTCGTGGGCGATCCCTCCAGCCAACTGACCCACCGCTTCCATCTTCTGAGCTTGACGGAGTTGCTCCTCGCTCTCCTTGAGCTCGTCTTCCGCCCTCTTGCGCTCCGTGATGTCTACGAAGCTTTCTACGAGGTGCGGCCGGCCGTTCAGGACCAGAGACGCCACGGTCTTGATAATGGGAATGCGCTTGCCGTCGGCTCCGAGCAGCACGCGCTCGGAGTTATCCACAGCCTGCCCCAGATCCGTCACGGGACATTTCCCCTTTTCGGCGGGGCAGACATAGGAGTGGCAGACCTTGCCCGCGATATCTTCCGGCCGCATTCCTATCATCTCAGCGCCGACTTCATTCACGCTCACGATGGTGTGGGTTGCCGGATCGATGATCAAGATCCCTACCTGCACCGAGTCCATAATGGCCCGCAATGTGTTCTCACTCTGCTGCAAGGCAGCCTCCGCCCGCCTGCGGTCGGTGATGTCACGCGCAAAACCGAAGACAAGCTCTTCGCCGCCCGACCCCACGAAGTTAGCGCTCACCTCGACGGGAAAAAGTTCACCGCCCTTTGCCCGATGCAAAGACTCGAAGGTCATCGAACCTCGTTCCTTTAGAGCGTCAAACATATCGGGCCACATTTCTGGCGTCATGTTCGAATCGAGATCGAAAATGGTCTTGGTGAGCATCTCCTCACGCGAGTAGCCGTGACGACGACAAGACGCTTCGTTTGCGTGGACTACGCGCCCATCGGGAGCCACCCATTGGATCAGGTCGCCGGCTCGGTCCACGGTGAGTTGGGCGAGCCTAAGAGCCTCCTCGGCCCGTTTTCGTTCGGTGATGTCAACGACGAAGCCAAAGTTGTATTCCTTGCCTGCGAACTCGACGTAGTTGGCGGTTGCTTGGATGGGGAAGACGTCGCCGGTCTTGGCGCGTTGGACGCTCTCGAAGGTCAGGAAGCCTTTCTCCTTGAGTTCCTGCCAATGGTTCTGCCACGGCTTCGGAGCTTCCGGGTCCACGTCGGATATGCACATGGTCAAGAGTTCTTCCCGTGAATAACCCAGGCGATTGCACGCGCAGTCGTTGACGCTTACGTAATGACCTTCCGGGTCCGCCCAGAACATGGAGAGACCCGCGTGGTCCACGGAGAACTGCGCCAGCTCCAAGGCAGCTCTTCGACCCGCTTGCGGGCGCTGATATCCCGAGCAAACGCGCAGTTGTACTCCTTGTCCTCGTACCTCACGCGGTTGACGCTCACTTCCACTGGGAAGGTCTCCCCGTCTCTTCTTCGATGCACCGTCTCGAAAGTGAAGGTGCCCTCCGTCTTGAGCCTCTCCCAGTTATCAAGCCATTGCTGCCGGGATAGAGATGGATCCACATCGAGAAGGGTCATACTCAGTAGTTCGTCCCGCGAGTAACCGAGGCTCTCGCACATCGAGTCGCTTACGTAGAGGAGCCGGCCGGTGCAATCACTCCACAAGAGGCCATCGGCAGCGTGGTCAACCGAGAACTGGGTGAGTCTCAACGCCTCTTCGGCCTTCTTGTATTCAGTGATGTCTTGCACCATCGCTACGGTGCCGACGGGCGTACCGTTCCCCGTCCTCACCAACGTGGCAGATACGTGTCCCCAAATCCGTTCGCCGTCTTTGCGAAGGTAGCGTTTTTCCAAACTGAAGCGCGAAAGTGTGCCCCCGTACAGCGCGTGCACTTCCTCAATACTCGGCCTCAAGTCTTCTCTCGCGGTGACTTCGAAGATGCTCTGCCCAACGAGCTCATCCTCCTCGTAGCCGAGCATCTCGCAGAACGCATCATTCACACGGACGAAACGCTGGTCCGGATCGATCAGGGCGATTCCGATGGACCCCTGCTCGAAGATCCCGCGGGATCCTCGCTCTCACGGAGCTCACCCTCCACCTTCTTGCGATCGCCGATATCGCGGGCGAAGACGAAGTCGTACTCTCTTCCGTCTTGTTCGATGTGACTTGCCGAAACCTCGACCGGGTACAGCTCGCCGGTCTTGGTCCGGTGGATAGACTCGATAGTAATTGAGCCCGCCTGGTCTTGAGCCTCCGCCAAGCCCCGGCCAGGATTCAGGGCTGAGAGTGGGGTCGAGATCAAAGATCCTCAGCGAGAGCATCTCATCCCTGGAGTAACCGTCGCGCCGGCAGCTGGCCTCGTTGGCAAAGAGAATCCGACCTTCGGGATCGATCCACTGGATCATATCCGCGGCTCCGTCCACCGCGAGCTGGGTAAGACGAAGCGATTGCTCCAGCTGCGCTCGGTGACGTCCCGAGAGTTCAGGACGTAAGAAACACTTCCCGCCTGGCCCGGCAGCTCGCGGGCTCGTACCTCCAGCACCCGCCAGGAACCATCCTTGTGTTCGAAACGCAGTTCAGTCGACTGAGACAGTTTGCGCCGGCCCTGGACCAGTTGCGCAAAGGCTGAACGGCAAAGGTCGGCGTCATCCGGGTGGACGAAGGTGAAAACGTTTCGCCCGACGAGTTCCTCCGGACGGTAGCCCAGAATCGGTTGCGAAGAAGGGCTTTGAACACGAACGATCCCGGCGCGATCGACCATGGCGACCAGATCTGAGGGGTTCTCGACCAAGGCGCGAAATCGCGCTTCGCTCTCTACCAACTCCTTATGCGTCCGCCCACACTTTTCGACATCGAGAATGAGTGGGTCCGTCGCTTGGTTCGTCCATTCTTCGAAATGCCGTGCCATCGCTACTCCTCCACGCGGCCGCCTCGAAAAGGGGGAGCCGCGAAGACCGTTCAGTCTCACTGCGCATGCTTCGCTACTGCCTTATCGGCAGAGACAGCTCCACTTCGAGCGTGAATATCCTGCAAACGGCCCGGGCTTCGCATGGGATCTAGGGCCCTGGTAGGAACACGTAGAATAAGGGCTCAGGTGCGAAAGGAGGGACATGAACTTCAAGGTGGGCGACACAGTGACGGTGAGACCCGGACGCGGCTTTTCTCCTGGTGGCCCTTTCGGCGTTTCTGGATGCCTCACTCTGGTTTCGGCTATGGCCAAGCTAAAGGGACCGGCACCATCGTCGAGGTGTATCACCCCCTCCCAGAAGGGGGGCATTGCCAATGCGGGCGGCTATAGGGTGCAACTGCGGAACGGCACATTCCACTATTATTCAGAAGCGGAGCTTCGGCTGACGCCGGACAACAAACCATAAGGAGACTTCAGACGTTCCGCCAGCCGGACACGGCATCCTGCTAGGCATCGCACTCTACTGGAAGTCACCCGCTTGAGGCGGACCTCTCAACGGCTCCGCCGGCCACGTAGGCTGCCAAAGCCGTGATCTGACGGACCCGGTTCCCGTGGGAGAGCCTCTAAGGAGCGGTAGCGCACACCTAGGTGGCGCGAGCCTCTGCGCTCAGGGAGCCACCGCGATCTTGACCAGCGCCTTGTTCGCGGCCAAGCGATCGAAACCCTTCTCGACCAGATCTGGCAGGGAAATGACATCGGAGAGCATCCCTTCGGTCACGAACCTACCTGCGGCGAGGAGGTCCAGAACCTTCCGCGCTTCCTCCGCCCCAACGCGAGAGTCGACTTGATATCCAGCTCTCTCATGGTGAGAAGCCACGGGAGCACCTGTACCGTCTGCCCACCCGCGCCCAGGTGGAGCACCTGCCCGGCCGCGCGGGTCAACGCCAAACAGGTCTCGAACGACTTTGGCACACCCGCGAGCATTCGACTACCAGGTCGGCGCCCACGCCATCGTAGAGTCCAATGATGCGGTCCTTGAGCGCGGCGCCCTCCGAGACCGGGTCGAGCACCAGATCGGCGCCGAAACCTCCGGGCTAACTGCCGCTTCGCCCTTCACCATCTCGAGGATCTCGTGATATGGCGAGCGCCCCCCGTCCGGAGGAACTGCACGGCAGCCAGACCTATCGGCCCCGCCCCGGACAGGACCACATTGTCACCCATCTTGAACGCCGACTGTGTGATTCCCCGATATGCCGTAGCCATAGAATCGAACAGGACGGCATCCTCGAACGAGACGTTGTCGGGAACGGGATACAACATCTGCTCGGCAGGCGTCTTTGACCAGCATGTACTCGGCGATCACCACTCAACCCGTTGGTCTGGACAAAGCCGTCCACGCAGAGCGACGGCCGGCCGTGCAGACACTGGTAGCAGCGAGAGCAGGATCCGGGCGGGCCGGCGGCCACACGATCGCCCACAGAGAAACCCTCGACGCCTTCACCCAATTCGGCGATGACGCCCACGTTCCACGACCAAGAACGATCCCCGGCGGCAGCATGCCACTGAAATATATGTGCAGATCAGTTCCGCAGATGCCGCAGAGCTTGATCCGCACCACCGCCTCGCCGGGACCCGCCTTCGGGACCGGACGGTCCACGAAACGGATGGTCCCACCGCTTCGTACAGAGCTGCCCTCATGCGATTCCTCCTTACTCCACGGCCAACTTGATCAGTTTAGCGGTGCGACGCTAGAACCTGTCACCCCTCTGCCCGGCCCACCGCCACGGTCCGGGTGCTGACATGCTTAACCACCGCCGACACGATGCCTCCATCCTGGTCGATGTCTCGCCTCACTGTAGGCCGCACCGGCCAACAAATCGATCGGGTAACACCGTCTTCACGCGCCGGCCTTTTCCGGGAGCTTGGATCGAAGTCGATTGTGGCAGACGAATGCGGGGCTTGGAGTCCGCGGCGCGGGTACCAATCGGGCACGCACTTGGAGCCCTTGACCCTTAGTGGAGGTGGAATTCGTATACCGATTCTGAAGCTTCAACTTCCTGTTTTTCCAGGCAAGTCAGACGCGGACGCCAAGGCGATCGCGGATTACTTCAAGGCCCATCCCGAAGAATACCGTCAGTCGCGTAATGCTTGCACAACGCTTGAGCGCGCTTACCTCCAGAGCACCCCGATGGGATCGTTTGCGATCAACATCCAGCAGTTAGAAGGACGTAGCGGCCACCTGGGCCGCCTTTGCCGATACCTCCAGCGCCCTCAACAAGAAGTTCGCCGACCTCGCCAAGAAGGTGCACGGCATAATCGCCTGGAGTTCCTGGGTGAGGCTGAACTGGACGAACTCGCTTCCGGCTTCGGCCATCGGAACGTAGCCGGACGGAAGGTAGAAGGCGTGACCGGCCCCGTAGACCTCCTCATGGTCCGCTAAGCGAGCGGTTTGCGGTAGTCCTTCCCTGCAATGAGCTCAGGCGTTAGACTAGTCCTCGAATGAAAGCATCACCCGATTCGGTCCGAGCCCGACTACCCGGCTTTTTGATCTCCGTCACCGGTGTTGTCCTGGTCGGCCTCAACCTCCGGATAGCCATCACCAGCATTCCCCCCCTGCTCGCGTCTCTCGGACTGGGCAGCATGGCTCAGTCACTCCTGGTCACGCTCCCGGTGCTCTGCTTCGCCGCCGGGGCTCCTGCCGGCCCGCGCCTGCGCCGGCTCCTGGGGGAGGAGAAAGCGATCTTCTTGCTCATCTCCCTGCTGACGCTTGCGATCGTAGTGCGGGGAGCGTTCCCCTCGGTGGCGCTCTTCCCCGCGACATTAGCATGTGCGCTTTCCATCGCTGTGATCAACGTCCACATCCCGAGCCTGGTCAAACGCCGTTTTCCCGATCGGCCCGGACTGGTCATGTCGCTCTACACCACGGCATTCTTGCTCGGTGCTGGGATCGCCGCTTGGTTGGCTGTGCCCGCGAAAGAAGCCCTGGGCAATTCGCTGCGGATGGGTCTGGGAGTTTGGATGCTGCCCGCTGTTGTCGCGCTTGCACTGTGGTCGCCCCAACTACGCGTCCGTAAGCCCGTGATGCCACCGGCCAGAGAAGGCCGCGAGACCTTAGTCTGGCGAAATCCGATCGCCTGGCAGGTCACCGTCTTCATGGGAACCAGCTCTTGCATCTTTTTCGGGGTCTTCTTGTGGCTCCCACAGATCGACACGAACCGTGGTATCAGCACGAGCACTTCCGGATACCTGCTTCTCCTTGCCATCGTGTTCGGGATCGTCGGGAGCATGGGTGCGCCGAATCTTGCCCGCCGCTTTGGCGATCAGCGTCCGACCGTCGTCCTCTTCTCTCTCATACAAATAGTCGGATTCCTGGGCCTTTTCCTCGCTCCCCCCCACACGGCCGTCCTCTGGGCGGCGATCTTTGGCGTGGGGAACGGCGGTACGCTCAGTCTGTCCTTGCTCCTCATTGTTCTTCGCTCGGCAGACGAGCACGTGGCCGCGCAGCTTTCGAGCATGGCCCAGTCCGCCGGGTACCTCATCGCCGCCACGGGACCGCTCGTCACCGGTCTGCTTCACGCTCTGCTCGGGGGGTGGTCCGCACCCATCGGGTTCCTAGTACTCGCGGGCATCGCTTGTCTGGCGGCCGGCTTCCCCGCGGGCTACAAGCGCGTGGTGGGAGAGGTGCCCGTCAGGGCGTAGTAGCCGTGGCCAGAGCGGTCGCCAGCCACGGCCCGGTCCACCACATGCATCGACCGACGTTACGACGACTGACGTCGATCATGCCGGCGGCGTGCAGTTTCGATGCGGGGCTCTTCTGAATGCATCGCTTCCGGCTCATACTGTTCTTCCGAAGGTCGCACGTACAAGCAGATACATGAAGACGCCAAGCACCACGGCGTCCATTGCAGATCCAAGATGACCAAAGCTCAGCTTGAGGAGACGCTCAAGCGCTAGAGTCCATGCCTGGAGTCTGATTTCGAGACCGGTCGGCGGGAGCGCCGGTGCAGCCCATAGAGATATCCCACAACAAAGACGGCAATCATCCACAAGGTCGAGCCCCATGGCAGCCGCGGCCGGGGGCCGGCAGCCGGGAGTCTTGACTGTTGCGGCAGCGACACTTTCTGCAATTCGACTGTTTCCAGTCTCGGAGCCGCCACCCGCCCCAGCGTGTAAGCGCGAGTCAGCTCTACCCCGAAGAGAACGATGATCGACGAGTAGTACATCCAGATCATGAGTACCGCGAAGACCGGCGGCTCCAAAGACCGAAGCGAGGCTGCTTCTACCCAAATAGAGGCCGATGACGTAGTTCCCGATCTCGAAGAACACCGCGGACAGCCCGGCCCCCAGCGCGACATCCCGCCAGCCGAGTCGCACGTTGGGCAATCCCCGAAAGATCGCGGTGAGCACGGCGGTTATTACCACTAGCGAGAGGATGACGCTGCTTAACTGGAGAAACAACGTCGGGAAGGGGATCGACCGGGCGAAGTACCTGGTGATTGCGCTCACCGCTGTGTTCGCAAGGAGCGTGGCGAGCACAAGCACGGCGAGCCCGAATATCATGGCCAGATCGACGAGCTTGCCCACCAAGAAGCCCCTGAAGCCGTCCCCCGCCCGGCCCATGACCTCCCAGATAGTGTTAAGAGAGTTTCGGATATCCCCGATGAGCCGGGAGCCGCTGAAGACAAGGACTATCACCGCGAGAACAGTCGCGGGAATTGAACCGTGCGACCGATAGGCGCTGGCGATCATGCTCTGCACGGCGCGTGCCGCGTCCTGTCCGACGGCGTTCTTCAGAGGATCGACGATGAGGCCCTCCACCGCCTTTTGTCCGAAGAAGAAGCCGCCGACGGTAACCAAGATCACGGCTAGGGGCGCCAGACTGAGGATGCCGTAAAAAGCGATCGAGGCGGCGAGGCGGGTGACGTTGTGCTTCTGGTAGCCATTGACGGCGCTCCAGAGCAAACGTCCCAGCTTCTTCAGAGTCCGCGCCATCTATCGTCGCCGCGCCATCTCTCGCCGCCCTTTGTGTCCTGTTTCTCGCTCCAATAGATATACCTGCTGCGTTTCCCCGTATTTTCCTACCCTCACCGGACAACATGCAGTCCCGGAGAAGGCTTTACGTGACTCGCCGTTTGGCTCTGCAGAAACGCAGACGATCAGGGCACCTCTGATCTGGCGCACCGGCATCGGGCACACCGCGAAGGGCGGGAATGACGAAGACCGTCGGGAAGCAGAGTTTTGTGCCGTCCAAACCGGGGCAAGATCGAACGGAGGACTCGACGAGCCAGTCACCATCACTCGCCTGAGGAGATCCAATCATGGATAGCGACAAAAAGACCCGCAATGTCGGGAGACGCGGACAAGAAGACTCATCCTCTCTCGAGACTCAAAACCGGCTGCCGGCGGCGAGCTGCACCAGATCGCTGGAGGGAACACCGCGCTCACCACGAACCAGGGTGTCGCTTTCCGATAATCAAAACTCGCTCAGGGCCAATCCGCGCGGCCCTACGCTTCTGGAGGATTTCATCCTTCGCGAAAAAATCACGCATTTCGATCACGAGCGTATTCCCGAGCGTATCGTTCACGCGCGAGCGACGGGCGTGCATGGATTCTTCGAGCTGACCGCCTCGTTGAAACAATACACCACCGCCAGGATACTCACCGAGGTAGGCGAGAAGACACCCGTGTTTACTCGTATATCGACCGTCGCAGGCGGCGCGGGTTCGGTAGACACCCCGCGTGACGTACGCGGATTTGCCGTCAAGTTTTACACCAAGGAAGGCAACTGGGACCTGGTCGGCAACAACATCCCGGTTTTCTTCATCCAGGATGCCATCAAATTCCCCGACCTCATCCATGCCGTAAAAATGGAACCCGACCGCGGCTTTCCGCAATCGGCAACCGCGC
The DNA here is from genome assembly GCA_963772095.1 of uncultured Thermoleophilia bacterium. Lineage (GTDB taxonomy): Bacteria > Actinomycetota > Thermoleophilia > RBG-16-64-13 > RBG-16-64-13 > Chersky-299. The sequence goes on from CAVYVU010000017.1 coordinate 124,578, forward strand.
ACGACACGTTCTGGGATTTCATTTCGCTCACGCCTGAATCCATGCATATGGTGATGTGGATCATGTCTGATCGCACCATACCGCGTTCGCTGCGGATGATCGAAGGCTTTGGTGTGCATAGTTTCCGGCTGATTAACGATGCCGGCGAATCAACCTTCGTCAAATTCCACTGGCGTCCCAAGCTCGGCTTGCAGTCCACCATTTGGGATGAGACCGTCAAGATTGCCGGCGCTGATCAGGACTTCCACCGCCGCGATATGTTCGAGGCCATCGCGGCGGGCAATTTCCCCGAGTGGGAATTCGCGGTTCAGCTTTTCACGCAGGAGGAAGCGGACAGATTCCCGTTCGATCATCTGGACGCGACCAAGCTGATTCCCGAAGAACTGGTGCCCTTGAAAGTGATCGGCCGCATGGTGCTGGATCGCTGGCCGAACAATTTCTTCGCTGAAACCGAACAGGTTGCTTACTGTCCCTGCTAATGTCGTGCCAGGCATCGATTTCTCGAATGATCCACTGTTGCAAGGCCGTTTGTTCTCCTAAGCCAGACAGCGTACGAACAGGCCCACATCGCCTCGGCGTTGGTGTTTGAGCTTTCCAAGGTCGACCATGTGCACGTGCGCGAGGCCATGGTCGGTCACCTGCGGCATATCGATGCAGACCTCGCCGACCGGGTCGCCGCGGGTTTGGCGTTCGACAAAATGCCCGATGCGCCGAAGGCCGCAGCGCCCGTCAAGGAGATGAAGCCTTCGCCGGCATTGCAGATCATCGGCAAGATGAAAGACACGCTCGAAGGCCGCGCGATCGGGATCCTGATCGCGGACGGCTCAGACGGCACCAGCGTCACTAAGATCAAGAACGCCGCGACAGATGCGTGCGCCACGGTAAAGATCGTCGCTCCCAAAGTGGGGGGCGCGAAGCTCGCCGATGGCTCGATGCTGGCGGCCGACGGACAACTGGCTGGCACGCCCTCCGTGCTCTTCGACGCGGTCGCCGTCATCCTCTCCGCGGAAGGTGCGAAGGCACTGTCCTTGGAAAGCGCCGCGATCGATTTCGTGCGCAATGCCTTCGGTCATCTCAAGGCAATCGCCGTTGACGAAGGTGGCCGGGCGCTTCTGAAAGCGGCGAATGTCGGACAAGACGCGGGAGTCGTCGGCGCCAAGGACATGGCCGCATTCATTGCCGCGGCAAAGACACGCCAATGGGAACGCGAAGCATCTGTCAGGATGTTACCGTGATCTGAAACGAACCCTCAGAACGCGTGCAGCGGCTTACCCTCAAGGATCTTCTCCACCTCTTGGTACCCGGCGGGGAAGGCGTAGTTGTAACGTGCCGGCAGCGCGAACACGTAGTTCGCGTTGCGTCCAAGCTCGCTCGGGGCTATCGGCGCGGCCCCCACCACCAGTTGCGCTTGCTGGACCAGATCCCATTGGGCAAGTGTAAAGACCATGATCGGGATGTCTTGCCGCGGATTCGCGGCCGTCCACTCGGGATGCCTGATGAGGATCTCTGGGCCGTAACACCGTTGCTGGTCGTGCTTGAGCTTATGCTGCCTGTGTCGATAGGAAAGCCCTCCATTTTTCGGCGACGATCGAATAACCCTTCCAACCGGCCGGCAGCGAGAAAGTGAAACCATATTCAGTGTTCCGATACTCCACTGACGCAGCCGATTGAGCCGTGGTCGATGTTGTCGAAACACCTGTCGTCGTGGTGGCCAGGGAACTCCCGGTGTCGGTGGCCGCCGTGGTGGTGGAGCTGGTCACCGGCGTGGTCGGCGAGCTGGTTCCGGGTGACGGCTGAGATGACGAAACGGCCACGCAGGGCAGCGTCCGCAGGCTATCGACCAGTCGGGAGACGCCGAACCCCAGCAATGCGAGCACCACGACAATGCCACGATCGCACCACCGCGCCCCAATCGTCGCCGCTTCCGTAGAGACCTGCCTTTGCGTACCACCGATTCCATGACCCCGTCTTCGTCCACCTCCGGTGCTGCTCGATCCAACGCCGCACGCAGGCGTTCTTCTTCTCGGTCCATCACGCCTCCTTGAGGTAGGAGCGCAGAGCTTCCCGCGCCCGGAATAGATGTCGGTTCACGGTTCCTTCGGAGACGCCCATGAGGCTCGCGACCTGGCTGATGGAACGGTCGTCCAGGTAGAAAAGGACGACGGCCAGACGCTGTCGGAGCGGTAGACGAGCAAGGGCCGCGGTGATGTCCAGGTGGTCACTTGGGCCCGAGACGGCCGGATTCCTGTTGCGCTCGAGACGCAGGAGCGCAGCCGCACCCGGGGGACGGACCGCTCAGGATCCCGCAGCCGGGAGATGGCCACTCGGGCGACCCAGGTGGCCGGTGACTCGTAACGGCTGATGCGAGGCCAGCTTGCCCACAACTGCACGAAGGCCTGCTGGACCACATCGGCGGCCAGTCCTCGTTCCCGCAGGCCAGAGTAAGACTTCGGACCAGGCGGCGGTAATAATTGTGGAACACCGCTTCAAAACCCGCGTGCCCCCTCCCTCACCTGGGCCGCCGAACCGACCATGCACCAGCCGCCAAGGTTAGCCATCTGCAACCACCATCCAGTTCTCTATGTGACCCCTCTGGGAATTGATTGTCCATTTACACGCGAGAGATGCTGTTTGACATGCGCACCATCAAGATTTGATGACGTTGTATTCGGAAGGTGTGAATGTGTGGGCTGCGAGGCATGGGGGGTCGCAGCCCGCACTTTGGGGGACCCGGCGGGGGGTAGAGAAGTCTCTCTCTCTCCTCTGCACCGGGCTGGGAGGACGGGGCGCTGCGTGGGCTGACCGAGGACGTGCGCGCGCGAGAAGCTGGCCACCCAGTGAGGAACAGGATCTGTTGGCGAGGAATGGTACTGGCTGGTTGCTCGGTACTGGCTCCGTGGCCTGGTTCTGTAGCTGGCACCCGATGGTTTTGGTCCTTGCCGCATTCTGTTAATCACTTGGCCGCAAACGGCAAAGTTTCCATGTTGCCGCGGCATGTGCTCGTCGGATGGCCATCGTTACCGCGTGGAGGGGGAGTCGAAGGTATGCCGTCGAGGTCACCCGCGCGGAACCACCGCTTCATTAGCGGAAACGGCCCAGGCGGTCGGCGAGGATTGCCCAGCCCTATTCCAGTCGCCGCCTCCGATAAAGAATTAATGAGTCGCTCTTTTAAGCGTAAGTTCGCCGTCAAAGTGGTCATCGCCATCCTCCTGATCGTTATCGGCGCGGGCGTCTCGGCCGGCGGTCACATTGGGCTGTGTCCCGTCACGGGAATCGACATGCCGGCTACCTGGTGGAGTCTGCAAGCAGCGGATAAGGCCGGACTTCCGCCGCATCTCTGCCAAGCACTCGCTCTGGCTCGAGCCGAACTCTGGGCGGTCAGCGTACGTGCAGCAGAATCGTTGATCGCGTCGATCAGAAGCGGTTGAAGCTCCTCCGCGGGACTCGGCTGAGTCCGCCGCAGCAGCCGAGGCGATGACGCCCACCACGACCGATCATGGGTCCCAGCGATGTTCGAACCCTATCCACCAGCGGCATGGTCTCGTCGGAGAGCATGGCGCTCATTTGCTCGTGCATGGCTGGGTGGAAGTCCATCTCCTCCGGATCGTGTACCACAAGGGCGTGAATGGTGGCCTGTTGTTCTCAATAAGCTCGAGAGTCTACGCTGCGGCGGTATCAACTCGACGAAGGTCACCCACTTCTTGGCCCATGTTTCGCGCTCGTGCCGCTCTTCCATGGCCTCCGCCAGTTGTTTCCCGACGCTGAGGAGCGGCTCGATGAGGGTCTTGAGGATCTCCTCTTTGCTCGAGAAGTGGTAGTAGAGCGCGGCTTTGCTGACGCCGACTTTTTCGGCGACCTCTCGCAGCGACACCTTGTCGTACCCCTCGTCCGTGAACAGATCGAGGGCGACGCTGAGGATGCGGTCTCTTGTCTCGTTCATTTCTTCATTTTACTTGACGGTCGGTAGATTTGCACGTATGGTATCGTTGTTGACTGACCGACCGGTAGGTGAAACTTTGACCGAGAACATCATGATCGCAGCCACAGGGCTCTCGAAACGCTACGGCGACGTGCTCGCGCTGGATAACGTGGACCTGAACGTGGCCGCCGGCTCCGTCCTCGGCGTCCTGGGGCCGAACGGTGCCGGCAAGACGACCGCCATCCGCATCCTCACCACGCTCACCTCTCCGGACTCCGGCCGGGCTTCCGTGGCAGGGTACGACGTGGTCACGGAGGCTCCCGACATCAGACGGCAGATCGGTGTGACCGGTCAAGCCGCCACACTGGATGAAGCGCTGACGGGACGCCAGAACCTGGTCATGATTGGGGAACTCAGTCGCCTCAGGGGTCCTCAGGCGCGGCGACGGGCGGTGGAGCTGCTCGACGTCTTCGAGCTCACAGACGCGGCCGACCGGGTGGTCAAGACCTACTCGGGAGGCATGCGGCGACGTCTCGATCTGGCGGCCAGCCTGGTCGCGCGACCGCCGGTACTCTTCCTGGACGAGCCCACCACTGGACTCGATCCCACTAGCCGGCAACGCATGTGGGGAGTGATCCGAGGGCTGGTGGCCGAAGGAGCCACTGTCCTTCTCACCACCCAGTACCTCGACGAAGCCGATGCGCTGGCCGATCGCATCGTGGTCATCGACCACGGTCGCGTGATAGCCGAGGGCACGCCCGCGGAGCTGAAAGCCTCCACCGGCTCGCAGCTGCTGGAGGTGACGCTGGCGGCACCGCACCCGCTTGCCACCGAGGCCCTGGCGGGCCTCAGCATAGGTTCCATCACTCTCTCCGAAGGCGGCAGAAAGCTGCGGGTACCGGCGCGCAACGAAGTCGGCCTGTCCGTGAGCGCGCTTCGAGCATTGGATCAGGTGGGGGCACAGGTGGAGGACATCGCAGTGCATCAACCCTCTCTGGATGACGTGTTCGCACTCTTGACGGGCGCGCTCTCCTCCAGTGAGGAAGAAAGGATACCGGCATGAGAGCGGCAGCAGTAGCGACCAGAGAGCTTGCAGCGCCCCGACCGCCTGGACGGTTGCGGTCCTGGCTGGAGGATGTCTGGGTGCTCACCCGGCGCAACCTGATCCATATTCGCCGCGAGCCGCAACAGCTCTCCGACGTGACTATCCAGCCGGTCTTGTTCACCCTGCTCTTCGTCTACGTCTTCGGCTCGGCGATGGTCGTGGCCGGCGGGGGCAGCTACCTGCAGTTCGCTCTCGCGGGTCTACTGACCATGAACCTCACCACCTCCACGGTAGGCACCGCCATTGGGCTCAGCATGGATCTAAGCACCGGCGTGATCGACCGTCTGCGAACGCTACCCATGGCGCAAGGCGCTATCCTGATCGGTCGCTCGCTCTCGGATCTTCTGGCGGCAGCGCTGTGCAGCTCCATCGTGGCGGCCACCGGGTTGGCGATCGGCTGGCGGCCGGACGCCGCCATCGGGTCGGTACTTGCCGGCTTCGCCATCGCACTGCTGTTCAGCTACGCCTTGACCTGGATGAACGCCTGCCTGGGCATGGCGGTCTCCAGCCCGGAGGCTGCACAAGGCATCGTCTTCATCGTCATGTTTCCGCTCGCGTTCGTGTCGAACGTGTTTGCCCCCACGCAGGGCATGCCGTCTTGGCTCGCGGCGATCGCCAACTGGAACCCGGTGAGCGCGGTGGCCTCATCCTGCCGGACGCTGTTTGGTAATCCGAACCCGTCCTCCACGATCCACGCCTGGCCCATGCAACATCCGGTGGCAGCCGCACTCGGGTGGTCCATACTGATTCTTGTTGTGGCCATCCCACTCGCGAACCGTCTATACCGGCATCGCACGAGGATCTGAGCCACGCGGCACCCGGTCGAGTGGCGTTGGGCCTAGCGACGGTGCAGCTGGCGAAAACCAGCCGCGAAGGCCTCGAGTGTGGCGTGCACTTGGCTCTCGCCGTGAGCAGCGCTGACGAAGGCCACCTCGAACTGGCTCGGCGCAAAGTAGACGCCTTGCTCCAGCATGAGATGGAAGAATCTCGCGTAACGCTCGGTGTCGGCGTGCATTTTGGCCGAAGAAGCATCGCTGATCTCAGCTCCGGATTCCTTGAGGAAGTAGAACCCGAAGATGGTGCCGAACTGCCCGATCTGTATGGGGACGCCCGCATCGCGTGCGAGCTCGCCCATGCCGTCTGCCAAGCCACGAGCAGTGCTCTCTATGGCCGCGAAGACACCGGGCTCAAGCAAAGCACCGAGCGTCGCTAGGCCGGCCGTGGTCGCCAGGGGGTTGCCGGAGAGGGTGCCTGCCTGATAGACGGGCCCGGCCGGAGCTACCATCTCCATGATGGCCCTCTTGCCCCCGTATGCGCCCAGGGGCAGACCGCCGCCTATCACTTTGCCCAAACAGGTCAGATCGGGCTCCAATCCCCAAACACCCTGTGCGCCAGCGAGCCCAAGCCGGAATCCGGTTATCACCTCGTCGAGTATGAAAAGGGCCCCGTGCTTGCGGCAGAGTGCCTGGATCGTCGCCAAGAAGTCCGGGCGAGGCATGATGAGGCCAATGTTAGCCATCAGCGGTTCAGCGATGACCGCCGCGATCTGCCCGTCGAACAGACTGAACAGGTGCTCGAGAGCCGGCAGATCGTTGAAGGGGGTCACGAGCGTGTCATTGGTGGCCGCCGCGGGCACCCCGGGCGAATCGGGGAGGCCCAGGGTGGAGACACCGCTACCCGCCTGGACTAGAAAGGCGTCCGCGTGGCCGTGATAGCCACCCGCGAACTTGACGACTTTGTCTCTGCCGGTGAACGCTCGAGCGAGCCTGATGGCGCTCATGGTCGCCTCGGTGCCGCTGTTCACCAACCGCAGCAGCTCGATGGACGGCATCTGACCGACGATCATCTGCGCCAGTTCGACCTCGAGAGGCGTGGGGGCTCCGTAACTCGTGCCCCGCCGGACTGCCCGCTCGAGCGCCTCGACCACCCGAGGATGAGCGTGGCCCAGGATCAACGGTCCCCAGGATAGAACATAGTCCAGGTAGCGGTTGCCATCCACATCGTAGAGATAGGCGCCCTCCCCCCGGGCTATGAACCGCGGCGTCCCCCCTACCGCCCCGAACGCACGCACCGGACTGTTCACCCCACCCGGCATCAGCTTTTTCGCCTCCGCCCAAAGCCTTTCCGACTCCGCGATGTTCACAGCGTGCTCCTTTGCAGGGCTTTCAGTCGCTCGACCACCTGGGCCGCGGTAATCTGGCCCTGGTGGACACAATCAGGCAGACCCACCCCGCGATAGGGGCTTCCAGTGACCCAGACCCCTGGGGGCAAGGCTCGTTCCACGGCCTCCACCCGTCTCAAGTGCTCCACGTCGTACTGCGCGTTGGCCATCTCCCACCGGTAGACGCGGTGAAATAGCGGGGGCTTGTCAACACCCATGATGCTTCTTAATTCTTTCTTGACGACGGAGAGAAGTTCGTCGTCGTCTAGCTGCATCGAGCCGGGGCTGCGCGAGCCGCCGAAGAATACGCGTAACAGCGAGCATCCCTCGGGAGCGCGGTGATCGAACTTGGTGGAGGACCAGGTCACCGCGTTCAGCGGCCTTCTTTCGCTCCGTGGGACCAGTACGCCGAAGCCACCAAGACGCTCGCTGCATAGATCGCGACTGTAACCGAGAGACATGGTGCCGGTACTCACGTACCGAACTGTTCGCAGGATTCCAGCCGCCGCCGGACACAAGGAGGCAAGCAGACCCGCCGCGTCGTAGGCGGGGATGGCAAGGACCACTGCATCCGCATGAATCGTGTCGGCCCCACCGGCCCGAATCGCATCGGCCGCAGCCACTTGTGCGCGTCTCTCGGCCACGGGTGTGCCCGCCTGCCCGCCGGAGAGGTCGAGCAAGTAGTCGCCCCCGATACCGGGACGGACGCTCTCAACACGGACTCCAGCCCTCAGCCTCGCCCCAAGCCGCTCGGTGAGTGCGGTGATGATCTCTTCGGTGCCGGCCACGAACGAAACGAACACTGAACTCGGGCCGGCATGCGCGGGACGCCGATCGCGGGCTGCCGCATCGGCGCCAGCGCCGCCCGCGGAATCAACGCCTACGGGGCCTTTCGCGTCAGCTCCTCCGCGCACTTGCTTCCGGCTATTCTCTCTCTTCCGTCCTCTGGCCTCGGCCTGGTCGGCCAGCATCCCCCGGATGAGGCTTCCGTGGGCGAGTTCCGTCTCTCGAAAGCGAGGGAAGGTGGCGAGCAGACTTTGCCGCTCCACTTCCGCGTTGTAGATACCGGACATGAGGGGCTCTGCGATCTTGTCCATCGCCTCAGCGCCTAGGCGGCGGGAGACAAAATCTCCGAGCGTCTCGTCCGCGGAGTCTCTCCTCGGTGGGATGAAGAGGTCGAGACCCATGCGAAGCTTGCCGAGCGGCGAGATGAGCGGCGAAAGGAGAAACGGCTTGAACTTCGTGGGAACCAGTAGGAAGACTCCTTCCGGCAGCGTCACCGGCCTACCTTTCGAAGCACGTAGACCTTGCGAGCCGCGTCATTGGTCCCCAGCAGGCGGCCACCAAGCCCCAACTCCAGTGCGAGGCTCGTCGCCCAGGGCTTCTGCGCCGGTCAGAAAAGAGTCGGGGCCTCCCTCCACCACAAAACGGCCCTCGTCGCGCTCCACGAGGTCGGTGCGGATCCTTCCGCCCCAGCAGGGCTCGTCTCGTAGACCGTGCAGCACCACGGCAATACCTTGGGCCGAAGCCTCCTTCTGCACGTACCAGGCCGTACTCAGACCCGCTATCCCGCCACCGATCACGGCCACGTGGAAGCCGGGCGACGTCGCTCGCCGCCTCTTCGCTCATGCGTCAGCCTCGAAACGGTACCGGTGCACGAAATCGACCAACCGGCGGACATTGTCGGGCGGAGTGTCGCGCAATACCCCATGGCCCAGAGTTGAAGACGTGGCCCAGGCCGCCCGTTGGCACTCGCCAACACGCCCGCCGCTCGCTTCTCCAGTCCCGGCCAGTCCCCGAGCAGGGCAACCGGATCGAGGTTCCCCTGGATGGCCACCCCGGGTCCCACACGCCGCCAAGCCTCGCTGAGGTCCACACGCCAGTCCACCCCGACGACGTCGGCTCCACACCTTGCCACGAGCTCCAGCATCCCGTCCGTGCCGGTGGAGAAATGGATGATCGGCGCCCCCGCCTTCGAGACCTCTTGGATGACCGCCCTGTTGTACGGCAGGACGAACTCCGCATAGTCGGCCGGGCTGAGGAGGCCTGCCCAGCTGTCGAAGATCTGCAGGACCTGCGCCCCAGCCCGCGCCTGCGCCAGTAGGTAGCCTGCGACGAGACCGGCAAGCTTGTCCATCAGCTGCCGCCACAGGTCCGGCCGCCCCATCATCAGACGCTTGGCGAGCGGGAAATCCTTGCTGCTGCCGCCTTCCACCGCGTAGCAGGCGAGGGTGAACGGGGCGCCGCTGAAACCGATGAGTGGCAGACCGCGGCCGTCCAGCTCCCGGCGGGCCAGCCGGATGGCTTCGAGGGTGAACCAGGTGGCCTCCTCGACATCGGGCGCAGCCAGAGCGAGAACGTCCGCCTCCTCCCTCACCGGGTTATGCACGACGGGACCTTCGCCCGCGTGAAAGCCCACCCTGAGGCCCAGTCCTTCCAGCGGAGGCAGGATGTCGGCGAAGATGATGGCGGCGTCCAGGTCGAAGGCATCGATCGGTTGCAGCGTCACCTCGCAGCTCAACTCGGGCGTCTTGATGATCTCGAGCAGCTGCGTGCTTTGCCCGCAGCTCCCGGTATTCGGTCATGTAGCGTCCTGCCTGCCGCATGAGCCAGACCGGAGTCACGCTCGACGGGCTCGCGCGCGGCAGGCGCGCAGGAAGCATCGAAGCCGCCGGCATCGCGGCACTCACACCGAGCCAGCCGACGACGTCCTTGGCGAAGTAGGTGATGATCATGTCGGCGCCGGCCCGCTTGATGCCGATGAGGCTCTCCAGGGCACAGCGTCGCAGATTCGAGCCAGCCGTTCGCCGCCGCCGCCTGCATCATGGCGTACTCGCCGCTCACCTGGTAGGCGGCCACCGGCAGGTCGAAGTGCGCGCGCACCGCGCTCGAACACGTCCAGGTAGGGCAGCGCCGGCTTGACCATGACGATGTCCGCGCCCTCGTCCACGTCCAACTCTACCTCTCGCAGCGCCTCGCCGACAGTTGCACGGGTCCATCTGATACTGCGCCCGGTCGCCGAACTGGGGCGGGCTCTCGGCCGCGTCGCGGAACGGGCCCGTAGAAGCCGCTGGCGTACTTGGCCGCGTAGCTCATGATGCGCCGTGTGCTCATTTCCCCGCCTTGTCCAGGGCGGCCCGGATGGCGCCGACCATGCCGTCGATCATGCCGGAGGGGGCGATCATGTCGGCACCGGCCTGCGGCATGCACGACGGAGGCGCGCGCCAAGAAACTCAAGCGTGGGATCGTTGAGCAGGTAGCCGTCGGGCAGATCGGGCCGTAGTGCTCGGCTTCGTCGGGAAGTTGACGACGCCGCAGTGGCCGTGGTCGGTGTACTCGCAGAAGCACATGTCCGAGATGACGACGAGTCCGGGCAGCTCTTTCTTCAACGCTCTGATGGCCGAGGGGACTGGTCCGTGGGGATCGAGGTTCCCACTGCCGCAACTATCTTTAGACTCGGGGATCCCGAAGAGGATGACGGCCGGCACCCCTTGTTCGACCGCCGCGGCAGCCTCTTCCGTTACCGTGTCGGGAGACCACTGGAACTGACCAGGCATCGAGAGGATGGATTTCTTGATCCCTACGCCGGGGCGTACGAAAAGCGGATAGATCAGCTGGGAAGGCTGGATGCTGGTCTCTCTCACCAAGGCCCGCATGCCGGGTGAAAAGCGCAGACGGCGGAGGCGGACCGGACCCGGGGACTCGCTCACGTTATTCGCTCTCCTTGTCGTTCGTGGATCTGAAAATAGCGCTCGAGACCATTCACCACACCAAGGATAGTGTGATCCGCGGCCGACACGTGTACGTCTAGCCCTCGTCGCTCGGCCGCGGCCGAAGTCACTGGGCCTATGCAGGCTATGCAGACTCTCTTTAGATCGTTCCAGTCGCCGTTCTCCCGGTCAAAGCGCGCAGCCATATTGTCGACTGCCGAGGGGCTCGCGAAGACCACCGCATCCACCCGGCCGCTTCGCAGGAAACTGGGCACGTCGGCGCCTCCGCTGCCGAGTATGGTGCGGTACGCGGTCACAGCTTCGCCCTCAACACCACCCGCGCTGAGGAGCCGGACCAGCGTTTCATGCGCGTGTTCGGCCTGGGGAACCAGTACTCGTCGGGCGCCTTGCGCCACGAGTTCCTCTGCCAGGCTTTCTGCCAGATGGTCCTCCGGACATAGGTCGGCGGCGATTCCCAGCCGCTCCATGAGGGCCGCGGCCGTCCCAGAACCGATGGCCGCCACTCTCGCCCGGGCCATCTGGTCCGGCGGGATCTCCAAATACTTCAGTCGGGTCTCCACGGCCTCGACCGCGTTCGCGCTCGTGAAGGCCAGCCAACTGTAGGCCCCGTCGGCCGCCTGTCTCAGCGCCCGGTCTAGCGGAGCCGGATCAAGAGCCGGGGCGATGTCTATGCACGGGTATAGAACGGGACACGCGCCGCGCTCTTCCAGCAACATGTCCAACTCCGGGGCCTGTTTTGGGCGGCGGGTATTGACCACCCAGGTTCCAACAAGAGACGACCTCGGCTCTTCTTCACGCTGCGTCATGCGCTGTTCTCCCCCGCTGCGCTGGCCTCGCCCGTCTCCCCTGTTGCGCCCGCCAGCAGCTTCGCCGCACCGCGGGAGAGCGCTACTGCGGCGAGTCTAGAGCCGAGGTCGGAGCCAAGGCTGGAGACACGGCGACGGCCGATGCCTGAGCCAAGGCTGTCGGCCTGCTTATGATCTCCAGCGTGTTGCTCCACCGGCTCCTTCGCCTCCACGTCCACCTTTGTCGACCCATCGTGCGCAAGGACCCGCCCTCTCATGCTGAGCCAGCCGTCTTCTCCGAGGCGGGCTCGTGCCGCCACAGGTACTGCGCAGCCCCCACCCAGTCCCTCAAGGAAGGCACGTTCCGCCGTGGTCTCCATCTCGCTCGGCGCATGCATGAGCCCACCAGCCAGCACGAGGCTTTCTGTCTCATCCCGGCACTGAACGGCAAGCGCGCCCTGACCGGGGGCCGGTAGCATCACGTCTTCGGAGAGGACCTCGGAAACCAGCTCGATGCGGCCGAGCCTTTCCAAAGCAGCACGAGCCATGACTACGCCGTCGTAAGGGCCGGCGGGATCCAGGGCTTTTCGCAGTCTCGTGTCCACATTGCCGCGAAGATCGATGATCTCGAGGTCCGGACGGACACTCCGCAGCTGAGCCGCCCGGCGACTGCTGCTCGTTCCCACGCGTGCCTGCCGCGGAAGAGAAGCCACGCTGTGGCCATCTCTGCTTACGAGAACGTCCGCCGGATCCGCACGCTCGAGGATCGCCCCGATCATCAGCCCGGAAGAAGCTCCCGTGGGAAGGTCTTTCAGGCTGTGAACGGCAAGATCGATCGAGCGCTCTCGCAGAGCCTGCTCCAGTTCCGCGGTGAAGACCCCCTTGCCGCCGATCACCGGAAGGGGCGTGTCCAGCATCCTATCGCCGCTGGTAGTGATCACCACTACCTCGAACTCCATATCGGGATGTTGCTGGGCGAGCAGTTGTCGTACGTGCTGGGTCTGCCAAAGCGCTAAAGGAGAGCCGCGCGTGCCGAGGCGAACCGGCACGGTCATCCGCTTCCTTCCTTCTTGGTGAGCGCCACAGGCTTAGGCTTAAGCTGAGGCTGAGGTTTGGGCTGAGCCACGGGCGCAGTCACCTGTTTCAGACCGAACAGATCGCCCACGGCGTCGCGGAAGACTGAGAAGTCTTCGCAGGCCGCGCGGGACTTCAGACGCTCCGTGGGTTGGTGAAGGATCTTGTTGACGATGCGGTTCGCCATGCGGCTGATGGTCTCCTCGACATTTTTGTCGAGGCCCTCGAGTTTGCGCAGGGCAACGCCAAGCTCGGCGTCCACGACCGACCTGGCCTGCTCACGGAGTTCGGTGATGATACCGCTCGCCTCCCGGCCGCGGAGCCAGTCCATGACCACCTGCGTCTCCTCGGCTATGATCTCCTCCACCTTGGGCACAGCCGCTCGGCGACGGCTGAGGTTCCGATCAAGGCTCGCTTCGAGTTTGTCGATGTCGTGAAGCCTCACTCCTGGAAGCGCGCCTACTGGGAGATCGACGTCGCGAGGAACGGCTATGTCCACTACCACCAGGGGAAAGCTCTGCCGCTGCGCGAGGGCAAACGTGACATCCTCGGCGTAGATCACGGGGTGAGGAGCGCCAGTAGCGGTGATCATCGCGTCAGCATCGGCCAGGGCCTGGGTCAATTCCGCCCACGGGAGAGCGCGGCAGCCGGTGCGAAGAGCCAGGGCCTCGGCGCTCGGGAAGGACCGATTGACGCAGGACACCTGTCCGGCCCCATGCTTATGCAAAGCTTGAATCGCGAGTTCCGCGGTCTCCCCCGCACCCACGACAAGCACTCGTCGTGACGACAGGTGCCCCAGCTCCTTTTCGAGCAGGGCGACAGCCGCGTGACTGATGGAGGTGACTCCCTTGCTGATCTCGGTCTCGGACCGCGCCCTTTTGCCGGCGTGAACGGCGCGGGAAAAGAGGCGAGATAGCGCGGGGCCAGACGTTCCCGAGGACTCAGAAACGGCACGTGCTTGGGCCACCTGGCCCAGGATCTGGGTCTCTCCGAGTAGCTGAGAGTCTAGGCCGCAGGCCACCTGGAGCAGATGCTCCACCGCGTCCCTGTCCTCTTTCCGGTAGATATGGGGTTCGAGCTCAGCGCGCGAAAAATCCCCTAACTCTGCCAGCCAATCGACGATCAGTCCACATACACTGCCGGCGCCGGCAGTAGGGGCCGCGTAGACCTCCAGGCGATTGCAGGTGGAAAGCAGCACAAACTCGCGAAGACCCGGTTCCGGCCATTGAGCAACAGTGGCGCCCTCGCCGGGGCACCCGGACGGCCCCAGAACCTTCGAGAGTCGCTCTCGCAGTGCAACTGGGGCCGTCCGCTGGCTCAAGCCCACCAAGACTATGGTCAAATCCAAACCCCGCTCTAGTACTCAGTCGCCCGGAAAGACCGTCAGAACGACCGCCCCGGCTGATATGCGCAAAATGGCTCTTCAGCAAGATGGTCGCCACTGCTTCCATATGCCCGCGCCCGGCATCCTCCACACACTGCCCGAAACCCGCACCGCCCGCATTTGCCTTTGAGCTGTTCCAGATCACGCAGCTCGGCAAACAAGGGGCTGGTCTGCCATATCTCGGCAAGAGCGGTCTGACGCAGATCGCCCGCCTCGATGGGCATATATCCACAGCCATAGACCTTTCCCACATGCGAAACAAAACAGACCCCGGTGCCTGCCAGGCATCCCCGGGTAGCGGCGTGGAGCGCGCCCCGAGAGCCTGGAGCGCCGCCGAGTCCTGAGTCGCCTGTCCCCAGGTGTCCTGTGCCATGATGATGGGCAGCCGCGTGGTCAGGCGGCGCCGCGGAAGACAGGCCGTCTCGCTGCGCCTCCAGTGCCTGCTGCTGCCGGACCACGCGGAAATAGTGGGGAGCGCACGTCGCTCTCAGTTGGAGGCCGGTCTCGCGGCGTTCGGTGTGATAGAGCCATTCAAGCGTGTCCTCGTACGCGTCGGCCTGGAGTGTCTGCTCCTCCGCGATCTCCATGCCGCAGCCGACCGGGACCAGGAGAAAGAGGTGTAGCGCCACCGCTCCCAGGGCCTTTGTGAGGCTCACCATCTCGTCCAGCTGATCCGCGTTGTGGCGGGCAACGGTCACGTTTATCTGGAAGGGAACGCCCTCGGCCCTCAAAGCCTTGACCCCGGCCAAAGCCGAGCGGAACGATCCCGGCAACCGGCGAAAAGCATCGTGAGTGGACGCGTCCGCTCCGTCGAGCGAGACGCTCACTCGATCCACGCCGCTCTCATGGATGCGCTTGGCCACATCCCGGTCGATCAATGTCCCGTTGGTGGCCAAGGCAACGATGAGGCGCTTCTTCGCGGCGTAGCCCATGAGATGGAAGATATCGGGCCTGAGCAAAGGTTCTCCACCGGAAAGCACCAGGATGCAGCGTCCCCATCCAGAGAGCTCATCCACCAACCGTTCCGCCTCGTGAGTGGATAGCTCGTCGGGGGACGACTCGTCCAGCACGTCGGTGCGCCGGCAGTGCGAACAGCGGAGATTACAGGCGGCGGTGGTCTCCCAGAATACGAGGCGTGGCCACGGATGGACACCGTTCACATGCGCCCCGTTCACCCGTTCCAGCGTTCCACGAGCAGGGTGAGGGTGTCGATCAGGGCGGGACCGTCATTCAATAGAGGAGCCCGGGCAAGAGTGATACCGAGGTCTCTGGCTTTTTGATTCATGACGACGTCTAAATCATAAAGGATCTCTACCTGGTCGGCCACGAAACCAAACGGACATAGGATGACCTGGCCAACGCCACGCTCCCGCCAGACCGAGAACAACTTCACCGATCGACGGGCCCAGCCAATCCTGAGAGGGGCCGCTGGCGCTCTGATAGGCGAGGGTCCAGGCTTCGTCAGGCAGTCCAAGACGTTCGGCCACCTGCTCCGCCGTCTCGCGCAACTGCGACTCGTAGGGATCGCCGGAGGGAAGCGCGGCTTTGGGCAGGCTGTGAGCGGAGAAGATCACGTGGGCCCGGGGCCCGGCTCCAAGTCTGACTCCTGGTCCCGATGCCGCGCCGGCTCCAACCGGTGGTACTAGGCCGACCCGAGGTGCCGCACCGGTTCCGGCCGCGGCCGTGGCGTCGAGTTCCCTCTGCGCCGTTCTAATGGAATCGGCCAGACCTTCCAGGTACGGGGGCAAGATGTGCCAGCTGTCGACAACATCGAAGGCCAATCCCCTTTCTCGGGCAAGCGACGCTACCCGGCGCTGGTATCTCCCCACGCTGCACGCGCTGAAATGGGGCACGAGGCAGATGACCAGGGCTCGCGAGACCCCATCAGCCTGCATCTGCGGCACCACATCTTCGATCAAGGGATGCCAGTGCAACATCCCCACGCATACCGGGAGTCCGCACGCCTTCTCCAGCTTTGTCGCTGTGCGGCGGGTGATATCGGGGAGAGGCGAAGCTCCGCCGATGTAGTGATACTTCGCCCGCACTTCCTCTAAGAGTTGCTCGGTGCACGGCCGGCCGCCGCGAACGTGTTGGAGAAAGCCCGGCACATCCTCAAGAGAACCGGGCCCGCCATGAGCAAGCAGCAAGATCCCGCGCAAAGTTCCTATTTCGACTCCCAGCCTCGGAGCAGGTTGGTGGAGCAAACACCCACGAGCACGCAGTAGATCGGTCCCGGCAGCTTCTCACATTCCCCCCGGGCGATTCCAGCGGGTTAATTGAAGCGTATCATCTGCGCGCGGGCGATTGGCGGGTGTGGGCGTGAGAGAGAGCGGAGCGAGCAAGACAGCCGAGTACATGGCCCTTTTCCGAGCCTTGGAGTCCTCCAGACGCGGAGACAGCCGTCTCTTCTCCGACCCCTCGCCCGTGGGTTTCTTGGTACATCCTAAGGGGCCGAGCAGCTAGTCCTTCCAGGGTCTGGTTTTGACTGCCGTCCTTACGCCTGGCCCTGCCCGATCACATGCGAGTGACTGAAGTCGACCATCCCAGCACTCTTCAAGTTAGGCAAAAACGGCTGGCGAGAATGCTGGAAGGCGAGCCTCGGCCGCGTGCACGCTATTCGGCGCCTAGATAGGCGTGCCCGTGGTCTCCCTGCGAAGTGAGGCGGAGAATTCGGCCAGTTCCAGCCGTCCAAGCAGTTGAACGAGCTCCGCCACCGATTTGACGCCCAACTTCTGCATGGCCCGGCCGCGGTGCACCTTCACCGTCTTCTCGACTATGCCCAGTTCGGCTGCGATCTGCTTGTTGATCCAGCCCTGAGCTACATGCTGGATCACTTCCATCTCCCGACGGGTAAGCGTCACGAAGCGTCTTCTCAAGATCTCATCCCGCTTGGAACGGGCCCATTCCTGGCGGCTTCGCTCGAGCGCCCGGGCGACAACTGCGAGTAACTCAGTTCCGTCAAGCGGTTTTGTAAGAAAATCGACCGCCCCAGATTTCATGGCCTGCACACTCGAGCGCACAGTTCCGTAGCCTGAGATAAAGATGATCGGAAGAGGATCACCTCGACGTTCTAGGCTCTGCTGCAGCCCGAGGCCGTCCAGGCCGGGTAGGCACATGTCGAGCACAAGACAGCCAGGCCCCTCGTGGCGACGGTAGTCAAGGAACTCCGAAGCGGATTGAAAAGATTTGATCAGGAGCCCCGAATCACCGATCAGCCGATCTAGATACCGGCGGACCCCAGGATCGTCATCCACCACATAAACCCAGGCGTAGGAATCAGTAGCCCCTTCGTCGAGGGCTCCAACGGCATCAACTCCCCCAGCACGCTCTTGAACCACTCAGACGCCCTCTCGATCGACCACTCGGCAACGGCACCCCGTACGTCCTTAAGTCACGAACTTAGCGCCTAATGATAGACGACAGCTCAATGAAGAGGCCAGTTTTGCTGGACAGATGGCTACGTTACCTAGAAGACAGGTGGGAATCGAGGACCTCCCGCACCCGCCGGGCCAGCTGGTCTGCCGTGAAAGGCTTCTCGAGGTAATTGACCCCTTCGTCTAAGCGACCGGAGTGGACAATGGTGTCGCGGGTATAGCCGGACATGTAGAGTACTGGCAAGCTGGGTCGAAGCACCCCGGCTGCGCGGGCAAGCTCGTTTCCTTGCAACGTCCCCGGCAGAACCACATCGGTGAGCAAGAGCTCCACCGGAGCCTTCGTCTCTTCCAAGAAGATCAGCGCCCCGTCACCGGTTCCGACCGTGAGCACGGTATAGCCAAGACGCTCCAGCACCCGTCTCACTAGTTCACGCACCGCGGCCTCGTCCTCGACGACGAGAATGGTCTCATGCCCCACTACCGAGTCCGGCGAGTTCGCGATCCCTTCGCGCTGCTTGGCCGGCTTCTCCACCCGGGGCAGGTAGACCTTGAAAGTAGCACCCTGGCCGAGCTCGCTCCGGACGAAGACGCACCCTCCGCTCTGCTTGACCACACCGTAGACGGTGGCGAGGCCCAGTCCGGTCCCTTTGCCAGGCTCTTTTGTCGTGAAGAAGGGCTCGAAGACGTGAGACCTGGTCCCTTCGTCCATGCCCACCCCGGTGTCGGAGACGGCAAGCATCACATAGCGGCCGGGGATAAGCCCCGGAAGGTCGCGAGAGTCCTCCTGGCTCAGTTCGACGTTGGCTGTCTCCAGGGTGAGCCTGCCACCCATCCGCATGGCGTCCCGTGCGTTAAGGGCGAGATTGACGAGTACCTGCCCGAGCTGGTTGGCATCTACCTCCACGAGACCCAGATCGAGATCGAGGAAACTGACCAGGTCGATGTCCTCCCCCAGCGTGCGCCGGAGCAGGCGTTCCATGCTCTCGAGCACATCGTTGAGCGACAGCACTTCTGGCCGAAGCGCCTGGCGCCGCGAGAAGGCAAGGATTTGGCGCGTCAGCGCACTGGCCCGCTCAGCCGCTGCCTTGATCTCGCGCACATCATCGCGCAGAGAGCTATCAGCGCACTCCTCAGAGGCCAATACGAGGTCGCTATAGCCAATGATGGAAGTAAGGACGTTGTTGAAATCGTGGGCAATACCGCCGGCCAGCTGTCCGACTGCCTCCATCTTCTGGGCTTGGCGGAGTTGCTCCTCGCTTTGTCTGAGGACATCTTCGGCCCGCTTGCGCTCGGTGATATCACGGAGAAAGACCACGTCGTATTCTCTGCCGCCGTGCTCGATGTGGTTGCTCGTCACTTCCACAGGGAAGAGCTCTCCCTCCTTCGTCCGGTGCATCCTCTCCAGAGTGATAGAGCCGAGCTTCTTGATCTCTTCCCAGCGTTTCGGCCAGATGTCCCGGGGCAATTCCGGGTCAAGGTCGAAGACACTAAGGCCGAGCATCTCCTCGCGCGAATAACCGTACCGGCGGCAGCTAGACTCGTTGGCGTCGAGAATCCGACCCTCGGGATCCAACCAATGCACCGGGTCAGCGGCTTTTTCAAGAGAAAACCGTGTCAGGCTAAGAACTTGCTCCGCTTGCTTGCGCTCGGTGACGTCGCGCGAGTTGAGAACGTAAGAAACCTCACCGGTACGGCCCGGTAGCTGGTGGGCCTTCACCTCCAGTACTCGCCAGGAGCCATCTTTGTGCAGGAAACGTAGCTCAGTCGACTGGGAGAGGCTCCGCTCGCCGCGAACCAGTTCGGCGAAGCTACCTTGGCTCAGCCCAGCGTCATCAGGATGGGTGAAATCAAAGACATTTCGCCCAACGAGCTCCTCCGGCCTATACCCGAGGATTCGCTCGGATGAGGGGCTCTGGAACTCGAAGATGCCGGCCCCATCGATCACGGCGACGAGGTCCGATGAATTCTCGATCAAGGCCCGAAAATGCTCCTCACTCCCAACCAGCTCTTCTTCCATGCGCTTGCGCTCGCTCACATCGCGCGCGATGCTAAGGACCACCTCTCGACCGGCGTCTTCGATCATATGGTTACTTACTTCCACCGGTATGGTGCTTCCATCGCGACGCCGGTGGGTGGTCTCGAATACCGTGCGCCCTTGGCTACGAACCTTCTCCATCTGCGCGGCGTAGTGAGCCGCCTCTGTCGCGTCCCGGATCTCCGTTACGTTCATGCTAGCGAGTTCGTCGCGAGCGTATCCTAAGCGTTCGCTGGCCACAGAGTTGACTTCGAGGATACGGCCGTCCAGGTCGTGCAGAAAGACAGCGTCGTTGGCGCTGTCGAACAGTGTCCGGTAGCGCTCTTCGCTCGCCCGTACTAATTCCTCGGCCCGCTTTCGCTCGGTGACGTCCCTGGCTGCGGCGAAGACCCCGAGCACATTGCCCCTTTGGTCTTTGTAGAGGGACGCGTTGTAGAGAACGTCGGTGAGCTTGCCTTCCCGGCCCCGGATGGTGAGGGGATAGTCGGTGACCGAGCCTTTGGCGAAGACCTCCTGGTAGCCCTGGCGGGCGCTCTTGGGATCGGTGAAGTAGTCGGAGAAGTCGGTGCCGATCAGCTGTTCGCGGGAGTGACCGGTGACCCTGACCGTGGCTTCGTTGACATCGGTGATCTTACCCTCGGGGCTGATGGTGACAAGCGGGTCGAGGCTCGCCTCAAGAAGACTGCGGGCATAGCCGGCCGACTCGCGCGGGGCCGTGAGGTCGCGCCCGCCCTCGAGTTCCGTCTGGTCGGTCTCACCGTTGTGCACAGTGTTCCCCTTCAGCCGGTCCGCGCTATTCACTCGCCCGGGCACCTCCCCTAGTCACGCTATGAGGCGGTCCACGGCAGTACGCGCAAGAGTCGAGACGACACCCATACTACGCTGTAGTCGAGGGGGCATCACGGCCCTTCGGACCCGAGGAGCCGCACTCGAAAGCGTCAAGTACTAGGGCGGGCGACGCCGATACCGGGCGAAACCTCCGTTTGGCGTCGCTGAAGGCGCTGAAGCGCATCCACTATCTGAGGGTCGAATTGCCAGCCACTCTCCTGTGCGATCTCCATCAAGGCATCGGACACCGGCCACGCTTCCTTGTATGGACGCGCATGAGTGAGGGCATCAAAGGCGTCGGCTACGGCCACGATACGCGCGCAAAGTGGGATGTCTTCGCCGGCCAGGCCGTTGGGATACCCATGTCCATCCCAGCGTTCGTGATGAGCGATAGCGATCTGCTCCGCCGTCCTCATGAGTTCCGACCTTCCCCCGCCAAGCAATCGGGCTCCCAGAAGGGCGTGCTCGCGCATGATGTCGCGCTCCTCGAGCGAGAAGGCGCCGTGCTTGAGTAGAACATCATCCTCGATCGCCACCTTGCCCACGTCATGGAGAGGGGCGGCCCGCATGATGAGTTCTGCTTCTTCAGTGGGCAGATGCAGTTCTTGGGCAAGGAGACCGCTGAGGCGCGCGACCCGGAACGTGTGTTTTCCGGTGGCGTCGTCGCGGAGCTCAGCCACCCGGCCCAAGCGCTCGATGGTCTCAAGGTACGCCCTTCCCAGGTCCGCGGTGCGCTCCTTCACCAGGCCTTCGAGAACGTGGCGGCTCTCCATGAGCCGGCGCTCCAAGAAGCGAGTGTCTAGAAGGGAGTAGACATGGAGCAAGAATTCATCCACTCCCACGGGTTTCACTAGGAAATCCTTGGCTCCCGCTCTTATGGCCTTCGCTCGGGCTTCGAAGCTGTCGAGAGCGCTGATGGCCAGCACCGGCAGGAAGGTGTCGGGCGAGCGCTTCTTGCCGAGGGCTTCGAGCAGGCCGTAGCCGTCGAGACCAGGCATGCAGATGTCGAGGGTGATGAGGTCCGGGTCGGCCGTGTCCAGGTAGGAAGAGGCCGCAAGCGGATCGGTGAAGGCTTGCGGGGCGTGGTAGCCGGCGGATTGGAGCGCGCGGCTTAAGAAACGGACCACGGCTGGTTCATCGTCAACGATCAGGATCTCGGCATCAGCATGCGAAATACTGTTCATGACCACTACATCGACAGAGAGCCCGCGATTGATTAGAGAGTGTGGCGAAATGGAGGAAGGCCGCCCGCTCAGATCACCGCGACGCCAATCCGGGCAGCACCTTAGCGAGCCTTTTCCAAAGCGGTATAGTCATTCCGCATATGTGTGAAGGAATCGCGGACTCAGTCGGAAGGCACAATGCCCTGGTCACGGATTCGGGAAGCCACCAATCAAGATCGCGCTCGGCTGGAGTTGGCGGCTGCCTTCTTCATCAAGATGCACCGGCTGGAGAGCTACACCGGCTACGAGGCTCAGGCCACCGACCCCAAGTACTCGGCCGCCTTCGCGCTCGAGCGGGCGCTCAACCGGTGGAGCGACCTTTGCAACACCGACCCCGAACGACATCAGCAACTGGCGGTGCTTTGGCGGGTCGAGGCCGGACGGGCGCTGCGGGAGAAAGGCGCCTCCGGCATTGTGGATGGCTACGTGGTGGGATGGGTGGCTTCCTGAGGTCCATTCACCGAGCGGTGCTCACTGAGCCCACTCACCGCCGCCGACTCACTGAGCCCCACTAACCGCCACGGCGTCGATGTTGACGTTGGTGCCGGTGGCGGCGGCACGCTTGGTGCCGGTCCACTCGATCTTCACGGTATGCGCCCCGCTGTCAAGCGTGCCCGTGTCCCATACCTTCTGCCGCCAGAGGACACTCGCTCCATAGAGATCGACGATCACCGGGTCTCCTCCGTCGATAGTTACCTTGGCTTTGCCGTACACGGGCGATTTCTTGGCGATCCAGGTCAGGGCTGTGCCGGTGAAATGAACGGTCACGGACGTCCCCGTGGCATTGGCGAAGGCAAAGCTTCCGCCAGAGGCCGAAGCCGTGGAGGTAGTCGTCCAGGCGCCCGCATAGGTGAGCAGCGAGTCGGTTTGCTCATGCGGAAGGGCCGCCGCAGCCGCACTCTCTTCGGGGTCCGACGGGAGCAGCCGGCAGGCGCCGGAGTAGTCAGACCAGGACATGGATTCGAGGCGGACGTACGACCCGGTGTGCGGCGCGTCGATCATGTTGCCGTCGCCCACATAGATCCCGACGTGATAGATCGGATCACCGAAGAACACGAGGTCCCCGGGCTGGAGCTGCGGTGTAGCGACCGGGGTTCCCAAGGGATACTGCGCAGCGGCGTGATGAGGCAGCGCTACCCCCAACTCCTGGAACACGCTCTGGGCGAGACCAGAGCAATCAAAGCCACTGGGACCTGCTCCGCCCCACAGGTACGGCGCATCAAGGTGCGCAAGGGCGGCTAGGACCACGTCGTTCCCCGGGCAAAGTGCAGCGGCATACGTATACACGTCCCCGCCGCTGGCGGCACTCTTGCCCAACTTGCTAGCGACGGTCACGTCGACGCTGCCGGTGCCCGCCGGCGCAGCCGGGATATCGATCTCACTGTCAGAACGAACGTGAAAATCGCCCGACCCCAGTTTCACCGTGCCGAAGAGAACCGCGGAAGCCTGACTAAATCCGCTGCCGGTGATTACCACCGGAGTCTTACCCGCTTCAGGCCCGAGGACGGGGGCAACAGCCTTGATCGAAGGCGACGCCGGTTTTGGTAGGAAGTTCTCCGCGCGCAGAATGAGAGCGACCGCCTGCGCCCTCGTGAGAGCATCATCGGGACTCAGAGTGACGGCGCCTGCACCGCCGTCACCTCGGACGACTCCGAGCAAGACGAGGTAAGCCTCGCTCGGGGCACAGTCCGGGTCCAGGCCCGCATGGTCGACGAATCCAGCCAGGAGAGGCGGACCTTCGGCCTTGTAATAGGCGGTGAGCGACTTGTAGATGCCCAGTCTGCCGCTTATTCCGCCCTGTACGGCGAGGGCCTTCTGCGCGAGATACGCGGCGAGCGGAAGACTGGCCTCTTGCGCGTGTGGTCGGGTCCGCAGGCCGGTAAGTCTCGCTGGACTCCGCCGCGATCAACCCGGCCGTGACACCACCTTCGATCCACGGGAAGTAGTAGCTGCCGCTGGGGACGTCGGAAAAGGTGGGGGCCGGAGGTGTGGCCGTGGGAATGCCCAGAGCCGAGAGGACCATCTTGGCGTACTGCGCCCGCGTCACCGTCTGCGAAGGATGGAAGGTGCCGTTGTCGTAGCCTTGGGCGACAGTCGCCGCCTGGGTGGACGTGATCCCGTAGGTTTGCGTCCATTGAGCATCCGTGATGTCGGCCCACTTATCGGCCGCCCAAGCCGGGACGGCGCACGTGAGGACGAAGGTCAGCGCCGCAACCAGCAGCGAGCCCGACCAGATCAGCCGGCGATGAGTCCTGCCGCTTTTGAGTTGCCGCATCTTCATGGGCCTTCTTTCGCAAGCCTGCCGTCCCCGAACGCGTGACGGCGTCTACGACATACGTCGGAAAAACGCGGCGGCGGCTTTAGAAGTCCGCTCTGCCCGGCGCTGGGGCGTGGTAAGCAAAGGGCTGGAGGCGCGGCGACCTAAAGCTGGAGGCGGGGCGACTTAGCGCGTGGTAGCCAGAGGTACCTGAAACGCGGCGACCTAGCGGGCGACGCATGGTCGCGGGTAGGCGTCGCCACGAGAGCGGGGCAGTTCAGCGAGGAACCGCCCCGAGAGCGCGGCGATTCAGTTGAGGGCCGGCTGCCAAGCGGGGCGATTCGCTCGTGGGGCCGCTGCGAAAGCGAGGACGTCCAGGCGAGGCGCTCTACTTTAGCGTGATTTCGCCGCTCTGACCGATTATCGCCGCTCCGTCGGTGTTCTGGTAGACGAGCTTGACGACACCCGATAGACTCTTCATCGAGGACGTGTACACGAAGGACCAGGTGGCTCCGTCCGCGCTCACGGCGAAGTATGGGGCCGATCCCCCCGAGGAGCCGTCCGAGGTGGCCTGAGGCAACGTGGTGATCACTGCCGGCCCGCTCGAGGGTATCCATTCCAGTTCGGCTAACGTGTATCCGGCCGGCGGGTCCTTGATGGAAAAGGTGAACAGCGGCCCGCTGGAGCCGGGAGCCTGGCTCGCAAGGATGGACGGGTTGGGCACGTTCTGAGCCATCAAGTCCACGGTGCCGGCCGGATAGAACACCGAGACATGATCCAGGTGTGGGTCCGGCTGGGCCGACGTGGGACTCGGGAATATCCACAGGAGCTGGTAATCCGGGCCGACGGGGTAGAGCAGAATATCTTGGCCGGTCAGATGCCGGAGGATACCGGGGCTGCCGAGGGTGCCCGTGACTTGGGACAGCGTGATCACCTGAAGTTGTGGGCTGGAAGATCTTATGTCGAATATCTGATCGCCTTTGTTGATGCCGAGGGCCGCATGGCGCGAGGGGTAGGTGAAGTAGATGCCTGCTCCCGCGCTGTCCTGGCTCGACGCTGCTCCCCACGATGGCTGGACCTGATCGATCGTGGTCGTGCCCGCCACGAAGGGGATGCCGATCACCTTCCCCTGTTCGGCCAGATCGAGAGTCTGCTTGATGAGAGCGGCGTCCCCGTCTGTACTTGTGGTGGATGAGGTGGTTGTGCTCGAAGCGGATACGGAGGTGGTCGTGGTCTGAGCGGCTGTGGTCGTCGTGGTCGCGGCGGGCGAGGTGGTCGTAGCCCCAGCCGCCGAGGTCGTCGTGGTCCCCGACCCGCAACTGACCAAGATCAGGGCTGCGGCGAGAGCGAGGGCGCCGACGAATATCAGGAGGATCGGTCCGCGAGCACGAGACAGTCGACGGTTTGGCTTGGCGCGACCAATCATCGAGGCTCCGCTCGCCATGGCTCTCCCTTTCCCAGCTCGTGGATCAGCGGCAACGCGTCCTTGGAACCCACAAGCCCCAAGCGACTTCGCTTGTCTTCGGCGCGGTAAGTCTCCTGGGGCTCGCGAGTCAGTTATTACCTGGCCGGCTCGGCGCCTAAACGTGTGAACGCGGGTCCGCTGCGACGGCTGCGGATGCCGCCGGTAGCGTTGCGAAGACGCGAAATTCCGGCTCAGTCGCCAGGCCGGAGATGGTGAAGAGACGAAGAAGATCGGGACTGCCTCCGATGACTCCTAGCCACCCCTTGGCTCGCAACTTCCGGAGAGCGGTAAGAATCACGCCGAGGCCGCCGCTGTCGAGGTAGGGGCATTCGCTAAGGTCGAGCAGAAGATGAGAGCCGTGTAGCGTAAGGGCGTCCTGCACAGCGTCGTCCAGCGCCAAGGATGTGAAATGGTCGATATCCCCGGCCACCCGCAGCAACGGGACTCCGGACAGTGACGTTTCGATGATCTCCATTTGGCTCCTCAAGAAGTTCCACGGAGCACATACCCGATATTTTACGCGTCCATTCGCACGGTCTCCCGCCTCGTCGCGGCGGCTCGTGGCCAGGCCTTTTTTGCCGCTCCTGGCGCAACTTTCCCGCGACTCGCGGCCAGACTTTCCTGCGGCGCCACCGTTCGATGGTTTGACATGACGGCCTAACGTGGTTAGACTGGCCAAGCCGACGACCGGAGATCGCGGGACACCCGCTTTGATGCTATCAAGGCCGTGTGCCCAGCACATCAAATGGAGCGAAAGGAGCCACTATGACACTCCTTCAACCCCGGCACCTATCTGCTAGACCCCACCACGAAGTCTCTACCCTCCTTCACATCCTCGCGGACACTAGCCATTAAGTGGAAGCTCCCGCGGCTTGTGTTCCGACAAGAATCAGAACCTGGAATACCTTCCGACGTTCCTGCGCTCGGAAAGGGAGGTGACAAATGCTTGATCTGAGAAATCGATTCTCGAAAAGCACATTCTCAAGAACAAGAGTCCTGATCCTCGCAGTCCTGATCGCGGCGGCGCTCTTACTTGTGGCCCTCCCGAGTCTCGCCAGCGCCAAAACCTACAGCTCCGAAGAGCTCAGCTTCCTCCAACTCATCAACCAGTACAGGCAGAGCAACGGTCTTGGGACCTTGCTGCTCTCGGACACGATCTCCAGTGCTTCCACGAAACACAGTTCGGACATGGCCAAGTACAACTTCTTCGACCACTACACGGTGCAGTCAGACTACTTCCCAGCCGGCTCTACTCCTTGGGACCGCATGCGCCTCTGCGGCTACAGCTACAACACGGATATGGGCGAGAATATCGCTGCCGGGTACCCGACTGCGCAAGCCGTCTTCACCGGCTGGAAGAACTCGCCGGGGCACAACGCCAACATGCTGAATGGCAGCTATCGCGTGATTGGGATCGGACTGGTCACGGGCGGCTCCTACGGCGAGTACTGGACCACGGACTTCGGCGGTTATGTCGACCCATCAGCTCATGACCCGGGCTCGGCTCCGTCTACTGCAACCACCGTCCTGCCCACTACCACTACCACCACGGCCAGGCCTGCAAGCACAACCACCACAGCCAAGCCTGGCACCACCACAACGACCGGCAGGCCTGGCACGACCACCACCACTGCCCGGCCCGCAACTACCACGACTACGGCGCCGGCGCGCACGACGACGACCACCGCGTCGCCCGTCCGTCCTTCCTTCTCCGATGTTCAGAGCAATAGCAAGTTATACGCGGCAGTCAACAGCCTGGCCGCTGCCGGAGTTGTGAGCGGCTACGCCGACGGTTCCTTCCGCCCGGCCGATCCGGTCACCCGAGCGCAGTTCGCGAAGATCATCGTGTTGGCTACGAGTGGATACGCAGCGGTTCCCGCCGCGACTCAGGTCACCTTCCCGGACGTCCCCTTTACCGGGGCGAGCTACCCGTTTGACTTCGTCGAGGAGGCAGTCGCGCTCGGCATCATCCAGGGGTACGACAATGGGCTCTTCGGGCCTAGCGACGATGTGACCCGAGCTCAGATCGCCATCATGCTCGTGCGCTCGGGGGGTGTGAAGCTCGCGCAACCCCTCGCCTCATATACGGCTCCTTACACTGACCTGGGTAACTGCTCCACCGAGGCTGCCAACGCGATCCGCATCGCCACGTACAACGGCCTATGCTCGGGCATCGGCAACGCTCTCTTCGATCCATACGCTCAGGCTTCACGAGGACAGGTCGCCCAGATGGTGTACGGGCTCTATCTGGCCCTGCACTAGACCGGGTTACCTGACCGGTTACCCGGCTAACCTAGGGGGCGTTCCCGGGTAACCGTCACTGCTTGGTGCGGCGAAAGAAGAGCATGCCGATAGAGGCGGCTATCGGGAAAGCCGCGAGCATGAGGAAGCCCCCCAGATAGGAATGCGCTGAGCGACCGCCCGCGTCGAGTATGCGCCCGAACAACCACGGGGCCACAAGCGAGCCGGCAAAACCCATGACGGTGGTGATCCCCGTCGCCGGGCCAACTTCCTGCGGCTTTTTCACGATCTCCGGGATGTAGCCCATCATGGCCGGGAAGAAGAACATGCTGAAGAACCCGGCGACGACCACCACTCCAAAAGCGAGCGTGATCCCCGGCACGAGCCCGGCTAGCACGGCGACTGCCGTCATGGCGAGAAGAGCGCCCACCAGCACCACGTACTTGCCCCAGCGCGCCGTCGCCCCCGCTCCCAGCGGGTTGCCGATGAACTGGGCGGCCCCAAGCCCGGCCACAAGGTAGAGCGAGACGGCCCTGCTGGCCCCATGAGTGTCCTCCAGGAAACGAGGCGCCCAGGCCAGCATGGTCACCCCGACCGCCAAGGCGGCCGTGTTCACAAAGCCGACAAGGAGCACCCGGTAGTTGGTCACCACCGACCCAAAAGATCGGGCCAGCCCGCGAAGGCTCGTCGTGCCCGCCGGATGTCGGGGCAAACCTCGAACTGCCTTTTGTGAGAATGCCGGGATCCCCACCACGAGCCCGAGAGCGGCGGTGGTGAAGAACACGGCCCGAAATCCGCCCGCCTTCTCGATCGTGGGCAGGATGAGAAGGGCTGCCATGCTTCCCAGCCCCCAGCCTGACCCCAGGATCCCCCAGGCTCTGGCGCGACGTTCGGGCGCGAGCGCGTAAGCCAAGACCGGGCTCGACGTGGAGATCACCATCCCCCCGCCTATCCCTTGGATGCCCCGGCCGATCATGAATCCGGCCAACGAGGAGCTAAGACCGAAGATCACGGATCCCACCACGAAACACGCGCAGCTCGCGCCGAGGAGGCGTCCTCCCCAGCGAGCAGCAAACACGCCCGAGGAGATACCCGCGACCCCATAGAAGCCCATGAACACAGAGGTGAGCAGCCCGATGTCTGCAGAGGAGAACCCGAAACGGCCTTGCAGATCATCCGCCACTATCGGCATGAGGGATAGGGTGACGGCTCCCGTTATGAAGATGAGCAGGAGCGAGACAGCAA
Organism: uncultured Thermoleophilia bacterium; assembly: GCA_963772095.1. Classification (GTDB taxonomy): domain Bacteria; phylum Actinomycetota; class Thermoleophilia; order RBG-16-64-13; family RBG-16-64-13; genus Chersky-299. The sequence goes on from CAVYVU010000017.1 coordinate 153,405, forward strand.
GAACGTCCGCGCCCAGCCGGGTTTCGATGAGGGCAGGCCTGGAATCTAAGTGCACCCTGGAATCTCCTACAGTTCCTCGCGCGATCCAGCCCCAGGTGGGTCTTGGGATCGCCCTCTTCCAAGAGGCCTGATATCGTACCGACGCTATGCCGTGCCTCAGCTTTTCACGGTACCCCCGATAGTCGGTGAACGACAAGTCGGCAGCTACGATTGGACCACGACACTGCGCTCTCCAGCCGCCCTGCCCTGGTGATTCCCGCTAGGATTCCCACTTACGCGATTTGACAGGGGAGGTCGTCATCTTCAGGGTGGAGCAACACGGTTCGGAGAGCTGTGAGCTCTCGACCAACAGCAGCTTCGTTCTCGTCCGCGCCCCCGTACGCATCGAGGGTGAGGGTGAGGGTGAGGGTGAGGGTAGGAGGGTGAGCCAGGCGAGGCGGCCTTCCATTACGGCATCGGCCCGTTCTGCGCGACACCACATTGTCCCTCCGAGAGGGCCTCCACGACACCCTACGCCTCCGTATCCCCCTCGAGCTCTTCCGAGCCCGCGAGCGGTTCAGCGTGGAGGTGATTGCCAGCGATTCCTTAGGACAGGCGACGGTTCTTTGGAGCAAGCGCTGGGAGGTCGTCTGGCGGGCTCAGAGCCCCGGCTTGGAGCCGATAGTCGACTAGCCCCCGGAGAGAGGCCTCGCTTTCGCTGCGCCTCTAGCAGGAATCCGCACTGAATCTGTCGATCAAGCTCGCTATGCTTCACCCGCTCTCCCGACCGGCTGAGGCTTTCGCCTTACCTCGCGCCCTATCGACCTCCCGCCCCAGGCCGGGGCCAAGAGCCCGAGGTATACTGTGCGCTCAGAAGCTCCTCTCTCCGCGGCAAAGACGGTACCAGTGACCGAGGAAGACATTCTCAGCTCCGAGAAGCATATCGGGCGGCGCGCGTTCTTGGCGCTGCTCGGTGCCGGATTGGTCGCTCTCTTCTTCGGGCCCGGACTGCTTTCGCGCCTTTCGGGTGGCGGCCCCGAGGCTGGCGGTTTCGCCATAAACAGTGTGGCTCCCGCGCCCGCGTTCGACCCGAGCACATGGCGCGTGAAGGTGGATGGTCTTGTCCAGAAGCCTCTCGAGCTATCTTTTGACGAGTTCAACGCGTTGCCCCAGGTGGAGCGCACGAAGGACTTCTATTGCGTCGAGGGCTGGGGAGTGCCGAATGTACGTTGGACGGGCGTCACCGTCGGGGAGATCGTGCGCCGGGCCGGCGTTGAGCCTACGGCCACACACCTGGTCTTCCATTCGGGAGATGGCGCCTACACAGATTCTCTCACCATCGAGGAGGCCTCGAACCCGGACTTTCTCCTTGCCCACCTTCAGGACGGCCAGCCGCTTGGCGTAGACCACGGGAGGCCGCTCCGCCTGGTGGTCCCAGGTAGGTACGGATACAAGTCGGTAAAGTGGGTAGTCCGGGTGGAAGCGATCGCCGCGGGGACCGAGGGTTATGAAGGCTACTGGGAGCAGCGGGGCTACTCGGTAGATGCGACCATCTCGTGAGACCGAGCCCGCCATCCACTGAGACGGGAAAACCGCCCGGTCGTCTTCTGAGGTTCGTCTTAGCCGAGCGTCTGGCTCACTGGTCCAAGGCCGTATTCTTCATCGCCGCCGCGACTGGGGGACTTGTCATGTGGATCCCCCGCACGAGGCAACTCATGGGTGCGAACAGGTTGCAGTTCTCGCACCTTCACGGCGGCATCGGGATCCTCATGATACTGGTCCCCCTGGTGATCCTGATTGCGCTCGATCGGCGGCGCTTCGCCGAGGATCTCAAGGAGGTGGACGTCTGGGACGAGGACGACCGGCGCTGGTTTTGGGCGGCGCTACGATTGCGTACGCTTCGTGGTAAGCAGATGCCGCCGCAGGGGCGACTGAACGCTGGGCAAAAAGTCAACTCTCTTCTGGTCTCGTTGATCGCCATCGGCCTGCTCGTCACCGGAAGCATCCTGCTCGTGCGCGCTCAAGCGCCGGCCTGGCTCGTTTCGCGGGCGCTCGTCCCTCCACATCATCCTGGCCGTCGGCGCGCTCGCGCTCTTTGTGGGCCACATAGCCCACGTCTTCCTCACGCGCCACGGACACGATTCTCTCCGCGCCATGCTTCGCGGAACCATGAGCGACGAGACCGCTCGCGAGCGTCACGAGAAATGGTGGCGCGAAGTTGCGGAGCGATCTAAAGACAGGCCACCGGCTCCCTAGTCATCATTCGAGCGGCGCCCAGGGTTTGGGCTGGGACGGCGGTCGTGTCCGTGGATCAATTTCTCAGCGCTTCGGTCTCGAGTTGCCTCGCCGCCCCGGCCCTGTTCGGAAAGACCCGAAAGTTAGGATCCCCGATGAGAGCCACTCGCTCCAGAAGGCGTTGGACGTCTTTAGTCGGAGCGATCACACCTAGCCAGCCCAGACGGGACTTCACGTTCTTGAGAATCTGCACCAGGACTCTCAAACCGCCACTGTCCATGTAGTGACAGGCTTCGAGGTCCAGAAGGATATGAGCGGTCTTTGGGTCTAGAGTCTCCTCGGCCGCTACGAGAAGCATCGGACTCGTCTCATGGTCGAGGTCGCCAACGACTTGCAGCAGGGGCACACCACCCATTCGAGACTTGACGATTTCCATCTGCTTCCCCTCACCTCTCGTCAGTTTGTTGGTCATCTCGCATTTCGACACCATCAGAATCAGAGTGGCTCACGAAAGCCGTGTTCCCCCGCTGGAACGATTACTAACGGGACGCTCACGCGTCTTTTGCGCAAGGTGAGGACCGGGTAAGGTTACCGACATGGCCGCCGAGTCGAAAAAGTCCGTTGTCGCCGCGATCATTGCGAATGTCGCTATCGCCGTCATCAAGTTCGTGGCCGGGTCCATAACCGGCAGCTCCGCCATGATTTCCGAGGGCATCCATTCGGTGGTGGACGCTGGTAACGGCGGCCTTCTGTTCCACGGCCTGCGCCGGGGCGCGCGCCCTGCGGACACCAACCACCCCTTCGGTCACGGCATGGAGATCTACTTCTGGAGCCTGATCGTCGCGGTGAGTATCTTCGGTATAGGCGGCGGTTTGTCCATCTACGAAGGCATAACCCACCTTCGCCACCCGGCGCCGTTGGCGAGCCCTACCGTCAACTACGTCGTGCTCGCCGTTGCGGCAGTGCTGGAGTCTGCGTCCTTCACCGTGGCCTGGAGGGCGTTCCGCAAACACAAGGGGTCGCGGCGCACGTTCACGGCCATTCATCTCGGCAAGGACCCGAGCCTCTTCGCGGTCCTTTTCGAAGACACGGCGGCGCTGCTCGGACTCGTGGTGGCTTTCCTGGGCGTCTTCATCAGTCATCAACTGCAGGCGCCGGCCATCGATGCAGCGGCCTCGGTGGCGATCGGCTGCATCCTCGTCTGCGCTGCTGGGTGGCTCGCCTCTGAGAGCAGGAGCCTCCTCGTCGGCGAGGCTGCCGCTCCCGAAGTGGTGGCCGCGTTGCGCAGGATCGCCCTCGCCGACCCGGTGGTCACCGGCCTGGGAACGGTGCTTACCATGCATCTCGGTCCCGACGAAGTGCTCCTCAACATCGAGGTGCAGTTCACGCCCGGACTACCGGCCGAGGAGATACACCATGCGGTGCATCGCATCGAGAGACATATCCGCGAGCCTTTCCCGCAGGTGAGCCGCATCTTCATCGAGGTGGATGTGGCGCCGGGTGCGAGCGACGAGTGATCGCCACCTCCCAGGTCTGCTAGGCTCACGGTTCCCGTGGCACGCTGTCTCCGCAAGAGAGGAGAGCTGTTGTCCTACCAGTCTGACTACGTGCTGCGCCTCATCGAGCAGATGGGTGCACTGATACGGCGGGCCATGGCGAAGTTGGGCGAAGGACCCGCCGCGGAGCCCGGCGAGGTCGCGGGCCAGGCCATCGGTCTGGCGCTCGGCATGGACCCGGGTGTGGCGTCGCGGCTTTCCTCCCACAGTCTTGTCTCACTGCTGGAGCTGAGCAACCCGGATAATCAGGTCATCAGACTTCTCGCTCAGGCAGTAGAGCTCGAAGCCGAGGTTCTCCAAAGGAACGGCGACATGATCGGGGCGGGAGTCAGGCGTGAACAGGCGCGGGCCGTACGGTCATTGCTGGAGCCGAAGGCCACGGTCCATTCGTAGGCGGTGCCCCGGCAAGCGGGTCAGCCTCTGCCGATCAGCGGCATCTTCGTCGCCATCAACGTCATGAACTGAACGTTCGCGTCCAGCGGCAGGCTGGCCATGTAGAGTACGGCATCGCCGACATGGCGCACGTCGATCTGCGGCTCAGCCAAGATCGAGCCATCAGCCTGGAGTGCGCCTTTGCCGAAAACGTCCGTCAACTCCGTGGCTGCATTGCCTATATCGATCTGGCCACAAGCGATCCCATAGGCTCGCCCCTCGAGGGAAATCGCCTTCGTGAGACCCGTGATGGCATGTTTGCTGGCGGTGTAGCCGACTGCATGCGGTCGCGGGCTCTGCGCGGAGACAGACCCGTTGTTGATGATGCGGCCACCTTGCGGCCGCTGCTCCTTCATCACGCGGACGGCCTCTCGTGCGCAAAGGAACGCGCCATTTAGATTGGTATCTACCACAAGTGTCCATTGCTCCAACGCCATGTCCTCGATCGGGGCTGATGTACCGAAGGTGCCGGCGTTGTTGAAGAGCAGGTCTACTCGGCCGAATTCCTCGACCGCCCGCTTGAAGAGGTGCTGCACCGAGGCCTCTTGCGTAACGTCTGTCGGCACCACAAGTCCCTGGGATTCGTAGCCGGCCAGAGTTACACGAAGCGCTTCCTCTCGCCGGCCGGCCAAGACTACCTGATACCCCTCGCGGAGAAGTGCACCGGAGACAGCCCGCCCTATGCCGGAGCCTCCGCCTGTGACGACCGCAACTCGCCTGGCCTGATTCATTGCTCACCCACCAATGGTCATTCTAATGGACACGATCGTCGACTCCCATGGCTGTTGGTCCGGCTCCGACCGAGTGCAGCCGGGGAGCGCCCGCCCCTCAATGTCGGGCGACGACACCGCACTCATGTTAGCGGGTCTCTGTTAAAGCCGGCAGGGTTCGCCGGCGCTTTTTCTCCAGCCTGACGCTGGCCGCTCGACCTCGGTCTTCAAATGCAGAAGCGCGGCCCACGGAGACGTTCCGGTCGGGTAACCTGAGGGTACGTTGCTGGACAGTCCTTCGCGACCCGGGTCGCCACCGGCGACAGGGCGGATAAGCGCCGTTTCGAGCAGATACCAACGGGAGGACAGCGACTCATGCCGTCAGTGAGGACCCTAAGAGCGGACGTCGCGGTGGTGGGCGCCGGGCCTTCGGGATCGGCCGCTGCGGCCTATCTTGCCCGTGACGGCCTAAGCGTATTGGTCCTTGAACGCGCCCATTTTCCGCGGGAGAAGGTCTGCGGGGACGGGCTCACACCCCGCGCCGTTGCGACCCTCGCCGACCTCGGGGTCGAGGAACAGCTGCGGAGTCTGGGCTACCATCCATACAATACTTTCCGAATAGTGAGTTCCTGGGGCGAGTCCGTCGTCGCGGGCTTTCCCGAATATGGAAAGGGCGGGGAGCACGGCTACGTCGTCCCTCGGCTCGTGCTAGATCGGCTTCTCGTGGAGACGGCCCGGACCGCTGGAGCCCTCATCTTAGAGGACACCGAGGTTCTTTCGCTGAGTCGAGAGGCCGACGGGCGATCCGACGCGGTTCTTCGCACCCGTTCTGCTTCCGGCGAGGAAATGAATGTCGAGGCCCGCGTAATCATCGCGGCCGACGGCTCTCACGGCTCCTTTTCGCGGACCGTCCTCGGCCCCGGGCGCCTGCAGCCCCGCGGGATCGCGATCCGTGCATACGCCGAGGGCGTGCGTGAGCTAGACGGCTTCTTGCACTTCTTCCTCGATCCCGCTCTTCTACCCGGGGGTTACGGCTGGATATTTCCGAGCAGTCATCCAGCGGAGCCGGTAAATCTTGGCGTCGGCCTCACGATGGCGCAGCTCAAGAAGAAGCGCCTCAGACTATCGCAGCTCTTGGACACTTTCCTCAGTGCCGATTCTCTTGCCCGGCGCCATGTGGAAGACATCCGCTTCGTGACACGACCGGCCGCCTGTCCTATTCTCGTCGGCGCCAGACATGGACGCCGCAGATTTCGAGGAGTGCTCTTCGTAGGTGACGTGGCTCACCTGGTGGACCCTCTATCAGGCCAGGGAATGGCGTATGCTCTCGAAAGTGGCCGGTCGGCAGCCGCGGCCATCTCGCTCGCACTTCATACCGGATATCGTCGACACCTTTTCCGCTACCCCCTGCAGATTTTTCTGGAGGTCGTCCCGGAACTGATGAGTGCCCGGCTGCTCCGTGAGCTACTTGCCAGGCCGTGGGGCAACGGCCTGGTCGTGCGCGTGTTGCGCAGAGACGAAGGTCTGGCTCGTGGCGGCATGGCTGTGCTGGGCAACAGCATCCCGGCGTACGGGGTGCTTCATCCAGCTCTGCTCGGAAAGGCGCTTGCCCCCCGCCGGGTCGTCTCCATCGCCCGAGCCGAAAGGCCCGCCGGTGGCCCCCCAGCCTGACCTCGGTTTGGAGCAGAGGCGCTTTGCACGTCACTCAAATCGACGACTTGGCCGACCGGCAAGAAATGGAGGCACCTCTTGGATACTCTCAGATCACGTCGTCTCGATCTGGTTTCGATGAGTCCGGTTTTGCTCCAATCGTTCTTGGCCGAGGATCTCCCGCGAGCCGCCCAGATCGGTGGTTTTCAGATACCGGACGGCCTCAATCTGCGTAAGCAACTGCTTGATATGCGATTGCGGCAGATACGTGCCGATCCTGAAGTGCAACCCTGGCTACTTAGGGCGATCGTCATCAGAGAGTCTCGCACGATGTGTGGCCATATCGGCTTTCACTCGCAACCCAGCCCTGAAGACTTGCGCGAGATGACAGCGGATGGGGTGGAACTAGGCTATGAGGTTGATGAACCATTCCGCAGGCAGGGGTTCGCCAAAGAAGCGGCGCTTACGTTGATGAGGTGGGCGTTCGACTACCACTATCAACGATGTTTCGTCCTCTCCATTGCTCCGGACAATGAGCCGTCTTTGGCGTTGGCTCACTCGATGGGATTTGGTGAGATCGGCTCGCATATGGACGAAGAGGACGGGCTGGAGTTGTACTTTGAGCGACGGCTAGACCGATGGCCGGACGAATGGGAGCCGACAAACGCGAGCTAAGGTCTTGCGTCGCGCTTTCGGAGCATCTGCGCAAGCAGAGCAGGCTGACGGGCCGGACGCTCTTGTTCAGTTAGGCACCCTACGCTAAGATAGGCATGCTTAACTCACGACCTAGAGAGCGGTGGGTGCGTGTCGCCCAAAGAGCGGTTTTCCGCGGAGTTTGACGTCCCCGGCAGCGCCGGGACAGTAAGCCTCAGCGCCAGCCTAGAGGACTACCTGGAAGCGATCCTTCATCTGGAGCGCGCTTCCCGGGTCGCACGCGTGAGCGAGATCGCGTTGCACCTGCGAGTCTCGCGCCCTGCCGTCACCGGAGCCCTTAAGAGCCTTGGCGCCCGGGGCCTCGTCGCTCACGACCCCTACGGATACGTGACCCTCACTCCCGCGGGTACGCAGATCGCGCTCGAAGTTGACCGTCGGCACGTGGCCATTCGTGACTTTCTCACCGATGTGCTCGGTGTTCCGCCCCAGAAGGCTGATGATTCGGCCTGTCGGCTTGAGCACGTGCTGGAGCCGGAGGTCTTGGAACGCTTCATTTCCTTCGCCCGCTCGCTGACCGGGTCAGGGAAGCTCGGTTGAACTCGCTATCTGAGCTGCCCAGCGGCGCCCGCGGGCTCGTATCCAGCCTCCCGCAAGGACGCGGCCTCGCCAAGCGCCTGATCGCCCTTGGCCTGACCCCCGGGGCTGAAGTCGAGGTCCTGCAGAACCGCGGCCAAGGCCCGCTCATCGTGGAGGTCCACGGAGCCAGGTTGGCTCTCGGGCGAGGTCAAGCCCGGCAAGTGGCTGTCAAGCCCCTGGATCCTTTGTCAAACTAGTGGGGGAACCGAGCAAGGCCAGGCGTGGGCCGACGCGGGATCGCACCCTGACCATCGCCCTTGCCGGCCAACCGAACGTTGGCAAGAGCACCGTCTTCAATGCTCTCACCGGCCTGAACCAACACGTAGGTAACTGGCCGGGAAAGACCGTCGAAAAGAAGACCGGCCGCTTCACCCATAAGGGTCGCGAGGTCGAGATCGTCGACCTTCCCGGAACCTACAGCCTCACGTCTGGCTCCGAAGAGGAACGCGTCGCCCGCGACTATCTCCTAGAGGAGCAACCGGACGTGGTGGTCGCGGTCGTGAACGCCGCCTCTCTCGAGCGCAACCTTTACCTGGTCGCCGAGCTGCTCGCCCTACCTATTCCTTTGGTCGTAGGTCTCAACATGGTCGACGTGGCCAGGCGCCACGGCGTGCAGGTGGAGGCTCACGTTCTCGAAGCGGCTCTCGGACTGCCGGTGGTGGAGCTGGTGGCGAGTAAGCGACAAGGCCTTGAAGCCCTCGTCGACGCGGCCGTGCGGCTGGCGGACGACCCCGACTCAGTCTCTCCCACCCGGCCCGCCATCCGCCCGAAACACGAAGCGGTTGTCGCGGAACTTGGCCGGCTGCTCGAGGACGAGCCCCTTGACCCTTATCCCCCGGACTGGGTGGCGCTCAAGCTTCTCGAGGGCGATACCGACATGGCTCAGCTCGTGCGAAGCGCGGCACCCTCAACCTGGGTAGAGGTCCAGGGGCTGCTTCTCAAGCACGAGGACGCCTACCTGGATATCGCCGGGGGTCGCTATGACTGGGTGGCACGGATGGTGAGGGCCGCCGTCGTGCATCCACGGCGCGGGGCGGTGAGCGTCACCGATCGAATAGACCGGATCGCCACCCACCCGCTGTGGGGACTCCTGCTGCTGCTCGTTGCTTTCGGAGTCCTCTTCTGGGTAACCTATGCCGTGGCCCGGCCCGCCGCCAATGGTCTTAGCCACCTGGTGTCCGGACCGCTCTCGACAGCTCTTCATAACCTGCTCGCTCCCGCTCCGCACTGGCTCTCCGGCGTACTTGTAGACGGCGTTATCGCGGGGGCCGGCAACGTGTTTTCCTTCGTTCCCATTCTCGTCATCTTCTTCGCCGCCCTGGCCCTTCTTGAGGATGTGGGCTACATGGCCCGGGCCGCCTACGTCATGGACCGCTACATGCACTGGATGGGACTACACGGGAAGTCCTGCATGCCCCTCATGCTGGGCTTTGGCTGCAATGTCCCCGCCGTAATGGGGACCCGCATCATCGAGGAACGTCGGGCCCGCCTGCTCACCATGCTCCTCACCCCCTTCGTTCCCTGCACCGCACGCCTAGCGGTGCTTGCCTTCCTGGCCTCGGCTTTCTTCGGGGGGGCGGCGGCCTGGGCTGCGCTGGCCTTTGTGGGTGGGAACCTCATCTTGCTGGCCCTCATAGGGGTGGGAGTCAACCGATTCGTATTCAAGGGTGAGCGGAGCGCGTTTATCTTGGAGATGCCCCTTTATCATCGCCCCAACGCCCGCACCCTCGGGCTCTCGGTGGGACACCGGACCATGGCCTTCGTCAAGAAGGCGGGCACGGTGATCGTGATAGTTTCGGCGATCATCTGGATGCTCTCCAACTACCCGGGGTCTAACCCCAGCCAAAGCGTGCTGGGAATTCTGGGCCGATTCCTCGCGCCGGCGGGTGCTCTCCTGGGCCTGGGCGACTGGCGTTTCGTTGTGGCTTTGCTCTCCAGCTTCATCGCCAAAGAGAACAGCGTCGCCACGCTGGGCATCCTCTTCGGGGGCGCCGGGGCCTCAGGGGCTGCCGGGGTGGCGTTGGCTACCCGGCTCGCGTCTGCGCTCACCCCTGCCGCCGCGGCAGCTTTCCTGGCGGTCCAGATGACCTTCATACCCTGCGTGGCTACGGTGGCCGTCATCAAGCAGGAGTCCCGCTCATGGCGTTTCATGGCCACTAGCTTAGGCTTGATGCTGGCCGTTTCTTTCGTGGTGGGGCTGCTCGTCTATCAGATCGGCACAAGACTTTAGCCAAAGAACGCCGCCGCTTTCGCCGTCTCCGTATCAGATCGCGTATCCGAGTAGCGCACCTTCGCGGATGGCATCCACGATCCAGCCCGGTTCTCGGCAGCTGCCGATCACATGAGTCTCGTCAACCAACCGCGAGAGCTCCTCGATCAACTCCGTATTGGGTCCCCAGTCCTGGGTGGTGATGATGTTCGTGCCCTCGAGGATGAAGACGCGTTTATCGGGCATCTGTATCTTCAGACCCTTGCCCACGATCTCTCGATAGTGCGCGTCGGCCCAGATAGGTACGTGGCGCTGCTTGAACCACGGCCAGAGATTCTCGAGGTCGTCGACGGTCATGCCGTCGCCCAGCGCCGAAGCCGGGCCGTCGTGCACGATCACCACCCGTCTCCCCCGCTTGGTCAAGAATTCGGCCAGCTCGCAGCCGTGCAGGGTGCCGCCCATGACCACCACGCTCTTGCCCACCGGCATCCACAGCCGGGAAAGCTTCTCCACCCAAGCCGGAGAGAAGAACCTGAGAGCAGTCTTCAGCACGCCGTGGAGTTTCTCCGTTTGGATGACTTCGCGGCTGATCGCCCCCGGCAAATCGAACTTCGTGTGGGCCGCTCCGGCGGCGATCACCAGCACATCGGGTCTCTCCTTCCGCACTACCTCGGGTGTCACCGCCTGCTTCAGGTGCACCGCGACATTCTCCTTGTTCAGCTGGGTGACCTGATATCGATTGCAGTCGATCATGTCCTCGGTTTCGAGGTCTTTGACGATCGCCGCCACCAGGACCAGGCCGCCCAGGTAGGGGCCCTTCTCGTAGAGCGCCACCTTGTGACCGCGCTGGGCCGCCACCCTCGCCGCCTCCATACCCGCGGGCCCGCCGCCCACTACCAGCACCTTCTTCTTCTGCTCGGCGGGCCGGCACTGGTATTCCGGCAGCGACTCCCGCCCCAGCGTGGCGTTCACGCGACATTCCAGCTTCTTGTTCTTGTTGCGCATATCAAAGCAGTGCAGGCAACCATGACAGGTGCGGATGTCTTCCAGCCGCCCCTCCCGCACTTTGTTGGGCAACTCCGGATCGGCAAGGAGACGACGCGTCATGCCGACAAAGTCGAGACTGCCTCGCTGCAGGTACTCCTCGCCCAGTTCGGCATCGAGCCGGCAGGCCGTCCACACCGGTATGGTGACTCTCTTGCGCTTTACCGCTTCCACCAGCGGCACGGTGGCTCCCCTTCCGCCCCGGCTCCAATCGAGATCCGCCGGCAATTCGGCGGGCGGCTCCGGATAGAGGATCCGGTCTGGTTGGATGAGCCCGCCCCGGTGGCCGTAGCGCTCCGCCCGACAGTTGATGCCGTCAGCGACTTGGGCTATCAGCCGGGCCATCTCGGCGCCCTCTTCGAGAGTGGTGGCGAGCGGATGGTTGTATTCCACAACGTTGATTAGCGCGTGCACCGCGAAGTCTGGCCCGCAGCGCCGTTTCGCTTCGGAAATGATGTCGCGCAAGAAGCGAGTGCGGTTCTCGAAAGTCTGCGGACCATACTCGTCGTCGCGGTTGTTCCAGACCCGCGACAAGAACGTGTTGCCTTGGTGGCACGTGCCGTGGTTGATCTCACAGGCATCGAAACCGGCCTTGTGGGCCCGCTCGGCTGCCGATGCCCACAGATCGATCTGATCCTCGAGCTCCGCCTTGGTCATGGCTCGACAGGGCAAGAAGTCTGGTCCGGGCAGGTCCGCTTCGGTCAAAGCCGAGGCGCACTTGATGTCCCGTATCTTCGGATCCCGCGGCAAGAGGCCTGTTGGGTTCCAAGGCCCGGCGTGCTGGAACTGGATCGACACCGGGCAGCCGAGCTTGTGCACCGCTTCCGTCAGCCGCTCGAAGCTGGGGATGAACTTGTCATCGTCCAGGTGGAGCTGTACCCCTTCGTAGCTACCGTCGGGCTGGTAGTGCACGTGTTGGATCGCGAGCGGATACTCCACGCCGCAGGACTCCACCACGAGGAAGCCCACGCCACCCTTCGCCAGAGCCTCGTAGTAGGCGATCATCCGCGGTCCAACGGTTTGATCCTCCTCCATGAACGAGGTGCCGTTGGCCGTCTTGATTATCCGGTTGCGGGTCTTGATGGGCCCGATCATGCCCGGTTCCATCAGCTTCTCGAATCGCTGGCTCATATCTCTCATTTCCTCTTTCTCGCGGCCCGCCGTTCCCCGCGAAACACTCACCATCCAGCGATGGATAGTCTGGCAAAGGTCAGGATTCGCGTGGCAGATTCTCGTCCACGATCCGGGCCGCGGCTTTGAGCGTATCGACGCTGCGCTTCAATCCCGCCTGCTCGTCCGGCTCCAGGTCCCATTCCAGTATTTCTCGTACGCCCTTCTCTCCGAGCACGACCGGCACCGACATGCTCAGCCCACGCTGACCGTACTCACCGTCCAACACCACCGAACAGGCAAAGATCTCCCCCGTGTTTTGGAGGAAAGCACGCGTAATCGCCGCCAGACCGATCGCACAAGTCCAGCCGGCCGTCCGTCCGGACTGCAACTCCTCATAGCGTCTCAGGATATCGGGCACCTGTGCCCGGATGTCCTGCTTCTCTTCTTCGCTGAAATGCACCGATCGGCCATCGATGCGCACCGAGCTGAACAGCAGCACCTGGCTGCTGCCGTGCTCCCCGATGACCGTTGCCTGCACCTGACCGACCTTCACCCCTTTGGCTCTTGCCACCATCTCGCGAAACCGAAGCGAATCGTTGAGCGTGTAGCCGATGAGCTGATGGCGGTCGAAGCCCCCGGCGAGCCAGGTGGCGTAGTTCAGGGGGTCGGCCGGATTGGTGGCTGTGATCACGAATGCCGCGGGACAGTAGCGCTCGATCTGCCGGGCGATATCTCGAGCCAAGGGGATGTTCTTGGGAAGCATGTCCATGCGGTCGGCGATAAGCCCCTGCTGCGCTCCAGCCGCGTTGACGACTAGGTTCGAGCCGGTTAGATCCTCGTATGCCCCCGCTCGAACACTGACGTCGAGTGCCGAGACCGCGGTACCGATATCCATGGCGTGCTGTTGCAGCACGTTTTGGCGGACGTCGATCATCACGATCTCATCGACCAGCCCCGAGGCAGCGATGAAGAAGGCCGCAGGTGCGCCGACCGAACCGGCCGCGCCGATGATAGTCATCTTCATAGCCTTCCCCTTTCTCTCTTGCGGCGGGTTCAGTCCGTCAAGCCGCGCACGGGCCCATGACCGCCGGAGTGCATCCGGGCGACAGTACGCAGCATCTTGGCCCCGGATCAGCAGGTCGGGTCCTCGGGAACAGGATAACGGAGCCGTCGTGGCCTGCGCAGCGAGATCCTTGCGGCGAAATCACCGGCCGCTAGCCCGGGGGCACGAACTCGGTAGTGAGTGCCACGAAGTCCGCTGGACGATGACGCAGACTTCCCGGGAAAAGAATAAAGATTCTTTAATCGGAATTCAAGGAACACAGCAGACGTCACTACTGGAGAAGGGGCGACGATATACTGCTGGTCATGAAGAGAATCTCGACCCCTTATCGGCCGCCGCGCCAAAAGCGCAGCGTAGAGTCGCTGGAACGGCTGCTGAAGGCCGCCGAGGAACAGATCCGGACTGAAGGTTTTGAGGCCCTCACGATCGGGGGCGTGGTGGCCCAGGCGGGACTTTCGGTGGGAGCCTTCTATGCCCGCTTTCCCGACAAAGCCGCACTCTTCCACGCGGTCCAAGACCGTTTTCACAACAGGCTCGAGCCGATCATCCGGAGCGAGGTGCTTGCCGAAGCCGGTGGCTGCACGACCCTGGGGGAAGCGGTGGGAGCGGCGATCGAGGTCCTTATCCGCAACGTTACGGGGGAGTCGGAACTTTCTCGTGCCTTCCTGAGCATGTCGGTCTTCGATTCAGTGTTGAGAGCCAGAGGCGAGCTGGTCAGCCTTGAGCGTAGGGAAGCGCTGACCGAAGTCCTGCTCGCTCATCGCGACGAGATAGGCCACGCCGACCCGGTTCTGGCCATCGATGTGGCCTACGGCATGTACGCAGCGGTCGTCCGAGGCCGACTGATATTCGGCTTGGAGCACGAACTGCAATACGGCATCACCAACCAGACCATCTACGGCGAACTCAAACAAGCGCTAACGCTGTATCTTCGAGGCGAGCGCCCCGCCATCGCTTGAGGTCTCGCTGACGCCCACTGGGTCGGCGCCGCGAGAAAACCGCCAGACTGTAAAGGAGGCCGGCGTCACTCTTACTAGATGAGTCGCCGAAGCGTTCTTGTCAGTACGCCACCGTTCGTGTGGTCGGAAATGGCAAGTTAACGAGTCACCATCGGTCTTTTAACTCTTGTTACTCCCGTCGGGACTTATGTTGTTTGCGGGCGATCAAGGCATGAAAAGCGACAGCAGGAGCAAAACAATGGAGAGCATGAAACCCGGGATGGCGCACATTGGAGAGATGGAGGCCGACGCCATAATCATCGGCGCCGGAGCGTCCGGGCTCTGCGCGGCTCTGACGCTCAGTTTCGGCGGGGCCTCTGTCCTCATCTTCGAGCAAATGTCCGAGTGTGGAGGCATGACCAACCACGCGGAGGGGATGTTCGCTGTCGGAAGCACGATGCAGAAGATCAACAAAGTCGGCCTCACGGTGGCCGAAGCCTTCAAGGTCCACATGGAAGAGACGCATTGGCTTGCCAACGCCCGGCTCGTAAGGACCTTTATGGAACGATCCGGCGCTACGATCGATTGGCTCGAGAGCCTGGGGGCTGAATTCAGCGGACTCTTTGCCATATCTCCGTTCACCCCGCGGGTGTGGCACCAATTTACCGACTTCGCCAAGAACGGGCTGGTCAAGCCTCTGTACGCGAGGGCACAGGCGGAAGAGAACATCCGAATCTATCTGGAAACACCGGTCAAAAGTTTGACGATGGAAGCCGGTCGAATCACCGGCGTCGTCGCAGAAGATACGGAAGGAAATACCATTCGGGCTAAGGCCAAAGCGGTCGTCATCGCTTCCGGTGGTTATCAGGACAACAAGGAATGGGTCGACAAATACTGTAAGTCCGGCTTCACGACGCCGGTCGTTCCCTCCAAACAGATGGGCGGTCCCATCCAAATGGCCTGGGACGTCGGTGCAGAACCTCACGATCTGGGTGTTATGCAGACCATCGTGCTCGTTCCCGCCGAAGAGCTCAGCTCCCAGCTCCTGGTGGCAGGGTATCAACCTCGCCTTTGGGTCAACCAACTGGGAGAAAGATTCTGTGACGAATCCATCTGCTGGAAGTTCCCCATGGCGGGAAATGCACTGGCAAGACAGCCGGATGCTGCCGCGTTTTGCATGTTCGACGAAGACACAAAAGAGTTCATGAGGGAGAAGGGCATCAACTACGTACTCGGCGAGTTCTTCGACATTTCGGCGAGACTTACCGACATCGATGACGAACTACGGCGGGGCGAGAGGGAGGGCAAAGTCTTCCGGGGCAGTTCTCTCGAAGAACTGGCTGAAAAGATCGACGTAGATTTCGAAGCGCTGCGGTCCACGGTAGACGAGTACAACGCATGTGTCGACCGGAATCAAGACTTCATCTTCGGGAAAGACGGCACCTACTTACAAGCCATAAGGAAACCAAAGTTCTATGCGGTAAGACTGGGCCTGGCGGCCTTCATGACGAACGGCGGGATCAGGATCAACCACAAGACACAGGTCTTGAGGAAGGACCGCGAAGTGATTCCCGGGCTCTACGCGGTGGGATGTTGCGCGGGCGGCCTCCTCGGTGACACCTACGAGGTATCGACAACTGGTGGTTCCCTTAGCTTCGCCGTCAACTCTGGACGTATGGCAGGTGAGAACGCGCTGCAATACATTGGCAGATAGGTAGCTACTCCGGGTGATACCTTGACACAGCGCAAGCCGAAGTCTCCAGGGGGCGATGGAGAGTCTCCGGCTCGGAGGGTTGATGGCGGCGGGCAAGGAGGGGACTATGCCCACGCGCTCTACCGGGATGTTGCCCGCCAGCGGTGAAGACAATGTAACGACTATGTAACGGTTCAGTCTCACTGCGCCAAGCAGAACTAAGGAACGCTCGCTTTACAAAAGCCTTACAGGCACGGGGGTAAACTCCCGGTGCGGTTACCCCCCGCATTGCACGCTAAGCCCCGCCC
The DNA here is from genome assembly GCA_963772095.1 of uncultured Thermoleophilia bacterium. GTDB lineage: Bacteria > Actinomycetota > Thermoleophilia > RBG-16-64-13 > RBG-16-64-13 > Chersky-299. Next base: position 169,625 of record CAVYVU010000017.1, read on the forward strand.
CAACATCCCTCCTGGGGCGGGGCTCCCCCCATTCCCCCGATTGCCGAGCGGTGCTACTCAGGGGCGAGTCAGCGGAAGAGACCACGCATGAGGGTCTGGCCCAGGAGTTTGCCCACCCCGCGCCTCGCGATGCGACGGGAGACGCGGCCGGTCCGCACTGCTTGGACGTCGCCCAGGATACGGGCGCCGCGGTAGAGGCTCCTCCTCACCTTCGGGATAGTGAGTCCTCTTCTTCGAGCCATGTTGCCCCCCTTCTCGCCGGCCGGTCTTTATCATCATAAGGGGCGGCCCGGACGAGAACTACAAGACGCCGCTCCAAGAAGCCGGTGCCCCCCACGGCCCTCCGATCCTAGCCGATCAGCTGGCCGCCGGACGCTGGTCCCCCCTCAGTCTTCGCAGGAGGCAACCCATTCTTCGTCGCCGATCCGCCGACTAGACTTAGGCCGGGCGATCTCGAGGGATCCCTGCAGCCCTCACTACCGTCAGGAGGCCAACCGTGGCTGGATCTCCTCCTTGGTGAGACTAGCGCCATAGACGGAGATCATGGCTGTAGACGCCGACCTCCCTCGGCCAGCGCGCCTTCGTCCACCGTGTCGAAACCGATCTGGTCAATAAGCCGAGCCACTGTGTGCTTGGCCCGCGCGTCGTCGCCGGCGATCGAGATCGCGACCCGGCCTGGTGTTCCCGCCGGCCGCCCGCTGCTTGTAAGATCGCGGGCATACTGGGTGTTGAAGGCTTTCACCCGCCCGATTGACCGCCTTAGCGGTCGCCCCAGCGCAGGGACTGAGGTCGGCCCTAGCTCGCGCGCACCCGCCGGCGTTTCGTCACCTTGCGTCGGTTGAACATGCCTATAGTCGCGAAAGCGATGACCACGATGATGAGGATCCGGAGCCAGAGCGCGAGGGAGCTGTGCCAGATCCAGAGCGAACCGACCCAGGGCAGAAACACGATCCAAAGTATGACTTCAAACACGAGGGGAATAGTGGCGATCCAGTGCTGGATGTGCCCCAAGGTGCTGGGCGTGAAGATCCACAGTACTGCGAAGGCGATCCAGAGAGCCGGAACGGGGAAGCCGAGAAAAAACATGCGTTCCTCCAGACTGGCCGGACTGCTTAGGGGTTGACCTGCCCCATCCTACCCTTCGCGGGTATGGCGTTGCAATTGAACAAGCTAAATCCCAGCCCGGACCACGAACTCGGAGGGGACCGTTCGGATAGGACCGATTCCGACGCCCTAGCGGAGCCAAGCGTCGCGCTGGCCAGGCCAGGAGCGTGATAGGCTGGCCCCATCCTACTGGGGGTAGAAACATGAACATTTCCGTCATCCTCGCGCATCCGATGCCTGGCAGCTTCAACCACGCCATCGCCGAGAAGGCGGTTGCCGAGTTGGGCCGTAACGATCACGTGGTCAGCTTCCACGACCTCTACCGAGAGGGTTTCAACCCACTTCTGCCAGGCGCGGAGATCCCCGCGGGCGTGCCCCTCCCCCCGGTCGTCGCTAGGCATTGCGATGAACTCGCGGCTGCCGACGGCATCGTGATAGTTCATCCCAACTGGTGGGGACAGGCTCCTGCGATCCTCACCGGCTGGGTCGATCGAGTCCTGAGGCGCTCTGTCGCCTACAACTTTACCGAGGGTGACAGCGGCGAGGGAGTCCCCGTCGGTCTCCTGAAGGCAGGAACGGCGATCGTCTTCAATACTTCCGACACGCCCGCGCTTCGGGAGCAGGCTGTTTTCGGGGATCCACTCGAGTTGGTCTGGAAGAACTGCGTCTTCGGACTCTGTGGGGTGCAAGAATTCCATCGAAGAACGTTCAGCGTGGTGGTCACGAGCACCCAGGAAGAACGGGAGGCGTGGCTGGCAGAAGCGAAAGAACTCGTCGGCCGCTGCTTTCCACGAAAGAGGCTGCGGTAGCTGCTAGATCCTCGCGGCGCTGGCTGAGTACACGGTCTCGTGCGCAATGCACGCGGGAGGATCCCCGGGGGTAAGGGGATCCTCCCGCCACCAAGGAGCGGTCGGCCACGTACTGTCCGCTACATCGACCGACCAGAGCGACGCGTCCTCACTCCTCCACAAAGGCGACCAGCCGTACAATGGATCCGTCACCACCCACCCAGCGGATGGGGAACCCAGAAATAGTGACACGCTTGCCGACGACCTCGTCGATATCGCCTCCGACGTTCTCCCAGCCCATGATGTGGTTGCCCAGGAGAAGGCGGTGTACCGGCTCCCACTCCGGAAAGTCCTCCGCGGCCGAGCGACCAGTCTCAGCCTCGTACTCCTTCACGATGTCAGGGAGCAGCGGGCCCGGGCCGTGGTAGCTGATCGCTGTGGAGAGCGGATGGTCGAGCGCCTGCTGATCGACGCCGACGGCTTTCACGCCCTTTTCGACGAACCATTCTCCGGCACTCCGCACCAACCCCGGGGAACGGGCGAAGTAATTCTTGGAGTCGGTGTACTGGGCGTGCATATGTGTGTGGACGATGACGATGTCGCCCTTCTCGATCTTTGGAGTGGCTTTCTCCAGATCGTCGGCCGTGATCATGCCCCACTTGGGTTTGGGGATATCCACGACTACACCGGTGCCGTAGTAGCAATCGAGCGGTATCTCGTCGGTGAAGAGTTCGCCTTCGATAACGTGCGCTGGCGAATCCGCATGCGTCGACACGTGCATAGGGGTCGTGATCCACTGAGTGAGCACCCCGGACTTGGCGTGGTAATGGAAGCGCTCGATCTTGATGTCTGGGAAGTACGGCCACAGCGGCACCCCATGACCGAACGGTTGGCTGAGGTCCACTATCCTGACTTTGCCCATGATCGCCTTCTCCTTCTCCACTGGTCGGCCTAAAGTTGGTTAACGACAACCAACCAAATATCTTTGCAGGTCTGGGCGAGAATTGTCAAGCCGCATGACATGCCCGCGCGCAGATGTGGTGGCGACGACCCCTGCGCAGTGGCGTCTTCCTGGCTCGAAGTTTCGTACCAGTGAAGGCGCGGGCCTGCACAGCCCTGCTCCGAGCCCTGCGCCTGCCCAAGATAATCACCGATGGTGAGGAGTTTGAACTAGCTCATCTGTGAGAGGAGAAAGCTTTGCCTTCCTCTCCACGGTGTACGCCCACCATGGCTTGTTCGCCCGATCCGCCTCAGCTTCCCTGCCATCGCCGGGCCAATGTCGGGCAGAGCTCCTCCAGCTGCGTAAATGCCGCTCGCTCCATGGGCCCTCCCTTGCGCCTCATGGCCCGATGACCGACGACCATCCTCAGCCGTCTACGCGAGAATGCCGCCGCACCTCCGGCTATTCACTGCTATCGACGATCAAGCGCGTGCAAGCAGACCGTGGACTTTCCATTTACAAGAACGGGGCGTCCGCTTTCTCTGGAGGCCGACTAATACGGCTCGGTCCACAGCTCGTAGTAGAGCTGGGAGCGCTTGCAAGCCGGGCAAGCGATAGGGGCGGATGGTCCCTCATGCACGTAACCGCAATTGCGGCACTTCCAGCGCACCGACACCTCGCGGTTGAAGATACGGCCTGTCTCAAGGTTCTCAAGGATCTTCCGGTACCGCCGCTCGTGCCATGACTCTACCTTGGCGATCTCTCGAAACGAGAGAGCGACCGCCGGAAATCCCTCGGCTTCAGCCGTAGCGGCAAAGTCAGGGTAGAGGAGCTTCCACTCTTCGTTCTCGCCTTGGGAGGCGGCGAGAAGATTCTCGGCTGTTGTACCCGCGCCCCCGGCCGGGTAAGTCGCGACGATCTCGGCTGGGCCACCCTCGAGGTGGTTGAAGAAGACACGGGCGTGCTCTCTCTCGTTGTCAGCGGTCTCCAAAAAGAGGGCGCTTATCTGCTCGAAGCCCTCCTTCTTCGCCTGGTCCGAGAAGTACGTATAGCGGTTGCGAGCCTGGCTCTCGCCTGCGAACGCCTTAAGCAGATTCTGTTCAGTGCTTGTTCCCCTGACGCTCATGACGGCATGTGCTCCTTTCGTCTGACAGAGAATGAGCGTCATATACCCATTTTGATCGATTATCTCGGTGTTCCATCAAATATCCGCCGGCGACGGATCGGGTCGTGACCGCCTTTCGCCGGGCGTGAACGCTACACGCCGGCGTCGCCCGGAAGACAAGGAGGATTTAGGCCGGGAAATGTGGCGGAAACAATCGGACGCCAGGTCTGTACGTCTATCGTGCCCCCCATAAGAAAAAGCGCGCCCCGCTTGTAAGCAGAGCGCGCCAGGCTTCGTGATCTTAGGCGGCTTTCTTGGAGTTCCACCGAGCCATGAAGTCATGAACGCGGTAGTCCTTCAGCGCCCGAGCCTCATGTAGGCCTTCTTTTCGACCGACGGGGGTGTCGCCGGATGATGCGAGCCGACTCTCAATGAGTTGGGCTCTGTGTTTCAACCAGCTGGATAGAGTCTTCAATTGCGTCTCCCTGTCTTTGGGCCTCGCCGCAAACGAGCGCTCCAGCGCTCTTGAAGGCCCCTTGCCTTCCGCGGATCGGCCCGCTCTTTTCTCTTTCTTGTCTTTGTTAGTATACACTAACTGCAAGCCGGAGGTCACCCGCGAGGGCACGGGGAGGAGAGGAGGCTTCGTGCTTTGGGAATCGAGCTCGGTGGGCCTAAGTCGGCTGATTCACGAGAACGACCGCCATCGGACTTAGCTGCCCACGGGGATGAGCATGCGCCGTGTTGGGCTCGAACCAACGACCGTCGGATTAAGAGTCCGGTGCTCTACCAGCTGAGCTAACGGCGCGGGAACCGAATAGCGCATGCTAGTCCCCCAGGCGGTCAGCGTCAACAGATCTGACATCTCCATCGCGGAAGTACTTGTACTCGGATGGGTTCCTTGACCTTCACCACCATCTCAGCCCGGGCCCATACCTCGGCGGCGCCCTCCGCGAGCGCGGCCCGTTTGGCCGCATAGTCCTCATCCGCGAAGCCGCCACCCTGCCCGGCGAATCTACCGACGAGGACCTTGTGTCCAGCCTGGGTGAGAGCCCATGCGCCCGCAGGCGTCAGGCCCACCCGGTTCTCGTTGTTCTTGATCTCCTTCGCGCATCCGACGATCACGTTCGCGCCCCCCTCGTCCTCCCCGTGGCGCGGTTGCTATGCTCAAGCCGCCTTGCTTCCGGTCGCTCGTACAGTTGTGCCAAGATTCTCCTCTATCCAGCCCCCAACAAAGGCACCAGTACCAGCACGTCGCCATCGGCCACCTGAACATCCAGCGAGTGAAGCACGCGCCCGTTTCGGACTACTCGAATGGCACTCCAGGAACCGCCCTCACCCGCTCGAAGCAGACCGCTCAGGTCTCTCTTCTCAGCTTCCGCCACCGCCATGATCACGTCACGAGCCGTCGGCTCCGTGATCGCGTCCATTTGCAGGTCTATTTCCTCTTTGCCAACAAGGTCTCTCGTGTTTGCCATAAAGCGGACTTTGATGGACATGGGCCACCACCCTTGGATGTGCTCTGCGCTCTTGATCACCGGCGTCAGCTTACTCTAACCGATGATCGAACTCAGCCCCAATCTAGCCAACTTGTCTTCAGACGGAATCCCACCGGGCCATCCCCGCTCGCGATAGTATTCTTCCATCATGTCGGCAAAGGGAAGCGGGACACCCGCGGCACCGCCCTCGGTGTGGGGTGTAAGGAAGCGCTGAGGCAACACGTAATCTTGGCTCGGCACGACTCCGTGCTTGAGATTGAACATCTGCATGAGATTGACTATGCGCTCACCGATTTCAAGAAGCTCAATCGGTTTTAGGTCCCAACCAGTCACGGCATTCAGAAGGTCAGTAAGCAGTGTGAAATCCAAGCCGGCGAACTCGTAGAAGAAGCAGACGACAGCGGAGTTGCAGACCGCCATCCGATCCTGGAACTTCATTTGGGCAAGCCCTTTGTGTTCGGAGCTGTGAGGAGGCAGCGGGTTGAGCAACTCGTCCCTTCCGGTTTCCGGAAACGTGACGCCCAGCTCGATAGCTTCGGGGAACCCGTGGAGGTGGCTTGCTCCCTTCATCGAGGTGGCGGTTTCCACTGCCATGGACAGGAAGGCCCTCGGATCATGTGCCGGGACAGCCGCGCCGCAGACGTGTAGCGCCGCATCAGGAATCCCCAGTGCCTCTCCCGCCGGCCTCAGCCCCTCGCCGAGAAGATACGGGACCCGGCCCTCGCGTTTCGCGATCTTCTCCAAAAGGGCGATCATGGCATCGCCGTCACCCCACTTGAGTTCGATGCCCCCGAGATCTTCGCTGGTGATCGCGCCCCGGTCGTAAGCTTCCATCGCGAAGGCGCAGACGCCCCCGAAGTCGATCGTATCGAGGCTATAACGGTTGCAGAGCTCGTTGGCCTTGTTGATGGCCAAGAGGTTGTCGACCAGCAAGTCGGAGCCCATCATGCCAAGGGTTTCGTATTCCGGCCCGTAGCTGTCCATTGCATAGGCGCCGTCCTCAATGGTGACGCGCCGGTGGCAGCCCATTATGCAGTTTGAGCAGGCGTCCGGCTTTGGCTTCAGGACGGGATTGAAGTCAGCTCCCTCGCCCGCTCCCAGCTTGCGGGCCCCGTCCTGCCAGCGGTCCTGTAGGAAGTTCTTCATGGGAAGAAGCCCGTTTTCCTCGCGAGGCACGACGGCCATCGCCTGGCCAAGTTCGCGGTTCGCCTTCGCAAAATCCGCGTTCTTAGCGCGTTCGGCGTACTCTTTCTTCAGTGCCGAAAGCGCGTCGGGGCGAGCGATCGACACGTTCTGCGTTCCCCGAAAAGCGAGCGCCTTGAGATTCTTCGAGCCCATCACGGCTCCCATGCCGGTACGACCGGCGCAGCCGTGCCCGTGGTTGCAGATGACTCCAGCGTATCGGACGAGATTCTCTCCCCCGGCCCCTATAGGAGCGACTCGGACCTTCGGATCGTTCAGTTCGGCAATAATCGCGTCTTCTGTCTCATAAGCGTCCGTCTTGCCCCATAGATGCGATGCATCCCGGATCTCCACTTGTCCGTCGTGGAGGAAGAGGTACACGGGCCTGACGGCCCTACCCTTGACCACAAGCGCGTCGAATCCAGTCTTCTTGAACTCCTCGGCGTTGTAGCCGCCCCCAGTGGACTCGCCGAATATCCCCGTCAATGGGGACTTTGCACAGATCGTGAACCGCCCGCTGCCCAGGATTCTGCTCCCGCCTTGAAAGGGACCAGTGGCAAATACTAGGACGTTATCCGGACCGAGCGGGTCCGCACCAGCTGGAATCTGTTCGTAGAGGATCGTCGCTGCCAAGCCTGTCCCACCAAGGAAGTCACGCCTCAATTCCTCTGGAAACGGAATCGTCTTGCTGGTTCCTTGGGTAAGATCCACCTCGATCATCTTTCCCCAGTATCCACTCATCCTCGTCTCCTGACACGGTTCGTGAAGTCCGGGCCACTCACAGGTCTCCGTAGGAATCCTCGGCACGCGATCGCAGGCGCCCTCCGGGGCTCCGTCCAATCCGAGTGGATTGTAGCGCCGTCCGATGTTGAATGCCATGGACTCCGATGGGCTCCCCCAAACGTTGCGGCGGCTCTGGAGCTAAGATATTACGAGCCTGATTACGAGCGTGCGGAACGTGAAGCATAAGCGCAAGGAGCGGAAAGTGCTCACGGATAGGCTGCTTCGCGAATTGAGAGGAATCGTCGGCACGGAAGACGTGCTCTGGAAGAAGGCTGATCTTCGGACCTACTCATACGATGCTTACGTGGAGAGGTCACTCCCCGATGCCGTCGTCTTTGTCGAGTCAACGGACGAAGTAGCATCAGTGATGCGAGTCGCTCATCGCGAGAACATACCTTTTGTGCCTCGTGGCTGCGCCACCAACTTGACGGGTGGGACGATCGCGGTGAGGGGGGGCCTCGTCGTCGAGATGGCTCGTATGAGACGGGTCGTGGAGATAGATACCGCCAATGAGCGAATCATTGTGGAGTCCGGCATCAACAATCTGGAGATTTCGACCATTCTCGATCCGCTTGGTTACTACTACGCTCCTGACCCGTCGAGCCAGAAGGCGTCTTCCATCGGGGGCAACATCGCGGAGAATGCCGGCGGTCCTCACTGCTTCAAGTACGGGGTCACGTCCAACCACGTCGTTGGGGCGGAAGTCGTACTCCCTGACGGCGAGGTGGTCTGGCTGGGAGGCAAGGCTCTCGATCTGCCCGGATTCGATCTGCTCGGTGGTTTCGTCGGGAGCGAGGGCACTTTTGGGATCTGTACCAAGGCTGTCCTTCGGATTCTTCGCAAACCCGAAGCCGTCAAGACGTTGCTGGCGATCTACGACAGCATCGATGACGCCGCCAGGACGGTCTCTGCCATAGTGGCCGCCGGCATGATGCCCGCGACTCTCGAAATGATGGACAAGCTCGCGATGCAAGCGGTGGAGGAGTCTGAAGCTCTGGGGTTTCCTAGAGATGCCGCGGCAGTACTCCTCATAGAACTGGACGGGCTCCTCGACGGCATGGAAGACATGGCCACCGACGTGCTTGCGATGTGCAGGCGCAACCACGCCCGTGAGGTCCGAGTGGCAAGTTCCGAAGATGAACGGACCGCCCTATGGAAAGGACGCAAAGGCGCGGCTGCAGCTGTGGCTCGCTTGGCCCCTAATTACTTGCTTCTCGATGGCACGGTACCTCGTACAAAGCTCCCCGAGGCCTTGCGGAGGGTCCACGAAATCGGTGACAAATACGATCTCAAGATTGCGAGCGTGGCTCACGCCGGTGATGGCAATCTACATCCGTTCGTGTTGTTCGACAGCAGGATCCCGGCGGATCAGGAGCGGGCTACGAAAGCAGGCATGGAGATCCTCGCTACGTGTGTGGAGCTGGGCGGCACGATAAGTGGGGAGCACGGCGTCGGCATTGAGAAGGTGAGGGCGATGAGTATGCTCTTCACCGAGAATGACCTTCGAGCGCAGGAGTGGCTCAAAGAGGTTTTTGACCCGGCCGACTTGTCCAACCCAGGAAAGGTCTTGCCGTCGCGAGTCGCCGTTCTGGGGGTTGCTGATGCCTCCTAGTTTCGGTGACTTCCTGGCCGAGTTGAAGGTCCTTGTTCCTGGCGTCACGGTAGAAGAAGACCCGCAGATCAAGGTTGCGGGGGTCGTTCCAGCCGTCCGGGTAAGTCCGACAACTGTCCGCGAGCTGGAACAGATAGTAGGTTGGGCTTCCAGGCACGGCATGGCAATGGCGGCGCTCGGGGGCGGGACCAAGCTGGGGATTGGAAACCCCCCTCCTCGCTTGGACTTGGTGCTCGACATGAGCGCGATGAATTCCATTATCGAGTGCGATCCCGAGAATCTTGTCCTGACCGCTCAGGCAGGGGTCACCATCCAACATGTTCAGTGGATGGCGCGCAAGGACTCCGTGGTTCTACCGCTTGATCCGCAGTCCAGAGATCGAGCAACCTTAGGTGGAGTGATCGCCTCGGCGGACCACGGCCCACGTCGAGGCCAGTATGGTGGTCTTAGGGACTTGGTTCTTGGAATGAAGGTGGTTCTCCCTGACGGCAGCCTAGCCCACTTTGGCGGTCGAACACTCAAGAACGTCGCAGGTTACGATGTCGGCAAGCTTTTCATCGGCTCGATTGGCACCATAGGCGTGATCGCTGAGGCCACCGTGCGTCTTCTGCCGCTGCCCGTGTGTGAGGAGCTTCTGCTTGTCACGGTGCCCGGCCTGGAGCATGGGCGACGCCTGGTGACCAAGATCCTGGAATCTGTCCTGATCCCCTCAACCCTTGAGTTTCTCTCACCTGCGTGTGCGGGCTTTCTCGGGTTGGATCAGTACCTTCGCTCTTCCGGCACCGAAAGCCTTCTGCTCGTTGCTCTCGAAGGGCACCCCGCCGCCGTGGAACGCCATGTTGGCGACATCTCCGGCTACTGTGCTGAGCTGAACTCTGTGCCAACGGCGCTGCTCGGTGGGACCGGCGGCATCGCGCCGGGCGTCGAGAGCTCGGTTCGCATGGTGGCTCGCCCCGCTTGGTCCCAAGCCGGAGTTGTTGAATCTCGCCGCGCATCTGAGATCGGGCTCGCCCCCGATGGTTGCTGGGATACCTTCGCAGAGCTTCGCGGGAAGGCGCTTGGGAACGGGTATCACGTCGGTTTGCGCTGTACGGTGCCGCTCGCGCGCGCCTGGGACCTGGCCTTTGCCGCGGACGAACACTCTAGGGCGAATGACGTTGCCATATCCTACAGAATGAGTTGTGGATCGGGGTCCCTCGAGGTCCACGCTAGGGGTTCTTCGACGGGACTGCGAGCGTTCGCGCGGGAGTTGCGGACAGACGCAGAGAACCGAGAAGGGGCTGTCACGGTGCTGGACGGCTGGTCTGAGCTGGGGCCACAGTTCGACGCCTGGGGAGCTCATCGGACCGATTTCGGGCTCATCAAGGCCGTAAAGGAGAAGTTCGACCCCCAAGGCATCATGAATCCAGGTCGTTACGTGGGAGGCCTGTAGGCATGGAACCCCAGCGCTCGACGACTGCCGAAGGCGCGGCTCCGGCGGCTACCTCCGAGAGGGTCGAGGAGTTCTTCGATCTCTACGACGAAGTCGCCACGTGCGGGAAATGCGGCTTCTGCCAGCCAACGTGCCCGGTGTATACGGCCACGAACGTCGAGGCCCACGTGGCGCGCGGGAAGAACGCACTGTTCCGCGATCTCATCGAGGGAGGGACTCCGCTGGAACCCGATCTCCGAGAGGCCTTTGACAACTGCCTCTTGTGTCGCGCCTGTACCGCGAACTGCTTTCCAGCGGTCAAGACGGACCGGGTAGTTATCGCCTTCCGCGAGACCTATGGAAAGCGGCTTGGGCGGGCGGCCATTCAGCGATGGATATTCCGCGGGCTCCTCCCGTATCCGGAACGCATGTCTCGAATCATCGGCACGATGTGGATAGCGCGCCGGCTCGGTCTGGCGGGTGTGGCGAAGCGCCTCGGACTGCTTAGGATGATAAATCCCAAGCTGGAGAAAGCAATGGAGATCAGGGAGGAGGTACCCTCAAGCTTCCTAAGGACCAGGCTGAAAAAGCGGGTCCGGCCGGTGCAGTCTCCCCTAGGTCTCAAGGTTGGATACTGGATCTCCTGCGGTTACAACTACATGTTGCCGGAGGTGGGCGAAGCGACCGTAGATGTCCTTGAGCAGAACGGGATCGCGGTCACGGTGCTGCCCAATGCCTGCTGCGGCATGCCGGTGTATGGCTATGGGGATGTTGAAGGAGCTCGCCTTCTGGCTAGGATAAACATCGAGAGGCTCGGCGATCTTGGGCAATACGACTACATCGTGTCCGACTGCGGCAGTTGCTCAGGCCATCTCAAGGAATATGCCGACCTCCTGAGGGACGACCCCGAGTATGCCGAGCGGGCCAGGCTCCTTGTCGCCAAGGTGAGGAGCTTCAGCGAGTTGATGGAGGCCGAAGGCATCAGCGCTCCTCTCGGTGAGCTTCCGGCCGCGGTCACCTATCACGATCCTTGTCATCTCGGAGCCCGCTACCAAGGCATCGTGTCCCAACCCCGGGAGCTCATAAAGTCTATTCCCGGCGTCGACTACCGAGAGCTCTGCGAAGCCGACTGGTGCTGCGGAGCAGCCGGGTCATACAACTTCATGCACAACGAGATCTCCATGAAGATCCTTGACCGCAAGGTGGAGAACGTCGAGAAGTCCGGTGCGGATATCATTGTGACGGAATGCCCGTCGTGCATCATGCAACTGTCACTTGGGGCCAAGCGTCGCGGCCTGTCGACGCGAGTTCTAAGTGTTTCTCAGCTGCTCCAAGAGGCCGAGCGGGCTGCACCGCCCGCGGGAAACGAAGGTGCGATCGACCGCCCACAACTACCAGAGCCCTGAGCGGTGAGCTACTCGAAAGGAGCAAAGATAGACAAGCGCATGTCGGACAACGTAGTCATCATCACCGGCGCCGCCAAAGGGATCGGCCGGGGCATCGCCCGAGTCTTCGCGTCCGAAGGGGCCACTGTGATCATAGCCGACCTGGACGAGCAGGCTGGCAACGCCGCCGCCACGAATCTTGCCGAGACCGGCGCCATCGTCGACTTCGTGATGACTGATGTAACGCGGCAAGCATCCTGCGAAGCGGCAGTAAAGACCGTGATCGAAAGGTTCGGCCGTGTGGACATCTTGGTGAGCAACGCCGGCATCTACCCACAGGCATTCCTGCACCAGATGACCGAGGCCGACTGGGATAGGATCTTCGCGGTCAACGTCAAGGGCATGTTCTTCATGGTCACGGCGGTGCTGCCCCATATGCGACACCGCCGTCGCGGGCGCATCGTGCTCACCTCTTCGGTCACTGGTCCCATCACCGGCTATCCCGGATGGGCACATTACGGCGCGACCAAGGCGGCGATGCTCGGCTTCATGCGCAGCGCTGCAATCGAGGTCGCCATGGAGGGCGTGACCATCAATGCCGTGATGCCCGGAAACATCATGACCGAGGGCATGGAGAGCATGGGGCAGGACTACATCAACGCGTTAGCCACCTCTATACCGATGAAGAGGCTCGGCGAGCCGGAAGACGTCGGCTACGCGACGCTCTTCCTGGCATCAAACGATGCAAAGTACATTACGGGCCAGACGATCGTCGTGGACGGTGGCCAGCTGCTGCCGGAAGGTGTAGAGGCATTGGGTGACACGACGAGCCAATCTTCCCGCTAGATACGTGGACGACCCGTCCGACCAGAACCGCGCTCGCTGTTGCTTGGAGCCGCCTGACCTGAGCTGATGCGCCACCAGCAGCGGCCCCTTGGCCCGCTGCTTTGCTATGGATCACGTCGCAAGGGCCCGGTGCCAAGCTCGACTTCTGAGCTTGGCACCGGGCCCTTGCGACACAGAACGTCCTTCTACCGCTGCCGACGAAACACCTCAGCCCCGCGCTGCGAGGTACGCCCGGCCAAGTGCGTCTGCGCCCTTAATGGCGTCCATCGTGCTCTCAGGAGTCACAGACATCGGCTCACAGTACATTGTGTCTCCAGGTGCACCGGCCGCCTTACCGACCTCCAGCAGTTTGCGGTCCAAATCAGCTCCCTCATCCGTCAAGTTCAGCTGAGCAAGCGTCATGGGAAGGTTCACTGAGTGAAGGAAGCCAAGTACCTCGTCGATCTGCTTCTTGGGCCGGTTCTCCAACACCTGCATCGCTAGCACGCCGAAGGCGACTTTCTCGCCGTGTGAGAGCGAGTGAGTTTCCTCCAGTACGGTGAAACCGTTGTGAATGGCATGAGCACCGGCCAGGCCAGTGCTTTCGAAGCCGAGCGCGCCCATCAGCAGAACGGCCTCGACCACCTTTTCATATGCCGGGGTCGCTGCTTGGACTTCGGCCGCCCGAATCGCATCTAAGCCATAAGTGATCAACGTCTCATAACAGAGCTTGGCTATGGCTAGAGCTGTTGCGGTGGCTGTGCCTCCAGCGAAGTTTGGTTTCGCTGTCAGAGCGCACGTTTCACCCTCGATCCACGCGGCCAGAGCATCCCCCATCCCCATCATGAGCATCCGCGCCGGGTTCTTGACAAGAATACTTGTGTCTGCCACGACCAGATCAGGGTTTCGCGGCAGGAAGACGTATTCCTCAAACACGCCTTCTGGGCTGTAGATGACCGTGACCGCGCTGCAGGCGGCATTGGTAGCCACTGTGGTAGGAATGTTGATCCAACGGGCCCCCGCATCTCGACCAACCACTTTGGCTGTGTCAAGCACTTTGCCGCCGCCAACGCCGATGACCACCGATGCTTCTGCCGTCTTCGCGATCTCCACAAGCCGGCGAATCTCCTCCCAGGACGACTCGCCGCGGAAGAGTTCCACGCTGACCTTCACTCCAGCCGCCTCGAGGCTACTCATCAGGGATGACTGGGCCGCTTGGAGGGCCGTCTTGCCACCAATGATCAGTGCCCGCTTGCCCATTCCGGCCGCGTACTTGCCTACTTCGGCGACCGCACCTGGCCCCTGAACATACTTACTCGGGCTGATCAACGTCTTCATCAACATCGCCGGTACCTCAAATGTCCAAGGTGTTGAGCGACATCTCGTTTTCGGCTACGGATTCCTCTAGGATATCGAGAGCCTTGTCGGCCTCGGCATCAGTCAAGATCAGAGGCGGCTTCAACTTGATGATATTGCCTTGGCCGCGCGCGCCGTTGGTGCCGAACAGCGCGCCCTTGTTGAGGGCCAAGCCGAATATGTTCCCGGCCCCCGCGAACCATGGCTCCCTCGTAGCCTTGTCCTTGACGATTTCCACGCCGATGAACATACCCATCGCCCGGACATCGCCTATGGACTTGTACTTGGCCATCATCTCGTTCAGCCGCTTGGTCAGTCGGTCGCCCTGCCGCGCCGCTTTTCCGGGGAGGTTCTCCTCGTTGACGAAGTCGATGGTTGCCGCGCCCGCCGCGCAGGAAATCGGGCTTCCGCCGAAGGTGAAGATCTGCCACTGGTCGTCGATCAACGTCTCCGGAAGTATGCCGTTCCTGATCACAGTGGCAGCGACGGGCATGCCGCCGCCTATAGCCTTGGACGTGGTGAAGATGTCCGGCTCGACATCGAAGTACTCGGCCGCCCACCACTTACCGGAGCGTCCGACACCAGTCTGAACCTCGTCCAGGATGTAGAGGACCTTGTACTCGTCGCAGATCTCGCGTATCCGCTTGAAGTAGGCTTTGGGTGGAACCATATGTCCACCGTTACCCGGAACCGGCTCCTGAATGAAAGCGGCAACGCTCCCGGCAGAGCCGTACTTGATGGCGTGGCGAAGAGCTTCAGCGCATTCCAGTCCGCAGGACTCCGGCTTCTGGCCGAAGTAGCAGCGATAGCAGTATGCATTCGGAATCTGGTGGAACCCGGGATACCGAGGCCAGGGGCCGACACGGCTGTACGACTGACCCAGCAATCCCAGCTCAGCAAGAGTGTTGCCATGGTACGCGAAGTAGGTGGAGATCACCTCGTTCTTGCCGGTCGCGATCATCGCCATCTTCAACGCGACTTCATTGGCTTCAGAACCGCCGCTGGAGATGTACATCTTGCAATTGTTCTTCATGCGCCCCGGAGCAACAGCAGCGAGCTTCTCGGAAAAGACAGTCCGGGGGTCGTTGATGAAGGAAGTCAGGATATGAAACGACTTATCAGCCTGCTCCTTGACAGCCGCGACAACCTTGGGGTTACAATGCCCGACCCCAATCACGCCGGCAGTCTGAGCCAGCATGTCGATGTACTCTTTGCCGTCGGAATCCCAGAACTTGGACCCCAGCCCCTTCACAACGTCAATAGGAATGTAGCCCCAGCCATGGATCAAGAACTGCCTGTCACGTCTGATCGCGTCCTGTGTTGACATCTCGAACATCGGATAATTCCTTTCGCCGTTGATGGCTACGGATGCATCCACACTGTCGCTCCGACTCAAGGTCCGCTCGGCATGGACTCTCTTCTCGAATCATAAGTCCAGTTGCCTCTTGGCGAGTTCAGCCTTCCCATCGTCACCCTCCCGTCGCGCCCGTCGCGTGGAAGTCGATGCTTTGTCTCCTAGTCGATCAGGTGCTCGGCGCGCTCCACCTCTTCGACGTCGTTGTACCACTGCTTTTTCGTCCCCACCTTAGCCCTGAGCTTCCAACCGAGCGACTTCGGCTCTTTCTCGATGATGGCGAGCAACTCGTCGATCCGGGCGGAGATGACGTCGCGATCATCCAAGGATAGAGCGTCGTACTCACCCAGGAGTGACTTAATCTTGGTCAAGTTGGTGGTGGAGGTGTAGTAGAAGCCCCAGTCTTTGGCCATGATCTTGCTTATGTACTCAACGTTGACGACCTCGTGGTCGCTGTCCCCGATCTCATGCTCCCGAAGCAGCATCATCACATCTTTGACGTCTTTTTCATTGATGTGGACGATCTGCAGTTTCTCCAGCATGAGGTCGGCCAGGCTGATCGTCGGTTTGTCGATCTCGAGCCGTCCGTGCTTCCAGCTGACGACATGGCACATGTTCAGCTCGTCGAAGAAGATGTCGACGTGGGGTCGCTCGCCACTAGCGTCATCGTAGATCTTCCGGCCCATCATAAGGCCAGGCGTCAGAGACGCGGTCTGCGATTCGTACCCCATACTCCTGCAAAAAGAACTTGTCTATCGCCTTCTCCTGCTTGTAGTAGGCGGCGAAGTCGAGATCGGTCAGGATCCGATTCATCGAGACCTGGAGGTCCTTATGAGCGGGGCAGTGAATGCGGAATGCCACTGCTCCCAACAGCCGAAGAAGGATACCGCTCTTCTCGGCTGAATCGATGATTTCCAACGCCAGTCTTTCGAACTCGTTTTGTTCTAGTTCCATGTCCTTCGCTGGTCCCCCCTTACAGGAATAATCAAAACCACATCGGCGGCTACCTCTCGCCGCGCAAGGCCAGAACCCTCATCCGGAGGTGAAGGTCACGTTCTTGATGCCCTTCTTGTCGATATCCACTATGACGCCTCTCAATACCCCTTCGCCATATTCGCTGCCTGGGTTGACGCAAACGGTGCGACCCAGCTTTTGTGATCCTCTGCTCTCATGTATGTGACCATGCAACCCCAGCCTGGGCTGATACTTATCTATGGCGCGGCGAACGGCCCGGCTGCCAACCGGGACCATGTGCGGTTTGCCGCCCATCTCAAGGGTAGGCCGCATTTGGTCGTCCAATTGGGGCGCTTGGTCGATCACGGTGTCGTAGGGTGGACAATGGAAGTTGAAGATACAGTGCTCGAAATCCTTCACCTGGACGGCCATCGAGTCGATTATGGCCTCGAGTTGCTCCTCTGGAAGGTCCCGCGGGCATTGCCATGGCGTGATATTGCCATACCCGGTGCTGACCATCGTGTAGTGCTCGTCGATCTGGATCAGTTTGCCCTCGGGATTCAAAACTCTGGTACCACTCTCGAAGAGTGGATCGATGTCGAACTCATCGTCGTTGCCGGGCTGGACATAGCATCGGATATTGGTCCC
This sequence comes from uncultured Thermoleophilia bacterium, assembly GCA_963772095.1. Classification (GTDB taxonomy): domain Bacteria; phylum Actinomycetota; class Thermoleophilia; order RBG-16-64-13; family RBG-16-64-13; genus Chersky-299. The sequence continues at coordinate 186,568 of CAVYVU010000017.1, forward strand.
CTCCAATCGTTCCTCGGCGAATTGGAGAGACTCGCTGATCCGCTCCTTCATCAGACTCTTGAAGATGGCATCCTGAGCGGCGGTATCGCCGGCAAGTCTTTCCAGCTCTTCCGGATCGGTCATGTATGGGTAGTAGCCCATATCGATGATGTTCCGCTTGAGCCCCTCGACCTGCTCTTCATCCTTGACCACGTGTTCGCGATCGAGGTGATTGACCGTGAACGACCCATCGGGTTGTCGCACGAACGGGATGACCTTCTTGCCGGTGATATCTCCACCCAGAATGATCACGTGGGCATCGTAGAACTTGCCGCCGTTGATGAACTTCCTGAAACAGACGTTGGACCCATGCGTGTCGGTGGTGAAAAAGACGCGTGTTACTGCCATACACCTCAACCTTTTCTGGGCTGGGTCGGGCGCTCCCGACCCAGCCCATCACGAATGCTACTACCCTTGGATCACAGTCGCTGACAGACCACCTCAGTCGGGCGGTATCGTCTTGAAGCGTATGTCCATCGGCACGCCCTTACTTCTCTGCCAGGTTGTGGCGATGAAGTAGATGATAATCGGGAGAATAACGAAGAAGAGTGCCGTGTACGCGAGATTCTTGGTATTCATGGTCGGCGTGGTGCCCGTGAGGAAGGTGGCGTATACGGTGACCGCGGACACGATCGTTCCGACGAATCCCAGAATGGTGATCACAGGTATGACCCAGCAACTTCGACTGCACGAGTTGCGGGGACTTCTCGAAGATGTCCTTGCGAACGTAGGGAAACACCATGGCGGCAATCCCAAGGATCAACCACCCGACCATCCAGATCGTCACCGTGTAGGTGATGTAGTTGTACCACGTGGTGAAGGTCGCCACGGTGAGCACCAACCACGCAATAGCACCGGCCAGTAGAACGGCGCGGTTCGGGGAGCCGTTTCGAGAGACCTTGTTCGCCCACGCGGGAATCAGGCCATCAAAGGCGAAGGCGAACAGGTTTCGGACCGGACCGAAGGACAGCCCGAGGATGCCGCCCCAGGTGGCGACCAGGAAGCCGAACGGGCCGGCAAGGGCCACGAGGAACCAGTTCTGGGTCATCCACACGACCATGTAGCTGATGAGTCGGGTAGGTGCCGAGCATCGCGCTGGCCTCTCCCTGGGTCTCGAGCAAGGCCAGGGATCGGATGGTGTTTTCGCCGATGCCGTAGTTCGCCACTTTGGTGAACAGGATCCAGTACACCACGAACAGGGCCATGGACCCTAGCTGGGCCAAAGGCATGGCTTTGTTGACCTTCTTGATCTCGCCAGAGATGTTGGCGGCGTAGGTGGACCCCAAAGTGCTCAGGTTCACGAACGCGAGGCCGGCCCAAATGGTGGCCGCCACGGCGAATACCGGCAGGCCTCCTAGCGTTTTCACCGCGCTCGTCACATCGGAAAACTGATGCCCTGGGTGGCCTGGAATCCGGCGATGGTGTGGGCCTCGCCGCCTGCTACCAAACAAATGACGATGAACGTGATCAACATGACCCACTGGAAGACGAGGACGGTCCACATTGCCCTCATCACGGCCTTGGTGCCCTGGACATAACGACGAACGCCGAGATAAGCAGCACTGACGCGATGCCCCATATCACCCATCTGCTATCTGGGGTCGTGATGCTGAGATACTTGCCCCAGTGGATGAGAGTCTGGTTCCCGATGCGCCAGTCCCTCTGACAGGAAGAGGTTGCCGAACCCCCAGTTCACGGCCCACTGCGAGAGGAGTCCTGACCAGTTGATGCCGACGATGGTGAGGGTCCAGCAAGCGATGAAGCCGAGGAGTGGGTGCAGGATACGACTGACATAGATGTACTCACCGCCGGATCTCGGCATGCTGAGTGACATGAACACATAGATGGCGGCGATCGGGAAGAGCGCAAAGATAAGTGAAGCTTGTCAGGAATCCCTTGGCACCGAGATAGAGCGTCTGTTCTTGAGTGTAAGTAGAGGAAGGCAAACGTCATCGTCGGGCAGACAAAAGCGTAGACCAGAGCGCTCCACGGACTGACCGTCCTCGTCAGGCCGGAGGCGCGCCGTACGAACAGTTCCCCCACTGGTCCCTGTCCTTCCTTTGCTTGTTTCGCCACAATCCACCTCCCTTCAGACACGACTACGGTGTAAAGGTCGATGCAGCAATTGGGCTTGGCTAAGGGACGATATGCAGGAGTCCTTGTCTGTTGTTAGCCTACGAAGCCAGCGCAAGCAGTTGCCCGTTCCGCGCTCAGCCAACCCGGCCCCCTGATGCAACAAAGGGAACCACAGACTGCCCCCCGCTCCTGCCTCACCTCCCTTCCGCCCCCCAATACGGCCTTGGCCGGCTCAAGGGACGCCCCATTGTGAACTCCGGTGGGACCACTCTGGAACGACATGACTGTACACAACGGCACACACCGTCGCAAGGGTTCATTCTGCAACATTATCGTGGACCGCCAGTGGAGCTTTCTTGCCTTGGAATCTAATGAGTCACGGGCGCTTGGAGGAGCGGCCGCGGCCGGAGGAGAAGCCCCCCACGAGCCTGGCAAGGGACACCCTCCCGACTTCGCCCGCAAACAGCTCTTTGATAACATCTTGATGAGGAACGGGCTCGCCTCTCGGGACAACGGAGAGGTCAGATCCCGCGGGACGCTCGTCCGCGAATCCGAGGAGCACCGGCTGCGGAGACCCCCGCGACAGAGCATGAGGCATTGGCTGGAGGCACCCCATCAGAGAGGAAAAGCGCACCACCTGCATCCGCGACTGTCCCGATACTTGCGGCGTCATTGCAGTGGTCGAAGACGGGAAGATCGTCGGTCACAGAGGTGACCCTGCGCACGGGGTTACCCGTGGTGTCCTCTGCTGGCGCGGAAACAACTATCTCAAACGCTTCTATCATCCCGAACCGCGTGCTCTATCCGCTCCGGCGTACTGAGATCGGCTGGAAACGTCTGTCCTGGGATGACGCCTTGGAACTCGTCGCCGAGAGGCTGACACACGATCGGAGCGCCTTCGGTCCTCGTTCTGTGCTGGTGGTCAACTACTCGGGAGTGCGCGGCCTGGTATCGAACGCGCTCGGTCGCCTCTTCTGGTCCCACTTTGGCGGAGCAACCTTCAGCGTGGGCGGCCTGAGCTTCGAAGCGAACGAAGCGGCTCAGGGCCTCGATTTCGGCGGCGACGGCACGCATGAGCCCGAGGATCTGGCCAACAGCGCCGCTCTCGTCGATCTGGGGCAAGAACATCGCCGTCACGCATCAGCACTGGATGCCCTTCATCGACGAGGCCCGGAAGAAAGGCGCACCGGTGGTCGTGATCGATCCGATGCAACTGCCTGACGGCGCAGAAGGCCGACCGCTTCTACCAGATCCGACCAGGCAGCGACGGAATGCTGGCCGTCGGGGTTGCTCGTCTAGCTTCTCGAGAGCGAGCGTTTTGACGCCGCTTTCATCGGCGACCATAGCCATGGCTTCGCTGCCTACCGCGAGCTGGTCTTCTCCCACAGCATGCGGGACGTCATGTCCGCGACCGACCTCACAGCGGAGCAGATCGGCGATCTCGCACAACTGTATGTCGAGAAGAAACCTCTGGCCACGCTCATCGGCTTGGGCACAGGATATTGGAAGAACAGCGGCGCCACGGTGCGGCTGATCGACGCTCTCGCTGCGATTAGCGGCAATATCGGCGTCTCTGGCGGAGGCGCGGGCACCAACATGACAGGGGCACGCGGCTTGGACCTGACCGCGGGCAGCAAGGTGCCCTCGGTGGAGAGCAGGCGTGTTCTGTTGCCCCGATTGGGCGAGGAGCATTCTGGCCACCGAGGACCCGCCGCTAAAGATGGGCTGGATTGCGGGCGCTAATCCGGCGAGTTCGGCGCCAGACACGAGTCGGGTAAAGGAAGGGCTGCGTTCGTTGGAGTTCCTCGTTGTCGTCGACCAGTTCATGACCGCAACCGCCGAGCTGGCTGACCTGATCCTGCCCTGTACCACCTATCTGGAGATGGACGATCTGGTAGACGCTTATGGTCACAACTGGCTGGGGCTGACCAAACCCGTCGTGTCGCCGAGGGGAGAGACGAAAAGCGACGGCGAGATCCTTCAGTTGCTGGCGCAACGGTTGGGCTTTGGAGAGGTACTTGCTGGCGAGATGTCGGAATGGGCGGCGCGAGTGCTCGAGCCCTTGGAAGAATCCGGGCTGACACTCGATATGCTGCGGGAAAAGCCACGACGAAATCCAAGAGCAGTTGCCGTGCCTTTCGCGAACCACGAATTCGCCACGCCGTCCGGGAAGTTCGAGTTCGTCGGCCAGCTTCACCCCAACCGCCGTCACGAACGGCGAGGCTCTACACCTTGTCGCCAGCAAGACGCTCAGAACGCTCAACTCTCAGGTGTTGCCCGAGGACCTGCCCGAAGAGCCGATCGCGCGGGTCAACCCAGCGGTGATTGCGGAGCGGGGCTTGTCGAGGGTAGTGAGGGCATGGGTGGTGAGCAAGGTCGGCAGAGTCAAAGCGCGTGTGGTGGCCGACGGGTCCGTGCGCGACGACGTGCTTGTCTTCGACTCTGCATTGTGGAAAGGCGACCTGAGCGGCGTCAACCAACTGCGCGAAGCCGTCATGACCGACGTCGGCGATTGCGCGGCAATGCATCAAACAATGGTCACTCTCCGGCCGGTAGAAGAGTGCAACGGACCGGCCGGATCACACCGACAAGCCGCAGAATCAGGAGGATAACGAATAGGAAAGAGGAGCTCGCCCGGATCGTACCCCCGGGTGTGACCCCATGCCTAGGCGCGGCAACCTACGCCGTCGCGCACGTTTGTCGACCCTCCTTCCGGGAACAAAGGGGCCATGGAAGCCCTAGCTCCCACAGAACTTATACTCTCCACTCGCGAGGACATGATCGCCGAGGCGAAGCGCATCATCGACGCAGCTCGTGAGCAAGGCATCGTCCTGCGCCTCCTCGGCGGCCTCGCCGTACGCTTCCATTGTGAGTCGCTCGACTTCTGCGAGCGGGACCACGGCGACATCGACCTGGTCGGATTTGGGCACGACGTCGAGGGCATAGCCGCCCTTTTCGCCGATCTAGGTTACGAGGAGGTCGTCCACGTACGCCAGGCGACCGCGGGCCGCCAGCTGCAGTTCTCCAGAGAGTGCCGTCACAAGGACGAGTGGGCTCACTTCAGACCGCACGATGACGACCATATCGACGTCTTTCTTGACACCTTCAAGATGGATCACGCGATCGACCTGAGCGACCGGCTTGGTCTCGACGAGTACACCATCTCGGTGAGCGATGTGCTCATTACGAAGCTGCAGATTGCCAAGCTGAACGAGAAGGACGAACGCGACATCTTCACCCTTCTTCAAGACCTCGAGCTTGGCAGTGCCGACGACCCGGGCGCGATCGACGTCCCCTATGTCGCCCGGCTCTGTGCACACGACTGGGGCCTCTTCCACGACGTTCAGCTTAACCTCGCGTTTCTGCGCGGGCGGCTCGAGGAGTACCCCTTGAAGCGCCGCGAGCGCGACCCGCTGCGCGACAAGCTCGCGCGCCTTGAGGAAGCGATCGAGGCCCAGCCCAAGTCGCGGGCCTGGCGGCTGCGCGCTAAGATCGGCACGCACCGTCCCTGGCACGAGACGGTCGAAGAGCAGGACTAGAGAAGGGGGCAATCTTCCATGTCAAGCGTCGAAATCAGGCAGCAGATCTACAGCTATACGTTCAATCCATATCTGGAACCTGTAGCAAAGATCAGGCCGGGTGAGAGGATCATAATCCATACGGAGGACGCCTTCGGAGGTGGGATCAAGTCGGAAACCGATCTTCCGAGCAGGGCACTGGGCCCCAGCCTGAACCCGCTGACAGGCCCGATCTTTGTGGAGGGAGCGGAACCGGGCGATACGCTTTCTGTACACATCGAAAGCATCGAACCGGCCAGGGACTTTGCCGTCAGTTGTTTCGTCGATTATTTCGGGGGTCTGACGTCAACAAACACCACTCGAATGCTGCAGGAGCCTATTCCTGAAAGAACGTGGATATGGTCCCTGGAAACAGGAGCAGAAGGAAGAGTACCTGGTGAACAAGGACATCAGAGTGAAGGTTCCGTGGAAACCATTCATGGGCAGTCTTGGAGTGGCTCCGTGGCCTGAGGCGATCTCCTCCCTTACCGGAGGGCCCTTCGGAGGGAACATGGATTGTCCGGACGTGAGGCCTCTCAACACTATCCAGCTGCCTGTTTATAAGGAAGGTGCGCTTTTCTACGTTGGAGACTGCCATGCCAACCAAGGTCAAGGGGAGGTGTGCGGCGTTGCCCTTGAGATTCCTTGCACGCTTTCGGTGGTGTTTGAGGTCATTAAGGACAGGAGGATCCAGTGGCCGCGCATCATATCGGATGAAGTCATCATGGTCGTGGCCAGTGCCCGGCCCATGGAGGATTCCGCTCGAATAGCCTACGCGGAGCTTGCACTCTGGATGGAAGAAGGATTTGGTTTTACGCGCTGGGAAGCTTATGAATTGCTGACTCAAGTGGGAGGTCTCTATGTCGGCAACATGGTTGACCCTGCCTACTCCCTTGTGGCCTCGATCAGCAAACAGTATTTGACGCGAGACTAGGACACAGGCGTCGATCGCCGCCTGAATGCCGCGGCCATGTTTGTCGGCGCCGCTACGCCCCTTCGGCCGATCTCGCGCCGGTGGGACATCGGGTTCCGTTCGATCTTCACTGAAGAAGGGGAAGCGCTTTACCTTCGTGATCGAATCCGGCTTCGCTCGAGTCGATACCGAGAATATTGCCCTCCGTATCCTTGAACCACGCAGCCATGGTGCCTTCTACCAGGTGGGTGCCCTTGTTGTTTACAACCGTGCCCCGGGCGACATCCCAAGGACCGGGAACACCGAGGAGTCTCTTACCTCGCCGAAGAAATCGCGGAGTTTCTGAAGCGCCGATCCCAGATCGTTGCTTTTAGCCACAATGTCGACCAGCGCGCTGCCGATTATCACACCGTCGGCGTAGGAAGCCACTTCAGCCACCTGTTGGGCGGTTGACAGTCCGAACCCCACTGCCAAGGGAAGAACGGTGTGGCTTCGCAGACGGGCGATGAAGGCCGGTAGGTCGGACCGCAACGTCGCCCGCGCCCCCGTAACTCCAGTCGTCGAAACGCAGTAGATGAAGCCGGAGGCCACGGCGGCAATGCGAGCCAACCTGGCGTCTGTGCTCGTAGGGGCGGCGAGCAAGATCACGTCGACCTCTTGCGCGCGAGCGATCCTCTGCAGCTCCGAAGCTTCCTCCACCGGAAGATCAGGCACCACGACTCCCAGGACTCCCTTCTGCCGGCAGCGCTCGAAGAAGCGCTCGCCGCCAAAGGCGAGAATGGTATTGAGGTAGCTGAGCAGAACCACCCGCGCTCCCTCCTCGGCGGCATGTCCGGCCAGATCGAGCACGTCTTTCGGCCGCACCCCCTGCCGCAGGGCTACCTGAGAAGCGGCCTGGATTACCGGACCATCGGCCAGCGGATCGGAAAAAGGTATCCCCAACTCCACCAGACCAGCGCCGCTCTCGCGGTACGTCCGCACGATCTCGAGACAGGACCGCGGGTCGGGATAACCTCCCACCGCATAGGGCATGAGAAGCGGCCGCCCCCCTTCGCGAAAGACCTGAGAAAGCGTAGAGTCCCCCTCTTGTTTGACGGGAATCATTACTTCACCCCCAGCCGTTCAGCCACGCTGTAGACATCCTTGTCGCCGCGTCCCGACAGATTGAGCACGACCAAGTCCGCGGGCGAGAAGCCATGTTCGTGATCCAGGAGATAAGCGATAGCGTGCGCGCTCTCGAGGGCTGGGATGATGCCTTCCAAACGAGAGAGGGTCTGGAAGGCGGCCAAGGCCTCGTCATCGACTACGCTGGTGTATTCAACGCGGCCCGAGTCTCTGAGGTAGGCATGCTCCGGGCCCACCGAAGGATAGTCCAGCCCCGCGGCAATCGAGTGGGCCTCTTGGATCTGACCGTCCTCGTCCTGCAAAACTGAAGAGAACGAGCCATGCAAGATGCCGCCCGTTCCCCGGGCCAGGGACGCACCATGCTTTCCGGAATCGAGCCCGAATCCCGCTGCCTCCACTCCCACCAGACGCACCTCTTGATCGCCCAGGAACTCGTGGAAGATGCCGATGGCGTTGCTGCCGCCGCCCACGCAAGCTACGATGCCGTCAGGCAGGCGTCCCTCTTTCGCTAGAATCTGTCCTCGTGTCTCTCGTCCGATCACCGCCTGGAAGTCGCGCACCATGCGCGGATAGGGCGCGGGGCCGACCACCGAACCGATGATGTAGTGGGTAGTCTCGACATTCGCCACCCAGTCGCGGATCGCTTCATTGGTGGCATCTTTGAGAGTCCCGCAACCCGAGGTGACGGGGAGAACTTGAGCGCCCAGGAGTTTCATGCGAAATACGTTGAGCTCCTGCCGCCGAATATCTTCCTCGCCCATGTAGACGTGGCACTCGAGCCCGAAGAGCGCAGCCACCGTCGCCGTGGCTACCCCGTGCTGCCCCGCGCCCGTCTCGGCGATGATCCTCTTCTTGCCCATGCGGTCGGCCAGGAGGATCTGGCCGAGGGTGTTGTTGATCTTGTGGGCGCCTGTGTGAGCCAAGTCCTCCCGCTTCAAATACACCCGGCAACCCACGCGTGCCGACAGCCGTTTGGCCATGAAGAGCGGCGTCGGCCGGCCGGCGTAGTCGACCGCAAGTTCGCCCAATTCGCTCACGAACTCCGGATCGTCTTTATACCTGTCGTATGCCTCCTCCAGCTCCTCCAAGGCTGAGACCACAGTCTCGGGCACGTAGCGGCCCCCGTACGGACCGAATCTCCGCGAATCAATCACGTTCAGATTCCTCCCGCTCGTTTGTCTGACCCATCAACTCGGTCATGAGCCGGCCGTCTTTGACGCCCGGGCTCACTTCTATGCGACTGGACACGTCAACACCCCAGGCGCCCGACTCCCGCAGTGCAGCGCGGACGTTCTCGGGGCCGATCCCTCCGGCCACGAGAAAACGGGTCTGCCCCAGGGCATCGGACGCAAGCCCCCAACGAAAGGCGGCCCCTGTCCCTCCAAAACGCCCGGCCACGCGGGTGTCCAGGAGAACCAGGTCGGCGTCCCCTGCTGCAGCCGCGACCGCGAGGCGGAGCGATTCAGGGTCCTCGTCCTCCGACGCTACGGCAACGGCCTGGATCACCAACACCGGAACGCACCGCCCGCCTGGCTGCGGCCGGGGCTGCCCCGCGCGCACCAACGCCTGCCTGACCTCGGCGACCCGCGGCCCGCGAGACCCGTGCAATTGAACCGCGTCGAGACCAACCAGCCGAGCGATGCGGGCGATCTCCGCGGCTGAACAGTCTCCGAACACCCCTACCGTCAATGGTCGCGATAGGCGGTGGTCTTCGCGCGCCGAATCAGCGGTCGCCGCTCCGCTGAGGGCTGCATCGCCACTCACCCCCTCCCTGGCCTCCCGCAGCAGCTCGCGTGCCTGCTCGACCGTCACACGCCGCGGGCTGGGCGCAAACACGAAACCCACAGCCCACGCACGCAGTCGATACGCCAACCGGACATCTTCTGGGCGAGTGAGCCCGCATATCTTCACGACCGGACCGGGCGGAAACGCCAAACGCGGCGCGGACCCGCTTTCCCTTGACGAAACCACGCGATTTCTTGTTGAACTCATGGCACGCTCACGCCCGTCCCTTTGTGGCCTGGCGCGCGGTTGCCGGTCGCTGCACTCCCGGGGGGAATGAGTTCTCGGATGGCCTTCTCGATATCGGAGCTGCGCAAGAGACTTTCACCCACCAGCAATCCGTCGACCCCAACGGCCTCCAGTCTCATTACATCATCATGAGTCCAGATGCCGCTCTCTCCCACGACCAGGCGGTCGGAGGGGACACGAGGGACAAGCCGTTCGGTTGTCGCGAGTGACACCTCGAAGGTGTGGAGGTCACGGTTGTTGATGCCAATGACGGCACGCTCGACGCGCAGGGCCCGATCCAATTCAGCCGCGTCGTGCACTTCGAGCAACACCTCGAGTCCCAGGTGGGCGGCAAGATCAGCCATACTCGCAAGTTGCTCGTCAGTGAGAAGCGCGGCAATGAGCAGGACGGCGGACGCCCCATAGACCCTGGCCTCGTGGATCTGATATTCATCCAGCACGAAATCCTTGCAAAGGACTGGGAGGCTTGATGCCGAAACGGCGGCGCGCAGGTCCTCGAGGTTGCCGAGGAAATGATCCTGCTCGGTGAGCACTGAAACCGCTCTGGCCCCCGCCCGCTCGTACTTCCCCACCAGGGACTGAACATCCAGATCGGGCCGGATCATCCCCTTGCTGGGCGACGCCCGCTTCACTTCGGCGATGAGCGAGACACCTCGCACACCAACGGCCGCTGCAAAGGAGGGGCGCGGTCCCGGCCCAGGCATGCTTTCAAGTTCCGCCTGCGAAAGCGACCGCCTGCGTTCATCCAATCGCTGCCACACGAAGGGAATGATGCGATCGAGATAGGTAGGGCCAGCTCCGGAGGTCATGACCGTCTCCTCACGAGTTCATCGGTGAAACTCACCATCGCCCGCAACCTGAGCGCCGCCCGGCCCGAATCGATCGACTCGCGGGCCTGCGCGACTCCTTGCTGGAGCGAGGCCGCCACCCCCGCCACATAGAGAGCGGCCGCCGCGTTTAGCAATACAACATCACGCCGGGGTCCGGCGACGCCCGCCAACACCTCCCGGGTCACGGCAGCATTTTCCTGAGGACCTCCGCCGGCTAGGGCAGAAATCTCCCGGCGGGCGATCCCCAGGCCCTCCGGCTCGATCTGATAGGAGTCCCAGACCTGGTTGCCTACCACTTCCACAACCGTGCTCGAGCCACTGATGGAGAGCTCATCCAGGCCTTCGTCGCCATGCACCAGGAGAGCGCGTTCGCACCCAAGGCAAGCGAGTGCCTGAGCCAGCAACCCGAGATACTCCCCCGCGCCTACCCCCAAGAGCTGGCGGCGAGCGCCCGCCGGGTTGGTGAGCGGTCCCAAGAAGTTGAACACGGTGCGAATGCCCAATGCCCCGCGCACGCCCGCCACTTGAGCCGCCGCGGGATGATGCAGTCGAGCCAGCATGAAGCCAATGCCTATCTCATCGATGCACGCGGCCACTTCTTCCGGACGGAGGTCGATCCGAACTCCCAGAGCTTCGAGCACATCGGCCGAACCGCACCGGGAACTCGCCGCGCGGTTACCGTGTTTGGCGACTTTGACGCCCGCTCCCGCCACAACAAAGGCCGCCGTGGTCGAGATGTTGAAAGTACCGAGGCCGTCACCGCCGGTACCGACCACGTCCACCAGGCTGGCGGGATCTGCCGCGAACACCGGTACCGCGTGCCGCCGCATGGCGGCCGCCAGGCCTGCTATCTCGTCCGCGGTTTCTCCTTTGGTCCGCAACCCCATGAGAAATGCCGCCGCCTGAGCTTCACCGGCCCGTCCGTCCATTATCTCCTCGAGAGCAGAAGCCGCCTCCGGCCGGCTGAGGTCCCGGCGGAGCGCGAGGCGTTCAAGGATATCGGTGAAGGCCTGACTCATGGCGCCATTGCGGCCGACACCGGATCTTCCCAGCGGGCAGCCCGGCGAGACAGGAAACTGTGCAACATGTCCTTGCCCACCAGCGTCATCAGACTTTCCGGGTGAAACTGCACGCCTTCCACCGCGAACTCGCGATGGCGCACGGCCATGACCACCCCGTCCTCGGTCCAGGCCGAACGCTGCAAGACCGGCGGCAGCTGGGGATCTAGGACCAAGGAGTGATACCGGGTGGCTACGAACGGAAGAGGCAATCCGGCAAAGAGGGTCCGCCCGTCGTGATGAATGAGGGAAGTCTTGCCGTGAACCGGCGCCTCGCCCCGGACAACCAGGCCCCCGTAGACCTGTCCGATCGCCTGGTGCCCCAGACAGACCCCGAGAAGAGGGCATTCGCCTCCCAAGGCTCGAATCGCTGCCAGGCTGATCCCGGCCTCATCGGGCGTGCATGGGCCCGGCGATATGACCACGTGGGTGGGCCGCTCTTCTCGAATGCCGGCCACCGAGATCTTATCGTTGCGAAAAACCCGTATCTCCGCACCCGATATCTCCGCCAGGTACTGCACCAGGTTGTAGGTGAAGGAGTCATAGTTATCCACCACCAGGATGCGCAGGTCGCTCAGCCCCGGCACTGGAAAGCACGAATTTCTAGCCAGATCAAAGCCTGGCGTGGGCTCAGATCTTTCGCCTGCGGTCGTAGTCATGACTCACTCCCAATCCTCTTGAGTGGCGGCCAGTTCGATGGCCCGAAACATCGCTTCGGCCTTGTTCTCGGTCTCGACAAACTCGCGCTCCGGGTCGGAGTCGGCGACGATACCCGCTCCCGCCTGCACATAGGCGCGGCCATCTCGCACCAGGATCGTGCGGATGTATATGCAGGTGTCGAGCTCGCCCGAGTAGCTCAGATAGCCGACGGCTCCGGCGTATGGCCCGCGCCGGGCAGGCTCCAACTCGTCGATGATCTGCATGGCTCGCACCTTCGGGGCCCCGGAAACCGTTCCCGCTGGAAATACGGCACGGAGAACATCCACGGCTTCGACCCCCTCGTCCAACTCACCGGCCACTGAGGACACCATGTGCATCACATGGCTGTAGCGTTCCACGGTCATGAACTCATCCACTCGCATCGTCCCCGGGCGGCAGACCCGCCCCAGATCGTTGCGTCCCAGATCGACGAGCATAAGGTGTTCCGCCTTCTCTTTCTCGTCGGCAAGGAGTTCTTCAGCCAAGGCTGCGTCCTCGGAAAAGGTGGCCCCGCGAGGCCGGGTACCAGCGATGGGCCGAGTCTCAGCCTTGTCGCCCGTCACGGTGACGAGCGGTTCGGGGCTTGATCCCACCAGCTCGAAGTCTCGAAACGACATGTAATACATATACGGACTGGGATTGACCGTGCGCAGCCCCCGGTAGATGGAAAAACCGCTCATGTTGACCGGACGCTCAAAGCGCTGCGAAAGCACCACCTGAAAGGCGTCGCCGGCGAGAATGTACTCGCGCACCCGCTCCACTCCGGCAAGGAAGCGCTCTTTCTCGAAGTTGGAGGTTACCGGCGCATCCACAGCCCGCGTGCGGCCAAGGCTCCAGCCCGGCTCAGGAATCGGGGCGCGCAGTCGGGTCTTCACCTCCACCAGGCGCTCGGTGGCTGCACGGTAGGCCACGTCGAAGTCCGGCTCTTCGTCACAAAAGATGTTGGTGAGCAGAGTGATCCTATGTTGCAGATGGTCGAAAACCACGACCACATCCGTCAGCAGGAACGCCATGTCGGGTAGGCCCATGTCGTCTGGCGGGGAGTCCGGCAGGTGCTCAACGTGCCGCACGCAGTCGTAACCGAAGTACCCCACCGCCCCTCCCACGAAAGGCGGCAAGTCCTTGAGCGGCGGCACCCGATAGCGGCCAAGATGAGCAGCCACGAAAGCGAAGGGGTCCTTGCCCGAGTCGGCAAGATCGTAGTGATCGTCTACCCCAGCTCGACGTACCGTCATGGTGCTGCCAAAGAGGCGGATACTTTCCCACGCCTTGATGCCCAGGAACGAGTACCGGCCGACACGGAGGCCTTGCTCCGCGCTCTCCAGTAAGAAGCATCCGGCCGGCTGCCGCAGCTTCAGAAACGCCGATACTGGAGTCTCGGTGTCGTCCAAGAACTGGTGGACAACCGGAATGACGTTATAGCTTGCGCTCAGGCCCCGCGCCTCTTCAATTGAAGGCGCAGTGGCGATGCTGCCGGATGTCATGGCCGCCTACCTCTTTCGGCAGGCGAGAAAAGCGGGCCGCTCTCCGGTTGGGGAACCGAGCCATCGGCCGTCCAAGCAGGTGTTCGACTTCAAGGTGTTCTTCGGGAACCCGGGGTTCATGCACGCGAGCATGAGTGGGACCGCCGCGTCCCGGTCTTGTGCGACGCGGGACGCCAGCCCATGAAAGTCGGATTTCAGCAAAGACGGGTCGGAAAGACCAGGCGCGCATACGGCGCTGTGTGTATTCTCACGCGGTCTAGTATTCACGGCTTGCTCCTGCACTTTGTCCCTTTCGTGGTCACTTGCCAGCCAAATGGCGCGTATTTACGCCGAGAACCAGCCGAAACTTGTCCGTCAACATTCCGGCCGTTGGAGGCGCCCCTCGCGTGTCGCGAGGGGCTAGAACCACAAGAGCTGCCAGCCGCGAAAAGAATCGAGAACGTGCCGACGATGGGTGCACGGAGCCAGGACGGAGAAAGACACCTTTGACGTGCCGTTCGCATTTCTCCTGTCCTTGCTTCCTCATTACCGTAGCTCTCCCTCAACACTCGTAATCACACCGGCGCCGGGTGCCGAAGAACCCGCCGTATTCGGCAAGTATGATACACGACAATCGCCATGCGCGACTGGCGATGACCGCCCACGGCACCCCGAGGGGCGCGTTGCCCTTTGGGACGTGCCGCGGAGACACGTGCCTCAGGTCGCCTGATTTGCCCGCATTCGATTGTTCTTGGGATTATGTTCGAGCTCGCAAAGACCGAGCTCTTCCATCAGCGGAGGGATGTAGACGGCGAAGCGCCCGCGGAGCCCCTTCTTCCGGCCGTACCAACCGCCTATCGGGTTGCTAGGCGAGCGGCCCCAAGCCTCCACGGTCCCTTCCTTGGCGGGCTTCTGCTCATCAGCCCCCCCGAGCTCCACCCATCCTCCGGCGGCCTTGAGCATGGCGTCCAGATCGTCGATGCAGCGGGCGTCGTAAAGGAGCACGGTCTTGCCGACTGTGCATACAAGGACGCGCATCCCGTCCTTCTCATCGACATAGATCGTGTACTCAGCCGTCCCGGGGGGTGTCTTTAGTACCCACGGATCTGCTTTCGTGCGATCGAGCATTGCCATGGATCTTCCTTTCCTCGCGGAACGGGCGGATCAACAGCCGCTCAACGACCAATCCGCGGGTTGGTGCAACCCACGAAGGAAGGAGAGCGGCCAAGAATCAACCGCACAAAAACACGAGCCCCAAGTGACTCCGCTCGCCTTCTTTTCAGTCGGCCGCGCTATTTCTCTTGGGACTCGCAGATTGATTATGCGCATTGGGCGGGATCTTCAAACCTTTGTCTGCACGATGGCCGCGTGTTGTTGGCTGCTAGCCGTGCCGGACAAGCCGTGAAGCAGTCACTCAAGCGCTGTCTGGCCGATCCGGAGGCCGAAGACGTGATTGACAATCGCGAAGCCCGGACGCGAGAGGGTAACGTCGAACCGGACCAGTCCCGGCGCGGCCAAAGGCAGGTCGAGAAACAGGTACCGCTCCAGCGTGCGGCCTTGCCGCTCGGAAGCCAACGTCGATCCTTCGCTTTGTGAGCCGACCACCTTCAAGGTCACCCTCCCCTCGACTGTCGCGGCGCCGGTTCGTGGATCAGCGACATCGATGGCGATGGAGTTCGAACCTGTCCGGCCGGGGGTCACTCGGATGACGAGTTGGACACTTCCGACGCTCGAGGCTCGCATCGGTTCAAGACGCTGATGCTCGGCCCAGACCGAAGCACTCGGGGCGAGGGTGGTCATGATTCCCACGGCCCCCAGCAGCAACGCTCCCGCCGCCAATTCTGCCCTCAGAGACCAGCGGAAGTGCCTTGTTGCCCGGTCTGCGACTTCGTGGCCGCTCGTCCGCATGCCGGGCAGGACTAGCAGACGATTGAGCGCGCCGAGTCCAACGAGCGCGGCCACAAGTCCAAGCTTGACGAGTAGTACCCTGCCATACGTGGTTTGGGGAAGAAGAGCGATGTGCCGGACGTCAAGAAGAAAGGCGTAGAGGCCCGTCACCAAGAGTATCGCCACGCAGACGAGGGCGAGACGGGAGAAACGTCCAACAAGCGGACGATAGTCCGCGATCGCAGGCCCGCCCGGCAAAGCGGGCTGGGAGGCACGCCGTAGGGCCAATGCCAGGGGGACCAGGCCTCCCAACCACGCGACCATGGCCAAGAGATGGACCCAATCAAGTCCGGTCGAGACAACGGCCTGGCTCGATGCTGCCGCGTGTCCGCTCAGGCTGAAGGTCAGCAGGATTCCCGCCATCAGCAGGAGGTCGAAGCTCGCGAAGAGGAAGCGCCGAAGGGTTGTAGCCACCGCTTTGGGTCGCGCGGCAATCCAAGCGACCACGGCAAGAAGAAGGGCAAAGCCCATGCGAACCAGGAGAAGCTCGCCCGAGCGCCTCATCAGGACATCCGCAAGCGGAGCCCCGAATGCCTGACCAAGGGGCACACCGGCTGCACCAGCTGCCTCGACGAGCAGCACAAGGAAAGCGCCCACCACCATCAGACCCGTTCCGACGAAGACCATGGGCAAGGACCCAGCCGTGAACTCCGTCCCGGCAGTGCGACGCACCAGGAAGCCGAAGAGTACGGAGCCCGCCGCAAGGGCTGCACCCAACAGACCCAACCAGCGGGCGATCGACTCCAACACGGGCGGTGGCTGAAGAGCCGGATCGGCAGTACCGAGTGGAGGCAAGCCGCCGATCGTATTGATCCCCAACCCGATCGAGAACGGCAAGGCCGTCTGGGTGACGTGCCCATCGTCGACAGAGCGGATCCTTAGGTCGGCGATGTAGTTACCGGAGGGGAGGCGGCCGATCTCGATACTCAGTTGCCGGGAGTCCGTGGGGCTGGCGGTTCCTGGGCCGGGATCTATCACTCGGTCCTGACCATCCAGTATCCGGACTTGACTGAAGGTCGGATCAATGGCCTCGCTGAAGTGAAAGACCAGCATTTGCGGTGGCTTTCCAGCGCTTGAGGCCCCCTGGAACTCCGCTTTCAGCAAGTCGGCGTGGGCAACAGCGGGGGTTGCGGGCAGAAACGTGAAAGACGCCATCAGGAGGATGGCCAGGACCACGCCCAGTCGCACGGGGCTACGTAACCGTCTCGCGTTTCGCGGTGCTGAATGGAGTCTCAAGTTGTTGGACCGCGTTGCCGGTTGCCTGCGCCGCTCCACCCTTGACTTCCCGGCCTGGTCCGGTTCTACTCCTAGACCCCACGGATCATGCCGGAATGCCCCTTCGCCAGTTCGTCACCGCGAACCATGCGGTCGTAGAGCGGATCCGCAAAGTGTGTACACTGACCTTGGAGCAAGACTGATACGTGCAACGAGGGGGGAATCCGATGAAAGACAGGAAGCAACTGTTCTTCTGGCCTGTGCTCGTTATCGGTATCGCGTTGATCGTGATGCCCTTTGCGATGTCCATGCCCAGTAAGGCGGGCGCCGGACAGACCATGCTGGACAACTTCCGGCCGATCATGCAGCCGGCCAGCGTGAGCCAGACGGCCGACTACTACAACAAGACGTTCGTGCAACTGCGTCCAATCGCTGAAGCGGGACCGCAGCTTGCGAGCGAGGCGCCCAAGCTCATCGCGGCGCTCGCTCAACAGCTCAACATGTCGCCGGATCAGGTGCAGCAGTTCCTTGGATCGCAGTTCCCGGCGATGGCCGGCCTGCTCGGCGGCCTCCCCCAGCTGGTGCCCGTCTTCGCTAATGTGCCACCGGGTCTCGACCACTACAAGCCGCTGGTGGATGTGATGCAGGCGAACGTGACGAACTACCAGCAGGTCGATAGCTTGCCGAGCTTCCGTCTCTTCACGTGGTTCTTCGTTATCCCCGGCATCCTGCTCGTGCTGCTCGCCGGGGTGCCTCTGCTTTTGGGACTGCGCAAGCGCGGGACTCAGACGACCGCGTAGCAAGCCCGGCGCGATGACGCGCGCCGCGAGGCGCGCACCTGGCCGTAGCCGCAACAGTTACAGCGAGGTGCGCGCCCGAGGAGTCGACACTCATCGTCGGTGCTGCGCAAGAATGGTGACCTCGACCAGGCAACCTTTCCCGATCGTCCTGGTCGAGGTTTGTCTCTACAGCATCCCCTGCCCCGCGAACCAGCCCACGGTGTCCTCCATCGTCTCCCGAAGGGGGCGAGGGGAGAAACCGAGCTCACGATAAGCCTTTTCGTGACTCATAAAGCAGTTGGAGGAGATGACATCGAGCGAGTAGGTGGTGAAGAGGGGCCGCTGACGGGTGATCCAATAGTAAGCAGGGATGAGGAAGCTGACCGCGCGCGTGAAACCGAAAGGAATACGCCAGCGCGGAGCTGGAGCTCCCGTGATGAGCTCCACGGTGTGGATCAGGTCGCCCACTGTCATCTGGTGGCCGGCTAGGATGTAACCCTCCCCACGGCGGCCCTTCTTGGCCGCGGCCATCAATCCTTGCGCCACATCCCGCACGTCGACGAAGTTGTAAGCGCCCCGGACGTAGGCCCTGAGGCGGCCATGAAAACAATCGAGCATTAGCTGACCGAGGTCGGAGGGACGGAAATCGTAGGGCCCGACGATGGCGGAGGGATAGACAACGACTGCGTCGAGACCTTCCCTTGCGGCGTCCAATACGAGGAGAGTGGCTTCGGCCTTGGTCTTCGCATAGGGACCGCGGACGCGGAGGGGATCGATGGTATTGGTCTCCTCAAGACAGGTCCCCCACGGCCACTCCACAAAGGCGTGGACTGAGCTCGTGTACACGAGGCGACCCACACCAGCCTCCCGGCAGGCGGCGAGGACGTTGCGAGTGCCAGCTACATTGGTTTCGCGCAGCCGCTTCGTCCCGCCCCCGGCGATGGACACGATACCCGCCAGATGAAAGACCACGTCGGCCCCGTGAAAGGCCTGGACGAGGGAGTCGTAGCGGCGCACATCGGCCTCGATCACCTCCACATCGAGATCGGCGATGGAGACAGTGCTCCTGCCCGGCGCCACCACCGCGCGCAGCCCCGCCGCCCCTTCGGCAGCCAGGCTGCGTACAAGCACGTTGCCTGCGTGGCCCGTTGCCCCTGTCACGACAATCATTCCGCTTCTCCCCGACGAGTTTGAGAGCGCCGCCCGGCACCGACGGACCACAGCATCTTCCCGCCACCCCACACTTCTCCGACTACCACGCCGCCCCGCACTGAGTTCCCGACGACGATCTCGTCGGCCGTCTGAAGTTCTGCGCCGGTAAGGGACCGTTCTTGCGCGCCCACCTGCCGGATGAAGGCCTCGCGCCAGATGCCGGGCAGTAGTCCGTCAAAAACGGGAGGTGTGACCCAACGCTCGCCGAACCTGGCAAACAGGTTGGTGATGGCGCCCTCAGTCACGCAGCCGCGCTCGTTGGAGAAGATAACCTCGAAGAACCTTGAGCTGGTGGCTGCCTCACGCTCCGCGTCGTAGAAGGTGCGCCGGTTCGTCTTGTGGTAAAGGAAGCGGTCCCTCGAATCGGTGATTCCCTCGGCAAGCAACAAGCGCACCGGCGATGAGGGTGCCGGGGAAAGCTTACGCTCTTCGAACGTCATCGTGCCATCGGCTCGGAGCTGGAGACGCACGACCACCGGGACCTGGCTGGCCCGGCGCGCGAACTCGGCCATCCGCCGCTTGGTCGTGCGCAGGTCGAAGGGGTAATCCCAGTATTCGGCTGAATCGCCAAGTCGCTTCAAGTGTTCAGCTTTGAAGCGATAGTCGCGAGACTCGTCCAAGAGCATCGTCTCAAACAGCGTGAGCCCCAGAGTGATGTTGGAGAGGAACCGCGACTTGAGCAGTGCCTCCTCGTACTCGCTCTCGGCCCGAGAATCCCAGACTATCCCCCCGCCCACACCCAGGTCGAAGAAACCTCCTTCATGCACGAGCGTGCGGATGGCGAGATTACAGGTGAAGTCCCCGCCGGGCAGGAAGAGGCAGATGGCGCCGGTGTAGACGCCACGGGGCTCCGGCTCCAGGTCACGAATGATCTGCATGGTGCGGTGCTTGGGCGCCCCGGTGATCGAGGCGCCCGGGAAGGTCGCTTCGAATATGCCACTAAGGCCGACGTCATCACGCACCTTCCCGATGACCGTACTCGTCATCTGCATAAGGCTGCGATACTTCTCCACGCAAAACACGGCTGGCCAGCGCACGGAACCGGTCCGACAGATGCGTCCCAGATCGTTCCGCACCATGTCGGTGATCATCAGATTCTCGGCTCTGTCTTTCTCACTAGCCCGGAGCGCCGCCGCCAATTCCATGTCCTCCTCTTTGGTCCTTCCCCGGCGGATAGTCCCTTTCATAGGCCGGCTTTCCAGGGTCTCCCCGCGACGGCTGAGGAACAGCTCGGGGGACAAGCTGAGTATCTGCGCGTCCCCCAGGTCGAGATAGGCCGCAAAAGGAACCGGATGCGAGTCCAGCAGGACGAGGAAGAGCTCCGAGGGATCTACGTTTAGAGAGAACCGAGCGTGACAGGTGTAGTTCACTTGATAGGTGTCCCCGGCGGCGATGAGCTCCCTGATCCTGCCGATGGCGGTTTCGTAGGAAGCCCGGCTCACGTTCAGATGTTCGCCGGTCAGAAAGAGACTGGGCGGCGTGAGAGCAGGCCGGAGGTCGCGTGGCGCGAGCTTCTGTGCGCGCTCGGGTGAGTAGACCGCCATCCACGCTAAAGGCACGTCAGTCGAAGGAGCGTGAGTCGAGAGGCCGAAGGCGGAGCCGGCCTCGTAGCTTAGATACCCAGCCACGAAGCGTCCGCGGCCCTGCTCCACCTCGACCTCGGCCAACAACCCTGGGACGTCCTCGGCCACTAGAGCCGTCAGGATTCGCCGCGGCTCGGTGAGAAGCAAAGCCGGGGCGACTTCGCCCCAGGCGCCCTGGCCGGAGAATAGCAGGGTAGGAGGTTTTCCCGATGAAGTTCGCCAGCCAGAAGAAGTCATGCCACCAGTGTCTCAGCTACACGAGGTTTCGGCACCGACCGTCTCCACCGGGCGGCGGGGTCTTCCGCGCGTGCGCCGTTGCAGCCGACATCGGATCTTCCCAGCGGGCAGCCCGGCGAGACAGGAAACTGTACAAGAATTTCCTTGCCCACCAGCGTCATCAGACTCTCCCGATGAAATTACTCCCTTCGCTGCCCAACGCGGAATCAGCTCTCCACGACCGTCCGAAGGATCGTTCCGGCGTGGTTTGCGATGAAGGAAATGCTACCTTCTTCAGACCGTTCCACCGGAGCCGTTGGGCGGCGCCAGCTCACTGCTCCAATCGCCCGCTCCCCAATCACATCGACGAGAAGAAGCTTACCCGCGGCCGGCAAGCTGCGCGATCAAGCCTTCGATAGCGCGAACCGCACGAATCGTGAGCGGACCTGCTCGGCGGCCACCAGACGCTCGGCCGGGGGCAGGGAAAGGATCGTCCTGAGCACAGCATTCGCGAAGGCCGGTCCCCTCCCAGCGGTGCCGTCGATGAGAAGGTCCGCGAGTCTCCCCCGCTCGAGCATTGCTCGGGTCAAGAATTCGACCGTGTTTGCAGGGATGTGCCGCTGCTGCGGGCGACGTTGCAACTGGAGAGAGTGCTGGCGACACGAACCGACGCACACGCCGCAACCAACACAGCGATCGTAATCGACCAGGGCGACCGGGCGCTTTCCAGTACTCGCTTCGCCGGCTGAGACAGACCGCCGGGCAACCAGTGAGATGGCTTCCACCGGGCAAGCACGGAGGCAGCGAGCGCAGCCATTACAGCTTTCTGTGTCGACCAGAGGCTGAAAGCCGCTGGGCACGACGACCGAATGGCCCACGCGCACCGAGTGGAGCTCTTCACAGCAGCAAGAACAGCAACTGCAGATGTACGTTACCTTCTGTTGCACGTTGTCTGCGATGTGGACGAGGCCTGCTTCGCGGCCTGCCGCCAAGACCTGCAGACCCTCCTCTCGGCTGATCTCTCGGGCCAGACCGTGGCGGATCAAATAGTCGGCTCCTCTGTTCAGGCTCATGCACATCTCCATCGGGGTCTCACAAGCAGTGCCCAGGTGATGGGCCTTGTGACGGCAGTAGCAGTTGGTGACGCTAAGCCTGTTCGCGTCCTCGACCAAGGCGTCGGCCCGTTCCCAGTCGAGCACTTCCGACAACAGATCATCGAAGAGCGCTGATTCGTGGGCCAAGGCCCGGCCGATCACGGTATCGGCCCCGGATGCCTCCTCCATGAAGCGCGGGTCATGCAGGTAGATGTCGTAAGCCTGGGCCAGCTTCGCCTTGGGCAGGTGATCGGCTAAGCGCATCATGGAGAACTCGAAGAGCCCGACCATCGGTGGCGCGAGCATGTAGAGCGTTTCTCCGTCGCGCTGGTCGGTGAGGTCCAGCACGAGACCCTTGTCGGCCATGGCCTCAAGCCGGGCGCGCACGCCTTCCTTCTCCAGCCGCATCCGGCGGGCGATGCGCTCCACCGACGTGGGTAGCACTGGTAGCTTGGCGGCCAGAGCCGCGTCGTCGGGTGAGAATAGGGTCTCGAGAATATCCTGCCAGGCTGCTTTTGCGGTCGGATCTGCCGGCTCGACCATGGCGAGCGCCCCATGTCGTAGCCGATCGGCAAGTGCCCGATGCTCTTTCCCCAAGTGGCCTCCGTGCCCCATGACGCCTCCGTCGCACATTGCCTTTGTCACACCTATCAACCCGCAGCTACTGCCTGACTTTAGTCTAATACGGCCGCCGGGAAAACGGGAACGGCTCTGTCTTCGGCGACGAACTGGTGCTAGCAGGACCGCTATTCTTGGTCTGGGGGGACCCAGGCAGGGTTGCGCCTTGGCTGGTTCTCACGTCGGCCTCCGCGCCCGCCGGTCTGATCCCGCCCGCGGAATTCGCATCTTCGCATCACGACAGCCCGACCATGAGCCCTAGCGATGACCACTTCTCGAATGGCGCCCTGACGCTGGGGCGGCAGTGACTTCAGCTCCGCCACTGCGCGGCACCCTCGACACACGCGGACGGGTAGGTGACGTCCTCAAGTGAGGGTCGCTTTGTGGCTAAGAGCAGGTCCACGTGTTTCACGACAAGGCTTGTCCAACGAATGTCGCTTTCTGGCCGCTCGCGTTCGCCCTGCTGTCGCATGCATCAAGACCGAAATCGCGGCGAGACCTCTCGTCCGCATCCCCTGTCGGCAACCGAAGCCCGAGCGAGCGGCGCGACCGCGCCGCGAGGCATCAGCCTCAGCCGTAGATCGTGCGGGTGGGGCCGCCACAGTTCGGGTCAGACAGCGGGCCGTTGCGCAGGAAGCTGGCGAAGGTCTGGCGGACGGCATTCGATCCGCACTCCGGGCAGCGCTTCTGCTTGGGCTTGAGGGCCACGCGCGTCACCAACTCGAAAACGTGTTTGCACTCCCTGCAGACCAGATCGACTTGTGCCATCAGAGCACCCCGACATTGTCCGAGACCCGCGAGAACACGCGGCAGACCTGGCTGCACGCGCCGCACTCGGTGCATAACTCCCGATCGATGCGCGGCGCCGAGGAGATGCTGTCCTGGATGAGCGCTCCGACAGGACAGCGCCCCACCGCGGGGCAAGCGTGGTTCTGTGGACAGAAGTGCTGGTTCACGGCGATCATTCTTTCTCCTGAGGATCGTTTACGTGGATTTGACGGCGTTGAAGCCGGCTACTTGTGGCAAGTGGCACGAGGCGGTCGGCGGTATCTTCATTGTTCTCGCACAACGGAGCCACTAGCTTTCGAGTACGTGTGCTCTGTCGGCCAGGTGGCGACCGAGGATCTCGTCGATGATCTCGCAGGCCTCCGAGAGACGGGGGTCGATGACCTCCCACCGTACGCGGCCCTCCCGACGAGACCGTTTCACCAGCCCTTCGCCCTGGAGGACGGCCAGATGCTGAGACACATTCGGCCGGCTCACCTCCAGCGCTTCCGCCAGTTCGCTGGGCGTAAGGGCGCCTTTGCACAGCAGATGCATCAGCTCGTGGCGCGTGGGATTGGCGAGCGCCGCGAACACTGCGGCATGGATGGGCGTTCGCGTTCCTTGCTCATGTGACCATTATTGCAGAATTTCGCAATTACGAAACATCGCGGCCTTGGGGCGCGGCGAGAGCTGCTTCTAGGAACACCACCTGAGCATCCCTGATCCCCGGCAATGGCCGTCACACATCACGAAGAGGCTCGTGTGCGACGAGGCCATTCACGGAGAGCACGAATCCGTGAGCTGCACGAGGAAAGAAGGACTCAGTGCTTGCACCGCATTCCTCACGCTGGGCCTTTCGTGGGCTACTCGAGCAGCATTCGGTCCACGGCGAGGGTCTCACCGCTGACTTCGTGGAACTTCCGGATGAGACCCGGTATTGTCAAGGTCTCCTTCTGAGCGCCGGTCATATCTAGGATGATCCGACCCGCGTGCATCATCATGAGGCGGTTGCCCCAGCTGGAGCGCGATCTCCATGTTGTGCGTAACCATTAGAGTGGTCAATTTGCGTTCCTGGACGATCTTACCCGTGAGATCCATGATCGTTGCGGCGACTTTGGGATCAAGCGCAGCGGTGTGTTCATCCAGGAGCAGTAGTCGCGGTTCGGCCACAGTGGCCATCAGAAGCGACATTGCCTGTCGCTGGCCCCCGGACAGTTTGTTTACCTGAGCATTTAGGCGGGTCTCCAGACCCATGTCGAGCTCGGCCAACTGCTCTTTCATCTGCCGTCTCAGTCTTGCGGGTACCCCAGGCCGCAGACCCCTTCGGCGCCCCCGGAGATAGGCCATGGCCATGTTTTCTTGAATGGACATAGAGGGCGCCGTCCCCGCGCGGGGATCCTGAAAGACCCGTCCTATCAGTTTTGCTCTCGTGTGCTCAGCGAGGTTGGTTATGTCTTTGCCCTCAAGTCGAACGGTGCCGGCAGTGACAGGCACGGTGCCCGCGATGGCGTTCAAGAGGGTCGATTTGCCTGATCCGTTCGAGCCGATTATCGTGATGAAATCGCCGGGGTTGACCTCAAGGCTGATGTCGTTCAGAGCCACGACCTCATTGATTGTGCGAGGGAAGAAGACCTTCTTGAGGTCCTGCACGAGAAGACCGGCTGGATCGCTCACATTCTTATCACTTTCCGCCTGACGGTGGGCAGAGACAACGCCACCACCACCAGAAGGGCTGTAAACAACTTCAGATCCGTTGGAGCGATTCCAAGCCTCAAGCTGACGGAGATAAGCAGCCGGAAGACTATCGAGCCGCCAATTGCGCTAAAAAGGACCCAACTGATGCTTCTCGTTCCGAAAAGCACCTCGCCGATGATGACCCCGGCTAGGCCGGCCACGATCGTACCGATACCCATGCCCACGTCCGCGAACCCTTGGTACTGAGCGACCAGCGAGCCACTCAGGGCGACAAGTGCGTTCGCCAGGCCGAGCCCGAGCACACGCACCACGTTAGTGTTGACTCCAAGCGAACGAAGCATCTGTTCGTTGTCGCCGGTGGCCTGCAGAGCAAGACCCAGTTCGGTGTGCAAGAACCAGTCAAGTACATACTTGACTATCAGCATGAGTATGGCCAGCGCAAGGATGAGCCACCATCCGGTCATGTGTACCGACAGCCACTTACCGATCTGGTCGAAGACGTTTTTCTGACGGAGGAGGGGTATGTTGCTGCCCCCCATGATGCGTAGATTCACCGTGTAGAGACTGGTCATGACGAGAATGCCGGCAAGCAGCTTGGGCCCATAGTTGGTGGAATTGCTGTCTCCCGATTTCAGAAGAAGGTGGAGAAGCCCGGTTATGAGGCCTGCACCCAAGCCTGCAGCAGTACCGGCGATAGTTGCCAACCAGGGAGAGTGGCCCGCGGTGATGATGACAGCCGTTACCGCCGCTCCCAGAGGAAGACTTCCGTCCACCGTCAAGTCAGGGAAGTCCAAGACCCGAAAAGTCAAGAAGACCCCGAGGACCATGAAGCCATACAGAAGGCCCTGCTCGAGCGCACTGGTTATCACCGACTCCACTAATGCACCACTCCGCGTGCGCCTGTAGTCAGGTGCGAGAGGCCACCAGATGGCGGGGCCGCGGAGCCCCTGCATCTGGTGGCACTCGCTTCATGCCGTGAATCGCGCTGTTGGTGAGCTAGAAGGTCGTATTAGCCTTAGCTTTCAGCGCGTCGGGGATGGTTACCCCCATGGCGGTGGCCGCACTCAGGTTTATGGCCAGTTGGAGGTTCTGCGCGTACTGGACGGGTATTTTCGAAATCGGAGTACCTTGAAGGACCTGCACGGCGATCTGTCCAGCCTGCTTTCCATGATCGGTGTAGTCAAATGCATAAGCGGCGACTGCTCCCGCTTTGACGCTGTCGATATCACCGGCGATCAGGGGGATCTTGTTGTCTTGACAAACCTTGATCACGCTATCCAGCGCCGAAACGACAGTGTTGTCGGTAAGTACCGAGATTGCATCGACCCGGCCCACGAGAGACTGTGCGGCGGCGAGCACTTCGGAGGAACTCGCGGCCGTAGCTTCAACGACCTTCAGGCCCATGGCCGCAGCGGCCGTCTTCTCTTTCTCAACCAACGTCACCGAGTTGGTTTCGCCGGCATTGTAGAGAAGACCGATTGTCTTGACATTTGGGACCAGCTGCTTGATCAGGTCGAGGTGAGGTTGAACGGGCAGCATGTCCGAGGCGCCTGTGACGTTGCCCTCGGGTGCGTTAGCGTTTTTGACAAGGCCCGCTGCGACTGGGTCAGTGACGGCCGCGAAGACGATCGGGATTGTCGTCGTGGCTTTTGCCACCGCTTGGCTGGTAGGCGTGGCCACGGAGAGTATCAAGTCCAATTTCTCGCTTGCGAACTTCTGTGCGATTGCTGTGGCGTTGGCCATGTCGCCCTGGGCGTTCTCCTTGTCGAAGGTGACGTTCTTACCCTCGACGTATCCCGCTTGGGCAAGGGCCTGGATAAACCCCGTGACCGTGGCGTCGAGCGCGGGGTGCGTAACGATCTGAGTGATGCCGATCTTATAAACCTTGCCCGGTGCGGGTCCCCCGGTATTGCCTCCACTTGCGGAGGTCGCTCCAGTGGTAGCAGTGGAGCCACCGCACCCCGCGCCAACAATCGCGAAGACGATCACCGCCGTTAGAACACCCAAGATGGCCATTGCTTTGTGTGAAGCACGCATGCTTTCCCCCCTCTAGATACGATTCAACGCAAGCATTGTATGTTCTTACTCCACACATCTGCAAGTCAACCCATTTGGGACTGCACATTGCAGAATGCCTGCAGACCGGCATTCCTGGACCGCGCTGCCTCGATCTCAAGACTGCAAACTATCTGGAAGACAAGATCTTCTCCATGGCATTGGGGGAGCATGATGTGAGCCTCCGACTCTAGCGGCACCCCCGGCGCAATCCCTTGCGCCTCGCCGTGCCTAATGAGCAGAAGCTCCCTCACCTTTTCCTCCGGCTCGCTCGGTTTCTTCCGACAAGAAGCCCTGGGCTTGCGCGCGCAAGCCCAGGGCCATACATCCGGATCGAACTTGACGATGCCCGTCGGACCTGCTACGCCCCAAGTGACATGTCAACGACAAGTGATGAGGCCGTACCGGAATATTGACATCATCACCCTTTTCTTGGAACATTCTTTTGCATTTGCTCTGCCATTGGTGTGCGCGCTTGCGCAATGCAGGCTGGGGAGGTGCGACACCGGGGATCGGCACTGCTCGTAGCGCGCTTGTGTGAGTGCACCAACCTACCCGAATCACTGACCATGGAGAGCCGGCTTATTCGGCACCTAGAGCCCGCAGGCAGGAAGACGTGTCCGGTTTCACCGAAATGCTGCTGAGAAGGTAAGAGGGGATGAAGCATGAAGGATCTGAGGCAGTGGATCGCGGCCATCGAGGCCGAGGGCGAACTCAAGCGGATAACCACCGAGGTCGACTGGGAGCTGGAGCTGGGGCATATCGCCACCCTGAACGAGCGGCAGCAAGGACCGGCACTGCTATTTGAGAACGTCAAGGGCTACAAGGTGCCGGTTCTTGCGAGCACCTGCAGCACAGCGAAGAAGATGGCCATCACGTGCAACAGGCCATCTCACTACACGCTGTGCGAGGTAGCGAAAGACTGGATGGCTATCCACGAGGAAGGCAAGAGCGTCGACCCTGTCGTCGTGGAAGGCGTCCCGTCGATTTACGAGGTGCTCGAGGGCGATGACATCAACCTCTGGGACATCCCCGTGCCACGGATGTATCCCCAAGACGGCGGCCGCTATTTCGGCCTGGCGACCTGTTTCGTCACCGAGGACCCGGAAACCGGCTGGACCAACCTGGGCACCTACCGCGCCCAGGTATTGGACGAGAAGACCCTCGGATGCAATATCTGGATCGGGACGAAGCATGGCAAACACCACATCGACAAGTACCTGAAGAGCGGCAAGACCAAGATGCCTATCGCCATCTACTGCGGTTGCGACATCTTCCATTTCGTCGTCGGATCGGCCCGGGTACCGGAGCAGCAGGACGAATACGGGGTCATAGGCGCGATGATGGGCGAGCCGGTGGAGGTGTTCAAGAGCGATCTTACCGGGCTCAAGCTGCCGGCTAACGCTGAGTACATCCTGGAGGGTGAGCTCGACCTGGATCAGGCCAATTGGCGGCCAGAGGGCCCCCTTGGCGAGTACGTCGGCTACTACGGCGCCAGCGGTGCAGGGACCCCGAAACCTCCGATGACGGTCACACGCATGTATCGCCGGAGAGACCCCATCTTCGTAGTGACCACGGTGGGACGCCCGATAGGTGATACTCATATCATCAACACCATAACCCTGACCGCTGCTCTCTGGGCGGATCTGGGGACGATGAAGGTGCCGGGTGTCAAGTCGGTCTATGTCCCGCCCGAGGCGGCCGGTAGGTTCTGGGCTATCGTCTCAGCCAAGATCGCCTACCCGGCCCATGCCCAACGGATCCTGGAGGCGGTTGCGTGTAGCCCAACCGGACATTTCGGGATCAAAGGCGTGATTGTCGTGGACGAAGACATCGCAGCCGACGACATGGCCGGAGTGTGGTGGTCGCTGGCCTGCCGCTACAACCCGGTACCGGACACCCAGCTGCTGAACAAGATGCGACCCACGCCGTTCGACCCGGCCCTTCCCATCGGACAGAAGACCTTCGGTTCCACGATTCTGATTGACGCCACCATACCGATCGAGTGGGAGAAGAAGCCCATCCCGGTTGTGCTGGATGAAGCTACCACCAAGAAGGTGGTCGACAAATGGCAGCAGTACGGTTTCGACAAGCCGTACCCGACACTGGGCGGTACTCTGCCCCGATAATCTACGGAACACGCACCGTGGTGGCGAGCGACGAGGCCTGCTCAGGTCCTCGTCGCTCGCCACCACTTCCAACGTGTACTGAGCGGGAGCAAGCCGGATCTACTGGTGATGGGTCCTGACTCGCTCTAAGACCTGATCCAGGGTTCCCGCGAACGCCCCGGGCGTCTCCATCTTGATCGACACCAAAGCCGCCGCGAACTTGAGTGATTCCTCAACGTCGTGATCCAGGCGGCCCGAGACCTGTTGGCGCCCTCTCGGTTTCTCTCCGAGGCCAGACACGCTGCCGCTGCCATTTTCGAGCGCCCCTAAGAGGGGCATGGAGTCGTGCCCGGCAGGAGCGACGGCTCTCCGGGCAGATGAGGCTCCGTCTGTAACGATCGTGCTCCGATTCCACAAGTGTAACCAGACTTTAGAAGAACTTTACTGCCCATGGGAGATACTTCGCGGGCAAAGCGCCAGAAGGAGCCGTTGGGATGAAGAAGTTCATACTCTCCGCGTTCACCATAGCTGCCTTTACCATCTACGCGGTCCAGTCGCGCCAGGGGCTGGCAACTCGAGCGACCGCGAGCACGCAGCCCGCGTCCACGGTCACCTCCTCCGCGCCCCGGCAGGGTTCAGCCGGGGTTGCCGCTGGAACGAGCGGCTACAAGAACGGAAGCTACACCGGTAGCCAGGCCGACGCCTTGTACGGCACGGTGCAGGTGAAGGCCGTAATCAAGAATGGCCGACTGACCGACGTCCAGTTCTTGAGCCAGCCCACAGACCGACGACGGTCACAATCCATAAACAGCCAGGCGACCCCGATCCTTAGGCAAGAAGCGATCCAAGCGCAGAGTGCCAACGTACAGGCGGTCAGCGGCGCGACCTTGACCAGCGAAGCGTTTGTCCAGTCCCTGCAATCTGCTCTGAGTCAAGCGAAGGCTTGAGGCAGCCGCGCAGGCAAGAACGCCGGCAGGGAGCATCACGGGCTATGAAAGAACAGCGCATCCTGATGGACATGCCTGTCACGATCGAGATAGCGGGGCAGAAGGCCGATGCCGGGCATTTCGAGCGCCTGTTCGCGTACTTCCAGTACGTGGAGGACACGTTCAGCCCCTATAAGGCCACCAGTGAGACGACCCGCCTAAACGAAGGAATCCTCCGCCCGAGCGACTACAGCGAAGATATGAGGACCATCATGCGTTTGGCCGAGCAGACCCGACTTGAGACCAAGGGCTACTTCGATGTCTTCAAGAACGGCATGTTTAATCCTGTGGGGATAGTCAAAGGCTGGGCGGTTCACAACGCTTCTGAGATGCTGAGAAAGGAAGGCGTGTGGGACTTCTTCGTGGACGCGGGAGGAGACATCCAACTTTCCGGCCTCAACGACGAGCAAGAATACTGGGTTGTGGGCATCCGGAACCCTTTCAATCCGCAAGAGGTGATTAAGGTCCTGCGCTTAAGCGACATCGGCATCGCCACCTCCGGCACTTACGTGAGGGGACAACATATCTACAACCCGCTCTCCTCCGAGGACCGTCCCATCGACGAGATCGTGAGCGTCACCGTGCTGGGCCCAAACGTCTACGAAGCTGACCGCTTCGCGACTGCGGCCTTTGCCATGGGCCTGGAGGGCATCCACTTCATCGAGGAACTGTCGGGATTCGAGGGGTATCTGATCGACAAGACGGGCATGGCGACCATGACGAGCGGGTTCGCGGACCATGTGGTCCGGCGGCTGGTCGATCCCGGCTCAAGGGTGACGCCATGATCAGACGCCTGGACCGAGTCCTTGGCGGCGTCACCATGTACCGGCTGATCCTCGTCTGGCTCGCCATCCTGGTCCTTGCCGGCGTGCTGTTCTCCTTGGTGGGCCTGCTGCCTTATAGCGCCGCCAACATCCTGGCCTCGACCGTCTTCCTGCTCGCCGTATCAATCGTCTCCAACGCGATCTTCGCCAGGGTTTTCGAAGCTGCCACCAGTAACGAGTCGGTATACATCACGGCGCTCATCTTGGCCCTCATCATCTCGCCCACTGCTACCTCTGCAAACTTGCCCTTCCTCGCGTGCGCCGCGGTCCTGGCCACCGCTTCGAAGTACATCATCGCGCCGCGTCGGCGCCATATCTTCAATCCGGCCGCTCTTGCCGTCGTCATGACATCGCTGTTCCTGAACCACTCCGCCAGTTGGTGGGTGGGTAACCTCCTGATGCTGCCCATCGTTCTGGTGGGCGGCATTCTCGTTGTTTACAAGATGCGGAGATTCGACCTCGTCTGGGCCTTCTTCATCGCCGTACTCCTCACCGTTTTGGGTTTTGCTGTCTTTGCTGGAACCCAGTTCATACCGACTCTCCGCGAGCTGGTCGTCCACTCTCCGCTGCTGTTCTTCGCGTTCGCCATGCTCACAGAACCGCTCACGACGCCCCCTACCAAGGCGTTACAACTGTGGTACGGAGCGCTCGTGGGCCTGCTCTTTGTTCCGCAGACGCACCTCGGGAGCTTCTACTTCACCCCGGAGATCGCGCTGCTCGTGGGCAACGTGTTCTCATACATGGTCAGTCCAAAGACAAACCTCATGCTTTCCCTGAAAGAGAGAAGAAAGTTGGCTCCGGACATCTATGAGTTCGTCTTCCATAATGAGAGAAGATTGCGCTTCAAACCAGGCCAGTACATGGAATGGACACTCCCTCACGACCGTGCGGACGGCAGAGGCAACCGAAGGTTCCTCACACTCTCGTCTTCGCCGACGGAACGGGAGGTGAAGATAGGCGTGAAGTTCCATTCCCGGCCGAGTTCGTTCAAGCGCCGGCTCCTCAGCATGAAGAAGGGCGAACGGATTGCGGCTGGGCACTTGGCCGGAGACTTCGTCTTGCCCGACGACAAAGCCGAGAAGGTCGCTTTTATTGCCGGGGGCATCGGGATAACCCCATTCAAGAGCATGATCAAATATATGCTCGATACCGGCGACAGACGCGCTGTCGTGGTGCTATACGCGAATAGGCGGGTCGAGGACATCGCCTATGACGGGCTGTTGGAGCAGGCAGCGGAGCGGCTCGGGATACGCACCGTGCACATCCTGACCGATCTTCGTCAAGTACCCTCAAGCTGGGACGGAAGGACCGGCCACATCGACGAGAATCTCATTGCGCAAGAAGTACCGGATTATCGCGATCGCATCTTCTTCGTGTCTGGCCCGCCGGACATGGTCGCCGCAGCCAAGAAGGCGATAGCCCGGTTGGGAGTTAAGCGGAACCGCATACGAACGGACTACTTTCCCGGCCTCGCGTAGCCGGCCGCGGGATCGCCTGCACCACTCCCGCTACTTACCAGCCGGGAACGAACACCATGACCAAGTGGTGATCGTCAGGCAAGCGCTCTAGACGCCATCCATTCTGCAGCCGCCCTGCCCCAGCCCTGACGCGTCGGCTCAACGCTCTCCTTTGGTTTCGCTTCCTCACTCCGGGGAATCTTTGGTCCGTCTGACTCATTCTGACCCCGGGGATGCAAATGGCAGCTAGCGGCTCGCTCCTTCTTGGAAAGGTGAAGAGGATGAAGAGCTACGAGAGGCTCATCCTTCTTGTGCTTCTTGCCCTCGCGGTGATTGTTGCGCTTTCGGGTACCGCCCACGCCGCTGGTTTCTCGGATGTCCCGCCAAGCCACCCGTACTTCACCGCCATCTCGGATCTGGCCGGGCGCCAGGTGATAAACGGCTTTACGGACGGCACCTTCCGCCCCGACAACCCGGTAACCCGCCAGCAGTTCGCCAAGATGATCGTCAAGTCGCTCGGTCTTCCCGTCTCCGCGGCCGACACCGATCCCTTCACGGACGTGCCGACCGGCCAGGACCCCAGCGACCCTTTCTACCCTGACAAGTACGTGGCAGTGGTCTGGAAGAACGGCATAACCGCGGGGAAGACAGCCACCACCTTCGCGCCGGCCGACCACCTTACGAGTGCTCAACTCGTCACCTTGGTGGCTCGGGCCGCCCAACTGCCCGATCCCCCCGCCGACTACACTCCCCCCTTCGGTGACTTCTCTCCCGTGCACTACCCCTGGGCAAGGAAAGCGGCCTATGCTGGGCTCTTGGCTGGTCTGCAAGGGTTGGGAGAGACTTTCGACTTCACCAAGGACGCGACGCGTGGGGAATGCGCCCAGCTCCTGCATAACCTGCTCGTCCACAACCAAACGGGCAACTTCTGGAGAAACCTAAACCCCTCCGGCACCGTTCCACCTGCCCGTTACGGCCATTCTATGGTCTACCTCTCGGCCGGCGTAAGCGGAAAGACGATCCTGTTTGGAGGGGAGACCACCGTCGGGCCTGCGAACGACACCTGGGTCTACGAGCGAACCACCAACACCTGGACCGAGCTGAGTCCGTCCGGCCCATTGCCCTCGCCTCGCCAGGGCCAAGCCATGGTCTATGATCCGGCCAATGGTCAGGTGATCATGTTTGGAGGGCAAGGCTCTGCCGGCTACATGAACGACACCTGGGCGTACGACCCGGCGGCCAACACGTGGACTAACCTCAACCCGTCCGGTCAGTTGCCCTCGGCTCGGGTGTACCATTCGATGGCCTTTGACCCGGTGAGCGGAAAGGTGATCCTTTTCGGGGGGTTCGGCGGAGCACCGGACTTCTTATTCGACACCTGGGCCTACGACCCCAGCGCCAACACCTGGACCCAGCTTCACCCTTCAGGCAGCGTGCCGCCCGCCCGCGACCTCTCAGCGATGGCCTACGACCCTCCCACGGCCAAGATGATCCTCTTTGGGGGGCTCGGCACCGGTGGTGACCTGAACGACACCTGGGCTTATGACCCTGCCGCCAACTCATGGACCAACCTTAACCCCGCCGGTCCATTGCCGACCGCCCGCAGGGGACATGCCATGGTCTACATATACGTGCAGAACGGCGGGAAGATGATCATGGAGGGCGGCAGAGCCGGCAGATCTCCAAACGACGAGGACCTCGACGACACTGAGGTGTTCGATCCCTTTACTTTGCGCTGGGTGGAACTCGCGCCCAGGGGCCCAGTACCCGCCGCCCGTGACGGTCACGCCATGGTCCTTGGTGGGTCGGCCGGCGAGGTGATCCTCTTCGGAGGGATCGGTAACGCCGACACTCCCTTTGCCGACACCTGGGCTTACACCCCCTGAGGTAGGCTAGGACCGCCACCACGGGGCAGCTGACGGCCCGCCCTACCGACTTTGGCCCATGGGACCGATACTATGACGTCGACGATGAAGCGATCCTGGTCACACCAGGCCCACAGGGTGATATCAGCCTTCTCCTCGGGTGGTCGATCGCCGCGCGAAGGCCTCATAGACCGCGAGCTTGAGGCGATAGGTCGGCTCCTCGGCCGGCCCCACTTCTTCTGCCCACTTCTCCACGAAAGCGCCAGGTTGCTCTCTGCCTTCAGGCTCAAGCTGACCGTTGCCACTCAGGCCGAAGGTTACGAGGCCATTCCCAGACCGGCGCAGATTTCCACGAGTGCATCCTTGAGGTGGGTGTAGTCTCCCGCGAAGATCGGTTGGCACTGGTGGGCCGGCCGTTGGCCCTGCCATACCCGAGCCGCAAACGCCATGCAGGTCGACTCGCCACAAAGGCCGCAGTTGGTGCGCGGCAGGCGTTTGAGAATTTCCAAGACAGGCGGGCGTTTGCGCATCTCGTAGCAAGGCTCGATCTCTGTGCGCCGCGCCCAAACCGCGTTCACCTGGCGGCGGATGGCTTCCAGAGTCCGCCAGGCGTCCACCAGTTCATCGGCCTTGGCGACCGTGATCCGCCTCTGGTAAAGAGAGATCATGCGGTAGGCATCCATGAACGTGAGGGTGGGCCCATTTCGGTCATACGAGGTGCTGTGCATCTCCGCGTTCAAATAGGGAAAGACCTCGGTCAGGTCTCCGCTGATGTGAGCGATGAGGCGTATCTTCGTTGGGTCGGCCACGCACGGAGCGAGAACCATGATGGCGGCCGTTCCGAACAGGTCTTCCGGAAACTCGGGCGGGGGGGCGCAGGGGATAGAGATAGCCGCCGGCCGGTAGTCCGCCCAGCCGGAGCAGACGAAGTCGCCGTCACGTGGAGCAAGCCGTAGGCGCGTCTCGGCGTCCATTGCCAAAGACGGCACACCGACCCGGGCAAATCCGGGATCGGGGGAGATGATTTCGTAGTCCAGGTCCAGATCGTCAAGCGCACGCTTGGCCTTGTCGAACTCGCAGCGCTTAGGAAATGTGGTCAGAGTGCTGGCCAAAATGGTCACGCCCCTCTCGCGCTACAGAAGCATCCGATCGCTTAGAGCCGGATCTCCTTCGCAGGCTATTCCAGCCCGGCCTCTCTCAGGGCCCCGATCAGTCCTTCCTTGGTGGGGCAGACCCCCACGAAGCGCACCAGGTCCCCCACAATGATGGCGGGGGCAGAAGACAACTTGAGTTCCTCGTAGCGCGCGTCACGGCCCTGGTGATAGACGACATTCATCTGATCCCCATATGTCTCGGCCACTCCATCAATGAGCCGTCTGACGGCCACCCCGCCCGAGCAGGCAGGGACGGAGAGGAACACTTCCACCTTTATCGGATCCATAGCCCGCCCTCCCGGAGCGCGTTGTTCATGGTGCCCTCATCCGGGGAGGTGCCCTCTATCTTGATGACGCCGTTGATGACGGCCGCCGGCACGCAGGACAGGTTGTACTCGTCATATTTCTCCAACGCGTCCAGGCCGACGTACTTCTTCACCACAAGCTCCTCCGCTGGATACTTCTCCGCATAGCGGTCGGCCATGGCGAGAATGGCGACACAGCCGGGGCACGGGGGCTCTCCGCTGAACACTTCCATGAGTACAGGCACGTCAGTCTCCTAGCTCGGCTCGGAAGATCCTCTCGAATTCAGGCTCCTCTGCCACTCTGCCTTGAGCCACCAGCCTTCCGTTCACCACCACGGCGGGCGTGGCCATGAGTCCTAGTTGCAGCCCTTCGGAAGAGAGCGCCGAGAGCTTCTCCACGGTCACTTGGCCGGGGAATTTGGCCGCCGCCCTCTTCGCCGCTTCCTCCGTCTTCTTGCATTTCACGCAAGGCGGCTCACTGCCGAACACCTTGACCTCGATCAAGACGTCCCACCTTTCATTTCGTCGTATTTGTGACCGCTGCGCAGCAGGACTCGCTCGCATCTCCGCCCGGAGTGCGACCGGCAGCCTTGAGCGTTAACCACTCTTCTAGGCGGCCGCCCAATTCGCGCTTTCGGTCCTCGCCAATCGCTTTCGAGAGTGCGGCGAGAATCGTCGCCTGCTCCAGGGGCAGACTGCGTGAGATCCGATAGTGCATCCACAGGCCGTCCCGGCGATCCTCGACCAGTCCGGCGTGGTGAAGGTACCGCAAATGACGGGAAGCCTTAGATTGGGTGAGCTCGAGCGCCCCCACGAAGTCGCACACGCAAAGCTCCTCCCGCTCGAGAAGAAGAGTAATGATCTGCAGTCTCGTCTCGTCAGAAAGTGCCTTGAAGGTATCGGCCAGGTCTTCCATGTGTCCCTCTGTGCTCTTGCGAGCGATCTGAAATCGCCTCTCAACCCCGAGTGTCTGCCAGTATAAGCGCCTACTCGGTTGTAGCCAATGGAAGTAGTGCCACGCGCGCTCTTAAAGCTGCCTCCACCTGCTCCACTGAAGGGTAACCCTGCATGACGCCCGAACCGGGCACCCGGTACCGTCGTCACCCGGAGTTGATTGGAGGTGGCTCCGTCTCTAGGTCCACGCCGTCGATGGTGATGGTGGGAGAGCCACGCAGACCTACTTCCCGCGCCATCACGTCGCCAACCACCTCGACGATCTCCAAAGTGGCGTCGAGGCCCAGCGCTTCGACAGCCTCGCGAACACCGACCTCAGCGGGTGGCGCATTGTCACACACTGATGTATGCAGGATCCTGATCACAGTCATTCGCATCTCCCTAAGGCTTGGGCTCCAAGGGCCCATGAGCCGGTGCGCGGCTTCTAGGGCCGCCCGCTCG
Source organism: uncultured Thermoleophilia bacterium (assembly GCA_963772095.1). Taxonomy (GTDB): domain Bacteria; phylum Actinomycetota; class Thermoleophilia; order RBG-16-64-13; family RBG-16-64-13; genus Chersky-299. The sequence continues at coordinate 223,632 of CAVYVU010000017.1, forward strand.
ATGACTTGCCGGCCGGCATCGACGCGCAGTTCCCGCAATGTCACCAGAAAGTCACGGTGCGTGCGACCTCCCCGGTACTCCGGCTCGCGCGTCGGCTGCCGGAGCACGGCATCAGCGAGATCGTAATCAAAGCCTACCAGGACGGTGCCGTGCAAGAGCACGGATTTCCAACGGCGGCACTGAGCATTACCGGATATCTTCCGATCTCCCACGACGACATCGGAGGTGCTCGCTGGGGCGCCTCGGATACCCAAGATGTCCAGTAGACTGCAGACGAGATCCGCCCCAAAGCCATAACTTGCCTTGAGTCCGGCCAGTGAGGGGCCGGGCACGACGAGCGTGTAGTTCAGAACGTCTTCGGTCTGCAGCACGCTGCCACCGCCCGAGACCCGGGGGAGCACCTCGACCCCGAGCCGCGCACACTCATCGAGATACACCGTCTGCTCAGGCCGCTCGCTCGCCCCCAATACTACGGCAGGCGGGCCGCCCCACCAGAAGCGCAGCGTGCGCTCACCGGATCGGCCGGCCGTGCGGGCCATCGCCTCGTCGATGTCAAGATTCTCTCGGACGGTCGGCGCCGTCGCCCAGAAGACGGCTGTGTTGGTCATCCGGCCAGCAAGTCCCGATACGCCACCGGGACCGCCGCTTTGTAGCACGGCTCCTCTTCCGGCGCCACGTGATGGTGGATCTTCACCATTTCCGGCAACTCAGGAACGTTCTCGCCATCCGCGGCCAATCCAACTTCCGCGCACTGACTAAAGACAGGAGGAAGAGAGACCGGCGACATCCGCGTCCTCACCCTTCAGGTGGATCCTGCCGGAGAGAGGGCGCTGCCTGCAGGCGCATACCGCCTCAGCCTCCGGTTCGACCGATTCGCTCGATGTCGTCTCGGTAATGGCTGCCTCGCTCATCGTCTGATTCATCACAACGTCGACCGCAGCCGCGATCCGTTCGGCGACCACCCCAACCGCCTCATTGTCCACCGCGCCTCGCGAGCGCGACGACCGACTGCACCCTAGGGTGGTCGTGCCCAAGATGTCCGACACGACCAGCGCGCCGGCCACCGGCCCCCCATGTTTCTCGGTTCCCCACTTGGCACACTGCTTCTCGCAGCCATCGATCGTGATCGTAGGGTGCGTGCGGGCGAAGTTGCGCTCGCCTTCATTGCCGGCAAGAAACAAGGGCAGGCACAGGGTCACGGTCACCTCGGAGCGTAGAGATTCAAGCACTCGGCGGGTGGCGAGACGCGATATAGTCCCCTCCGGGATCTCCTCGCCGCTGCAGGAGATGATGCCGACTTTGATAGTAGGCGTGCTGGTGGAATCGCTCATCGCCCCTTCTCCTTGCCGCTCCCCAGACGAGCCGCTTCGGCCACCACGGTTTCCGCGATTTCTCGGGCGATCACCCATCCGTCTTTGGTCAGAGTCGAGCCTGAACCTGGTTGCGCTCCGCGATGGTCCTTGAGCGCCGCCGCAACTTGCACAGCCTTCGCGACCGTTCCGCCCGCCAACGTCACGTTCTTTTGCGCGCAAGCCTTGCCGCAGCCGTCGATGGTTATGCAGCGGTGCGTTTGCACGTCCGCTACGGCTTCGGGATCGCCTTTCACGAGCAACGCCAAGCACAGTGTGTCGGTCTCCTTCGGCGCCAACTCGTCCGTCACCAGGTAGGTGGCCTCGCGGCTGAGGAGCCCATGCACCTTGCCGATCCCACTGCAGGGAATGATCAGCACCGGATTTTCACTTGCTCCGCGTTTCACTGTTCTACGTATTCCTTCATGTAATCGCATGTGGCCACCGCAACTCTTCGCTTCACTCTTCGGCCGCTTTGCGCTCGAGAGTCTCGGCGTAGGCGGGTCCGTCCAGGAGAAGTTCCCGGTCATTTTGCCAGTCGGAGAGTTCGATCTCGGCAAGCCAACCACGACCATAGGGGTCTTCGTTCGCCAGCTCCGGGATTTCTTCGACCGCTGGGTTCGTAGCCACGACGGTGCCGCTCACAGGCGACACGATTTCGAAGACGGCCTTAGTCGATTCCACCGAACCCAACTCGCCGAACTGCTCCACTACAGCGCCGGCCTGGGGCGGATCAAAATAGTTGATGTCGGTGAGGCGCTGCTGCATGTAGTCGGAGATGCCCACCCGCGCCCGGGCGTCGGCCACCCGGACCCAGACGTCGTTTTCGTTGAAAAGGTATTCGCTCTTCGGTATGCGGAACTCGAACTTGTCGTACACCACGGTCAGGAATTCCGCCGGCGCCTCCCAGTCCGCAGCCGTTTCCGCTGCGGCAGCCGGAGCGTTCAGCGAGGAGATGAGGCCATCGGCGATGGTCTGGACCAGCGCCATCTCATTCGGCCCCAGTCGAAGCGAATCCTCCAGGGACTGACCGGCAGCCTTAGCGACTTCCGAAACCAACACTTTGCGCTCGGGCTTCGCTCGCATCGTTGCCGCCAACTTGCTCGCGCAGCGCGTGGCGCAGCCGTCAACAACGACCAGCGCATTTTCGGCCAGGAGCTTCTTGTAGCGGACCGGTGTGCGGTTCAGAAGCACCGGGCAGACGATCTCGGCCCCGGTCTCCTCCGCCACGCGGATCGCTACTTCGCGCGCGAGTGAACCTTCGGTCTTGTCCATGCCGTTGCAGGATAGGATGGCGAGCTTCACCGGGCGCCACTTTCGGACGCGACTTCCGGCTCAGCGCCCTCCTTCTCAGTTGCGCTTTCTTCAGCCTCGCGCAGCTTCTTGATGAGCGCGATGGTTCCAGGTTTCTCGGGGAAGGAGATTGCATCGGGTCCACAGGTCTTGGCGCAAGCACGGCAGAATACGACGCAGTTGACCGGGTTGGCCACCACGAGGCTTGGGTTTCCCTCCCGCCGCTCGAAGACCCGATGGGGGCAGAACTCGTCGCATTCCATACAGAAATCGCACTTCTTGTAGTCGATGGTGGGAGCCCACGATATCTTGCCTCGGGCCACTCCCATGAAGGTCGTTTCAGCCATCCTCCTCGACCCCCATATCCCTAAGCGCGGAGGCGACCTTCTGCACTGCCTCCTCGGTGGTCATGTCGCGGATGTCCAAGGGAACCATGTCCTTCTTGACGTCCATGCCTTTCTCGGCAAAGGCGTCACGGAACATCTTGTATTGCATATTGGGCGCGCAACCGGCGATAACGAGCGGCCGCTTGGCCACGAGAAAATCGGCCAGAAAGCGGTCCCCGTCTTCCTCGCACAGCTGCGGGTGGATCACACCGAACTCTACCGGCAGCTCCACCCGCGCCCGGTTGATAAAATCCCAGATATCCATCTTCTCGAATCCGGGGCACTTGCCTGTGCAGACACACATGATAAGGCCCGGGTGTTGGGCGGCCATCTACCTACCTCCGGCCATAACGGGCCTCTCTTCGGAGCGCGTCCTGCCTAGCACCTGTGTCTTCATCAGACGTTCGACTCTCTCTCTTCGGGCGCGATCGCTTTCACTCCACGCATTATAACCGTGTATCCGGTTGTATACAAGCACGCTGACAGCAGCCGTTCCCCTCGCTTTTCACGGCGGATACATCATGACGACCCCGGCGCCCATGCCGAGGAAGATCCACGGGGTCGACGCTGATCAAATCGGAAACGTCCTCGTCTGCCCGTGAGAACAGGTAAACGTGCAACGATTATACAGCTATTCAGGAGCTAACTGTGAATATCAAGCGACTCACGATCGTGCTCGGTCTGGCCGGGTTCATTGTGATGGCGGACAATTGGGTCGTGTCACCTCTTCTGCCGGCCATCTCGCGGTCCTTCAATGTAGAGCCGGCAAGAGCCGGCATCCTGATCGCCGCGTACATGCTCCCCTTTGGGCTCTTCCAGTTGGTATACGGTCCCCTCGCCGACCGGTTCGGCAAGCTCAAGGTCATCGGAGTCACTCTGGTCTTCTTCACGTTCGCCACCGCATTGTGTGGATTCGGTCTGGGGCTCTATGACCTCACGCTTTACCGCGCACTTACCGGCATCTTTGCCGCGGCCACCATGCCCGTGGGGTTGGCCCTGGTCGGAGACCTCGTGCCCATGGAGCAACGTCAGCACGCTATCGCTTCACTCATGGGCCTCGCCTTCCTGGGCCAGGCGGCCTCTATGACTATCGGCGGGACGATCGCCTACGTCTCGAGCTGGCGCGGTGTCTTTTGGATCTATGGAGCCGTATCGGCGGTCATCACCGTGACGCTTCTGCTGTACGCCCGACGCTTTCGCACACAGCTCAGGGGCGACCCCGACAGCGAGTTTCTCCGACCCTATGGGCGACTGCTGGGCAATTGGCCCAGCCTGCGAACGTACCTGGTGACGTTCTTCGAGGGTATGCTCGTGCTGGGTTCTTTCTCGTATCTGGGGGCTGAAGCGGGTCACTCGCTGAACTTGAGCACCTTAGGGATCGGCCTTCTTATGGCGATGTTCGGGGTAGGTGTGGTCGGCGGGAGCCGGGCCTCTGCCCGGCTGGCAGCCAAGCTGGGGCGCAGCCGGCTCGTGGCTTTCGGACTGCTGTTGGCGGCTGTAGCCGACTTCCTGGTCGCGTTCGCCCCGCGACAACTCGCTCTGACCGCGATTGCGCTGCTGCTACTCGGTGTGGGCTTCATGCTGGCCCATTCCTCACTCTTCACGACCGCGACGCAGTTTGCGCCTAAAGCTCGAGGAACGGCTATGTCGCTGATAGCCTTCAGCTTCATGGTCGGTGGTTCGCTCGGCACCCTGCTGGGCGGGCGGGTGATCGGCGCGACTACTTATCACACGTTCTACCTGCTCTTCGCTGTGGCCCTGATCGTTTTGACCGCAGTCGCACTCGCCGCAGTGCCACGCCAGTGGGTAGCGCCCGAGATCGCGGCTGCCACCGTACCTCTCGGGCCCGAGGGGTGACTCCCAGCCGGGCGCCGGCGGAAAGTCGCCGCATACCTCACCCCCAAGCGACCGACCAAGTGCTGGGAGGTCGCCTGGCGGAGCATGGCTCCATCCTTGGAGCCGACGCGACCGACTAGTGTCAGCGAACGGGAACCACGACGATGAACGGCTCGCGTGCGATCGAGGGCGCTTCGACCAGAAGCGCGACGCCGCTCGCCAGACGAAAATGGGGACCCCGTTATGCCTCGCGCTTTGCAGTCGGGCGCGCGTCCAGAACGAGCCTCACCTTCTGCAGAAGGGTCTCCGGCGTGAATGGCTTCTCCAGGAACTCGATACCTTCGTCGAGACGACCGTCATGGACGATCGAGTCTCGGGTGTAGCCGGACATGTAAAGGACTTTGAGGCCAGGGTGGCGTTCGCGCAGCATCTCGGCCACCTCTCTCCCGTTCCCCCCTCTCGGTAGCACCATATCGGTGAGCAGCAAGTCCGGGGGGCGCACCGCCTTTCCAAGCGCAGTGTCCACACCGCGGATCGAACCCGCCTGGAAGACCTCGTAACCAGCCCGGGAAAGAACCCGCGCGACTAGCTTACGCACCGGCGCTTCGTCCTCGACCACCAGGATGGTCTCTGTACCCTCTCTCCACGTCCCGCTTCCGGAGGACAGTCCTCCTTTGGAGCGGCAGCTGTCTGGCTGACCGGCAAGTACACCTTGAAGGTGCTCCCTTCCCCGGCTCGCTGTAGACGGAGATGCTGCCCCCGCTCTGCTTCACGATGCCGAAGACGGTGGAGAGCCCCAGGCCCGTGCCCTTGCCCACCTCCTTGGTGGTGAAGAAGGGCTCGAAGATGCGCGACTTGGTCTCCGCGTCCATGCCACACCCGGTGTCGGAGACCGCAAGCATCACGTACCGGCCCGGCTGCGACCTCCGGGTGAGTCCGGGCGTAGATGCGCGTCCAACTCGATGTTGGCGGTCTCCACGGTCAGGTGGCCGCCTTCCGGCATGGCGTCCCGGGCGTTAAGCGCCAGGTTCATAAGCACCTGCTCCATCTGATGGGGGTCGACCTCGGTCTCTTTCAAGTCAGGTGCAAGAGAGAAGTGAAGATCGATATCCTCACCCAGGGTGCGGCGCAGCAGAGGTTCCATGCCGAAGAGCGATGTCATTCAAGCTGAACGATCTGTGGCTCAAGTATCTGGCGCCTGGAGAAGGCGAGGATCTGCTTGGTGAGACCAGCGGCCCGCTCTCCCACCTCCTGGATATCCGCGACAAGCTCTCGATTCGGATCCTCGAGAGGCATAGCGGCCAGCGCGAGCGAGCTGTTGCCGATGATGGAGGTGAGCAGGTTGTTGAAGTCGTGGGCGATGCCGCCGGCGAGTTGCCCCACCGCTTCCATCTTCTGGGCCTGGCGCAGTTGCTCCTCAGCCAAGGCCAGGGCTTCTTCGGCCTGCTTCCGCTCGGTGATGTCACTCTGCGTGCCCACCATGCGCAGGGGCTCGCCCGCCTCGTCTCGTTCGGTCACCATTCCCAGGGTGGAAAACCACTTCCAGTCGCCGGATCTTGTCCGTCGGCGGTACTGGGCCTCGTATGTGGGTCGATCTCCTCGCAGGTAGGCTTCAGAAGCTGCCGCGACCCGTTCGCGATCCTCGGGGTGAAGCGACGCCCTGAAGTCTTCAAGCGTGAGCTGAAACTCGTCTGGCTCGTAGCCAAGCATGAGTGCGTAATGGGGACTGACGAGGGTTTGCCCGCTGCGCAAATCGAGATCCCACATGCCTTGGTTCGAAGCCACAAGGGCCAGTCGCAGTCGCTCCTCGCTTTCGCGCAGTTCAGCCTCCGCCTTCTTGCGCTCGCTGATGTCGCGGGCAAAGGGTAGGTTGTATTCGTGGCCCTCGAATTCCACGTAGTTGGTCGTAACTTCGACCGGGAAGACGTCTCCGCTCTTAGTGCGATGGACCGTCTCAAAGGTGAGTGATCCCCGCCTCTTGAGCTCCTGCCAGTGCTCCTCCCAGGGCCTCGGGGCTTGAGGGTCTACGTCATAGATCGTCAGGCCCACGAGTTCTCCGCGCTCATACCCCAAACGACGGCAAATAGTGTCATTCGCGTAGACGAAACGTCCCTCGGGACTCATCCAGGAGACCATATCGGCGGCGTGGTCGACAGAGAACTGAGTGAGCTTGAGCGATTGCTCAGTCCGTTTGCGCTCGGTGATGTCGCGGGCAAAGACGAAGTCATATTCTTTCTCGTCCTCTTCCACGTAATTCGCCGAAATCTCAACCGGGTAGAGCTCGCCACTCTTGGCCCGGTGGACAGACTCGACGGTAACAGAACCCGCTTCTTTGAGCCTCTGCCAGACCTCCGGCCAAGATTCGGGACTCAAGGTGGGGTCAAGATCGAAGATCCTCATCGAGAGCATCTCTTCTCGGGAGTAGCCGTCACGCCGACAACTGGCCTCATTGGCAAAAAGGACCCGACCTTGGGGATCGAGCCATTGGATTTGGTCAGCCGCCCGCTCTACCGAGCACTGTGTGAGACGAAGCGACTGCTCCATCTGCTTGCGCTCGGTGACGTCCCGAGAGTTAAGGGCATAGGAAACCTTGCCCGCCGGGCTTGGCAGCTTCCGAGCCTTGGTCTCCAGCACCCGCCAGGAGCCGTCCTTATGTTGGAAACGTAGTTCGGTTGACTGAGACGGGTCGCGTCTGCCCTGGGCCAGTTCGGCAAGCCTACGTTGAGTGACGCCGACATCATCGGGATGGATGAAATCGAAGGCGCTTCGCCCCACCAGTTCCTCGGGACGGTAACCCAGGATTGGTTCTGAGGACGGGCTTTGAAACTCGAAGATTCCGGCGCCATCGACCAAAGCAACGAGATCTGACGAATTCTCAACCAAGACCCGGAGGCGCTCTTCACTTCGGGCTAGCTCTTCATACATCCGTGCGTGTTCGTCGAGGTCAGCGGCGGCCCCGGCCGTCTCCTTCGCTTGTCCGTTCTTCAAGATGCCGGGTGTCATCGCTGCCCTCCACAAGCCCACCTCGACGAGCGACCCGGAAGACCGCCGATTTCACGGCGCACCTTCAAGCAGCTCCGCGGACAGACCAGCGCTGAGCACAACTCAGGAGCCGCGCATCAATCTCGCCCGAGTTCATCCTTCGCTGTAGGCTTATCGGCAGAAAGCGTCCGCACTATGAGCGGGCTCAAGAGTCCTGCAAAGGGTCTCTACCGACGATGTCGAGACAGGCCAGCAATGCTAAGCGACAGGCCACCAGGTTCCTCATGGCCGGTCTGGTTTCTCCGTTCTACACCTTTGAGGGCAGCTGGGGTTCTGAAGGACCGCCCGCTCCAGAGCTTCCTAGGCGTGGCTTCGTGCGCGAGAGAGAGTCCAACGCTGGCCGTCGCTCGGCCACCCCACATGCCGCTTCGGGCTGAGGACATGATCGACTCGAGACCGCTACACCGCCTACTTTCTCGCCAGGCTCCACGAGGGATTAGAGAGGACTCCGCCGCGGGGCCGAACAGGGCGGCTAGGACAAAATGTCCTTCTGCCGGAAGTTGAAATACGCGAGACCAGTCGTACCGCCTATCCAGACGGCGAAGTTGATGAGTCCCTTCCAGATGGGCCCGTAGACTATGGGGCGTTGGAGAAGGTTCTGCCAGGCATCGAAATGGCTGGTGATGAGGTAGGGCTTGAGGAAGTCGAAGACGCTGAATCCACCGAGGGCGATCATGACGATCACGAGAACAAGGGCGGCGCCCACCGCGGTAAGACTCGAGTTCGTAAGCGTGGAGAACAGCACAGCCAGGGAGACTACTGCAGCCATACCAACGAGGATGTAGAGGTAGCCCAAAAGAGTGAGGCCCAGGCCGTGACCTACGCCGACAGTCGGTCCCCCCAAGTTCCCCGTCGCGGTAAGAAGTTGCATAGGGTGAAGGCCGAAGAAGGCGCCCCCGGCTATGAGAGAGGCTATGCCCATGATCAGAAGGCCGATAGCAATGTACATATTGGCGATGAACCACTTCGACATGAGGAGGGCGCCTCGCTTCACCGGTTGCATGAGCACGGTTCGCAAGGTATGGTTCTCCGCCTCGCCGGCGATGGTGTAGGCGCCCACGAGGGAGGCCAGCAGCGGGAGCAGGAAGCCCGGCAGCATGACCAGGGTGACGATCGGCACGTAGATGCCGTTTCCGCGCAGATGCTGCATGATCTGCTCCACGGTGCCGGCGCCGCCACGAGTGCCGGCATGAGAGAAGCGCACGGCCAGCGCGATGAGGAAGGGCACGGCGAAGAGGCTACCCCAGCCGATATAGGTGCGCTTCTGCAAGAGAGTCTTGAGGAACTCCCTACGTACGTGGCTCATCGAGGGCTCCCTCCGGTCGCGACGGGATAGCCGCCTGCGCATGAGCCCAGTCCCCGCCCTTCTTCACAACCCGATACCTCCAGGGCACGTGCTCCTAGTTTCCTAGCGCTCCTCTGGCGCTACGGGCGCGCGGCTCCCATTCTAGCCGAGAACCTTCTACGAGAACCGGGGACGGTACGAGAAGATCATGAGGAGCGCATCAGGCCCCGCCCGTTATTTGCGGCCAGGGTTAGTGTGTTGAGCGACATCTCTCACGTCGACTATGAACCGAGGACACCTGGCCTGTCGAGTCCCACCACCCGCTTTGCACTCTGGCTCCACCACGGTTTAAGGCTCCGCAGCCCGGGTACCACGCAAGTATCCGCCCCGCCCCAAGGACAGACGGTTCTTCCTATCCCGCCAGAAGACACAACTACGCAGTGGCATCGCAGGAGGCCATCATGTTGTTCGTAAGCGTTGGCAAGGCACGACCGGGGGACGCCCGCCCGGTCATCGCCCGTCGAGTCAAGTGGAACTACCCCGCAGGGATGAAGGTCATCGCCGAATATTGGGTCCAGCATCCGGACATGACCGTGGTATCTGTTATTGAGACAGACAGCATCGCGCCAATCTTGGCGGTGAACACGGAATGGAGTGACGCGTTCAGCTGGACCGTTGCTCCGGCCATCACTGCCGAGGACGGGATAGCGATGTTCAAAAGCATGCCCCAGTAGAACGCGGACTCGACCTCATTCGTTGGCCAAGATCACTCCGGGGGGCGGGGCGATCGAGTCATTACTCGCACATTCAGGACCAGCGCGGCGGTGATGTCGCGTCGACCTAGACATCCGCAGGCACGAACCCACCAGACCTCTATGCCTACGGGGTTTCGTCGCTTGACCCTCAGTGCGACTCGGAAGCGTTCAGCCCGGGCCGGCGATCACGGCCTCCACGCCGACCCGTCCCACCACCTGTGCCAAAGCGCATCGTCGGTCCCGCGTACGAACACGTCGATGCGGTCAGGACCCCAAGAAACGGCTGCGGGCGCGGACGCGATGACTCCGACCTTCATGTTCTCCCAAGCGGACCAAATGCCGCTGGTCAACGACTTATGCCAAAGGCCATTGTCCCCAGCACGCACGAACACGTCGAGGCGGTTTTCGGCCCAGGAGCCCCAGGAGGAGGCGCTCGGACTGGAGGTGACTTGCCCGCCCAGGCTCTCCCACTGCGACCAGTCGCCTCCTGGGGGCAAGTAGTCGTGCCAGAGGGCACCATCGGTCCCGCAGATGAACAGGTCGATGCGGGTGGCACCCCAGGAAACGGCCGCAGGAGAGAGGCCGGATTGGAAGCTCAACCCGCCCGCGTCGATAGACGTCCACGGTGCCCAGACAGCCCCGTCGAAGGTCCTGTGCCAGAGGTGGTTGTCCGAACCGAGTATGTACACGTCGACCCACTTATGCCCTCCCTCGGTGTCCCCGCAAGCCGCCGCCGGGCTAGCGGTGAGCGCCCCACCAAGACTCTCCCAGTCCGACCAGGCGCTGCCGCCCCACGACTTGTGCCACACGGCATCGTCGGTCCCGCGTATGAACACGTCGATGCGGTCAGGACCCCAAGAAACGGCGGCGGGATCGGAGCCGGGTTTCATCACGCCTCCGAGATCCTCCCACTCAGACCAGACGGTACCGTTCCACGACTTGTGCATAAGGGCACCATTCGCACCCCGTGCGAATACGTCGAGGAGGCCGCTCCTCTGGGAGCACACCGCCGGAGCGGAGGTGATGACCCCGCCCAGGCTCTCGAAGGCCGAGGCCGTGACCCTTGTGGTCGTCGAGGTCGTAGTCGAAGTGATCGTCGTCGTGGTGGTCGAAGCGGTTGTCGTTGTGGTCGAGCCTGGGAGCTTTCCGAGCTTCCCGAGCAGGTTGTGGAGGACCTGGGCCACCTCGCCCCGAGTCATGTTTCCGGAGGGGTTCAGGGCCGATACATTGAGCCCGGCGAGCAGGCCGTTGTATTCGGCCCGAGCGGCATTGGCTCCGTGCGTGGCGATGCTGGCCCAGGTGGCGTTGCCGGTCCACCCGGAGGGAGGGGTGGCCAGGACGCTCGGATCTAGATCATCAGCGGCCCGTACCACCATGGTCAGCACCTGATAGCGGGTGATGCTGCCAAAGGGGTCGAATGTGGTCGCAGTCTTACCGGTGGTGATGCCGTTGGCGGCGCATACGGCCACGAAGTTGTCGGGGTAGAAGGTGGTGGCATCACCCTTGACGACATCGGTGAAAGAACAGAGATCGTTCTCTGATACCGGGTAGCCGCAGGTGAGCACGATCATCTTGGCGAATTGCTGGCGGGTGACCGGGGCGCTGGGACCGAAGTCGCCGTTGGCATATCCACCGATGATGTTCCGAGAAGCCAGATCGGTGATGGCGACGTAGTACTGGTGGGAGGCGGGGACGTCGGGGAAGCTGGAGGCTGCCCGGGCCAGCGATGCAACCGCCACCACCAAGGCCATAAGCACGATCACGCCGGCCAATAGGCTTAGCGTCAGTCGTCGCCGACGGCTTCCACCGAACGACGCGCGAACGACTGATCGTAGATTCATGACCTTCCTCCCCTGCCACCGTCCTTTGTTCCACTGTAACGCTCTTCAACTCGCGAGCAAAGAAAACAGCACCCCTGGCAAAGCTTGGTAGCGGCCGATTGGGGACTTGGGGACCAGGTTGGTGAGCTGAATCATGGTGTGGATGCCCCATGAGTTCCCGCATGGAACCGAACACTATGCCCAACTGGTGTAGCCATGGTCGGAGAAGTGCCAAGCCTGCTCCCGTCGCAGGCCGAATGGGAAAAGGAAATTCACGCGGAGCACTCACAGTCCCGGTCTTCCGGGATTGAGCGCTCAGTGCCAGCCAGGAAGTGGGCAGAGTCAGGGGCGGATTCAGGCGCGGCAGAGTGCAGCCTTATAGCGACACCAGCTCCTCCGGCTCAAACTCCCGCGTCTCCCCATCGCCGAATACCACTCGTATCGGCCATCGGTCGGGCCCGAAGGCGATATTCACCACGGTGCCTTCACTGCCAACCAGTTCGTGGTAGCAGAGATCATGGTCGTCGCAGAGGCTAACAACTTTCACCTTGTCGCCAACGTTCATCGCCTCGCTTTCCCTCCCTTCATTCGCCGCCACAAGAGCTGCCAACAATTCCGGCCACTATTTCAAACTTATCTTAGAGCGCGTGCCGCAGATGCACCCTTCCCGTCCTTGACACCTGCCGCCCCGGCTCCCTCGGGGCCCGCCCCATCCCTCGAAGCTAGATAAGATGGTTTCTCATTTGATCACGTCGTAAACCACGCTTTGTGGCGCTTGCACAAACGAGAGCGCGCCGGGGCAAAAGCCAGCACGGGACGGTCCCGCGCTATCTGTCCTTGCAAGTGGTCGAGTTTCTGACGCTCGTGGCTCCCGCCACCAAGGCCCCCGCACCAAGAGCACGTTGTAACAGAGGGAATGAGAGGCCCGGATCGAGTACGCCTGGTCTTGAAAAGTCACCGGCCGCACTCCCGGGCGAGTTCTCATACGTGCAACCCGGGCTTAGAAACCTAGCGCCTCCCGCACGAGAACCACCGTGATCCGCCCGGGGACAATCTCGCGGTTGATGATGAGGATCTTGTTCACTCCACTTCTCATGCCAAAGTCCTTCTGGGCGTGGGCGTCCTCCAGGGGGTATACGTACTCGTAGATGCGCCTGAACCCCTGGGTGATGTCGGGAACGATCTTCTGATGACCCACTACCAGGATCACCTTGCCCGCCCCGTTGGCATAGGGGCCAAGCTGGCTGCCGGTGAGGGAGGCAATCAAAAGCGCCCCGTCCTCGGTTAGGGCGTGAACGCTCCCCAGCATGTAGTCGGGCACGTTTCCAAGCTTTCTCATCTCACGTGCCTCGGCGACACGATCCATGGCGCGCATGCGCGGGCGCACGGCATTGTAGCGACCAGACTTCTCAATCTCCGCTAGCACGCCGATGGTCTCGAGTGTGACGGAAGCTCCCGTACTTACCTCAGACCCCGCAGGCACCATCTCCAGGGCCAGGCGCTTGGCCTCGACCCCGTTCTCAGCCACGACGACCTGAATGCCGTGAGCCTCGAGACCGGCGGCGGCTCGCGCAAGCTCTTCCTCGCTCGCCGGGTGACCAAACTCTTTCTTTGGGACAGGCAAAGCACTGGCAGGGAGAACTGGTCGGCTCAATTCCTACTTCCTCCACTTGGTCGCGTGCCGCGTGGTTTCATTCTCTATTCTTAGCGCCACAGCCAATCCTGCGCCAGAACCGCCCACGCCGCCGCCCCAGTCGCCTTCTGTCCGCGACATCCGCCGTCTAGACGTCGCAAAATCTGACAGCCTCTTCCAGAGTCCGACGGGTGCTCCGAAACTCACGCTCCGGATCCTCCAAGTCGGCATAGCCGAGAGCTATCCCTATCAAGACGAGCAACTCTTCAGGGATGCTGAGTTCGGCCCTCACAAGGTCCGGATAGACGACCAAGTTGACCGCGATGGCCGAGTCCACGCCCTGATCCTGAGCGGCCAGCATGACGCTTTGAGCCATCAATCCCACGTCGAAGATCGACCAAGGCGTGAGGCTGCGGTCCAGGCACAGGTAGACGACGAGAGGCGCCCCGAAGAACCGGCGGTTGTTTTCGAGGAAGTCACGCTGGAATGTGGTGTCATCGGCAGCCCTAGCGGTCAGCTTGGCCCGGCCGCCCGACAGCCCCCTGGTCCTTTCCCGACAGGCCTCCGGCCACTCCTTGGGCCGGGAAAGATCGGGCTGGCCGGGGACGCCCTCATGCGTTCGCTCAAGAGAAGCCGTGCGCAACCGCTCGAGAGTCGCCCCGGCCGCGACAAAGACCTCCCAGGGCTGGGTGTTGGCCCAGGAGGGGGCGTGAAGCGCGGCGCCAAGGATCGCCGCCACGGTCTCGCGGGGCACCGGATCTGGTCGGAAGGCACGGACCGTTCGCCGCGTCGTGAGTGCCTCGGTGACATTCATCCCAGGATCGCCATCCTTCCTTGACGTTTTGCTCACTGACTTCCTACTCGAACGTCTGGACGCACTCCTTGCGCACTGCCGAGGTCCCTGACTAGCCGATCGCCGCCCGGAGCCCCTCTTTCAGAGGAGTAGTTGGTCGACCAATCAGTGAGGAGAGTTCACCGCTGCACTCCGAGAGCAGACCCGCAGCGGTGTTGTCGTCCAAGGTCGCGATGAATCCGGCGGTGTCCTCGTCTAAGCCCGCGCCCTTCAGAATCTCGATCATCGTGCGCACGTCGACGGGCTGATAGACCACCGGCCTGCCGATGATGTCGGCAATCGTGCTGGCAAGCTCGCTGTAGTCCCAGGCGTAGTCGCCAGAACATTCGTAGACCTTGCCTTCATGGCCTTCGCCCAGCAGGACGGTAACCGCCCCCGCCGCATAGTCGGCTCGGGCCGCGCTCGCAACGCGACCTTTCCCGGCAGCTGCGACTACTTTTCCGCTTTGCTTGGCGGCCTCGACTGTCTGCAGGTAGTTTTCCGTATACCAACCGTTGCGGAGAACCGTGTAGGTAAGTCCAGAGCCGGCGAGGTATTCCTCCGTCGCTTTGTGCTCGGGCGCAAGAAGCAACGCCGACGTGGTCGCCTTCGGTGCGCTCGTGTAGACGAGGTGCTTTACGCCCGCCGACTTCGCGGCATCGATCACATTTCGGTGCTGCGGTAGGCGACGACCGACCTCGCTGGACGAGATGAGCAGCAGCTTCTCGACACCCGCAAGAGCCTCCTTAAGAGAGGCTAGATCGTTGTAGTCCGCCACCCGCACCTGCACGCCCGCCTGCGCCAAGTCGGCGGCCTTCGCCTCGTTTCGCACGATCGCGATGACGTTATTCGCCGGTTGCGTCTCGAGTAGACCCTGTATCACCAATCGGCCGAGATGACCGGTTGCTCCCGTCACTCCGATCTTCATCAGGTTTCCTTTCTGTCTCCTTGGTGTGCATGCGAGTGTAGGGCGCTACCCATAATGAAGCAAGGGAGAAACCAAACGAGTAGGCGCACTGAGGAAGATCCAATCTCAGATGGCGGTCGAAGGTCCGCGAACACCGGACCGCGAGAAACGAGTGCCTTCAGCCGGGAAACCCCCCTCCACGAGCCCCTTTGATGCCGGAGCACGTGACATTGGCCGCGTCCGCGGAGCCGCGCTCGTGCCGCTCGGGGCGACCGCGACCCATGGGCGCGAGGGGCTCACTCTGTGCGCGTAGCGACCACTTCATCCATCTCAGGCCTCGGCCGCTCGGGCGATGGCGTCAGATGATGAGCCGGAGCATTACTCCTGCGCTTTGCCAGCCTTCTGAGCAACAACGCCGCGACCGGCGCCAAGATGATTCCAGCCACGGCAAGGAGCTGGGCCTCTCTCATGCCGAGAAAGATGATGTTGTTCACATAGACCGGCGTGGGGTGGGTGGGAACTCCCAGCAAGTTGGCGGGGATGAGCGCGTTCGGGTTGGTGTAGGTGAACCCCCAGGGAAGCTTGGTAGGCGGCCCCCAGGTGCCGCCATTTATGATGTTGGCGAAGCGGCCGATGATCTGCGCCACTGGGAAGGTCAGCGCCGTGGAGTCCAGCACCCGAAGCACGGGGAGCTTCTTCCAGGGGCAGTAGAGGATCAAGCCGAGGATGCCACCGGCCATAACCCCGTAAATGGCCAGTCCCTCAAGCTGCCAGCCTACTACCTGCTGCCAACCTACACTTCCCCGGTTCGGACCACTGCGTCCTTGGGCCGGGTCTGTTCTCTCTCAAAAGGCAGTTTACCTGGTTAACCCCGGAGGGGTTGGCCTTATCGGCAGCCCCACCGTGGCCGCCCAGGCTGGCAGCCCAACATTGACGGTGTGTTGCTTTTCCGCTGGTAATCCGGATCATGACACGCTTTGGCCTCGCATGGCCGAAGGAAACTACCGAGCCGTGATACGGTACCAAGATGACTTGGCCGTGGTTCATACTTCTAGGACTGATGGCGGGGGCCATAAGCGGGCTGGTCGGCATTGGTGGTGGGATAATCATTGTGCCGGCGCTTGTTCTCTTGTTTGGCTTTAGTCAAAAACTTGCCCAAGGAACTACTTTAGCCTTGTTGGTCCCACCCATTGGCATATTCGCTGCCCTCACATATTACAAAGACGGGTATGTCAACCTTCGCGCCGCTGGCCTCATCGTGGTTGGCTTTGTTATTGGGAGCCTACTTGCGGCTCGTTACGTTACCCGTTTGTCTAATGCCACGGTTATGCGTGTCTTCGCTATCTTCTTGATTGCTGTGGCTGTCAGGATGTTGTTTTCTGCGAAGGCATAGTCTCTAGGTACGCTCTCAGGTCTCCCGCAGGCCTCGAGTGTTCCCCTTACGCCAGATGAGCCCGGTGCGCCACAGTCGCAGGACTGGTTCAAAGACCCTGGCTAGGCATGGGCGCAGGTAATACACGAGAAGGGCTGAGGTGCTGCCGATGGTGGCTCCGGCGACTACGTCGGTAACGTAGTGCACTCCAACGAAGACTCTCGAGAACGCGACCAGGCAGGCGAACACGAGCGCGGGGATACCGAGACGCCGACTAAAGAGAACCAGGGATGTTGCCGCTGCGAAAACGAAAGTAACATGGTCACTCGGAAACGACCCGTCCAGGGCGGAGGTCACAAGCACAGTGGCCGGGTGGACTAAGAACGGCCGCGGGCGGACCCAAAGGTGCGTGATGACCTAGTTGAATCCCAGGGCACCGAGGGCGGCGTCGTGTCGCGGTCGGCTCTTGCTGGCGGCCTGCTCATAACCTCCCTAGAGCTCCGTGCCGAGTTCCTGCACTATATGCCGGTATTTCTCGTGAATGAGAGAGGCATCGAACTGGGCGAACTCCCGGAGCATGGCTTCCTGCTCCTGGTCGTTGAGGTACGCCATAGAGGAGCGGAAGAAGCTCCTGTCCTCTTTCTGAATATGCCCGGGGTAGAAGGAGGCGAGATCACGGAGCAGGCGGCGCACTTCCTGGTGGGAGTCCGTGTTTCCCGCGGCGAGCGAGGCGTTGGCCGCCACCAGACGGCGCGTGGTGCCGCGGGCCCACTCATGGTCTTCGACGAGCTGGAACATTAGGGTCCTGTGCCCCGGTTCCAGTGTCTTCTGCCTCAGATCGCGAAAGAGAATCTCTTCCTCTTTCCCGTGGTGGCAGCGGTCAGCGTAGGTGCGAAGGAAATCAACCACGCGGTCTACATACGGCGGATCGATCGCTTTTCGAGGAGTCTGTCCACCTAGCCTGAGCTGGATGTCGGCAATTACCCGTTCGATCAAGCGGTGCTCGATCATCAGCGGTCCTATGGGCATCATCTTTGGGTCCCTCCTGGTCTTTAGTTGGCTCCGGCGGGGTGTCCTTGGCCGCGGACGACTCTTCTCGTGGCACTAAGCCTGTTATGGGGACGCCGGACGGGACAACGGTCGATATCGGTTAGTGTGCCCTGTCCCGGCCTTCAACTGAATACTTCGCCAATTTGTGCATGGCCCAATCCTGTTTGAACGTTGAGGCTCCCAGGAAAGCTGGGGCAGGTCAGATCATCCGTAAGCGCAGCTTGCACCCGTGGTGGCCCTTTCGAGGTTTCTGGATGCCTTCAATATTCTTGGCCTCGCTGGGTATCGACATCTGTTGCTAGTGATGCCCCGGCCTCCAACGTCGAGGTAGCTCAGCAGCAAACAGGGGTTAGGCCTGCTCAGAGCCAGGAAAAGGGGCCATCGCGGGCTACGGCGGGCTCCACATGGTGGTCCGCTGGCCCGCGACGGCCCCTTTGCTCCTGACGGGCCTCTTGGGCCCGGAAGGAGTGGACGTTCTCTACATCATGCCGCCCATACCACCCATGCCACCGCCCATGCCCCGCCGCCAGCACCTTTTTCTTCAGGCTTGTCGGCCACGATGACTTCGGTGGTCAGGATGTTCTTGGCGATGGAAGCCGCGTTCTGCAGGGCAGACCGGGTGACCATGGCCGGGTCGATGATGCCCGCCTTGATCATGTCTTCGTACTCGCCGGTGGCGATGTTCATGCCCACGCCCTTGGCGCGGGTCTTGACCTCGTTGATGACGACCGAACCTTCCAGACCGGCATTGTTCGCCAGCTGGCGCAGCGGCTCCTCGAGCGCCCGGGCGATGATCCGCACCCCGGTGAGCTCGTCGCCCTCGGCTTTGACGGCCAGCACGGCCGGGATGATCAGCACCTGGGCCACGCCCCCGCCCGAGACGATGCCTTCTTCCAGGGCCGCCCGGGTGGCAGAGAGAGCGTCTTCCACGCGGTGCTTCCTCTCTTTGATCTCGGTCTCGGTGGCAGCGCCGACCTTGATGACGGCCACGCCGCCGGCCAGCTTGGCCAGGCGCTCCTGCAGCTTCTCGCGGTCGAAGTCGGAGTCGGTGTTCTCGATCTCGGCCTTGATCTGGTTGATGCGGGCCTTGATCTGGTCGAGCTCGCCGGCCGCCGTCCACGATGGTGGTGTCGTCCTTGGTGACCACCACTTTGCGGGCATGGCCCAGTTGCGACAGCTGGGTGTTCTCCAGCTTGAGACCCATCTCCTCGCTGATGACTTCGCCGCCGGTGAGGATGGCGATGTCTTCCAGCATGCGCTTGCGGCGGTCGCCGAAGCCCGGGGCTTTGACGGCGATGCCGGTGAAGGTGCCGCGCAGCTTGTTGACCACCAGGGTGGCGAGAGCTTCGCCTTCGACGTCCTCAGCGATGATCAGCAGGGCCTTGCCCGACTGGATGACTTTCTCCAGTACGGGGAGCAGGTCCTGAACACCGACGATCTTCTGGTTGGCGATGAGGATGTAGGGGTCTTCGAGGACCGCTTCCATCCGTTCGGCGTCGGTCACGAAGTAGGGGGAGATGTAGCCCTTGTCGAACTGCATGCCCTCGGTGAACTCGAGCTCCATGCCGAAGGTCTGGGATTCCTCGACGTTGACCACGCCGTCTTTGCCCACCTTCTCGATGGCGTCGGCGATGACGTCGCCGATCTCCCGGTCATCGGCGGAGATGGTGGCCACGCGAGCGATGTCTTCCTTGCCGGAGATCTCCTTGGACAGGTTCTTGATCTCGGCCACGGCGGCATCCACTGCCCGCTCGATGCCCCGTTTGATGGCCAGGGGATTGGCCCCGGCGGCCACGTTCTTGAGGCCTTCGCGGACGATGGCCTGAGCCAGCAGGGTGGCGGTGGTGGTGCCGTCGCCGGCGATGTCGTTGGTCTTGGTGGCCACTTCGCGCACCAGCTGCGCGCCCTGGTTCTCGAACACGTCTTCGAGCTCGATCTCGCGGGCGATGGTCACCCCGTCGTTGGTGATGGTGGGGCTGCCGTATTTCTTGTCAAGGACCACGTAGCGGCCTTTGGGGCCGAGGGTGACCTTGACCGCGTCGGCGAGTGTGTTCACGCCGCGCTCGAGCGCCCTGCGGGCGTCTTCACCGTACAAAAGCTGTTTTGCCATGAACCTTGTCTCCTTCTTGCGACCAGATGATCAGCCGCTCGAAGCTCGGTGCGGAGCGACTACTTCTTCGACTTCTTCTTCTCGTCGAGGATGGCGAGCAGGTCGGACGCCCGCATCACCAGATACTCCTCGCCGTCGACCTTGACCTCGGTGCCCGAGTACTTGGCGAAAACGACGATGTCGCCCTCCTTCACCGGCATGGGGATGAGCTTGCCGTTCTCGTCGTACTTACCCGGGCCCGCCGCGATGACCGTGGCCTTTGGACGGCTTTTCCTGGGCAGTGTCGGGAAGGACGATGCCGCTCTGGGTCTTGTCTTCCTGCTCCATCAACTTCACTACGACCCTATCCTCGAGTGGCACTAGTTTCATGCGCAGACCTCCTGTACTAAAGTTCGGCCGCTGGATTTCTCGTGCCTCGAACCGGGCGATGGAACCCTTCGTGGTGGGATTGGCACTTCTTACCCGCGAGTGCCAACTTGTGCAATCGATATGCCCCGAATCAGGGTCTGTCAAACACGCCCCCCCACTGACCCCCTCGCCCTGGGGACTCTCTGACTTGCTGCTTTCCGGTCTCGGGGCGTGAGGGGTCCAAGAACCCTCGACCGCCTCGCTTGAGCGGCAGCGTCCGCTAGGATCAGGGCTCCCCAAGCTACCCCTCTGGAGTGCCGATGCTGCTTTCGCTCGTATACTTAGCCGTTCGCCGCCACCTACGTCTGCTGACTGCGGGTAGCGATCGCGATGATCTTGCTCGCGATGTTGAACTCTTGGTCCTGCACCATCAGTTGCGCGTGCTCGGCAGAAGTCGTCGCCTGCCGCTGCAGCGTCAGGACGGATCCTGCTAGCGACGGCGGGCGGCCTTTCACGGGCATCACCATGGCATCGTAGTGATGTTCCGCGCGAGCCTCCATTGAGCCCGGGGCGGTTCAACGACCGGTTTGATTGGGAGGAAGGACGTGTTCTTAGCAGCCTGCCCGCAAGGGGCCCTGTTTCGTAAGCCTCGTGAAGCCGACCTTGCCGCGGCCCAGTCAATCCCTTCTTTCGCCCTCTTGGACCACAGAGGTTCCGAGTAGCTCGCCCCGCGCCGGCACAATGCAAACAAACTCGAATGCCCCTTCCCCAGTGTTCCTGAAGCAGTGAATCTCGTTGGGGGCAACGTAGATGTAGTCACCGGCGACAACCGGCCTCTCACTCTCGTCGGCGTGCACCGCAACGCCGCGGCCAGCCTCGATCTTCACCAGGTGCGGAAAGTCGTGGCTATGGTATGGGGTTTGCCCGCCTTCGCTCACGATGAAGTAGCGCAACACGATCTCTTGCGATCCGTCCTCGGGCCCCAGCACAACCTGCTTGGTCACCCCACTGTAGCCGGGCGTATCGACGGAGGGCACATCATCACGTTTCTTGATCTTCAATGTCTGCCTCTCCATGTGTCCTTTTGCTGGTCAGTTCATCTGCGGCGCGTGGCTCTGAAGGATGGCAAACGCGCTCTCGGCGGGTCCATTGTAGGCAGCAATCGACTTCTCGCGCAGGCCTTGGGAGTCGCGGTAGATGATGTCGAGCACCTGCATCACGCCAAGGCGACCCGGATGAGGCAAGAGCTTCAGCGAGATGATGGAGGCGTAGGGGATCTCGAAAGAGGCGTCTCCTCGTCGCCGTCTAAGAAGAGAGGAACGAGACCTTCGGCTTCCCCTGAGGCGGTCGTCGGTGAGCTCGATCAGAAAGACGTTCTGCCATTGCCACTTAAAGACACGATAGGGCCCTTCGCACACGGAGACGCCGAAAGGCCCGAAGCTGAGAAGCGGCTGTTCGGTGTCTACCATGCAGACCTCCCTGCTGACTCTGGCCACAACTGACTGTACCGCAGGCACAGCCTACTGGCTATCCCCGCTTTGGCGCCGCGTGAAATGGTGGCCTCACCCCTCAGAGCATGCCACCGGATGCGGGACGCGCGCTTCTTCTCCCAGTTCTCGGGGATCGACTTCTTGCAGCCTTTCACGCAAAAGCACTTTAGACCCATGACCCACCGTACATGTGCTCATGGCTTTTGCGACGCGGGTCGAAATATAGGCTAGTAGGTCTCTTCAGGACCGCCTCTCGATCGAGCAGCATGACCTTCGGGAAGGGCTGGAACAAGCTATGGAATCGTCAAGAGTCACTCTTGATCGCTGCCCAGTCTGCGGGGATTTGGTCCAGAGGGGCGCCGGTTGCCAGAGGTGCCAGAGCGGCCAACCCCTAGGCCAACCCCCCGCCAAGGCCGTCCGGAGCCGAGGACCCCTGCCCATCTCTGCCCGAACCATTGCGATCGTGCTTGTGCTCATTGCGCTCGTTGCAGGCGGCGTGACTGTGTGGGCCCTGAACCAATCGCGTGCTGAGGAGAAACCGCCGGCAAATGGCCAGCAGGCCGTCCTTTCTTTGGGAGAATTGCCTTCGATCATGCCGCAGAGCGAAGAGGCTACTCTCTTGCTGGCGCTCCTGACGCGAGAGCCCGGCAAGACTCTCTACGAGATCGACTACCGTACGGGCGGCGTGACGGTCGCTTTCGCATATTCTCCCGGAAGCGACATCGTCACCCGGGAGCAGCGGGGCACCGACGGTCACGGCGAAAAGAGCGTCTGGACAGGCTACGGCGCCGACAGATTGCAGGGCGCCGCAGCCGGCGCAACTCTCTCAGACACTCCCGATGGTCTGGCTGACCCACAGACCAGCTCGTTCTAGCACTCACGGGGCCCCTTCTGCGACTCACCCCAATCGATCCTTATGGCTCGGGCGCCCAGCTACGTGCCTGGCCTGCCGAGTCACAGAAAGGCACAGACCTACTGGCCACTCGACTTTCGGCTGAAAACGGCCCACAGGGTCGGAAATGGTCCAACCCGATAGACAACCCTCCAACCAAGCACATCGAGACCGGCAGCGCTCAAGAGTCCTTCGATCTCCGCCCTTGTGTGGAAACGGTCCCTGCTGTGGCCTACGGCAAATATGAAGCGCCCCGCGGCAATGGCAAACATGTCCGCCAATACGAAGACTCCGTCGCGCGCGAGCACCCGGGTCGCCTCCCTGAGCCCTTGGGCCTGATCACCCCAGTGATGGAAGGAGACAGTGCTGAGCACCACGTCAAAACGGCCGTCCGGGAAAGGCAGACTTTGAGCCGGGGCCTCGAGGACATGGAGGCGGGAGTTCGCCAAGGTCGATTCTTGAGCCACGCGGACCATCTCGGGCGCCGGATCTACACCATAGAGTTCACCCACGGGAAAGCGCTGCGCCGCTTCACGCAGGAGAGCACCTGTTCCGCAGCCGATGTCAAGAAGACCAAGCCACTCCGGCCGCAGTCCAGAAACAATATCGAGGACGGCCCGCTGCACCCGCCCGAAGAAGACCCACTGCAGGCGGCTTTGGTCATAGTTGGGCGCCCAGTGGTTGAAGCGTCTCACATCCTTCTCGCGCATGGCGGCAATGCTATCACCGGAAGCTGGGACTTAGACGCTAAGGAACGAGACCATCGCTCGACGGCGGTATCCTTTCGAACCTCGCACCTGCTAGAATCCGAACAGTGGCCGTTCGAGATTTGAGTAGCCTCAGATGCCTGCGCTAACAATGCTTACTCGCCCCGCTAGAGGTTCGAAAGGGTCTTACTTCGATGGCAGCCGATCAGGGTCAAGAGCGCACCACGCCCTTCCCGGGGGCGATCGGGTCGGGCGTAGGTTCCGGCCGGGTCCTGGCCACGCTCACCGGCATCCTCTTTCTGACCTTCCTCGACACCACCATCATGAGCGTCACTTTGCAGGACATGCAGCTCACCCTGCACGTCGCCGTCTCCTCGCTCCAGTGGGTGGTTAACGGCTACGCTCTTGTCTTTGCCAGTCTCATGCTCGCCTTCGGCACCTTAGGAGACCGGTTGGGACGCAAACGAGTGATGCTGGGTGGGGTTGTGGTGTTTATCGCCGGATCGGTGTTCGGAGCCCTCGCCCCCAATATCGGATCCCTGATCGCGGCTCGGGCCATCATGGGAGTGGGCGCGGCGGCCTGCGAGCCGGGCACTCTTTCCATCCTCCGTCAGGTCTACCCCGAGCGCCGGGCCCGTGCCCGAGCGCTCGGCATCTGGGCGGCCGATCGCCGGACTGGCTCTCGCCATGGGGCCGGTCATCGGCGGCATCTTAGTCGGTGCAGGCGGCTGGCGGGCCATCTTCTGGTTCAACCTGGCCGCCGGAGTGGTCGCTTTCGCCTTCGCGCTTCTGTGGGTACCGGAGAGCTCAGATCCTGAGACCGCCCGTTTCGATTTCGCCGGGTTCCTCCTGGGGCCGGCGGCCTTGGCCCTCATCGTCTTTGGCATCATCACGGGCGAGAACTCCGGATACTTTTCCGGCCGCGTGATCACTCTGTTTGTGGCCGGCATCGTTGCCGGCGGCCCTTTTCGTCCTGGCTGAGCGACGCAGCCGGGCGCCCATGCTGGACCTTGGCTACCTGCGCAAGCCCTCCTTCTCCGGGTCCCTGGCCGTCGCCTTCGCCACCTACTTCGGGGTCTTCTCCATCTTCTTCCTCACGGCGCTCTATCTGCAGGTGGTCGTCGGCTACACCGCCTATCGCACGGCGACCTTGTTCGTGCCCATGGCAGTCGCCATGATCGTCGCCTCCACCTTCGCCGGCCGCTGGGTGGCTCGCTCCGGGCCGCGCCTGCCGGTCGCCGTCGGCTGCCTGGCGGCCGGGCGTGGGCGTTCTTCTCACCGATATCGTCCTCATGGGCGGCACCAGCTTCGTGCCACTGGTCCTGTCCCTCGCCTTGGCCGGGCTGGGCTTCGGCATCGCCGTAGTGCCCATCACTTCGGTGGCGCTATCGGTGGTGCCCGCCAGGCATTCGGGCATGGCGGCTTCTGCGACCACGACCAGCCGGGAGGTGGGGACCGTTGTGGGCGTGGCCGCCCTGGGCTCGCTCTTTAACGGGCGTCTCATCTCCTTCCTCACCCAGCGCCTGATCGAGCTGGGCGTCCCGCCGCAGTTTCGAAGTGTCGTTCTAACGGCGGTGGTAACGGGGCAGGTCTCCGGACGGGGGGCAGGGCGCCATCAGCCAGGCGGAGAAGACAGTACGGACCGGTCGTAGCCAAGGTCATCCAAGCGGCCTATGAGGCCTTGCACAGCGGGCTGACCATCTCGCTCTTCGTTGCCGCCGGGGTGATCCTTGCCTCCGGGCTCGTGGCCTGGTTCACGTTTCTACCGGAGAGCCTGCCGTTGGAATAGCAGGTGCAGCCGGGCACCGCTCGGAGCTGGGGCCGGAGTAAGAGGCAGCACCGTGACCAACTGGTGTCCGGACTCGCGAGTCATGGGTGCTCTTGAGAGCTAGAGGGTAACGACCACTCCCAGACCAGCTTCAAAGCCCTTCAAGCTCTCCATGCCTCCGACGTGGACTCGCGGCCAGCAATAGGCCGAGCCTGGAGCCAGCGTTCTGCTCTGATGAGTGGTGACGGCCATCAAGTAGCCGGCAGCCCGAGTGGCATCAATGACTCGCTGGTCGTAATGGCCGAAGGGATAGGCAAGCACGAACGGGACGCGACCAAGTTGGGTCTGAATAGCCTCCCGGGACTGGGTGAGTTCCGCACGAAGCTCCGTCGCAGTCACCGCGGTGAGGTCGGCGTGTCGGGTGGTGTGCGATTCGATAGCCATGCCGCCCACTTGCATGTCCCGAACAAAGAAGGTAGCCACAAAGTGGTGAGAACGCATCAAGCATCACCTTGGTGCGGAACTGAGTAACCTTGTTGCCGTCGAGGCGCAGGTCCATCTTCACCACTTCCGCCACGCGAATGTCCTCAAGGCTCTGGGCCGCCGTCTCGACCGCCGACCTCGCGGCCGCCTCCCAAGATTCGCTGCTCGTTCCGATCAGTTCGATGACTTTGTAGACACTGTCATCCACCTGACACCTCCTCATTGCGGACAACCATGGGCCCAGGAACAGCCTTCTCATGGCCACCTACAGGACCACACTAGTCCTCTCCGAGCGAGCGGCCCAGCGAACCGGCCCCCAATCCGAAATGTCAGCTCGAACCGACGCCGTCAGCTAAGCGGGAAGATCCTCTGTTCGGTGACGTCGGTCTGTAGCGCCTCGAGCGCTTTCTCCACAAGGCTACGCCGCAGCTCTTTTTCTTTTGCCGGAATCAGAGCCGGATTCCCAAGCGGATATGCGACCCCCGCTCCCGGCACTATACGGTAGGGTCCCACCATGAGGGCTACGGGCGTCAGCGGGGTTATCACCGCCGTTGGCAACCCGGACTTCTCTATCTCCACCGCTATCGCTGACCCGCAGCGAGTGCTTGTTCCTCAGGTGCCGGTCAGGATGACGGCTTCTATCTGTTCCTCTTTTAGTTGAGCAGCGATCGCCCGTCCCATTGTGCTGCAGGTGGCAAGGTTGCCGGCACAACCGCATGTTGAATAGAAATGGTCTCCGACTTTGCCTATAGCATGTTCCTTTTCCAGGTCGCGGAGGACATCGAGGGGAATGAGCCGGTTAGGGTCTTGCGTTACCGGGTTGTTGTCGTATCCGGCGTGGACGACCTCCCACTCAGCTGGGTCGAAAGCGCTGACTCCTTCAATGCTGTAGCGACCGTACCTGGTGGCGGTGAGCCTTTCGATGTCATCGGGATTACCTTTGGGAACCAGTCCGCCGTCGGTGACGATGGCTATTTTGGCGTTGGAGATGTCCTTGATCGCTGCGGGCGGTTTGACGCGCGGCAAATCTCGGCAGGTCTAGCTCGGTCTCGAAGGGTTGTCCGTTAAGCCTGGCGAGCATCATGTCCACCGCTCGCTTAGCCGCGATGGTCTCGACCATGACCCTTTTTTGCAGGCCTCGCGGGATGTACCCTGCTTCTGAAGGCAGGCCGATATCTTGCCCGGTAACCATCTTGTAGGCAAGGTCGACCATCTTGCTTACCGCTTGTGCCATGCCCCTGGCGGAATCACTCGTTTTCACGATGTACACACTTCTTCGGTACATGTCCGCACCGGGATTTTCAGGGATACATCCCAGTCACGGCCGGAATCATCAGTTCTTCGCGGACCAGCTTGCAGAGGGCGCCGCACACCACGCCGTAACGCCCGGCGTTGAATGCGGGTCCGGCTAGGACGACATCCGGGTGGTAAGGCGCAATGAGTGCGAGTACTTCCCGCGGCGGTCCTAACGGGATCTATCCCGGCGTAGGAATCGCCGCATATGACGGTAGCGACGATCTCCCCGCTGATGTTCTTGCTCTTCAAAGCATTCTGGACCGCGACCCCTGGGTCCTACGGCCCCTTCCTTGACCAGTGGCGATGTCATTGCTTTGTCTTCGCCGCCTATGCCGCCGAAGAACTGATTTACGTAATGGACGATCCTAAGTGCCTGGCCCATTGAATACTCCTTGGTGAAGAACAATTCCGATTGTGGATTTCGAACGATTCTCAGATCTGCTGCGATTTGATCTTCCAGGCTCCCAGCACGCTGAGTGCGTCGGCGAGGCGGTAGCCTACTATTGTTATCTCGCCTGTCGAGGGCACGCCGTTGACCGTCTCTCCCCCGATGACCCTGTCGATGGGCGGCAGTGTGAATGTGACATCGTGCGGCCCAACGTTAACGATCGCCAAAGCACCGGTGTGTTGAAAAGCAAGGCGCCGTCGGAGCTTCCATCGGGAGACATATCCTGGCACATCACGGTGGTGCGCATGCCCATGTCCTCGCACGCTTCTACCGTCAACCCTAGGTCCACGTTAGGCGCACCGCCGCCACACTTCGTGAGTATCACGCCATCCGCGCCCAACACGTTCTTCGCCAGTTTCGCGGCCATCATCGCGTTTCTCTTGTTATCTGGGGTGTCAATCGTGGCGACCATCGCCACAACGCCCGCAAAACATAGGTCTTTCCCATGTCTGCTGTAGAGCTCGGTGACCAGCGGGTGGTTCTGTACGTAGTATGTGGAAGCACACCAGTTCCACAGGCCCTGCACGATAGCTCCATCCAGTATTTCATTGGGATGGACGATCGTCGGAAGAAGCTTGGAACCGGGATCGCCGTATAGGACAGGAGCTTTCGGCGAGGCGCTCATTTGCATGAAATGTATCTGGTATATGTACGCGATCCGTGGCAAATGATCGACCGTCTTTCCTACCTGGTCGAGCGTGCCCAGATTGTAGTTCTCGATGCTGTCGGCATCGTGTCCGAAGCTCGCCTCAGCGAGGTAGACCGCGGTTTTCGCTCCCGCGATGGTCGAGCGCGTACTGTAGGTCGACCCACTCGATCCCATCCACTGGGTAGCAGTCCAGAACAACGTGACTGAGGGAACCGAAAGGGCTTGCCTGGGAGCCAGGGCCCGTCATGTCGATGACCGCGCCTCGTATGCCGGACAGACGGTCGATGGTCACGATCCCGGCACCGCGGAGAACACGGGTGCGTCCGTTGCCGGCAGGCCTTATCTGCGCCGAGCACACCCGGGAAGTTTTCACCGCTGCCGTCCATCTTGGCACGCGGCTCAACAACATTATGGACGTTCACCATGCGTAGGTTCTCGCCGGGATGCGCCAGTTCAATGTTCACGCGGCTGAAACTCGTGTCTTGCGCCACCAGCTTCTGAAGCTCATCGCGGTTGATGTAGAGAATGCCGTCTTTGACTGACGTCTTATCTCCGAAGCGGACATCCTTGATGTTCGAGAACATTGAGTTCCAGGTTCATTACCCTCTCCTCGTTCGGCCTGATCTAGATCGAGAAGACGCGATGCCAAGTAGTGGTTTGCCGGTGCACGTTAACTCACGGAAATCAGGAATCCCTGGTCGAGAAAGGCCAGTCCCACAGGTGGATCTGCTCACTGTCCTCAACCTTCCGATCGAGATCGACGTCTCCCTGAAGGAACTCGCCGCTAATGAAAAGGGAGAAGTCGCTTCTCAGTCCCGTCTCGTCCGTGATCAGGTCATAAAGGCTAGTCTTTCCTTTCTTGAGAGTCGCTGCCCTAAGGATGTCTTTCAAGGTCGCCGGTAGCTTTGTCGACCTTGATCTCACGGGCTCTCCACCCGGTGGCGTCAGCCACCCGACCGGATCCCACGTTGATTATCGCTCTCATCAACGACCCCTCATGTAGGTCCTGACGACCCGCCTAGCGCTCCGATCGGCTCAAAGGGATGTCACCTAGGCTGACGTCCTTTTCAGTCGTGTCCGCCTGTAACTTCTTCGGCGCGTAACCATCCTTGAGTATGTCAACGCTGTAGACGCCTTCCTGCAAGCCATCCACCAAGAAATCCCCGAATTCATCAGTCTGGACTACCGTGCCGGCGTCACGATCGTTCAGCTTCAGGGTCACGCTCGCTTCTTGGATGACTTCGTCGGCCTGCGGGTCGTAGACCGTGCCACCGATGAAGGTCTCCGGGGTAGCCCGATGTAGTAGACTCTCGGCTTGGTGCCGAATTCGGGATGCAGTACCTCGGCCTTGGCGATCAGGTCCGCCAGCTCCTCTTCCTCGCCGAAGGTGAAAGCACCGGTGGGGCAGGCCTCGGAGCACCGGGTCTCATGTCCAGCCCTTGTCGAGCAGGTGGGCGCAGAAGGTGCACTTCTGGGCGATCTTGAGGTCTTCGTTGAAGTAGATCACGCCCTCGTAGGGGCAGGCTTCCACGCAGTTGTGGCTGCCCTTGCAGACCTGCGGGTCGATCACCACCAGCCCGTCGTCCCTCTTGTAGATGGCCTTCTCGGGACAGGCCTTGAGACACGGGGCATCGTCGCAGTGCTGGCAGATGGTGTGTTCGTACGCCACCTTGACCTTGGGAACCTGGCCGCGCACCCGGTCGATCGACCTTGGTCCAGAACTGGCCGGTCAGCGGCTGCGGCTTGGCGATCGGAGACCAGTCGTTGCCGCAGTGCTCGTCTTTGCAGGCGATCTGGCAGTTGTGGCAGCCGTTGCACTTGGTGATGTCGATGACCATTACCTTGCCCATGTCACTCACCTCCTTCCAGGACTCGCTCCAAGCGGAGACCGGCGTCTGCACGGTACGGCCGGTTGAAGGCCTCGGGATATGCCTTCCGCAGCTCCTCGAGATCGGCGCGCTCCACCTCCACCAGGAAGCCGCTGCACACCATGCCGGCGGCGTTCTTCGAGGTGATGTTGTGCGGCGTGATGGTGTTGATGGCGCCGCCTCGGTCCAGCACCCCGGGTACGATGGGGTCCCAGCGGGCGCCGTGGTCGATGTAGACCGCGCCCGGCCTGATCCTCTCGGTCACCCAGGCGCCGGCCAGCACCGCGCCCCGTTCGTTGTAGATCTTGACCACGTCGCCATCGGCGATGCCCCGCGGTCGCGCATCGGAGGGATGGATCCACAGCGGCTCGTAGTAGTAGCCGTCCGGGCCCTTCACCTTGCAGGTGTGGATCTCGCGCAGCCAGGTCATGTCGTCGTGCTGCGAGTGCACCCGCCACCGCGGATGGTTGGAGATCACGAGCAGCGGGAACTTCTCGCCCCGCTCGCCGTCCCGGCTCTCCTGGTGCGACTCCCCTGCCGGTATCCAGTGCGGCACCGGCGGCCGCTCCTCGTCGTCGGGGAAGTGCTCGGCCAAGCGGGCGGAGTAGAACTCGATCTTGCCGCTGGGCGTGCTGAGCGGGTTCTTCTCGGGATCCTCGTAGAAGTCGAGCATGCCGGCTTTGTTCTTCTCCCAGTCCGGGTCCTGCGGCACCACGTAGTAGCCCTTCTCCTTGAGCTCCTCGAAGCTGATCTCGTCGCGCCGCGCCGGAGTGTCTCGCAGCCGATCTTGATCCAGTCGTCGACGCTCTTGCCCTCGCGTGTACTCCTCCAGCAGGCCGAACCGTCTCGGCGATGGCGCAGACGATCTCGTAGTCGCTCTTCGATTCGCCCCGGGGCTGTATGGCCTTGGGCTCGTGGAAGAGGCAGCTGAACTGGCCGCTCATGCGACTCCACGCCGATGTCGTCGACCTCCATGCACCGTCAGCGACGGCAGCACCAGGTCGGCCAGCTGGCAGTCGTTCTCCATCCAGGGATGCTGGGCCAGGATGAACTCGATCTTGGGATCCTGCAGCGCCCGGACGAACGAGTTGGTGTCGTTCCAGCAGGTCATCCAGGAGGGGGTGTCGGTCCAGATCATGTGGACCTCGGTGCCGCCCTCGCGCGGATAGGTGTACTTGATGAACTGCTGGTCGACCGAGTCGCGCGACAGCGTGGTGCCGTACCAGCTGATGGGCGGGTTGAGGATGGCGTCGTGGATCAGGTCCTTGGGGATGAACTGCGGCGGAGTGTCGGTGTACGCCCAGCCGCGGTTGGCCGCGAGCACGATCGGGACGTACTTGGGGGCGGGCAGCGGGATGTTGGACTTCTTGTTGTAGAGGCCCCACTCGATCATCTTGAACTGATGCACGCCGGGCTTGCCCACGCCCTGCATGGCGAGGAGCAGGACCTGCAGTCTGGCCGGCTCGGTGGAGTAGGGGCCTCGGATCCCCGGGCCGCCGTTGCCGATGGCCACCGAGACCGTCTTCTTGCGCCCAGTAGCGGGCCAGCGCCTTGATGGTGTAGGAGGGCACGCCGGTGATGGCGGCCGCCCATTGCGGGCGTCTTGGGAACGCCGTCCTCGTCGCCCAGCACGTAGTCCCGGAACTTGTCGAAGCCGACGGTGTGGGTCTTCACGTATTCCTTGTCGTAGGTGCCCTCGGTCATCCAGACGTGGGCGATGGCCAGGTAGAGGGCGGCGTCGGTGTTCGGCAGCACCGGGATCCACTTGTCGGCGTGCACGGCGGCGCCGTAGTTGCAGGTCGGGCGCGACGTAGATCGGACTTGATGCCGAGCTCGGTGAACCAGTAGCTCAGCCGGCTGGCCAGTTGCCCGTTGAAGCCCCAGGGAGTGGTCTCCGGGTCGCAGCCCCAGAAGAGGATGCCGTCGCTGTTCTTGGACACGTCCCACATGACGTTGGCGACCGGCACCATCTGCCCCAGGTTCTCGCAGCCCCACACGTGCTTGGCGCCCCAGTACCAGCCTTCCCAGCTGTCGGTGTTGCGGGTCTGCAGGGTGTAGCCGCCCAGCAGCCTGAGCAGCCGGCGGTGGCAGCCGTGGGCGGCGTGGACGACTCTTCGTCTCGCCGTGTCCGTCGGACTGGGAGAGGATGGCCTCCATGCCGTACTGCTTCTTGATCCGCTTGATCTCGCCACCACGATGTCCAGCGCTTCATCCCAGGAGATGCGCTCGTACTTGCTGATGCCGCGGTTCTGCGGGTTCCGTCTCGCCGTTCGGGTCCCAGTCCACCCTCTTGAGCGGATAGAGCACCCGGTTGGGGGAGTAGACCCGGTTCTTGTAGCCGAGGCTGAAGGGAGGAATCAGCGATTCCATCGACGGAGAGAAGGTCTTGCCGCGGGCCTCCATCTTCCAGGGCTTGAGCTCGGGATACTTCCAGTCGTAGTGGAGAGGCCGGATGCGGATTATCTTGCCATCGTCGCACTCCACCTGCACGCTGTTCGAATCGGCCGCAATCGAGCAGAAAGCGAGCCCGCGGACAACAGTCTTTTCTCCGTGCGTCTCCTTCTCCATCTCTGGCATGTGTCCCCCCCCGTGGAACTCCGGGCCATCGCGCGAATCGCCGCCCGCATGTATCATGGCATCACGCTTGTTCCTGCGGACGAGCCTGTCGCGTACCTGCGCGACCGCTCGAGCGAGTCCTGCACCATCGAGTACCATTTCCATCATGCCGACCTGCTCTTCCCAAACAGCGGGATCGGCTTCGGCTTTGATGGCTTCGTCTAGTACATGGTATACGGGGAGTCCCAACGAGACTCCTGCCAATGGCCCTGCGAAGGTCGGGTCGCCGGTTGTGACCGTTTCCGCATGAAGCGCGGCTCCTTCGGCGTCCGCCGAACCGAGCAGCACAACCACGTTGTCGGCGCCGTATTTCTCAACGGCGTCGATGACGCGCTGCTGGTTCTGCAGGTCCATCGCTCCTGCTGCCGTTCAGACGAAGCACTCGGTGGCCGAATACACGACCTCCGCCCCGCTGCCGGCTAAGCAGGCCTCCATGGCCGGGCTCGGAACCCCGTCCCGCTCGCCCAGGAGGATCAGTTTCTTGCCTGATAGCATGCCCATCTTCACCTCCTCGTAAGAAACGTGACTTTGCATCGCTATGACAGAAGCCGATCCGTGCCCGCACGAATGGCCTCCAGTGTGACCTGCTCGCCGGTCATCCGCTCCTTCTCTTCGCCCCCCGCATAAAAGAGAATGGTTGGGACTCCCATGACATTCAGGCTGATTGCAAGCCGGCGATTCTCCATGACGTTGATCTTCGCAAACCGGACCTTCCCCTCGTATTCTTCAGCCATCCTTTCGACTTGGGGCATCAAGGCCAGGCACGGGCGGCACTTTGGTCCCCAAACGTCCACCACGACCGGTAGTTCACTTGCAAGGACGGTCGACTGATAGTTCTCCGCATCAACCGCGAGCATAAAGGTCTTCTTCTTTCGGGCTCTCAACTAGTAACGATCGACTCGAGGTAACCGATCTTGCTCAAGACTTCCCTCGACCGCTCCACAGAGCCGCTGGGCACCTTGACCACTGGACCTGTGCAGCCCATCGCCGACTCCGCATAGATGCCAGCTTTCCACAGCTCTTTGACCGCTGCCTCGATGGAAAGCACATCGATGCCCTGGATCTCGGAATCCGTGGGTACTGGCGCGGGTGCTGACACATCGTCTTCGCCGCGCAGGGCCGGCAGCCAGCGAGCGCACGACATCGTCGAGCCCCGCGGCCTTGGCAGCTGCCAGCTCAGTCTCTACACGATCGGCGAGTCGCCCGCGGACGACGCGAAGCGGTGTAACAGAGAGCATTCGCGACCACCGGCGCGCCCGACGCCCTGGAAATGATGCTCACGATTCTCGTCCAGTTTGCGCCCACCGCGGGCCCGTAGCCCCAACCGATTACTTCGGCCCCGCCGCCACTGTTGAAGGCGGACAGGAGCTTCACGATGATGTTGCCGGTGAGCGTGTCGCATACGCAGATGTCGGCGACGCCGGCCAGAATGTCGTTGCCCCGGAGCAGACTGCCTCCATCGGCCCGCACGCTACTTGCGAAGTCCACCCGGTAGCCGTTCCGAGACAAGCGCTCGAGTGCGCGCTGAACGGAGGCGGCACCGTCCAGATTGAGGATGCCGACCGTGGGCTGCGTCCATCCCGAGAGCCTTGGCGACGGCGATGCCGTACAGCGGCGTTGCGCAGCATGGCTTCCGTTCGAGTTGCAGCCGACATCCCGGTGCACGAAGCGATGAGCAGAGGCTTGCCCCGGGCGGGTGTGAGGACGCGACCGATCGTCGTCACTCCGAGCGGCAAAGGGTAGTGAAGCGCCACGGCCCCGTCAATGCGACCATCAGCAAGGGCGGATTCCATGGCAAAGACGACGTCCCGCTCGCAATCAGGCGTTTCGATCCATTCCACAGCTGTCAAACCCCGGGACTCTCGCACCGATGGCTACCACCCGGATACGAGGATCCTGCGCCGTAGCGAGAAGCGCCCCCTGCAAGAGCTCTGCCGCACCGAGCTCGCTTCCCCAGGCCATCAGTCCCAGGCGCACGCGCCGGACCGCCTGTGCGAGCCTGTTGCACCAGCTCGGCCAAGCGCATCACCGACGAGCCTTCGCTTGTCCGTCATGGCGCACTCCTCACGTGGCCTTCCGTAGGGACTCGGCCAGCTCCATCAAAGCGTCGAGCAGAACATCTCTTACTTCGTCGCGACTGAGACTGCCGGCCGATTCGCCCGACGGCTCTTCTACAATGAAGGACGCCCCGTCGGAGAGATTGGTCAGGCGAGCAAGGAAGAGGCTGCCTTTCCCAATGATCATGGCGCGGCGCATGGCGCCCGAGGCAATAGCGTCGACGGCATGACCGAGGAAAGGAACGCCCGATGGAATATGCCCTTGGGTTTGGGCAAAACCGACAACTCCGTGCTTGGCGACGAAATCGCCGATGGCCGTGCGCTCCAGCTGTCCCTTCATGACGGCCAGGGCCGCAATCATTCTCGCGTTGGCCTCAGCAACATCGCCGGCTCCCGCGCCAACAGTGATTTCGGAGTTATGGAGCTCGGCCGCGTACTTGTCCACATCGGCAAATCTCAGACCGGCCTTCTCCAACGGGTCCCACACCAAGGCAGTGGTCACGGCCTGCGGGGAAGAACCGGCTCCCACCGAGTGTTTGCCCAAGGCGTCGAGGCGGATGACCGGGGTCGTTCCGTCGTCGGGAGTGAGCAGCACGGCGAAGTTTCCCAGAGCAAGTTTCCAGGGCAGGGAGTCCCTCTCTTCACGTGCTCGCGGGCGTTCATGAAGAGCTTGGGCAGGGAGCCGCCGGCGAGCACGACTACGTTCTTGCGGGCGCCGGAAGCGACGAGGGACGCGCCGGTGATGAGCGCGTTCACCGGACCCGCGCAGAAAGCACGGATATCGAGGCCACTTGCATTGACACAGCCGGCGCACTCGGCTATAGCCTTGGCAATATTGCCGCCGCCGCGCTGGTTCATGTCTCCTGCTGCCTCTTCGGAGCATTCGATCACGAAGTCGATCTGGTCAGGACGCAGAGCAGCTTTGTGCAACAGGTGGAAGAGAGCGAGCAGACCACCCGCCTTGGTGGCCAGATTCTCTAGAAGGACGTGAGCCGAAAGCGCCTCGTCGACCTCGTGGCCGCGGCGGCAGCACCCGACCACCTGACCGCCGAAATAGAGCGGAAGTGCCGCGTGTGAGGAGATCTGCTCCTGAATGGCGGCAAGTTCCATGCCAGGCTTCATACGCTTGGCGACGTCGGCGGGGAGAACCGGATGGGCAAGGAACTTGTCTCGAATCGATTCTGCGAATCCTGTCTCGAGCCAAATGAGATCGAAGACGTCCGACATGCTCATCAGACCCAGGAATTCGTCCTCGGGCATGATTTCGCCGTACTTGCCGAACCGAATCGGTGAGGCAGCGAGGTTAGCATGCCAGGGGCGAGGCTCGGCCTGCAGTTGGTCGATGGTGATAGCGCCTATGTACGCCAGATTCGGAGCGTAGCGAGCCGCCTCCTCATAGGGCTGGATGGCGGTGGAGAGCTGGCCGAGAAATGGTGAGTCGGGCGTGTCGTGGCGTTCCAGATAGGGGGTCGTGCCGTAGTGGAAGCCAAGCTCAGGCGCATGGTTGAGACAGTAGGCAACGCTCTTTACCGCTGCATTTGCCATCGCGCTGATCCCCTCGTCACCCCATATTCTCAGGAATTTGAGCTCCCCTCTTCACGTCATCATCTTTCACCTATTGCTCCCGTTTTCTTCGCCAGCCTATTGAGAACAGCATCCACATCCGCTACCACGTACAGCTGCCGTCCCCTAAAGCGGCTCTCCCGGTGTGGGCGCCCCCGCCAGCCAGGCTGCGCCTTCCGCGTAGAGCTTCTCCACCTCCGGTCCCCGCGTGCCGGGTAGGGCCGGCTTCACCTTGAAGCCGACCTTGGTCTGCATGTAGGCCAGGTGCCGGTAGCCCTCGGGGAAACGGGCCAGCAACTCCGGATCGAGCTTCAGCGTCGCAGCCGGGTCCACCAGATCGAGACGGTCCTTCTCGTAGATCGGCTGTCGCCGGACGATAGCCCAGCGACCGTCGCGCTTCTCGAAGAAGTCGTAGAAACGGCTCCAGCACACGGCATCCACCAGCACTCCCTCCACCAGCCCGCGCTGATTGAGGGTCGCCTTGGTCTGAGAGATGGCGCGCGCACCTGCCAGCTCACACGACCACCCTCCCACCGTGTGGAGGATGTTCACGCCTGACTCGAAGGCCTTGCGGCTGATTTCGATGAATTCCTCCCACGGGCCCTGGAACCAGGTGGCCGTCATCCAGCCGCCGGCATGCCAGCATGTGGCGAACTTCTCCCAGTTACCCGCGTCCCGCCAGACGACCCAGTTCTCGACCGTCTCTCGGATCGCCGCTTTGTCTGCTGCCAGGTCTTCGGACATAGCCTCTCCTTTCTAGCTCGTCTGATGCGGTAGAGAACGCACCGCCCACGACACGATGAAGGCGCCCGATGGGCGCTCCGCCAACTGCGCCGCGAGGAACGGCGCCGTCTACAGACGGCGTGTTATGCGTACCACTCGGGCGCTTTCTTCCAGGTCTCGAACTCGGGCATGCTGTGGGAGTAGAACAGCTCGGCGTCGTGCTCGGCGGCGAGGTCCTTCAGTCTCTGCAGCGAGCGGGTGGCATCGACGGCATCGAGGTGGAAGCCGCCTATGACCATCGTCTCCAGGGTTTTGGGCGTCATGGACGCATCGCCGGTGAACAGCATGGGCCTACGACCCTCGAGCTCCACCAGCACGCTGTAGTGACCGGCTGAATGGCCGGGGGTCTCGAACAGCCAGACTCCGGGGGCGAACTCCACGTCTCCGATCAGGAGCTGGAATTTGGGCGAAAGGTTGGGGTCGACACCCGCCGGGATCTCCCGCCAGCGCTTCACCAGCTGAGGCGCGAAGTAACCGACGGCCGAGTAGCTCAGGTGCTCGAACAATTCGGGCCTCATCGCGTGCTCATACTCTCTTACGTGGCACACGACCGTGGCCTGGGGGAACAGATGGTTGCACCCGCAGTGATCGATGTGCAGGTGAGTGTTGATGACGTGGGTCACATCCTCCGGCCGGTACCCCACCTTGGCCAACTGAGCGGGCAGGGTCTGTTCCGGAGACTGCATAGCGTGATCCTGGGACACGAACTTCGTCATGAACTCCAGCTCGAAGCCGGTCTCGATGGCGAACAGACCATCCTCATGTTCGACGAGAGCCGTGTAGCACGGAAACCGGATGTCTCCGGCAGGACCGCGATTCCAGTAGATCTTGTGGCCGTCGATGGCCATCGATCCTGTATCCAAGAGACATACTCTGGTTGACTTCATTACGGACCTCCTCTTGGTCACGTTTCTCACTAGCTTCTTGCTTACTTGTCCGTGCCCCCCGTCTTCTGGGCCTTGAGTGTCTTCCTGAGCTCCTCGGTCGCCTGGTAGTCCACTTCGAAGGACTCCGGGTCTATCACGACACCGTAGACGTCCCTGGCCTTCTCGAGCGAGATGTAGTCGTTGAGCGCGTCCCAGCGCACCAGGTCGATCTCGCGGTCGAGCGGGTCGCCATACCCGCCTCCGCCGCCGGACTTGGTCCAGATCACATCGCCCGGTTCGACGTACTGGATGTCGCAGCAGCGAAGTCGCACGTCCTGGCCGCGGCGGATGATGCCCAGCCGGTGGGCCAGCCCATCGGTGCCGCCCCTGAGGCCGGCGGCGGTGAATAGTTCTCCGTCGGAGTTGCCGGTCATGACCACCTGATCGTGCGGTTGCCACGATTCGGCGTCGCACAGGTTCTGTATCACGACATCGGTGCCGGCTCCGCCTCGCCACTGGCCGTCACCGGCGGAATCCTTGAGGAACTCGTAGTGCAGCCAGCGGTAGGGGGTATCCCACTCTTCGACCTCGATGGGTGACCTGACCACGGCGCCGCCGGCGTGACACGGCCCGAGGCCGTCGATGCCGTCGTAGCCATACAGGGCACCGCTCGAACCGTCCGAGTGGAAGGGGGAGGCCCAGTAGACGCGAGGCGCCCCGGTGCGCGGGTCGGTCTGACCGCGCACTTTCCCGGTGACGATGGGGCTCAGGTGCCGCGACCATATGGCGGAGGTCTCCTTTGGTACCACCTGCCCGAGGGCCACCTGGACGCACTCAGTGATGTGCGTGCCGACGGAAGGAGCCTGCCCCCCGCTGCTGTGCGGGTAGGTCGGCCACAGAACCGTGCCTTCCTTCCTAAGGATCGTCAGGCAATCGATGAGTCCCTGGTTGCGCGGTGTGCCCGGGGGCAGCGACCAGGCGACGCCGCAGACGACGGCCGCCGCAGCCTGGCCTTCGGGACAGTTTATGAAACTCACCTGCTCGTCGCTCTCGGTGAAGTCCAATATCAGCTGTCCTTCTTCGGGCTTCACGGTGAGCTTCAGTCGCACCCAGACGGGCTTGTCCGTCGTGCCGTCCCAGTCTGCCGCGCGCTCGGCGTAGTAGGTGCCGCCCGGCCAGGTGGAGATGACCTTGCGCACCGCCTCTTCCGTGCGCCTGACCAATTCGTCGCAGGCCCCGAGGACGGTCTCTTTCCCGTAGTTTCGCAACATGTCGATCACTCGCGTCTCAGCCTTCTTCATGGCTTCGAACACGAGCATGGTGTCGGCCCGCACGAGCGCCCGCCCCCGGACGTTGTTCAGGATGACCTCGAAGACCTTCTCGTCGATGACCCCCGCCTCGATGATCTTGACCGGGGGGATCATCGAGTCCTTCGCCGTGACAGTCGTACATCGTCGGATAGTAGGAGCCTTGGAAGGCGCCGCCGCTGTCGTATTCGTGGGTTCGCAGGAAGTGATAGAAGAGGAGATCGCCTTCGAAGAAGATGGGACGGACGAACGACCAGTCGGGCGCGTGGCCGAACTTGACGATGAAGGGATCGTTGGCGATGAGGAAATCGTCCGGCTTGATGGTCTCGCGCCCGAGGTGATCGAGCATCCCCCGCAGGCAGACGTCGGCTCCAGCGGTGTGCACCGGCATCCAGTTACCGATGGTTATCGTCCGCTCTTTCTTATCGAAGAGGGTGCTTCCGAGGTCGTGGATATGGGCGGTGACGACCGAGAAAGCCTGGCGGAATACCCTGTCGCCCAGCTCTTCGTTCATCGAGGTCAACCTGCCTTCGATGAGAGACAGGGTCAGCGGATCTATGGGGTTGTTCTTGGTGGCGTTGGGGTTCATCGCTTCCGCCTTCCTAGGAAAGAGTCACGAGGTAGTTTTCGTAGGCATCCACCGTGAGCTGGGCACCCGGCGGTAGCACTACTGTGGTCTTCGTCTCCTCGATGATGGCGGGGCCGGCGATGCCGTTCCCATGTTGCAGACGACTCGCGTCGTAACACGGCGTTTCTTCGAATCTACCCAGTTCTTTGATGTAGACCGTGCGGGTGCGCTTGAGCGCGGCCGAGGCGTCCGGGGCCGCGGCGGGCTGCTGCTCGAGTGCGAGCGGGGGCCGTAGCCCGATTGCCTGTAGCTTGAGCATCCCGAGGACCGCCGGCATGTTGGGGTCAGACCAGCCGAACAGCTGCTGGTGCCGCTCGTGGAAACTGCGGATGAGTTCCTTGAGCGTCGCGTCCGAGAAGCGCTCCTTCTGGTGGGCCTCGGGGATGGTCACCTCTACGTCGTGCAGCTGGCCGAGGTAGCGCATCTCGGCGCCGCGGACCAACTTCATGTCCTTCTGCTCCACCCCTTGGCGGGCGAGAACGTCGATGCCCTCTTTCTCCAGCGAGTCATACCCGGCGGTCACCTCGTCGACATTCACCTGGTCGTCCCGCTGGTAGAGGAAGCGGTTGAGGATGTATTTGTAGTCCGCAAGGGCCGCCCCGAAGGCGCAGAACACCGCCGCCTGTTTGGGAATGTACACCTGACGCATACCCAGCTTTGGCCGCTACGGCTACGGAATGGACCGGGCCGGCGCCGCCGCCGACGACGAGCGTGAAGTGCGAGGGTCGAGTCCTTTCTTGACGGCTTCGAGGAAGATCTCGTTCGCCATGTTGTCCTCGACGAGCGACGAGATGGCGGCCGCCGCTTGGACGGTGTCCAGTCCCAAAGGCTGGGCGATGTTTTCCGCTATCGCTTTCTCCGCGGCGGCGATGTCGAGGGCCATCGTCCCGCCGAGGAAATAGTCGGCGGGGATGTGCCCGAGCACCACGTCGGCATCGGTGACGGTGGGCAACCGACCTCCCTTGCCGTAGCAGGCGGGACCCGGATCGGCGCCGGCGCTCGCCGGTCCGACGTAGAGCATGTTGCGCTCGTCGAGGCGGGCGATACTGCCGCCGCCGGCTCCGATGCTGGCCACGTCCACCGACTCGGTCGCGTTCTTGAAGTCGCCGATCATCGTCTGGGTCGTGGTCGCAATGGTCAGGCCGGGGAGCATGGCAAGGTCGGAGCTCGTGCCTCCGACGTCCAGGATGATGACGTCCTTGAACCCCGCCTGTTCGGCCAAGAATTTGCCGAGCAGCGGGCCTGCGGCGGGCCCGGAGCCGATCAGGAGCGCCGGATTGTCCAGGATCAACTCGGTGCTGGTGACACCGCCCGCGCAGGTGATGAAGAGCGAGGTGCCCTTGAAGTTGGAGTCCTTGATGCGCTTGTCCAGCGATCTCACGAAGCGCGCCGTCGTGGGCTTCACGTAAGCCGCGAGCTCCGCGGTGCTCAGCCGGTCGTACTGCAGCCACCGGCGTAGGATGTGCGAGGACACGACTGCGTCAGGGTAGTCGTCGCGTATCAGTTCCGCCACTTTCTCTTCGTGTTCGGGATTGCTGTAGGAATGGAGAAAACAGATGACCGGCACTTCCACGCCCTGCTTCTTGGCCTTCTCGACGGCCGCATGCACGTCCGCTTCGTTCAGGGGCGTGAGGATCTCGCCGTTATAGAGGGTGCGCTCCTCGATGCCGAAACGTAGATAGCGCGGGATCAGGTAGCTCGGAGGAGGAGTCTTCAGGTTGTAGATGTCTCTTTTCCGTATCTTCTCGCCGAGTTCCGGTATGTCTCTAAACCCCTTGGTGTAAAAGAGGCAGCACTTCGCGCCTTTCTTCTCTATCACGGAGTTGGTCGAGAGCGTGGTACCTATGACGAGTGTAGAGGTGTTCGTCAGTACTTGTTGCTCGTTCATAGAGAACTGCTCACCTAGAATGCCGATGCAACCCATAATGCTGTTGGCCGGTTCTGAATAATCAGTTAGATACTTGGCTGTACGTATACTTCGATCCTCATCTATCAGCACAGCATCGGTGAACGTCCCCCCGGTATCAATCACGATGTCAAACATAAGCCTTCCTTAGCTCGATCGCGTAGCGTCGGTTCTATAAGGCATCATTCGTCCGGCTAGGCCTTCCACATGACGACATCGCCTACGTTCTGGTCCTTCTGGTCGGCGTCGATGGGGCCCAGCTTCTGCGTGAGGTAGCCGGCCTTTTCGATCAGCAAGGTATAGGCACCATCTTTCAGGTCCTTCAGCCAGAAGTCGCCGTAGTGGTCGGTGACTGCGCTTACCTTCTCCCCGGTCTGGACGTTCTCGGCCGTAACCGTCGCGCCTTCCGTGCACTCGTCGGCTTCGGAGTCGTAGACGGCGCCGGCGATCCATTTCTTGGGAAGGTTGAGGTAATACACCCGGGGGCGGGTCGGCAGCTCGGGCTTGAGAAGCTCGGCTTTCGCGATCACGTCCTTCAGGTCTTCTTCATCTCCGAAGGTGAAGGCTCCGGTCGGGCAGGCGTCCGAGCACCGGGTCTCCTTCCAACCTTGGTCCAAGAGGTGCGCGCAGAACGTGCACTTCTGGGCGATGTTCAAGTCGTCGTTGAAGTAGATGACGTTTTCGTAGGGGCAGGCTTCGAGGCACAGTTGGTTGCCCCGACACTTGTCGGGATCGATGATGACGATTCCGTCTTCCCGCTTGTAGATGGCGTTCTGCGGGCAAGCCTCTATGCAGGGAGCGTCGTCGCAGTGCTGGCAGATGGAGTGATGGTAGGTGACCATCACCTTGGGGACCGTGCCCCGCTCCAGGTTGATGACCTTGTTCCAGAACTGGCCGGTGTCGGGCTGCGGCTTGGCGATCGGGGACCAGTCGTTGGCCACGTGCTCGTCTTTGCAGGAGACCTGGCAATTGTGGCAGCCGTTGCAGATGGAAAGATCTATGACCATGACTTTGCCCATCACTCACCGCCTTTCATCAGCACGCCTGCGAGGCACTGACCGGCGGTCGGATGGCATACGCGGGCGAACGGCTCGGGGTATTTGGCTCTAAGGGCTTCCAGATCGGCCTTCTCCACCTCGGCGAGGAAGCCGCTCACGGCCATGCCCGGCGCGTTCTTAGAGGTGGTGTTGCGGGGGACGATGGTGTTGATCAGCTCCGCCCCGGTCGAGCTCGCCCGGCACGATCGGGTCGTACTTGGCCCCATGGTCGAATCCCACGACCCCGGGCATGACGCGCTCGGTGACATACGCTCCGGCAAGACCTTGCCGCGCTCGTTGAAGATGGTGACCACGTCGCCGTGCTTGATCCCGCGCGCCTCGGCGTCCTTCGGATTCATCCACAGCGGGTGGTACTGGTAGCCGTCCACCCCTCTGATCTTGCAGGTCTCGATCTCCCGGAGCCAGGTGATGTCGTCGTGCTCGGAATGGATGCCCCACCGCGGGTGGTTGCTGATAGACCAGAAGCGGATACTTCTTGGCGCGCTCCGTGCCCAGCGTCTCCTGATGGGATTCGCCCTCCGGGATCCACTTGGGCACCGGCGGCCGCTCCTCGTCGTCGGGGAAGTGCTCGGCCAGGCCGGTGGAGTAGAACTCGATCTTGCCGGTAGGCGTGGTGAGCGGATGGTTCTCGGGGTCCTCATAGAACTCGATGAGACCGGCAGGGTACTTCTCCCATTCCGGGTCCGGTGGGATCACGTAGTAGCCCTTCTCGTTGAGGTCCTCCCAGCTGACGAGGTGGGCGGCCCGCGAGGTCTCGTAGCCGATCTTGATGAGATCCTGGACGGTCTTACCCTCGGTGTACTCCTCCAGGCAGGCCCAAGCGTTCGGCGATCTTGCAGACGATCTCGTAGTCGCTGAACGATTCGCCCAAGGGTTCGACGCACTTCGGCTCAGGGAACAGCATGTTCAGTTGGCCGCTGGGAAGGTCGCTGCCGATGTCGTCTTCTTCCAACTTGGTGTTCGACGGGAGGATGACGTCGGCGAACAACACGTCGTTCTCGAGCCACGGATGCTGGGCGAACATGAACTCGATCGCGGGATCCCGCACGGCTCGGACGAAGCTGTTGCCGTCGTTCCAGCAGGTGATCCAAGAGGGCGAGTCGGTCCAGATCATGTGTATCTTGGAGCACCCGTCGGCCGGGTACTTCCAGTGTCTGAACTGGGCTTCGCGGGTCGTGAAGCTCTCGTTCCCGTACCAGTCGCAGGAGCCCTCGAGGATGGCCTTGGGTATGAGGGTCTTGGGGATGAACGAGGGTATGATCCCTGGTGGAATCTCATCCTCGTGTGCTGCGGAGCCCCCCTCTATACGCTGGGATCCTCCCAGACGGGCCAAGCGGGCAGAGCTCCGGTGTAGGCGGCGCTCATATCGGTCAACACCAAGGGGGCGGGCGCTGCCAGCTGCCTGGGATCGTCGAAGACACCCCACTCGATCATCGACGCCTGCTGGACACCGGGCTTGCCCACCCCCTGCATCGCCAGGCAGCAGCACCTGCAGACG
Organism: uncultured Thermoleophilia bacterium; assembly: GCA_963772095.1. Classification (GTDB taxonomy): domain Bacteria; phylum Actinomycetota; class Thermoleophilia; order RBG-16-64-13; family RBG-16-64-13; genus Chersky-299. The sequence goes on from CAVYVU010000017.1 coordinate 267,533, forward strand.
GGCGGGCTCCGTGGCGTAGGGACCGCGGATGCCCGGACCCCCGTTGCCGATGCAGACGGTGGTGCGCTTGGACGCCCAATCGGACGCCAGGGCCTTGATGATGCGGGAGGGAACACCCGTGATGGGCGAAGCCCACTCCGGAGTCTTGGGAACCCCGTCTTCCCTGCCCATGACGTAGTCCTCGAACTTGTCCACTCCATAGGCGTGGGTCTCGAGGTACTTCTTGTCGTAGGTGCCGTCCTTGAACCATTGGTAGGCGATGGCCAGGTAGAGAGCGGCGTCGGTGTTGGGCAGGACGGGGATCCACTTGTCGGCGTGCACGGCCGCGGCGTAGTTGACGTCGGGCGCGATGTAGATCTGCTTGATGCCGAGCTCGGTCCACCAGTAGCTCAGCCGGCTCGGCAATTGGCCTTGCCAGGCCCACGGGGTGGTCTCCTGGTCGCAGCCCCACAAGAGGAGCATCTCGGCGTTCTTGGCGATGTCCCAGAGGACGTTCCTCTGCGGGTTCTGTTTTCCGATCGGCTCCATTCCCCAGACGTGCTTGGCTCCCCAGGTCCAGCCTTCCCAGCTGTCCGGGTTGCGCACCTGCAGCGTGTAGCCGCCGAGCATCCGGAGGAGCTTGCGGCCGCAGCCGTGCGGGCCGTGCACCACCTTGTCCTCGCCGTGCTGGTCGTGCTGATAGAGGATGGCGGTGGGGCCGTACGTCTCCTTGATCCGGAGCATCTCGCTGGTGATGATGTCGAGCGCCTCGTCCCAGCTGATGCGCACGTACTTGCTCACGCCCCGATTCTGGATATTGCGCTCGCCCTTGGGGTCGAAATCCACCCGCTTCATGGGATAGCGGATCCGGGCCGGGGAATAGACGCGCTTCTTGTAGGCGATGGCGAGTGGGGGGACGAGGCTCTTGTCGCTCGGCTCGAAGGTCTTGCCCCGGGCATGCATCACCCAGGGCTTGACCTCCTCCTTGGTGTACTTCTCGTAGTAGCGGGCGGGTCGGATGCGAAGCATCTTGCCGTCCTGGATGTCCACCATGGCAGGCGTTCGCGTTGTAGTGAACACCGCACCAACTGAAGCTGCACAGGACCGTCTTGACCTCTCCCCCAGCGTGCTTCTCACTTTCAGCCATCTTCTTCCCCCTTGGGTATGACAGTCAGCTGAACCAGCCAATCATGTGTTCACAGAAACTCACTTTAGGCCGGGAATGGTGACCGCGCAACCTGAGCTGGGGATTCTGACGGAGCAGATCTGCCAACCCAAGATCACGCCTGAGTCGCTGCGAATGTACGCCAACTGGCCACTTTGACATTGGAGCCCTTAGACCCACCAGCACCTTTGATTTCCATTATCCGCGCAACACCTGCGCCCGCCTCGCCCTCCCTTCAGCCGCTTGCACAAGCTGGCACGCTGCCGTAAATTACGGTTGTTCTTAACCGTAGACCAACTGCACGTGTCATGTCAAGCGTTGGTCTATGAATGCCTGTGCATCAGAAACGTGATGCGACTCACGCGCAGTTTCGCCTGCTGATCCCGGTTCAGTTTAGCGATCATGACCTCGAATCACAGCATGACCTCATCGATGCTTTGGTTTGCTCCGGTCACGCTGGGCACACGCGGATCCGCGACGAAGACCGGTACGTCTTCCCTACCCCTTTGGAGGTGGTCCCGGGCGCCTCCTCGCGTGCTCCCACTCGCAGGAGGCTGGCCCCCGCCCGACTAGGCAAGCGCCGGATCGGTGAAGAAATTCCCCCGCTCGACCAATTCCACGAGGATGCCACTGTTGTCCCGGATGAAGGCAACTCTCGTGCCGCCGATTTCGAATACGTCCAGCACCACCTCGACGCCCTTCTGCTTGAGACGCCCCAAGACCGATTCAAGGTCCTCGACGCCCAGCGCCAAGTGCTTGGTCCCTTGAAAGAAGAGGTCGTGATCGGGATAGCGACGCTCTTCGGGCACGCGCACCGAGTCAGGAGCCTCAAAGAGCTCCAGCCGAAAATCTCCCTGGTTGACCACGGCAACCTTGACACCTGCCGTCTCGATGAAGCCGTGGCCTTCGAGCCTGAAGCCTAGCATCTCCGAATACCAGGCAACGGCGGCGTCCAAGTTGGCGACACTGATACCCACGTGATGCGGCGTTAGGCCTAGATCGGCGGGGATCTGACTCATCTGATTTCCTCTTTCGGTCGTAGGGGCGGGTTAAGGCCTTCCGGCGAGCCATTCAACACCGAGGATGTCCCGAGTCTCGTGGAACTTCGGGCAGCTCCCTCTAGACGATCTCCTTGTTATAGCACTCCTGATTGATCTCCTCGGCTTGGATCTCACGCCCGAGGCGGCGCGTAGCGCCGGCAGGTGCAAATGGCCGTTCACGCGCCTGAACCGCTTCTCTGCCTCAAGCGTGGGGGTAGCACGCCAGCGCGGCTTCATCTGCCCCCTTGCCAGCGCCTGACGTTGGTCGCGCGGGTGCGACCGCTGGATGGACAACATCTTCATCAAATGTCTCTAGCGGAGTGCAATAAACGAGGATGTGTACCTGAAGGGATACGAGAGCATTCCCGAGGCTCGTGGGGAACTGGCCGCCTACTTCGACTTCTACAACATGAGGCGCAGGCACCAAGGGCTGAAAGACCGCACCCCGACGAGGTCTACTGGTCTACACTACAGACGGAACGAACAGCGGCCTGACGAGCGGGTTATCACCCAAAGACTCGATTCGGCTGTCCAGGCAAACTCGGCCACCGCTGTCTTCGAGTCAAACGAGTCCTTGATACTCCAAGGTGGCCGTGTGGGAGAGCGTATGCTCGCTGATGCGAAATGCATGTTGCGGATCTCCGAAGTGGAGAAGGAGACTGGTTTCTCACGGTCGACGATATACCACTATCAGCGAGTGGGACTCTTGCCCGCTATTCATCGACCAGGAGGCAGCCCGGCAGTCTACGGATCCAGGCATGTGGCGGCCCTTCGCGAGATCCGGAGGATGAAGCAAGCAGGCTTGAGCATTAGCGAAATGCGGTCTCGGCTGAAGGCAACCGGGCACACCGGGGAGGTCGATGATGACGACCTTGTAGCCGAACAAGAAGAGGCCACGCGATCCCAGATCATTGAAGCGGCAGCCCGGCATTTTGCGGCCCGGGGATACAAGGGTGCCCGTCTCATCGACATCGTGTCCGACCTTGGGATGGCCACCAATACCCTCTATCGCTACTTCCCGGGAAAGCACGAGTTGTTTACCGAAGTCGTCGAGACGCTGGTGGTGCGCTCGGTGGAAGATGCGGAACCGGAGATTCTGGCAGAGCCCGACCTCGCAAAGCGTCACCTGATACGCGTGAGCGGCTTCTTGAGTTTGCGGAACATCAGCCCCGGTATGCTGGCCTTCGTGCGGGCGGAATCCGTTAGCACGGACAAGAAGACGCACGAGGTCTTCGTGCGCATCTACAGGGAGCTGGCACGCTACATCGAAGACGATTTAGCTACCCTTCGCTCGCTGGCCTCTACGCCGCCCCGCTGCAGCGATGAGATGATGGCGTTTGCTTTGCAGGGAGGGTTCGAGAACGCGGCCATGAGGCTCTTTTGGGACCATGCGTACTCGGTAGCCGATTACCTGTGGACCAACCTCGAGATCTTTCTCGCCGTCCAGATGGTCTATCTCGGCCCGGCGGACATTGGAGCACAACGAGAGAAGTACGAGCCTTTTGTTAATGACCTAGCCGTCAATCCTCGGTACGTCTTCACACTCAACTCGTAACCGGCCGGCAAAGAAACCGAGTGTTGCGTTATGCGAGCGTTATCGATGACGCTATGGACAGCATGGACTCAAACTTGGCTTGTCTTAGGACGATCCATCACGCCCGGATACGCCGTGAAATGCCCGAGGCGGGCTTCCTAAACCTTCTGCTGTGGAACGCCGGCGCCGGGAGGCGACAGGTAGCACCCAAAAGGCCGATCGACGCCGCCACATTCGGCAACAATCCGGATCCCAAGACCTGACGAGCGTTGCTTGACAGACGGGTCCACGGGTACTATCGTCCAGTGAAGTCGCTGTTCGAGCGCTGGGAACTGCCGTACGAGGCGAACACGGCGGGGGTTAGTGAACGAGACGCAAGTTAGTGATCAGCTTGGAGAGAAGACGATCATTGGAGAGGTCTTCTGCAAAGGCCTCAACAAGACCGACTCCATCTAAGGGGGGAAGGAGGTGCGAAGGGCCTGCCAGTCATGACGATGTCGCTTGGCGATGTCGTCGTGCAGAAAGGCAGGCAAGACCGTCGCCAAAATGGGCCGCGGTAAGTACATCCCATCCTGCGCCTATCACAAGCAATGGAACAGATCGCGGGGAGGGATTGCTGCAACGGTGGATGGAGACAGACACAGCGGCCTGCTTTGACCTCACGGAATAGCGGCAAGAGTTCGTTTTTCATGTGTTGGGGAGTCTGGTCTAGCGTGAAACTCACTCTTGGAGGTCGAAAGAATGAACGAAGGGGACGAAGAGCTTAGTTTGCGGGAAGCTAAGAAGGTCAGTCGGCGGGAGTTCCTGAAGATCGCCGGTATTGCCGGGGCCACCATCGGCGTCGGCGCTGGGCTGGGCGGCTTGGTCACAGCCTGTGGTGGTACCGCCACCACGACCACGGCGGCTACCACACCTACCTCGACCGAGAGCAGCACTACAACAACAGCCCCCGCCAGCACCACCACCGTCAGCGCAGTCCAGACGGGCCGCGAGATCAAGATCGGTTTCGTGACTCCGCTTACCGGGGGTTTAGCTTCGTTCGGTGTTCCTGACCAGTACTGCGCGAGCCGCGCCAAGGAGGCCATAGGGGCCGGCATCCTCTGCGGCGACGGCCAGATGCACCCGGTCACGATCATCACCAGTGACAGCCAGTCCGATGTCAACCGGGCCGGCCAGGTCACGGGAGACCTGATCAACAACAACAAAGTCGACATCGTCGTGGCCGCTTCCACTCCGGACACCTGCAACCCGGTAGCCGACCAGTGCGAGGCCAACGCGACCCCATGCCTGACTGCCGACTGCCCGTGGCAGTCGTATGTCGGCTCCCGGGCCGCGGGTGACCTCAAGCACGTGTTCCAGTGGACCTACCACGTCTTCTGGGGCGCGGAAGATCAGGCGGCCACCTACCTAGACATATTGGGCTCGGTGCAGACCAACAAGGCCCTCGCCACCATGTACCCCAACGACGCCGACGGCAACGCGCTGAAGCCCATCTATATTCCGGCTTTCGGGGCCGCTGGGTATAAAGTTACAGATGCCAGCGGTTTCCAGGATGGTACGGAAGACTTCAGCACCCAGGTCGCCAAGTTCAAGAACGCCGGCTGCGAGCTCGGAACGGGCATCTTTATCCCGCCGGACTTCACCAATTTCTGGAAGCAGTCTGCCCAGCAAGGCTGGAAACCGAAGGTCGCGACGTACGCGAAGTGTCTGCTATTTCCACAGTCGGTGGACGCGCTGGGCAGCATCGCCAACGGCTTGACCTGCGAGGTGTGGTGGTCACCCAACCACCCGTTCACTTCAGGGCTCCTGAACCAGACCTGCCAGCAGTTCGCCGCCGACTACGAGGCCAAGCAGAGCCAGCAATGGACCCAGCCGCTGCTGCACTTCGTTGTGCTTGAGTGGGCCGTCGACGTCCTCAAGCGGACCACAAGCGTGGACGACAAGAACGCCATCATGACCGCGGTGAAAGCCACCAAGCTCGACACTATCGCCGGCCCCCTCGACTTCACGGCTCCGCTCGAGCCCGCCGGCCCGCCGTGGACGGTCGGCCCGTGCCACATCGTCCAGAACGTCTATAAGACGCCGCTGGCCGGTGGCCAATGGCGCACGGCCACCAAGTATCCCTTCGACCTGACCATCGTCAGCAACGTGGCTGGCAAGATGATCACGGTGCAAGACAAGGTGAAGCCGTATACCGGATCGTGAGCTAGGCTCGTCGCAACCGCAGAATGATGACCCGCGGCGGCTCGTGGAACTCCACGGGCCGCCGCGGGTTTTCTAAAGAACCAGCGAGAGGCCGTGTGCAGCCGTAGCACTGCAGTAGGCGGTCCTCCGCGCGCACAATAGGCGTGGACTGCTCGGAGAATGGCCCCCTATGCTGCTTCCCTCCAGATTGAAACCACCTCTAGTACATGGTCATTGATGGCTACGGTTTGACCACCGCCAAGGGGTTCCAGGCGCCATCAGTGAGGTACACATCGACCTCCGCGCCACCGAACACCTTCTTTGAGGAGTCCTGGGCTAAAGTCTTGGCACTCGCAAGGATAGTCTCGTCGGTCTCCTTGCCCTTCTGGATCACCATGGCGAGCGCGTAAATCGTGCCGTTCTTGGCGATGGCGAAGGACATGCCGGTGGGTGATGTCTTGTCCCAGGAGAACGTAGAAGCGAGGTAGTCCAGGAGCTTCTGCGCTTGGTCGGCGGTCACGGGTGCGACGTAGGCGAGGGTGTTCGCTCCGTAGGTGAGCTGCCCCTGCGACGACTGAGCGGCCGTCGTCGAGGAGCTTTGCGTGGTCGTTGCGCTCGGCAGCGTTGTCTGAGCTTGGGTGCTCACCGTCGTAGCCGCGCTGGGCTGTGCTGTGGTTGTGGTGGCGCTGATGCTGGTGGTGCTGCTGGTCGTGGCAGGGCTACTTCCTCCACATCCTGCCAGGACCGCTCCCACGAGGAGCACACCCAAAAGCAGGATGGCGAGACGCAAAGGCCTCTTCGAGTTACTCCATCGATCCACCGCTTCTCCTTGTCTCTTCATTGTCATGCCGCGGGACCGATGTGCTTCCTTGGGCTGCTGACCCAGCGACGGTGCTGCGCGCGCAAGCCCCCGCAGGTCGCCCGAGCTGAAGATTCCCCCCGATTTGTCTACGTGATGATCGTACACGACGGCGCGGAGTTGACCAAACGCTCGCAAGGCGTCGAGTTCGAGACATAGCACCGCTCCCACGCCTGCCTCGTTGCAGCACCGCTCCCACCCCTGCCTCGTTACGCTCTAAGCGGTTGGGGGCCCGGCTGCGGAGGGTCACGGTCCGCCGAGGGTAGGTTAGCTTCTCGCGAGCTGCCGCATCTGGGCTTGAAGTCGACACAATGGTTGGCGAGTTGAATTACACCAACCTGGCCTCAGAACCCCAGCGAGCTAGCCAGACCTGGCCTTGGCCAGCGGGCGGACGCTGGTCCCCCCAGCGTTTAGCACCTCTCTCACCTTGCCGAGTAACGTCTTTGGGGTGAACGGTTTCTCGAGAAAGGCGATGCCCTGACCCAGACGCCCGTCCTGCACCATCGCGTTCCTCGTGTAACCCGACATGAAAAGGACGGCAAGATGGGGGAAGCGCGCAAGGACCGCCTCGGCCACCTGCCGGCCATTGGCGCCCCCGGGCAAGACCACGTTGGTGAGCAGGAGATCCGGGTGATGTTGCGCGCTGCGCTCATCCCCCTCTACCTCCTATCCCCGATAGTAAAGAGACTGACGGATTCTCTGGACCGTAAGACCCTCGTCTACCTGTTGGTCCTCTGGGTGTTCTTTTCGTCCCTGTTGCCCACAGTGGCGGAGTTTCTACCCGGGTCTTACCGGCCTCTCGTCGTGCTTAACGGCCGATACGACGTAACCTTTCTGGCTGGGTTCGCAGGCTACTTCATTATTGGCTACTACCTGACGCACTTAAAGAAGCGGGCGTCCGTAAAGCTCCTGGTCCTGGTAATTGCGGCGGATACCACTCTCATGTCTTTGGGAACGTGGTGGAAGAGCGGTTCAACCTCCGGTTACTCCGAAGCATTCAAGAGCTATACGGGAATCTTTGTGCTGGTGCTTTCGATTGCGGTCTTTCTGCTTTTTAAGGAGTTGATGAGGGAGCGCAGTCTCCGGAGAATCGGCTCAGCGGCTGTCGGGTTTCTGGTGCCGCTCTCTTTCGGCGTTTACCTCATTCATCTCTTCGCGGTGGACCTCATATATAGAGCGATCCCATGGTCGCCTGCAAAATCAGTGCCGGTGCTGATCGGCGCCTATCTTGTGGTGCTTGCTGTTTCGATCGTCCTCATATTTGCCATTTCGCGTGTCGGGCTCCTTGGCTACGCGTTTACGGGACAAAGGTACAAGTCCTGGCGAAAGGAAGACCTTCCTAGAGCTGTCAGTTGAGGTCGAGGTTAACGAATTGGATCATGAGAATCGTGCCTAGTTTCACCGCGGATCGCCGTCAAGTCGGGAACGCGCACTGGCCAAGCGAGCAAACCAGATCGCCACATACACAGAGGCGAACTGGCCTGCGATGCGAGCACTCCCGGTCGCATCCCGTGGAGGCGCGGGCGCTGCGGCCCAGCTAGCTACGTGTACCCGTCTCTGTGGGGCCCCGGAGTAACCTTCAGGGTAGTCGGGAAGGGCGTCCTACCAAGTGTTCCGGGCAACCGGCGAAAATGCAGAAGAGGATCCGCACCTCGATGAGTCGTTCTCGCTCTTGGAGCAAGATGTCCAGCCCGAGGTACGGATCCTCTCCCTTCCCTTGCGTTCTCAGCTACCCAGAGCCGAGACTCACAGGTCCCGGCCTACTTTTGTGTCGTACCCGGCATGAATATCGGCTTGGCCTGAGCGGTGAGGAAGCCGCCAACATCGACCGGCTCGACGATGAGCAGGTCGTATTGCCAGACCTTGGTGCTCCACGGCTGCTGAGTCGTGCCTTGCACCCACTGGCCATTCCACATCGGGGTAAATACCACGTTCGGGAAGCAACGCGTGCCAACGGTCGCGCCGCCGGTAGTTACCGGCGAGGTGAAGTCCAGCGGTCCGACGATGGTATCCATCTTGGTGGCGGCAAGGTTCTTGACGATCTCTTCCTTGTCGTCCACGTTCTGGGTGCGCTTAAGGACATCGACGGCCCACTCGAACAACATGTAGTGCTCGATCGGCTGCGTCCACTGCTGGCCGGTCTCTTTCTCGTACCCGAGGGCCAGGTCGGCGCAGCTCTCGCCAGTGAGGGAAGATTTGAAGGGGTTGAGGGGATGCCACCAGCTCTGACCGGTCATCCCAAACCCTGTGGTGCCCAGAGCCTCCATGGTAGTGGGGAAGAGCGTCTGGATGCCGATCTCCACCACCTTCGGAACATACGATGACTGGTAGGACTGCTTCCAGAAAGTGGCCCAGTCCGGCGGGATCATGAGGCCGGTGAGGATCTCACAACCAGCGGCCTTGAATTGGTTGATGATAGTGCCCCAGTTCTCCATCCCGACGGCGAAGGCCCCGCCATCGACTACTGTGTAACCCCCCGCCTTTAATGCGGTGCCGTAGAAGTTTCGGCGGTCGTTTCCCTCTACGTCATTCGGCCACAGAGCGCCGACTTTCTTGTTGGTAGGAATGGCCGGGTCGGCGAAGAGGGCGAGGCTCGCGTCAAGCAACCCTTTGTTGTCCCAAAACGCCATATACCACCACTTGAACTGTTGAGTAGTGGTTCCGCCCACGCCCCGGATCAGGGAATCCGAAGGGCTGTCGGTCAACACGCACGGACAACCCAAGGCTTCCGCCTGGAGAGCGGCCGGGATGGTCGTGTCGGTGGTGGAGGCGGCCATCAGAATGTCGACCTTATCGTCAGTGATAAGGGTGGCGGCCACCGTCCCGCCGAAGTTGACATCGGATTGCGTATCCCTAATGATGATACTCATGGGATGCGCCACGCCCTTGGCGTCGAGGAGGGAACCGGCCGCGGCGAATTTCTGCCAGCGCGCCGAGGCCCAGTTGTCCGCGGTGCTGAACGCCGCGTCCCCGCCCGTTTTCGGGGTCATGAACCCGAACTTGAGCTCGCGTCCGGTTGTTGGCGCAGAGCTGACCGTGGTCGTGCTTCCCACGGCCGCTGTGGTGGTGCTCCCGCCGGCCGTCGTGGGAGTGGTCGCCGCCGTAGTGGTGGTTGTTGAACCTCCGCAAGCGGCCACTAGGCCGCCAAGGCCGGCTCCCAGGCCGACTGTCGCTCCCGCGATCCCGGCGATCTTAAGGAACTCACGGCGGCTTACCACCTTGCGTTCCATGAGACCGGATCCTTCCTGCAAATCTGGGTTGTTAGGTTCTTTCTCTGACATGATGCCCCCTTCCCCAAAAGTGGACTACCCGTCGCACTGACCGGCTTCCTTCGTGAGCCCGCCGCTATCCCCTTGGGACTACCGGCGGTAACCCTCGACGTAGTCCAGCCAGTAACGGCTGGGTAGTAGACTACCCACTTTTGTTTCACCCTAGACAGATCGCTTTTCGCTCCCTCCAAGTGAGCTGGCGCCACGGCCGGTTCCTCGGATGCAACGTCTCTTCGACATCGCCGGCCTTTCCACCAGAAGTGACTTCCGTCTCTTCTCCACCACGAAGAAGACTCCCGAGACTATCGACCAAGTTTTACCCTCTGGTTCAGCCCGCGCTGCCGCGCTCAGCCGGTGTTACTCACTCGAGCCCTTGCTTTGTCGGGCGGGCCGAGCAACATGGTGCTTCTTGAACCCGATCCAATATCGTTTGTGGCAAGCTGGGCAATGCTGCCTCCGCCTTCCCCTCACCGAGATGAAGCTCCGCAAGGATCTCGGCCGGGGGCACTCCGTTCCTGTCTCTCAGTTCTCCCAGCTCGTAGACGGCTGTGAGGTAGTCCCGGTGAACGGAGAGCCAACGAGCGTCAAGGTTCACGAGTTCTCCTCTTTCCTAAAGACACATGGCGATGAGAGGTCGATAAGGAGGGCTAGATCAAGGTGCGTAAGCTCAGCGCGAAGAAAACCTCGGGCTACGAAACCAAAGGGCCGGGACGGACCCGTACCTGTTCCCTAAAAGAAGCTGGAGCGCTGCCGGGGGCCCTTTGGAGGGCATCAAGGGCCCCCGGCTATTCGCTAAAAGAGGGGGTTGCCGAAGAATGCCAGCCCTGGCTGAAGATACCGTTACGAGGCGGTAACGGTTCCGTCACAAAGGCGTCGGTCCAGAAGCACTGTCACGATCAGGTCTTCGTGCAGGGGGGCTAATTCAAGCCTAGGGCTAATCGGGGCCCCTCCTTCATGCGGCGCGGTCGATCAGCTACCGGTTCTCCTTCCTGCCGTGCGTGCTCGTTCGAGCATGAATCGATACGAGCCGCTCCTCATCCAGGGCAATTAGCTTCTCTTCGCCCGCGAAGTCGTGACGACGCATGAGCAGGTAGAAGAGCCCCGCGGCCACCGGCACCCCTACCGCCACGGTGATATCGGCCCCGCCTAGGGCCTTCGCCACTGGTCCGGTGTAGATCGAGTTACTAAAGAACGGGATCATAACCACAAACGCGATCAGGTAGGCGGCGATCCCCTTGGGGGCCCAGCGGCCGTAGACCCCGCCGTCCTTGCGCAGGAGCTCGACGACCGCGTAGCGTTCTTTGCGCACGAAATAGAAGTCCGTCAGGTTGACCGCCGTCCAGGGGACGAGGAAGTAGAGCATGAGCAGAAGGAAGCTGTTGTAGTTGGTGAGGTAATCGGGGGGCAAGGCCACCACCAGGACGTAGACCACTACCGCTAGGGCAAGAAGCCACCACAGGCGCAGCCGAGCCGAGGTGCGCACGGGACGGAACGCATCGACGAACGATAGGCCGCTCAGCATCGCCTCATAAAGACAGACCCCGACGATGCCGAACATCGAGACGAAGGTGACGATCTCAAGAGCGGATCCGGTGCCGCGGATGAGACTCTGGCCGTAGCGACTAAGGGAGGCGATGAAGTCCTCTTTCGGACTGGCAGTCGCCACGGTTGCCCCTAGAAACTCAAGCCAGATCGCACTGATGGCCGAACCGGCGAACACCCACGCGGCGATGGACGCGGCCGGGGCCTTGCGCGGTAGGTAGCGGGTGTAGCTGGACATGAGCGGAGCGATGGTGATCTGGTAGCTGGCGGAGATGCCGAACTGGAGGAGGAAGGCGGTGGCCAGGAACGACCCCGTGCTAAACAGGCTCACAAAGGGCGTCTTTACGATCACGGCCGCGGTCAGAAGCACAAAGATGAGGAGGGCAAGGATAGCAAGGAGACGCTGGACCCGGTGAATGAGGTGGTAGCCGACGATAGCCACCAAGGCGGCCCCGGCGACGAGTATCGCGGTGAAGGCCGACGGGTGCGGACTGGTCAACTGTCCGAGGGAATCGCGTCCCAAGATGACGAAGAAGACGGCGAACCCCACGTCCATGAAGACAACCACCGCTAAGATCCAACTGGCCCCGCGGGAGCCGAACTGGACCCGGGATTGGATCATCTGGGGAATGCCCAGCCGTGGACCCTGTACGGCGTGAAGAGCAGCAAAGACCGTCCCGAACAACGTCCCAGCTACGATCGCCACGATAGACCAGGTGAGGCTGAGGCCGGCCAGGGCGCCGTAAACACCGGAAAGCACGGTAAGCAGAGTCGCGTTGATCATGAACCAGAACGGGCCCTGGTGCCAAAGCTTGCCCCGACGTTCGCTCTCCGGGATGTGGTCGATGGAATGGACCTCGAGTAGTGGTCTCACCACCTCAGGCTTAGAAGCTTGGATCATGCTCGTTCCATCCCTCCGTTGCCCGGGCCGTCAGCCGACCCATATGGCGGCAACGAGAGCGGGGACCAGCTCCACCACTTCGCAGGTGGCCCCGAGGGTGTCCCCAGTGTAGCCGCCTATCTTGCGCTGGCCGTAAAGGGCAAGCAGGAGAGCGACGGCCATGGAGGCGGCCGCGCTCACCAGGCCCTCGATGAGGCGGCGAGCCAACCCGCGGCAAAGACGGCGACCAGAGCCCAGGCCGCGTTCGGGCCGAGCGGCGCCCACTCATGCGAAAGATGGTGGCGAGTCCCCCTCGGACCTCGCGTAGGGGAAGAGCGCCATGACGAAGACAAGGGCGCAGCGACCCGCGATGGGCATGAGAAGGATGGTTCGCCAGCGCAAGGGACCCCCCATGGCGGCGACGAGCGAGATCTTGACCGTCATGACGCTGACGATGGCGATCACCCCCATGGCTCCGGTGCGGCTGTCGCGCATGATCTCGAGGACCCGCTCCTGGGAGCGCGAGCTGAAGAAACCGTCGGCGGTGTCGGCCAGACCGTCGACGTGCAGCCCGCGAAGCGGCTACCAGGATGACAATGACAAGAGCGCTCGCGGGAAGAGTCGGAAGCACGTGGTCCAGCCCGAAGCCCACAGCAGCGACCACCCCCGATGACCAGACCCACCCAGGGGTAGAAGGCCGGGCTCGCCCGCAGCTCCCGCTCTCCGCCGGACCAGGACGTGGGCACCGGGACAGGAGTGAGGAAGCGCAGGGCGGAGAAGAACGGCTTCACCCGTGGGCCTCGGAGACCGCCGCTTCCTCGAAGGTGGCCACCTCGGTCAGGACGTGGACGGCGGCCTCCACCAGGTTCATGGCGAGAGCCGCCCCGGTGCCCTCACCCAGGCGCATCTCAAGATCGAGCAGCGGCCTCTTGCCCAGCAGCCCAAGGGCGATGCGGTGGCCCTGCTCCACGCGACGATGGGCGGCGATCATGTAGTCGGCCGCGGCCGGGCAGAGGCGCTGGGCGATGAGGGCCCCGGCGGTGGAGACGAAACCGTCGACCAGTACCGGCTTGCGCAGGCTGGCCGCCCCAGGATGAGGCCCGCGATGCCGCCGATCTCGAATCCGCCGACCTTGGCCAGCACATCGATAGGGTCGCTGGGATCCGGGCGATTCAGAGCGAGGATGGCCGTGAGCTCGTCGATCTTGCGCTTAAGACCGGCGTCGTCTAAGCCGGTGCCGCGTCCGGTCACCTCGACCGGACGAGCCCCGCTCAGCGCGGCCACGATGGCGCTGCTCGGGGTGGTGTTGCCGATGCCCATCTCGCCGGTACCGAAAAGGTCGGTCGAGGAGGCGAGCTCCAGCGCCACCTCGATGCCCGCCTCCACCGACGCGCAGCGCCTGCTCGCGGGTCATGGCCGGGCCGTCGGCCATGTTCCGGGTGCCTGGCCCCTATGCGCTTCGATAGGACCCGTCTGCTTTCGACAAGTGGCCCGCAGGTCACCCGCCACTCCCATGTCGACGACCACTACCTGGGCCCCGGCCTGCCGGGCGAGCGCGTTGATGCCGGCCCCCCGCTCACGATGTTCGCCACCATCTGCACGGTCACTTCCTGCGGATAGGCGCTCACTCCCTCGGCGACCACGCCGTGATCGCCGGCCATGGTGACCACCGTCTTCCGCTCTACGGCTGGGTGCAGGCTCGAGGTCATGCCGGCCAGATCGACGGCGAGATCGAGTACGCGCCCTAGAGCCCAATGGGGCATAGTAAGACGCTCGAGCCTGGCTATGGCCTCCCCCCGGGCGGACTGGTCGGCGGGGACGATGGCGTCGATGGTCTTCGCAAGGAGAGTCATGCCTGATCCCTTCTGGAAGGGTCGAGATGCGTCGAGCCTTTGAGCTCTAGGGGCAGGCCGCTCACCATGAACACAACCGCGTCGGCCTGGGCGGCGACGGCTCGGTTGCAACGGCCGAGAAGATCGCGATAGAGACGGGCAGCTGGGTTCTCAGGGATGATGCCGAGACCGACTTCGTTCGTGACGAAGATGACCGTGCCTTCGCGGGCGCGGCAGGCGGCCAGCAGCTCTTCGCAGCGAGTGACTATCCCGTCCTCGGTAAGACCGCCACCGGTCTCGGCCGACCCGCTGTCCGCATCCCACAGCAGGTTGTTCACCCACAGGGTGAGGCAATCCACCAGGACGATAGGAAAGCTGGCTGCTCTTTCCATGGCGCCCGCCAGGTCGGTCGGCTCCTCGACGGTGGTCCAAGACGAGCGTTCACGTGAGCGCCGATGCCTCCCTATCCGCTCCTCCATCTCCTCATCGAAGGAGACGGCGGTGGCGATGAACAGTCTGGGGCCCGCATGCGCCTCGGCCAGTTGCTGCCCGTAGGTGCTCTTGCCGCTACGCGCGCCCCCGGTGATTAAGACGACCTTCGCCATACCTCTAGGCCTCGCTCGTTTCGCGGTCGGCCGGCGTCTGGCTCAGTCCGGCCAAGACTCCGCGGCCATCCCACAGATGGATAGTAGTCACCGTGGCCAGCCCGACGTCGAAGAGCAGATAGTCGCGTAGGCCCAAGCCCAGGAAGTGGCAGATGAGGGCGCGGATCACCCCTCCATGGGTGAACACCACCACCGTCTCCGTGTCGATGGCCGCGAGCCGCTTTCCCAGCCGCTCGATCCGCGCCCCGAACTCAAGGAGGCTTTCTCCGCCGGGAAAGGCGAAGTCCTCGGAGAACCGAAACCAAAGATCGGCGTGCTCCGGGTAGCTGCGCTTGATCTCGTCGAAATTCAGCCCCTCCCACTCCCCAAAGTCGATCTCTCGTAGGTCGGGGTCGATCTCCAAAGGAAACGAGCGGCCTCCGATGACAATCTCCGCTGTTTGGCGGGCTCGCGTCAAGGAGCTGGACAGGCAGACGACGGCCGCATTGAGAGGGAGGAGCGGCCGCAGCGACGCAACCTGCTTGCGTCCGGTTTCTGAAAGAGACGGATCGGACCGGCCCAGCAGCACCTTCGGCGCCGTACCTTCCGCTTCTCCATGCCGTACCAACAGAACCCGCTTCACTCGTCCTCCGGCCGTCAGATCTCTCCCAACAAAAAACCCCGAGCTTGCTTACCGCAAACCCAGGGATGCCGTTTTCTACCCTGTTGACACGCTGGGTCCCTTTTGGCCGAGGGCCCGCACGCGCTGCTCAATTTGCACAAGTAGGTCTTCTGGCTCCCGGATCACCCTTTCGGCCGCGCCTTCCCATCCTAGCTCGGACAGTGGCAACAGCGGCTTTCGTCCCCGGTCACAGCGGCGGCACCGCGACGGACTTGCACCGTCTTCCCTTGCGGCTCTTTTCGAGCCACTCATGCTCGCCTCAACGAATAGCATGGACTCTTCGTTTGTTCAAGACGCGGGGGCGTGCTAAAGTCCGGCGCGCAAGGATGGTGCCTTCGCAGTCAGACCCTTCCGAGGGGTCGAAAGGGAAGCCGGTGAGACTCCGGCGCGGTCCCGCCACTGTGAGCACGGCACCGGGCGCGAGTTAGGCGTCGCCGCCAACGAACGGCGACGACCCGAGGAAAGTGTGCGTCCGGATGCCGGGCAAGCCAGATACCTGCTGCGAGGGAGGAGCACTTGCTCTTCGTGGAAAGAGAGCGAACTCTGCCCTTGTCCTTAAGGGCGCCAACTCGGTTAGACCAGCGGTGGTTCGGCCGGGGAGTAGCAAGCCTGCTCTCCACCATCTTGCGGTCATGACCACGGGTCTAACCGAAAGGAGTCCGTATGAACGGGCGTCCCCTGCCGCGAGCCGGCACCTCTCTTCCCTTGCTCGTCATTGTCCTTGTGGCCCTCGCCCTGTCCGCGGCCCTGCTGCTCGCGGGCTGCGGCTCGGGAGCGACGACGACCACCACAGGCGTCACCCTGCCCGCCACAACATCGACTACTGCCGCGACGTCCGCCACTGCTCCCAGCCCGACCACCACGACCGGCGCCCAAACCGCCGCGTTCCCGGTGACGGTGACCGACGACGACAAGAACTCGGTGACAATCGCCAAGGAGCCTGCTCGTATCGTCTCGACGGCGCCTTCCAACACCGAGATCCTGTTCGCCTTGGGACTGGGCTCCCGCGTGGTGGGCGTGTCCGAGCTGGACGACTATCCGCCCGAAGCCAAGGCCATTCCCAAGATCGGCGGCTTCCTCCAGGTGAACCGCGAGTTGGTCGTGGCCCGGACTCCTGATCTCGTCCTTGGCACCTTGGGGGATGAGGAGGCGCTCGCGCCGATCGCCAAGACCGGGGTTCCCGTGTTGATCTTCAACCCTCTATCTCTTGAGGGGGTCTACGCAAGCATCGCGGCCATCGGCCAGGCCACGGGCGCAACCACACAGGCAACCGCCCTCGTCGCCTCGCTCAAGGCCCAGGTCCAGGCGGTGTCGGACGCTGCCGCCAAGACCGGCACCTCGCCAACCGTCTTCTACGCGCTTGACAACACCCTGTGGACCGCCGGCCCCGGCTCCTTCGTCGATGAACTCATCCACCTCGCGCACGGCACCAATGTGGCCGACAAGAGTGCGGGACCTGCTACCAAAGACTTCTTCCAGCTCGCGGCGGAGCAACTGGTAGCCCTTGACCCCGACGTCATATTGCTCCCGAACACGGCGTATAAGAGCGCAAAAGAATTCACCAGCGACCCGCGTTTTGCCAGCCTTAAGGCGGTGAAAGACGGCCGGGTGATGGTGATCGACGACGTCATAGTCACCCGACCGGGGCCACGCATAGCTGGAGGTCTCAAGGTACTGGCCGCAGCCATCCATCCGGAGGCCTTCTAGACCAGAAGAGGCCTCAGGGCTTAGGGCCTTCGCTACTTCCTAGACCCTCCTCGTTTCTTGCCCGCCCCTGGTCCACGCCGGGGGCGGGCTTTTCCTATCTCCGGGCTAGGCCACGCGCTCGACCGTCAACGGTTGGCGAAACGTCCGAGCCGGTTTGCCGGCTTTAGCGCCGCCAAGAAAACAGCCCTGGAAGAGCGTTGTTTTGCTTCCAGCACTCGGCACTTTGGCCGGTGCTGAGTTAGCCCCCTAAGCTCGCTGGTTTGCTTACGGCGCTTGCTTACGGCGCTTACGCGCTGCTTACATGCTGCTGAGAGCGCTCCCGGTCCAGAACAAGTGATGTTCCATCAGCGAATCCTCCCTGCATATGGTCCGAGCCGAGGGGAGAGTGTCCCAGCGGCTCCCCGGTTGCAGGTAAGCCTCACGATGAAGCTTGACAACTAGAGCCCCCGGGACTACAGGTAAAGTAAAGAGCCCCTTCGCGGGGTGTCGAAGCTTTGGGCCCTCGACGCAAGCGGAAAGGAGTCGAGGTGTTGAGCGGGATTGACGAGCTTCATCAGTTCAAGGTTTTCGCGGAACTCGACGAAGCAGATTTCGAGTCGATCGCAAGAATTGCCCACGTCCAGGAGTTTGAAACCGCGCAGAAACTGACCACAGAGGGGGTCGCGGCCAATCAGCTTTACCTTTTCCTCAAGGGCAAGGCGGCGGTCAAGGTGCGCGGTCCCGACGGCTGCCAGGTTCTCATCGATGAAGTTGGCGCAGGAGAGGTGCTCGGGTGGTCAGCGGTGATGGAGCCGTATGTCTACACCGCTTCCGCCTGGACGACCGAGCAATCTGAGGTGATCGTCGTGAACGGCAACCGCCTCCGCGAGCTCTTCGAAGCAAACAAGCACATCGGCTACCAGGTGATCAAGGGCATTGGCGAGGTCATCTCGAGGCGGTTCGGGCAGACCATCGGAGTGCACGGGATTGACCAGCTTCACCAGTTCAAGATTTTCGCGAAACTCGACGAAGCAGATTTGGAGTCGATCGCAAGAATTGCCCACGTCCAGGAGTTTGAAACCGCCGAGAAACTGACCACAGAGGGGGCCGCGGCCGATCAACTCTACCTTTTCCTCAAGGGCAAGGCCGCGGTCAGGGCAAGGGGTCCTGACGGCGGCCAAGCTCTCATTGATGAAGTTGGCCCAGGAGAGCTGCTCGGGTGGTCAGCGGTGATGGAGCCCTACGTCTATACCGCTTCCGCCTGCACGACCGAGCAATCTGAGGTTATCGTCGTAGACGGCAAGAGCCTTCGCGAGCTCTTGGAAGCAAACAAGCACATCGGCTGCCAGGTGGTCAAGGGCATTGGCGAGGTGATCTCGAGGCGGTTCGGGCAGACCATCGGAGTGCACGGGATTGACGAGCTTCACCAGTTCAAGATTTTCGCGGAACTCGATGTAGCAGATTTGGAGTCGATCGCAAGAATCGCCGACGTCCGCGAGTTTCAAATCGGTGAGGAATTGACCGTAGACGGGGCTGCGGCCGATCAACTTTACCTTTTCCTCAAGGGCAAAGCCGAGGTCAAGGTGAGCTGTCCTGACGGCGGCCAAGCTCTCATTGATGAAGTTGGCCCAGGAGAGGTGCTCGGTTGGTCAGCGGTGATGGAGCCCTATGTCTATACCACTTCCGCCTGCACGACCGAGCAATCTCAGGTGATCGTCCTCAACAGCAACCGCCTCCGCGAGCTCTTCGAAGCAAACAAGCACATTGGCTACCAGGTGGTCAAGGGCATTGGCGAGGTGATCTCGAGGCGGTTCGGGCGAGCCATCGGATCGTGCGGTGACTTACGTGAGAAGGATCTCCGAGCCTTCAGTGGTGAAGAACGGGTGGTATGGGAGAAGGGTGGGCTACAGCTCACCACAGAGGCGGTGCTCATCGGAATGGGCAGCGATGGTCCCGACGTCATCCCGCTTGACTCTATCTATGACGTGGAAGTGCAGAGCGGCTGCGTCGTGTTCCACGCCCATAGCGGCGACGTCTGTTCGCCCCTGCTCGACGACCCTGAGCAGCTAGCCGCCCTTGTGCATGATGAAATGCTGCGCACTCGCTACGCTCAAAGACGCAAGGACTACTACCTCGGCTCAAATTAGCGACGGCTGCTCCATCGCTTGCCTCCCTAGATGAGCGGCCCGGGTATACCGTCTGCCGATACGCTGCCCGACCAGCTCCGGCCATGCACGGGAGCCGGCGACGAAAGGGGTTTTGCGGATGTACACGATCATTGACCGTCGAGAGCTGACCAAGGGGGACATGATCTCGATCACGGTCGAGGCGCCGGCGATCGCTCGGAAGATCCACCCGGGGCAGTTCATCGTGCTGCGAGTCAACGAGACCGGCGAGCGCACGCCGCTCACGGTGGCCTACAAGGACGAGGTGCACGGCACCATCACGATCATCTTCCAGGTCCTCGGCAAGACCACCGCGATGCTCGCGTCCCTCAAGATCGGCGACGCGATCAAGGACCTGGTGGGCCCGCTGGGGTGCGACGAACGGTTCACGAAGGTGGGCACCGTGGTCGGCATCGGTGGTGGCTCGGGCATCGCTGTCCTCCATCACATCATGCAGGGCTCGGCGGAGGCCGGAAACAAGCTCATCGGTATCATCGGCGCCCGCGGAGAAGGGGCTCCTCATCCTCGAAGACGAGATGGAGGCGCTGTGCGACCGCCTGCTCGTGACCACCGACGACGGCAGCTACGGCATGCACGGCCTCGTCACCGACGCGTTGTCGAAGTTGGTGGAGGAGCAGGTCCATGTCGACCAAGTGATAGCCGTTGGCCCCCTGATCATGATGCGCGCCGTCTGCGAGATGACCAGGTTGTATGAGATCCCCACACTGGTGAGCCTCAACCCGATCATGGTCGACGGCACGGGCATGTGCGGCGGGTGCCGGGTGACCGTGGGTGGCGAGACCAGGTTCGCCTGCGTCGACGGCCCCCATTTCGACGGCCACAAGGTCGACTTCGACGAACTGATGCAGCGCAACACGATGTACTCACGTGACGAGCGTACATCGCTGCTCACGTCGATCAGAGCTCGGTAAGGAGCCGGCGGTGGCCAAGACGGAGGGCGAGAAGGGCCTGCTCGAAGGCGCCGAACTCTCGACCTTCTGCCCGCACTGCTACCAGGGACTGAGCGTCTTCGACCCTGCCAGCAGACAGATCTGGGTGCGCCTGGCGGTCTCTGCCGACGGCGAGAAGGGCGAGCTGCTTCTGAGCCCCAAGATAGACGCCTTCGAGCGACAGTTGAGCATTGAGCTGGGGGAGGGGCGGGTGGTGGACGATGTGTCCTGTCCCCACTGCGGCAAATCGCTCATCGAGCAGCGCACCTGTGAGGAGTGCGGGGCGCCGGCGGCGCGGCTGGTGATCTACGCGCAATCCAGGCTGGTCGACTTCTCAGTTTGCACCAAGATGGGCTGTCACTGGCACGGGATGTCGCGTGCCGACCAGGCCAAGATCAAGCCCAAGGTGCTGCGGCAGAAGAAGCCTGAGCAGGATGCGATGCTGCGTGTCCGCAACTTCAACGAGGTCTCCTATGGTCTGGACCGTGAGCTGGCCGTGATTGAGGCGGGTCGTTGTCTCGACTGCAAGAAGCCGACGTGCGTCGCCGGTTGTCCGGTGGAGGTCGACATTCCCGGGTTCGTGCGGCTGATCAAGGCCGGAGAGTTCGTCGAGGCGGCGCGTCTCATCAAACAGAAGAATGCACTGCCGGCTGTCTGCGGGCGCGTCTGTCCGCAGGACGACCAATGCGAGAGGCTGTGCCTGCTGGGCAAGAAGGACGACCCGGTGGCAATCGGCAATCTCGAGCGCTTTGCTGCCGACTTCGAACGGGAGACGGACGCGGTGTCGATCCCCCGCAAGGCGCCTACGACGGGCAAGCGGATCGCCGTGGTTGGCAGCGGTCCGGCCGGCCTCACGGTGGCCGCGGACATGGTGGCCAAGGGCCACTCGGTGACCATCTTCGAGTCGTTGCACAAAGCCGGCGGCGTGCTCGTATACGGCATCCCCGAGTTCCGTCTGCCCAAAGCCATCGTCGAGGCGGAGATCGACTATCTGCGCCGGCTGGGCGTCAAGATCGAGCTGAACTCCATCGTCGGCCGACTGTACACGATCGACGAGCTCTTCGCGTCTGGCTACGACGCGGTCTTCGTGGGCACCGGGGCCGGACTGCCGGTGTTCATGAAGTTGCCCGGCGAGAACCTCTGCAACATCCTCTCGGCGAACGAGTACCTCACTCGCGTCAACCTCATGAAGGCCTACGCGTTCCCGGAGTACGACACGCCCGCGCCCAGGGGTCGTCAGGTGGCCGTCCTGGGCGGCGGCAACGTCGCCATGGACTGCGCCCGCACGGCCGTGCGCATGGGCAGTCGCGAGGTCTCGATCGTCTACCGCCGCACCCGCGACGAGATGCCGGCCCGCGCCGAAGAGATCGAGCACGCCGAGCAAGAGAACGTGAAGTTCCGCTTCCTCTCCAACCCGATCCGCTTTATCGGCGACGATCAGCGCTGGGTGAAACAGATGGAGTGCGTGCAGATGCAGCTCGGCGAGCCAGACGCCTCGGGTCGACCGAAGCCCATCCCCAAGGCGGGGTCCAACTTCCTTATGGACGTCGACATGGTCATCGTTGCCGTCGGTGCCGGCCCCAACCCGGTCCTCTTCTCTGGCTCACCCGATCTTGAGCGAACGGATCGGGGCTACATCAAGTCGCACACCGCGTCCGGTCGCACGAGCATGCCCGGTGTGTGGGCCGGGGGCGACATCATCACCGGATCGGCGACGGTGATCCTCGCCATGGGCGCCGCGCGTCAGGCGGCCAACGACATGCACGAGTACCTGACCCTCGGCTCGAGGGACTGGGTGTAGCGAGGGTTGGGTGTAGGTACCGTCGGTTATGGAGGCTAGGGCTTTGGCCAGTTCCTCTTCGGCTTCGCGTTTGCTCGCATATCCAGTGTGGAACTCCAGCCGACGGGCAACGCGGTCTTCGAGCGGCCCGTGACACTTCGGGCAGTCCCTAAGGGGTTCGCGCTCTAACCAGAAGCGCTTTCGGCAGGCCGGGCATCCCTGCAGGGGATGGAGACCCAGGTCGATGACGAACTGCCAGGTGGAGCTTTGCGTTACGTGGCCGCGCACGCCTGGGCTTCGTGGCCATTGATGGTGAGGACTTTGCCCGGCAGTTTCATGGTCTTCATTACCGCTCTGGTGACGGTGAATAGCAAGTTGACACCAAACCGCTGCAGGCTGATACGACTTCGGTGTGGTGCTTAGGTCGCGGAGAACGTCAAGGACTGGCCGCAGCCACGGCCAGGGGCAGCCCGGGCCGATTACTCTCCATGCTTCCTGCGGGTGGGGGCATCACGAGCAGGTCATGGGGGTGGACCAAGGGCTCACCGCCGTCTCTCTGGTCTAAGCGAGCGGCTCACCCAGCGCGTAGTAGCGCCCTCGATGCCAGACCAAAGGACCCCGCCCTTTGTCCCACCCGTATGCCACAACCTCAGCTTCATAGACCCAGTACGTGGCCGCCTTGTGGGAGGCAATCACTTTGCACTCCAGGCAGGCATACGATCCGGCGATGCGAGGGGCGCCCAGTTTTTCACTTGGTTCGGTCGCGATATTGAACCGTTCGAATTTGTCCAGGTCACGACCGTGGGTAGAGCCCAGCTTCCGGACCAGCTCTACCTGCTCTGGGGTGGCTAGATTGACCACGAACTCACCGGCCCGCTCGATCAGGTCGCGGGTGAGAAGATGCTCGGCCACACTCACGCTCACCAATGGCGGGTCTTCGGACACGAAGATCGCCGTCGCCGTCATAGCATCGCGTTGCCCGCCGGCGGCCACGGTCAGAATGACTGCGGCGCAAGGAAGGATCCCGGTAACCACCGCTCGTTCGTCGGTCATGCTGGCACCCCTTTCGTAGGCGATCGGCTTCCTTTCTCTTACCCACTAGACCGGGGGCCCACTCGGTAGGGCGAATCTGTTTCTCCGCCTATCTGGGCACCTCACTTAAGGGAATGCCAAGCGCGGCGGCCACACCTTCGCCGTAGGCGGGGTCGGCTTTCAGACAGTTGCCGATGTGGCGGATCTTGACCTCCCGCGGGGCGTCGCCCAAAGCCCGGGCGGTGTTGCCGAATAAGACTTCCTGCTTCTCCGGTCCGATATGACGGAAGAGCAAGCCCGGTTGCGTGTAGTAGTCATCATCGTCGGCGCGATAGTCCCAGTGGTCGGCAGCTCCTTCCAGGGCGAGAGGCGGCTCGGCGAACTCGGGCTGCTGTTGCCACTCGGCGTAGCTGTTCGGCTCATACCCCAGGGTGCTGCCGTAGTTGCCGTCCACCCGCATGGCCCCGTCTCGGTGGTAGCTGTGGACCGGGCAGCGCGCGGCGTTCACCGGAATCAGGTGGTGGTTCACCCCCAGCCGGTAGCGCTGGGCATCCCCGTAGGAGAACAGGCGGCCCTGTAGCATCTTATCCGGCGAGAATCCGACGCCGGGCACTATGTCGGCGGGGTTGAACGCCGCTTGCTCGACCTCTGCGAAGTAGTTATCCGGGTTCCGGTTGAGTTCCATCAGGCCCACCTCAATGAGTGGGTAATCGCCGTGGAGCCAGACCTTGGTGAGGTCGAAGGGATGGAACTTGTAGGTGGCGGCTTCCTTCTCCGGCATCACCTGGATGAAGAGCTTCCAGGTGGGGAAGTCCTTGTTCTCGATGCTCTCGTAGAGATCACGCTGATGGCTCTCCCGGTCCTTGCCGATAAGCGCGCTCGGCTTCTTCGTCCGTGAGGTTCTTGATGCCCTGCTGGCAGACCCAGTGGAACTTGACCCAGTGCCGCTCGTTCTTGGCGCTTATGAAGCTGAAGGTGTGGCTGCCGAAGCCATGCATGTGGCGGTAGCTCGCTGGGATGACCGCGGTCACTCATCACGATGGTGATCTGATGCAAGGCCTCGGGAAGCGAGGTCCAGAAGTCCCAGTTGTTGCGGGCGCTGCGCAGGTTCGTGCGCGGATCGCGCTTCACGGCGTGGTTAAGATCGGGAAACTTCAGGGGGTCGCGCAGGAAGAATACGGGGGTGTTGTTGCCCACGAGATCCCAGTTGCCTTCCTCGGTGTAGAGCTTCACGGCAAATCCGCGGATGTCGCGCTCGGCGTCGGCGGCACCCCGCTCGCCGGCCACGGTCGAGAAACGGACGAAGAGGTCGGTCTTCTTGCCCACTGCCGAGAAGATCTTCGCTTTGGTGTAGCGGGTGATGTCGTGGGTCACGGTGAAGGTCCCGAAGGCGCCGGAGCCCTTGGCGTGCATCCGGCGCTCGGGGATGACCTCTCGGTCGAAGTGCGCGAGCTTCTCCAGGTACCAGACGTCCTGGAGCAGCTGCGGGCCTCGAGGACCGGCGGTAAGGACGTTCTGGTTGTCGGGCACCGGCGCCCCGGCGTTGGTGGTCAGCTTCTTCTTCTCATCGCTCACAGTCGTCTTCCTTTCGTTTGCATTCTTCGCATACGCCCCGGAGTTGGACTTCGACGGATTCGACCCGGCCGAAGACCGAGCTCTCTTCGGGGGCTCTCACGGCATCGAGGGTGGCGCTGTAGAGGTCGCGGACGAGACCGCATCGCGTGCACACGAAGTGGTGGTGCCGGGTGGGGTTGGCGTCGTAGCGCGCCGGACCGGCGGTGGCGTTGACCCGTTTGATGAGCCCCAACTCGGTGAGCGCCGTCAGGGTCCGATACACCGTGTCGAGGGAGATGGTAGGCACGCGGCCTCGCACTCCACGATAGATCGCCTCGACATCGGGGTGTATCTCACTTGCGGCTATCTCCCGGGCCACTTCGAGTCGCTGATGCGTGAGGCGCAGGCCGCTCTGCCGCAAGGCTTGGGAGAACAAGGTGACCCGGCGCTCGACTTCACTCTCCGGAACGGCCAACGTTGCGCCCCCCTTCTTACGGGTAAATTCTTATTTAGTATAGATACCCAAAAGGAGCGCGGCAAGATGCGCGACCGATACTTAGCCCGTGGGTCTTCCAGATTAGAGAACGCCAGGTGCAGCCTTCGCCGTTTGGCTCGGCCCCTGGCTTATTTGCGCACGCGGGACCCGTACGATTGTTCGATGGTGTGCCGTCTGAGGGGCGGCCCCGTGATGCCGTGGCCTCAGGCGACCAATCGAGACCTCTCTTCTCGATCCACATCTATCTACGGGGCAAAGTGTCCCAACAAGGTTGACGCGAGACACCCCAGCCTACCCAGCGCTCCCGGTGATCTGGAGTCCGATCACTCCTCTTTCAATTCTTCGCTGAGCGCTACGAGTCGGGCTCGGTGCTCGTTACCTCCAACCTGGAGTTCTCCCGGTGGAGTGAGGTCTTTGGTGATCCGGTGCTCACGGCGGCCCTGCTTGATCCCCTCACCCACCACAGCCACATCTTGGTGTTCGAGGGTGAGTCTTACCGGTTCAGAGAGAGCCAGAAGCAGAGAACCAGATCTCAGGTTAGGAAGTGACAGGGTTGGTCAACTTTTCGATGATCAAGGTGGTCAAGTTTTCCGTTGACGAACACAGACCTCGGTCACGATGGCCACCAACAGACATATCCAGCTCACTCCGAGACCTCCCGGCATAGTCCTCTCGACTCCGACCGGCGCAGCCGCTAGGGTGTCTGGCCAGTCTACCAGCGACTGGCTTTCCGTTATGATGGCCTTCATGCAAGACGGATCAGTCTCAGTAGCCCCCACCGGCGTGCCGAGTAGCCCAGGCCTGCGTCAGCGCCTCCGGGAGGCAACGCGACGCAATTGGCCCGTGTGGCTCATCGCCCTGGGCGTTTTCGCGAACGGTTCGCTCGACATCATGGTGGTCCTGACAGTCCGCGCACCTCGCGCCGCCGAAAGATTCAGGATGCTCCTTCCCTTTGGGCTCCTCGAAGGGTGGAACCGTACGACCACGGTCGTCTTGGGCGTGACCATGATCTATCTCTCGTTCCACTTACTACGACGGCGGCGCGCCGCCTGGTGGCTCGCCTCGGCCGCAGTGGGACTAGTCACCGTCTTTCATCTGCTCGATTGGCACAGAGCGTATCTCGCCCTGGCTTCAGGCATCCTTCTCGGTTTTCTTCTGGCCACGCGTAGCCGATTCACCGGGCGCTTCCAGATGCGCGAAGTGCTCCCGGGGCTAAGGCTCATGCTCATCACCTTGGCGGTAGCAGTCGTATGGGGAGCCCTCGGTTTCTGGCTGCTCGACCTTCGTTATTTCGGACGCGAACTCGGGTTTGGCGAAGCCTTGGTCCGAGCTCTCCGCCAGTTCGCTTTGCTGGGGAACAGCGACCTGATGCCGCGTGGTTGGGGTGCCCGCTGGTTCTTGAGGTTCATCTCCGCGCTGGGGGTGACGGCTGAGGCCTTGGCCTTCTATAGCCTGTTCCGCCCGGTTGCCTACCGTTTGGCGGAACTCCCACAGGAGCGGGCTCGGGCTAGCCAGATCCTTGTCCAGTACGGACGCTCATCCTACGACTACTTCAAGGTGTGGCCGGACAAGTCGTTCTTTTTCGGGAGTGAACGCTCGTTCGTCGCCTATAAGGTCCACCGGGGAGTCGCCGTGTCCCTGGGCGATCCCGTGGGGCCAGAGGAGGACTTGGAGACCACCGTGTCGAGTTTCGTGCGCTACTGCCGAGAAAACGGTTGGCAAGCGGCCTTCCTCTTGCCCGACCAGACCGTCACCTACCGTAGATTGGGCCTGTGGGTGATCAAGGTCGGCGAAGAAGCCCGTGTCGATCTTGAGCACTTTTACGAGAAGACTTCCAAGAAGAAGTACTTCCGATACGTGCGCCGTAAGCTCGAGGGCGAGGGCTATGCGTTCGCCCGCCATCTTCCTCCCCATCCTGCTTCGCTTCTCGACGAGGTGGAAGGCCTTTCCGCCGAATGGCTAAGGCAGCCCCAGTACCGCGAATTCGGATTCGTGCAGGGCCAGCTCGAACGAAGCTACCTGGAGAAGACCAGGCTCGCCACGCTCCACGAGCCCCAAGGCCGCATGATCGCATTCGTCAACGAGGTCCCTTCCTACCTCCCCGGAGAAGCCAACTTCGACATGATGCGCCGTCTGCCGGACACGCATTGGGGCACGATGGACTACCTCTTCACCCAACTGATGCTCATGCTCTACGAAGAGGGCTACCGCTGGTTTAACATGGGACTGGCTCCGTTTGCCGGGGTCGGGGACAGTGAGGAGGCCACGCGGCTGGAGAAGACCGTGGGACGCCTGTCCGAGCACATCGACTGGCTCGTCCACACCCAAGGCATGTTGCAGTACAAGCTGAAGTTCGAGCCGGTGTGGCAGGATCGCCACCTGGTTTACGACGGCGGGCCACTCGCCCTGCCTCAGGTGGTGCTTGCCGTCACCACGGTCGTGTAGCGGTAGATTCGCGCTGCCGCCGGGTCTCGAACGAGGGGACGTAGCACTTGAGTGGTCAAGGTAGGTCAGGGCCCCAACTGGGACGGTTCCCGTGCTTTCATTTAGGGGCGCCGGTGGGCCTCGTGGTTCACTGCTTT
>CAVYVU010000018.1:0-89733 GCA_963772095.1 uncultured Thermoleophilia bacterium
ACAATGGCGGCCCGTGACCGGCCCTTCCCGCCTGTATGAGTAGAAGAGATCGGTGTTGCAGCAAGTGCAGAGGCGAGGATTGGTGACGCGTTCGGGAGGGACGTCCACCTCGCCGAGGGCGCACTGCGCGGCCGCCCACAGGTCCACTCGCGGCTCTCGCCCGGGGACCCGACGCACCACGTCCGCGCCGTACCGGGCCGCGAAAGCCTGGGCGACCTCTTCTCCAACCGTGAAGCAGCACGGCCCGATGCTCGGC
Source organism: uncultured Thermoleophilia bacterium (assembly GCA_963772095.1). Taxonomy (GTDB): domain Bacteria; phylum Actinomycetota; class Thermoleophilia; order RBG-16-64-13; family RBG-16-64-13; genus Chersky-299. Next base: position 257 of record CAVYVU010000018.1, read on the forward strand.
CCGATGACGGCCATGGCGGGCGGTCCGGTCATCGCGCGAGCCGCCTGCTGGATGATCCCTCCGAGGATGCCTCGCCAGCCTCCGTGCACCAACGCCGCGTCCACTTCGCCCGCCAGGACCACCGGCACGCAATCCGCGAACAGCAGCGTCGCCCCGAGTCCGCGGTCGAGCAGCGGGTGGATGATGAGTCCGTCGCAGGCTTCCCCCGCCGAATGGCGGACGTACTCCGCAGCCCCCATCACCCGCAGCCCATGTTCTTGCCGCGGGCTCACGAGCTTGAATCCCGAATTGCCCTGGGAACCACCCGGCGAGTCCCCCACTTCCACCAGTGACGAAATGGTGTTCAACACTCCAGCCACGTGTGCCCGGTTGGCTTCTACGGCGAGCGGATCGTCCGCGGAGCGGGGGTTGAGATTCAGAGAAGCGTACGGACCGCCGCTCCGCCCTCCGTGACGAGTGGTGAAGATGGCACGGAAGACCCCCGGCAACGTCAGCCTGGATCAGTGGCACGCGGCCGATCTCCAGCGCTTCCAGTCTGGTCCGGGCCTCCCGGTCGATCCTTTCCTTCAGCGCCGCAAGCACGCGGCCCTCGCCATCCTCGATTGTCAAGCCGGCCTGCTAGTCCTTCTTCCTCAAGAAACTGGGGATGTCGAGGATATCCTCGTCCATGTCGAACTTATAGTTTTCCCGAGGGGGAAGATCGGAAAGGCCCGGGGTCGGGTGCTCCGTCGACTTGTCCGCCTCTTTTTGGGTCTGCCTGGTACGGTCGAAGCCCGTGGCTATCACGGTCACCCGCATCTGATCGCCGAGGGACTCGTCGATCACGGCGCCGAAGATGACGTTCGCATCGGAATGAGCGGCATTCGCGATGACCTCTGCCGCTTCGTTGACCTCGAACAGGCCCATGTCGGGCCCCCCGCTGATGTTCAGAAGGATACCGGTAGCCCCCTCGATGGATGCCTCGAGCAACGGCGAAGAGATGGCCGACTTGGCCGCTTCGACTCCCCGGTTCTCGCCACTCGCTACGCCGATACCCATCAGAGCCGACCCCGCGCTGCGCATGATCGTCCGCACATCGGCGAAGTCGAGGTTGATGAGGCCAGGTACCGTGATGAGGTCGGTGATGCCCTGCACGCCTTGTCTCAGCACGTCGTCGGCTACTTTGAACGCCTCGATGATGGAGGTGCGCTTCTCGACGACCTGCAGCAGGCGGTCGTTCGGGATGATAATGAGGGTGTCCACCTTCGTGGACAACGTCTCGATGCCCGCTTCAGCCTGGCTGGCGCGCTTCCTGCCCTCGAAGCTGAACGGCTTTGTCACCACGCCCACCGTCAGGGCGCCCAGCTCGCGGGCGATCTCGGCTATGACCGGGGCTCCTCCCGTACCAGTGCCGCCTCCTTTGCCGGCGGTGACGAACACCATATCCGCGCCTTTCAGCACCTCACGGATCTCGTCCCGGCTTTCCTCAGCCGCGGCCCTCCCCACTTCAGGGTTGGCTCCCGCTCCTAGCCCACGGGTGATCTTGCCACCGATGTGGAGCTTGACGTCGGCGTCGCACATGAGCAGCGCTTGGGCGTCCGTGTTCACAGCTATGAACTCGACCCCTTTAAGCCCGGCGTCCACCATGCGGTTGACCGCGTTGGTGCCACCTCCGCCCACCCCCACGACCTTGATCACCGCAAGATAGCTGGACCCAGTGTCGCCCATGGTTCTCGAACCTCCACGTTATCGAATCACAGGACTCCAACTTGAGCCTGCGTATCAAGCCTTCAATCGCCACTTGACCGTTTCGCGACCCTCGACTGGTCACGCAGACTAAGAATCATCCTAATGTATAGCCGAAATTACGCCTTTGCCGGTGTTAATCCTGCTGGAACGCACGATACCACTCTCACCTGGCCTTAGCCACCGCGCGAGACGGCACACTGACGTCCGCGTACAGCAGTTGCTTCCCATCCCTCAAGTACTGCTCGATGATCTGGACGGCCACCGTCAACTTGTCCTTGAGCTCTACCGGGTCTCCCAATCGCAGTTCAGCCCCCCCGTCCAAGATGGCCACGGTCCGACCGTCGTCGCTCACCATGATTTTCGCCACCGCCGGAAGCGTCTTGCTAAAGTCCGGCTGCTCCAGAAGTCCTGCTATGGGCAGGGCTCCAGCGATGAGCTCGGGAAGCCGGGAGCCGACTTTGGCGGTGAAGGAAGTCGCGGGCACGATCAGGATAAGGTTGCCGGCCCCTGATCCTCCAGACCCATCGCCAGACGCCAGGATCTTGCCATCGTCGGCCGCGAGCCAAAGATGCCCGTCGGCCGACTGCACCCTGGCCACGGGCTGGTACTCCTGAATGCTCACTTCCAACGCGTCGGGGAAATGCCGGTACACCTTCGCGGAGCGCACGTAAGGCAGTGCGACCAACTTCTTCTCGACGTCGCGCGTGGACACCCTGAGCAAGCTGACCCCGCGAGCGCCGGAGGCGGCCTGACGGACTTGATCTGAGGAAACATGCGCGAGGGTAGGGGCCAATACCCGGCGCACGGCAAACACGTCTGACGAGCGGAGCCATAAGAACAGACCGAGAACGACGAACAGGGCGACCAAGAGCAGGATCAGCGACCCGCGCTTACGCCCGCGCTGCAGGTTCACCGACCGGCGGCGCTCCCTTACCTTGCTATCCATCACTCCTTTGGCCCTCGGACCACGGAAACGCAGCCCCCAACAGTCTCACTTCTGGTTCGAGCGACACACCACACGATCGGATCACGGCCTCCCTCATGATTCCCATGAGGCACAGGACGTCTCCGGTGGTCGCGTCCCCCAGATTGACGATGAAATTTGCATGGACAGTGGAGATTTCGGCGCCGCCGTGACGTACTCCTTTCAGGCCTGCCGCATCTAGCAGCCGCCCGGCGGAATCTCCCGGGGGGTTCTTGAATACACTGCCGAAGGTACGGCTGCCTCTGGGTTGCGTCGTCCGCCTCACCCGGAGTAGGGCGCGATGGCGTTGGAGGATAACCCCCGGATCGCCCGAGGTGAGGAGCAGACGGACCGCCGTCACTACCGAGCCGGCCGGTAGCCGACAGAAGCGGTACCCGCATTCGAGGGTCTCACGAGGAACCCACCGAACATCCTGATCAGATGCCAGCTCTACGGCGACTGCGACCTGGTCCAAAGAGGCACCGTGCGCGCCCGCGTTCATTGCCATCGCACCGCCGACCGTGCCCGGGATCCCGCACGCCCACTCGAGACCGGAAAGACCGGCCTCGGCCGCCACTGCCGCCAGCCTAGCCAGAAAAGCCCCGGCCCCGGCTACCAGGACAGTCTGCCCCGGCGGCCCGCCCGGTCCGGGCCCCCCGGCGCCGGTCGCGGCCCGCTCGCCGTCCTTCCCAGCACAGTCCGGGAGTCCCTCCACGTATTGAAAGCCCTCGTCCAGTTTCAACACGACACCCGGGTAGCCGCGATCGGCCACCAGAAGGTTAGAACCACCACCCAGACAGAACCAGGACGCTTCGCTTTCCTGCAACACCCGCAGAGCTGAGACGAGTCCCTCGTAGTTCAGAGCGGACAAGAAGGAGACCGGCGGTACCACCGGTGGCGATCGTCGTGAATGGGGAGAGAGGGGCCTTTTCCCACACCCGTAACCCTGGAAGGGACCGGAACCCTCTGGCCTGCGGAACGCCTGATTCCATGGGAAAGTACGAGGTCAGTTCGAAGCCAGATAGCGCTCGCCCACGCGGTGCACGTCGCCAGCCCCAAGGGTGAGAATCAGGTCGCCCGGCTCGGCCAATGCGCCCAGATAGTCCACCACCGACGAAAGGCGCGGGAGATACGCGACCGGCGAGCAGCGGTCCAAGCGGAGCAGACTGTCGACGATCAATTTGCCGCTCACTCCCGGAAGTGGATCCTCGCGCGCTCCGTACACGTCGGTGACCACCGCGACGTCCGCCACCAAGAGGGCCTCCGCGAACTCCTGATGCAGAAACTCGGTACGTGAGTAAAGGTGCGGTTGGAAGACTGCTATGACCCGCTTCCAGTCGCCTCCACGTGCGGCCAGCAGCGTCGCCCTAAGCTCTGTCGGGTGATGCGCGTAGTCGTCGAAGACCGATACGCCGTTTCTCTCGCCCTTCCACTGAAACCGCCGGACGGCGCCCGTGAAACTGCGAAGGGTGGCGGCGATGTCCTCAGCCGGTACGCCCAGCTCAGCCAGCGTCGCGAAGCAGGCCAGAGCATCGAGGACATTGTGCTCCCCGGGCACTTCGAGTTCCACGACGGCCGACCGCTCTCCGTGACTCCAGACCTCGAAGGTGCTGCCAAGCCTTCGCAGACTGATAGCTCGCGCCTCATAATCGGCCTCTGGAATGATGCCGTAGGAGCATGTACGACAACCCGTTGCTCCCGCCAGGCTCACCACCCGCGGATCGCCGGCGTAATACACCAGCAATCCATCGGCCGGCAGGTTGTCCAGGAAGCTCCGAAAGACTTCCTCGACATCCTCGATGTGAAGATAGTGGCTGTGATGATCGAGCTCCACGTTGGTGAGCACGGCCACGTCCGGCCGCAGCAGCAGCAGAGAGCCATCCGACTCGTCCGCCTCGCAGACCACGAACTCGCCCTCCCCGTGCCGGGCATTGGAGCCGAGGTCGTTCAGCTCCCCGCCCACCAGGAACGTTGGATCGTAGCCCGAATCGACCAGGACTCGACTGATCATGGAAGTGGTGGTGGTCTTTCCGTGCGTGCCGCATACCGCGATGCCCCGTCCACTCGCCATGACCCACGCGAGAGCCTGGGCGCGCTTGACTACCGGGATGCCTTGCCGCGCGGCCTCCTGCAGCTCCACGTTGTGCGGAGGGATCGCGGAGGAGATGACTACCACGTCCGGGTGATCCAGATTGGCAGCCCGATGTCCGATGGCCACCGAGAGCCCGGCCTTTTCGAGCAGCGTGACGTAGCGTGATGGCTTGAGATCGGAGCCCGTCACCTGGTAACCGCGTTTGTGGAGCACCAGGGCGATGCCGCTCATGCCGGCGCCGCCGATGCCTATGAAATGGAGACTCTGCAGCCGCTCGGGTGCAGGCGTCATCGGGGTATCCGCGGAGCCGGTATCAGTCATCTATTCTCCCGTCCTTGCGGAGGCCAATTCTACTATGACGTCTGCGATGCGGGTAGCCGCGTCGGGTCGAGCCAAGTCGAGTGCTGCTTTCTTCATGGAAAGACTTGTACCCGGATCAAGAAGAGTCTTCACTTGGTCTGCGAGTCGGAGCGGGGTGAGTTCGGCATCCGGGGTCATGAGCGCCGCTCCCGCTGCCACTACGGAGAGCGCGTTCTTGGTCTGGTGATCCCCAGCTGCGAGAGGATAGGGAACAAGCAGCGCGGGCACCCCCCTTGCCAGCAGTTCCGCCACCGATCCCCCAGCCCGCGACACCGCCGCATCCGCAACCGCGAGCGCAAGCGGGAAATCGGCGAGGAAGGGGAAGGCTTGATAGCTGGGGTTCGCCCCTGGCCCGCTAAGCCGCTGGGCCACGCTCGGGTAGTCGCGCTCGCCCGTCACGTGCAGGATCTGGAAGGGAGTCGTGGTCTGCGCGAAGGCGGCGATCGCGGCCTCGTTCAAGCTGTGAGCTCCCAGACTGCCGCCGAAGATGAGCAGTACCGGCCGTGCCGGATCCAGATCGAAACGGGCAAGGCCCTCCCCACGAGAGGCCTCGAGGAGTGCCTGTCGAAGCGGTCTTCCGGTGTAGATGAACTTGCCCCCTTCTCGCTGCGGGTCCGGAAACGAGAGGCATACCCGATCTACTAGATGACTGAGGATCCGGTTGGTCCAACCCATATGCGAGTCCATCTCCACGGCCACGGCGGGCGTTCCTCTCACTGCCGCTTCGGCCACCACCGGACCGGAGGCATAGGCGCCCACGCCCGCGACACAATGCGGCCGAAAGCTGCCGAGCAGCCGCCAGGCATCGACGCCGGCCACGGGCAAAGATCCCACTGTACGCAGAGTAGACAGGCCTAAGCTTCGCGTGAAACCACGGATGCGCACTTCCGAGAATGCATAGCCTGCCCGAGGGACGAGGTCTCGCTCCATTCCACGGCCCGTGCCGCAGAACCTCACCTCGTGCCCGCGAGCGGCGAGAACGTCAGCTATGGCTAGAGCGGGGATGACGTGGCCCGCCGTCCCCCCTCCTGCGATCAATATCCGTGACATTCCTACGCTCCTCCGATAGGGCCGCGCCCGGCGTAGCGGACGCAAATCTGCCCACCGATAGGATGAGACCCACCGCAACGAACATCACCAGCAGGTTGTTCCGCCCAAAGCTGATGAACGGGAGCGGCACACCGGTCAATGGCATCGCTCCAAGGACGCCACCTATATTGACCACCGCCTCCAGAGTCACGAGCATACAGCAACCAGCGATGAGCAACTTGCCCATGGGATCGGCGCACTTGCGGGCCAAACGCCAGGCTGCTACGGCGAAAAGACCGAAGAGGAGCACCACAAAACCGACGCCGATGAGTCCGAACTCCTCCCCTAAGATGGCCAATATCATGTCGGTATGAGCTTTCGGAAGGTAGCTGAATTTCTGGATGCTCGCTCCCGGACCTGCGCCGAACCATCCTCCCCGGCCCAATGCGAGAAGCGATTGGACCAGCTGGAACCCTTTGCCCTGGGCGTCGGCGAAAGGATTGAGGAAGGCGAGAAAGCGATTGGATGCCGCGGTCCTTGCGAGGATGAGCATCCCCGCGACGAAGATGCCGCCGCCGGCCACGGAGAACCACTGCCACTCCTTCATGCCCGCGAGCCACAGCAGTCCCATGGCCAGCCCAGCGATGATCAACGCCGTTCCCATGTCCGGTTCGACTGCCACCAGACCGCACACCCCCAAGGCCACCACGCCGAACGGCCACATGAAGGCCTTGAAGCCGCCGGCCCGCATCCTCCTCGCCGACAACAGATACGCTCCCGCCAAGACGATCGCTAGCTTCGCGAATTCGGAGGGCTGGAAGTTGTACGGGCCGATGGGTATCCAACTCGCGGCGCCGCCTGCCGTGCGCCCCACACCGGGAATGTGCATGAGAAGCAGAGAGAACACGACGCCGACGAGGAGAACGACGGAGAGCTGGCGCCACTTCCGGTAGTCGATACGAGAAACGACGAACATGAGCACGAGGCCGATCGCCGCCGTCACCCCCTGCTCCCTCACGTAAAGGAACCTGTCGCCGTTTGCCCGGGCGAACGCCGTGGCCACCGAAACAGACAGCACCATGCACAATCCCAGCACAAGTAGCACGAGGGTAACTACCCAGATGCTGTGATACGCAGCCGGCGCAGAGGACATGAGACGCTCCGGCCGGCCGCAGCGGTCCGGCGGGGCGCAGGCTCCTGGGGACGTCTCGGGCAGAGGTCGTTGTTCGGCCCGGGAAGTCGCAGACCGACGATATTGTTGCCTCGCCGCGGCCGCGGAATCGCCCGCCTCCAGCCGGCGGGCGCTCGACGAACGCGTGCCTCTGGGCATGGCGCCGCTCAAGGGGCCCTCCGCCGGATCAGGACCCCCCGCTCTCCCCAGCCGCCCGAGAAAGCTCCACCACGATCGCTCTGAAATGCTCACCGCGCTCCTCGAAATCGTTGTACTGATCGAAACTCGCGCACGCCGGCGCGAGCAGCACTGTGTCTCCGGGTCTTGCTCTCGCGGCCGCCGCGCGCATGGCCTTTTCAAGATCGCCCAACTTCTCCGGCACCGGAACATCGGTCAGACCTTCTTGCTCCCGCACTTCCGCAAAATCCGCCTCGATGAGCGGTGTCGCCTCCCCGATGAGGTACACGGCCTCGCAACCCGACGCACACGCCCTCGCGACAGGCTTGTAGTCTGAGGCCTTGTCCCGGCCGCCCAGGATCAGGTGCGTGTGCTCGGGGTACGCATCCAAAGCCTTGAGAGTCGCCTCTACGTTGGTCGCCTTACTATCGTTGACATACGTCACCCCACGGACGATTCCTGCCCGTTCCAGGCGGTGAGCGACTCCCGCAAAACTACGCAAGCCCTCCAGAACCGCCTCTCTCCGCAGGCCCCGGGCGAGGCCGGCTGTCGCCGCGGCGAGACAGTTCTCCATGTTGTGAAGCCCGCGAAGTTGCAGCTCCGTGATCGGCAGGGCTCGCTCGCCGAGAAGAAAGAGCCAGCCATCCTCCACCCACGACTCTGCCGACGGTCCGCGCCCCAGCGATGCGCCCGCGGGATCCTGCCCGGCAACGGGCCTACCCCGGGCGGGGACGGCCGACCCCGGCCCGCGCCCCAAGGCCGAGAAATAGGCGACTCGAGGACCGTCCGGCCGTGCGGAAAGCTCGCGGCCCAGATCCGCCACCACCGGGTCTGCCAGGTTGAGCACAGCTACGTCGCCCGGCCCTTGCCGCGCGAACAGGTTCGCCTTGCAGGCGCGGTATCTTTCCATGGACCCGTGCCGGTCCAGATGGTCAGGGGTCAGGTTCAGAAAGACACCCGCAGCCGGCCGGAACTCATGTATGTCCTCCAACTGGAAGCTCGACACTTCCACCACAAGCTCATCCTCAGGTGAAAGGTCACCCAACGCGGACGTGACCGCTGTACCGATGTTCCCCAGGATCCGAACCGGACGACCCGATGCAGCGAAAAGATGCCCCAGTAACGCCGTCGTGGTCGTTTTTCCGTTCGTGCCGGTGACTGCGTCGAACGGATTCGCGCACAGGGCATATGCCAGCTCGATCTCGCTCCACACTGGTATGGCCCTGCGCCGCGCTTCTTGGACGAGGGGAACCTCTCCGGGGACTCCCGGGCTCTTCACCACAAGGTCGAAACTGGCTAGCAAGGCGAGGGCGTCCTCCTCCGAAGCAGACAAGACGCCCAGCCGCTCCGCCTCGTGGACCTTGAGCTGCTCCCAAGGCCGGCGGTCGCTCAATGTCACCACCATGCCCGACCTGACCAGGGTGATCGCTGCCGAAATACCCGAACGGCTTGCGCCCATGACGAGAACCTTGTGGACGCCGGCGGGAAGGCCCGTGCTACGCGTGTCCGACGCCATGCTCAGAAACGAGGTGATGTGAAGCGGACATGACTGAGGTAGAAAAGGGTGAACCCAGCCGCAGCCAGCATCGCGGATATCATCCAGAACCGCACGATGATCTTCGTCTCCGACCAACCCTTGAGTTCAAAGTGATGGTGTATCGGCGTCATCAGGAAGACGCGTTTGTGGAAGTAGCGGAAGCTCACCACCTGTATCATCACGCTGATCGCCTCGACCACGAAGAGTCCGCCCACCAGCAGGAGCACGATCTCAGTCCCAGTGGCCACCGCCAGACCGGCGAGGCCGGCGCCCAGAGCCAGAGAGCCCGTATCCCCCATGAAGACCTCCGCCGGATGCGTGTTGTACCACAGGAAACCGATGCACCCCCCCGTAAGGCTTGCGGCAAGGACGGCAAGGTCCGGTTCACCGCGCAAATAGGCGATGCCCGCGTACGCGAACAGACACACGGCTACCGCTCCGGCCGCGAGCCCGTCAAGTCCATCTGTCAGATTGACGGCGTTGGAAAAACCCGAGATGAGGATGAAGGCAAAGAAGTAGTAGAAGATACCGATGCTCAGCCCGGCACGCACGAAAGGCACCGTCAGCTTCACATCGGCGCCGCCAAAGTGCAGAGCCACGTAGACCGCGATGACCACCAAAGGCACCTGCAGCAGAAGTTTGCTTCTTCCGCTCAGCCCCAGCGACCGCCGCCGCCGCTGCTTCAGCAGGTCGTCGGCGAGCCCGATGGCCCCATTGCCGAAGACAAGCAAGAACACGACCAGACCCAGCACGGTCTTCCTACCGAAGATCAGGTATGGGATGAGCGCAGAGGCAAGGATCAGCAGGCCACCCATCGTAGGCGTGCCTTGCTTCGCGCTATGGCTCTCAGGGGTCAGCTCCCGGATGTTTTGACCGATCCCCCGGCTGCGCAGCCAGCTTATGAACCGAGGCCCCACCACCAAGCCTATGACCAGGGCAATTAAGGTGGAGGCTAGGACCCTGCCCATGCTAGCCGGCCCTCCCCTCGCGACGAGAGTCGCACATTGCGGAAGAGCCGGACGCAAGAGCGCCGAAACGGGCCACCGCAGCCTCTACCAGCGTCTCCAGCCGCATGACTCGCGAACCCTTCATCAGAACGACGTCGCCCGACTGCAGATCATCGAGTATCTCTGCGGTCCCTCCCGCGAGATCTTCAGAGTGCCTTCCTTGCGCCTGGTTCCGACCCAGCGAACTGTCCGCGTAGTCAACCTTAGCTTTAACTTTAGTATAGGAATCGAAACCCTCGACGATATGGTGAGATAGCGGGCCGACGCCCCAGAGAGAGCGCACCCCTGCCTCCGCAGCATACGCTCCCACTTCCCAGTGGTAGCGACCGCTCTCCGGGCCCAGTTCCAGCATGTCCCCCAGTACTGCCACGGCTCGCCCGCCCCGGCTTCTCGCCAGCTCCATCAGATCGTCGATGGCAGCGCGCACAGCAGCCGGACTCGCATTGTACGTGTCATTGACGATAGTGATCCCGTGCAACTCCAGCATATCGCCCCGAGATCCGGTGAAGACGGCAGTTCTCAGGCCGGATGCGCAGTCCTCCAAACGCAGACCCGCCGCATAGCACGCGGCCGCGGCCGCCACCGCATTCTCCAGACGGTGACGGGACGAAAACGAGGTGGCCACCTCCACTTTCCCTTCAGGCCAGGACAGGAGCAGCTTGGCCTGCGCGCCCTCCCATCTCACGGTCCCCCGCACTTCTGCTCCCTCGGAGCCAGGGCCGAAACCGAAATGCACGAGCGGCACGGACGCGGCAGCTGCATACGCCTCCAGGAGCGACGAACCAAAGGGAAGCACGGCGACTCCACCCGTCCTGAGTCCAAAGAAGAGCTCAGCCTTAGCCTGAGCCACATCCTGCAACGAACCGACAAGCTCGAGGTGAACTGGATGGACGTTGGTGACCACACCGACGTCTGGCTCGGCGATGCGAGCCAGCGAAGCGATCTGCCCGCGGCCCCGCATGCCCATTTCCACCACTGCAAACGCCGTGTCGGCATCCAGCGTGAGCAACGTTAAAGGCACACCGATCTCGTTGTTCTGATTGCCCACGGTCGAGGCCACTGGACCCATCGTTCCCACCATCGCAGCAATGAGGTCCTTGGTGCCGGTTTTCCCAACACTCCCAGTGACCGCCACAACCTGAGCCCTGGACTTCCGGCGCACGACGTGCGCAAGACCACTCAGCGCGCCGACCGAGTCCCGGACGGCGAAGACGAGGCTTCGCTCCCGTTCCGAGAGAGCCGGCTGCTTATGACGCCAGATGCCTTCTTCCACCACGGCGGCGCAGGCTCCAGCGGCGAGGGCTTGTGAAACGTAGTCATGGCCGTCGAACCGCTCTCCCCGCAGGGCCACGAACAGGTCCCCCACCCGCACAGAACGGCTGTCGATCGATACGCCGACCACCGGGCACGTCAGCGACTCGAGACCGAGAGCAACCGCCGCCTCCATCGGGGTCAGGGGGATCATCGGTCCTTCTCTGGAGACGCATGTATCGCTTCACGAGCGACGTCCCGATCGTCGAAAGGAACTGTCCTATCGGCGAACTCCTGACCCGATTCGTGTCCTTTGCCGAGGATCATAACCACATCCCCCGGCGCGGCGGTCTCCACGGCCTTCGCTATTGCTCGCCTGCGGTCCGGTTCCACTAGAGCCTCGGCCGGAGATGCGAGTCCGGCCAGCATCTCCGCGATGATGGCCTTGGGATCCTCACTGCGCGGGTTGTCCGAGGTGATGATGGCAACATCGGCCCCCAACTCCAGCTCCCGGCCCATCTTTGGACGTTTACCCCGGTCGCGATTCCCCCCGCAACCGAGGACGCCGATGATCCGGCCCTTCGTGAATCCACGGGCAGTAGCCAGGACATTGCTCACAGAGTCGGGCGTGTGCGCGTAATCGACCAACACGCCGAATTGTTGCCCTTCGTCCACTCTCTCCATGCGCCCCGGAACTCCGGAAAACTCGAGAGGCCGAGGAGCATGCCATCGAGGTCCAGCCCTAGCGCCAGTCCGATCCCAAGGGCAGTCAAGGTATTGGCCACATTGAACGATCCGACCAGCTGGGTGTATACATCCCGCATCACTGTAGCTCCTGGTCCCCGCACGATGAGACTGCCGTGCGTACCCAGGGCATCCGTCTCATAATCCCGCATCTCAAGGTGCGGTTCACCCCATTCTGAAGCACTGGAGCACGAGTAGCTGATCAAGCGTTCGGCCGGGTACGCGCGTGCAAGCCGCCGACCAAAAGGATCATCGACGTTGATGACGGCCATGGGATCGGTGCGGGCGAAATCCGAGTCGAAGAACAACCGGCTCTTCGCCGCGAAGTAAGCGTCGAGAGTCTGGTGGTAGTCAAGATGATCCTGGGTGAGATTGGTGAAGGCCACTGCCTTGAAGGTCGTCCCCAGGACGCGGCCCAGATCGAGCGCATGAGAAGAAACCTCCATGACCACCGCGCGGTCCCCGGCCTCGACCATCCCCGCGAGATCCGTTTGGACGTCGAGGGCCTCAGGCGTCGTTCGCCCTGCCGACAATGCCCTGCCACCGATCCGCCTCTCCACGGTGCCCATGAGCCCGGAGCGCAATCCGGCGTGGTCGAGGAGATGCGCGCTGAGATAGGCGGAAGTGGTTTTTCCGTTCGTCCCCGTTATCCCCGCCGTGAGAAGACGGGCGCTGGGGTCGCCGTAGAAGACAGACGCCACGGGACCCATGGCCCGGCGGACGGAAGGAACAACGACCTGCGGCACTGCAATGTCCAACTGCCGTTCCACGCAGATGGCTGCCGCCCCGCGCGCGACTGCGTCCTGGGCGAAGTCGTGGCCGTCGCGAATGAAACCGGGGACGCAGAAGAAGAGGCAACCAGTGCACGACTGGTCGCTCCGATAACTAAGCGAGGTTATCTCGACGGCCGGGTCACCGACGACACGGTCGACCTGAAGGCCGGCGAACAGGTCAATGAGTCTCACGTGTCGGGATTCTATCATAGGGGTCTTCTCCACCCCGTCATCATGAGCCGTCCCAGGCGGGCGCCTAGGGTTACGTGCCTGACGTGGGCGCGATGCCCAGCCGCTTGAGGGAAAAGTCCGCGATCTTGGCAAACGCCGGAGCGGCCACCTGCCCCGCCAGGTGCTGAGTGGAAGGCTCGTCGATCACCACCAGGATCACCAGCCGGGGCGCGTCGGCGGGAACCATGCCCACGAATGAAGCCACGAATTTGTCGGCGTAGTAGCCTCCGCCGGGCTTGACCTTCTGGGCCGTACCGGTCTTACCAGCCACCTTGTAACCCTTGACTTGAGCCTCTGTGCCCGTCCCGACCTCCACCGTCTGCATGAGCATCTGCCGGAGTTGGGCGGCGACCTCCGGGGAGATCACCTCGCGGCTCTGGTGCTCCTGGCCATCGAGGACCAAGTGAGGTTGCATCAGCACGCCATCGTTGGCGATGGCAGCATAGGCCGCCGCCATCTGCAGAGCCGTGACGGAGATTCCTTGACCTATGGGGACGTTGGCGATAGTGGTGCCCGACCATTTGTCTGGGGCCAGCATCGAACCGGCGGCCTCCCCCGGAAAATCGATCCCTTCCTTCTGGGTGAAACCAAAGCGCTTGATCATGTCCACGAGTGGCCCCTTGGACACTTCGAGCCCCAGCTTGACCGCCCCCACGTTGGAGGACTGGGCCAAGATCTGGGTGACGTTCCAGTTGCGCACGGCGGGCACTTGCTCTGCTTCGTGGACCACGCGGTCGTACACCTGGATGGTGGGGGCCAACTTGAATTTGGTCTCTGGTGTCACCAGCCCAGCCTCCAGCGCGGCCGCGACGACCATCGTCTTGAAGGTCGAGCCCGGCTCGTACTGATCGCTCACTACTGAGTTGCGCTGCTCCTCCGGTTTCATGGTGCTGAAAGCGTTCGTGTCGAAAGCAGGCGTGTTGGCCATCGCTAGGACCTCGCCGGTCTTCGGGTCGAGCACCACCGCTGAGGCCCTCTTGGCCGAGTAGTCTTTGACCGCCTGCGCGAGCACCTTCTCGGTCTCGAACTGGATCTCATCGTCGATGGTGAGTTTCACCGGAGAACCCGCCTGCGCCTCGGTGTCCGAGAGCGTGGCGAGGCGCCGCCCGGAGGCGTCGCGGACGACCTTCTCTACGCCGGATTTGCCAGAGAGCTGGGCGTCGTATTCTTTCTCGACCCCGGCCAGACCAACATTGTCGGTGCCGACGAAACCGAGCAGTTGAGGAGCCAGCACTCCTTTGGGATAGACGCGCTTGTCCTCGGTCAGCACCCCGATGCCAGGAAGCTTGAGTGCCTTCACCTGGTCGCCCAGCGCGGTGTCGACCTTCCTCGCCAGATACACGAATCCGCCCGTAGCCGGATAGCTTGGCAAGCAATTCACTTTGAGGTATCCCCAGTATGGTGCTCAGTTGCTCGGCGGTCGAAGCTCGCTGTGCGTCCTTCACCTGGTACGGCGTCGCGTATATCGTAGCCGTAGGCTTCGATACCGCCAGCTGGTCGCCGTTGCGATCGAAGATAGAACCACGCGAGGCGGTGAGTTTGACCGTGCGCTGATCCTGCGTTGTCGCCTGAGCCTTGAGCCCGGGCCGCCGCCACGACCTGGATGTAGAAGGCCCGGCCGAAAAGGACCACAAGAAAGACCAGGGCGAGTCCGAAGATCAACGCCAGCCGTTTGTTGGCTCGGCGCAGATTCATCGGCCGGCTACTGTCGTATCACCTTCCGCTACTGCCGCCCCTGAGCCCACCTGCAGGTAGTGCACGCTGGGCGCGGGCTTCAGACCGAGCTTGTCCGCTTCTGCCGTCAGGCGCCCCGACGCACTGAGCGAGGAGATCTCCGCTTTCAGTGATGAAGCCGCCGCCGTTAGTTGCTGTTGTTGCTTCTCGAGTTGCGCCGCCTTGTACTCCACGCCAGCCGATGCCGAGTTCAGCAGCACGGGACCGATGACTGCGCCGCCGAGGAGCAGAACGGCAAAGACCAGGGAGAGTGAAAGGGCCAGCCATTGCGGCCTCCGTCTGGTCACCACTTTCAATCGCGGTGCAGGCGCAGCCGCTTTCTCCGCGTCCAGGAAGGGCTTTGGGAGTCGGGCAGTGGCCTGCCGCCCGTAATAGCGCGCGCTCTCGGACCTGGCGCTCGAACGTCCTGCGCTGCGACGAGCCGCCTCAGAGGGCGTCAGATCCTGCTCCCATGCCTCCATCCACTGCGACATGCTGGAGGCGGCCATCAGAACTTCCGAAGCGCCCGAAGTTTGGCCGAGCTGGAACGCGGGTTCAGCGCGATCTCTCGCGTCCCCGGAACCACCGCCTTCGAGCCCAGCAGTTCGCCGGTGGCTCTACCGCCGCACACACAGACCGGGAAACCCGGAGGGCAGGTGCATGCGCGCGCTTTCCCGACGAAGAACTCCTTGACGATGCGGTCCTCCAGCGAATGGAAGCTGATGACCGCCAGGATCCCGCCCCGGTCGAGCAGGGCGAACGCCTCGGGCAGCGAGCGCCGCAGACTGTTGAGTTCGTCGTTGACCTCGATGCGCAAGTGCTTGGAACACGCGCCGAGCGGGGTTACCGGCCCCGAACCGGGCGGGCGTGGGAATGGCCATCTTGATGGTGTCGACCAACTCGGAGGTATGCGCGAACTCGCACCGGCTGCGCCTGGCCACCACGGCCCGTGCGATCCGCCGTGAGTATCGTTCTTCTCCATAGCGCCCGAAGATGTCCGCAAGCGCCATCTCGTCCCAGGTGTTGAGGATGTCCGCTGCTGTGACCGGGAGCGAGGGGTCCATGCGCATGTCGAGCGGGGCGTCGTAGCTGTAGGAAAAGCCCCTGTCCGGCGTGTCCAGCTGCATGCTGCTGACGCCCAGATCCATGTACACGTGAGTCGCGCGCAGGCCCTCCTGGCGCAACCGGCACAGGGTGTCGGCGAAGTTGCCCAGATAGAAGCGAGACGGGCAGTCGAAGACTCGTCTCTCATGGAGAAGTAGTACTCCTCCGAAAGCGGATCGCGGTCGCACGCGATCAAGAGGCCGTCGGGCCCCAAGCGCGAGGCCACCGCCGCTGCATGACCGCCCGCACCGAACGTGCAGTCGACGACGCAGCTGTCCGGCCGTACATCGAGCAGGTCGAGCAACTCCTGAGTGAGCACCGGGACGTGAGCCATAGCCATCTCCGTCGCGAATGAAGCCGCCGCGCTAGGCATCACGACGCTCCTCCTGCTCGAGGGCGGCCAACGTGGCCGGATCCCAAATCTCAAGGTGTGTGCGGTTGCCTAGGATCTTGACTTTGCCCGATAGTCCCAACTCCTGGATGCGTCTTCGGTGGCAGAAGCACGCGCCCCTGGCGATCCAGTTCCACTCGGTCCTGGTTCCGGTAGATCGAACGCATGGTCCAGCTATCCGCCGGATTACCGAAAACATCAAGAGACTCGAGGTATTTGCCGTCGAATTCGGCCCACTCATCCGGGTGATAGACACGGATGCAGGGCTCTCGATCCTGGAAGCGAACCAGAACAGCAGCCTCCTGGAAATACTCTCGATAGCGGGCGGGCAATGTCACGCGACCCTTGCCGTCAAGGGTGTGATCGAACTCTCCGGATAGCAGTAGCCTTGCCATGGCCCCACTTTACCCCTAAATCACCCACTTCGCAACACTTTCATACCACTTTCCTGTATCGAATCCTTCTAAACATCTTCTCGGAGATTTCCCAACGCAATACTCAATGCATATATACCTTAATGCAATCAAGCATTGTTACGAGCGCAGGGTCCGCCGCAGAACTGCGACGAGTTATTTGCCGCCCAAGGAGGGGCCGACAGCGACCGGCGAAGCGGGCAACGGAGAGTCTTGAAAAAGCCCGGCATCGCAGCCGAAGCCCCGCAGAGCCGCAGAACGGCGCCAGGCTAGAGTCGCTTGAGCGGAGCGTAGTCCAGAAGGAGACGTTTCTGCTCGCCTAGCTCGGAGAAGAAGATGCGGACCACGCCTCCGGGCTCCATGCCCAGCACCACCCCGATCCCGAACTTGGCGTGTTGTACCCTGTCGCCCGCGTTGAGTCCGGCGCCTCCCCCGGCCGCACGCTGCCCACTCGCGGCGTCCGCTGGTCTGCGCCGAGAGGCGTTCGGCGGATGCCATGGGGCGCTACTCTGCCCTGAGCGGCCGAAGAGCGTCGGGTCGGCAGCCGCGTCGCCCCGGTACTCGACGAGCCGATCGGGTATCTCGCTCAAGAAGCGGCTGGGAAGTTTGTACCCCGCTCCGCCGAAGAGCGTCCTGGAGCGCGCGTACGAGAGCGTGAGCCTGTCCTGCGCGCGGGTGACTCCCACGTAGCACAGCCTTCGCTCTTCCTCCAGCCGTTCCTCGTCGAGCGACCGGGAATGAGGGAAGAGTCCCTCTTCCATGCCGGTAATGAAGACCACCGGAAATTCAAGACCTTTCGCATTGTGCAAGGTCATGAGCGTCACGAGCGACTGCAGTTCGTCCATGCCGTCGACATCCGCGTACAGACTGATCTCTTGCGAGAAAATCGGTGAGGTTGCCGGCCGGATTCATCCGATCGTATTCTTGCGCCACCCCTACGAACTCCTCCAAGTTCTCGATGCGCCCCTCGGCTTCCAACGTGCGTTCCGCTTTGAGGGAGTCGAGCACCCCGCAATCCTTGAGTACGCGGCCCACGATGTCGGCCACCGCGACAGCCGAGCCGGCGGTCGAAACGTCCGTTGGGTCGCCGGACCGCTCGAATCCCCCAGGCTCGGCTTCACCGTCAAGCCTGTCCCCGGGTAGCTCAGGCGGAGAGTCTGGCACCAGCGCCACCGCGGCCTCTTGGGTCCAGGAGGCGTAGCACTCGCCCAATCTAAGACAGGCCGTGCGCGCGCCACCCGCCAAACCGTCGATATCCGCGGCCCTGCCCAACGCGGTCGCGAGGGGCATCTCGTTCTCGGCTGCAAACGCCTGCAAACGACCAACCGCGATGTCTCCGAGGCCGCGGCGGGGAGTGTTGATGATCCTCAGCAGGGACAGGTCGTCGGCGGGATTGACCACCACGCGCAGATAAGCCAGCAGGTCTTTTATCTCCGCCCGCTGGTAGAATTTCGTCCCCCCGACCACTCGATACGCCACACCCTGCCGCACCAACATGTCTTCAAGCACCCTGGATTGAGCGTTGACCCTGTAGAAGACCGCGACGTCCGAGGCAGGACGCTCGCGCAGTACCTTCACTATCTCCTGGCATACCAGCCGCGCTTCCTCATGCTCGTCGCGGCACTCGACGACCGTTATGGGCTCACCTCTCCCCCGCTCGCTCCACAGGTGCTTCGGCTTGCGGCCGCGGTTATGCTCGACTATCGCGTTGGCAGCTTCAAGGATCGTGGTGGTAGAGCGGTAGTTCTGCTCGAGCTTGATCACTTGGGCGTCGGGAAAGTCTTCCTCGAAATTCAGGATGTTGCGAACGTCCGCCCCACGCCAAGAGTAGACCGACTGGTCGTCGTCACCGACCACGGTCACCTGCCGATGCCCTTCAGTGAGCAGCTTGACCAGCTGATATTGAGCGCGGTTGGTGTCTTGATACTCGTCTACCAGCACGTGTCGGAACAACGCGCGGTAGTACTCGAGCCGCTGCGGGAAGAGCTGCAGAACGTCGACCATCCGCATGAGCAGGTCGTCGAAGTCAAGGGCATTGGCTTCGAGAAGCCTGCGCTGATACTGCCGATACACGCTGGCCGCCACGTCGAAGTACTCGATACGGCCGTCCGCATCCCAGGCTTCAGCGCTCGGCTGAGTGCCCCCGTCCGGCCCCCGGCTCGCAAACTCGTCCACATCCACGAGCTTGTTCTTGGCGTCCGATATCAAATTCTGGATCGCTCTCGGTGGGAAACGCTTGATATCGAGTCGCGAGTCCTCCAGGCATCGCTTGATGAGCCGGATCTGATCGTCCTGGTCGTAGATGCTGAAGTTGGTGCTGTAACCGAGAAGCGGAGCGTCTTGTCGGAGCATGCGAGCGCATGCGGAGTGGAACGTGCACACCCACATCCACCGCGAGGCTGCGCCCACGAGCCCCGCTACCCGGTCTCTCATCTCACCAGCCGCCTTGTTGGTGAAGGTTATGGCGAGCGTCTGGTGAGGGCGCACCTGGCCGCTTTGAATGAGGTGAGCGAGCCTGTGAGTGAGCACCCGGGTCTTTCCCGAGCCGGCGCCCGCCAGCACGAGCAACGGACCGCCCTCGTGAAAGACGGCCGCCCGCTGCTGCTCGTTCAGGTCTGCTTCCCGGGCACTGCCGGCGCCCGAGGCTTCGCTACCCCCGTTCGCCATCGAGCCTCGGCGGATCGCAGGCTTCACCGGCTTCCAGCAGTAGGGCGTCAGACCAAGCGTGCTCGGGTTTGATCCCAGTGGCCGCGCGTATCTCTTCCAACTCGTTCTCCAACTGGACCACGCGGCGGACCAGGCACTTCATAGCCTCGGCGACCGGGTCGGGCAGATGCGTATAGTCGATGTCGGGGATCCCGACCTTGCTGCCGTCACTGATCACCGGTCGCCCGGGGTTGCCCACAACGGTCGAATTAGCGGGCACGTTGTTCACGACCACGCTGCCCGCGCCCACCTTCACGTCGTGGCCCAGGGTGATCGAGCCCAAGAGCAGCGACCCGGCTCCTATTACGGCGTTGTCGCCCACGGTGGGGTGCCGCTTGCCGGTCTCCTTTCCCGTGCCACCGAGTGTGACGCCTTGATAAATGGTGACGTTCTCCCCCACTTCCGCCGTCTCGCCGATCACCACGCCCGCACCATGATCTATGAAAAGCCCCTCCCCGAGAACGGCCGCGGGATGGATCTCGATACCGGTGATGAAACGGCCTGTCTGCGCGATGATCTGCGCCAAAAGCCGCATGTTCCAGCCCCATACCCCGTGAGACAGCCGGTGGATCCAAACCGCATGGAGGCCGGGATAGCATGTGATGATCTCGAGGTCGTTCTGAGCGGCCGGGTCTCTGTCCTTGATGGCCTGCAGATCGCGCCGCATCTTCTGGCTCAGACGTTTCCCGCTTTCCGTATACCTTACGAAGGCGAAGGCACCACCCAGAATGGCAAGCGCTCCAACGGGACTCGACCCGCGGTGCCCTCGCTTGGCCTCCTTGACCCGTGAACTCATCATCCCTCCTTGGCAGCCTTCGGGAGACCCAATGTCTCGTTCATGCTGCCACTCCGGAACCCTTGAAGATCCAACGTCACGTAGGCATAGCCCACGCGCTGCAGACACTCCACGATAGCATTGCGACAGGACTGGCTCGCCGCGAACGCCACACGTTCCTTCGGCACCTCCACCCGGGCGAGCTCGCCATGGTGCCGCACCCGAGCGGTCGGGAAACCCAGGTCGCGCAGGCATCGTTCCGCAGCCTCTACCATGGCCAGCTTGCCCGCTGTGATCTCTTCGCCGTACGGAAACCTCGACGACAAGCAGGGCGAAGCGGGTCGATCCCAGTTGGGAAGCTCGAGCTCGCGGGCTAGCGCTCGGACGTCATCCTTGCTCAACGCCGCTTCCGCCAACGGGCTCCTCACCCCCAGGGCCTTAGCCGCCTGCATGCCTGGACGGTAGTCCGCACCATCGTCCCGGTTCGCACCGTCGATGACCGCGTTCAATCCTTCCGCCCTGGCCAACTCCCACAGTCTTCCGTACATGTCGCTCCGGCACAAGAAACACCTATCCGGAGGATTTTGGGCGAACCCTGGGACCAGCAACTCGCGCGTCTCCACCACCATGTGCCTGGCCCCCAAGCCGGCCGCGATCTGACGTGCGGCTTCCAGTTCCTCCGTAGTGTGCACGTCACCGTGGGCGGTCGCCGCCAACACATGTTCAGAACCGAGTTCTTCAAGAGCCAGTGCCAGCAGAACGGTCGAGTCCACGCCTCCGGAAAAAGCTACGAGGGCAGACCCCAGGTTCCGAATGATCCTCCGAGCCTCCTGCACGCCGCCGCGACCAACGGTAAGCGAACATTCACCGCCTTCGCCGCCGCCGAGACAAGGAGCGGGAGTGGCGGCAGAACCGGGCGGAGCCGCCGTCTTCTTGGCCTTCTCCCACTCGGCCAGGTCTTGGATGGTCGTCCCGGCCAACACTTCTTCGGTGGCCAACTTGGCCTGCAGCCACACGTCACCGGCCGCACACACCGGCCGGAGCTCACAATCGTCGGACACTGTACACAGAGCGGCCCCCAGCGGGCCGTCCAGCAACTGCACAACGTCGAGCACCGTCACGCGCTCCGCCGGCCGATCGAAGCGAAAGCCGCCGCGCGCCCCCCGCTCGGAGCAGAGGACGCCTCCCTTGCGAAGGGTCGCGAAGAGTTGCTCGAGGAAACGAGCGGGGATGCCCCGTGACTCCGCGACTTCGCCCAGCGGAACCGGCCTCCCGTCAGACCGCTGCGCCAGCTCCACGAGCCCTCTGACGGCATACTTACTTTTCGCTGTGATATTCAAATCAGGATCCTCGCGGACTCATCGACGGTCGCCGGCTCAGCAGGGAGCTACCGGGGAAGGCGGAAACTCGACTATTTTACTATAGATTTCAACGAGCGACCGGCGATGGACCGGGGAGGCAGATCGTCA
This sequence comes from uncultured Thermoleophilia bacterium, assembly GCA_963772095.1. Taxonomy (GTDB): domain Bacteria; phylum Actinomycetota; class Thermoleophilia; order RBG-16-64-13; family RBG-16-64-13; genus Chersky-299. Next base: position 21,892 of record CAVYVU010000018.1, read on the forward strand.
GCGTCAGCTGCCATCTCCGTCCGTGTCGCCTGTTACGGAACGGTCGAGCTTTCCGAAGAGATGGGTGGCGTAAAGTCCTTGCCCACGATCACCACGATGTGTCCCGGTGCCTGGCCGGCATCTTCCTCTACCGTGCCGACCCCCAGGAGCGTCTGCACTTGAAGGGCCTCTGCCCCGGTGTCCGATGAGGCTATGATCCGCGTGGCCTGGACATCCGGAAAACCATCAGCGTTGCGCACGGGAAGTTCCGTGTATCCCAAGGGCTTGAGCAGTTCGATGGCCGTCTCAGCGCCCCCGGCCAGACCAGATCCGTTCTGGACCTCGAGGGAAATAGCCGGATTCGAGCTCTTGCCGCCGAGAAGGATCTTGGCCATCGCCACGTCGGGCTCGAAGTAGGCGAAGTCCAACCCCTCCACGGCCTTGCCCGGAAGCGTGACCTGGTTCCAACCTCCGGTGCTTGCCGCCATCAACGTGGTCCTGAAGACATCGACATCACCGGTGACCTTCATCCCCTGCACGACCGCCCGACCCGAGTCCTCGCCGTCCTTGCCCGCCAGTGTCATCACCGCATCGGCGACCTGGGAGGTGGCATTCCCGGCCGGATCCAGCGTCTGGGGCCACGTCCCGCCGGCCCCAAGCTCTTTCAGGATCCGCAGCAACTCGGTCCACTCGACGACGGTTGTGCCGCTCACTTGCACTCCGAGCATCTCGGAAAGACTAGGGGCAACGTCCTTGCCTTTCCCATTGCTCAGAAGGTCGGCGAGTGTCTTGAATCCCTGGGAGGTCTTGACGAGCGTCGAAGCGGGCATGCTCATCTCGACGCCGCCGGCGGCCAGTGGGTGCAGCAAGACCGCCGCCTGTGCGGTGCCGGCCTGCTCCACCGCCAGAAGGGTAGTCCCCGGCGGGACGGACGCCGCGCTGGTCTCACTCGCTGCCTGCGTCGTCCCTGAGGTCTGACTGGTCCGTGTGGTCGGGGTAGTAGCCGCACTGGAACTGCCGCCCGGGTTCCCTACGAATACCAGGAGAAAGACGACCACGACTCCGATCATCACCAGCCCCGAGACCAGGAAGATGACTCTCCGCCTGGCCTGGCGGCGGCGCGCGGCCCTTGCGGGTGGTGCGCCGCTCGGAACGAGCCTGGCCACCGCCGGTTGTTGTCGCTCGGCGTACTCTCCGCTCGCCGTCAGGGTCCGTCATCTTCGCTCGCCCCGAGGCCAGGCCTGGCCGTAAGCCTGGGTCTTCTCGATGAGTTGCGCCACCGAGTCCGGCACAAGGAAGCGCGCGGCCCTGCCCGCCGCCAGCCGCTCGCGGATCATGCTGGACGATATGGCCAGCGCGGGCACCTCCATCGTCCAGACCTTCCCATCGGGACCGGGGCCCACCAGCCCCGCGCCCAGGTGCTCGAGCACACCGGCGAGACGAGACAGGTCGTAGCCCGGACGGGTGGCCGCGATGAGCGTACACAGCTCCAGGACCCGCAGTGGATCTTTCCAGGTGAGGATCTCGAGCACCGCGTCGGCACCGGTGACGAAGAACAACCGGGCATCGGGGCGGAGTGTCCGCGAAAGGAACTCGAGCGTATCCACCGTGAACCCGACCTGTTCGCGGTCTATCTCGTATCGCGACACCCAGAAATGGGGTGACCGGCCGTGGCGACACTCGCCAGCATGTAGCGAAACTCGGCGGGAGCCAGATCGCGCATCTTGTGCGGAGGCGTCCCCACCGGCATGAATACCACTTCGTCCAACTGGAACTGCTGAAGCGCCTCCTCCGCTGTGACCAGATGAGCGATGTGGATGGGATCGAACGCGCCCCCCATCACCCCCAGACGCAGATCGGGGCGGTCACGCAGCCGGAATATGGGGTCGTCACGATCCAACAGCCTCTCCGCGCCTAACGGACGTGTCCCTTCCCCGTCACGACATACTTCGTGGAGGTCAGCTCCCTGAGCGCAAGTGGCCCGCGAGCGTGGAGCTTCTGCGTGGATATGCCGATCTCCGCCCCCAGACCGAACACTCCCCCGTCCGTGAAGCGCGTGGACGCATTGATGTACACGGCGGCCGCGTCCACTGCCTCGGCAAAGCGGCGACTGGAGTCAAGGTCCTGGGTGACTATGGCCTCCGAGTGGCCGGTGCCATATCGGGCGATGTGCTCGATGGCTTCCTCGAGTGTGTCTACCACCTTAACCGCCATCTCAAGGGCCAAGAACTCCGTGGCGTAGTGTCGCTCCGTGGCCCGCGATACCTTGCTGGCGTTCTCTCCCAGCAGTTCTTTCGTCCGCGGGTCAACGTGGAGCTTCACCTGACGCTCAAGCAGAGCCTGCACGACCGTTGGCAAGAACTTGGCCGCCACCGCCTGATGTACGAGCAGGGTCTCGGCCGAGTTGCACACACCGGGCCTCTGACATTTCGCGTTGATGGTTATGTCCAGTGCCTGCTTGAGGTCCGCCGTCTTGTCCACATAGACGTGGCAGTTCCCCCCGGCCGCATAGATGACCGGGATCTTCGAATTCTCCAGAAGAAAGTCCTTGAGCGCCTCTCCACCACGGGGGATGACCAAGTCGACATAGTCCCTGAGCTGCAGAAGATCCACAAGAACGGCGCGATCCTTGTTCAAGACGAACTGGATGCACTCTCCGGGGAGACCGGCTTCCATCGCCGCGCCGGTGATGACCTCGGCGAGGATGCGGTTGGAGCGATATGCGTCGCTGCCGCCGCGAAGGATGACCGAGTTGCCGGTCTTCAGGCACAGGGCGGTCGCGTCCACGGTGACGTTCGGGCGCGCCTCGTAGACTACGGCGATGACACCGAAGGGAACGCGCACCTTCTCGATCTGGAGGCCTTCGGCCGTCCGCCAACCTTCCACCACTTCCCCGACCGGGTCGGGCAGGGCGGCGATGTCGCGCAGGCTCGAAGCGATACCTTGAAGCCGCGATTCATCCAGATAGAGCCGGTCGATGAGTGCTCCGGAGAGCCCTTTCTTGCGGCCTTCGGCGACATCTTCCGCGTTTTCCACGAGGATCTCCGCGGAGCGCCTCTCGAGCGCCTCGGCCATGGCGATCAAGCGCGCGGTTCTTGGAGGCGGCGCTGGCGGTGGCCAACTGGCGTGACGCCTGCTTTGCCACGGTGGCTAGTTCTCTTGTCTTCAACTGTCCTCCCGATCCTTCAACGTTCCAACCCCCTCAACCCCTCAACAAACGAGCACCAAACAGTCTCGATGGATGGCCTCCTGGGACCCCTGCGGGTAGAGCTTGGCCACCTTGCTGCTCTGCAGCCCCCTGACCCGCTCGAGTTCGACGTTGGAGTAGCTTACCAGCCCCTTGGCCAGCTCGGTGCCGTCTTCGCCGACGACCATGACGGCATCCCCTGCGACGAAATCACCCTCTACCCCGATCACCCCCACGGGCAGCAAGCTGCCCTTGCCACGAAGCGCCTTGGCCGCTCCGGCATCCACCACGATCTTGCCCCTGGCCGGCTTGCCGTACAGCAGCCACAGTTTGTAGTCGTGCAGCCCCAAGGGGCTCGGAGCGAAGCGCGTGCCCACGGCTTCTCCCGATAGGCACGCGGTCAGCACGCCCGAGCGCGGTGCCGGAAGCGATGATCGTCTCCACTCCGCCACTGGTGGCGATACGGGCGCTGTTGACTTTACTGCCCATTCCTCCGGAACCCAAGGGGCCAATCGCTCCTATCTGCACGCAGTCCAGCTCACCGAGGTCTTCCACCGTGCTGATGAGCCTGGCTTCGGAGTCTTCGCGAGGGTCGGCGGTATACAGGCCGTCGGTGTCGGTAAGCAATACCAGCGTGTCCGCTTTCACCAGCAATGCCACCTGTGCGGCCAACATGTCGTTGTCACCAAAACAGAGCTCGTCGGTGGACGTGGTGTCGTTCTCGTTGATGATCGGGACGACCTTCCACTCCAGCAGCTTGCGCAACGTGTTGCGGGCATTGGTGTACTGGGTGCGCGCGCTGACGTCGAACGCGGTGAGCAACACCTGCGCAGTCAGCACTTCCTCGTGCGAGAACAGCTCGGTGTAGATGTGGAATAGGTGGCCCTGCCCGACGGCGGCGGCGGCCTGCAAGTCCACCACCTCCGTGGGGCGGCGCCGGCGACGCAGCACTCCCATCCCCGATGACACCGCGCCGGACGACACCAGCAGGATCCGATTACCTTGCCGGTGCAGCTCGCATATCTCGGCTACAAGTCCCGCCACCGGACCAAGACGGAACGTGCCGCGCTCGTTCGTGAGCGTGCTCGAACCGATCTTGACGACCATGGTCTTGCCTGCCCGCTTCGCACTCACCAGGATTACCTCCGCTGATCACACCGGCCCGGCTAGTGATACTCGAAAGCGTAGCCCTCGATGTCGACGTCATCCCCGGGTTGGGCCCCCTGCGCCCGCAAGGCAGCATACACCCCGAGCCGGTCGAGCCGTTCCCCAAGATACCGGAAAGCTTCTTCGTTGGTGACGTCGAACCTGCTCACAAGCCTCAGAAGTGCCCGTCCGTGGACATGGAACAGCCCATCTTCCCGAGTTATGGTGAAAACCTTCGCGGCGCCTCGTGGTCTGTAGACAGCGTGACCCGCTCGTTCCTCTGTCTCCAGGGCCAGGGGCTCATTGAGTTCGGAGGAGACTGTGCGCGCCGTGGCCGGCGCGAGCTGTACCAGATCTCTGATCACGGGCCCGAGCCATCGCATGAAAGGCTGCAGCCCCACGCCGGTGGCCGCCGAGACCGGCCACAGCAACCGGCTCACCGGGGGCAGCTCGCCGTCCAGCTCGAAACAGAACGCGGGATGGTTTCTCCGCCTGAGGCGCTCTATCTCGGCTTCGAACGTCGCGCTCATCTCCTTGACCACCTCCGGAGAGACCGCGTCCATCTTGTTCAACACCACGATCTGCGGTTTGGCCCCAAGCTCCGGAGCGTGGGCATCGAGCTCGGCCAGAATGGTCCGGAAACCGTCCAAGGGAGCTTCTCCGTAGTAGCCGAGGAGATCGACCACATGGACGATCAGCTGACACCGTTCGAGATGTCCTAGGAACTCGTGGCCCAGGCCGACTCCCTCGCTGGCGCCCTCGAGCAGTCCCGGTACGTCTGCGAGGGTAAAGACATCGCCCTCCCCTGACCAGTCCACTACTCCCAACATGGGTTCGAGCGTGGTGAACGGGTAATTAGCCACCTTGGGCTTGGCGTTGGAAAGACTTCGCAACAACGACGACTTTCCTGCGTTGGGCAGACCCGCCAACCCGGCATCGGCCATGAGCTTGAGAGACAGCCGCACCCAGAAGCTCTCCCCCTCTTCGCCTAGTTCCGCGAATCGAGGAGACTGCCGGGTGGGGGCGACGAAGCGGAGGTTTCCCCTGCCGCCGGCACCGCCGTGCGCCAGCAGCATCTCCTGGCCTGGATCCACAAGATCGGCGACCAGCCGGTCGTCGAGAAAGACCTGCGTACCTATGGGAACCTTGATGAGCACGGTCTCGCCGCGCGCACCGTGCTTGCGGGCGCCCTGGCCGGGCTGGCCCGCTCCAGCTTTGTGGTGCACTCGGAATGTGAACGATTGGAGATCGCGGAGTTGGGGATCGACCACGAGACGAACATCGCCGCCACGACCCCCGTCCCCACCATCGGGGCCCCCGCGCGGAACGTGCTTCTCGCGACGAAAGGAGATACAGCCGTTCCCGCCATCACCGGCCGCCACGTGGATCTTTGCCTCATCGAAGAACATGGACGACCCGGCACCCTGGACGGGCGGCCGAAGACTGCTTAACGGCCGCTACTCGACAACAATGGCGATGAAACGCCCTTGCTTGCCGGTGCCGAAGAGTACGGTCCCGGCGGCCTTGGCGAAAAGCGTGTCGTCGGAGCCGATACCCACGTTCTGACCGGGACGGAAGCGAGTGCCCCGTTGGCGGACTAGGATAGTGCCGGCCTTGACGGTCTGGCCGCCGAAAGCTTTTACGCCCAGGCGCTGAGCGTTGGAGTCGCGGCCGTTCCTGGAGCTGCCGCCACCTTTCTTATGAGCCATGTGCTATCCCTTCCTACGCGATCTTCTCGACCTCGAGGCGGGTGAGCCCCGAGCGGAAACCTGTCTTCTTGCGCCAACCCCGCTTGGGCTTGAACCTCGAGATGACGATCTTGGGCCCGCGGAAGTGCTCCACCACCCGAGCCGTAACCTGGGCAAGCTCGCTGGTTCCGGAGAAACGCACCTGTTCCCCGTCGGCTACGAGCAGTGGCCGTAATTCCACCGTCGTGCCCTCGGCAGCCTTGAGACGGTCGACAACGACCTCCCTGCCTTCTTCTACGCGGTATTGCTTCCCGCCGACTTCGACGATGGCGAACATTCCGACTCCTCGCATCAACTGTCCGATAGCTTCTCGCGGCACATGCCATTGCCGCAAGCAAGGGAGTATAGCAAGCTCTGCCGGCCGCTACCACTGCGATTGCAGCCGCACGAACGGCGCCGACCGGACAAAGGGCCGGGCCGGGTGCCTAGATGTCAGCCGGTGACCACCTCGAGCCGGTCCAGGGGCGTGTTTTCGTCGGCCGCTTGGATCAAGAACGTGACGCCCGTCTGCGCCTCGAGTTGCTTCAGCCGCGGAGGATGGCCCGTCAACAGCAGAGCGGCGACACGTGGATGCAGTTCGACCCGAAGCACGCGTTCTGCCGATTCGCGAGCCAGGCGCTTCAGATTACGCTCCACCTCGATGGCGGCCGATTCCTCAGACAGGACGACGCCCAATCCCCGGCAGGTCGGGCAGGTCTTGGTCATGACTTCCCGCAGACCGAGCGTGATGTTCTGCCTCGTCATCTCTACCAACCCGAGGGGCGATATCTCCACGACGTATGTCTTGGTGCGATCGCGCGACAGTTCTGCCTCGAGGGCGGCCACGACCTGTTCCCGGCTGGCCTTCGGGGTCATGTCGATGAAATCGATCACGATGATCCCGCCGATGTCACGCAACCGGAGCTGACGCATGATCTCACGGCAAGCTTCCAGATTCGTTTTGAGCGTGGTGTCCCCGAGGAACCGCTTGCCCACGAAGCGGCCGGTGTTCACGTCGATCACGGTCATGGCCTCGGTGTGGTCGATGACGAGGTAGCCGCCGGACGGCAGCTCCACCCGGCGAGTAAGTGCCTTGCGCGCCTCTCCCTCGATGCCGAACGTCTCGAAGAGCGCCCCGCTCCCACCAAAATGTTGTATCTCCCCGACCAACTCCGGAGCCACGGCGCGGAGATAGTTCCCGACCCGCCGATACAGGTCTTCATCATCCACAAGCACACTGCCGAATCCAGGTCCCAAAAGGTCACGCACTGCGCGAACAGCCAGCTCCGCTTCGCTGAACACCAGTGAGGGAGCTTGAGCCGTAGCCGCACGCCGGCAGACAGCCCCCCAGACGCGCTGAAGGAAGCGCAGGTCGCGCGACATGGCCTCCAGATCCGCGCCCTCCGCCGCGGTGCGGACGATGATCCCACCGTCCTCCGATCCGAGTTCTTTGATCAAGGCGCGGAGCCGGTCGCGCTCGCCGGACTCCAACCGGCGAGAGACACCCGACACCGACGACTCCGGCAGATAGACGATATACCGCCCGGCCAACCCGACTTGGGTCGTGAGCCGCGGACCTTTGCCCCCCATGGGGTCGCGCGTCACCTGCACGATCAACTCTTTGCCCGGCTTGAGGATGTCCGTGATCTTCCTCGACCGTCCCGTGGCCGCCCCGGGGAGTGTCACTTCGTCTACATAAAGGAAGCCGTTCTTGTCGAGGCCGATATCCACAAAGGCGGCATCCATGCCCACCAGGACGTTCTCGACCCGCCCTTTGTAGATATTCCCGACCATGGACAAGTACCCGGGCCTCTCCACGTACAGCTCGGCGAGCTTGCCGTCTTCGACGAGCGCTACACGGGTCTCGCGAAGATCCTTTGAGATGAGCAGCTGCTTCATGAAAGCATTATCCGAGTGCGCAAGATCCCTGTCACTTCGAGCTCCAGACTGGCGAGTGACCCGATCGCGTCCACCACTCCTTGGGGCCGGACTGTCCCGGTGGGGGTCACTCGAGCAGTGAAAACAAGTGAGTACCTACCTTCTTCACCTTGCCTGAGCTCGACGCGGTCGACGTAGGTTTTGACATCCGTGATTCGAACCCTGTCCCCCTTGATCTCAGTGATCAGGAAGGTTGTTGCGCCCGGCAAAAAGCTCCGCCGCCTGCTCGAGCTTCACGCCGGTGTCACCCGTTGCGGGCCCAGTCGCGACTGTGACTTCGTAGACGGCGCCCACGACGCGCGCAGCTGCCCGTCGCGCTTCCCGTATGGAGCCAGGGAGACCATCTGGAGGCCGGCCGGGAGCGAATCAGCCAGTCGCGCGCCAAAATCACGGGGCGGCTCCTCCGCGAGTTCGAACTCGCACATCTCTTCGCGGCCGGCCACGCCCACCGCAAGGGGAAGGGCCACGCTAAGAAGCGGCTTGGGTCTCATTCCGGCGCTCAATGCCAGCCGGCCTCCCGCCCGTCTGACGGCCCGACGGAACACTTCCATCTTGTCGAGATGCCCCACGTAGCACGCGCGGCCGCCAACCGAGAACGTAAGCAGGTACCGCGAATACGCAGCCGCCGTCGCGGCCGACGCGGCAGCTTTCCCCGGCGCCACGGCGGGCGCGGGGGCTTCGCTGTCCGAAGGGTTCGTGCGTTCGCCGCCGGCAAGACACGGAGCCTGACCGGCCGCAGCGGTGAAGTCGCGTGCGAGGTCGTTGCCCGGGCGCACCGGGCAAGCGCCGCACCACTGACAGGTCTCCCATCGGCAGTCCGCCGTGGTCTCGCCACGCTGGGCCCGCAGCCACTCGCTCCAGAGAAACTCGCCGCCGACGACCCCGCGTATCCGGTCCCAGGGGAGTGCCTCGTCGTGGTCGTAATCCTTGCAGGCCAGTTGTTCGGCGGTGACCCCGGCAGCGGTCAGCGCCTCGTCCCAGGCTCGCCTCTTGAACTCCTCCGTCCAGGAATCAAACCGGGCTCCCCTCTGCCACGCCCCCACGATGACCTGCGACATCTCCTCGCCGCCCCGAGCCAGTGCCGCCTCGAGATAGCTCTTGTCGATGTCATGGAGCGCCACCCGGATCCCTGGGGCCCGCAGCCGCGACCGCAGCAACGCCTGGCGCCGGGCGAGGACCTCCCTCGAAGCCATGCCGCACCACTGAAACGGAGTGAAAGGCTTGGGAACGAAGTTGTTGATGCTCACGCCGAGCTGCAGACGGGAAGAGCGAGACCCGAGGCACCGGCGGCCCAGGTCGCGCAGCCGATATACGAGGTCGCCTATCGCCTCCACATCCTCGTCCTGCTCGCCGGGAAGACCGATCATGAAGTAGAGCTTGAGGCCGGTCCGCCCGGTGCGGAAAGCCTCTTCGGCCGCTCCCAGGATGTCCGCCTCGCTCACGTTCTTGTTTATGACGTCCCGCATCCTCTGACTGCCTGCCTCAGGAGCAAGCGTCAAGGAAGGGCTGGTGGGCGACACGAGATGGGCCAGGCGGACCGCCGCGGAATCGACGCGCAGTGAGGGCAGGGAGACCCGCACCTCTGGAAAGCGCGCCCCCACTTGCCCCAACAGCCCGTCGATGCACGAATAGTCGGTGGTGGACAGAGAGCCCAGTCCCAGCTCTTGATGACCCGTCTCGCCCATGATCGCATCGGCCAGAGCGATGATGGATTCGGGAGCACGTTCCCTCACCGGCCGGTACCAGGTACCAGCCTGGCAGAAACGACACCCGCGGGTACAGCCGCGCATGACCTCGACCCATGCCCGATCGTGCACTCCGGCGGTGAGCGGCACCAGAGGCGCCGCCGGATACGGTGCGCCTTCTAGGCGGGTAAGGAACCGCTTGCGGACGCTCTCGCTGACGCCGGGCACGTAGACTCCCGAGATAGCGCTGAGACGCCTCTTGAGCTCGGCACGCGCCGCGCCTTGCCGGCGGCCCTCGCGCACGCAACGGAGAATGTCCGCCAACATCACCTCCCCCTCGCCGACGGCAACCGCGTCGAGGAAAGGCGCCATCGGGAAGAAATTGGCCGTGGCCGGGCCCCCGGCGATGACCAGGGGAGCACTCTCGTCGCGCTCCGCTGACAAGAGTGGAACGCCGGCGAGGTCGAGCATCTCGAGTACGTTCGTGTAGTTGAACTCGTGCTGCAGGGTGAAGGCCAGCACATGGGCGCAGGAGACCGGACTCCACGTCTCGAGGCTGAGTAGAGGAACGTCGTCCTCTCTCATCTCTTTCGATGACGTCCACCCACGGCAGGTAGGCGCGCTCCACTGCCACCCCGGGGATCGCCGATGCGACATGGTACAGCACCTGGATCGCCTGGTTGGAGATGCCGATCTCGTACGTGTCGGGAAAAGCCAGTACCAGCTTGGTGTCGCAAGACTGGTCGGCGAAACCCGGGCCAGAGCCGATCTCCCCGCCGACCAGGCGGGCGGGCTGCTGGACTTCGCCGAGAATGCGCTCGAAACGTTGCTGGATCGTGGAGTCGCTCAACGCTTGAAGTTGCGGACGAGCGAAACCACTCGGCCCGTGCTCGCAGGCGCGCCTTTCTCGTAATAGACGATAGCTGCCTGGCCCACGGCCAGAGTGGCGGCGTAGCCAAGGATGATCCTCAAGAGCCAGGACGAGCCAGGGATCAGCCTAGTCAGCCTACGTGTGAGCGCCCGAAAGCCAAACCCGGCCCCGATGACCGCCACCACCTCAAGGGCCCGTTCCTGGTTGGTCTCCGCCCCGTACATGCTGCCGACATTGAGCGTCATCTTGGCCTGATTGATGGTCATGGCGGGCATGTCCGCACCAGGGATGATGAAAGCGAGCGCCACCAGGCCGTTCCGGAGGGCCGCCTTCTGAACCACCTGTTCGGCCGCGATCTTCCTGATCATCGGGTACCGCCGCCCCAGGCCGACCACCCTGTCGCCGGCCACCTTCACGCACGCTACAAAAAGACCATGCCAGCCCTTGCTCGTGTCGGAGAAGGAAAGGCGCGCGGAGCGCCGGTGCAGATACGTAGCGTGTCCGGTGGCCTCAGGGCCTTCGTCCACCGAGAGGACGAACCCTCCCTTCGGCGGGTGTTCCTCCACCAGTCTTTCCGCCTCTGCCTCTTGCTCCGGCTTGACGAAAAGCACCAGGATCTCGCCGGGGCCGGCCACGGGCCCCGACATGTCCTCCAGCGCACCAACCCACGTCGCCGGCACCATGCCCCCGGCGGAGAACTGATGCTGGGCCGACGAGACCAAGCCCGGGTCGCCGGCAAGCAGAACGCTCACGGACTGGTCCGCGGTAGCAGAGACCTCTTTGTAGGCATCCATGATTCTGGAGAGACTTGCCTGCAACCTAGCCACGAGCAGCCTCCTGATCGCCGATGAGCGTGCACATCTACTTGGACTCGGCCGCCACGGAGTGCACGTGCACACTCTGTAGCAGCCCGATGGCCATCAAGAATACTATCAAGGAGGCGCTCCCGAAACTTACGAACGGAAGGGGGACGCCCGTGACGGGAAGGATGCCTATCGTCATGCCCACGTTCAAGAAGACCTGGAAGATCACGACCCCACCCACTCCCGCGGCGATGAGCGTCCCATAGAGGTCTCGCGACAGCCGCGCGATGCGGAACGCCCGCCACGCCACCACCCCGAACAAGATCAAGAGCAGCATGCAGCCTATGAAGCCCAATTCCTCCCCGATCACGGCAAAGATGAAGTCCGTGTGGTGGGCCGGCAGGAAGTTGAGGTGGGTCTGGGTGCCGTTCAGATAGCCTTTACCGCTGAACATGCCGCTTCCCACTGCGATCTTGCTCTGATAGAGCTGGTAGCCGGCGCCACTGGGATCCGGTGACGGGTTCAGGAACTCGGTGAGCCTCTGGATCTGGTAGCTCTTGAGCAGATGCACACCGAACGCGCCGGGCAGGACCCGCAGAGCAAAGACACCCAGGAACGCCCCGGCCCCCGCCAGGATCCCCAGGTGCGGTAAGCGGATCCCCCACACTATGAGCATGACGAAGAGGATGGTCATAAGGATAAGCGCCGTCCCCAGGTCCGGCTGCAAGAAGACGAACGCGGTCGGCACCAGGATGTAGACCACAGCGAGGACGACGAAGCGGAAGCGACGGCGCAGTTCCACCCCTTCCGCTAAGAGCGCGGCGAACGAGAGGATCAGCAAGAACTTAGCCAACTCGGACGTTTGAAAATCAAAGAACCCCAGGTTTATCCAGCGCCTAGAGCCGTGCCGCACCGAGCCGATAACAATGGTCACCACCAAAAGTCCCAGCACGAGCACGTAGATGTAGCGCTGATAGCGCCGGAACCACTGGTAGTTGGCCATGCTCAGCCCGATCAGCACCACGAGCCCGATCACCAGGCCCACCGCTTGTGACTTGACGTAGTAGTAGGGAGAGGAGATGTTCGTGTCGGCGTGGGTAGCCGAATAGATCATGAACATCCCGTAGACCGCCAGCGCCAGCGTCGACCCGAGCAGTATCCAATCGAGGCTCTTCAGGTAGTGGCCAAGCGAGAAGCCTAGAGCCGGCCTTTTGTCCTTGCCCTGCTGGAGGATCTTCATTTCGCCGTTCATGCGCGGCGCCCCCTGTCGCCCGATGGGCGATCCAGTCGCGCGTATCCAGTCTGCCGGCATGTCGGGTCGTCATTCGGTCGGCTTGATGGCCCGATAGCCGTCGAATTTGTGTGGAAGTACGATTCCATCACCGAACGCACCATCGGTGCGGCGATCGAGCTCCCGTGCCCGCCCTGTTCGACAAGCGCCACCACCACAATCTGTGGCTTGTCCGCCGGGGCGTATCCCATGAACCAGGCGTAGTCGTCGCCGGGCTTCTTCTGGGCCGTGCCGGTCTTTCCCGCCACGGTGATCGGGAAGCCTTTGAAGACCTTGTTGGCGGTGCCTTGGGGGTCTGACACCACCAGCTTCAGACCGCGCTGGATCTCCGCCATGTCGTGGGGGTCCAATGCGACCTCACCCTGCGATTCCGGTGCGATCTGATTGATGACGTTGCCCGAGGGATCGGTGATCTGCAGACCCAAGTGAGGCACCCAGACCGTGCCCTGGCCGAGGGCTGGATTGTAGTTCGCGATGGCGGAGAGGCCGACCGCCAGTTGCAAGGGCGTGAGGAGCAGGTCGCCCTGGCCGATGGCCAGGTTGATGTCGTCGCCCGGCTTCCAGGCCTTCTGCTCTTCCGTCGCGCCGGGGATCGATGCCTTCCAAGCGCTATCCGGGACGCGCCCTTTCACTTCCCCGGGGATGTCGATGCCGGTCAGCGCGCCGAAGCCGAACTTCTCCAGCCCCTGTTGCAGTACCGGTCCAGTCTGCTTGTACATCAGGTAGCCCACGTTATAGAAATACACGTCTATCGACTGCATCAACGCCTGGGCCAGGTTAACGTCTCCCAGATGCGCCGGATTCCAGTCCTTCCAGGTGGTCCCCAGAACGCTGAACTTGCCATTGGCGGTGAACAGCGTGTCCGGCGTGATCACTTTCGCGCTGAGCGCGGAATCGGCCACAAAAGGCTTGAACGTGGAGCCGGCGGGATATTGCCCGGCGATGGCGCGGTTGAGCATAGGCTGGTGGGCCGCCGGAGCCAACAGCTCGTCGTACGCTTGCTGGCTTATCCCCCCGACGAACAGGGAGGGATCGTAGGTGGGGTAGGAGGCCATGGCGAGCACCTGCCCGGTGTTGGGATCGAGCGCCACCAAGGCACCGCCATCGGCGTTCTTGAAGCCGGCGGTATGTGCTTGTTTGACACCCTCGACGAGCGCTTGCTCGGCGGCCTTCTGCAGGTCGCTGTCTATCGTGAGCACGAGGTTGTTCCCCGGCTTCGGGGCCACATCCTCGAGAAACTTGATGGGCCGCCCAAGGTTGTCCACCTCTACGGTCTTGTACCCTGCCTTCCCTCGAAGGTACGTGTCGTAGGTCTTTTCCACGCCTGACTTGCCAACCTGGTCGCCCGACTTGATCGGATCGCCCGACGTGATCTGATTGATCTCGCTCTGCGATGCCTCACCCACGTAGCCCAGAACGTGAGTGGCAAAGGCTTTGTTGGGATAGCTGCGCAAGAACGAGGTGTCCACCTCTATCCCGGGAAAATCCAAGCTGTGTTCCTTCAGATAGTCGACCACCGGGTTCTGAGCGACATCGTCCTTCGCCACCGTCACCACGTATGGGTCCGCTCTTGGCCTTGTCGTAGACCTTCTGAAGGTCGAGCACGGAAACGCCGAGAACGCCGGCCAGGTTGTTGAGTTCCGTCTGAAAGCCTTGTGGGTCTTTCTTCGGGTCTTTCATGTCCATCGGCAGCAGCCCGACGCTCAGGCCGGCCCGGTTCTGGACGAGGACGTTGCCGTTGCGGTCGTAGATGACACCCCGCGGCGCCTCCACGTTCACGGTCCGCTCTCGGTTCACCTGGGCGGAGGCCACGTATTGGTCCCCGGTGAGGATCTGGAGGAACCAGAGACGGAAGCCGAGCACTCCGAACAAGCGCCAGGCCGATCATCAGCAAGATGCCGACCCTGATACCGACAAAAGAATCATCTTCGGCGGGGCGCCGCGCTTTGACCGGCCGCAGGATCATTGGCTCGCGCTCCTGGTGCTACTCACAGCCGGCTCGATCTTCGGCGTCGGGATCACCCGTGCCCGCAGCAGCAACAGATAGATCGGCACCGCGAACAATGCATCCAAGATGGCTCCTGGAATCATCTGAGTCCCGATCATCGAGAAGAACGCGGCTCTCGGACCGATGATGTATTGAAAAAGGCCGAACACGAACTGGGCGAGGAACGACGATACGCCGACCAGCGGGAGCACCGCCCACGGACTCGCGGTCTCAAACCGTGCCACGAACATCCCCACCAGATAGCCCACCAGAAGATAAATCAGCGCGTGGATCCCCAGCGGCTGCATGAAGGCCACATCGGCGAACAACCCGGCCACGAAGCCGAAGATCGCGCCCACCAGGGAACCACGACTCACCGCCATGATCACCGTGAGGATGACGAAGAGGTCGGCCGTGACTCCCAGCACCGTGATCCGTGATGTGACCATCACCTGAAGGACCACCGCGATCACCAGCAGGAGCACGAACTTCCCCGCTGCCACCGCTTCCTTGCGACCCATACGCTACTGGCCTTTCGTGGTGCTCGTGTTGCCCAAGCCCGCTGTCGTGCCGGTGGTGCTGGCGCCGTTCCCGGCCTCCTTGCCGTCGGTCGCCACGGTGGTGTCGGTCGACCCGTGCCACCGGTCGTCACCGTGGTACCGGTCGACCCTGTATTGCCCGTCGTGCCCGTCACGTTGCCGATGCCGCCGGTTCCGCCTGCGTCACCGTTGCCGAAAACGCTGGTGGCGCCGGTCGTGGTCGTGGTGCCGGTCGCGTTGCCCACCCCGGTGATGACCATGACCTCCTCGAGCACGCGGAAGTCGACGAACGGCTCCACCTGGATCTGCTTGTAGGTGTTGACGTCCTCGCCTCCCACGTTGGCGACGATCCCGATCGGGTATGCCTTTCGGGTAGACGCCGCCGGTGCCCGAGGTGACGATGACCAGCTTGGGATCGACACACTCTGGTCCCTGTCCACGTAATCCATGGTGATGTCTCCGGATACGGAGCCCTGGACGATGCCCTGAGCCCGCGGACCCTCGATGATGGCGGCCACGCTCGACTCGCTGTCCGTGATCAACTGTATCTTCGCCGAGTGGGACGTGACGGAGATCACTTTGCCCACGAGACCTTTCCCGGAGAGGTTTGGATTGCCGGTCACCGGTGTCGCCCCCACGACCGCTTGGTCCACCTCTATGCCGTCCGCGGAGCCCTTGTCGATCAGGATCCACGATTCCCACAGGGTCGGTGCCTTGCCTATGACCATCGCCACCCTGAAGGTAGTGCCAGTCGGGAAGATGGAGGAGTCGTGGAAATCGAGCAGTCCTCGCAGCCGGTCGTTTTCCTGACTGAGCTCCTGATTCTGAACGGTTACCCCTTGGAGCTTCTCCAGTTGTCCGGCAAGCTGCTGGTTCTCCCGGTGAGCAGACCAGAGCGTGGTCACCCAGTGATAACCGTCCCGGAACGGTTTTGCCGCCCTGGCTCCCGCTGCCTGAAGCGGAGTCAAGGCGCTGAGTCCTGCTTGCTGCACGGAATAGATAGGGCCAGAACTGGACTCACGGAACGAAACGGTGAGCAAAGCTAAAGCGATTATGATCAAGGCGACGAAGACGAGTCGTCGCCAGGCTACCTTGTTGCGCGGCATATGGACCTCCGCCAGCTAGTAGCGGCGTCTCCTCGCCCTCTGTGAGGTCCGGTGCAACGTATCGAACTCCTCCAGCGACCGTCCTGAGCCGACAGCCACACACGTGAGTGGTGATTCCGCAAGGTTCACAGGCATCTGCGTCTCCTCCCGCACTCGCTCGCACATACCGCGTAGGAGCGAGCCTCCGCCTGCCAGCATGATGCCCCGATCCATGATGTCTGATGAGAGTTCGGGGGGCGTCTTGTCTAGAGTCGCTTTGATGGCATCTATTATTGCCGCGACCGGTTCGGCGATGGCCTCTCTGACCTCCTCCGATGAGATGATCAGCGTCTTGGGAAGGCCGGTCACGAGATCGCGACCGCGGATCTCAGCCTGCTCTTCCTGCTCCAACGGGAAGGCGGATCCGATCTCCAACTTGAGCTCTTCGGCGGTCTGGCTGCCGATCATCAGCTTATATTCCTTCTTGATGTAGGCGATGATGGCCTCGTCCAACTCGTCGCCGCCGATGCGCACAGACTGGGCGACCACGATGCCCGCGAGAGAGATGACCGCCACCTCGCTCGTGCCCCCGCCGATGTCGACGATCATGCTGCCGGTCGGCTCCGCCACCGGCAGGCCCGCGCCAATGGCAGCGGCCATGGGTTCCTCGATGAGATATGCCGAACGGGCGCCCGCGCTGATGGTGGCCTCTTCCACCGCCCGCCGCTCGACACCGGTCACGCCGGAAGGCACGCACACGACGACCCTGGGATGTGCCCATCTGTTCTGGTGGACTCTTTGGATGAAATGCCTGAGCATCTGCTCGGTGACGTCGAAGTCGGCGATGACGCCGTCTTTGAGCGGTCTGATCGCGGTGATGGTGCCAGGTGTGCGGCCAAGCATCCGCTTGGCGTCCTGCCCCACCGCCAGGACTTCGCCGCTACGGGAATCGATGGCGACAACGGAGGGTTCGGAAAGAACGATCCCGCGGCCCCGGACGTAAACCAGCGTGGTCGCGGTCCCGAGGTCGACTGCCATGTCCCGTCCGGCGAAGCCGGTGATGAACTCAGTAAAGGCTATTGCACTGCCTCCAGTCGGGTGCTACTCGGCCGCGCCCCTTGTCTCGCGGACGCATGACCCTGTCATTATAGCGACTTGGGCTCCGCCTGGTACCAGAGTCTTGTGAGCAGGTCGAATCCAAGCTCGCGAAACATGCGCGAGAGCAGGCAACATGGCAGTCCGACCACATTGCTGTACTCCCCTCTCAGCCGTCTCACGAAGAGCCCGGCCAGACCCTGCACCGCGTAGGCTCCCGCCTTGCCCTTCCACTCGCCGCTGGCAAGATACGCCTCCACGGTCGATGGGCTCAGACGCTCGAACGTCACCTCGGTGACCGCGGAAGTCACTCGCGCTGCGACCTCCATTCCCCAGGCTGCCTCCATGCCGCCCCGGGGAAGACCCGGCCGCATCAGGGCCACGCCCGATACGACCTTGTGCCGCCTGCCCGAGAGCAGACTCAGCATCTCGCGGGCCTCGTCGCGAGAGGCCGGCTTGCCCAGTACCAGCCCGTCCAACGTCACGAGCGTGTCCGTCCCCAAGACGAAGGCCCCGGGAAGAGCATCATCCGGTATGCGCGCGTGTTCTGCCTTGGCCAGAGCGTTCGCCTCGGCCAGCCGGTCCGCCGGTCCCCCTTGGAGTGCTTCTTGCACATCCGAGGTGATAATCGTGAAGGGTACACCCAATTCCCGCAACAGCGAGTGCCTGCGGGGCGATTGTGACGCGAGGAACAGCTGGAAATCCTCCGGAAAGGCGACCCGGGTATCCATCTGATGCGTTCCTCTCGCGAGTGAGGCCGGCGGCGCCGGAAGGCTAGTTAGGGGACCAGATCTTCTGGGGAGAAGAAGAGAGCGATCTCACGCTCACCGCTGGCCACGCTGTCCGAGCTGTGGACCACGTTCTGCCCCATGTCCAGGCCGAAGTCGCCTCGAACCGTGCCCGGAGCTGCGTCCAACGGATTGGTGGCCCCCATCATGGTCCGGACCACGCTCACCACCGACGGTCCCTCAACGACCATCGCGAAGACGGGAGCCGACGTGATGAACGAAACCAGGTCCGCATAGAAAGGCTTGCCCACGTGTTCAGCGTAGTGGCGACTTGCCAACTCCTCACTTACCATGAGCATGCGGGCGCCCTTGACCAGCAGTCCCCGCCGTTCCAAACGGCTGATGACCTCACCCACGAGCCCGCGAGCGACTCCGTTAGGCTTCACCAGGACGAGCGTGCGTTCCACGATGTCATTCCTCCCCTAGTCGGTACAAGAACGAGCCGAGATCCCTTCGGCGGCACGTGCACAAGCGAAAAGGCTCCGAGGAGCCTTTTCAGGCGAAAGACAGGCTTATCGCCGTTGCGCGGGCGAGCAAGCCTAGCGCGGGCTATCAGCCAACCCGACAGGCTCCACGAGCATGGTAGGCTCTTCCGCCGGAAGCGGTACCCGCCGAGCCTTCAGGTCGTGTGCGCAGTACGGGCAGACCTTCCAACTGGGCTCCAGCACCCTCCCGCAGGTGGCACAAGGCGAACGCAGGGGACGGCGGCAACTGGGACACATGAGGTAATCGGGCCTGATGCTCTCACCGCACGATGGACACGCGCGCAGGGCGTGCAACTCCTGTTCTATGGCCCTCATCTCGAGTTCTCGCTCTCTCGCGTCTGCGAGGTATTCCGCGGGACGGAGGATGGCGTACACCACGGTGCCCACGAACGGAAGGATGAACGAGGTGGCGACTGCCACGGCGACTATGAGCGCGTCGTCGATGCGCTTGCGCGCGTCCTTCAACGTCCAGAACACCAACGACAGCCAAAGCACCCCGATCAAGAAGGCCAGGATGTACAGTGAGTTCACCCACCAATGTGAGCCGATGATCTTGTTGACTGTGGCGAAGAGATTGTCCAATTCCTGCTCCTAGATCAAAACTCTCGCTAGCACGTAGCCGACGGTAAAGAATACCACGACGATAATGAGCAGAACGAGCACGGTGATCAGTACCGGATGTCCCGTTCTACGCTTCTTCGCGGGTGACGTCATCCCTCCAGGCGCCTCTAGCCCAGGCTCCGCTTCAGGTCGGAGATCAATGCAAGGGAGCCGATGACAAGTACTACCTGGTTCGAACTCGCCAATCGGTATGCACTCACCATGGCTGAGCGCGGATCCGGGTCCACGAAGACCTCAGCGCTATCGTCGACCGCGGAGATGATCGCGGCCAGCTCGTCCGCGCTCAATGAGCGAGGACTGCTGTTCTCAGTCGCGAAGATGATGTCGCAGTGAGGCGCCAGGGAGCGAAGCATCTCCTCAGCGTCTTTGTCTCTGAGTATGGACACCACTGCGATCAATCTGCGCCTCTTGAGAATCTGCTCCAGGGAACGCATGGTCTCTACCATGCCGGGCGGGTTGTGCGACCCGTCGAAGATGCAGAGGGGTTGTGCACTGATGACTTCCAGACGCCCCGGCACTCTGGTACGCAGTAGAGCCTCCCTAGTCGCCGCCTGGTCGAGCTCGCCGTCCAGGAACAGTTCCGCAGCCGCTACCGCAAGCGCCGCGTTGGCCCGTTGGTAGCTGCCCAGAACGGACAACTGCAGATCGGTGTAGCAGCCACGGAGCCCGAAGATATCGAACGATTCACCGCGTGACTCAGCAAGGACGACGATATCGTCATCGAGAAAATGGGCTTCAGCCCCGCGAGCGGCGCATATCTCCCTGAGTTCGGCACTCACCTCGGGCGCGAGATGCCCCGCCACCACCTTGCCTCCCTCCGGGATGACCGCGGCTTTCTCCTGCAAGATCGCGGACAGCGTGTTCCCCAGCAGCTCCGTGTGCTCCATCCCGATGGTGGTGACCACCTGGACTTCCGAGTGGATCACGCTGGTGGCGTCGAGCCTTCCGCCAAGTCCGGCCTCGATGACGGCCACATCGCATTTCTGCTCTTTGAAATAGAGCAGCGCGGCGACCGTCAGGACCTCGAACTGCGTGAGCGTCTCCCCGGAAGGCAGTTGAGCCTCCACCTCCGGAACTGCCGAACGAACCCGTTGGACCAGGGCGCAGAACTCATCGTCGCCCATGGGAACAGAGTCGATCATCTGCCTCTCGGCAAGGCTGACGAGGTGGGGCGATACGTACGACCCTGTGCGCAGACCATGCGTCTCCAGCAGGGCCGAGATGAAGCGAGTGGTGGACGTCTTGCCGTTGGTTCCCACCACGTGGATAGTCCGGTAGGCATCCTGCGGATCGCCCAGGGCGTGCACCAACTTTGTCACTCTCTCCAGGCCGAGCCGCGTTCCCAGCGGCTCCAAGCTTTGGATGTAGCTCCAGACTTCTCCAGGATCGCAGCGGCTGGGACTCACAGACTCGGACCTCCATCGAGCGGGAGCTCCTCGCCGATCCTTTCCCTATACTGGCGCCGGGTCTCCTCGAGCACCGCCAGCGCACGGGCGAGGCGTTCGCGCTCTTCGTCGATGACGTTCCCCGGGGCCTTGGCCACAAAACCGGAGTTACCGAGCTTGGCCTCAGCCTTGCCGGCCTCTGCGGCGGCCTTCTTGGCCTTGGCGAGCAGCCGCTGTTGCTCCCGGGACACATCGACCAGGCCACCTAGATCGAGCAGAGCCATCACCCCCGGCCCTTCCACCGAAGCGAACCGTCCTTCCGGCGCGCCTTTTCCAATGGACAGCGACGCCCACCAGATCGCAGGAACTGAGCTGACGGAACTCTTGCGCCTGACCGGCGATGCCGGCGGCGCTGCCAGGCTCCAGCTCGAAGACGTAGACCTTGCCGACCACGTCGCGAGCCAGCCCCAGCTCCTCCCTCGCGGAACGGAGCCCACCCACCACGGAGGTGAACACCTCCATGGCGTCCTCAGCCGCCTGGTCGTGCCAGGAGACCGGGATTGCCGGGTACCGGGCATCGAGGAGGCTGGCGACGCGCCCACCACCTCGAACCTGGGGCAGGTTGCCGTATATCTCCTCGCTCAAGAACGGCATGAGCGGATGGAGCATGGTCATTACGTGCTCCAGCAGCACGAGAAGGTTGCCGCTCACCGCGAGGCGTTCCGCCTCGTCTTCACTGTAGAGACGCGTCTTGGCCACCTCGAGGTACCAGTCGCACAGCTCGTTCCAGATGAAGCGATACAGCAGCCGGCTGGCATCGTCGAATTCGTAGCCGTCGTACAGCTCCGCAAGCTCGTGAGTGACGCTCGCAAGACGACTGAATATCCAACGATCCGCGGGCGTGCTCAGTTCGACCTTGGCCTCAGCCTGAGGATGGGCCCCCTGCAGCACCAGACGAGAAGCATTCCAGATCTTGTTCGCGAAATTCCTGCCCATCTCGATGCGATCCGGGCTAAAGCGCACGTCCTGCACCGAGCTCATATAGGCCAGCCCGAAACGCGTGGCGTCCGCCCCGAATTCCCGGATGAGTTCGAGCGGATCCACGCCGGTGCCCAGGCTCTTGCTCATGCGCCTGCCGTCCGTCGCGAGCACTGTGGGATGGATGATGACGTCGCGGAACGGCACGTCACCCATGAACTCGAATCCCATCATGATCATCCGGGCCACCCAGAGATAGATGATGTCCCGCGCGGTGGAAAGGACCGAGGTGGGATAGAAGGCGCCGAGCTCGGGGGTCTGCTTCGGCCAGCCGAGCGTGGCGAACGGCCACAGGGCGGAGCTGAACCACGTGTCGAGCACGTCTTCGTCCTGCCGCAGGGCGCCGCCACATTTCTCGCACGCGTCCGGCGGAGTCTCCGCCACCATCATGTGCTCGCAGGCGTCGCAGTAGTAGGCCGGGATCCGGTGCCCCCACCAGAGCTGGCGGCTGACGCACCAGGGACGGATCCCTGCCATCCAGTCCAGATAGACCTCGCCCCAGCGATCGGGCACGAAGCGCACCCTGCCGTCCTCCACCGCGGCGATGGCCGGCTTGACCAGACGCTTCATGTCCATGAACCACTGCAGTGACAGCAGCGGCTCGATGACCGTGCCGCATCGGTAGCACGTGCCCACCGCGTGACCGTAGTCCTCGGCCTTGACAAAGAGGCCTTGCTCCTCGAGGCGCTCGAACCACAACCTCCCGCGCCTCTTCCGCCGCCATGCCCTCTAGATCTCCCGCCTCGGCGTTCATCCGGCCGTCGAATCCGATTACCGAGACGCTGGGCAGCCCGTGGCGCATGCCGATCTCCCAGTCGTCCGGGTCGTGCCCGGGGGTGATCTTGAGCGCCCCTGTTCCGAACTCGATGTCCACGTGCTCGTCCGCAATGACGGGCACTTCGCGCCCTACGAGCGGCACCACCGCGTGCTTGCCCACGAACTTGCCGTAGCGGGGATCCTTGGGATTGACCGCCACCGCGGTGTCGCCCAGGATGGTCTCCGGGCGGGTGGTGGCGACGGTCAGTGCCTCCGACGTCCCCACGATGGGGTATCTGACGTAGTAGAGCTTCGCGGCTCGATCCTCGTGCTCCACCTCAAGGTCAGAGATGGCCGACCCGCACCGCACGCACCAGTTGACCAGGTACACGTCGCGGTAGAGGTCACCCTTCTCGTAGAGGGAGACGAAGACCTTGGCGACGGCCTTCTGGTAATCCTCGTCCATGGTGAAGCGCTCACGCTCGTAGTCGCAGGCACATCCGAGGCGCTTGAGCTGGTGGATGATGGTGGAGCCGTACTCCTTGCGCCACTCCCAGACCCGCTTCTCGAAAGCCTCGCGGCCGATGTCCTCTTTGCGGAGCCCCTCCTCGGCGAGCTGGCCCTCCACCTTGTTCTGGGTGGCGATACCGGCGTGGTCGGTCCCCACGATCCAAAGGCGTTCTCGCCTTTGAGCCGGTGATGCCGGATGAGGATGTCCTGGATGGTGTCGTTGAGGGCGTGGCCCATGTGGAGCGACCCGGTGACGTTGGGCGGGGGGATGGCGATGGAGTAAGCCGGGCGGCGCGCGTCCACCTGGGCATGGAAAGCCGAGCGCGCGAGCCACTCCGCCATCAGCCGCTCCTCCACCTCGTGGGGCGCATAGCGCGCCGCCAGTCGTCACCTCTGTCACGTCGTCTCCTCTCCGTCCTCCGGGCCCAGTCCCAGCAGGGCATGAGGAAGCACCTCGATAAAGTTCTCCACGTAGACGATGTCGAGCCCTTTTTTCAACTCCGCGGTGAGCTCCTGCACCTGCGGGCGGGTGGACGCCGGCAAGCACCACCGTCTCCACCCCTTCGCGCAGGGCGGCCAGAAGTTTCTCTTTGAGCCCGCCCACCGGAAGGATCTGCCCCGTGAGCGTGATCTCCCCGGAAAGGGCGACCTTCGGCAGCAAGGGATGTTGGAGCAGTGCGGACAGCAAGGCCATCGCCACCGCCACGCCCGCCGACGGACCTTCTTTGGGCACGGCCCCCTCCGGGAAGTGCATACGCACTTCCAGGGCCGAGAGCACCTCATGGTCCGACGGCAGCGACGGCTCGCACTCGGAGCCACGCCCGGATTCGAACTCGATGCTCTCGCCCGGCAGGACGGTCTCTCCCAATGTGATCACCGGCGCCCCCGCGCTCACCCTGGCCCCCGCGACGACCCCGCCTCCGGAGCTGGGACTTGTCTTCACCGCCACGGCCAGGAGCCCCGGATTCTCCCGGCGGCCCGAACTCTTCGCCCCCGTTGTCCGGGGACTGGTAATTCTCCATGAGGTACGCACGACCAGGCGAGCCAAGCCACAGGCTACTCATCAAGGGATCGCGAGAGATCGAGGTCTTCAGATAACCCCAGGCCGCCGTCACGCTCTCCTGCATGATCTCACCGAGCTGGCCGGTGAGGTGGAAGTCCCCTTTCCCGGGAGTGACCACGCACTCGATGCGCAGCACGTCCCCGCCCGCCCCCGTGTAAGCCAAGCCGAGACTGACCCCCACCTGCGGCTCGGTGCCAAGGCGCGCGGCCAGGAAGGGCGCGGGGCCAACCAGTTTCTCCAAGGCGCGCGGACCGATCCGCTGGGGCAGCGAACGGCCTTCCACTTTCGTCCGAGCCATGCGCCGGTAGATCTTCCCGATGAGACGGGCGAGCTCGCGCACCCCGGCCTCTCGCGTGTACGACCGCACGAGAGCGCGAAGAGCGCTGGACGTGAGGACCTTGCCCACGTCCGGAAGTCCGCTCTCCTCCGCGATCTTCGGCAGTAGATGCCGGTGAGCGATCTCCAGCTTCTCCCGATCCGTGTAGCCGGGGAGCCGGATGATCTCGAGCCGGTCGTGCAGCGTCTCCGGGATGTCCTCCTCGTAGTTCGCCGTGGCTATGAAGAACACGTGCGACAGATCGTATTCGAGCTCCAGATAGTTGTCCCGAAAGGTGCGATTCTGCACGGGGTCGAGGACTTCCATCAGGGCGGCTGCCGGGTCTCCCCGCCAGTCGACCTCCATCTTGTCGATCTCGTCCAGCACCAGCACCGGGTCGTCAACGCCGGCGCGCTTCAAGGCATCGATGATGCGGCCCGGCATCGCGCCCACGTACGTGCGCCTATGACCACGGATCTCCCCTTCGTCGCGCACGCCACCGAGGCTGATGCGCTGCATCGGGCGCTCGAGACCTTGGGCGGTCGCCATGGCCACCGAGGTCTTCCCTACGCCGGGCGGGCCCGACCAGGCAGAGGATCGTGCTGGGCGGAGTCCCGCCGCGCAACGACGCCACCGCCAGATACTCGACGATGCGGTCCTTGACGTTCTTGAGACCGTAGTGGGTGTCGTCCAGCACCTTGGCCACCGCCGCTACGTCCGGAGCCTCCGAGCCCGACCTCGTCCCCCAGGGCAAGGCAAGAGCGGTGTCCAGATAGGTCTTGGCCACGGCCACCTCCGCGGAAAGCGGAGGCAGATCGGCGAGTCGCTTGATCTCTTTGGTGATCGTCGCGGCGACGGCTTCAGGGATCTTCTTGCCCTCCAGCTGCTTGAGATAGGCGCCACGCTCGCTGTCTTCCTCGGCCTCCTCGCCCAACTCTTCCTGCAGGACCTTGAGGCGCTCGCGCCAGGAATACCCGCCGCTGTTGACGCTCGAAGTTGTCGTGCACGCGCTCGGCGATCTCGTTCTCGAGCGCTATGAACTCGTTCTCCTGGATGAGAATCTCGAGTAGGAGGAGCAAGCGCGCTTCGGGCTCCTCGCCCACCAGCAGCTCCTGCTTGCGGTCCGGCCCGATCATGAGGTGTCCGGCCACGACGTTCACCATCTCGTCCGGGTCGGTGACCGCCTCCAGCGCCGTCTCGGCTTCCTCGGGCAACTGGGGCATCTGGCCCACATAGTTGGCGAACTCACGGGCGACGGAATCCATGAGCGCTTGGAGGCGCGGCCGCTTGGCAGGCGGCACGCTAGTCACGGTGCTGTAGTTCACGGTGAAGACCGGGCTGAGGCTCACGTACGAGTCGACCGTCACCCGCTCCTGGCCCTCGACCAGCGCCTTGAGCGTGCCGTCAGACAGACGGGACAGCTGCACCACTTTGGCGAGGGTGCCCACGCGGTTGATGTCTTCCGGGCCGGGGTCGTCGGTGACGGCCGATTTCTGCGCGGCCATGATGAGAAGGCCCCCGGACTGATGGGCCTGCTCCAGGGCCCGCACGCCCTTGTCTCGCTCCACGAAGATGGGAGCCAGCACCCCCGGGAAAAGAACGAGGTCACGCGTGGCTAGAAGCGGTACCGTCCGCTGCGATTCAACCATCATTCGCCCCGCCTACGCGGATTCTTGGTCCAGCTCCAGGTCCTCGCGAGCCGTGCTGGTCACCAGCGTGGGGTCGATCTTCTTCTCGATGACCTCCCGCGTGACAACGCACTTCGTGACATCGCGCCGGCTTGGTAGCTCGAACATGACATTGGTGAGCGCCGACTCGATGATGGAGCGCAAGCCACGGGCGCCGGTATCAAGCTTGAGCGCATGATCGGCGATAGCCTCGAGCGCATCCTTAGCGAAGATCAGCTCCACGCCGTCGTAGGCGAAGAACTTCTTGTACTGCTTGGTAAGAGCGTTCTTGGGCTCGTTGAGGATGGCGACCAGGTCTTCTTTGCGCAGTTGGTGGACGTTGCAGATGACCGGCAGCCGGCCGATGAACTCGGGGATGAGACCAAAATCGAGCAAGTCTTCGGGCAGGACCCTGACAAAGAGCTCGCCAACGTCCTTCTGCTGCTTGCTCTCGATATCTGCCGCGAAGCCCACGCCCTTCTTGCCGACCCGTCGCTCGATGACCTTCTCGAGCCCGGAGAAAGCGCCGCCGCAGATGAACAAGATGTTCGTCGTATCTATGGTGAGGAACTCCTGGTGGGGATGCTTGCGCCCGCCTTGGGGCGGCACGCTCGCCGTCGTTCCTTCCAGGATCTTGAGCAAGGCCTGCTGGACGCCCTCGCCCGAGACATCCCGGGTGATCGAAGGGTTATCGGCCTTGCGGGCTATCTTGTCGACTTCGTCGATGTAGATGATGCCCGTTTCCGCTTTCTTGACGTCGAAATCAGCCGCTTGGATGAGCTTGAGCAGGATGTTCTCCACGTCCTCGCCCACGTAGCCGGCCTCGGTGAGAGCCGTGGCGTCGGCTATCGCGAACGGCACGTTGAGGATGCGGGCCAAGGTCTGGGCCAGAAGTGTCTTTCCGCAGCCGGTGGGACCCAGCAAGAGGATGTTGGACTTCTGGAGCTCCACCTCGCCGTCCTCGCCGGTACCCATGTGCACTCGCTTGTAGTGGTTGTACACCGCCACAGACAGCGCACGCTTGGCCTCGGCTTGCCCTATCACGTACTCCGAGAGGATGGAGTAGATCTCCTTTGGCTTCGGGAGATTCTCGAGGTCTAGGGCGACCGGAGCCGCAAGCTCCTCATCGATGATCTCGTTGCAAAGGTCGATGCATTCATCGCAGATATACACACCCGGCCCGGCGATGAGCTTCTTCACCTGGCGCTGGCTTTTGCCGCAGAAGCTGCATAGCAGCTGCTCGGAACCCCCCGGCGTTTTCGGCACGAGTCGGACCCCCTACCTGTGCTCGATGATCTTGTCGACGATCCCGTACGCGAGCGCGTCTTCTGCAGTCATGAAGTAATCACGCTCCGTGTCCCTCTCCACCTTCTCCAACGGCTGACCGGTGTGTTGGGCCAATATCTCGTCGAGACGCCTGCGCAAGCTAAGCGCCTCACGGGCGTGGATCTCGATGTCGGCGGCAGGCCCTTCGAAACCTCCCGACAGCTGATGGATCAGTATCTTCGAATTCGGGAGAACATAGCGTTTACCTTTAGTGCCTCCAGCAAGCAACAGGGCCCCCATCGACATCGCGATACCGATGCAGATGGTGGACACATCTGGCTTGATGAACTGTATGGTGTCGTATATAGCCAGGCCCGCGTAAACGTTCCCGCCGGGGCTGTTCACGTATATGGCGATGTCTTTCTCTGGGTCCTCGGATTCCAGATGAAGCAGTTGAGCGACGATCAGGTTTGCCACTTGATCGTTGATCGGGGTCCCGAGGAAGATGATTCGCTCATTGAGCAGGCGCGAGTAGATGTCGAACGCGCGCTCGCCTCTGCTGGTCTGCTCGACGACCATTGGGATCAATGGACTCACGGCGCCATCCTTTCAGCTTGGTCTGGAAGAAGAAGAGCGACCCTGGATAGCTCAGGCCTCTTCTTTCCCGGGAGTCTCTACTTTGGCGGTCTTCTTTGTGGCAGTCCGCGCCGGCTTGGGTGCGGGCTTTTCCGCAGTCGCCTCCGCAGTCGCGGCATTCGCTTTGACGGCGGTCTTCTTACGTGTCGTCTTCGTGGCTGGGACCTCCGCGGGCTCTTCCAGCGGCTCCACTACGGGCTTCGTAGCGATGGCGTTCGCGACGATGAAATCGGCTGCTTTGTCGCGCCGAAGCTGCCATTTGACGCCCTGGATTCTACCACTCTGCCGAAGTCGGGATTCGAAAGCCTTCGGATCCACTCGACCGGCTGCCGCCATCTCCTGCACGGACGCAGTGATCTCCGCGTCGCTCACGGTGAGGCCCTCGGCTTTGGCCACGGCGTCCAGCACCAGGCCTGTCTTGACGTTGGCCGCGGCCTGGGGCTTCATGTCCTCGACCATCTGCGGCACGGTGACGCCGCTCGATTCGAGATAGGCCTCGAAATCGGCGCCTTGAGACTCAAGCGAGCGCTTGAAGTCGTCCACCATCTCCTCGGCCTGCTCGGTCACTACGACATCGGGCAGATCGAGAGTGGCATTGTCGGCCACCGCTTTGACGGCGAGTGCCCGGAATCGCTGGTTCACCGAGTACTCTTTGGCAGCCGCCAATCGCTTCCGGATATCCTGGCGCAGCTCGAGGAGCGTCTTGAACTCACTGATCTCGGTGACCCAATGATCCGTGTAGGGCGGCAAGACTTTCTCTTTGATCTCCTTGAGCTTGACAGTGAAGTCCACCGTCTTGCCCGCGAAACGCTCATCACCCAGCTCTTCGGACAGTGTGACCGGGAACGATCGCTCCTCCCCCGTCTTCATGCCCACGGTCTGCGCCTCGATCTCCGGGAATATCCGGTCGGCGCCCAGCTCGTACGCGAAATCCACGGCCGTCATCTCTTCTACCGGCTCCCCGTCCAAGGTCGCCGAGAAATCGGCTGTGATGTAGTCGCCGCTCTGGGCGGCGCGGGTCTCCACCGGCCGTAGCTCCGCGAACTGGTCGCGAAGCCGGTCGGTCTGCGCATCGACCTCGGCGTCCTCTAGCTCCGCCGATTCTTTCGGAGCCTCGACGCCCTTGTACTCGCCCAGGACCACTTCCGGCATGACCGTGACCGTGGCTTTGAAGGCGAAAGGCTTGCCCAATTCCGGCGCCTCTTCCTGGGGCTCGATGCTCGGCCGGTCGACCGGATCAAGACCCAACTCGAGAGCCGCGCCCGCGAACCAGCGACCCACGTATTCTTCCAAAGTGTCGGCCATGATGGCGTCGTCACCCAAACGCTGGCGCGCCATGGCAACGGGGACCTTGCCCTGGCGGAATCCGGGTATCCGGACCTCGCGGGTGAGTTGTTTCAACCTGTCGTCGAAGGCTTCCTGCAACTCTTCGCTGGAAACCTCAACGTCGAGCTTGACTGTGTTTCCTTCGCGCTCGCTGAGGGTGCTCTTCACTTCGATCCTTTCTACTACAAGAAGCCGTCAGAGAAGCCTATGCGGGTGAGAGGACTCGAACCTCCACGTCAAAAGACACATGATCCTAAATCATGCGCGTCTGCCATTCCGCCACACCCGCGGACTCCCGAGGGGTGAACGACGGGACTTGAACCCGCGACCGCTGGGGCCACAACCCAGTGCTCTACCAACTGAGCTACGTTCACCGCAGTACCAGCCCAAGGCCTTCGCCAAGGCCGGCCGATGCTGGGACACATGCCCTGCCGGACCGAAAGCGCGCCTGGGAGGATTCGAACCTCCGGCCCACGGATTAGAAGTCCGTTGCTCTATCCAACTGAGCTACAGGCGCCTGCACCGGCTCGGCCACCAGAACGCGGACCAGAAAGAGAGCGGGCGACGGGATTCGAACCCGCGACAAACGGCTTGGAAGGCCGATGCTCTACCAACTGAGCTACACCCGCCCGTTCAGCCTCCGCTCCGCCTCGACCTAGTGGTCGGGACGAGAGGATTTGAACCTCCGACCCCCTGCTCCCAAAGCAGGTGCGCTACCAGGCTGCGCCACGTCCCGACAGCCGCGATCCCTGCCGGCATCGGCCGCGAGAGTATAGCGTATCAACCTGGGGCCTGCCCCTTGTGCACCGCCGGAGCATCAGGTGATAGGCTGGAAACGACTCAACTCGATCGCGGAGGCTCACACGTGAAGGTTCTCGTGACAGGCGGTGCCGGCTTCATCGGCTCTCATCTCAGCGACCGCCTGCTCGCTGTCGGGCACGAAGTCGCCATCGTCGACAACATGGCCACCGGCAAGAGGGAGAATCTCCCGAATAACGCTGCCTTCCACGAGGTGGACATCCGCTCGGAGGAGTTGGGTCGAGCTTTCGAACGGGAGAAGCCAGAGGTCGTCTGCCATCTCGCGGCCCACATCGATGTCACCCGATCGGTCCGGGACCCGGCGTACGACGCGTCTGTCAACATCCTCGGCGCCCTCAACGTGCTGGAGTGCTGCCGCCGATATTCCGTGCGAAAGATCATCTACGCCGGCACTGGGGGCGCACTCTTCGGTGAGCCGTCTTACCTCCCGGTGGATGAGTCCCACCCGGTGGATCCGATCTCTCCCTATGGGGTGAGCAAGCACACGGTGGAGCACTATCTGTTCGCGTACCGGCAGAACTTCGGACTCCAGTACACAGTGCTGCGCTATCCCAACGTGTACGGACCGCGCCAGGATCCGCACGGAGAAGCCGGGGTAGTGGCCATCTTTTCGTTGCAGTTGCTGAGCGGCGTGCGCCCCACCATCTTCGGAGACGGCACCAAGACCCGCGACTACTGCTATGTGGGCGACATCGTCAAGGCGAACATGCTGGCCCTTAACACGCCGGTCTGCGGCGTCTACAATCTGGGTCGAGCCATCGAGGTCTCGGATCTCGAGATCTTCGAAGCAGTGAAAGAAGCGGTGGGAACGGATGTCTTGCCGATCTTCGGGGAAAAACGTCCGGGAGAGGTCGAGCATATTGCTCTCGATGCTTCGCGGGCAAAGGCGGATCTAGGGTGGGAATGGGAAGTCGACCTGAGCGAGGGCGTGGGAGAAGCCGTGGCTTTCTACCGCGCGCTTCAGGAGAGGAAGCTGACGTGACCAAGAGAGATAGAGATCGTCGCGACGATCGTCGAGACAGCCAGCCCGACCAGGAGCAGGGCTACCGGATGGGCGACGGGGATCCACAGGAAGGCGAGTCTCTCACCGCCCTCAAGGGAATACTGGCGAAAGTGGCTTCCTTGCTCAAACCCATGCAGTTGACCCAGGAGGAGTCGATCCGTCTCGTCGAGCAGATGTACGAGAGCTTCCTGGACATGGACGTGAAGCTGGCCGGCGAGTCCGACGAGACGCGCAAGAGCCAGGTGCTGTCCCACATACAGAATGTCGTGGTGAAGCGCGACGGAGACCGGCTCGTGGTGGAGTACCCGCCGGCTCAAGCCCAAGCTCCTGAACGGGCCGAAGCCGCGCCCGCGGAGACCCGCCTCGGCGCCGTACCCCCTGCCACGGCCGCCCAAGCGGCGCCGGCCGTCGAGCGACGTCCCGCTCCTAGACCCAGCCCCGCCGCCAGACCAAGCCCAGTTCCACGGCCCGAGGCCGCGGAAAGAACCGGCTCGGACGGGGACAGGCCCGATAGTCTTGCGGAACGGCCCCGCCCTGCCGTGCAAACCGACGCTGGCGAGGCCGATCCGGTCACCTGAGGCCGATCCGGTCACCTGAGGCCAACTCTACGGAGGTCTATCCGGTCGCCTAGACGGCGATCGATCACAGGTCCGTCACCTGCGCCGAAAGATCGACCGGCGAATGGCTGACGTCGCGGCTAGCCTCGAGCTCCGGCCAAGGCGCTCCCGCAGTCGCAGTCCAGCACGTCGGGCAGCCGGGGTATCACGAGAAAGAGCAGCTCGCGGAGACGCGCATTGTTCTCGTTGAAGGCCTTCACCACGTCGTGGTGGCTCACGGGCGGCATGTTCGGGTCTTCGGCCACGCCCACATCGTAGTCGGTAATCAGCGAGATATTCGCGTAATGAAGCTCCAGTTCCCGGGCCAAGTAGGCCTCAGGGTAGCCGGTCATGTTGATGACATCCCAGCCCATCGAGCTGAACCACCGGCTTTCAGCGCGTGTGGAGAAACGAGGTCCCTGGATGACCACGACCGTGCCGCCATCGTGGGTGGTGATCCCCAGCTCGCGCCCGCCCTCTACCAGCGCGCGGCGCAGTGAAGGACAGTAGGGGTCCGCCGCCGAGACATGCGTGGTGATAGGTCCATCGTAGAAGGTGTCCCTCCTCCCCCACGTGCGGTCCACGAATTGATCGCAGACGACGAAATGACCAAGGCCCACTTCGGTCTTAAGGCTCCCGGAGGCGCACGGTCCGAAGATCTGCGCGACGCCCAGCGACTTCATGCCCCATACGTTCGCCCGGTAGTTGATCATATGCGGCGGCAACTGGTGCTTGCGGCCGTGTCTCGGGAGGAAGGCCACCCGTTTGCCGCCGATCTCCCCTACGAAGTAACTGTCGCTCGGGTGCCCGTACGGGGTCTCAACGGTGACTTCCTCGACCTCATCCAAGAACGAGTAGAATCCGGACCCGCCGAACACCCCGATCTCCGCCCTAGCTTCCATGTCCAGCCTTTCGCATCAGGGTTGCCCGTCAACGCACACGGGCCGCACATCGCACGCAAGCGTTCCCGGTGGGAAATCAGCGTACCATGTGGAGCTTACGCTCAGTCCTCCTCAGCCTCCGGCTCCTCATCGTCCTCTATCTCCGGCTCGGGCGGTGGGTTGAGAGCAGCCACATACGCCAGCTGCATCTGCGACAGCACGGCTCTGTGCACGGTCAGTTCTTCCCGCGGCCGCGTCGCTTCGACCACGCCCAAGAGAGCCTTGAACGCCTCGATGGCCATCCTGGATTGCTCAAGGTCGCGTTCGCCGGCCGACTCGGGCGATAGGCCGAGCCGACGCAATCCTATCGCCGAGATGGACTGCATCAAGTAGACCAGATAGTCGCTAACGGGCATCTTGCGCATCTCGTCCTGCAACTCGGTGAGCATGTCCGCAGCCGCCTGCTCTCTATCGATATCCGCATTCGAGGGCATCACAGTCTCCTCATCGATTGGCTCGTTACCCGACCGTTCTTAGAATAGCCCAGGCCCTGCACACAGGGAACCGGGCCTGATCCTGAGCCCGACTTGGGAGGCCCAGGCTCCCTGATAGAATGAACCGGCCCAGCGGAAGCGATCGAACCCGGGTGGACGTGGCCACACAAGAGCGACAACTGGATCCTGATGCGCGGCTGGTAGAACTCGCCAAAGAAGGCGACATGTTCGCCATCACCGAGCTGTACCGTCGCCACGAGCATCGGGCATACAACCTGGCGCTCCGCACCGTGGGCAATCCGTGGGACGCGGCCGATGTCACGCAGGAAGCCTTTATCAAGGCCTTTCGAAATCTGGCGAGCTTCAAGGGCGAAGCGCTCTTCAGCACGTGGTTGCACCGCATCGTGGTGAATGCGTCGTACGACCAGCTGCGGCGCCAGCGGGCTGAGCCCATGGAGAACGAGATCCTCGACGAGCTATCCGGGCCCTCTGGTTCTGGGGCTGCCGTCGGTTCCAGCCACGCAGGTGTCGACCCGGCGATCGATGGCCTTTCCGAGCCGCTACGAGACGCTTTGATGAGCCTGAACGAGGGTTTCCGGTTCGCCGTGGTCCTCTGCGATCTGCTCGGCTTTCCCTACAGCGAGGCCGCCGAGATTCTTGAGGTCCAGGAGGGCACTATCAAATCGAGGATCTTCAGGGCGCGCGAAGCTCTTGCCGTTGCGCTTGCTGAAGCCGGGTATGAACTCCCGAACTCCCGGAACCACGGAGCTGAGGGCGGCGTCAGAAGACAGGGCGCGACAGGGGAACAGGGATGAACACGCGGGACGACACGCAAGACAACAGAGAACCAATGGGGCTGGGCGTCGTCCGCGGCCATATGGATGATTGGGCCGAACTGGCCATCGATTACCTGGACGGGGCGCTGCCAAACGACACCAGGCTCGCCGTGGAGGACCACCTCAGGAGTTGCCCGTCGTGCGCGGCGCGCCTGGGCACCCAGCGTGAAGTCGCGGACATGCTCGAGGCCGTCGACTATGTCGATCCGCCGTCGAACTTGTCCGACGCGATACGGGAAGCCCTTCTCTACCCGGTGAAGCCGCTCCCGATGCCGGGCAGGGAGCCGAAACCGCATTCACTTTCGTGGAGCCAGCGCCTCCGTCCGTGGATACCGGTCACAGTGTGCGTGGCGGCGGTCCTCATTGGAGTCGTGGCGTTCGGCGTGATCCGAAACCGCCCTGGATATTTCTCCGCGTCATCGGTAAACGTCGCCACCACCACGACGGGCCGCGGCGCCGTAGCCGACAAGAGCACTGAGGCCGCCCCAAGCGCCAGCACCGCTTTCGGTGCCACATCTACGGTAGCCGCATCGGCCACGACGACGGTTGCGTCTGCCCACACGACGGTGGCCTCTGTTTCGAGCGTCCCCATGACCGGTGCCTCGACGCCGACGGCATCGGCCCCCATACAGGACAAGGCGACCTTGATCAGCACCCTCAAGTCGACCAACGGGCCCGCCTATCTCGCCCTCGGAGGAGCTGCCGGCGCCGGTCCGGTGGACAACAACTCGGTAGCCCCAACGACCACCACCTCATCGGACGGATCTCAGCCGGACCAGGCCGCGGCCGGCCAACTTGAGGACAAGGCCACACTCATCACCGGCATGACGACGCTGGAGCCTCTTCCTAGCGAACTCTGGCTGGGTGGACCTACTTTCGCGGCGTTCCTCCGTCAGAAGGATGCGGCACCACTCGTAGACCTGCTCAACTCGATGGGCATGTCCGTCACTCTCGAACTCACGGCCCCGGGCGACAAAGCGGATATCGTCTCGCAGATCCTGGCCCGCCGGCCCGAGCTGCCCATCCTCTCCTCGGAAGCCGTCCCGCAGCCGGAAGTGAGTGGTAATACCTTCACGACCTCTTCGTTGCCGCCGGCGGACCAGTCGGGTGCTACACCCCCGACGCTTCCCGACCAGGGCGGCGCATATGTCCTGATAATCCTCGTCGTAACGCTGTAGCCCTGTTCATTTCCAGCTCGAGCGCTCGCCGGGCATGTCCTTGGAAAAAGAAGAGGGCCGCGTAAGCGGCCCTTGCATGTGATGGTCGGGGTGCGGGGATTTGAACCCCGGACCTCATCGTCCCGAACGATGCGCGCTACCAGGCTGCGCTACACCCCGCCCCTTGACGGTCGCCTATTGTATACCATCACCGAGCCTCGGGCCATCCCCCGGCTCACCTCTCCGGACAGCCATATCCTCCGGCGCGGCCCCCGGACGTTATGCGCGAAACTCTGAGCAGAGTCGAACGGCCGGGCAGTCCCCGCAGACTGTTCCCGCGGGCACTGAGAAATCGGCGTTCGCAAGGCCCTCCAGTGCTTCGTCAAGCTCCGCCTGCAAAGCGGGGATGTCCGAAGGCGCGAAGTCCGCGGTGAAAGGCTCGCCCGGATCCTCCAAGAAGAGAAGATGCATCGAAACGGCGCGGGCACCAGCAAGGAGCAGCGCCAGGGCGTAGACCTGCGCCTGCGCCCGGTACGATTTCCCCACTTCGCCGGGCGTCCGGCCCGCCAACCGGTTCGTCTTGTAGTCGATCACCTGCCAATTGCCGTCGTCGTGCCAGGCCAGGTCCATGACGCCGGAGACCATGATCTCGCCGTGAAGGAACATGAACGGAGCTTCCTTGAATGCTCCGGCGAGCTCCGGCCTGCCGCCGAACCGTGAACTCCAGAACGCTCGCGTCAACTCCACGGCACGCTCGGCGGTCCCGGGGGCAAGAAAAGCGGCGGAGTCGTGGAGGCATTCTTGGATCAGTAGCCCTATCCTTTCGCCGCTCGGCACCGGATCGTGCAGAGGTAGCCGCTCGAGGAGCTGGTGCACGAGCAAGCCCAATTCGCGACCGTCCGCGGTCTCGGCCGGATCAAGGTAGATGGCGTCGGCCCGCTCGGTGTCCCTGCCGTTCTCACCGTCATCGTCTTCGCGATCACCTTGCCCCACCGCCCGAAGCATGCCCTCGCGCACGGCCGGCCGCGCGGCCGGGGCGATCGGCTGGTCGCACCAAGCCTCGAAGTCTAATCCCAGCAGACGTTCCAGGTAGTAACGCCGGGGGCAGCGCCGGTAAGCTGCCAGACTCGAGAAGCTCACTCTGCGGACAGCGATGCTGGATGTGACGGGCTCAAGAAAGACAGGACAAACCTCGTCAGGGCTCGGCTCTTCGGTCTCTTGGGTACGCGGCAAGCGTGACAGTTGAGAGTCATCCTCAATGAGTTCGCCAGCCACCCCTCTCGCCACGGCATCCAGGTCCCGCAGTTCCCATGTCTCCCCCGCGACGGGCAGCCCATCAAGACCGAGAGCAAGCGCAATCCGTCCGAGCCTACAGTTATCCAGGCCGCCAGAGGGCCGGGCGCCCACCAGGAAAAGCCGCTCCTGCGCCCGCGTCATAGCCACATACATCAGGCGGACGTCCTCTTCTCGCTCGCGGCACGCCTCGTCTTCAATGATCTCTCGAGCCGGGCCAAGCGCTAAATCGCATGTCTCGTAGGAGGTCCGTTTTGAATCCTTGAGCACCACAGCCATGCGCCCGTCGTGGCCGATCAGGTAGGTACCGTTCCTGGACCCGGGGCTGTCGGACCCCAGACCGGCGAGAACGACCACCGGGAACTCCAGTCCCTTTGCCTGGTGGATGGTCATCACTCGCACCGCGTCCTCGTCTTCAGCTAGAGTGGGCGCGCTGCCTTCGTCGTCGCTCAGTTCGCCGATGGTGTCGATCAGCCTCACGAATCCCGCCAAATCCGGTCCTTCGACCGTCTCGTACTCGTCGGCAAGCCGCATCAGCTTTCGCACATTGGCAAACCGGCGACGCCCTTCCGGGGCGGCTAGAAGACACAGATCGTATTCGAACGCCGTCACCGCGCGATCAATGAGCCGCGCAAGGCCGGGCCGCCCGGTAGATCGCGCCAGACTTTCCAGCATAGACACCGCCGTGGACAACCGCTCGGCTTGATCGCAGCCAGGCAAGGGCAAACACCCGCGGTCACGCACGACCGCCCACATTGAGTCGGTACGCGTGCTCTTGGCCTCGCGGCCCAGGAAGAATAGTGCGTCATCGGAGAGCCCCACCAGAGGCGACCGCAAAAGCGCCAGCAGGGCCAGGTCGTCATGAGGGTCCACCAGCACCCCGAGCAGACACCTTAGATCCGAGATCTCATCCCGGGAGTAGTAGCCCTTGCCGCGGACCACATAGGTCGAGATGTTTCGAGCGGACAGGGCCTGGTGGTATGCGTCAACTTGCGTCAACGCCGGCAGGAGAACGACAACCTCGCGCTGTTGCCACCCCTCTTCCGTGACAAGCCGCCGCACGCGGGCGGCCACCGCCTCCGCTTCCGCCTGCTGCATGCTGGGAGCAGCTCCGCCGTGGCCTCGATCGTCCACACGATCGGCGCAGACTATCTCGACTGCTGGAGATAACGGCCGGCTGGTCTCCTCCGCGGCATTTGCCATGGATCCGATCTCTTCCGTGCGACCGCATCGAAGGGCCGTGTGGCGAGGCCCGAAGAAGCCGGTGCCGGCGAACAGTCTGTTGATGAACTCAAGTACCTCGGCGCGAGCCCGATAGCTCACGTCCAACCGATGCACGGCGCCTTCCTCTGGGTGCTGCGGCAACTGGTGCTGCCTGTTCATGAAGACGTCCACATCGGCCCCGCGAAACCTGTATATGCTCTGCCGCTCATCTCCCACCATGAGGCTTGCCGCGGGATGCAAACCGTCCAGGATCGAACACTGAAGCCGATTGGTGTCCTGGAACTCATCCACCATAAGCCGTGAATCCGCGCCCAGAAGCGACGTGTCGACATCCGCGCACGTCTCGACCAGCGCGCGAGCGCTCAATTCAAGATCGGAGAAGTCGAGTAGGCCTCGTTCGCGCTTGCGCTCCAGATAGCGCGCATGGAACCGGCGGAGGAGCTCGTTGGTGACCACGAGCATCGGCCACAAACACACCGCAGCCAGCGACTGGCGGTAGGCGGTCAGGGCTGATCGGACCTCTTCGAACTGATCTTGCAGAGCCTTTGAGCGCCTGCTCGGAAAGAAGCCCTTCGTCGCCTCCAGCGCGGCCGCTGCTCCGACTGAGGAGTCCACTGCACCCGTCGTGGACCCGGCGGCCTCTGCCGCGGAACCGGTCGCATTTAAAGCGGAATCGGCGGCATCCACGATGGAGCCGGCGTCTTTCCCGATAGAGATCTGGCACTCCGGCCCGGTGAGCCAGGTCAGACACTCTTCAATGAGGCATATGTCCGCGCCACCAGTCCGCGGGCGACCCACTGGCTCCCTCGCAGCGCGCAGCGTTCCCTGCACCGCGGCGAGAAGCTGCGCCCGGGCGTGCTCGATATCGGGATATGCAAAGGCAGCGATCCGCACCGCCGGTCGCTCCATTCCGAGACTGCGCAGGCGCTCGTAAAGGGGAACCAGTTCTTCCTCAAAGGTCCGGCGGTGGCGGGCGAGGACCTCGAGCCCCGTTTCCGAGGCCTGCTCGACGGCCTCGGACCAGATCTCAGCCCATACCTCCTCCCTCAACAGGGTGGCGGCTTCTGCTTCCAACACCCTGAAGGCCGGGTCGATGCCGGCAGCCAGGGCGTTGCTCCTGAGCAATCGACTGCATAGGCCGTGGATCGTCCCAATACTCGCTGCGTCGAGAGAACGGGCAAGATCCGGCCGCCCGGCCTCATAAAGCGCTTCGCGGATCCTCGAAAGCAACTCGGCAGCGGCCTTCTTGGTGAAAGTGACCGCTGTCAACCCATCCAACGGGACACCATCCTCGAGAAGTGCCTTGAGGAAATACGCGACCAGCAACCGTGTTTTGCCGCTGCCCGCACCCGCAGCCACGAGAATGCGACTCGCGCCATCCGCGAGGATGCCTTGCTGACCGGCGGACAACCGTTGGCCGTCGCTCGCCATCATCCGCGATAGCCTCTCTGTCGAGACCGGCAGACCGGACCCAACGCACAAAAGGAAGGGCAGCTCGACGGCGAAGAAGCGGCTGGGATCTCACCGGCTCGCATGCCTTCAGCGGCCCTCCTGGCCAACGTCACGGCCGCTTCGAACAAGGAAGCAGCAGCCTCGGCAGAGAAAGTCTTACAGTCATGCGCGCGGCCACCCAGCGTATCTTCAAAGCCGGACCGTGCAATACCTACGCTCTTGCCGCCCGCCAGAGAGAGATAGGCGCCGCCGACCACCTCGGCCTCAGCGCGCTCCGCCGCCAACGCCAGTAGATACAGCGGCAACTGCAACCCGCCTTCCTCCCCCAACTGCGAAGGCTTGGGGGGCTCCCCGGTCTTGTAGTCGATGACGAAGAGAGCGGTACCCGAGGGTTGCCTGTCGATGCGGTCGATGCGGCCACGGACCCGAAGCCCGCCGATGTCGACTCCGCCATCGACTCCCACCCGCACCTCGGTCTCTGCCGGAATGAGCCCGGTATCCACCTTGCTCTCGCGGTCGAGAAGCCCGGCCACGACCTTGCGCAGTCGCCAAGTCGCTAAGCGGCGCTCAGCCGCCGTACCCGGGCAATCGCCGCTCTCTACCGCGAGCCGGATGTGGCGGTAGGAAACCTCTATTGCCGACTCCACGTTGTCCGGACGTATCG
Organism: uncultured Thermoleophilia bacterium; assembly: GCA_963772095.1. GTDB lineage: Bacteria > Actinomycetota > Thermoleophilia > RBG-16-64-13 > RBG-16-64-13 > Chersky-299. Next base: position 61,501 of record CAVYVU010000018.1, read on the forward strand.
GCAGGCCGCCTCGCGAAATCAGGTCGCGATAGGTGGCACTCAGCACGTCGTGAGCAAGTCGGCCGAACATAGCACTATCTAGTTCGGGCTCGGTGTCGCGAGGACCGACGGCGCAGCTCATGAACCACGAGAACGGGCAGGCCAGGTAACGCTCAAGCGCGGATGGCGCGAAACTCAGCTGCGCCGCAAGCTCGGCCAGGTTTGTGGCGTCATACAACCTGCCGGGCGGGGTGTACCAGTTTGGTGGATCCATGCCGGCGCGACCACCTTGGATCCCGGGATGGGCCTCTCGCCGTTCGTTCACACAAGCGCGCAGATAGTGCCGGACGCCCGGCGCTTCGCCAGATAGATAAACGACATCGGCGAGTCCGCGCCTCCGGATCTCATGGCCTGGGTCCGTGAGGCGCCGGGCGATATCCCAGAAGAAGGACGAGATCGCCGGTTGTCCGGCGTCGTCCGTATTGCGCGCGCTCAGGTAAAGCAGCTGCCATGGGCGGGAGAGGGCGCTGAGGAAGAGCGCGGCATCCTCGGCTTCTGTCTCTTCGGCCAACAGCATGCCTCCGCCCGCTCCGTTCAGTAACGCCCGTTGCTCCTTGGTAAGCAGCGACAGCCGGCCACGCTTGGCGGGTAGTTCTCCCTCAGCCAGGCCCAGAACGAACACGACCTGAAATCGGCGAGTGCGGGCCCGTTGCATGCTGAGCACGCGTACGACGTCTTCTCCCTCGGCTCCTCGTAGGGAAACGGGTATCCGCCCCACAAGGGGCAGCAATCTCTCCCATGCCCGGAGTCCTTCCAGCCAGCCGTCCGTCAGCTCGCCGACAGCCCGGGTCAGCGCTCCGAAAGCCGCTGCGTCCTCCTCAGGCTCCCGGCTTCCCACAATCGATCCGGCCAGTGAGGCACCAAGCATCGCCTGGACAAGCATTTCGAAGGGCACAGGGTCGAAAGTCGACCGTGCTTGCCCGCCCTCGCCGACCGCGGACCCGACCTCGGCCAGCATCTCGCCGAGCCGACCTTCCACCAGCCGCACAAGTTGAGCGACGCCTGGTGAGCCCATCCGTCGAAATGCGAGCTCTAAGTCCGCCGATTCGTCGCGCGGGATACCACTGTACGGGCCGCGCAGGAAGGAAAGGAGCAGCTCGGGCTTTCCTGTCGCGAATGCCTTTGCCACGTTCACAAAGGCGTTGCCCAGGCCGGTCTCCGCGAGCGTCACTTGCCCTTCCACGCGATGAGGGATGTTGCAGGACTCGAACGCGTCCGAGAGCAGCCGCCGCCACGCCGGCACGTCCCGCACGATGACCCCGATGGAGCCGGGCGCGACGCCCCCCTTGATGAGTGCCGTTACTTCCTGGGCGACAAGTTCGGCCTCGTTGCGCCGGCCCGACGCCAACAGGAACCTCACGCCCGAAGGGCCATCTTCCGCGGGCGGCGCTTCGCCCGAAGGCTTGTCCCGCATAAAGTTGCGCTCGAGGAAATAGAGCGCCGGCGAGGCGAACGACGTCGACTGGGCGTCCATTTCCACAACGCGGCCGGCGGCTCTCTCCCACTCTTGAAGCTCGCCCTCGCGGGTGAGGTTGACCTCGCGTTCCCTCTCGTAAGGCAGAGTGACGAGTACCGGAGCGGCCTTCGCCATGGCGAGCAGCAAGGAGCGCTGTCCCGGGGTGAACGACGTGAATCCGTAGCAGACGACCGGTCGGTCCCATCCGGCCAGGCGCTCGCGCGCTTCCATCACGGCCCCGGGCCGATCCGTGGCCGCCAGTTTGGCCCTGGCAGCGATGTAGGCGGGAAGAATCCTCGCGAGATCTCCGGCCAGCGCACTCTCAGACCGCTGTGAATCGCTCCAGCGCTCAAGAGCCTTTTGCACTACCTCCGTTCTTTGTCCGCTCTCCTCGAGTTCGAGCAGAAGGGAACCGAGAACTGCCGCCGCCCCGGGCAGAGTCGAGACCGCCTCGAAAGAAACCGCGGGAATCTCCTGCAGGAGATGTTGCAGTATGGCCTCTCGCTGAAACCCACTGAGGTACCGCGGGCGGCGGCCCAGGGCATGGGCCACGAGGCCGTCGAAGGTGACCGCGGGAGCTTGAGCGATCAGGGCCCCCGCGCGACGAACCATCTCGAGATTAAGACTCACCGAGTCCGGTCCTGTCGGGACGACGACCACCGGTCGCCGCGAAAGCCGTTCTTCCCACCAGCGAAGGGCGAAACCCATCTTGCCCGAGTTGGCCGGACCCAGGACCAGGGTGACGCCTTTCTCGTCGCGGTCCGCGGAAGGACGGCCTGAAAGCCCTGGACCGAAAAGCCCGGGTAGAGTCTCTTGCCGGTTAGGATTGATCGTCGCCATCTCTGCCATTGTAGATGGCCGGGCGGACAGATCGTGACTCTCGACCGCCTTGTGCGCTAGTCTTAGACCATGGGTCGGGACGAAGACAAGCTTATCCGCCAGCTCTCCCTCCTTTCTTTTCTCCTCAGCCAGCCACGACCCGTGGCAGCGCGAGAGGTGCAGGATTCGGTGGAGGGGTATTTCGACATGAGCGACGAGACCTTCAACCGTCGCTTCTACGGCGATCGGGAAGACCTCAAGAAGATCGGGATCACCGTGGAAGTCCTGGGCGATGGTGAGTCCGCGGACGGCCATGCCTATTATCTGCCGCAAGAAAGTTACTATCTTCCCGGGCTCGAGTTCACCGCGGAGGAGTTTCGCGCGCTGACCTTGGTCCTCGGGGCGCTCGAGGGGAGGTTCGCATACGCCAGACCGTTGCGCCTCGCGCTAACAGCCATTTCGCAGGGGCATCCGAACCCCGTCCTGGACGAGCTCGACCGGTTGCCGGTGGCTTTGGCCCCCGACGAGGACGCACGCAAGGCCGGAAAGCAGCTGGCCCGACTGCAGGATGCCGTGTCCCGGGGCAAGACGGTCAATTTCTTGTATCCCTCGGCCTCCAGCGCGGAGGACGAGCAACGTACTCTCGACCCTTACAGTCTGTTCCTCATTCAGGGGCACTGGTACGTCGTGGGGTTCGACCGTGTCCGGAAAGGTATCCGCACCTTCCGGGTCGCGCGGATACGCGGGCCGGTTCACTTCCACACCGAGAAGCCGCGCGACTTCTCCGTGCCTGCCGACTATGATCCGAACCGATACAGGGCGCGCCCTCCGTGGATGATCGGGCGGCTGGTGGGTGAGGCGATCGTCAAGGTGGAAGAAGACCTGACCTGGTGGGTCGGCCGGCTACAACCCCACGTCCGCGTCTTGGGCAACGACGAGGATGGCTCGACCCGTTTTGCCGTCCCCTACGCGGATGAGGCCGTCCTCCTAGCCTGGTTGGTGGGACTGGGCGGTTGTGGCGAGCTGCTGGAGCCGCCCGAGATGCGGGAGCGATTGTGCCGGCATTTGGCAGAGGTCTGCGCCGTTCACCGAGAAGCACCTTCGATCGAAGACCTCGCCGCCTTTCAAGTCTCGGCCGCGCACGGAGGCGCGCGGAAACGCGGGAAGGCCGACGATGGACCAATCGTGACGGAGCGATTGGCTCGAACCATCGCTCTCTTGCAGTATCTTCTCGATGCGAAGACCCCCTCTCGCGTTTCTTGGCAGCAGCTCGAGAAGAGCCTGGCTTCGAGCCGGAAAGACCTCGAGGAGGACGTCGCACTGATCAATCTGGTCAACTTCGGAGGCGGTACGTACGCCCTTTACGCCGAGGCGGACGACGAAGGCGTCGAGGTCACCCGGGACCTCATGGCGGATGCCTTCACCCACCCCGCCCGGCTGTCCCCGGTGATGGCTCGGGCACTTTTGCTGGCCCTCGACCTGCTCGGGGACGCGGTGGCTCTTGAAGGCATGGGCTCTCTCGCGTCGGTGAGAGCGAAGGTGGAACGGCTCACCGGCGGGCAAGAGGCCCAAGCTCCCGTAATGGTGGACGACGTGCTTCCCCCGGATCACGACGTCATGAAGACGCTCAACCAGGCCCTCCGGGAACGGCTCCTTGTGGAGATCGAGTACTTCACGCCCATGCGCGATAGGCTCGGTAGCCGGCTCGTGGAGCCGTATCTGCTGTTCCGTTCGCCCGATGGCTGGTACCTGGAAGCGTTCTGTCTGGCGGCAGGTGCCCAGCGGACCTTCAGGGTAGAGCTCATCCGGGCGGCCAGACCGACCGAGGGCCATTTCGTCCCCCGCCCCGAGGTGGACCTGACCCTCCGCCAGGCCGGGGCGGAATTCGCGCCCACCCGAGGCTCCAACTGGGCGCTGCTCCGGTTCCGCCCGCGGTGGAGGACGTATCTGCAAGATCGAGGTCTGGACCCGCGACCCACTCAAACTGAGGACCTCCGAGTGCGTGTGCCCTATCTGGAGGAACGGTGGATCGTCCGGGAAACGATCCGCTTTCTCGGCGACGCCGAGCTCGAATATCCGGACATCTTGCGGAAAGCGGTGGCGGAAACAGCTTGCGCATTGGCCAAGGATTACGAGAGGAGCTCATCGTGAGGCTGCTGCTCCGCTGGGCGTTTAACTGCATTGCCATATTCTTGGCGCTCTACCTGCTCGACTCGGTGAGCTCCGGTGGATTCCACATTAGGTCCTTGTGGGTGGCGGTGATAGTCGGAGTGTCGCTGGGACTGTTCAACAGCTCCGTCCACCCCCGGGGGCGGCTGAAGGCCAAACCGCTGCGGCTAGTGGTGTGGGTGGTAGCCATTCTTTTCGTCAACACGTTGGTGATCCAGATATTCGTCTGGGCCGGAGGGTCGCTCACCGCGCATGGGATCGTGTGGACCGTTCTGGCGGGGGTGTTCGTCGCCGCCCTTGCACAGCTCATCTCGTGGCTCATAGGGTTCGACCGCCGGGGAACTGGCGCCAAAGAGCCTAACCCAGCCGGGGGAAAGCAGTCATCCCGCCCTGACCGGTCGCCGCGGAGCTCTTCCGCGCCGCGCAGCCGGCCCTAGAGATCACGGCCCGCGCCGCTGAGGCGATCGAGGCCGCCGCATCCCGCCATCCAGCGGGCGCTCCGCACCCAGGCTTCGTCTTACAACGAGCCTTCAGTCCAGTATGGGGATCTCGTGACCGTGTGCCTCGACCAGCAGACGGAAGTCGTGCGGGCTGGTGGCCATAGCCATCGCGTCTTCCAGGGTCACCAGATCTCTTTTCGTAGAGACCGAGAAGGCTCTGGTCGAACGTCTGCATCCCGTAGAAATCGCCCTCACCGATCGCGGTCAAGATGTTGTGCGTCTGAGCTGGGTCCAGGATCATGTCCCGGATGCGACCGGTCATGCACATGACCTCGACGGCCGGCACCCTGCCCGCCCCGTCGCTGCGCGGCAGAAGGCGCTGGGAGATGATCCCCCGCAGCGAGCCCGGCCAGCATGATCCGCACCTGCTTCTGCTGGAAGAGCGGGAAGAAGTCGATGATCCGGTTGATCGTCTCGGTCACGTCGATGGTGTGCAGCGTGCTCATGACGAAGTGACCGGTCTGGGCCGCGGTCAGCGCGGTCCGCACCGTCTCCTGGTCGCGCATCTCGCCGATCAGGATGATGTCGGGTCTTGCCGCAGGACGTACTTGAGCGCCGACGCGTAGTTCTCGGTGTCGAGCCCCACCTCGCGCTGGTTGACGATGCATTTCTGGTCCTGATGCAGGATCTCGATGGGGTCCTCGATGGTGACGATGTGCTTGCGCATATGCTTGTTGATGTGATCGATCATGGCGGCGAGCGTGGTGGTCTTCCCGGAACCGGTGGCGTCCGGTGACAAGCACCATACCGCGAGGCTCCAACGAGAGCTTCTGCAGCACCGGAGGCAGGTTGAGCTCTTCGAAGCCCGGCACATGCGTGACGACCTGGCGCAGCGCGATCGAGATGGTCCCACGTTGCCTGTAGACGTTGATCCGGTAACGGCCGATGTTGGAAGCACTGTACGCGAAGTCGATCTCGTTCGTGTCGCTGAAGTGGCGGATCTGCTTCTCGCTCATGAGCGACGCCGCGTAGTCCTTGGTGTCTTCGGGCGAACACACCGGCTCGTCCAGCACAACCAGTTCGCCATCGATCCGGATGACCGGTGGGCTGCCCACCTTCAGGTGAAGGTCGGAAGCGTTGGCCGCCTTGACCTTTGCTAGAAGCTCATCGATGGACTTCATACGTCCTCCAGACCGGCTACGGGCAAACGCCCGTCAGGTTCCTCAGCGTATTTTCGGCCGATACCCGCTCGAACTTGACTGTCCTTTCGTTTTCGGGGGGCATGCGGCCCGCGCAAGGGCCCGCCGAGGTAACGCGGGCGTGACGGAGGAGGCCGAATCGCGCCGTCTGACGCGGACCTGGCGGACGGGGCATTGCTTTGAAACAAGCCCCTAGCGCGGACAAGAAGTCAAGCTACCGTGGCCAGACGGACACCAGCCGGGCGAATGTCACACCACCGGGAGGAAGGTCGGACCACCCGGCGAAACGTCAAACCACCGCGGGCAAGACCAGACCACCCGGCGGAAGGTCAGAGAATGCCCTTCCAATAGGGCTTCAATCCATTGATAGCCGCTTCGACGTCGGCCCGCTCATCGTCGGAGATGGGCCGCTCGAGACGGGGAGACCCTTCGCTCAGGCCGCGAAGGGTGGCTACGATCGAGTCGGCCGCCAAGGCCGGCACGTATCCGCCTTCCAGGAAGCACAAAGGACCGGCTGCCGCTGTCTCTCCAGCGAGCTCCTTCAACTGGGCTGCCATCCACTGGAAGGAGGCTTTGCTGAACCGCAGATCACCGAGCGGATCCCCGGACTGGCCGTCGTAGCCTGCGGAGACAAGCAGCAGTTGCGGCTTGAAAGCGCGGGCAAGCGGCAGCAGCAAAGAGCTGAACGCCATGACGACCGCCCCGTCTCCCTCGCCGGCGCGTAGCGGCACGTTGACGGTGTATCCCGCCCCGGCACCACTACCCACTTCCTTCACCAGTCCGGTGCCGGGGTAGTGCCCACCCTGGTGGACGCTGAAGAACAGGACCCGCGGATCCTCGTAGAACGCGGCCTGTGTGCCGTTGCCGTGGTGCACGTCCCAGTCGACGATCAAGACCCGCTCGAGCCCCAGCTCCTCGACGGCGTAAGCCGCGGCCACGGCGATATTGTTGAAGAGACAGAAACCCATGCCGCGCAAGTGTGTGGCATGATGACCCGGCGGCCGCACGAGCATGAACGCCAGCCTCCCGGTCTCCAGGGCGTTATCCACCGCCATCAGCCCGGAACCCGCCGCCAACAAAGCGGCCTCGTACGAGTGGGGCGAGACCGCCGTGTCCCAATCCAGCCACCCCCCGCCTTGCTCCGCGGTCTCGCGTACGGAAGTGATGTAACCGGGATCGTGGACCCGGGCTATCGATTCCGTGGACGCCGGCTTCGGAGTGACCCAATCAAGCGCGAGATCGCTCTCCTGCAAGACCTGCTTCGCCACGACCAGGCGCTCCTTGGACTCGGGGTGCTCTCCGGTTTCGTGTTCGAGGAAGATGGGGTGAAAATAGACGCTGATGGGGTTCATGATGGCTGGTCTCCGGGTCAGTCGATGATACGGCGCGCACCGGCGTAATTGCCCCGCCAGACGCCCTCTATGCGGACCGACGCCCCTGTGTAGGGCGAATTGATCATCTTGCCGTCTCCGACGTATATGCCGACGTGGTGAACCGGGCTTCCGAAGAAGACGAGATCCCCCGGTTGGAGTTGGCTGTCAGACACCGCCGTGCCCATCTCGGACATCATGCGACTCGAGTGAGGCAGATCGATCCCCAGTTTGGCGTACACATACATGACGAACCCCGAGCAGTCGAAGCCGTCCGGATCCGCGCCGGCCCAGACGTACGGGACACCGATGTATTGGACCGCGATCTGGATCACCTTGCTTCCCGAGGCCGAAGCGGGGACGCTCACCTGGATGCCGGGACCACTGACCGTGTGCGGATGGTTCGCTGCCGCCTGCTGAGCTTTGAGGGCGGCAAGCCGTGCTGCCTCCTTGGCCTGAGCGGCGAGGGCGGCCTGCTGCGCTTTCCAGTCCTTCTCGAGCTGGGCGACCTGAGATTCCTTGCCCTTGAGCTGCTTCGCGACGTCAGCTTGTTTCTGCAGCACTTTCTTCTGCGCAGCCGCCGCCTGGTTGGTCAAAGCCTTCTGCTCTTTGGCCTGCTGGGCGAGCTCTGCACGCCGGTCCGCCACCTGGGTGCGGTAGGTGTCCACCTGCACCAAGATCTCGTGATCCTGTTTGCTCAGTCGCTGCAACATGTCGTAGCGGTTGACGAGATCAGAAAAGCTCGAGGCACCCATGAGGGTATCGAGCACGCTCGTCTGACCATCCTTGTAGATCTGGACGATGCGTTCAGTCAGCCGCTGTTCGGCCCCAGCCAGATCTTTCTGTGCCTTATCCAACTTGGTTTGCGTCTTCTGGGCAGCAGCGTTGGTCTTCTTGAGCTGAGCCTTAGCGTAGTCGTAATCTTCGACGGCGGCATCGACCTGGCCACCGAGGTCCTCGAGCTTGGCCTGCAAGGCATCCGCTTCTGCCTTCGCCTTGGTGATCTTTGCCGGCTCGGCCCGGGCGACACCCGCGCCCGTAAAGGCGAATACCGACATGATGAGGAGAATTGCTACAAGGCGCTGACCGATTCCGCTTGACTTGCCGCTGCTGATCGGAGCCTCCCTGATCGCCCTACAGTCCCGGGGGCGGCTGTGACCGCCCACCTCGGGTTTCCACGCACTCTAACATTTTCCTCGAATACCGGCCAACCACTCGGTCGCCCCAGGCCGCCTGCGCCGGGTCTTGAGACAGCTCAAAGCCTAGCCAGATAAGCCTCGATGCCATGGAGAACGGCGACCGCCTCCCGCAAGATCTCGTCCGGATCTGCCAGCCTGGGACCTTCCTCTGGATGACTCATGAACCCGGGCTCGACCCTTACGGAAAGTGGCTTCACCTCGCGCAGACTCGAATAGTTCCGACCATGTTTGTGGAGGTCCACGCGTCCGGACTCGGTGCTGAGAGCATCCACGATATAGCCGGCCAACCGCTTCCCGGTTTCCGCCGAATAGACCTGATTGCCGAAGAAGTACGTTGCGGCCCCGTGTGCCTTCGCACTCGCGCAGAAGTTGTGATGGATGCAGAGGTGGAGATCCGGCTCCCACGCCTGCGCCGCCTCGGCCCTCTCGTATTGGCCGAGGGCCACGTCGTCGTCACGCAGGACGTACACCGACGCGCCCGACTCCCGCAGCACGCGGGCAACACTCAAGGCCAACCTCAGGTTGATGTCTTTCTCGAGGATGCCGCCGACGCCTTTGGCACCCGGCTCAGAGCCACCATGGGCAGGGTCGATGGAGACTCTCAGGCCCGGCATGGTCCGCCGGCCCACATAGCCGTTCATGCGGTCGGGGATGTTGCCCGCCTGGCCTTCGGCTTGGGCCTTCTGTAAGCGGCGGAGCGCGGCGAGCGTAGTCTCCCCCACGATGCCGTCGACGTTGAGCCCCGCATTGCGCTGAAACTCGGTGACAGCCACTTCGAGCGCCGGGGTGAATATGCCGTCGACCGGCCCACAGTCGAAGCCCAGCTCGTCCAGCCTGCGCTGCAGATAAAGCACATCGTCCCCGCGCATGAACGGGACCCGAAGGTACAGGAGCCGATCGCCGGGCTTGTGACCGGCTTCGACCAACTCGGTCCAGGTGTTCTCGCCGACGACCCCGTCGGCCACGAGCAATCGGCGCTGCTGGAACTCACGGATGACCACCTCGGTGTGGGGTCCGAACATCCCGTCGGCTCCTTCGCGGCCCAGAAAGAAGCCGAGAGCGGCCAGGCGCGTCTGGATGTCGACCACCTGCTTACCTCTATTGCCCCTTCCCACCGGCCGCATCGTCCGAAAAGGCCTCCCCACTGGATCTCTTGCCCAATTCTGCTCTCTCCGCACCGACCGTTCTTCGGCCGGCGAGTCCGGCTATTATACTCATAGCCATGTCTGGGAAGCACTCACGCAAGAGGACAAGGTCCTCCCGTTACGCGCTCGTCGCTATTGTCTTGGTGGCGGTCGTCGCCGCGGTGGCTGCAGGCGCTCTGTATTTCATGGACCGCGGAGGGGCGTCATCCGGACTCGCCACCGGCGCCACCGCTTCATCCTCTTCGGGCGACCCTTCGCAGACCTCGCCCAGCCAGGGTCAGCCAGTCACCAACCCGCCGGCCGCGGGCTCGGCGGGTCCGTCTACCACCGACACGACTCTGACGACCTCGACGACAGGTGCGACCTCGACCTCCCCGACCACCGGCGCGACCTCGACGACCTCGACGACAGCCAGGCCTTCCCTCACCGTCGCAGCGGGCGGCGACGTGCTGGGCGATCGCGGGGTGGGCGTGTTCATAGATAAGAAAGGCGGTCCGGCGGTGTTCGCCGGGGTCAAGCCGTACCTACAGGATGCGGATGTGGCCTTCGTCAACCTCGAATGCCCTGTCTCCACAAAGGGCAAGGCCGTCACGACCAAGGAGTACACGTTCCGTGCTCGCCTCGGATTGATCGACGGTCTCGTCTCCGCGGGCATCGACGTCGTGAGCATGGCCAACAACCACGCTCTCGACTACGGACCGGCAGCGCTGCTCGATACCATCACCCGTCTTGACAAGGCCGGAGTCAGCCATGCCGGAGCTGGAGCCAACGATACCGCGGCACGGGCTCCCGCGATCCTTGACACTCCCGCCGGGACCGTCGCCGTTCTAGCCTTTACGGACATTATCCCCGGGGGTTTCCCGGCCGGTGCAAACCGGGCCGGCGTCAACCCCGCGAGTCCAGACCGAGCCAAGGTGCTCGCAGCCATCAAAGCCGCGAGGGCCAAGGCTGACTACGTGATCGTAAGCTTCCACTGGGGGATCGAATACACGGGCAATGCCGACCAGGACCAACGCAAGCTCGCGCATCAGGCCATCGACGCCGGCGCCGACTTGGTGCTCGGACATCATCCCCACGTGATCCAGGGGCTGGAGCTCTACCATGGCAAACTCATCGCCTACAGTATGGGCGACTTCGTGTTCGACCACTATTCGCGCACCACGGGAGAGGCTTTCGTCCTTCAGGTGTCGCTCCCGCCGGAGGGGCCGCCAAACTTCGACATCGTTCCCGTCTATCTGAACGAGACGACCGGAGTGCCGGCGGCGGTCACCGGTAAGGCGGCAGACTCGATACTGACGCGTCTCACCACGCTCAGTTCGGCGCTCGGTCTCCGATTGACACGCACTGGTGATCGCGCGGTCTTCTCCGGACAACCTTGATGTGGGCTTCGCGACGGGGAACTGCGAACGACGTCGGACCGCGTGACAGCAGGACCGTGAGACGATCGGACCGCGTGACAGCAGGACCGCGTGACGACCGGAGCCGTGTGATGAGGGACTGCGGCACCCAAGGGGCTGTGCCATTGCGCGGCTTTGGACTCTAACCCTGAGGCCGAGCTGCTTCGTCCGCGTCCAGCCCGGGAAGCCCCGGTGCGGTAAGTCGCTCAAGGTCGAGCACCCGGTCGAGCGCGCCGGCTTCCAAGACTCCCTCAGCTAGGGCCGCGTCTCGCACCGAGATCCCCTCCCGTTCGGCCCGCTGGGCGACAGCGGCCGCCTTCTCGTATCCGATGAGCGGAGCCAAAGCCGTGGCGAGCGCGGTATCGCGGGCAGCATTCTCCGCGAGCCTCACTGGGTCGGCGGTCAAGCCGCGGACGCATCTGTCGGTGAACACGCGCACGGCGCTGTTCAGAAGCCCCAAAGAAGTCGGCAAGACATTAGCTATGAGCGGGACGAAGACATTGAGGTCGAGCTGACCGTGCAATCCGGCCAGGCTCACGGCGAGATCGTTCCCGATGACCTGAAAACAGACCATATCCAGCATCTCGGCGATGACCGGATTGACTTTGCCCGGCATGATCGAGGAACCGGGCTGCACCGCTGGAAGGCGTATGTCGCCTAGTCCGAAGCGAGGGCCGGAAGACAGAAGCCGTAGGTCGTCGGCGAGTTTGGCGAGCTCTACCGCCAGTCCGCGAAGTGCGCCTGAGAAGCGTACGAGATCGTCTGCGCTCTGTGTCACCTGGACGTAATTGTCCGGAGCCCGGAGATCCCATCTTGTGAGCTCCCGCAAGGCGGCCACGACCTCGAGTCTGTACTTTTCGGTGGCGTTCATGCCCGTGCCCACCGCGGTGGCCCCGAGGTTGACTTCCCGTAGGCCGGCGGCCGCAGCATCGAGACCGGCGATGGCCTTGTCCACGGTGGTCCGATAGGCGCCGAACTCCTGCCCCAGCCGGATGGGCACGGCATCCTGGAGATGCGTGCGTCCCGGCTTCACCGCCCCCGCGAACTCTTCTTCCTTGGCGGCCAGCACGTCAGCCAACAAGGTCAAGGCCACCCTCGTCCTCTCCCACCCCCGAAGCAAGGCGAGGCGGGCCATGGTCGGAAAGGCGTCGTTGGACGATTGCGACATGTTCACGTGGTCGTGGGGATGCACCGGCTGGTAGGTCCCGCGCACGCCGCCAAGCAGTTCGTTGGCCCGATTCGCAAGAAGCTCATTGGCGTTCATGTTGTGAGACGTGCCCGCCCCAGCCTGAAACCGGTCGACCACGAACTGGTCGAGCCACAGCCCCTGGTCCAAGATCTCGTCGGTCGCGGCGAGAATGGCCCCGGCTATGTTTGTCTCGAGACGTCCGGACCGGGAGTTAGCTAGTGCCGCGGCCTTCTTCACGATGACGGTCGCCCATACGAGGTCCGGGTGCGGCCCCTGGCCGCTGATGGGGAAGTTCTCCACCGCCCGTTGCGTTTGGATTCCGTAGAGCGCGTCGGCAGGCACCTCGAGGTCACCCAGCGGGTCCCTCTCGATACGACCGCTCATGATCGGACCTCCCTCCGTTATTCCTTCACCTGGAGCATCACCTTGAATACGCCGCCAACGTCCTCCGGGTCCAGAAGCGCGGCGAGGACCGCGGCCTCCCTGTCCGCGTCCAGCGAGCCCGCCGCCTCCTTACGGAGCCTACTGAGTTCCTCCTCTGCCCCCGCCGCCTGCAGAAACCCGGCCACGGTCAGGAACAGCACCGTCTCGAACCCGGACTCCGTGCCGTGCAAGCCCAGAGCGCGGAAGTCCACGTCCGCGGTGAGGTCCTGGCTTCCCACCCGGGCGTATGGATCGCCGGTCAGTTGGTGCTTGAAATAGCCCCTCACTGTTTTCCCAATGAGCACCGGCGGTTGCTCGCGGCACGATCCACGACTGCCCGCATCATGCATACCCGCGGGCCACTCCCCGTAATCGACCGTCACCATGCACACGCCGTGGGCGACCAGAGCCGCCTCCGCCAGCAAGGACTTGACCGCTGGCCGCAACTCGATCACCCCGTCGCGAGTGAGCGAACGCAGGGCGTCTGGGTCGGTCGAACCATAAACGGAGCGCAACTCCTCGCGGGCCTGGGAAGATAGCTCGCCCCACTCTTCGACAGCCTCGTAGCGCCGGAGAGGACCGCCGGCCGCGTCACCTAGGGCGGCGCCACCTAGGGCCGCGGCGCCACCGTCACCCGCTCCACCCGCCGGAGCGCCACCTAGAGCCGCTGCACCCCGGGCCGTGTCGCCGGCAGCCACGCCAAGCCCCGATAGGTCGGCCAACTCGACCCACGCCTCCCGAGCGACTGGACCATTCACGTCCACCAGGTGAACGGGAAGGGCATCGACGAACTCGTTCCCGAAAATGATCGCGGATGGACTATCAGCGCCTGAGCGATCGCCCATACTGTCCAGGGTCGGCCCCCACTGCACCCGCCAACCACGCCGCATCAGGTCACCCAGAACCGAAGCCTGCCTCTTTTCGAGCTCGGGGCCTATCTCGACGATCGAGTAGATGACCGCGTCTCGCAGGTCCGAGCGGTGCATGTCCCATTCGCCCAGAATCGCTGCCGCCAGATCACCCCTCGCCGGCCCCCAGCTCGATCACCACGAGCGGCTCTCCCGTCCCATCGTCGGCCCGTGCCGCGTCAACCAGGTCGGTGAGGAGCCTCGCCATCGCCCGATTGAACGCCGGCGACCGGCGGGGACCGTCGTGAAGTCCCCCCGATGGCCGAGCAGCCGGTCCGCCTTCACGTAGTAGCCGTCTTCGGGATGAGTCAGCGCGAGCTCCATGAAACGCGCAAAGGGGATCCGCCCTCCTTCTCTCGCCAACTCGGCGGCTATCCCAGGAGGTAGCGCGTGCGCACCAGACGAGGCATCGGCTGGACCCATGCTCTCAATGCTACACCTCTGTGCAGGGTTGAATCCGCGCCCGCTAGGGAATCAGGAGTGAAGCCTCGGATCGGCTATGGCCGTCTCTGTCGGCTGACCGGGAGTCGATCGGATAGTGAGGTACGAGAGGAGTCAGACGTCATGAATCGTCTTAACAAAGGGACCAGCGTGCGGCCCAGAACTCGCGGGCGCAGGTGCCGACGCTTGGTCGGAGCCGGCGTCGCGGTCATGATCATCGCCTTGACTTTGGTCGTCGCCGGATGCGGCGGCTCCACGACCACCACGGGCGGCCCGGCGACTTCGAGCGCCGGCGGACCTCAGGTGATCATGAAGAACATCGCATACATCCCGTCGACGCTCACGATCAAGGTGGGTCAGACGGTGACCTGGGTGAATCAAGACTCCACGCAGCATGACGTGGTAGCCAACAAGGGTGAGTTCAAGAGCGGTCTGTTCAATCAGGGCGGCACCTTCAGCTTCACGTTCACGAAAGCCGGCACCTATCCGTACTACTGCAGCATCCACCCCAACATGACCGGCACCATCATCGTCCAATGATCAGCAGGGGATCTCCCTGCCCTTCTTCTTGAGATACGTGGAGTAGTCGGCCATCTTCCCGGCCACGCGCACCGCGCGCAACGGCGACGAAAGCACCAAGGCCGAGAAGCGGCCCGGACCCGGGAAGACCGACCGGTCGAGCGGTTTGACGGTGACGCTCATGATGGGCTTGCAATGCTCGTTCATGAGCACCGTCGAGCGCTCGAGGAACACGAGTTCGCGTTCGCTCAGCTCCACCTCCCCCGTTTCTTCTCCCGGTCCTTCCGGCGCCGACGGATGCGACGCGGAGCTCCCGGCGCCGGCCGGCGCGCTGTTCGTCGCTCTGCCGAGCTTCAACGCCTCGATCTCCGCGCCCGCGTGGCGGCTCTCACCTAGACTGCCCACCACCCCCAGCACGATCACGGCGTCCACCTCGGGGCTGGCCACGACGGCCTCCAGAGCCGCCTCGGGCACGCCGGAGGTGACCGTCGCCACAAGATCCACTGGATTCCCGTGGCTCCAGAAATGCGGCAGGATTTTGTCCAGCTGCGTAGACCACCTCGGGCGCCAAGCTCTGCCAACTCGAGACCGCTGCGGGCGACTTCGTCCGCGGTGAAGACGCCCCATCCCCCGCCCATGGTGACCACGGCCACTCGCTTTCCCCGCGGCAAGCGGAAGCGCGAGAGGGCCTCGGTGAGATCCAGGAACTCGTCCGGGTCGGTGGTGGTGATGACCCCGCTCTGCCGGGCCACCGCCTCGAACACCTTCTGCGACACGGCCATGGCCCCGGTGTGCGACGCGGCCGCCCTGCTCCCGTACTGCGCTCTCCCCCCGCAGCACCACCACCGGTTTCTCCTGGCCGCGTGGCCGGCGTGCGCATGAAGACGCCGCCCGTCCTGGAAGCCCTCCACGTAGGCCAGGATCGGTGCGGTGTCGGGGTCGTGACGGAAGTACTCGATGAGGTCGGGCGTGTCGACCACGGCCTCGTTGCCCACGCCGATGAACTTGCCGACGCCGATGCCCCGGCCGCCCGCGTCGGCCAGCAACTGGACGCCCAGGTTGCCCGATTGCGAAAGGAAGCTCGCGTCCCCGGGCGACAGCCGCAGCAACGCCACGCCCATGGCGCACAGGTGGCTCCGCGCCGAGGTCAGCCCGATGGTGTTGGGGCCTATCAGCAGCAGACCGGACTCCGCGGCCGCCTCCACCACGCGCCGCTCCAGCTCCGCGCCTTCCGCACCCACCTCGGAGAAACCGGCGCTCACCACCACGGCGGCGGGCACGCCGAGGCGCCGCACTGCCGCACCACGTCCAGAAGGAGCGGGCAGGCACGGCCATGAGCGCCAGGTCGGGGTGGCCGGCAGGTCCGCCACCGAGGGGTAGGCGGGGAGACCGAAGATGACGGGGTCGGAGGGGTTGACGGGATAGATGGTGCCCTCGGTAGCCGGACGAGAGCAGGTTGGTGAGGATGACGCCGCCCCACTTGGTGGGGTCGTTCGACGCCCCCACCACGGCGACACTGCGCGGTGGAAGGCGGCGTGGAGGCTGCGAACGTCGGCGTCGGGAGCTCGTCGGCGGAATCGACCGGCTCGCCCAGGGTGATGAGGGCGTCCACGGCCACCGGGCGGACCTCTTCCAGGAGGACCGGGTTGAGGTCGATCTCGTAGATCTCGGGATGGTCCAGCGCCATGCGGCCCACCGCCTGGATGACTGCCGATGAGCGCGGCCCGGTCGACAGGCGGGGCTCCGCGGAAGGCCTCCGAGCAGACTTTAGCCGCTGGATCTCGTCGAGGAGGGCTCGCAGCCTCGTTGACCCCCACCGGCGCCACGCCGAAAACCACGTCCGGAGCGCCTCGGCAAGATGCCGCCCAGTCCGAACATGACCACCGGTCCGAATAGGGGGTCGCGGCTCATGCCCACCACGAACTCGCGCCCCCCGGCGATCATGCGCTCGACCAGCACGCCCTCCAACGGCCCGGCACCCGCGACCTCCACGCGCTCCTCCAGAGCGGCGAAGGCCCGGCGCACTGCTGCCTCGTCGCGATGCCGAGTAGGACGAGTCCGGCTTCGGTCTTGTGCTGGATGCGCTCGGTGGCCGCCTTCACGACCACCGGGAAACCGAGCCTGGTTGCCTCGCGCACGGCTTCGTCCGCCGTGGAGACCACCACTCCGGGCGTCACCGGCACTCCATATAGCGAGAAGAGTCTCTTCGCCTCCGCCTCGTCCAGCGCGGTGGCTCCTCTTCGCAAGGCCGCCTCGATCAGTTCGCGGCCAGGAACCTCCTGTGGAGCGTCCTGCGGACTCCCCGTCATCTCCCCCTCCTACGGCCCTGCCGCCGAGTGGGCCTAGTCAGGCTCCGAGCTCGCGGCGATCGTGTTGGTCTCGTCCTGTTCTTCTTTCGCCCCTGTCTCGCCGGGTACCTGCGGCGAGGCGCGCAAAACAGCCGTCCGTTCCGACTTGTCCACCCGACACCCTGCCACGCACGATTCCGTGCACTCGAGTGCGCACGGCTCGATGTGGATCTGCACATTGGCATTGGGAAGGTGCTTCTTGATGGCTATGCAGATCTCGTCGCCCAAAGCGTGCGACTCCGCGACAGACATCGTCTCGTCCACGGTGAGATGAAAGTCGATGAACTGGTTGGAACCGGCCTTCCGGGTGCGCATCTTGTGCATACTCCGCACGGGCGGGCTCATGCCGGCAATGTAGTCGTTGATCCACTGGATGTCTCCGGCCGGGATACTGACGTCGAGCAGGTCGCGGGCCGATTCCCGGGTGAGGTTGTACGCGGCGCGCATGATCATGAGCGCTACCAGGATGGCCACGGTGGGGTCGATCCAGTTGAGATTGGTGCCGGGCGAGACCGTCCGTCCGATCAGGATGGCCGCCATGCCGACCATCACGCCGGCGGAGGTGTACACGTCGGTACGGAGATGCCATGCGTCTGCCTGAAGTGCCACCGAATCCGTCTCTTTGCCCACTTTGAAGAGCCGGCGGGACACCACGATGTTGACCGCGGCAGAGACGAACATGACCGCCACCCCCCACACCGGCATCTCCACCGCCCCCGGCTTGAGGAACCTGTGCACCGCTTCGTAGATGATCCACACCGCGGCGACGAAGATGAGCACGGCTTCGACGGTGCCGGACACGTTCTCGAACTTGCCATGGCCGTACGGATGCTGCTCGTCGGCTTCTTTGCCGGACGTTCTCACCGCAAAGAAGGTGATAGCCGCCGCCAGGAGATCGATCCCGGAGTGGATGGCTTCGGACATGATGGAGACCGACCCAATAAGCAGACCCACGACGATCTTGAGTACGACCAGTCCGCTGTTCGACAGCACCGACAAGATCGCTACGCTGGTCTTCCTTTCAGCCGACTCGGACATGAAATTCCTCCAAAAACGACAAAAGCCCCGCGGGAACCCGTAAGTCCCGCAGAGCTCGCGCGCCTGCTGCTCGATAGCTCGAAGCCCGGCTACGCCCGGGCCCCGGTCCCTCTTCGGACCGTTCTGCCCGAGCTGCCTGATCGCGCCGAAGTATAAGGCCAAGCCCGGGAGGCGTTCAAGAGGGCGCCGCGATCGACTTACCGCGCCGTCGCCAAACGGCGCGATCGACCTACCCCACTACCTTCTCCGGTAGCCCAAGCGTCGTCACGTCCGTCTCGCCCGCGACTTCCGTCAAGCTGAGCGCCAGCAGGGCCACGTCATCGGTGAGCACTCCGCCCGAGAAGGTCATCACCTCGTCGAGGATGGCTGCAGGGAGGGATTCGGGAGTGGGCTCGGACCAACGTTTGAGTGCCGCCACCAAACCTTCCTGACCAAAGAACTCGCCGCCCTGCCGGGCTTCGATGGCCCCATCTGTATACAGAAACAGCAAGTCCTCCTGTTGCAGCCGGACCTCGCTCTCCCTCCAGGAATAGTCTGCAAACACACCCAGCGGGGCTGAGCCCGCTTCCAAAACCGCGACCTCGCCGCCCTTCAGGCGAAGCAACGCGCTCGGGTGACCGGCCGAGGAGTAGGTGAAGAGACCGGTGACGGGATCGATCGCCCCCAAAAACAGGGTGACAAACCCCGGTATCTGCTTTTCCAGGAGAAGCTCGTTCGTCTTGGCAAGGACGACGCTCGGCTCAGGAAACTCGTGCGCGAAGGCGTGGACGACGTCTTTCACCAACGTGGCGACCCTGGCCGCCTCCACTCCGTGGCCGCACACGTCACCGATGAGAACGGCGATCCGTCCGTTCCTGGCCCCGAAGACCTCATAGAAGTCGCCGCCCACCGAGGCCTCCTCGGTGGCCGAACGGTAGAGGTGGCCGAACTGCACGCCGCCCATCTGCTCGGGGATGTTGAGGAGGGTCTGCTGCAGCTTCTGGGCGATGCTCTTCTGCTGCTGGTGAAGCTGCGCGTTATCCAAGGCGAAAGCCAGCGAAATGGTGAGCTTGCGGGCAAAGTCGACTTCCGATTTGGCAAACGTGCGTGGCCCGCCGGTCCAGATGAAGTGCAGGCTTCCCAAAATCTGGCTTCGCAGGGAGACAGGCACGACGAGAGCGGCGCTCGTGCCGTACCGCCAGATAGTGCTCCTGTCCACGCGCGGATCGCCGGTGCTGTCCTCGATCACCAATAAGTCGCGCTGCCGGTACATGGCAGAGGCCACCGACGCCTCCTCATCCGACAAGCGCAATCCCCGCAGCTCCTCCGGAAGACCGAGCACTTCCTGAACGAGCCAACCATCCTCCTCCCGTAGCTCGAGTACGGCTTTCTCCGCATTTAGGACGGATGCGCCCTCGCGGACCACCCGGCGCAAGACCTCGGAGAACTCCAGCGTGGAATTCAGGCTCTCGTTCACCTGATTCAGGGCCTGGCTCAAGCGATTCGAATCCTCAAGCCTCTCTTGGGTCAGAATGAGTTCGTCGTTTTGGACTTCCAGCTCCTCACTCTGGGCGGCCAGCTCCTCGGCCTGGCTCTGCAGCTCCTCGTTCGAGGCGGCCAACTCCTCGGACGCCTCCTGGAGTTGCTCAATGAGTCGCTCTTTCTCTCTTTCGGCCTCGGCATGAAGCGCGCGCAGGCGGAGCGTCGTGATACCGAGAGCGAGATCGTCGGCTAGATCCCTGAGCAGATCGACTTCATCCTCCGCGAAGCCATCGGGCTGCGTCGAATAGATCATGAGGGCCCCGAATGCACTCTCGTCTGCCATGAGAGGAACGGTGATCGACGAAGCGTACCCGCGTTTGATTGCCTCCACCCGCCAGGGGGAGAAGTCAGGATCGGTGAGCATGTTCCGGCAGGCACAAACCTTTCCGGTGCGTATGGCGGTGCCGGTGGGACCGCGGCCTCGCTCGCTATCCGACCACGTGATCCTGAGCGACTCAAGATAGCCTTCCTCAAAGCCGGCGCTGGCCACCGGCCGGACGCTTTTCCCCTCGTCGTCTTCGGCGTAGCCTATCCAGACCATCGCGTAGCCGCAGTCCTCGACGATGATCCGGCACACCTCTTCAACATAGCTCGACTCGTCCGTGCTGCGCACAAGAGCCTGATTGCTCTCGCTGAGAGCTTTGAGCGTCCGGTTGAGCTTGGACAACGCCTCCTCAGCGCGTTTACGCTCGGTGATGTCGCGGCTGAAAGATGCGACGCAGTGCACCCGATCGGTGTCGTCCGATACGGGGCAGAAGCTATGCAGGTAGATCCTGCCGGCCCGCTCGTCCTCGAATTCGAGGGGACGACCGGATTCCACGACGTGCTCCAAGCGCTCAAGGCGCGCCTTGGCCAGCTCAGGAGGCAGTATCTCGACGAAATGCTTGCCGACGACCTCTTCTGCCGGCTTGCCCATGCGGTCGATCGCCACGGCATTGCCCGCTAGGGTCACACCATCGGCGCTGAACAACCAGATGGACTCCGTCGCTGCGTCCAAAGTGGCCCGGAAGGTGGCTTCGTTCTGCCGCAAAGCAGCTTCGGCCCGGTTGCGCTCGGTCAGGTCGGTGATGAAGGAGTAGTAATACAGCGGAGCCCCGTCCGCGTCGCGAGCCAGATTGACGAGTAGTTCAACCGGTACGCGCGCGCGGTCCTTGCGGACGCACTCCTTCTCGTAGGTAACTGGTCTTCCGGTCTTCTCGAGTTCCGCAAGCTTTGCGGCCTCAAGCTCTCGCCACTCGGGCGGTGTCAAGTCCCTAGACCAGTCGAGCGATCGAAACTCTTCTTGCGAGTAGCCCAGCAGTTCAGCGTACGCGCGGTTGAAGACGCCGAGCCTGCCATCGGTGAAGCCGACCCCGACAGGCTGCGACGCATTCTCGACGATCCCCGCAAACAGATCGAGTCGCTCCCGGCTTTCTCTAAGATCTTCCTCGGCCCGCCGCCGTTCCGTGGTATCCCGCAAAACGAGCTGGATCGCTCGCGTGCCGGCATAGTCGACCTTCGCACCGATGACCTCGACTTCGAACGGGCTTCCATCCATTCGCAGAAACTTGCTCGGTCGAGGGGGCGTCACCGCACCGGCGTACTCCATGTCCATGCGGCGGATCGCAAACTCGCGGTCGTCGGGGTGGACGAGCTCCATCACGTGCCTCCCGACTATCTCGTCGGGGGAACGAGCCCCAAAGAACCTCGCAGCCGTTGGATTGGCGAAGACGTAGTACCCATCGGCGTGCACAAGGATCCCATCGGGGCTGAGGTCTACGAGGCTCCGATACCGGTCCTCGCTCTCGTGCAAGGCTCGCGCGAGCGACAACGTCTCGGGGCCGACTGCCTTCCCGGGTTCCGGCGCCTGCCAATTGTCCGGCGACTTCTGCGACGCCGCGCCACCCACGGTGAGAGCCACGTTGCCGTCGCTCCGGCGGTCGTCCAAGAAGAACGTCAAGGAGACCTGCGTCTTGTCTCCGGGCAAGCGAGCGACGTGCACCTGGTCGGCCATCCCGCTATTCGTGCGTCAATTAATGCGCTATGACGCTGGCAAGACCGGCAGGCAACTCTTTTCGGCAAATTACTTTTTTGAACGCCTTGCGAATAAAATTTCGCGATGTCGGAGAGGAAAAATTTCGCTCACTGCAACTAACCCGGGATGGGAAGCCTTTCATTGAGGAAATACCGGAATTCAGCATTTCCCATTCCGGAGACATGGTCGTATTGGTGTTAACCCAAAGTGGAGCAGTGGGAATAGATATTGAGAAAATCCGTTCCGTAAATGTTGACGATTTTTCGCAATACGTTTCCTGAAGTAGCAGACCTGGACAAGAAATATGACGTAGATCAAGTCAACAACATTTTCTTTGATTGCTGGACGCAAAAAGAGGCTGTCTTGAAGGGACATGGGAAAAGGTCTCTTATTGCCTTTGGAAGACGTTCTGATCCGGAAAAACATGGCGCTTCTTTACGGAACCAAATGGTACACGCGAAAACTGCTCCTTGATGATGATTACTGCTGTTACGTCGCCACCGACCAGACGCTCCAACACGTTACTATCGAACATGTCAATTTAATGAACGGCATATAATACCTAACAAGTATCAGAAAGCATACCTCTCGTTTTTTGCGATCAATATTTTCTTGACTTACCAGACCGTGTTTCCTATAGTTCAACCATAAACAAGCAATATCTTATCAAAACACAATAAGTTACATTATCTGTCCGGATTTCAGGATGGTTGTATTCATGATCGCTGAAGGAGGTTTTTCCCATGTTCGCAAGTAAACTGGAACAGGTTTATGATGCTTTTGCCAACAAGCCCATCGACCGGTTGAGTTATAAGGACTACTTTGTAAACACGGATAAGTGCAGAGGATTAACGCCCTTTAGCAGAGTAAAGCGGCGGATTGAAGGCAACCCTGAGGGGAGCTATAAATTTCTCTTTGCGGGGTATCGGGGTTGTGGAAAAACGACTGAACTCGTTCGTCTACAGCAGGCCCTCGAAAATGATTTTATCATCCTGAACTTTTCCATTATTACTAAGCTCGATATACTCAACATCAGCTATATTGAGCTTTTCATAACCGCTATGGAAAGTATCTTCCAACTCGTCGCCGGCGATAATCGGATCAAGGTCAGCGATGAGTATCTGCGCAATATCACGAACTGGATCAAATCCAAAGAAATGGAGGAAATTAACCAACAGTTCCTTGGTGTATCCCTGGAGGCGGGAATGCAGGCAAAGGCCGACATCCCTTTTTTTGCCAAATTCTTTGCCAAATTTACCGCTGCGGCCAAATCCAGCTCTTCCGATGAAGGAAACCCTCAGAACAACCTTGGAGCCGAAGCTGTCGGAACTCATCCTCAATTGCAATCTCCTTATCGGCGAGATCAAAAATCAACTGAAGATAATCAACAAGAAAGGCATCGTGATCATCTTTGAAGACCTCGACAAGGTTGACCTGCAAAGGGGTGAAGACATCTTCTATATCCATTCCGCCCAACTGACACAGCTTAATTGTCATTGCATTTTCACCTTTCCCATAGCTTTGCAATACAATATCCGCTACAAAACTATTGCCAACAATTACACGGAACCCTTCACTCTCCCCATGATCAAGGTGAAGCGCCGTGATGATTCACCTTATGACGAAGGACGGGACTTGTTGAAGGCAATCATCGCCAAAAGAATGGATCTGGGCCTCTTTGTAGACGATACGATCATCTATCTGTTCGTTGACGCTTGCGGCGGCTGCCTGTGGGATCTCTTCCGTCTGATTAAAGATGCCGCCGACAACGCCCTTGATTTTGACCGGGAAAAGATTACCGAGGTAGATTTTCGCAAGGCCAGTCTGCTTCTGAAGGGTGACTATGAAAAAACGATAGCGGAGAATAAGGAAAAAGGTATCACCGTTGATAAATATTACGAGGCGCTGACGAAATGCGCCACGGACAAGATCAGGAAACCGGAATCATCGGAAATCCTTCTTGATTTGCGCAACAACCTCACCGTACTCGGCTACAACGATGAAAACTGGTGTGACGTCCATCCCCTGGTCCGGGAGATTCTGATTGAAAAACAGCTGATTAAATCAAAAAAATAATGATTAATAACACCGAAATATTTGCCGGCATCAACAAGGCCGTCAATTTCTTTCTCCACACCCATCAGAATGGCCTCCTTTTCTGTACCTGCGACCATTTCGCCGTCATCAAAGAGATCAATCGCATTATCATCCACCGCACATTGATGAATAATTGCCGTGTTCAGGCAATATCTCTGGCGGCCGCTGATACCCAAAACTATACGGAAATAATCCGCATGAGCATGGATGGCGATACGCAAGGAGTCATTATCACCAACCTCAATGAGTTGATTGTTTTTGCCGGAGATGGAGTCATTAAAGACATCAACTTCGAGAGGGAAATGCTGCTGGCCTTGAATATCCCCATTCTCATCTGGCTTGCGGAGGAAAACATCTCCCGGTTTGCCAATCAGGCACCCGACCTTTTTTTGCGCCGCGACCGGGGCGTCATTCATTTTCCTTGTGCCGAAGGAATCGCGGGAATTGATCGTTTGCAGGACTATTATACTAAGGAATATAGTGAATCGGGGGATTACCAGAGCCTGAAGCTGAAAATGGAGCTTTTGGAGAAGCAATTAAGGGAGGCGGAGCAAAACGGTTATAATGCCCAACGCATCGCCGAAGAAATTGCCATTGATCTGATTGATATATATCTCGCGGCCCACCTCAATCAGGAAGCCCTGGAATTGTTTGAGAAATACCAGGACCAGCTAAATCTTGCCGAGAGCGATAAAAATATATTTATCGCCGGCAAGCTTTATTCACGTACCGGCGAATGGGACAAGGCCCTCGATTTCTATCACCGCAGTGAGGAAATCAGCGAGAAGGTCGGCGACACGGCAGGGATAGCCATAACTTATAACAATATCGGTTTGATCTATACGCCGTCGCGGGGATGAAATTCGACGGGCATCTCTTCGTCCCCGAGGCCGTCCGGCGCGGGGCGAAGGCCATCGTCTACGAGAAGGAGATCGCCCGCCACGCCAGCTACACCTCCATCCGGGTCCGCGACAGCCGCAGGGCCCTGGGGGTCCTGGGAAAGAATTTCTTCGAGAATCCCTCCGGCGCACTCGGCCTTGTCGGCGTGACCGGCACCAACGGCAAGACGACGGTCACCTACCTCCTCGAGTCGATCTTGCGGGAAGCGGGCCACGAGCCAGGCGTCATCGGGACCGTCAACTACCGCTGGGGCACAAAGGTGCTCCCCGCCTCGCACACCACCCCCGAGTCCTTCGAGCTGCAGCGACTGCTCGCCGAGATCCGCAGCGCGGGCATCACCCACGTGGTCATGGAGGTGTCCTCCCACGCCCTGGAGCTCAGGAGGGTGGAGGACTGCGAGTTCGACCTGGGCATCTTCATGAACCTCACCCAGGATCACCTCGACTTCCACGGCACCATGGAGGACTACTACGCCTCCAAGAAGCGCTTCTTCACGGATTTGCTGGCAGGCGAGAAGAACGGCCGCAGGCAGGGAAGGATCATCAACATCGACGATCCGTGGGGCCGCAGGCTCGCCGAGGAGCTCGGGGGCCAAGGGGCTCGTAACCTTCGGCATCGACTCGATCGCCTTCGTCCAGGCCAAAGAGGCGGAACTCAGCCTCGGCGAGATCCGGGCGGAGATCGAAACCCCGGCGGGCGCCTTCCCGCTCCGGGCGCCGCTCAGCGGGAGGTTCAACCTCTACAACATCCTGGCCGCCACGGCCGCGGCCTTCCACCTGGGGATCCCGCTTTCGGCGATCCAGCGGGGTATCGAGTGCGCAAAGCCCGTCCCCGGACGCCTCGAAAAGATCAGCGAGTCCGGCGAGCCCGCCGTCTTCGTCGATTACGCCCACTCGGAGGACGCCCTGAAGCGGGTGCTCCAGAACCTCGCCCGGTTCCGCAAAGGCCGGATCATCACCGTCTTCGGCTGCGGCGGCGACCGCGACCGGGGCAAGCGCCCTCTCATGGGCAGGGCCGCCGCCGAGGAGAGCGATCTGGTCATCGTCACCTCCGACAACCCCCGCACCGAGGAGCCGCTGGCCATCATCGGCGCCATCGAGGGCGGGATCGACGCCAGCGTGATGAAGAAAATCAGCCCCGAGGAGCTTCGCGCCGCGGGCGCAGGCGAAATCTACACCGTCGTTGCCGACCGGCGGGAGGCCATAGGCCTCGCCATCGGCCTGGCCAGTCCCGACGACATCGTCCTCATCGCCGGCAAGGGCCACGAGGACTACCAGATCATCGGCACGAAGACGATCCCCTTCGACGACCGGACGGTGGGCCGCGAGGCCCTGGACAGGCTGCGAGGGAGCGCAAGGTGAAAAAGATCTCGACCCCCCGATTCTCGATGGACGACGTGCTGAAGGCCACGGGGGGCAGCCTCGTCCGGCCCGGCCGCTCCGTCCTCTTCGACGGGGTCTCGACGGATACGCGGACGATTGCCCCCGCAAGTCTCTTCGTGCCGCTGGCGGGTGCGCGCTTCGACGGCCACGACTACATCGGGCAGGCCGTGGGCGCCGGGGCCGCCGGGGTCCTCATCCAGAGGGGCCGGGAGGGCCTCCTGGAAAAGATCGCCGGCGAAACGACGGTCATTTCCGTTGAGGACACGCTCACGGCCCTGGGCGATCTGGCCCGGTTCTGGCGCGCCCGGTTCTCGATTCCCGTTGTGGCCGTCACGGGAAGCTCGGGAAAGACGACGACGAAGGAGATGGCGGCCGCCATCATGAGCCGGGACAGGCAGCTGCTGAAAAACGAGGGGAACCTCAACAACCTCGTGGGGCTCCCGCTCACCCTCTTTCAGCTGAACGAGGCCCACGAGGTCGCCGTCCTCGAGATGGGGACCAACCGGCGGGGCGAGATCGCCCGCCTCACCGAAATCGCCGGGCCCACCGTGGGCGTCATCACCAACGTGGGACCTGCTCACCTGGAGGGTCTCAAGTCCCTCGAGACGATCCGGAAGGAAAAAGGCGATCTCTTCCGCGTCATGAACAACGAGGGCACGGCCGTCATCAACCTCGACGACGAGGCCCTGGCCCCCTGGGCGGAAAAATGGAAAGGGAAGAAGATCACCTTCGCAATCCAGGTGGATGCCGACGTGACGGCATCGCGCATCGCCCACGAGGGCGAGAAGGGCACGATCTTCAAGCTCCTCATGGACGGGGCCTCGCGGGAGATCCTGCTTCCGGTCCTGGGGTTTCACAATGTCTCGAACGCCCTGGCCGCGGCGGCGGCTTCGAGTGCCGCGGGGCTTGCCTTTGACGCGATCTGCCAGGGGCTCATGGCCTTCAAGCCCGTGGGGGGGCGCATGGAGGTGTACCGGCTGAAAAACGGCGGAATCCTCATCGACGACACCTACAACGCGAACCCCGCCTCGGTGGCCGTGGCCCTCAAGACGCTGCAGGGCCTCAAGGGGGAGTGCAGGAGCACCGCGATCCTGGGGGACATGCTCGAGCTGGGCGGCGAGGCGGAGAAGTACCACGAGGAAATCGGGCGCAGCCGTGGCCGACACGGGGGTCAGCAAGGCCTATCTCCGGGGGGATTTCGCCAAGGCGACCGCCAAGGGGGCCATGA
Source organism: uncultured Thermoleophilia bacterium (assembly GCA_963772095.1). Lineage (GTDB taxonomy): Bacteria > Actinomycetota > Thermoleophilia > RBG-16-64-13 > RBG-16-64-13 > Chersky-299. Next base: position 88,742 of record CAVYVU010000018.1, read on the forward strand.
AGCGCGGGATGAAGAGCGACCAGGTGCTCATCGACCTGAACACGGAGGAGACGGTGGCCCACCTGAAGGCCTGCCTCAAGGCGGGAGACTGGGTCCTCGTCAAGGGCTCGCGGAAGATGAAGATGGAAGAGATCGTCCAGGCGATCCTCGGCGCAATCGGGGTTGCAAAGTGAAAAGGACCTGTGATAGGGATACGACCTCAATCTGTAGGGGCATGACCCCGACGTATCCCCAACTGCTTGTATCTCGGGTTGGGGTTTTGTATTTAGGAGGTCCGCTGAGTTGATCTATCACCTGTTATATCCGTTACATGAGTCCATCTCGTACTTCAACGTGTTCCGCTACATCACGTTCCGGACGATCTACGCCGCCATTACGGCGCTTGCGATCTGCTTCGTCTTCGGGCCCTGGCTCATCCGCAAGCTCGAGTCTCTGCAGATCGGGCAGAACATCCGCGAAGACGGGCCCGGCACACACCTCGCAAAGTCGGGCACGCCGACCATGGGCGGCATCATGATCATCTTTTCCGTGGTGATCTCGACGCTGCTGTGGGCAAACCTGACCAACGACTTTGTGTGGATGCTCATCCTGGTCACCGTCGGCTTCGGCATCATCGGGTTCGTCGACGATTTCAACAAGCTCACGAAGCAAAACAGCAAGGGGATCTCCAAGCGCACGCGGCTTTTTTTCGAGATTGCGATCGCCCTGTTCATCGGCATCGCCCTGTACCTCAAACCGAATTTCAGCGAGGCGATCACGATCCCCTTCTTCAAGACCATGCTGCCCGATCTGGGCTGGGGGTACGTCCTCTTTACGGTCTTCGTGATCGTGGGGGCGGCCAATGCCGTCAACCTCACCGACGGCCTGGACGGCCTGGCCATCGGTCCCGCGCTGATCTGTTTCATCACGTATCTGCTGTTTGCCTACTTTGCCGGCAATGCAAGGATCTCGGGCTATCTGCAGATCCCTTACGTGCCGGGGACGGGCGAGCT
>CAVYVU010000019.1:0-129495 GCA_963772095.1 uncultured Thermoleophilia bacterium
TTCAACTCGCACGGCGCGAACGGGCTCTTCCATTCCGGGGCTCACCAGCTTCTGGTGCAGTTCGTGGCTGTCGTGATCAGCGCGACATACTCGTTCGCGCTGTCGTTCGGGCTGCTCAAGCTGGTGGACAAGCTTATTGGGCTGCGGGTGACCGAGGACGAGGAGCGCATCGGTCTCGACCTGACGCAGCACAAAGAATCCGCCTACACGTTCCTCGGATGATGGGCGCCGGGGAGGCGGGGCGGAAGAAGACGCAGGAGATGATTCCATGAAGTACATCATCGCGATCATCCAGCCCGATCGCCTCGACACCGTCATTGAGGCGCTTACGGAGGAGGAGATCAATCTCATGACCGTGTCGGAGGTCATGGGTCGGGGCCGGCAAAAAGGCGTGACCGAGGTCTATCGGAGCCACGTGGAGCCGGGCAATCTCCTGCGCAAGATCAAGGTGGAGATAGCGGTGCGCGACGACAAGCTCTGGCAGGCTGTCGACGCCGTCCGACGCGGCGCTTACACCGGTGGCATCGGAGACGGGAAGATCTTCGTGCTCAACCTGGAGGAGTGCATCCGCATCCGGACGGGCGAGACAGGCGAATCCGCGCTGGCGTGAGCGCTCGCATCGCGAGCGCGGCCGCGGCGCCGCGAACCTCGGCACACACCAGCGTCGCCGGTCCCGATTCGGGTGTGTGCTCTTTGTGTGGCCGAGGCGCCATTCTTCAGCAGCCTGCTAGATCCCCATCCCGCCGTCGACCATGAATACGCTGCCGGTGGAGAAGCTGCTCCGGTCCGAGGCCAGGAAAAGAACCATCTGCGCGACCTCTTCTGGTCGGCCGTGGCGACCCAGCGCTATGGCGTGGTTAAGCATCTCGGTGCCGTCCTGGCCCACCACTTCGGTGAGCCTCTCCTCGATGGCGGACTGGAAGGCGTTGTCTATAGGGCCAGGCGCAAGGACATTGACTCTGATGTCTCGTCCCGCCGCCTCCTTGGCCACCACCCGCGCCAAGCCGATGAGCGCATGCTTGGAGGTGGCATAGGCCGCGGCGCCGGGATCGGCGGTCACCCCCATGATGCTCGAGGTGATGATCACGCTGCCCCCTTTGTTCATGAGGGGCAGCCCGTACTTGCAGGCAAGAAAGGAGCCGCGGACGTTCACAGCCATGACCGCGTCGAACACTTCCTCGGGGTACTCGACTATCGGCTTCATGACGCCGGCGATGCCCGCGTGACTAAAGAGTACGTCGATCTTGCCCCAGCGACGGACCGTCTCGCTCAGGTACCGCTGCGTATCCGCCGAGTCGGCTACATTCGCACACTCCGTGGCCAAGCGCTCGGTGGCGGCGCTCGGCGCGGCATCCGACGCCGTGCCCGGCACCGCTCCCGACCCGGCGCTCGGAGCGGCTCCCTGCCGGGAACCGCTCAGCACAGTGGCCGTCAAGGTGGCAGCCGCTCGCGTCAGGCCCTCAGCGTCGGCGTCCACCAGCATGACCCTCGCGCCTTCCTCCAACAAGAGCGCCGCACTGGCGAGGCCGACGCTGCCTGCCCCGCCGGTGATGACGCACGTCTTTCCGTCCATGATCCCCACTTCGTCCGCCTCCTAGAAGCTCTTAGGTCGTGCCGCGTCGAGTGAGCGAGAAAACAGCCAGCGCCAGCAATATCGGCCAGACGATGCCGACGTAGCCATAGCCGTACCCAAGATCGAGGACCATCAGGGCGACGCCGGCTATGACCAGCACCACGAACAAGATGTAGTACAGCCAGTCGTGCTGGTTCTGTGGCCGGGACAACATCGTTCTCCACTTGTCTACAGGCATCTGTCTCTCATTTCTTTCGCGTGAGCACCGTACGGAACTCGGACAGCGGCCGGGTGTTCACCACGTCCTTGGCCTCCAGCCAACCGCGCCTCCCTTCCCACACGGCATACTTCAGATTATCGAAATCGGTGGGATGGTGCGCGTCGGTGCAGATGACTATCTTCGCTCCCAACTCCACCGCGCGCCGGACGGCGGGGGCCGATAGGTCGAGACGGTCGTACGAGGCGTTGATCTCCAAGAAGGTGCCGGTCTCCACCGCGAGCCGGGCGAGTTCCTCGAGATCAACGTCGTAGGGTTCGCGGCGTCCGAGCAGGCGGCCGGTGGGATGTCCGATCGAGCGGACGTAAGGATTTTCCATAGCGCTCGTGAGCCGTTTCATGATCTGCGCCCGAGGCTGATCGAAACTGGAGTGGATGCTGGCGGTGACGAAGTCCAGTTGCGCCAGCGATCTCGTCGGGAAGGTCGAGCCGGCCGTCGGCTAGAATGTCCACCTCGATGCCGCACAGCAGAGCTGATGCCGGGCAGTCCGGGCGTCCAGCTCGCGGATGGCTTCCATCTGTTGGGCCAGCCGCTTCGGCCCCAGGTCCACCGGCCATGGCCAAGGACTGCGAGTGGTCCGCGAAGCACATGTACTCGAGACCCCTCTCCAAGGCGCCGAAAGCCATCTGCTCGATGGTGGCGCGGCCGTCGGTCCAGTCGGTGTGGACGTGGAGGTCGCCCCGCAGATCCGGGAGCTCGATCAGGCGCGGGAGCAGCCCTTTTTCGGAAGCTTCGATCTCCCCCTGGTTCTCCCGTAGCTCGGGCGGGATGTAGCGCAGGCCCACGAGTTCGTAGACCTCGGCCTCGGTGGCGCAGGTGATCTGGCGGCCGCTGGCCACGTGCTCCACGTTGTACTCGCAGATCTTGTAGCCGCGGCGCTGGGCGTAGGCTCGCAGGGCCACGTTGTGCTCGGCGCTGCCGGTGAAATGCTGCAGCAGGTTGCCGTAGGACGGCGGCGGAACCACGCGCAGGTCGACGTTCAGCTCGGTGTGGGTGACGGCCGTCAGCTTGGTCTCGCCGCGCTCGTCGATCCACGCCAGCTCGGGCCGTGCGGAGAATGCATCCATGATCGCGCCGGGATCGGCTGAGGCGACCACCAGGTCGATGTCGCGCACCGTGGAGCGACGGCGGCGCAGGCTGCCGCCATAGTCGGCGGCCACGACCTGGGGCACCGCGCGTAACGCCTCCACCAGGTTTGCGGCCTGAGGCTCCACCGTCCCGGCGAGGCTGCGGCCCGGAGCGCGCCTCGTAGGTCGCGATAGCGCGTAGCAGATTGGCTTCGGTCTTCTCGCCCATGCCGGGCAGCTCACGAATCAGGTGCCGCTCGCAGGCCAACTTGAGCTGCTCCAAGTCGATGATCCCGAGCGCTTCCCACAGATTGCGAGCGGTCTTGGGCCCCACCCCGGGCAGGTGCATGACCTCCAGCAACCCCTCCGGGTACTTGGCGCGAAGCTCGTTCAGCTTGGCGACTTCCCCGGTTTCCATGTATTCGAGAACCTTCCGCTCGATCGCCTCGCCTATCCCGGGAAGCTCGCGCAGGCCTCCGCGCGCGGCCAGGTCGGCGATGGACACCGGGTAGTCGCGCAAGCGTCCTGCTCGCCCTTTCATAGGCCATGACCCGATACGCCGAGTCGCCGTCCAAGGCGAGATAGTCGGCGATAGCGTCGAACAGTCGCACGATCTGGGCGTTTGATGGCTTAGCCGGCATGTGGCTCCTTGCGTCGTGTCATCTGACTGGCCCGCGGACGGCACCGGCCGTGAAGCGCCGCGCCGCATGATTCGGAAGCAACTGTGGATGCGGGGATTCCTTTCAAAATCTGGCGGCAGCGTCTTCTTGGCGATGTCGTCCACGTGGAACTCCTCGAGCAACACCGGATCCAGCTTGAAACGCCGGAAGTTGGTGGAAAACAGGAGGATGCCTTCCGAGGACAGGAGCATGGCCGCCGTGCGGATAAGTTCCACGTGGTCTCGCTGCACGTCGAGAGTCCCGTCCATGCGCTTCGAGTTGGAGAAGGTCGGCGCGTCGAGGAAGATCAGGTCGTAGAGGGTGGCGGCAGGCGCGGCGCTCGCGCCGGCGCCCCCGCGTGAACCGCCGCCGTGGCTTGGCACGTCGCGCGAAGCACCTCCCGGAGCCTGTCGGCGCGCGGCGGCCGCGGCTTCCTCCAGCCACACGAGGCAGTCGGCCCTTACGAAGCGGTGTTGGGGTCCCGTCAGTCCGTTCAACTCCAGGTTGCGATCGAGCCCAGTCCAGATAGTTCGCGGAAAGGTCGACGGTAGTCGTGGAGGTGGCCTCGCCCGCGGCGGCGTAGACGGTGGCGGTCCCGGTGTATGCGAAGAGGTTGAGAAAATGGCGTCCCGGCGCCAGCTCCCGGATGAGTGTCCGGGTGAGCCGGTGATCCAGGAAGAGCCCGGTATCCAGGTAGTCGGTGAGGTTCACCAGGAAGCGCAGGCCGTCCTCGCGGACCTCCAGGAACTCGCCCCGTTCGTCCAACCGCTGGTACTGGTCGGCGCCGCGCTGCTGGCGGCGCACCTTGAGCACCGCATGGTCAGGCGGGATACCAAGCACCTCCGGCACAACGGCCATGACCTCCTTCAGCCGGCGCCGCGCCTGCACGGGGTCGACCGTCTGGGGCGGGGAGTACTCCTGGACGTGTGCCCAGTCCTCGTAGAGGTCCACGGCGACGGCGTACTCGGGCAGGTCGGCGTCGTAGACGCGGAAGCAGTGGACGTCCTCCCGGGTCGCCCAGCGGCGAAGGTGCTTGAGGTTCTTGCGCAGCCGGTTTGCGAACATCTCGGCGCCGGGGCTGGGGCCGGCGATCGGGCCGCCGGTCGCGGCCAAGGCGTAACCTCGGCGTCGCCGGGCGCAGAGGCGATCGTCTCGTGCGGCACGGAGCCGTCCAGCTCGCGGTCTGGGCCCCCCGGTTGCGTCTCAGAACGAGCTGTCCCCTCCGACGCGGCCCCATTCGGCTCGGGTGCGGCTGGCTTTTCGCGGCGGAACCGACGTAACGCGGCGCGCGGCGTCCGCGGCGCGAAGCGCACCGGCGGTCCCATAGGCGACGGGGATCGACGTCGAAGACCAGGAGCTTGCAAAGTATCGGGCCGTTGTAGAAGACATTGGTACGGCGCGCCCGCATCCCCAGGTGGGCGCTCAATTCCGGATTTCCAGTGATGATCGCGGCGTCCCATCCGGCGAAAGCCTCCTTGAGCTTCTCGCCCAGCTTCTCGTACAGCGGCTACCAGGGCCTCTTGCTCGCCGAGCCGCTTGCCGTACGGGGGGTTGACGATGACCAGCCCTGGACTCGGGCCGGGTCTGCCGCGCCGCGTCCGGCCGAGACCGCTGGGGCCGGCGAGCCGCTGGCGAAGCGGGGGCCACCGGAGTGGCTGGGGCGGTCGAGGCGACCGCGGTCGACCGGGGTCGCTGGGGTGGCTGGACCCGCCAAGGCGGCCGGGGCCTGCGCAGCGGTCCGCGGCTGGGTGAGCGCGGAGAGCTCACGCTTCTCCACGAAGATCTTCCCGGCCAGTTCGGCCCGTCTGACGTTCGCGCGCGCCGCATCGACGGCGCGCGGGTCGGCGTCGAAGCCGTAGATGGGCGCCAGTGAGGCGAATCCGTTCATGCGACGCTCGTACGCCTCCGCGAGCAGTTCTTCCCAGGACTTGGGGTCGAAGCCGGCCCAACCCAGGAAACCGTAGTATGTGCGAAGCAACCCCGGCGCAACATCGCCGGCGATCAACGCGCCTTCCACGAGGAAGGTCCCGGAGCCGCACATCGGGTCGACCAGCGCTCCCCCGTTGCGGGCGATCTCCGGCCAGCCGGCGCGAATGAGGACGGCTGCCGCCAGGTTCTCCTTGAGAGGAGCGGCTCCGCCTTCCAGGCGATACCCGCGGCGGTGCAGAGCGTCGCCGGAGAGGTCGAGGCTGACGATCGCCTGCTCCGGTTCCAGGTGAACGTTGATCCGGACGTCGGGACGCACGAGGTCCACCGACGGTCGCACGCCTGTCTTGGCGCGGAATTGATCGACGATGGCGTCCTTCACCCGCTGCTCGGCGAAGTGGGTGTTCATCTGGGCCAGCGGCCCGCGACTAATCGCGGAGGTGACTTCCACGGCGAGCGTGCCTCGTCTGCCGAGGTGATTTTGCCAGGCGATGCCGCCGACCGTCTCGTAGAGCTGGTCCGCGTCCCCTACCGGGAAGCTGGCCAGCTGCAGAAGCACCTTGCTGGCCACCCGGGACCAAAGACAAACCCGGTAGGCCGTCACGAGTGGTCCTGAAAAGGCGACCCCGGCCCGGGTCTCGGTCACCTCGTCGGCACCGAGCGCCTGCAGTTCATCCACCAGCAGCCCCTCGGTGTTGCGGGGGCAGGTGGCAAAGAACCGGTACGTGTCGAAGGCGAGGCGAGCAGTCATTGTGCTACAGAGTATAGCGGCGTCTTGCCACGTGGCCGGTCTCAGGCGTGTGGCACGCGCTCGTGCCGGTAAGGAGCGGGGCGGGGCGCTTCAACGCCCCGCCCCGGCAAAGCCAGCCGCTCCTTGAGTCCCTATTCCTTGACGCCTTCCACCAGCTGCGATGTGCAGTTGGGGCAACGCACCGCCGGAATGGGGATCTGCGTGAAGCAGAACGGGCACTCCTTGGTGGTGACCGCCTCTGCCGCCGGCCTTTTCATGCGCATGTACATGGCGGATCATCATGAACAGGACGAATGCCACGATGATGAACACGATGATCGTGTTGACGAACGTGCCGTAGTTGATCGTCACGGCCCCCGCGGCATGCGCCTCCGCCACGGTGTGGTACGGACCCGGTGTGGCCCCTTGCTTGAGCACCGCGAACAGGCTGCTGAAGTACTCGGCCTGTGCCGAGCCCGACGACAGGCATGATGATGTCGTTGACCAGTGAGTTGACGATAGCGGCGAACGCCACGCCCAGAATGAAGCCGACCGCCAGGTCGACGATGTTGCCGCGATTTATGAAAGCCTTGAAGTCACTCCACATTCCGCTACCCTCCCTTGTCGCCGTTGTCCCTGCTATTGCCAGGCGCCTTCGAGCGCGCCATCTGGTCCGCGCCAGTACGGTACCCAGATCAGGCCCAAAAACTCCACCGCGACGTCGCTTTTCCGCGGGCGCAGGAGCATCTTCTCCAAAGTCTCGCTCATGGGATCCAGCTTCGCGTCAAGCGCAGCGACCTCCGCCTGGAATTCCGCGTCGAGGTCGGTCTGTTTCTGCTTCACCGCGGCTTGGGTCTCCTTGGCCCGTCCCACATCGCCGGCTTGGTCCACGGACCGGCTCACCCCGCGCATGGCCGTCGTCGCCTTGCCAAGAGTGGAGGCGCTCAGCGCCTTGCGGCCCATGAACGCGCCCAGCAGCGTCGCCCCGAAGGAGATCGCGGTCTGCATCTCTGCTCCTTTGGCCTGCTCTGCCTCCCGGGCGACAGCCTGGTCCGCTCGGAGGGCCTGCTGCTGGAGGGCGGCCGTCTTGGCCGCGTACTTCTGTCGAAGCGCCTCTGTCTGAGCGTCGCGCTGCTCGCGACTCGCCTGCTGCAGCCGCACGCGAAACTCGCCCTCGGCCTCCCCGGGATTTGAGACCAGATCGAAGCCCGGGCTTTTCAGCAGCTCTATGGATTGCGTGCGGAAAGCCCACGCCGTGAAGTCGCCCTCCCAGGAACGATACGTGGTGAGCTTCGTCATCGCGGGAGGCAGGTCCGCGAACGCGGCCTGAGGTTGCGGGGTCCGGTCCAGGTCTTGCACCGTGAGTTCCACCGGCGTCGCAGTGTCCCAGTTGACTGCCAGCGCACTTTCCGGTGCCGACGCCAGCCTCGCCACCTTCAGTGAGGTGGTTGCCGCGGTCGCCGTGATCACGAAGGCGACCGATCCGATGCCAAGCACTCCGGGCTGGTAGGTCAGCGTGCTGCCTGGACGCAGTTCGCCCCGCAGCGGAAGAAAGTACTGGGGCACGTCGGCGGGCAGTTGCGGCTGCGCGCCTGCTGCTCCTAACGCGGCCGCTGGGCCGGCGCCCCGACCGGCGCCGTAGCCGCCGGGGTCTCCGGTGGAGGCAGAGTCGCAGTCGCCGCTGCTTGGGCCGCGGGCGCGGCCGGCGTCGCCACGGTCGACGCGGGGGCGACAGCCGGCCGCCGTGGGTCCATCAACGTCTTGATCTGCGACCGGGTCAGTGGGCCGCTCAGATAGGACATGGTCCAGCGCGTCTGGAACACCACCGGCGCGTCCTCGTGCACGTTGTACATCAGGAAGACTCGGTTGCCCAGACCGGCCAGCGTCTCCCCCATCTTCTGCCGGTCGAAACCGCCGTCCGTACCCGCGGCCACTCCCTCGAGCCCCTCGAGCAAGCGGTCCTTGTCCCCCTCCGTCTGGAGACGCCCGATGAACCAGGTGCCTGAGTTCGCCAGCCCCTTGTAGTCGAGGTCGACGGGGTTCTGCGTAGCCAATACGATCCCGACGCCAAACGCGCGCGCCTGCTTCAGAAGCGTAAGCAGCGGGGCCTTCGAAGGCGGCGTCGCGATGGGCGGGAAGAATCCGAATATCTCGTCCATGTAGACGAGGGCCCGCAGGCTCCCCGTCCCGGGCTGGGCTCTCACCCACCCCAGCACTTCGTTCAAAAGGAGCGAAACGAAGAACATCCGCTCGTTGTCCTCGAGGTGGGCGATCGAGAACACGGATACTCGCGGCCGCCCCTCCGCCGTGTACAGCATGGCCCCGATGTCGAGCGGCTCTCCCTCCAGCCAGGTCTGGAACGTGGGAGCTGCCAGCAGATTGTTGAGCAGCATGGCCAGCCCGAAGCGATCCTTGCCGGGATAGAACGACTCCAGGTCCAGCACGCCCACCTTAGCGAACGGCGGCGTCTGGATCTGCTGGATGAGACCGGCCAGATCGAGGTCTTGCCCAGCCGACCAGAGTTGCTCGAAGAGGGTGGAAAGAAGGATGTGCTCCCGGCTCTTGATGGGGTCGGCATCGACTCCCACCAGACCAAGGAGGCTGGTGACCGCCGTGTTGATGCGGTCGTGTAGGGCTTCCTCATCGGAGCGCACGGCTGCGGCCGGCGCTGCGAACGACTTGATGATGCTCACGGGCAGACCAGCGGTTGAACCGGGCGTGTAGATGGTGAAGTCCGCGGAATCCTTGAGCCGCTTGATCCGCTCGGGTTGCTGGTCCCACTGGGCCAGGCCGTTCTTCCAAAGGTCGGCCTGCTGCTTGGCGAAATCGTCCGGCGAAAGGCCCTTCTTGGCCGCTTCATCCTCGTTGATCCAGGGCCGGAAGTCCTCAGGACGGAGGTCGGGGAAGGTGAGCAGAAGGTCGGTGAGGTCGCCCTTGGGGTCTATGACGATGGAAGGGACTCCGTCGATGGCAGCCTCCTCGAGCAGGCCGATACACAGGCCCGTCTTTCCGCTGCCCGTCATCCCCACGCAGACGCCGTGCGTGACGAGGTCTTTGGAATCGTAGAGAAGAAGGCCGCCGTTCTCTTTCGTCTTGAGGTCGAACAAGCGGCCGAGGTAAAACGCGCCCAGCTTTTCGTAATCTTCCATGAAGCATTCTCCCCCCGGCCTAGCTCCACTCTGCGTCCATAATAGTTCCCCTCCGATATGGGAAAGAAAGCCTTTCCTTCTTGCCAGTGTGCCCACGAGCGATACCGGGTACGTAGCGGCCATCTGGTCAGATCGTCTGGTGAGGTCGTTTCGCACGCAAAAGGGGTGGTCGGTATGCGAGTAGGGTTGGCGGGAGACCACTGGGGGGTCCAGCTCAAAATGGAGTTGGCGGACCGGCTCAGGGCGGATGGGCACGAGGTGGTGGATCTCGGTGCGGCCACCGTCGTAGCGGATGACGATTTCCCGGACTACGTCGTCCCACTGGCGCGCGCGGTGGCCGCCGGCGATCTCGACAGGGGAATCGCGGTATGTGGCAGCGGCGTGGGGGCGTGCGTGGCGGCGAACAAGGTCCGCGGGGTTCGGGCGGCCCTTGTCACCGACGCCTTCTCAGCCAGGCAGGGAGTCGAAGACGACGACATGAACGTGCTCTGTTTGGGAAGCCGGGTGGTGGGAGAGGCGCTGGCCTGGGAGCTGGTACGGACGTTTCTGGCGGCGCGCTTCAGCGGAGCCGAGCGGTTCCGGAGGCGCTTGGCGAAGATCGCGGCGCTTGAGGAGCCGGAGGCCGGGTGAGCTACCTGAGCCGCGCACAATCGTTTAGCCGTGTCCCGTGAAGGGGTAGTATCAAAATAGTCCTGGCTCGGGGTCCAGCGGATCGCGTGGCTTCAGGACTAGTGTTTTCTGGCCCTTCGACCGGGCCATACCTTCTAGGAACCGAAAGGGGACGAGATGGCCGACAAGAAGGTCGAGCGCTCAGGCAGAGAGCGTCCTCGCACTCCCACGCAGAAGATGGAGGCCGCACTGTCCGACCCGGGAACGATGAACGTAGCGGACCCCACACACGACAAAGGCAGGTCCGCCTTGGTCGACAAGTTCCGGGATCGTGAGGAGCGTTGGCGGAGAGATCAGTCACTCCGCGACCAACAGGCTTCGCAGGCTGTCCAGAATCATAAGGGTGCTGCGCCCATCCCGGCCGAGGCAGGAGGCCCACCCGCTGAAGACGAGGCTGCAGCCGAGGCCGACGACGTGTAGGCCGGGACAAAGGGTCGATCTTATTCCGGCAGACCGTTCCAACGCTAAGGGGCTAGAGCCATGATCGAAAGTATCTCCGTTGCCCGCGAGAAGTTGAAAGCTCTTGCAGGCGCTCGTGGGTCCAAAGGTTTCTTCCTTACTGTCACTCTATCGACAAGTCGTCTGGACGACTGGCGGCAGTTTGCTCCCACGTTCCTGAACAGCGAGTTCACTCGCCTTACCAAAGAACGCGACACTTCTAAAGAAGAGAAGAAAATGCTGCAGGACGATCTGCAACGGGTCCTGGATGTGCTCCGCTACGAGGTGCCGCCAGAGACGCAGGGGCTGGCCGTCTTTGCCGACGGAGGCGGCGGCATGTTCGAGCAGATGGAGCTTCCTCTGAGACTGGTGAACCGCCTCGTCGTAGAGCCTTCACCCTACGTGCGGCCGGTAGTGCACGCGTTGTCTCTCCTGGAGCCGTTTGTGGTGGCGCGCGTCAGCAACGACGATTCCAGCATCTATCTGGTGAACGAATGGCGGGTGTCGCAGGAGGACGATTTCACCGGTCCTCATCTCAAGAGCACCGATCGGCAGACGGGCGAGTTGGGAGTCAAGGAATACTACGCGGCCGCCCGGGTGGACCAGTTGGCGGAACTCCACCACAAGGACGTGGCGAACGCACTTGCAAAGCTTGTCGAGAGTTCGGGAGTGCGCAGGGTGGCGCTTTGCGCCCAGCATGACATCGCCAAGGCCTTCCGACGGATGCTGCCAGCGGCTTTGGCGGCGAAGGTCGTGGCCGAGATACCGTGGGACGCGGCTGCCACCACCAGTCAGATGCTGGTGAGCGCACGCGAGGCGGTGGAGACGGCCAAACACAAGGAGATGGAAGGGCTCGCCAGCCGCATAAACGAAGGCCTGGGCGCGAAAGGTCACGGCGTAGCCGGCTTTGACGAAGTGCTCGAGGCCCTCACCGGCCACCAACTCAAGACGATGCTCGTGGACCGCAACTATCGCGTACCCGGTTGGAGATGCAAGGACTGCGACTGGGTGGCGCCGACGCACGCGGAGCGCTGCGCAAGCTGCGATGGCGGCGTGGTGCCCGTGGCCGACGCTGTCGGTGAGCTGGTGAGGCTGGCTGTGCTGCAGAACGCATTCGTCGAGGTGGCGGAAGATGTCCCGTTGCTCGACGATCTGGGCGGCGTCGCCGGGATCCTCCGCTACGCGTAAGTCGGCGGCGGCGCCGCTCCTCGGGAGCGGCGCCGCCGGCCGGTCGTTCTCGTCCGACTCGTCCTACAGTCCCAATTCCGCAGCGGGAAACCATTCTTGCCGGGAAAGGAAACGGGCAAAGCCGTCCTCCTCCACACCCTCGCAGACCTCGTCGGCCACGGCCTTGACCATTTCCGGAGCGTCGCCCATGGCCACCCCGGTGCCGGCCCAGGCAAGCATATCCGCGTCGTTGTAGGAATCTCCGAAGGCAAGCACCTCGGCAGCGGTGAAGCCCCCCAGCGTCCCGAGCAGCTCAAGAGCCCGCGACTTTGAGGCAGTGGGGTTCGTCATCTCCAGAAAAAACGGCCAGGTTTTGACAACGTTCACCCGGCAGCCGAAGTGAGATCGGAGGCGGTCGCTCAACTCGTCGATCTCATGCGGTTCGGCCCCCACGCCTATCTTGGTGGCCGGCGTGGCGAGGAACTGGGTCAGTCTTCCGACTGGGTGGGTCGTCATCCCCGAAAGCTGTTCGTACCTTCGCGTGGCTTCGCTGGGACGTTCCACGAACAGCATGTCGTCCACGTACAGGTTGGTGCTCCACTCCCCGGGCTCGAGGAAATCGAGTATCTCCCGCGCGAGGTCGAGAGGCAGAGGGTCGTGGTGGATGGTCCTGCCACTCGCGGCCTCCCGGATCAGGGCGCCCTGGTAGGCCACCAACGGGCCGCTCAGCCCCAGCTCGCGGGCAAAAGGCAGGGCCGAGCAGAACATGCGGCCTGTGGCCAGCACCGTGGGGATCCCGAGTCGGGCCAAGGCTTGGACCGTCCGGACTGTCAGAGGGCGAAGCCTATGCTGGTTGTCCAGAAGGGTGCCGTCGAGGTCCGCCGCCACCAGTCGGACGCGAGGACGAGAGTGCTCAGATGTGTGTGGGCCGATAGGAGTCAACAATCGGGCGTGCCTCGGGTATCAAGATAATGGCGGGACGGGCGATAGATTAGCAGAATGATCACGTCAACCGACCAGACACTAAAGGTTGTGCCGCGGCTGTCCGTGGCGTCGTGCCCGCAATGCGGGGCCGCCGTGAGCATGCCCCACGACGCGGATTCGGTGGTCTGCCCCGCCTGCGGCTCCAGCCTCACCAAGGTGGGGGGCGTCCTGGTGCAAGTCGTTTCGGAACGGGTGGATGTGACCCGAGCCCAAGCGGAGGATTGGCTCCGAGCATGGATCTCCAAGAGTGTGTCTCCGGGACTGTTACGCGGTCGGTCACGGGCAGAACAAACCTCGACGACGGTCGGAGATCTGCGTTTCTTCCCCTTCCTGAAGATCTCTGGAGCGAACGGCGAGAAGATCACACCGCTCGCCGCGCTGCCTTCCCCGTGGGTGGCCGAGTTGGGGCACGCCCCTGGGCAGATGCTCGACGTGGCGGACCACGGTCAGGGGCTTGTGGCATCGCGCACCGCGGGACCGATGCCGGCCGGGCTGGCGCCGACGGCGCCCGGCCCGGCGCTGACCCCACCAGACTTAGCACTGGTCGAAGAGACCCTGACGCATGCGCTGACCGACCCGGCTGTAAGCCGGGTGCTCGTCGAATATCGCGGCTACTATCCGGCAAAGTACTCGATGGGAGACGTGGACGGCCGACCCTACGCTGCGATCATCGCCGCGGGACAGGGGATCGTCTACGGTGAACGGCCGCCGAGGTCGTCGCCGAACGGCGCGAGACCAGGCAGTGTTTCTGGGCACCGCCGCGTTGTTGCTGGCAGAGGCCGCCTTTGTGCCGGGGCTGTATCTGCGCTTGATCGCCGTTCTGGTCACAGCCTTGGTGGCTTGGATCGTGGTGACGTGGACGGTGGTGCGCCATGGCTGAGGCAAGCGGCGGCGTAGCCGCCGTCGATTCCGGGCCGGCGGTTGAACCGGCGTCGGCTGTCGGTGCGGGGCCGGACCCGTTCGCCGGCGCAGGTCTCGGCGAGGAGCGCGAGCCGGTGCTTCACGCCACCTGCTGCCCGCAATGTGCGGGGCCTGTGCATACGGTTGGCGACACGCGCACCCTCAAGTGCGAACATTGCGGCGTCCGCCTCCTGGTGCTGACGAAAGGGGGCTGCGCCCGCTGGTTCTTCAGGCCGAGGGTGGAGCGCCTCCAGGCGGTCGCTCGGGCCACCGACTGGCTCGAGAAGCAGCCCGGCATACTCGGGGCGGCTCGCCGGGCGCATTTCGTTGAGGCCAGGCTTCTCTACCTGCCCATCTGGGAATATCGGGCCCTGGTGACCGGGTGGGAGTTCGGGCAGAGGCTGCGGACCCGTCTCGTCTCCACACCACTATTGGACCCCGCGAAGAATATCCCTGGGCAGGACACGGTCGAACTGAAGGTCGCCCAGGAAAGCGTGCAAGAGGGCCAGCTCCACGAGCGTCGCTACTATGAGGCCGCGGCCGACCTGGGGGCTCTCGGAGTGAATCGCCCTCGCATCACCGGACGCGAGTTTGCCGTGCCGCTGCTTCCCGGCGAGATCGATGCGGACGCCTTCGTGCTCGAGGCCGAGGGCAGC
The DNA here is from genome assembly GCA_963772095.1 of uncultured Thermoleophilia bacterium. Classification (GTDB taxonomy): domain Bacteria; phylum Actinomycetota; class Thermoleophilia; order RBG-16-64-13; family RBG-16-64-13; genus Chersky-299. Next base: position 14,196 of record CAVYVU010000019.1, read on the forward strand.
GCAACCGAGATCGCCGACCAGGGGCGAAAAGTGGTATTGACCCCTGTCTCCGCCGCCAACTCCCCCGATACCCACCTTTTTGCGCTGCGGGAGTCCACCACCCTTCTCTACTATCCGCTGTGGTCTCTCCACTACGTCTTCGAGGATCGCCGGTACGCGGTGATGATCGACGGACGCAACGGGACGGTGTATTCCGGCCGGGCTCCGGCCTCGAATGCGGGCCGGGTGGCTGCGTTCATGGGCGGAGTGGCCCTTCTCGCCGTCATCGTAGCGGTCCTGGCCCACGCCGCGCCCGGATCCGGCGAGATGTCGTTATCCGCCGTGGCGGCCGGCGTGATAGTGTCTGCGGCAGCCCTAGTGTCCGCATGGCGTTTCCGCCTACAAGGGGAGGTGGAATACCACGAGCCCTTCTCCAGCTGAGCTTGTCCCCCTGCTGTGCAGGAACTGCGGTCTTCCCCTGGAGGGCGGTGACGACGCCGCCCTTTTTCTATGCCGCGCGTGCGGCTTGGTGCACGAGCCCGGCGACGAAGGCCTCACAGCCTTCCAGCCGCTCACTGCGGCTATAACCAGCGAGCTGGCGGTCCCCAGCGACGTACGCTATCTGGCTATATGGAGGTTCGTGGCTTCGCCTCAGGGCGGAGTGAGGACGGGCCAAGTGGCGCTGGCTCCCGACATGCAACTGCCGTCCGATCAGGCCTGGGAGGGGATCCGCAAGGCAGCCGCGCCCGGACCGCCCTACCTCTACGTGCCTGCATTCGTTTTGACCCGAGCCGTGGTCCAGCAGCTGGGAGTCAGCTTGGTGATGGCTCAGCCGCAGCTGGAGTTGACGCCGGGGCTCCCGGCGGAGGCGCCCGCCCGCCCAGTACTGGTGCCCGCGCTCGGGGGGTCGTCGGGTAGCGCCCCGGCCGGCGCAGCCGCCGGTGCGGTCGGTGACGAAGGCGCCGACGAAGGCCCGGGCTTCGGCACCGTCTCCCCCGTGGTCGTAGGCAGGCAGGATGCCCGCGCCCTGGCCAACTTTGTCTATTTGGCCGTGGTGGCTCGCGAACTCCACGACCTGCTCTCCATCGAGTATCAGTTGGACCTGACGAAAGAGGAACTGGTTTTCCTTCCGGCGGTCTGGGACCTACGATATGTGTTGAACTCCAATTGGAGATTCCTACTTCGTGAATTCGACGACCTTGTGGCCTAGCTACAAAAGGAAAGGGGGCGTCATGGCGGATATCGGGACAAGAATTGAAGAGAGCAAGAATTGGTTCGAAAGGGCCGCGCACCATCTGCCCGGGTATCGGGGATACAAGGACAAGGAATTGCGGCGCGAGGCCGACAAGATCGAGCGGCTCTACGTGGCCGAGCGGCTGGAAGCGTGCCGGCACAAACTCGACGACGTGATGCTCGACCTGACCCGCCGGTCGGATCTCGATCCGATGGACGATCTGGACATCGCCCTTCGCAAGTTGCGTAAGGTGCGCGATCGCATCCAGTTCGCCGATTATGGCTACGCGGGGCTCTTCGACACGGTCAAGGTGGATGAGCCCGTCCTTGACCAGCTGTACCAATACGACGTCCAGGTGCAGGAGCAGGCCCGGGCTCTGGAAGACTTCTGCAACGCGCTATCGGCGGACAGCCCCTCGCTCCGTCCCGACATCGAGCTGCTTGACGATAAAGTGAACGCCCTGGATGCTTTCTTCACCGAGCGAGAACATCTCATCACCGGAGCCGGGAGGTAGACCGTGGCCCTCATGAACTTCATCGAGTTTGTCGACGAGCAGGGCGAGGAGATGGTCCATCGCATCCCCGAGCAGGGTTCGGGCGACTTCAAGGTGGGCTCCCAGTTGGTGGTCCGGGAAAACCAGTGGGCGGTCTTCTTTCGGGACGGCAAAGCCTACGACGTTTTTGGGCCGGGGCGGCACACCCTGGCCACTCAGAACATCCCCCTGCTCACCACGGTGCTCACGCTGCCGCTCTTCGGCGACTCACCGTTTCGCAGCGAGGTCTACTTCGTCAGTCAGCGCACGTTCACGGACCTGAAGTGGGGCACGGCTGAGCCCATCCTTTTCCGGGATTCAGAATTCAAAATGATCCGTTTGCGTTCGAACGGCATCTACAGCATCCAGATCACCGACCCCAAGTTGTTCGTGCTCAAGATCGTGGGGACGCGCTCGATCTTTACCAACACCGAGATCGAGGACTTCCTCCGCGGGGTGATCGTGGGAAGGCTCGCGGATATCCTGGGTGAGCACCTCGATTCTGTGTTGGATCTGCCCCGTTACTTCGATGAACTGGGCGCGGGCCTGAAAGCGCGCATCAAGGACGACTTCGCCCAGTACGGTCTCGCCATCGTCGACTTTCTGATCAACGCCATCTCGCCGCCGGACGAGGTGCAGAAGCGCATCGACGAACGCTCCGGAATGGAAGCCGTGGGTGGCATGGACCGCTACTTCCAGTTCAAGGCGGCGCAAGCGATCGGCGACTTGGCGCGCGGCGCCGGCTCCGGTGGCGGAGCCGGTGGCGGTGGTGGTGGTACGGGCAGCACGGTGGGTACCGCCGCGGCCGCGGGGCTTGGCCTCGGTACCGGCGCCGGCCTAGGCATGATGATCCCGGGCATGTTGCAGCAGGCCATGGCCGGAGGCGCGCAGCCCAAGGTGCGCTGCCCCAACTGCGGCAAGGACATCCCCTTCGGCAGCAAGTTCTGCCCGGAATGCGGCACGAACCTCTCCGCCACGATCACCTGTCCGCAGTGCAAGGCCACACTGCCGGTAGGTTCCAAGTTCTGTCCCAACTGTGGGTATCAGTTGACCGGCGGCGCGAAGCCGGCGGGTGAAAGCGCGGAGGGCGCCGCGGCGAGCGCGCCCGCCGACGCCGCTCCGCCAACCGACTCCGCCGATGCGGGCGCCCCGGCGGATGCCGGCGCCGACAAGCCCGCCGAACCGGAGACCAAATGAGACCTTGGCGTAGGCTTGGACTGAGGCTTCGCTTGCGCGAGCGCGTCTGGCGGCGGTCCCGCGTCCGGGTCCGCGTGAGGCGGCGGGCGAGGGCAGGGCTCTGGCTCTGCGTGCCGGCCGCCCTCTTTGTCGCCTTTTTCATCGCGGCGCTCGTGATGCTGCCCGCTCCGGCGGCGCAGGCTCAGGCCAAGGAGTGGCAGATAAGCAACATGGACGTCCTCCTGAACGTCCAGCAGAACGGCGACGCCGTGGTGGATGAGAACGTCACGTTCGCGTTCCAAGGCAACTTCCACTTTGTGTCGCGGTCAATCCCCACCCAGAACATGGATGGCATCGCCGACATCCAGGTGCTCCAGAACGGGGCGCCGCTGCCCAAAGTGTCCGCGAGCGACACCACCCCCGGCACCTGGAGCGCCTCGAAACAGGGCAACAACGAGATCATCCAGATCAACTTCGACATCACCGATGCCTCGGCCACGTGGACCTTCCACTACCGGGCCCAAGGGGTGATCCAGTTCTTCGACCAGGGCGACGAGCTGCGCTGGTACGTGTTCGACGCCGACACGCCGGTGACCATCGCGGCGGTGAAGGCCACGGTCAAGATCCCCGACTCGGTGGCCGCCGGCAAGATGACTTCAGCGGTGCAGGCGGACCCGAGCGTGCAGACGAGCGTCACCTCGCCCGCGGCTTCCACGATGGTCTACGAAGCAAAAGACATTCCCCCGTACACCAACTTCTGGATCGTCACCGGGTTCCCCAAAGGCATAGTCAAGTTCACCTGGACCGCCCGCCGCGTGGCGGCTTTCGCCGTGCCGAAGATCGGTTTCCTCTTGCCCATCATCGCGTTCTTGGCCATGCTGCTCATCTGGCGCAGGCGCGGACGCGACGCCCCGGCGCAGACCTACGCCAAATACGTGACCGAGCCGCCATCCGACCTCCGACCGGGCTTGGCCGGCGCGCTCATCGACGAGAAGGTGGACACCAAAGAGGTGATATCCACCATTGTCGACCTGGCCCACCGCGGCTACATCGAGATGACCGACGACAAGAAGGAAGGCCTCTTCGGCGGCACCCATACCACCTTCAAGCGGCTCAAGCCTCTGGACGATCTCCAGGGCTACGAGCGAGAGGTGGCGGACGCGCTGTTCAGCGCCAACGCTGATGAAGTCACCACCGACGATCTGCGCAATCATTTCTACGCCCACGTCGATCCCATATGCAGCGCGGTCTATCAAGAGGTCACCACGCAGGGCTTTTTCGCGCAGAATCCCAAAGACGTGCGCAACCATTGGCTGGGTTGGGGCTTCGGGGTGGCCGTCGTGCTCGGAGGGCTCACGGCACTGCTGGCGCTCACGCACGTTCCCGGCTGGGGCTACTTCCTGCTCGGTTCGATCGTCGCGTCGATAATCGTGTGGGCCTTCGCGCCGTTCATGCCGCACCGCACCGCCAAGGGCGCCCAGGAGCAGAAGAAGTGGCAGGCGTTCCGCAACTACCTGCACGACCTCACGCGGTTCCAGGATCAGGCGGCTGCGAAGGAGACCTTCGAGAAATACCTGGCCTACGCCATAGCATTCGGCGTGGAGAAGGAGTGGGTACGGCGCTTCGAAGGGCTGAACGTTCCTCCGCCCATCTGGTATCACCCCATCTTCATCCCCGGTTGGGGATACGGCATGGGAGGTCAGATGGGTCCGGCCGGTGGTCCGATAGGCGGCGGCTTGGCCGGCGGGATCCCCGGTGGGGTAGGCGGTCCGGCCATACCGGGTGGCGGCTTCAACCTGGATACCATCTCGCATAGCCTGTTCGGCAGTCTCAACAACATGTCCAGCGTGCTGACCTCCGCGCCTTCCAGCACGGGCTCCGGCCGCGGAGCGTTCGGTGGGATGGGCGGCGGCTTCGGTGGCGGCTTTGGAGGTGGCGGTGGCGGAGGTGGTTTCCGCGCCGGCTGATCAGGAGAGTTCGTGATGAAGAGACCAAACGCTGCGGCTGGGAGGTCGCGATGCGCAGCAGGATAATCGGGATCGTACTGATCGTCGTGAGTATAGGCATCGACGTCTGGCTGGGCACGGGCCTGGCCACGGGGTCGCGGGCGACGGGGATCGGGCTCGGGTTCGTGCTCTTCTCGCTGCCGTTCCTGGCGGTGGGCATCTACCTGCTGTTGAGTGCCCGCGGTGAGATCAAAGAGGAGAGCAAGGCCGACAAGGAGCGCAACATCCTCGACGCGGTGACGACCCGAGGCAAGGTGACCGTGGCCGACCTGGCCATCGAGGGCAATCTCACCCGCGACCAGGTGAAGGGCTACGTGTACGACCTCATCGGGAAGGACCTGTTCCGCGGATACGTGAACTGGGACCGCGGCGAGTTGGTCTCGGCCGAAGCGGCTCAGATCAAAGACGGCACCTGCCCTAATTGCGGTGGCCGCCTGGAGTTGGCAGGTAAAGGTCTTGTCCGTTGTCCGTATTGCGGCACTGAGATATACCTGTCCGGGCCGGCGTCGGCGTCCGCGCCGACGGCCGGGGCTTCGGGTCCCGCGGCGACTTCGAATCAGCGGTGACTGCCCCCGGCCGCGGCTTCGACTACGGACTCAGCGGCGGCTTTCGCCGCTTCTCCGGATGCGGCGCCGACCTCGCCCCCAGCGGCGCCGGCTGCTGACGACCAGCCCGCCGGCTCGTCCTCGCCAGGAGGTGCTTCGTGAAGCTCGCCTACAAGATCTGGCTGGACTACAAGGGTCGAGCCTTCGGCTCGGGACCGGCGCGGCTCCTCGACGGTGTCGAGCGCACGGGCTCGCTGCGCAAAGCGGCCGCTGAGCTCGGCATGTCGTACAACAAGGCCTGGCGGATCCTCCACGCCGCCGAACAGAGGCTTGGCTTCCCGCTCCTGGAGCGGAGCGTCGGCGGGACCCTTGGCGGTGGCTCCGCGCTGACGCCGCGTGGGTTAGACCTGATGCGGCGGTACCGCGCGCTTCAGTCTGAAGCCGAAGTGGTGCTCAAAGAGGTGTTCGACCGGCACTTTTCGGACTGGGTGGATCCGGCCGAGGAGGGTTGAAGGGCCGGGTCTGTGCTCAAGATGAAGCCAGAGAAGTGATGAGTCACCGGCGCTGATTGGCGCTTGCCGGTTGGCTCGTCACTTGATCTCCGTATCGTTCTTCTTGAATTACCTCGGGCTGCTTGATTGCCGGCAGCGTCTATGGCAAAGCCGTATTACGCCCAGCGTTGGGATGACTGGGCACCAGCGCCGAGCAGACTGTTTGTGAACTCTGGGAGCACTGCCTGCGGGCTAGTGATTCCGAAGTTGAAATGGAGTTTAGGAACCCTACAACCCTGCCTGTAAACGGCATGTTTTGTTCGGCGTGGACACAATACGGACACGCAAGAGCGCATTTCGCTCGTCTATTGTGGACCTCCGGCCCTGACCAGCCGCCCGCGATTGCCAGCAAAAGGGGAGTTTAGTCTCGCGTGCGAATCGCCGATAATAACCCTTGACGGGGTGAAGCCTAGGCTTCATACTCACGTCAGCTACTATTGCCCCTCTTCCCAACTACTAATGGAAGAGGGGCATATTTCTTTTGTGGAGGGGGACACTGACCCGAAAGTAACAGCGGTCCTTGCTTGATGTGGTCGAAGAGTGAAGAAGCGTCTCAAGCTAGCCTGCTGACACTCGTCACGAGCTCCATGCTTAGCTTCAGTCGAAAGTCCCGCGCTCAAGCATTGGACCGATGCCGCTTGGCTTTCGGACAGGACGCGCATCGTGGAAATGCTCTTCTGGTGTCCCCTGCAAAACGCCTTTATTCCGTGCCATGAAGTTCGCCAACGCGAGGGCATGCAAGTACTCTTGCCCGAAGTCAAGCGGGATTAGAGGCACTTTATGAGCATTCCGATTTTGTGCGGGATTTCGAGCGACCGCTATTCGACCAGGCTGTTAGCAGCGGGTAACCATCCCTTTCGGCGCTCCCATGGCCCATTGTGAGCGATGCCAGCCGACTGATACGCTTCAGCCATGAACGAAAACCTCCTCTCTTACGGCGACAACCTGGACGTTCCGAAGCGTCACGTCGTCGAGGCGTCCGGGGACACCTGGCAGTGGTGACCAGGGAATACATCCTGTCTGAGATAAGGCGCACAACCGCTGCGAACAGTGGCCAGCCCCTGGGCCGTGACCGTTTCGAGGCCGAGACAGGTATACGAGAGACCGACTGGAGCGGCAGATACTGGGCCAGATGGAGCGACGCCGTGCGCGAGGCTGGGTACACGCCGAATGTGATGCAAACGGCACTGCCCACTGAACTTCTTTTGGAGAAGCTAGTCTCAGTAACCCAGGAGTTGCATCGGTTTCCCACCAACAGCGAACTCGGGATGAAGTCAAGGTCAGACCCGACGTTTCCAAATCCAAAGACTTTTCAGCGCCTCGGCAGCAAGGCGAAGCGCGCTTCGTTAGTGCTGCAATACTGTGATTCGCGAGCGGACCTAGACGAAGTCGCTGAGCTTTGCCGACCGATTGCGGCTGCTGTGGTGCCGGAGCCTGCGGGCAGCGATGATTCGAGTGTCGAAATCGCGGGATTCGTCTATCTGTTGAGGTTGGGCAAGTACTACAAGATCGGCCGTAGTGTCTGCGCTGAGAAACGAGCGTACGAGGTCCAGCTTGTCTTGCCTGAGGAACTGAAACTAGTGCACAAGATTATGACGGATGACCCCGTTGGAATCGAAGCCTACTGGCATTCGAGATTCGCTTACCGGCGGCTCCGAGGGGAATGGTTCAACCTCACCGCAGAGGACGTTAGAGTGTTTCGCCGTAGGAAGTTCATGTAACACTCGCCGTGGCTGACCTGCTGAGCGGCACTGACTACCCGTCGCGGTTTGGAAACGTGACCTTCAAGCGAGCACCAAGGGCGCACGAGCAGTTTGAGCAGTTGCCGTTCGGGAGTGACCCCAAAGACTAGAGTGCGTCGGATTCTTTGAGGTACACGGTATTGGACGCCGCGTTTTGCATGTGCCGACGCCGGTCGGCTTCGCTGTAGACACGGCGGGTGTGCGGCTCGCTTGTCCGAATGGGACGTCGAGAACGGCGTCGGGGTGTCGCGGATTATCTCTTCGACTTGTGCGGCAGGCGGTCCCAGGCCGCCCGCTCCGCTTCGTGAGGTCCAGCGGTTGCGGCTCCTTGAGGATGATGAGTCTTGTACAGTTCGATCAGGCGTTCGTAATCGACTGTCCTCAGTCATGCAGCCTCCTTTTTCGGCTGATCTTTGGTTCCCACATTGCGCGTTTCCGGCCCAAACCGGCTATCAGGCCAGGACCTTCTGCGCCCAGGTTAAGCGGCGCGACCGCCGGGCAGGAAGGCTCGATGGAGGCGCGGATCGCAGACCACCACCCAGCATGCGTGCCAGGCCCCAGCGCTCCAAGGGTGGGACCGGCCAAGCGATAGCCATACCCCCGCAACGCCAGTTGGCCCTACCCCCCGCCCACGTTATACTCCAGCACAGACAACGAAGGCGCGGACGACGCAGGTTGTTCCCCCGCCGGGCGACGGCGCGGGCCAACCGAAGTTGTTCGCCTCGCCGGGAGCGAGCGACAGCTGAGAGGGCACCAGACATGACCGACAGCTGGACCATCTACGATCGGCTTCTCGAGGAGTTGCCCGATAGCGGCATCGCCGATGCCTGCCTGGTGGGCAGGACCTGGACGCTCGTTCGCTCCGATGGCGTGGGCATGGCGAAGAGCTTCCGCGACCCGGGACAGGCGCGCACGCTGAAATCTCCCATCGCCGGCACCCCGCGCAAAGAGTTGGCCGCTTACCTGAGAAGCTGGAACCTGTTCGAGGCTGCTGTAGGTCTTGCCGCTGTCAATTCGTTCTTCAATGAGCCCGCCCGGGTCGAGAGTTGGCTGGGCCGGCCGTTGGCCGAGGTCGCATCTGGTCCCGTGTTCGCGAAGATGGGGCCGGAGCTGGAGGGCAAGAAGGTCGTCGTTGTCGGCCACTTTCCCGATCTGGGCCAGCTCGCGGACCATTGCGAACTCACCATCCTGGAGAGGAACCCTCAAAAAGGCGACCTGCCAGATTTTGCCGCCGAATATGTTCTACCGAGACAGGATTTCGTGTTCATCACCGGGACCGCTCTCATGAACAAGACCCTGCCCCGTCTGCTGGAGCTGGCTGCGCAGGCCCACGTGGTGCTGGTGGGACCGAGCGTGCCTCTCACCCCGCTCTGGTTCGATTGGGGAGTGGACGTCCTCGCGGGGACCGTAGTGACGGACTCGGCGAGAGCCTGGGAGGCCACCCAGGAGGGCGGCAATCGAAGCGTCTTCGAGAACGGCGCGTCGATGGTGCACATTCGTCGGGGCGATGTGGCTCCGCGGACTGCGAGTCGACGTGTCTAGCGGCATGATCGGGGCTGACCGGGCGGCGGACGAGAACGCGACCCACGCCGGGGCGGCCGTTGGTCCCACGCCCGCGCCTGGGCTCCGCGCTCGCTTCAGGGTGGCCGCGGTGCGTTTGCGGCTGCCGGCCCTCATCATCGTGCCCATCCTCGTCTTCGTACTGTCTCTGACCTTCGGGCGGTACCACGTCTCCATCCCGGAGCTGTTCCGGCTGTTCGGCACCAAGCTCGGCCTGGTGCACACCGCGGTGCCGGCGAACGTCAGCACGGTGATACTCAACGTCCGTCTGCCGCGGATCGTGGCTGCGATGCTGATCGGGGCGGGGCTCTCGATATCGGGCGGCGCGTACCAGGGCATGTTCCGCAACCCGTTGGTGTCGCCCGACATCCTGGGGGCCTCAGCGGGCGCGGGGTTCGGGGCGGCGCTCGGCATAATGCTGTCAAAAAGCGTTTTCGTCACTCAAATCCTGGCGCTTGCTTTTGGCCTTGCGGCGGTGCTCGTCACGTACATGTTGGCGGGGCGGCTGCGGCGGGGAGATCCCACACTGTTTCTGGTGCTCACGGGGATCTTGGTGGGCACCGTCTTCACCTCGCTCATCTCGGTGCTGAAAGTCCTCGCCGATCCTTACGACAAGCTTCCGGCCATCACCTTCTGGCTGATGGGGAGCCTGGCCGCGATCAACAGGCAGGACTTGCTGATCCTTGCCGGGCCCATGGTGGTGGGCGGGACGGCGCTCCTGCTCGTCCGTTGGCACTTGAACCCCCTGTCGTTCGGGGACGAGGAGGCGCAGGCGATGGGCGCGGAGACCGGCAAGATGCGGATAATCGTGATCGGCGCCTGCACGCTGATGACGGCGGCCGCTGTGAGTGTGGCCGGGATCATCGGCTGGGTGGGGCTGATCATGCCGCACCTGGCTCGCGGCCTGGTGGGTCCCGACTACGGGCGGCTCCTGCCGGTTTCGGCGGTGCTGGGCGGCGTCTACCTGGTGTTGGTGGACGACCTGGCGCGTATGGCCGGGCCGCTCGAGATGCCCCTGGGCATCTTGACCGCGCTCATCGGCGCGCCGTTCTTCATTTTTCTGCTCGCCCGCACCAGGAGGGCGTGGGCGTGATCCTCGAGCTAAGAGACATCGCCTGCGGCTACGGGCAGCGGACGGTGCTGAGCGGGGTGAGCCTCTCCATCGAGCCCGGCGAGAACCTATGCCTGCTCGGCCCTAATGGCGTGGGCAAGACCACGCTGTTCCGCACCATCTTGGGGGCCATCCAGCCCCAACGTGGCGAGGTGCTGGTGGATGGCAAGAGCATCCTCACTCTTCCCCGCCGGCGGCGCGCCCGTCTCCTCGCCTACGTCCCCCAAGCCCACACGGCGCCATTCCCCTTCCACGTGCTCGACGTGGTGCTCACCGGCCGCACGGCGCACATCCCGCTCACGTCCAGCCCTTCCACCCACGACGAGTCGGTGGCCCGAGCATCCTTGGACAGGATGGGCATCGAGGACCTCGCGGACCGGCCGTATACGGAACTGAGTGGCGGCGAGCGACAGCTGGTCTTGATCGCGCGGGCCCTGGCGCAGGAGCCTCGCGTGCTCATCATGGACGAGCCGTCTTCCCACCTCGACTTCGGCAATCAGGCCCGGCTGTTGTCGTTGATCAGATCCCTCGTTCACGAGCGGGATCTGGCCGTGCTGATGTCGTCACACTTCCCCAACCACGCCTTCGCCTGCGCCTCGAAGGTCGGCCTGATCAAGGATGGCAGGCTGATCGCTCTGGGCGATCCGGGCACGGTGCTTACCGAGGCCAGTCTCGAGGACATCTACGGCATCCCCGTCCGCATCCTCGAGGGTGACCCGCTCACCGATCCTTCGCTGAAGGTCTGCGCGGCCCGCACCGTCTGAGCCGGTCCGCTCCCCGGCGGGCCCGGCGGGTGCTTCGTGGCGGCCGATGCTTCATGCGCAACACTTCGCGGGCCTCTTGCCTTGCGGCCTCACAAACCGTTATACTGCGAAACGGATTACGACCTGGACGTGATCCCACGGTTCGCAACAAACCCGCAAGAGGGGAAACAAGTGGCCTCAAGGCAGCAGTCGATACCGAGTTCCGGTGGTGATGGGACAAGGACGGCTTCACGAGGGCGTCGCCGGATGACGCCTCTCGGAGTGTCGGCCCTCACGTCCCTGGTGGTCGTGCTGCTTGTCGTCGGCATCGCGGCGGTGGGCTGCGGTTCGTCGGCGGACACTGCCGGGACGCAAACCACCGGCAGCAGCCCCACCACGGCGGCCGGAGCGGCTCAAAGCAAAGTGACCATCACCGACCAAGCCGGGCGCAAGGTCACCATCCCCGACCCGATCAAGACCGTCTACTGCACGAGCCCGATGGGCACGAACCTCATTTACACGCTGGCCCCCGACATGCTCGTGGGCTGGAACATCTCGCCCACCGCCCTCGAGAAGGAGTACATCCCGGCGAAGTACCGGAACGTGGTGGGGCTGGGCGGGTGGTTCGGCAAGAACACCACCGGCAACGTGGAGGAGATCATCAAGCGGGCTCCGGATGTGGTGCTTCGATCTCGGCACGCTCGACTCCAGCTCGATCTCCGAGGCCGACCGCATCCAGGGCCTGCTCAACATCCCGGTGATCATGGTCGACGGTAGTCTGGCCAAGACCGCGGAAACCTACCGGTACCTCGGCAAGCTGCTGGGCGTGGAGTCGAGAGGCGGAGGAGCTGGCCCAATACGCGGACAAGATCTTGCAGGAAGCCGCGGCTAACAAGGCCAAGATCGCCGGATTCCAGACCGGGTCAGCGTCTACTACGCCGAGGGCGCGAAAGGCCTGAACACGGATCCCGAAGGCTCCGAGCACACCGAGGTGCTCGGTCTGATCGGGGCGAAGAACATCGCGCAGGTCCCGGTCGACCAGGCCGGCTACGGGATGTCCCCGGTCTCGCTGGAGCAGGTCATCGCCTGGGATCCCGCGGTGATCCTGGTGGCGAGCGACCCGGCCAACGAGAGTCAGGCCTACGACTTGATAACCAAGGGCAGCGACTGGGCGAACATCACGGCTGTCAAGACCAAGCAGGTCTATCAGATCCCGCACGGTCCTTTCGACTGGTTCGACCGTCCGCCCTGCGTCGGCCGGCTGCTGGGGATGGAGTGGCTGGGCAACCTGCTGTACCCGGACGTTTACAAGCTGGACATCAAGGCGGAGGTCAAGAACTTCTACAAAGTCTTCTATCACTACGATCTGACCGACGACGCAACTGAGCAGTTTGATGGCAAGGGCATTACGCGCGCAGTGACAGTGATGCACGGCGTGGCTCTGGCGCCTCGGGCGCCGGGGCATGTGTTGACAAAAAGTCGAGGAGGAGGTTTTCGGTGAGTCCACGTTTTCGGAAGAACCTGGTAGCCATGGCGGTGCTCATGGCCGCTTTGGCGCTGGTTTTCGTTGTTGGGTGCGGTGGCTCGAGCGCCACCACGACGACTGTGGCCCCTGTCACCACTACGACCGCCGCCTCGACGGATACCACGGGCGGATCCGCGAGCGCCGCCAGCGGCACCATCACGGTCAAGGGCGCCGTGGACAACCCGGTGACGCTCAGCGCTGCCGACCTCCAGAAGATGACGGTCGTCAAGATCACCGCCGACCACCCGAAGCTGGGGACGCAAAACTACTCCGGGGTGCGTTTCAGCGAACTCCTGACTCTTTTCAAAGTCAAGTCCAGCGCGACGGTGGTTGACATCGGCGCGACGGACGGCTATATGGCCGAGATCGCCATCGCAGACATCCAGAAGACGCCGGATGCCCTCCTTGCCATCGGCGACGACGGCAAGCTCAACACCGTCATGCCGGGGATGCAGGGCAAGGCGTGGGTCAAAGACGCCGTGACGATGGAGTTCAAATAGCCATGACCGCTCCGTGCACCGGGAAAGGGAGCGTTCGGTAGCGATGCGACAGACCGCCTGGCGCTCGACTCTGCTGCTCCTCCTGGCGCTCCTCCTGGCGCTGTCGGCTGCCGGGCTTGCCGCGGGGTGTGGTGCGGCCAGCAGCGAGGTCGGCCCCGCCACGACCGGCACCCCCGGTGCAGCTTTTGCCACATCGGCCGCCGGGTCGGCCTCCACCCCGGCGGCGAACACCGCGGCCCAGGCGCAGGTTCTGCAAGTGATCGGGCCGGCAGGCGAGAAGTCCTTCACGGTCGCCGACCTGGAGAAGATGCCGGCTATTGAGGGCTACGGCGGCTACACGTGCCCGCCTCAACCGGGAGTGACAGGGCCCGCCAAGTACAAGGGCGTCGCCCTCGAGCAGTTGCTGAAGGCAGTCGGCGGGCTGCCGGCCGACAGTGCTGTGAGTCTGGCGGCCAGCGATGGCTACGTCATGACGTTCACCACGGATCAGATCCTGAAGGGAAGCTTCACCACGTACGATCCGGTGAAGGGAACGCCTCAGCAGACCAACGTGCCGGTGCGACTCATGCTCACCTACCAGAGCGAGGGCAAGCCGCTGGACGCCGATGAGGGCCCATTCCGGCTGCTCTTTGTCACCGACAAGCCCGAGCAGGTGGTCGAGGGGTTCCTGTGTGTGAAGTGGACCAAACGGATCAAGGTGCAAAGTCTTGCGGCCGATTGGACGCTGCAATTGAGCGGCGCCAAGAGCATGGTGCTGGACCGAGGTTCTTTCGCGGCGATCGTCAGCGCCGCCAACCTCCAGACGTCGTGGAAAGACATAAACGGCAGAACGTGGACCGGCATTCCATTGTGGGTCTTGGTGGGGCTGATCGACGGCAAGACGAACGTCGATGCCGGATCGTTCGACAAAGATCTTGCCGCCGCCGGCTACCAGATCCAGGTAATTGACACGGATGGCGCGAGCGTGACGCTCGATTCGGCCAAGATCGCCATGAGCAACGACTACATCGTCGCCAACGCCATGGAAGGGAACCCCCTGGGAGACAGTGAGTTCCCGCTCCGGCTCGTCGGCGCCGGTCCCACCAACGCCCAAATGGTGAATGGTATCAAGGAAATACGGCTGCTTCTGCCCCACTAGGCCGCGGCCGGTGGGAGAATGAAGCTCCCACAGAAGAACGAGAGTAGGCGGGAGGCCGCGATGCGCACATTAGAGGAAGATCTCGCTGCTGCCCAGACTTTCCACGGGCACCTGTGCCACGGCATGGTGATGGGGGTGCGGATGGCCCGTTACGGTTGCCGCGCGCTGGGGATAGAAGACCCGCGCAGCTACCGGGACCTGATCGTGTACGTGGAAATGGACCGTTGTGCCACGGACGCAGTGAGCGTGGTGGCCGGCGTCACCCTCGGCCGGCGGCGACTCAAATGGATCGACTACGGCAAGATGGCTGCCACCTTCGTAGACATAGCCACCGATCGTGCCGTCCGCTTGGCGCCCAGGCCTGAAGTGCCGCACGCGGGAGCGGACGACGATCCCCTGACCTTATGGAGTGACTGGACGGACGACCAATTGTTCAGCTGCACGCCGGTCACGTTGATCGTCCCGGAGGAAGACCGGCCCGGTGCCCCTTTGAGCAACGTGCACTGCGCTCGCTGTAACGAGAAGATCCAGGATCGCCGCGAGGTCGTGCGCGACGGGGAAGCCCTCTGCCGCGCATGCGCCAACGGGGCGTACTACCAGAGTTGAGGGAACCAGTGTTGGAAAGCGCGTCGTCACGGCCGTGGGCCGTTTGTCCCAAGAAAGGGTTGCTTCGGCTCAGAAGTAGGCGTTATACTGCGCACGGTATAACGCAAGCCTAAGCAAGGAGTCCCAGATGCAGAGTAAGTTCTTCCGCAGAACCCTTCCCGTGGCCGTTGTGTTCGCGCTGCTGGTGATCCTGGCATTTGCGCTGGCTGCCTGCGGGTCGGCGACGAATAGCAGTTCCACCGTCTCGTCCGCTGTCGCCACCACCGTCGCGTCAGTGACGACGGCCCCGCCGACGACAGCTCCCCCCACGACCACCGCCACCCCCACCACAAGCGCGGCCGTCCAGCCTCTGCTCGTGTCGGCGGCCGCCAGTCTCCGGAACGCCTTCGCTGAGATAGGCAAGGTCTTCGACCAGGCGAACAACGCGAAGACCACCTTCAACTTCGACGCCTCCGGCACCTTGCAGAAGCAGATCGAAGGCGGGGCGCCGGTAGACGTGTTCGCCTCCGCGGCTCCCACCCAGGTGAACAACCTGCTGAAGGAGAACCTGGTCGATCCGGCTTCGGTCAAGACCTTCGCCAGTAACGAGATCGTCCTCGTCGTTCCGGCGGGCTCGAAGCTGGGCATCACGAGCTTCCAGGACCTCACCAAGGCCAACGTCAAGAAGATCGCCACCGGCGACCCGGCGGTGGCTCCCCACGGCAAGGCCGCCATTGAGATCCTCACCAAGTTGAACCTGCTCACCGCTGTCAAGCCCAAGCTCATTTATGCGCCGAACGTCTCGCAGACGCTGGACTACGTGGTCCGCGGAGAGGTAGACGCCGGCATCCTGTTCGTCACCGATGCCAAGGCCGGGGGCGACAAAGTCAAAGTGGTGGCCACCTCCGATCCGAGCTGGCACAGCCCGATCGCGTACGTCATGGCTGTCGCGGCCAGCAAGGTCAAGACCCTAGGCCAGGCCTTCATCGACTACGTCGCCAGCCCGGCTGGCCAGGCGGTCCTGCAAAAATACGGGTTCTTGAGCCCGCCGGCTAACTAGGAGCAAGAAGAGCCATGTCACATGCAGGGGAAAGGGTGCGAGTGCGATGAGCGTGCTCTTTCCCCTGCGTCTTTCTCTGCAGGTTGCCGTCTGCGCCACCGCGGTCACGTTGCTCCTGGGCATACCCCTCGCCTATATATTGGCTCGGAAGCGTTTCAAAGGCAGGGAGCTACTCGACCTTTTCCTGACAATACCCATGGTGCTCCCGCCGGTGGTCACGGGTTACTTCCTGGTGCTCCTGATAGGCCGCAACGGCGTTCTCGGGAAGGCCCTCTATGCCCTCACCGGCCATGAGGTCAGTTTGCTCTTCACCTGGTACGCTGCTGTGATCGCCTCGTTTATCGTGTCCTTCCCGTTCATGATCAAGACCGCGCGGGCCTCGATGGAATCCGTTGATCAAGAACTCGTGAACGCCTCATACATGCTCGGCCGTTCCGAGACCCAGACCGCTCTGCGTATCGTCATCCCTCTCTCTGCAAGAGGGATCATAGCCGGGGGGACTCTGGCCTTCGCCCGAGCCATGGGTGAGTTCGGAGCCACCATCATGGTGGCCGGCAATATCCCCGGCAAGACCAACACCATGCCTATCGCCATCTTTAGCGAGACCCAAGGCGGGTCTTGGGGGGCGGGGCTGTGGATGGTGCTGGTACTCGTCTTCGTCTCGGGAGCCGTGATGTACATCTCAAATCGTCTTGGGCGGAGGGCGGTACCGGCATGAGGACGGAACCGCGACTAGACGTCCGGCTCTTCAAGGAAGTGGAGGGCTTCACCCTCGATGTCTCGTGGCAGATCTCGAACGAGCTGGCGGTCCTCTTCGGCTACTCGGGCTCCGGCAAATCCATGACCCTTCGCATGATCGCGGGCCTGGTCAAGCCTGACGCCGGTCGGGTGACGCTTGATGGCGAGGTTCTTCTGGATAGCCAAGAGCGTTGCTGGGTCCCGCCTCAGGCGCGGCAGTTCGGTTACGTTGGCCAGGATCTGGCGTTGTTCCCACACATGAACGTCGCGGCCAATATCGCCTATGGGCTTAGGGGGGTCAGCAGGGACGAACAACATGAGCGCGTCGGTAAGTTGCTGGAGCTATTCCATCTCATCGGGCTGGGGAAGCGGTTGCCTCGGGAGATATCCGGTGGCCAGCGACAACGCGTGGCCCTGGCGAGAGCGCTCGCTCGTGGCCCCAAAGCCTTACTCCTCGACGAGCCGTTTTCGTCGCTCGACGTGCCGTTGAAGAACGAGCTCTGGGATGTGATCCGAGAGGTGCGCGAGAAATTCCATATCCCAATTCTCCTCGTCACCCACGACCCCTTCGATGCGCGGACGATGGCGGACCGGATTATTGTCTACCGCTCTGGGAAGGTGGTCCGGAGCGGACCCCCGGGGGAGGTCCTTCGTCACCCGGATTCCCCGGAGATCGACACTCTCCTCACCGGTTGGAAGGAAACGACGGTAGGGATAGCGTAGCAGCAGCTTCACGATGCGGCAGGCGTTTCCTCTGCTGGGAAGTCGACGCAATGTGCAGTCCAACTGGGATCGAGGTTCGTCGTGCAAGATGGTCTGTCTCGCCAGTCAGCAGTACATTTCTCCGACCAGGATCTGGACGCATATATCCTAGAGGATTGCCCTTACGGGGACTTGACGACGCACCTGCTCGGCATCGGTGCGGTGAGCGGCCGCATCACCTTCGCAACGCGTAACGAGACCGTCATTTGCTGTACTGAGGAGGCGGCCCGGCTGCTCGAACGGGTCGGGTGCGAGGTGATCCACGCCGAGCCCAGCGGTCTCGCCTTGCCGCCGGGACGGACTTTCCTGGAAGCCACCGGGAGCGGCGCGGCCCTTCACATGGGCTGGAAAGTGGCGGTCAACCTGCTCGAGGCGGCGAGCGGGATCGCAACTCGGACCCGGGGGATCGTCGATCGGGTGCATGCCGTGGATCCGTCGGTGGAAGTGGTGGCTACCCGCAAGGTCTTTCCGGGAACTAAACGCGTCGCGATAAAGGCCGTCTTCGCCGGAGGAGCGCTGCCGCACCGCTTGGGACTCTCGGAGACTATCCTCGTCTTCCCTCAGCATGTAGCCCTGCTTGGAGGTCTCGAAGCCGCGCTTGAGCGAATCCGGGAGCTGAAAAGCCGGTCTCGGGAAAAGAAAGTCGGAGTCGAGGTCGATAATCTGAAGGACGCGGTCCTGGTCGCCCAGGCAGGCGCGGACGTTATTCAAGTGGATAAGATGGACCCCACTGGGTTGGCTAGGCTCGTCGAGGCGGTTCGGGCAGCAGCGCCTTCGGCAGTCATCGCGGCCGCGGGCGGCGTCAACGAACTGAACGCCTCGGTCTATGCGGCCACTGGAGCGGATGTCCTGGTGACGTCCGCGATGTACTGGGGTAAGCCGGCCGATATCGGGGCGACGATCTCTCCGACATGACGGACACGCGCGGCAAGATCTACGTCATCACAGGCGGCCGTGGCGCAGGCAAGAGCACGCTCTGCGCGAGGGTGGTCGAGGCGGCGCGCCGGCGTGACCTGTCAGTGGCCGGCGTGCTCACGGAGAGAGATGCCGCCGCACCGGTAGAGAGCTCGGAAGAGGCCACGGCAATGAGGGAATCCCCGCCAGCCGGCCCCGCCGCGCTGCGGGGGGCGGCCGGCGGTCAGCGCTATCTCGTAGATCTGGGCACCGGTGAGCGGATGGCCTTGGGTCGCGTTTCCACCGCGAACGAACGGGCGGCGGCGGACGGGGGTGCCGCGCCGAACTTGCATGTCGCGGCTGACGGGCATGTCGCGCCGGACGGGCGTATGGCGGCCGAGGAGCGCGCCATGGCGGACGACACGGTGTCGGCACCGGGCGGCGACAAACTCACCCCCGGTTTCCGGTTCGATCCCGAGGTCTTCGAGCGCGGAGCGCAGGCCCTGGCCCACGCGACCCCTTGCGATCTTCTTGTGGTGGACGAGCTCGGTCCTATCGAGCTTCTGGGTGGCCGAGGGTGGGCCAACGCACTGGAGATTCTTCCTTTGGGTGATTTCGGAGCGGCGCTCGTCGTCTGCCGTCCGGAGTTGTTGGAGGCCCTCGAAACCAAACTGGGGGTTGTACCGCCGGACCGGAAGACCGTCGTGGTCGTGACGGAGGAGAACAGGGACACGCTCGCCGGCGAACTCGGACGCAATGTGGGTGGCGGGATCAGCTAGTCAGCACGTCCGGCGCCAGCTGGCGCTTCAGCCGTTCGAGCGCCCGGAACTGAAGCGCCTTCACTGCGCCTTCGGTCTTATCCATGAGCGTCGCGACTTCCTGGATGGACAGGTTGAAGAAGAACCGGCAGCCCACGACCTGTCGCTGCTCGTCGGTCAGCTGCCGCAGCGCCGCCCAGAGGCTCCGCCGCCGGTCGTCCTCGATAAGGAGCGTTTCCGGATCGTCGGCTGGATCGACGGTGGCCAACATCTCCGCCTCGGCGTCGTCCTGGATGGGCAGACGGCGTTTGCGGTAGTAGTCGATGACGCAGTTCCTGGCGATCGTGTAAAGCCAGGTGGAGAATTGGGCCGGAGACGGCTCGTAGCGGCCGATGGCCGCGTAGGCTTTCTCAAAAATGGTGTTGGTCAGGTCTTCCGCTTCTTGATATCCCGACACGCGAGCGGAGACGAACTGGAGGATCGGGGGAAAATAGTGGCGGTAGAGATCGCTAAAAGCGGTCACGTCCAGCTGGCTGGCCTGCACTGCCAACTCCCGGACCTGCTCCGTGCTCGGGCGCGGTTTTCGTGTGCGTGCACATAATGCTGTCATACAGCAAGTATCGGCCCCGGAAGGCGCAGACTTGAGGAGAGAGAGCGGAGAGGCGGACCCCCCGGGAGCGGCCGGAGCTTAGAAGTTGGTGGTGGTGGACGACTGGCCGGTCGTCGTGGTGTGGCCAGTGGTGCTGGTCGATCCGCCGGGAAGAGTGGTGCTGGTGGTCGTGGTCACCGTACTCACCGCTATGGTCTTCGGGACCATGGGATACGTGCTGATGAAGGTGTCCGTCGAACGCACGGATCCGTCTTGGTTCAGCACCGTCCGCACGACCTTGCACTGCATGCCTTGCTGGCCGTTTGTCTTTACCACCGACGTGCCGGGACCGAGCGTCGGGTCGAGGGTGGTAACGGTTGTCTTCCCAGCCACGTTGTAGAAACCACTGGTGGTGTAAGTCACCTTGCGGTGGGGGTTGGTGCCGTAAAGAGTGAACGTCGTCTTGATCCCGTTCGAGGTGCCCTTGACCAGAATGTAGTGGTCGGTGTCGTTGACCCAGCGCAGGTTCGGGCCACCGGCCGAGACCGTCGCGTCGCGGCCCTGCGGATAGTGGCTGATGTAGATGGAATGGTTGTGCCGCTCGGTCACCTTGAGGCCGGCAAAGAACACAGCGTTGTATAGCGTGGTGGACACTTGACAGATGCCGCCGCCGAAGACGTCTTCCAGCTTGCCAGGGCCGACGATTCCCGGTGCCGTCAGATAGCCTCGGGCAGCCGTGCGCGGCCCGATCTGCTGATCGAAGTTGTACTCGTCGCCTGGGGCCAGGATGACGTTGCTCGCATATTCCGTGGTGATTCTGACATTGTGTTGCCGGTTCGGCGTGCCCACGTACGGAGGAGTCGAGTAGCTGCTGATCTTCTCCACGATGCCCATGGCCTGGGCTTCTTCAGTGGTCAGATTCGCTGGGCTGGTAGTCACCTGCACCTGGGCCGTGCGATCGGAAGTCTGCTGGGCAGCGGTAGTAAGGGCCTCGGCAGTCTTCTCTGGGTCCAGAGCCGTGCCATCGACCGAAGGCACCACGGAGACGGAATCGCCGTCGCTGCTCACCTCGAAAGTCGCATCCGTAGGCTTGGTGGCGACATCGGGAGCGATGCCGTCCAAGAAGTCCTTCATCTTCGTGGCGGAGATGAAGGGCACCAGTGTGGAGACACCGCCCTGTGTGGTGTCGGTCATATCCATGAAGTTGACGATCTGATCGGGCGTGAGAGTCCAGCTCTTGGAGTCGCTCTGCAAAACGACATCGGCGCTGATCATCGTTTTTGCGGCGTCCACCGCTTTCTGAGTGTCTTGGGCTACGACCGCGGGGGTCTCCACTTTCATCGGCACGGGCACCTCCGTGGCATGGAAAGTGAAGAGCAAGGCTTTGAGCTGCTGGCGAAGCTTATCCCGGTCGACCACACTGCCGGGTTTGTCCTCGATCACGGTGATCTTGCCGTCCTTGATGGTCAGTCCGGCGTTCACCGCGGGAACGTCGAGCACCTTGGCCACGCTCGCGATGAGGGCGTCCATCTTCGCGGAGTCCACGGTGCCTTTGATCGGGACGTCGACGTGGTGGAAGAACAGTCTGAACCGATGGCCGATGCTGGCTATGAAGTTCCCGGCGCGAGAGGCATCCATGGCGGCGGCGACAGTGCCGGCGGCATCCACCTGAGTCCCGGCGACATCCGGCATCACCGGCCAATTCTTCTTGGGACTGGTGAGCAAGATCTGGTTGGTCTGGGAATCGTCGATAAGCTTGGTGAGCTTTGCGACTGCCTCATCGCGGGTGAGGCCCCCCATATTGTGACCGGAGATGCTGACGCCGGCGTGGATCTTGTTGTAGTAGACCCCCGCGTCGACTAGGATGGCCAGCACGCAAAGCGCTATAACAACGCCTAGAGCTATTAGTATCCAAGTGACCCAGCTACTGCGCCGGATTTTTTGGGCAAGGTTCAGCTTCGTCAAAAAGGTCCTACACTCCCTAAATCGAGGATGTCACAGGATAGCAGATGCCTCCGGCCGTCGGAAGGTTCCGGGGGAACAAAGTCTAGATTCTCGCGCGTCGGTCCAACTCCTGTGTCTGGACTCCTGCTGTCTGGTGAGAGCGACCTATGACCCCACGTGACGATATATCGCGGGTGGATGAAGCCGTCGGTCAGGCTTTGGCGAGCCGCTTGATCGAGCGTGGCCAGGCCCAACGTGTGCGCATCGTGGCGCGACTGGCCGGCACCGTCGATCCCGCGAATGGGCGGACGCGAACTGTATCGGCAGCGTCGCTTGCGGACGACCTGCGGATCTCCCCGGCCACCATCCACGAACATGTCATCCAGCTTGGCGATCTGGGCTTCGACATCGAAGCAGTCCCCGGGGGTGGATATCGTCTCGGTTCCCCGTTCTCCGACCTGCTGGTGGGGGAAGCAGTGCTGTCTCTCCTGCTCGGCGCTCAGGAGAGGGCCGCCGGCACGACTGGCGCCGACGGGACGATTCGCGCCGACGGAACGGCTGGGGTCGACGGCGACGATCGGAGACGGCTCTGGGGCGGGCGCGAGCTTCTGGCCGGGGGCGGTCGGGTGCTTGCGTGAGGGCAAGTTCCTGGCTGGTCTGCCCTACCATTACGAAGCCTGCACGGAGTCCACCAACCGTCAGTTGAAGGCGATGGCATCCTCGGGGCTGGCGTCTGGAGCCCTCGCCGTGACCGACCATCAGGGCGGCGGCCGTGGGCGGCTCGGCCGCCGCTGGATCAGCGAGCCCGGCAAGGACCTGACCTTCTCCGTCCTTCTGCGCCCGAGGTTGATGCCGGGGCAAGCGCATCTGCTGTCTCTCGCCGCGGCGGTGGCTGTGGCGGAAACCCTCGAGGGCCTGCCGGGGCTGCAGGCTGGGTCGGGCGCCCGGCCTGTGGTGGCCGTGAAATGGCCCAACGATGTCCTTCTCGCCGGCAAAAAAGTGTGCGGGATCCTCTTGGAAGGTTCCATGGACACGGACCGACTCCACTGGGCGGTCGCCGGACTGGGCCTGAATGTGAACGGGGTGCCGGAGGTCGCGTTGAAGGCTAGCGGCGAAGATCGTTTCGGACGGGTCGCGTCGGTCTCGCTCTCCGAACACTTGGGGCGCGAAGTTCCCCGGGGCCGGCTTCTTGCCCGGCTGCTCGAACGACTCACCGTGCGCTGGGGCGAACTCGACTCAGGGCTCCCGTCGCCCGGATACGTGGACCTGAGGACCGCGTTGCGCGAGCGCGACGCTCTGGCAGGGTCGTCCGTACTCGTATGCTCGGGGATGCGGGAGGGAGAAGTGGTTGCATCGGGAGTCGCGGAAGGGATCGGTCCTGGGGGCGAGCTGCTCGTGAGAGAGCGCTCGGGTGCTATAAGAGCAGTGATCGCCGGGGAGGTGACCGTGGCGCCCGCGCCGTGATGGCGCCCGCGCCCCGAACCATGGGCCCGGCGAGATTGACAGCGGCGGGCACGCCCGCTTAGACTACACCAACCTGTCGCGACCACGGGAGAAGAACCGATGAGCAGACTTTCTATCAACATCCGGCCCTCGATCCGGCCCTCGACTGTAAAGTCTCAGGCAGTCACGCTCCCGGCCGGCGCGGCAGTGGACGGTTCCCGGTGGGCGGCGCGGGGCTGGCCGCTGAAGGTGGCGCTGAGCGTGACGTTCGTGGGTCTGTTAGCGGCCAGCGCGTGGGTGTCCGTCCCGTTCTTCCCGGTGCCGCTCACATTGCAGACCCTCGCGGTCCTTCTGGCCGGTGCGACCCTGGGGCCGGTCTTGGGCGCGTCGACGGTGTTCTCGTACGTGACGCTCGGGCTCATGGGTGCGCCCGTGTTCCACAACGGGACCGGCGGCCCCGCCATATTGTTCGGCCCCACCGGGGGCTATTTGTTCGGTTTTGTGGCCGCGGCATTCGTGATGGGGCTGGCGGTGTCCCGCGCGCGCCGGGTGGATGCGCCGGGGACGTGGCGTGGGCTGCTTTACCTGGCGGCCGGCGCGGTGGCGGCGAGTGCTGTGATCTACGCCGTCGGGGTGCCGTGGCTGAGCTTGTTCCCCGGGATGGGGCTGCAGAGGGCGGCCGCGGTGGGCATGGTCCCCTTCTTGCTGGGCGACGCGCTGAAGGCAGCCGTTGCCGTGGGTGCGGTTCGCACGGGGGCGTCCTTGCGGGGACGCATGAGCGGGGGTCTCTTCTGATCCAAAAGGCTTCCCGAGGCTTCCCACGCCTCGCCGGTCTCGCTATGCTACAGGCGAGCGCTCACAGTGGCAGAAGGGAACGAGCAAGAATTTGACCGTCCTTCAGGCTTTTATCCTGGGGATCGTTCAGGGTTTCACGGAGTTCCTTCCCGTGTCGAGTTCTGGGCACCTGGTGCTCGTGCCGGAGTTCTTCAACGTCCCGGCTCCGGCGCTCGGGTTCGACATCCTCCTGCACGTAGCCACATTGGTGGCGGTGTTCGGATACTTCATCCAGGACATCGCGAAGATGGCGGTCGCGCTTGTGGCGCCCCGGCGGATGGAACGGGAGAAGGCGCGATTCTGGCGGCGGCTTCTGCTGTGGCTGGTGATCGGTTCGGTCCCGGCGGGCATCGCGGGCGTGGTCTTCGCGAAGTTCTTCGAAGGCCTCTTCACAAGCACTATGTCCGTGGGTATCTTCCTGATGATCACCGGGTGTCTGCTCTGGGGCGCCGACGTCGCGCTGCAGCGCAAGGGACCGGACAAAGTCTTTGACGGCCACGGGAGCGGCGCGGTCGGACGCGGTGTCCGGCGGGTCGAGCCGGCCGATGGGGTGACGAGAACCAGTACGTCGGCGGGCATCGTTGCAGGGGGCGTTCTCACAGCGCGCGTTCCCACCTCAAACGGCTTGGAGAGCAAGGCAGCCGTGGGGAGCGCATCCAGCTGGAGGTCGCGGCGGCTGGGAAGCATGCGGGCGGTAGATGCCTTGATCATCGGCTGCTTCCAGGCGCTGGCGATCGCACCCGGGCTGAGCCGCTCGGGGGCCACCATCTCGGCCGGCGTCTATCTGGGCTTCGACCGGCAGACGGCGGCGCGGTTCTCCTTCCTGCTCAGCATTCCCGCGATCCTGGGTGCGGCACTCGTTCACGTCAACGACATCAGCGGCGCATTCACGGGCGCTACCGGCGGGGCCTATGCGGTGGGTGCTGTGGCTGCCCTCGTTTCCGGGCTCATCGCGGTGTTCTTCATGATGCGCTATTTGAGACAGCACCGCCTGCGCCTTTTCGCCGTCTATACCTTGTTATTGGGGGCCTTTGTCGTAGTGTTGTCGGCTGTTTGATGGAGGCCCTATGAGGATCGGGACTCTTCCTCGACCATGGACGCGAGCACGGGTGCAACTAGGGCTGTGCGCTGCGCTTGTACTGGTCTTCTTCATAGTCTGGACGGGAGTGGCCTCGGCGGCCTCGGCCTCGGTGCTCTACCGCGGGGCGAAAGACCGCAAGCAGATCGCCCTTACCTTCGACGACAACACCTCCACCCAGCACGGGCTGGCGACACTGCACGTTCTCGAGAAATACAAGGTCCACGCGACTCTATTCGTGATCGGCAACGCGGTGGCGAGCTACGCGTCGCTCAGCCGGGAGATCGCTGTCGGGGTGGGCGAAGGTCTGTTCGAGGTAGGCGACCACACGTGGTCGCATCCGGAGTTGACCAAGGTGTCGGCCGCGACCGTCGCGAGTCAGATCGGCGGGGGGACGGCGGCTTTCACCAAGTTCACGGGCGTTCGCACGGTTCCGCTGTTCAGGCCGCCATACGGCTCCACGAATTCCATCGTAGCGGCTGTCGCCGGCGAAAAGGGCTTTACGGATGTGGTGCTGTGGGACGTTGACCCGAGGGACTGGGCGGGCGGCTCCGGCAAGAGCATCGAGGACGCGGTGGTGAGTCACGCCCACAACGGCGCCGTGGTGGTGATGCACCTTTCCGCGCCGCACACGGCCGAAGCTTTGCCGGGGATCATCGCGCGGCTGCGGGCCAAGGGATACGAACTGGTGAGCATCTCCGAGATGATCAAAGGCGACCGGACCTTCATCGACACGAGCGAGAGCACCGAGACCGGGAAGGCCGTCGTGCGGGTGGCGAAGGCCGGCATCATGTCCGGATACGACGCCAATTACTTCGGACCGGGCGACACCATCACCCGCGGTCAGGTGGCGAAAGTCGCGGTGCTCACCGGTGGACTGCACACTCCCGAGATGAGCGACGTAACGGCGCCCGTGTTCGTGGACGTGAAGCCTCACAAAGATAGCCAGGGAAACTGGCTGGTCTATCCGTTCGACTACATTGAGGAGGCCGCTGCCGCTCACGTGATCGAGGGCGTCTCCGCCGCGGACGGCACACTTCGCTTCAATCCCGCGGGCACCATCAGCAGGCTGCAACTGGCGCAGATCCTCGCCCGCATGGCAAGGCAACTGAAGGGTTATCCGGAGGCGGAGCCAAGCACGCCTCCGCCCGATACGCCGCCGTCCGATTCCCCGACCACGGATACGCCGAGTACTTCGCCGAGCGCCGGGGCCGCGGCCACAGAACCGACCTTCAGCGACGTCCCCGAGTACGCGCGGGCAGACGTGGCTCTGGTTGCACAATTGAAGTTGATGACCGGATACAGCGACGGGACGTTCGGCACAGAGACGGGAGCGACCCGCGGGCTGGTGGCTCTGACGATGAGCCGCTTCCTGGATCTGGCCGCCTATCAGCCGACCGCCGGCTGACGGCTTCGTCATGAGCGGCCCGTCGTGACCGGCAAGCGCATCCGGCAGAGCGCGACCCACGTAATCCGGCACGTCCCCAGGCAGCGGACCGGTCGCCGCGCGGCCTAGACAGGGTTGGCGGGTGGCACTGTCTCCTGTGACGACGGCGCTGCGTTCGCAGGCTTAGCCTTCGCCTGAGCGTCCGCCTCATCCACAGCGCCGCCGGCAGCCTCTACCTTGGGCACCACCGGGCTGACTGCTGGTTCGGACACACTCGGGCTCGAGCCGGGTGCTCCGGTCGCGGGGGGTGCAGCCGGGAGGCTCACGCTGACCTCGAGACCGCCGGCCGCAGGCGCCGTCACGGTCACCGTGCCGCCATGCGCTGTAGCCACCGCCTTGACTATGGACATGCCCAATCCCACCCCGCCGGTCTTACGGCTGCGGGAGCGGTCGGGGCGGTAGAACCTGTCGAACAGACGCTCCGCATCTTCGGGAGGCACGACCGGGCCGCTGTTCGCCACGGTCAGCGACGCCTGGTTGCCCTGGATCGCTGTTTTGACGCTGAACCAACCTCCGGCCTGGTTATGCCGGATAGCGTTCTCCACCAAGTTGCCGACGAGCCGTTCCAAGAGTGCGGGGTCGCCTTTGACTGGGGCACTCTGGAGGTCGAGTTCGAGACTCAGGCCGAGCTCGTCCGCTTGCTGCGAGTGCATCTCCACGATCTGCCGCGCCAGATCGGAGAGGTCTACTTCATTGAGGGCTAAGGCGGTGTCTGTCCGAGCAAGGACCAGGAGACCGTCGATGAGCCGCTCGCTGCGGCTGACGGCGTCGCGCACTGCCTCGCCCATAGCGTTGAGTTCCTCATGATCGATCTCGGGGTCGGCCAAGGCGACGTCGATCTCCGTGCGGATAATGGTGAGGGGCGTGCGCATCTCGTGAGAGGCGTTGGCCACGAAGTCCTTCTGAGCTTGAAACGCGGTATCCAGCCGGCCGAGCATCTCGTCGAAGGTGTCCGCGAGATCCTTCAACTCATCCCGGGGCCCCTTCAGACCGATCCGCTCGTGCAGCGTGGATTCCGAAAGGCGCCGCGCGGTATTTGTCATCTGCTTCAAAGGCCGCAGCATCCTTCCGGATACCAACCAGCCCAGCCCAAGGGAGACCATCGCCATGACGGCCAGCGCCACCCCCGACATCAACATCAACTGGCGCAGCGCCTCGTCGTGGAGCTCCCTTTGTACCTCATCGATGAGGCGGCCGACCGGCACCCCGTTCACGAGAATCCGTTCGTCGGGGTTGAAACCGAACGGCGCAGTCCTCGGATCAAGGAGCTGCGGTGGGATGTGGAGCCTCTGGGCTACGACGGCTCTGGCCTTATCAGGCGAGGAAGCCAGGCTGTCTCTCACCAGGAAGAAGTTGAGAGTGAGCATCAGGATCCCGACGATGATGAACAACCCTCCGTACCAGAGGGTCAGGCGAAGCCGGATGGTGAATCTCATGGTCTCTCAGGTTCCGAAGTCTCGTCGGCGGCGGCGTCCGCGCTCCCTACCGTCGTGGCTCCCTCCACCCTGTATCCGACACCCTGGACGGTGTCGATGATCGGCGGCTCAGCCAGCTTGCGGCGCAAAGTCATGATGGTGACCCTCACGACGTTGGTGAAGGGGTCCGTGTTCTCGTCCCAGACTTTTTCCAGGAGCTCTTCGGCGCTCACCACTCGGCCCTCCGCGGCCAGCAAGACCTCGAGCAAGCCGAATTCCTTCTTGGTGAGTCCGAGATCGCGTCCGCCCCGTTCGGCCACTCGCCGTGCCGGATCGAGGGTGACGTCTCCCACCACGAGCATCGGCGGGATGGGGGTGACGGCCCGGCGCCCAAGCGCGCGGATGCGGGCGATCAACTCTTCCAGAGCGAAGGGTTTGGGCAAGTAGTCGTCGGCGCCCAGGTCGAGGCCGGTGACTCGATCCTCGATCGACCCCGCGGCCGTGAGCATGAGGATACGGGCCATGCAATGGCGCTCCGTGAGCTTGCGGCAGACCTCATCCCCATGGACGAGGGGAAGATTACGATCGAGGACGATCACGTCGTAGCTATTGGTGGCAGCCTTCACCAGCGCGGCCTTGCCGTCCAGCGCGACATCCACCGCCATGCCGACCCGCCGCAGCCCCCGCGCGATCGTTGAAGCGAGCCGCTCCTCATCTTCAACCAAGAGGACCCGCACTTAACTACCCCTCCCTGCGTTAACCGTAATGACCTTCTATGGTTCGCGGAGATGATACACGTCGGAAGTGAGTGTAGAGCCCGGGTCATAAGGCGGCCGTAAAAGCCGGAAAAGGCCCGCAACCGGCCAGCTGACACTGGCGGGTGAACCCCAGGGTAAATGGGGGACAAGTCCTTACGTGCGTCTTATAACCCTTGCGCTATGCTGCGCCAAGTGAAGACGGTCCATTAGCTGCCGATCGCCCAATTGGGCTTTCGGGCATTTGGGTATTGTTGCCAGATCAAGTAGTGAATTGGAAGACAAATCTCCGGGGAGGCATTCGATAATGAGACCCAGCGGGATCGGCTCCGAGAGCCACAGGACCAAGAAACGGATTCGGACCACCATAGTGGCGTCGCTGGCCGCGGTGATCGTGATCGTCGTGCTTGCTTTTGCCCTGGCAGGCTGCTCCGTCGTCATGGGAGGTGGCACTACTACCACCGCCCCAGCCACTTCGGCCACCACGGCGGGCACCGGCACGACCAGCGCGAGCAACAGCGCGACGTCTGTCACCACGGGCGGTACCGTTGCCACCCTTCCGGCCACAGTCAACGGGGTTGCTCTCGCAAGTCCCGCTAAGTCTGTGGCGACCCAACTTGGACCCAGTGTGGTGAACATCAAGGTCACCGCGAACGTCCAAGCGGGGGGCTTCTTCGGCAACCAGCCCTATTCCGCGGAGGCTTCCGGGGTGATCTACAGCTCGGACGGCATGATCATCACCAACGATCACGTGGTGACCGTGGATACCACCGGACAGCTCGTGGACAGCGTGCAGGTGACCTTGGCGACCGGCGAGGTTCTGCCCGCCAAGATTATCGGTCACGATCCGCTCACCGACCTCGCCGTGATAAAGGTCACCTCCAGCAAGCCCTTGCCCGCCGCGACCTTCGACACCAGCCAGGCGGTCGTGGGGGACTATGCCATCGCCCTCGGGAGTCCACTGGGATTCGCAAACTCGGTGACCATGGGGATCGTTTCCGGTCTCAACAGATCGCTCGACCAACTCACCGGGAGCTCGTCGGCAGCGGCCTATGTCGACCTCATACAGACGGATGCGGCCATCAGTCCGGGTAACTCCGGGGGTGCTCTGGCCGATGCAGCCGGACGAGTGATCGGCATCAACGTGGCCTACGCGCCGCCCAGCTCCACAGGCGCAGAGAACATAGGCTTCGCCATCCCCGCCCTGCTCGCGACCAACATCGCCGACCAGATAATCAAGACCGGCAAAGCTAGCCACGTTTACCTGGGCGTCTCCACCCAGACGGTCACCACCGATCTTCAGAAGCAGTTCAACCTCAGCCGGTCCACCGGGGCCCTTATCGCACAGGTGAGCGCGAACTCGCCGGCCAGCAAAGCCGGTCTCAAGCAAGGCGACATCATCATCAAGATCGACAATAAGGACGTGGCCAATAGCTCGGACGTGTTGGTGGATCTGCGGAGCGATACCCCAGGTAGCACGGTGCAAGTGACCGTAGATCGCAGCGGCTCGACGATGACCATCCCCGTTGTGGTGCAGGAGCGTCCCGCCGGTACATAGCCCTCAGGGCCACGCTGTCAAGCGCCGCCGGGCCGGCGCAAGATGACGGCACTCCGCCCCCACCGGGCGGTAGAGATATAGGAAGGAGCGGGGCTTCAGCGGATGCTGAAGCCCCGCTCGCCTTTCGGAGTCTCGTCGTAGATCTCCACCCGGGTCACCAGGGCGCGGTCGGGGCCGCGGTGGGTCCAAGTGACCACTTCATCGACCGCGTCGGGCGGTCCTTCGTAGACCACCTCCACTCGCCCGTCCGGGAGGTTGCGCACCCAGCCGCCCACGCCGTGCGCCGTGGCGAAGTGGTGGGCGGTGTCGCGGAACCACACCCCCTGCACTCTTCCCTCCACGAAAAGGTGCACGCGGACGACCGGGGGAACGCCAGCTTTGTCTTCGAGTTCGGCCACTCCTAGTCTCTCGCCCCCCGGGATCCGATCGAGCTTATCCTTTGAGGATGCGCAGGCCCTTGTGCTTGCGATTGCGCCTACGGCGGATGCGGTAGGTGAGCAAGAAGGAGAACAGCGCCGCGAGAGCACCTATGAGGGGCAGAAGCACGAAGAACAAGGTCCCCACCAGAGTAACGAAATCCTCATAGACGCTCATGAGGAGTAGGGGACCGATGTCGGACTTGCTCGCATCGGGGCGCATGGCGGCGCGGGCACGGTCGGCGAGGCCGGCGATGACCAAGCCGAGCACTCCGCACACGCTCATGGCGACCCAGCCTTGCGGTGCCATGGCCGCGGCGAACACCATGCCGCCCATGAGGATCTTGATGGGCTGCATCACTTGGTCGCGGACTGTTGTGAAGGAGGGCACCTTGTCCAGCGAAAGCTCGATCACCGCCAGCGCGAACAGCAGGGAGATGACCCAGGTCTTTTCGAGAAAGGCAAACGGGGTGCCACTAAGGGTGGGGGCGCTGAAGAAACTCAGCCGAGAATAGAGCGCGAGGAACGCCACCGGGAGGAACGCGCGAAGTCCCGCGAGCACGGCAAGGCCGGCGCCCATGCACGCCCGCGCGTAGATGCTGTTGAACACGACGTCCATACCGGCAAAAAGAGTAACACGGGGGACAAGCCCGGTTCGGGCGTCGATAGAAAGATTCCGGGCCTCGCGAAGCGGCGAGGCCCGGACAGGGAGGGGCGGACTTAGGCGAGGATCTCGGACACCGGATAACGGCGTTTAGGCACGGGCTTATCAGCGGCGTACCCCAGCGACACCATCGCCGTGGGAGTGAGGTTCGCCGGCAGACCGAGGATGCGGGAGAACTCGGGCGGTTTGAACGCGGTCATGGGACAGGAACCGAGGCCGAGCGAGTACGCGCCGTTCACGGCATTGCCGAGGGCGATGTGCACCTGGCACTGCGACCAGTGGAGCAGTTGCTCGGGGCTGAAACTTGCGGTGACGTCCCGCGACAGGCCGACCATCGCCGTGCGCATCTCGTCCGGAGCTCCCGCGGCCTGCAGCGACTTGTCCATCTTATCGATGAGCGTGACGTAGTCTGTGTCGGCGCACAGCACCAGGAGATGCGAGCAGTCGCGCACCTGCACCTGGTTGAACGTGGCGGCAAAAAGCTCGGACAAGACCTTAGGATCGGAAACGACCTTGATCTTCCAGGGTTGGAGGTTGATAGCCGACACCGAGCACCCGATGATCGCGAGCAACTCCTGGATGGTGTCTTCGGGGATCTTCCTGTCCTCGTACTGCCTGCACGCGTAGCGCTGCCGAACGATGTCCTTGAACTCCATGTAGCCTCTCTCCAAGTGCGATTCTGAAAACAACACGGCACACTATACAAAAGAAAGCATGGTTTTTGCAAATCTTGTCGGCTGGGACCCACGAGGGAGCGGCACGCGGCGGCCAGTCTCGCACCTGCACTCAGCTCACCGCCTGGCCGACCCTCCCTGAGTCTCGATGCGGCTCGCGCCGGCGGGCGGCCGTCAGGGGCTCCCATAGGCGAGCCGTGAAGGGGCGCGATCGCTGGCGGTCGCACGGGACTGGCAGCGGCGGCGACAGAGAAACGACCGGCGTGGGGGCCGGGGTGCTAAAATCTCCAGGCCGGTCGCGCCGTCCGTTTGCCGAGTCGTTGAACTGTCAGGTCGGATGTGCGCGCCGCGCGCCAGATTCAATCACCGCCGCACCCCGCCGCGCCCTCGTAGCTCAGGGGATAGAGCAGAGGTTTCCTAAACCTCGTGTCGCAAGTTCGAGTCTTGCCGAGGGCACCAATTCTTCCCTGCAAAAAGGGGCACAAACTTGGACGTTGGCGTCGAGGAAAGTCCGGGGTGTGGCGGTTTGACAGCCAACTTGACAGCCAAAGCTCAATATCACTCGCATTATCACCAGTCAAACCGGGGGCGGAAACGCCCCCTCTCTTTGCCCCGAGAGGGCCATCTGCAGCACCCTACGCCAGCCCGTCGCCTCATGCGCCTACTCGTGTTTGTTTTGTTTAGGGGCCATGCACAGCACTAGGCAGGGCTTGTTTGCGGCCCACGTGCGATGGCACTACCCCACCCCAGCATGAACAAAGCATCGTCCCACCCCCCCAGGGACGGATGTTAACCAGAATGCGCGTTCTAGGTTCGGCTCAGGACCGTCATTATCAAGCGTCCGAGTGAACGGGATATCTTTAAGCGTCACGCAAACTCGTTTGTATTTTCTTCCTATGCTATTTTCTTCTCACTTTTGCCCTACGGAGCGACACGTTCAAAATATGATAGTTATCGCTCGTCGTAAACGCGCGCATGCAGCTGGTCACTATCTATTCGGTTTAGGCCAAGGTCGTGAGCGGGCATGAAAGTCAGGATGTGAGATTCACAGTATCGTGTGAGGGGCTTCATGCGAGTGGCGTACATCGTGTTGTGTCACAGAGGGCCAGACCAAGTCGCTCGCCTAGTGGGCAGGCTTACAGACGAGAGCTCGCGTATTTGGCTTCACGTCGATGCCCGCGCGGACGACGTCGCTCGCTGCCTGAGGACACGGCTCGCCAAGATGAAGAACGTATCGTTTACAACGAGAACCCGGGTCTACTGGGGAAGCTGGAATGTCGTGAGAGCCACGCTGATCGCCTTGCGCGCGGCAGCGGGCAGCGGGTGGCCCTTCGACTATGCGATTCTCCTTAGTGGACAGGACTATCCTGTGGTGGGCCCAGCTCAGATCAGGAGCGCCTCGAAGCTGCCGGAGGGAAATCTTTCATCGATTGCCGGGATCTCGAGGCAACCTGGCCCCTCGCGTTCAATCGGACTGTGCAACGACATGTGACGGTGCCCAGCCGTGGGCTGAGAAGACTCGATTGGCTGCCCGCCCGTCGTCCACCCCGTGGCGCGAGATTGTACGGAGGCTCGACGTGGTGGGCTCTTTCGCGCGCATCCGTTGACTACCTTCTTGACCCCTCGTCACCCTCGCGTGCGCTCGCTAGGTACATGCGAGCTTCAGCGTGCGCTGACGAGGCGTTCTTCCAGACCGCGCTCATGAACTCGGATCAGGCTACCTGTATTGAAAACTGGTGTCCGACGTATGTTGACTGGAGGCCGTCGGACCTGAGTCATCCGGCCACCTTAACGAGCGACGACTTTGAGGCGATCATCGGTTCAGGCTGTCTTCTCGCACGAAAATTCGACGTCTCAGTCGATGCCCGCATCCTGGACATGCTCGACGACTATGCCAGGTACGAGGGCTGACAACGCCTTTCGCAGTCGCCTACCCATACGCAGGAGAAGAAGAACGACATGGCCATAGACAAGTCTTTGAGACGCATTCTGCCCCGGCGCGTCAAGACGTTCATTCGGACGATGCCGAGCCCGCATGCAGTCAAACGAACCAACGGGAAGATAATTGAGCTGCAGGAAAGCATGCGGAGAATGATGCCTCAGCCACGGCTCGTCAATTTCGAACTGAACATTTTGGATCACTGTAATCTTTGCTGCAAGGGCTGCGACCATTTCGCCCCAATTGCGCGCGAGCGTTTCGTGTCATTAGAGGACATCACGAGCGACCTCGCGAGAATGTCGAAGCTCTTTGACGCCGACGTAGACCGCATCGAGGTTCTGGGCGGTGAACCTTTGCTCCATCCCCAGTTGGGACAAATCCTCGCCGAGGCGCGCAAGCATTTTCCTGAAACGCAGATCCGGCTTGTGACAAACGGCATTCTCCTGATGAAGCAGGAGGAAACATTCTGGACTGTCTGCCGTGCAAACCGTATTGTGATTGTGGCTACAAAATATCCAATACTTCTCGACTATAGTGCTATTTCACAGATGGCTCAAGCTAATGATGTCATGTTTGAATACTATGGCGACACCGGCAAGACTATAAAGACAAGCCGGAAATTTCCCATAGATATATCGGGAAACCAAGACCCAAGAACAAGCTTTATGCATTGCTGGCAGGCAAATAGCAATGTAATGCTTATGGAAGGACGGATATATACTTGTGTAATTGCACCAAACATCCATATTTTCAATGAAGCTTACGGCACGATGATACCAGTGACCGACGCTGATTATCTGGACATTCATGAGGCTGAGGGAAGAGGGGAAATCCTGGACTTTCTCTCCAAACCCAAACCCTTATGTTCTTACTGTAATGTTCGCGAACGATCTTGGGGGCTTCTGTGGGAGCGCTCACGCCGGGAGATGAGCGAATGGACAGTGTAGGACGTATGCGCCAGTTTTGTGAACTGATGCTCAGCGAACTTGCGTTGGGCGCAATGCTTGTCAGGTCATCTTGACGAAAAACGCGCAGGTGTACAGGTCTGCAGCCATGCATAATGTGTAAAGTAAAGTAGTTTCAATATGTGGAACGGCAAAGGGGGCCGTATAGGAGCCAAAGTGCTACCGAATATGTGTAGTGCTCCCCCCAGATCAAGCCACCAGTTGCACTTGCTGACGTGCTCGATACTGCCGCGGACTTAGATAACCTAAGCTTTGATTGGGCCGCTCTTCTTTTCGCCGTCCAGCGCTGGACGTTCTCCGGGAACTCTTCGGACATCGTCGCCACCCCCTGGTCTGATTGGACCATGTCTTAGGGGTGGCTTCAATCTGGAGGGGAGCAGGATACATCGGCTCTCGCACTATCATATGACGTGGGCCAATGAATGGGGTCAGGCCACACCCACGGGTCTGGTGTTCCACGATCTCATCAGCGAATTGTGATGGACTAGAGGAGGACTACCGTGAAGATCGCTCTGATCGGCGCAACCGGATTCGTCGGCTCTGCCCTCCGCGATGAGGCGCTCAGCCGCAAGCACGAAGTGACCGCGATCGTCCGTCACCCGGAAAAACTCCCCGTCCATGTCGACCTCACGGCGAAGAAGGTCGACGTGCTCGATATCGATGGCCTGGCGAAGATCCTCGCCGGTCACGATGCGGTCATCAGCGCGTTCAGCGCCGATCGCGACTCCCCGACCAAGCTCGAAGACCACGTGGCCGGAGCCAAGGCGATCATCGCGGCGACCAAGAAGGCCGGCGTCAAACGTCTCCTAGTGGTGGGTGGAGCGGCCAGCCTCGAGGTTGCCCCGGGACATCAGCTCTACGATCAGCCTGACTTCCCCCCGGAATGGAAGGCTGGAGCAGGGGGGACGCGCGAGTTCCTCCACCTACTACGCAAGGAACCGGACCTGGATTGGACCTTCCTTAGCCCGGCCGCCATCTTCGACCAGGGCGAACGCACCGGAAAGTTCCGCCTGGGCGGAGATCAGCTCCTCGTGGACGCGAAGGGCGAGTGCCGGATATCGGTGCAGGACTACGCCGTCGCCATGATCGACGAGCTGGAGAGGCCCGAGCATATCCGGCAGCGCTTCTGCGTCGCCTACTGAGTTCGTCTGGTTAGTCGACACCTCGAAGGGTTCGATGGAGACGGCCCGGCCGCAGCCCGTCTCTCTTCCAATGAAGGTTAGTGGTGTGAGACCCGGTGTACGCCCGAGTAGGATATTCCTACACCTCGCGTCGCGCGGGGAACGTCAGAAGACCATCCCCACCTCAGATAGAGGTTAACTCTTCACCCCTTGACCCCGTGAACTTGCCCTACCGCCATAGCTTCAGTGGTAACACATGCACAAGATGGGACCGGTACTAGATCAGACCCCATCTCCTGGTCGCAGCACCAGTGCCGCGCTCGTCAAGTTGAGCATGTTCCGCGGGAAAGGGAGCAGGAGCCGGATTTCGTAGGGCGCGGTGGATCCGTCCTCGCGCGGGGAGCCACCCTGAATCAACCCTTTGCATGCGATCAGTCTCTTGTATGTCGCGTAGGCCTGAAGGCACGCCTTCTGAATGGCGGGCGCTTCATCGCGAGGGATGTAACCCACATAGTCAAGGTCTTCCCGATGAAACACCGCGACCTTGACCGCGTTCTTATCGTGCTCGTTATCGGGCTCAGGGAAAAGAATGGCGTTCACCCATTCATGCACACCGCCGCCCGCATCCCGTTCCACTCCGGCTACCACTCGCTGAAACGCCTCTTGCCGGTCTCCCTCG
This sequence comes from uncultured Thermoleophilia bacterium, assembly GCA_963772095.1. Classification (GTDB taxonomy): domain Bacteria; phylum Actinomycetota; class Thermoleophilia; order RBG-16-64-13; family RBG-16-64-13; genus Chersky-299. Next base: position 50,856 of record CAVYVU010000019.1, read on the forward strand.
CCCGTTACCTCTTGGAACCAGAAGCCTCCATATTTCGCTTTACGCTGTGTCTCCTGTCCGCAACGCACACAATAGCGAAAGCCGGGCTGAACCCACCCGCAGGTACGGCAAGCGTCAGGGTGCTTACCCCCATCTGCTTGCCACTTACCTGACCGGAAGGTGTCTATCCGATACATGAGGTGCTGGTCCTCCAGCAGAACCGTCGTCGGCTCACTTTCGCCCTCATTCTTTGTTCGCCGGAACAGTCCCATGAGTCCAGTCCTCCCCAAGGTTTCACTGCCGCCTCAGTTCGTTGGGCGTTCCACCGCAAGACGTGGACCGCTCCGAGGACTATAACCCAACTCCCCGTCTAAGTGGTCTCTCGTCTCTTCGCTCCACTGCCCAGCAGATGCGAGATCGTGCCAGCCGAGCCAGCGAAAGAGAGGCGACCACAGACACGGCAAGTGGAATGGTGACCAGGAGAACATAGCGCAGAGGCAATCCAGCCCAGCTGAGCATGAACCCGTACCCCACGTAGGCCAGAACTGCGACGAACGCGAGCGCAGAAAGGACCGCGACGGAAAGCAGAGTCCATTCCGCCAGTCGATGTCTACTGCAATATCGGGGGACGGGTCGGTTCACGTTTCAATGATAGGCCGCCAGAACCAGCCGGACCAGCTTCATTGCCTCTGGTGAGCCGCCAAGCTGCGTCCTAAGCCAGGTCGGCGAGGTGGTTAACCCGTCCGCGCGGGGCACAATCTCCTCCCTGCCGGACACGTGAGGAAGTGAGGGCGTAGGATGAAGTGCGGAGGGCGCCATCAAGCAGATCCACTGGGAGTCCGGAACCATGCGTCTTAAGCTCAAGTCGATCAGGCTAAAATCGACGAGAACGAACTGATTGAGTGAATCAGAGAGGAGCCACCCGCATGCCTGTCAACCTCTCTATCAAGAACGTGCCCGACGACGTCGCCCGCGGACTTCGCAGCCGGGCGGCCTCCAACCAACGGTCGCTTCAGGAGGAATTGCTGGAGATCCTGAAGCAGGCGGCCAAGGACCAGGGTCCGGTCACGATCGACGGCCTGCTGGCGAGTGCCCAGCGGAAGAAGCCGGCCCTCGACGAGGCGGCCTCCAGGGTGCTGGCGGCGCAGGACGCGGAGCAGGAGAGAATGGCTCAGCGCTTTCAGGACCTGATGGCTCGACCCGCTGACGCCGGCCCGGGCGAACGATCCGGCGGGAAGCAGTAGAAAGGCCGCTGAGCCGGCCCACCAAACGTGTGGGACCCCAACCGCGACATTTACCGGGCATATATCTAGCCGGTTTCGTGCGGAGGCATCACCGGGACCTGCGTCTAGCCTCGCCCCGCAACCCATGAGCTTCGACGGCGCAGCAAGTGCGGGCAAGGAGCTTCGCGCCGCCCTTGCTTTAGCGAACCACTGCGGGGGCCGATACAGCCAGAGAAACAATCGACACGGCGCCTCCAAGTGAACTGGCGTTGTGAGACGGATGCTCGTTCGGTATCAAGAGCATCACCGAGAGGATGGCCTCGAAGAGCATGGCCGCAGCCGACGGCACAGCAAAGAGTGTGGCGGAGTCGCCATCGACTGAAGCCGCGATCATCGGCACCGACGTTACCGGGCGCCAGCGCATGGAGGAATCGCTTCGCCTTACCCAGTTCTCCGTTGAGCACGCGGCTGATTCAATCTCCTGGCTGACTCGCGACGGGCGGTTCGTGGACGTCAATGAATCCTTCTGTCGCCATTTGGGCTATTCCCGGGCAGACCTTCTGAATATGGCAATCGGCGAAGTCAACCTCACTCGTACGCCGGAAAACTGGAGTCGCCACTGGGAAAGAGTGAGGCAATTGGGATCTCTCACCTTCGAAGTCGAGCACCGAAGGGCTGATGGGGGCCTGTGTCAGATGGAGGTGACGGCGAACCACGTCGTCTTCGGCGGCAATGAATACCACTGTTCTTTCGCTCGCGATATCAGCGAACGTAAGCGCGGAGAAAAGGAGTTGGCGAAAAGCGAGCGCCACTTCAGAAGCCTGATCGAGCACGCCGCCGATGCGATCTACTTGGTTAGCCTGGAGGAGGGCAGGATCCTTGCCTGCAACGAGCAGGCCTGCAGGGACACCGGATACAGCCGGGAAGAACTCCTTCGCATGTCTGCCTCGGACATCGAGGTCAGCAAGGCCAGGGATGAAGTCGAGGCGATGCACCTCTCTCTGAGGCCGGGGACCGCTCGCACCTTAGAGGGAGTCCACAAGCGCAAAGATGGGTCCACTTTCCCGGTCGAGATACGTTTCGCCTTAATGGAGGAAGGGGATCCGCAACTCATCCTCTCCATGATCCGCGACATAACGGAGCGCAAGCAGATGGAAGAGGCTTTGCGCCTGACTCAGTTCTCGGTGGACCACGCGGCGGATCAAGTGTACTGGACAAGCCCCGAGGGGCGCTTTCTCTACGTGAACGATTCCGTCTGTAGCCGTCTCGGCTATACCCGGGAGGAACTGCTGGGAATGTCGGTGGAGGACATCACCGTGCGGATGCTGCCCGAAGAATGGTCCGCCCGCTGGGAGTTGATCAAGGCACAAGGATCAGTGACCTTCGAGAGAGAGCACCGGACGAAGAGTGGGGAGACCTTTCCGGTCGAGATCACCGCCACTCACTTCGAGTATGCGGGTCGAGATCACAATTGTGCCTTTGTGCGTGACATCACCGAGCGCAACCGGGCGGAAAAGTCGCTGAGAGAGAGCGAGGCCAAGACGCGCAGCATCCTGGACAACATCGGCATCGGCGTGGCCCTCATCAGTCCCGAGATGGAGATTCTCGAGCTGAACCGCCGGATGCGCGAGTGGTTTCCCGCCGTCGATCCGGGTCAACACCCGATCTGTTACCACGCGTTCAACGATCCGCCGCGCGAGGTGGTGTGCGACTACTGCCCGACCTGCAAGACACTGCAGGACGGCCTGGTCCACGAAGCCACGACACAAACGCCGCAGGCAGGTGGCGTACGCAATTACCGCGTCGTTTCTTCTCCTATCCTCAACGCGTCGGGCGAGGTTACGGCGGCGATCGAGATGGTCGAGGACATCACCGAGAAACTTTCCCTGGAGTCCCAGCTCCGGCAGGCCCAGAAGATGGAATCGGTCGGCCGCCTGGCCGGCGGCGTGGCCCATGACTTCAACAACATGCTGGGGGTGATCCTCGGCCACACGGAACTGGCCCTGGCCAGCAGATGGACCCGGCCCAGCCGCTCTATGCCGACCTTGCAGGAAATCCAGAAGGCGGCCGAGCGCTCCGCCGACCTGACCCGCCAACTGCTGGCCTTTGCCCGCAAGCAGACCATCGCTCCCAAGGTGCTGGACCTGAACGAGACCGTGGCAGGGCATGCTCAAGATGCTGCGAGCGGCTGATCGGCGAGGACATCGATCTCGTCTGGCTGCCGGGCACGAGTCTGTGGCCGGTCAAGATGGATCCCTCCCAGATCGACCAGATCCTGGCCAACCTGTGCGTCAACGCCCGGGACGCCATCGCCGGCGTCGGCAAGATCACCATCGAAACGGAGAACAGCACCTTCGATGAGGCCTACTGCGCCGACTCATCGCGGGCTTCTGCCCGGGCGACGTATGTGATGCTGGCCGTGAGCGACAACGGCTGCGGCATGGATAAGGAGACCCTGGCGCAGATCTTCGAGCCGTTCTTCACCACCAAGGACATGGGCAAGGGCACCGGTCTCGGACTGGCCACGGTCTACGGCATCGTCAAGCAGAACAACGGCTTCATCAACGTCGTACAGCGAACCGGGCGCAGGGGACGACGTTCACGATCTACCTGCCCGGCATGTAGCCAAGGCCGAGCAGATGCAGCAAGGAAGGCAGGATGACGCCCGCGGCACGGGGCCAGGAAACCATCCTGCTGGTGGAAGACGAACCGGCCATCCTGAAAATGACCACGAGGATGCTCGAAAGTCAGGGCTACACCGTGCTGGCCGCAAGCACCCCGGGCGAGGCCATCCGCCTGGCCCGGGAGCACGCCGGCGAGATCTCATCTGCTCATGACCGACGTAGTCATGCCCGAGATGAACGGCCGGGACCTGGCCAAGAACCTGCTGTCTCTCTACCCAGGACTCAGGCGCCTGTTCATGTCCGGCTATACCGCCAACGTCATCGCCCATCACGGCGTACTGGACGAAGGCGTGAATTTCATCCAGAAGCCCTTCTCCGCACAAGACTTGGCCACCCAGGTTCGGCGGGCGCTGGATAGCGAAGAGTGAGAGGCGTCTTGGCGCGCGTGGACTGTGGGTTATTCAGAAGGGTCGTCATCCACTATGTGCGTTGTGCGACGCCCGCTGGTGTCACGCTCGTATGGACTACAGCGCGCGTATGTCTTACGCTTGCGCTTGGATGGTCGGTGAATGCGGAGCCCAGGGCTGCGATAGGGGAGGGATCCGATGTTTTGCTCGAGCTGTGGCAATACGATCGATGAAGGATCGGCATTCTGCAAAGAATGCGGGGCGCCTGCCCCCCAGGTCCAGAGGACGGGGGAGCCGCCGGGCTGGAGTCCGGACTTGACGCGACCCAAGTCAGGTCAGCCGCATCCTCTGAGCCGCCCGGAGCCCGCTCAGTGCCGCCACCGCCGATTAGCTATGCGCCGCCTCCACCGCCTCTCTCGGGAAATACACCAGGGTGGCAGGCACCGCCGCCACGCCGGCGTGCCGGGCTGATCGTAGGCATCGTGGTGGCTGCAGTCATTGTTCTGGCCGGGGCCGGGGTGGGCGCATACTTCGGCCTGCGTGGCAGTGATTCTGGCCAGACGGCCTCCTCATTAACGACTGTCTTCACCGAGTCCTCCAACACCACTTCGGCCGAGGTATCCACCACCGTCACCCTCCCGGAAAACAGCTCCAGCACCATCGTGAGCGCCACCACCTCCTCGGCTCCCTCGACCACCACGACGCTTCTTTCTACCACCACCACGACCCTGGCTCCTCCTCCCGACCCGCGCCTTCACACGCCCGCGTCCGGCACGGCCGAACGAAAGGCCATCCTGGATGCGCTCCGGGTGCCCGTTGAGAAGGAGCTGAACCAATCGGTGGTCTTCGTGATCGACACCATCAAGGTTAAGAGCGATTTTGCTTTTGTGCTGGGCCAGTCGGTTCAGCCGAGCGGCGCCCCCATCGACTACTCGAAGACTCCCTACCTTGAAGCGGTGCAAGCCGGTGCTTTCAGTGATGAAGCGATCGGGCTTCTGCACTGGAGCGGCGGTTCTTGGAAGGTGCTCATCTACAACGTCGGCGCTACCGACGTCGCCTGGCTCGACTGGGCCCAACAATATGGCGCTCCCCAGGCGATCTTCCCCCCACTGGGGGACTAGGAAGAGATACATAGATTGAGGCCTCGGGTTCGATTCGTCATCCCTCGAAGGCCTGAAAACCTCTTCTTGTCCCTACCCATACCCCCACCCGGGCGATACATCGTGGTACCAAATGGACAAGATGGGCCGGGAACGGGCTCGTGGGGGCCACCGCTGGGTCACATTTCTGCCGCTGCCGGACATATGACGCATGGGTAACGGTTCTGTCGTCGTGGACTGGAGAGTCCAGTGGACTTGTGGGGTATCCCAATACTAGGGGTCGCGGTTGCGGCAGTCGTCTACGGAATCGTTACGCACAGGCGTTGGTTGTGGGCCATCTCCGGGGCCTACATCGCGGTTTCGGTCTTAGCTTTCCTTTTGTTGGGCTTAGGCCACGGTGGAGCCGGCTTCGTCGTTCAGGGCGTTACCCACTAGCTCCTCCAAGGGTCGCGGTCCGCACTCACCGCCATCTCCTGCCGTCGCTGCCGGACGACGAGATTCAGCGGGAATCCTCTGGCGGCACAATTTGGCGCCCAAGTCCCGAAGCCATCGAGTAAAATGGCACCAGCCAATGCACCAGGGGGAGCCAGTGAATCCCAAGCCCGCTGCACGAAAGCGCTTCACCGGGCCGGCCGCTGCCGCGGAACCACCGGACCCGGCCGTCTTTCCGCGTCGTCGGTATCGGTGCCTCAGCCGGCGGCCTGGAAGCATTCACCGAGCTCCTGCGCGGCGTCCCGTCGAACACGGGGATGGCATTCGTATTTGTGCAGCACCTCGACCCCACTCACAGGAGCGCCCTTACCGAGCTGCTCGCCCGGGGGACGACTATGCCGGTGGTCGAGGCGGGTGACGGCCAAATGATAGTTCCCAATTTCGTCTACGTGATACCGGCTGGTAAGGATATGACCATGGTGCGCGGCATGCTTAAGCTGGCTCCGCGGCCCTCCTCCGGTCCCCATCTTCCCATCAACTTGTTCCTTGATTCTCTCGCTCGCGATCGCAAGACCGAGGCCATCGCCGTCATCCTTTCCGGTACGGCCGCCGACGGAGCCGAGGGGGTGCAGGCGGTAAAGATTGCAGGTGGCATGACTCTCGTGCAGGAGCCGGCTACCGCCAAGTATCCCAGCATGCCCGACAGCGCCATCGCTACCGGGGCGGTGGACTTCGTGCTGCCCATTGCGCTCCTAGCAAGACAACTGGTGGCAATCGCCCAGCACTCGGGACCGCAGCACATCGGGCGACCCGTCACTGGGGAGGAGGCTTCCCTCGTCGTCCTCCCGGATGATCCCGACGTAGCTGAGGTGCTGGCCCTCGTCCGTGCCGCAACGTCGGCCGATTTCACCCACTATAAGCAGAGCACCGTGTTGCGCCGGATCACCCGCCGCCTGATGCTGCGCGACGTGCCGGATCTCCGGCAGTACGCAGACCTCCTGCGCAAAGACCCCGCTGAGCTCGAAGCCCTCTACCAGGACCTCCTTATCAGGGTGACCAGTTTCTTCAGGCAACCCCAGGTCTTCGAGGCACTTACAGAGAGGTTCTTCCACCAGCTCAAGGGCACAAGAGCGGGCGAGCAGGTGAGGTTCTGGGTCCCGGGATGCGCGACCGGCGAAGAGGCGTACTCCCTAGCGATCGCGTGGGCTGAGTATGCTGGCGGGACCCGGCTTGACAGGACGTCGCTCCAGATCTTCGCCAGCGACATAAACCAGAAGGTGATCGACAAGGCAAGGTCGGGGGTGTATCCCGCGAGCATCGTTTCAGACGTCTCTCCCGAGCGGCTCGCGCGGTTCTTCACCCCGGTCGAGAACGGGTATCAGATAGTCAAGGACATCCGGGACACCTGCGTGTTCGCCAAGCACGATCTGACTCGAGATCCTCCGTTTTCCAAGCTCGACCTCATAAGTGTCAGGAATGTCCTCATCTATCTGGGCCCGCTTCTTCAGCAGAGGGTCATGCATCTTCTGCACTTCGCGCTTGTGCCCGGGGGGCTTCTTCTTCTCGGGGAGTCCGAATCAATAGGCCGCTATCCCGATCTCTTCTCTCTCGTTGACAAGAAAGCCCGGCTCTACACGCGCAGGAACGGCCTCGCCGCCCTGGCGCCCAATGTCCCCACGCCTATTACCCGAGGCGAAGCCACGCCAATACCCAGCGCCCCATCCAAAGAGTTCGACCCCTCCGAAGAGGCGGACCGGATCGTCCTTGAGAAATACGCTCCGGTAGGGGTGATCGTCGACGCGAACCTGAATGTGCGCCAGTTCCGCGGTCGCACTGGTGCCTATCTTGAGCTGGGGCCGGGACGGGTGACCTCCGACCTTCTTCGCCTCGCGCGCCAGGGGCTCTCGAGCGAAATTGCGCGAGCTCTTCGCGAAGCGACAAAGGCCCAGATGCCCCTTCGCCGTGAAAACATACGCATCCTTCGGAACGACCAAGCGGTTGTCGTCGGTTTCGATGTCGTTCCCCTCAAGTCCGCGAGCGAAGAAGCCTTGTTCCTTGTCCTCTTTCACGACATGCCTTCGGCCGGCGAAGAAGAGTCGGGCCTGGAACTCACTCGTCCCCCGGACACCCCCGACGACGCCACCCGTATGGCAGACCTCGAGCGAGACCTAAGCGACTTGAGGGAATATGCTCGCGCCGTCCTTGAGGACAAAGAATCGGCAAATGAAGAGCTTCGCTCGGCCAACGAGGAGCTTCAATCGGGCAACGAGGAGCTGCAAAGCCTCAACGAAGAGTTGGAAACGGCCTCCGAAGAGGTGCAGTCGGCCAACGAGGAACTGCGGACGCTAAATGAAGAGCTGCACTCCCTGAACGACCAGTTCGCCAGGGTCAATGATGAGCTGCGGGACGGGAACGCCAGGCTGCAAGAACTGAACGCCGCTCTCGAGAGCCGTGAGTTGGATCTCAAGAATGCCCGAGACTACGCTCGGACGGTCATCGACACCGTGAGAGAACCCCTCGTGGTGCTGGGCCCTGACCTTCGCGTGGTCTCGGCTAACCCTTCTTTCCACGCCACGTTTGATACAAGCGCTGCAGAAACCTTGGGGCAGCCGTTCTTCGAGCTCGAGGCTGGGCAGTGGGACGGCCCGGAGCTTCGAGAAGCCATACAGCGCGCTTCAGCCGAAGGTGCGGACTTTCAGGATCTCATTGTTGAGCGGGACTTTGCCCGGCTCGGCCGGCGCACCATGCTTCTTTCCGGTCGCTCCATTCACACGGGAAAGCCGGGAGTCGCGAACCTCCTTTTGGCCGTCGAGAACATCACCGAGCGCGCACGGGAGGAGGCCTCCCTTCGGCTCACCCAGCTTTCGGTGGACCGGTCGGCAGACCTGGTCCACTGGGTCGCCCCCGACGGCCGGGTGCTCTACGCCAGCGATTCTTCCTGTCAGCGCCTTGGATACTCCCACCAGGAGATACTCGCCGCGACCGTTTTTGACCTTGATTCCACCATGACGCCCGAAATATGGCCGAAACACCGGCAAGAACTGAAAAGCCGGGGCTCCATGACCTTTGAGTCTGTCCACCGCACAAAGCAGGGCGAGTTCTTCCCGGTGGAAGTAAGCGTCAGCCACATGGAATCGGGCGGTGAGGAGTACATCGTCGCCTTTGCCCGCGACATCACCGAGCGCAAGCGGACAGAGGAGGCGCTCAGAGAGAGCGAGGAGCGTTATCGGTCGCTGTTTGAACACATGCTGGAGGGGTTCGCCTACTGCCAGATGCTCTACGGCGACGATGGTCGTCCCTTGGACTGGATCTATCTCGCTGTGAACCGCGCCTTCGGGGAGTTGACCGGATTAGAAGACGTGGTCGGAAAGAAAGTCACCGAGATCTTCCCAGGGATAAGAGAGGAGTCTCCCGAACTGTTCGACATCTACGCCCGAGTGGCGTGCGGGGGCAAGTCGGAGAGATTCGAGATTGACTTCACTCCGATATCCAAGTGGCTCGATGTCGGGGTGTCCAGCCCTCGCGAAGGCTACTTTGTCGCAGTCTTTCAAGATGTCACCGAGCGTAAGCGCGCCGAAGAGGAACAAAGGGGTATTGCTCAGCGCCTCCAAGAGGCGCTCCTTGACATCCCCCAGCAGGCAAGTGGGGTCGAGTTCGGCCATCTCTATCGCTCCGCTACCCAAGGGGCGTCGGTGGGCGGCGACTTCCACGACGTGTTTCGGGTGAAGGCCGGGCGCCTCGCGGTCCTCATTGGGGACGTCTCCGGCCACGGGGTGGAGGCGGCGAGGATCGCGACCCTCGTCAAAGACGTGGTGCACGCCTTTGCTCACCAGTTCCGCCGCCCGAGCGTGATCCTCGGCAAGACGAACGAGCTTCTGATAGAGAAACAAACCCCAGGCTTCGTCACTCTCTTTTTGGGCATCCTCGACCCCGAGGACGGGACTCTCACTTACGCCTCGGCCGGGCACCCCAACGCCCTATTGCGCGAGGGGAGTGGCGAGGTCGAGCTTCTGGAGGCCGGTTCGCTCCCCTTGGGCATTTTCGACAAGCAGTCGTGGAAAGAGAGCCGGATCCAACTCGAGGACCAGGACCTACTTTTCCTCTATACGGACGGAGTCATCGAAGCTCGCCGGGATGGCGAGTTCTTCGGTCAAGAGGGTCTGATGGAAGTTCTCAAGCGTTGGTCCGAACGGTCTCCTGAGCTTCTCCCGGAGGCTGTGCTTGCCGAGGTACTCGCCTTTTCCGGAGGAGTGCTCACTGACGATGTGGCTATGCTTGCCCTCCGCCTCACGGAAGACGTCGGTCGGAGGCGAGCCAAGAAGGAAGGGCGACAAGAGAAACCGCCGGGCTGAGGACGTCTTGCCTAACCGGCATGCGACATTCTGACAAAGCGAGCACCGGCGACATCAGCGTTTCCCGGGTCCGGCCTACCGCTACCCCTGCATAGCCCTCGCGGTTCTTTCCTTCTCCTTGAAAACCTTGCAGTTGGGCCGCATCTCTACCAGCTCCGCCGCCCGGCTCGATACCTCGAACAGCGACCTGTATGTGCCGGTTGGCTTCTTGGCCCCGTCACGCCTGAGTTCCCAACGGCCATCGGACAGCTTGGTGATGCGGTAGACACTTGCACACATGGTGTCCTCCGATCCTCAGCGCAGCGACTTTTGGTCACTAAGGACAGGATAGTTCTGGTTGATGTATTCGGGCAAGTCGCCTAGCGTCAAGATGGCCGTAGCTGATCGTTCCGCGTGACGGTGTCGGATCGCCTGGCCGGGCTCCAACTCGCGCCGGCCTTTGCTTCTTGTAATTATGCGCTCCGCGCGTTCGTATGGGTTGACATGGGAGGCAATGGAAGGCTTTGAGTCCTTGCGTTTAGGATGGGCAGTGCTCAGAGCCAGCGGAGAGGGGCACCAGGGCTTGGTTGAGCGTCGACGATCAACCTCGGTCGATGGCCTCAAGAGCCTCCTCCATGGTGGAGAAAAGGCGAAAGTTCCTGATTGCCGGGAGGCCGGTGATATCCAGGAGCCGTCGTACCCGAGGAACCGGCCGTACGATAGCGAGCCAGCCTCGGTCATTCATGCCTTCAAGGACATCGATAACGAGGGTCAGTATCCCGCCGTCCACGAACGTCACCGCTTGGAAGTCCAGGGCAAGAGAGGACGCGCTTCGCAGGCACTCCTCGATGGTGTCGGCCAGCTCGCCCGCGTTCGTGCGGTCAAAGTCTCCTGAGAGCGCGAGAAGGCAGGTCCCATTGCGGATCTCAAACGTAATGGTCACTATTACTCCTCGTACGCGTCCTACTCCGCTGGAGCGTATCACTTTCCTTAGGACGAACTTGGACGGACTAGGCCACCCCGACGGCGAGGCTCTTGCCAGGGAGACCTTCCCCCTTTGTCACCAGCTGCCTCGGGTCCATTCGCGCTTTCGTGTGGACATGGCGCACCCCGGATCGCTTCACCGTCGATGTGTTCCAGGCGGGCGAGTCTCGGACGAAGAGCGGCCAGCAAAGGCACCATCGGGGGATGGGCCTGCCTCTCATGGTGGCCTCCGCTGATGAGGTGACCGTTGCGCCCCTGCCCGAAGGTGGGACACAGGTCTGGTTGTCGGTCTTTCTCAAGTAGAGCGAGCCCACGTCTGGCGGGGCGTGCTCTGGCGGCGACAGCGGTGTGGACGGTGCCGCGTTCTACCAAGGCCTTGTGCCAGGGTTCGCCTCGAATGCATCGCCATTCCTGGCCGCCCTTGTGGCCGCTCCTCTAGGCGAAGCCCGGCCTGACTGGCTGCCCGGGAGAGGCAAAGGGGCGAGTCGGCCGATGCTCAGGTGACCAATTTCTCCCCGAAGGCCCTGCCGTAGTCGTGGCACGCGCGCATGCCTTCTTGCGTGCCCACATTGGCTTCCAGAAGCTTGAAGGAGCCGAGGTCGAATGGCCGCATCTTATACACGTACTCCATGGTGTCGAAAATCATAGCCGGTGCGTCACCGCTATGGGTATACGCGCCGAAGGCACCCGCCAGTTTTCCCTCAAGATCGGCCCCCCGTGCCAAGAAGAGCAGACTCTTCATGGGCCCCGCTATGTCCCTGTGGAACGTGGGCGAACCGAAGATGTAGCCGTCATAGCCGCACATGTCATCGACTGTCGCGATATCGGATGCCTTCTTGGTGATTGCTTCCTGCTCGGCGAAGCGCACGCCTTCAGCAATGTACTCGGCCATCTTTTGGGTTCTTCCGGTCAATGAAAAGTAGACGATAAGGACTTTGCCCATTTCGTTCCTCCCAGAAGATTGCACGTGTTTGACCGATTGCCGGCCTGATGAGTAACCTCAGGCCTCCATCCGAGCTTGGCGACGAGAGAATTGGAGGTCATGGGGGCTTGTTGTCGTGCGACTCGTCCCCAGACCGTTCCGCGATCAGACAGAGCCCAGAGCCCAGGGGTCCTGTTTCGCACTCCAATCGGCGTTCGCTCGAAAGAGCAGGTCTTCCTGTTCTCCTGCATCCAGCGAGGCGAGCCAGTCGAGGACCGCGGAACTCTCGCAGTCCGGCCCGTAGCGACTACACAAGTCGTCGTTTATGGCCTCTGGGACTCTCACTAGATCGGTGGCCGTCCAGGGACCGCTGGACAAGGACCTGAGAGCTTCCTCGACGATCTTTTCGTAGCGACGCAGGGGCATCGTCTCACCGTCCCTCCCGCCAAGACTGAGTACTTGTGTCGCTCTGTTTCCCGGTAAGTGCGCGGAAGAAACCAGGACTGGGCGTCCGACTCGGATCTTTGGCAAAAGGCCGCCGGATGTAGCTGCCCTGACGACGCTAGGGAATACCCCGCCTCGGCCCGCGTCATGTTGCGGACCGCCAGGCTGGTGGAGGCGTCGCTCCAGGCGTCAGCCGGCTAGTCAGCGGTCGGCGTAGCTCAGCCGTACTCGAGGTCGGGAGTCCGTAGAACGTGGAGTCGGCCCCGACGGCATCGAAATAGCCGGCTCCTCGACCAATCCATAAGTACAACTCTTTCCGGGCAAATACTGGCCGCATGGACAAACCACCCCGCGGTAACTGCTGCTACGCTAAGCGGTCCACGGACTGAAAAGAGCAGCCGATAGGAGACAAGCTGAGTAGCGAGCACCTCCGTCGCATCGTCGAGGAGAAGCAGATCAAGATCAAGTTCATCGCCCTCTGGTCTGCGGACGTCCCCGGCTTTCTTAAGAGCTTCGCCATCACCCCGGGCGGGCTTGAAGGGGCTTTTGAGGAAAGGCAAGGGCTTTGATGGTTGCCCCATCGATGGTCTGCGATTCTAATCAGCCGACCGGCTCCGCCGCCGTCGCCGCTGTCGTCACGGTCTTCGTGTGTGCCAATTGCGCCCGTCCGGGCCAGACGCCAGACTCCGCCGGCCGGTCGCGTCCGAACGTCCCGAGCTTCGACTGGCCCTTCCCGGTGCGGGAAGTGCTGGTGCCTTGCACGGGGCGGATCCAGCCGGAGCACGTTCTCAAGGCGTTCGAGTCCGGCGCCGACGTGGTCTGCGCGGTCGCTTGCGAGGAGGACAACTGCCACTACCTGGAAGGCAGCGAGCGCTGCGCTCGCCGGGTGGACTATCTCCGTACCATCCTCGATGAGATCGGGCTGGGAGGCGAGCGTCTGATGCTCTTCCACCTGCCCGGCACGCGCGGCCGAAGACACGGCGCTGGGCGCCGGGAGACGCCGCGCCGGTCTGCGCGGCCGACGCCGCGGACGCCCCGGCTCGCCGCCATCCGCGATGCAGTGTTGCAGGCCCTGGACGGCCTGGCCCCCAACCCCCTTGACACCGGCCCGTGGCCGAAGCGGCCGAGGAGCCCTACCAAGAAGTGGATACCAGCGATGACGCCAATGAAGACTAAGTTCGGCCAGGCACTGACCTCCGGCCGGCTGGTTCTCACCGCCGAGTGCCTGCCGCCGCGCAGTGGCGGCGCGGAGGCCGTCAAGAGGCTCTCGACCGCGCTGCCGCCCGGCCTGGACGCGGTGGTGGTGGCGGACAACCCCGACGAGATCCACGGTTCGGCCCTGGCGTGTGCCGCCCTCCTGGCCCGCGAAGGCCGCGACGCGGTGCTGTCCATGTCGACCCGCGACCGCAACCGCATCGCCCTGGAGAGCGACGCCTTGGGAGCCGCGGCCCTGGGTATCGGCGCCATCCTCTGCCTGAGCGGCAACCACCAGTCTCTGGGGGTTTGTCCCGCAGGCGGCCGGTGCCAACGACATCGACTCCATCCAGCTCACCCAGGCCCTGAAGGGTCTGGACCTTCCGGAGATGCTGGTCGGGGCGGTGGCCCATCCCTACCAGCAGCCTCTGGAGCTGAACCTGCTCCGGCTCAAGAAGAAGATCGCGGCCGGGGCGGACTTCCTGCTCACGCGAGCCGGTCTTCGACCTGGCCGGGTTCACTCTGTGGATGGACGCGGTTCGAGCAGCCGGGCTGGACAAGCGGACTGCGATCATCGCCAGCGTGCTGCCCTTGACCAGCGTGGAGCAGGCCGAGTCCCTGCGGCAGCGGCAGACCTACGGACCGCTGGATGAAGCCGTGATCGCCCGGTTGGGCAAGGCCTCCGACCCGGCCAAGGAGGGCCTGGCCATGGCAGCCGAGATGGCCGCCCAGCTCAAGACGGTCCCCGGCGTCCGTGGCATCCACATCCTCAGCGGCGGGTGCGAAGCGCTGGCCGGCGAAGTGATCGAAGCAGCGGGATTGGCGTAAGGCGAGATCGGCTATGCCCGACCGCTACCACATCCACACCGTTCCGACGGCCCCGCGGTTCCACCGCGTGGGCAAGTTCGGCAACGTCGACTGGCGCGAGGACTGCTCCCGCTGCACCAACTGCGTCAAGCTGCGCTGCCTCTACGACGTGTACCGGCACGAGGCGGCCTACAACCGCGACCCGCTGGCCTCGGTCGAGACGCTCAACGAATGCAAGGCCTGCCTCTCCTGCGTGCAGGGCTGCACCAAGGGCCTGCTGAGCGTCTCGGTCAACCCGGAGTTCCTGGACATGGGCGACGAGTACTGGACGCCCGACATCCTGCTCACCACCTGGAACCAGTCCGACGCCGGCAGGATCCCCGTCTCCGGCGCCGGCTATCGCGGGCGATTCCACGGCCCCGGCTTCGACTCCATCTGGACGGACATGTCGGAGATCGTCCGCCCCACCCGCGACGGCATCCACGGGCGCGAGTACATCTCCACCTCGGTGGACATCGGCCCCAAGCCCATGCGCCTGCGGTTCGCGCCCGACGGCAAGCTGCTCACTCCGCCCTCCCATCTGCTGGAGATCCAGCTCCCGGCGATCCTGGACATGCCGGGCTGGCCGGTGGAGAGCGAACACCTGGCCGCTGCCCGCGCCGCGGCGGCCGAGGAACTCAACTCCCTGGCCGTGATGCCGGCGGCCGAAGCCTCCGAGCTGCCGCCCGAGCAACTGCCGTTCGTCGTGCCCGTGCGTCGGCAAGGACGAGATCGAGCGGCGCCGGGACGTCCTCGGAGCCGTGCGCATGGCGCAAGTGATGGACGGTCCGGATGCGGCGGACCTGGCCGGCCAGGCTGCAAGCCGCTCAACCCGCAGTTGATCGTCTCTGTCCGCATGGCGCTGCGCCCCGCGACCGCCGACCGCGTCGTCGAGCTGGGGCGGGCGGGCGTCAAGGTCTTCCACCTCTGCGCCGACCAGCACGGGCGCGAGCGCCTGGAGGACGGGCGGCCCGGCCGGCACATCAAGGACGCCCTCCGCGAGGTCCACGGGCGACTGGTCAAGGAGGGGCTGCGCGACGAGGTCACGCTTGATCGTCTCCGGCGGCATCGCCCTGGCCGAGCACATGGCCAAGGCGATCATCTGCGGGGCCGACCTGGTGGCCGTGGACACGCCGCTCCTGGTGGCTCTGGGCTGCCGCGTCTGCCGCGACGGCCGCCAGTGCGACGCCGGAAACGCCTGCCCGGCCGAGATCGGCTCCGTCGACTCCGCCTACGCCGCCCAGCGCATGGTCAATCTCATGGGCGCGTGGCACAGCCAGCTGATCGAGGTGCTGGGCGCCATGGGCATCCGCGAAGTCCGCCGCCTGCGCGGCGAAGTGGGACGAGCCATCTTCATGGAAGACATCGAGAAGGAGGCATTCGGCGATCTGGCTCGCGTGTCTCAGGCTGAGGTGCGCGCATGACGACCGACGCTGCCACTATTCCGGTCGAAGTTCCGGTTGAGCGAGCTGCCGCCGTTCCGGTCGAGGTCCGGGTGGAGCCGGCGGAGGCATCGGCTGCCCGTTTGGGCAACAGCGACTGGCCGCACGAGCACGTCGCGCGGGAGATCCGCCCGGCGCCCGACCGCTACCGCAACGTCTTGGGCAAGTACAAGATCGACCGCCTGGCCCGCTGCGTCTCCTGCGGCCGGTGCGTCGAGGTCTGCCAGTACGGCGTGCACGTCAAGCCCGAGGGCTACGCGTTCACGCTGCGGCCGCAGGACCATCTGTGCATCGGCCCGGAGTGCGCCGAGACGGACCAGTCCTGCGTCGCCCAGTGCCCGCAGAAGGCGCTCACGATGCGGCGCAACCCCAGCGCCGACTGCATGGGCGATCCGCGCTGGTCGAGCGACCTGATCCTCTCCACCTGGCATCAGGCCGCCACCGGGCACGCCGCGCCGCCGCATCTCGAAGCACCGGCACGGCGCCTCGGGCGGCGGGTTCGACCGGCTCCGCTTCAAGTTCGAAGCCGCGAAGTCCCGAGCGGCGGCGGCCAAGGCGGCTCAGTTCGGGGAACCGGCTCCGGTTGCCGCGGCCCAGTCGCCGCCGCCGACATCGACACGAGCCTGGACCTGAACCAGCGCGGCGACGGCCGGCCGCAGGTGCACATCGACATTCCCGTGTACGGCGGCGGGATGAGCTTCGGCTCGGTGAGCATCCACACCATCCTGGCCAAGGCCCGCGCGGCCGCGGCCTGGAACAGCTTCACCTGCACCGGCGAGGGCGGCTATCACGACCGCCTGCAGGCCCTACGACGACCACGTGATCACGCAGGTGGCCACGGGCCTCTTCGGCGTGCGCGAGGAGACCATCCAGCGCGTGCGGATCGTGGAGTTCAAGTACGCGCAGGGCGCCAAGCCGGGCCTGGGCGGGCACCTGCTGGGCGACAAGAACACTCCGCCGGTGGCCCGCATGCGCGAGGCCGTGGCCGGCAACGCTCTGTTCAGCCCGTTCCCCTTCCACAGCGTCTACAGCGTCGAGGACCACAAGAAGCACCTCGACTGGATCAAGGAAGTGAACCCCGACTGCCTGGTGAGCGTGAAGGTCTCGACGCCCACCGACGTGGACATGGTGGCGGTCGGCAGCTACTACGCCGGGGCGCACATCATCCACCTGGACGGCAGCTACGGCGGCACCGGCGCGGCGCCCGACATCGCCAAGAAGAACATCGCCATGCCCATCGAGTACGCCATCCCCAAGGTGCACAAGTTCCTGGTGGCCGAGGGCATCCGCGACAAGATCACGCTGATCGCCTCCGGCGGCATCCGCACGGCCTACGACGCCTTGAAGGCCATCGCCCTGGGCGCCGACGGCGTGGTGATCGGCACGGCCGAGATGGTGGCCCTGGGCTGCGTGCGCTGCGCCTGCTGCGAGAGCGGCCGCGGCTGCCCGCGCGGCATCGCCACCACCGACCCCGAACTGATGATGCAGATGAGCCTGGAGTGGGCCACACAGCGGCTGATCAACCTGCACAACGCCTGGCGCGAGCAGATGCTGGCCGTGCTCGCGCGCCTGGGGATGACGTCGATCCGCGAGCTGCGCGGCCGCAGCGACGTGCTGTGCTACCTCAGCGACGAGCCGGCCATGGCCGGAGGAGGTGTCCCCGTGAGCGACTTCGCCGAACGCCTGCTGGCCAGCCGGTCGCAGGTCTACTCGGGTCCGGACCAGCCGGTCGGATCCGAAGCCGGCGGAGGAAGGCGGCTGCGGCGTCACCGGCTTTGCCTGCACCGTGCCGGTGAAAGGGCGAGTTCATCTACGAGCCCTCCATCCAGATGCAGAACCGCGGCAACGGCAAGGGCGGCGGCATCGCGGCGGCGGGCCTCGTCCCCGAGCAACTGGGCATCTCCGACGAGGTGCTCGAGAGCCACTACCTGCTCCAGATCGCCCTGCTCGATCCCGACTGTCACGCCGAGCTGGAGCGGCAGTTCATCCTGCCCAACTTCGACATCGCGCTGTCCACCCGGCAGCCGCACATCGACGACTACCGCGACATCCCCGGCCTGGAGGTCCGCCCGCCGGACGTGCACCGCTACGTGGTGCGCGCGAAGCCGGGCGTCCTGAAGGCCTTCGCCGAGACGGCGGGGCTGCAAGATCTCGCGCCGCGCGCGCTCGAGGACGAGTTCGTCTGGCGCAACTCCTACCAGCTCAACGACGCCTTCTACGCCTCGCTGGGCGAGAAGCGGGCCTTCGTGCTCTCGCATTCGCGGAACCTGCTGGTCTTCAAGATGGTGGGCTACGCCGAGCAGAACGTGGAGTACTACCAGCTCCAGGACTTCAAGGCCCACGTCTGGATCGCCCACCAGCGCTATCCCACCAAGGGCCGCGTGTGGCACCCCGGCGGCGCGCACCCGTTCGTCGGCGTGAACGAGGCGCTGGTCCACAACGGCGACTTCGCCAACTACCACTCGGTCTGCGAGTACCTGCGCCAGCGCAACATCCGGCAGCAGTTCCTCACCGACACCGAGGTGTCGGTGCAGCTCTTCGACCTGTGGGACCGCGTCTACCACTATCCGCTGGAGTACATCATCGAGGCGCTGGCCCCCACCACCGAGCTGGACTTCGACCAGTTGCCGCCCGAGAAGCAGGCTCATCTACCGGCAGATCCAGGCGACCCACATCCACGCGTCGCCGGACGGTCCGTGGTTCTTCATCATCGCCCGCAGCCAGGGCGACCGGTTCCAGCTGCTGGGCATCACCGACACGGCCATGCTGCGGCCGCAGGTCTTCGCGCTCTCCGACAGCGGCGAGGTGCAGATCGGCCTGATCTGCTCGGAGAAGCAGGCCATCGACGCCACGCTGCGCAGCCTGGCCGAGGAGGATCCGCGCTTCTGCCCGGTGGCCGACAAGTACTGGAACGCCCGCGGCGGCTCCTCCACCGACGGCGGCGCCTTCATCTTCACCGTGGCGCCGGGCAACAACGGCGACAGCGGACAGATGCGACTCTCCTGCACCGACAAGTTCGGCCGCGAGGTCAAGGTCGAGACGGGCACGGTCCGCTGCGACCTGCCGCGACGGCCGTGCGACGCGACGGTCCAGGACGCGTCGAACGACATCTGCCCCGCCGAGGCGGTGAGCTCGGACGACATCCAGGACAAGCTGCGCCGAGGCGAGGTCGACGCCCTCTTCGCGGAGGTGCAGGACATCGCCGTCCTGGCCGGCCGGCCAGCTGCGGCGGTTCTGCCAGACGCGTGCTCGCGGGCGCGGACAACGCCAAGTCGCGCGCCACGGCCATCGAGCTGCTCACGAAGCTTCACGACCGGCGCTTCCCGACCGGCGACAAGCGCCGCGCAACCGTCGTCCAGGTGCTCGAGGAGACGCTCGACCAGCTCTTCGACACCGCTCCGCTCTTCGGCGAGCCGCCACGCGGTTTCTGGCGGCGGATCACCTGGGACACGCGCGATCAGCCTGGCGGCCCCGCAGCCCGGCGAGGAGCTGCTTGTGCATCGACCGCCAGGGCTTCCCGCCCGAGGGCGACGACTGCGACGCGGTCCTGCTGCGCAAGGCCTACCAGGCGGGTTGGAAGCGGTTCATCGTCTATCGCCTGCGCGGGCAGCGCTTCCACGGAGCGGGCCTGGGCGCGGCCACCGACGGCGTGCGCATCGACCTCTACGGCTCCAACGGCGACTACACCGCCAGCGGCATGGACGGCCTGGAGATGCACATCCACGGCAACGCCCAGGACCAGGTGGCCCAGATCGCCAAGCGCGGCAAGCTGGTGATCTACGGCGACGTGGGACAGACCTTCATGTACGGCGCCAAGGGCGGCGAGGTGTTCGTCCTGGGCAACGGCGCCGGCCGGCCGCTGATCAACGCCGTGGGACGGCCGCGCGTGGTCATCAACGGCACCTGCCTGGACTTCCTGGCGGAGTCGTTCATGGCCGGGGATCCGCTGACCGGCGGCGGCTTCGTCATCCTGAACGGCATCGAGTTCGACGGAAGCGGCCGCATCGTTCCCCAGGCGACGCCGTACCCGGGCAGCAACCTGTTCTCGCTGGCCAGCGGCGGCGCCATCTACATCCGCGACCCGCACCACAAGGTGGTCGAGCGCCAGCTCAACGGCGGGGTGTTCTCCCCCTTGGACGACAAGGACTGGCGGTTGATCCGCGGCTATCTGGAGGAGAACGAGCGGCTCTTCGGCATCCGGGTGGAGGACCTGCTGACGGTGGACGGCGAGCTCCGGGCCCCGCAGGACGTCTACCGCAAGGTCAGCGCGGTCAAGCTGTCGGTGCTGGCCGGCTCGGAGGAGAAGAAATGACCCCGGTGACCGTAGAGATCGAAGAGATCGGCGGCAGCCTGGCCGGCGAGGTGAAGGCCTCGAGCGGCGCCTCGCCCATGAGCTGCTACCAGTGCACGAAGTGCTCCAGCGGCTGCCCCGTCGCCGGCCGCGGCGATCTCAAGCCGCACGAACTCGTCCGGCTGGTGCAGATGGACCAGCGCGAGGCGGTGCTCGGCAGCCGCTTCATCTGGGAGTGCACGTCGTGCCAGACCTGCGTCACCCGCTGTCCCGCAGAAGGTGGACATCGCCGCCATGAACGACGCGCTGCGGGCGCTCAGCCTGCGCGAGAGGAATGGCGGCCGCGGGCACGGCCGTTCCCGGTCTTCAACGAGACCTTCCTGAACAGCGTCCGCAAGCGCGGCCGCGTGCACGAGCTGGGCCTGATGGCGGCTTTCAAGCTGCGCACCAGGCGGCTCTTCGAGGACTTCGACAAGGCCCCCATGATGCTGAAGAAAGGCAAGCTGCCCCTGCTGGGGGCGCGGGTCGGCGGGCGGCGCGAGCGCGAGAAGCTGTTCCGCCGGGCAGCCCAGGGAGGCAAGCCGTGAGGTACGCGTTCTTCCCCGGCTGCTCGCTGGACGGCACGGCCAAGGACTTCCATCGCTCGACGCTGGCGGTGGCGGCCAAGCTGGGGCTGGAGCTGCCCGAGCTGGAGGACTGGATCTGCTGCGGTTCCACCGCCGCCCACAGCAGCGACCCGCTGCTGGCCGACGCGCTGCCGGCGCAGAACCTGCGCGCCGCCCGCGGCCAGACGGTCGCGGTGGCCTGCGCCGCCTGCTACAGCCGTTTGAAGATGGCCAACCACCACATCGCCGGCGACGCCGCCGTGCGGGCCAAGGTCGCCCAGGTGGTCGGCGGCGACTACGACGGCCTGACGCCGGTCCGGCACCTGCTGGAGATCCTGGGCCGGGACATCGGCGCGCGGAGATCGCCGCGGCCATCCGCCGCCCGCTGACCGGGCTGAAGGTGGCCTGCTACTACGGCTGCCTGCTGTCGCGTCCGCCGGAGGTCACGCAGTTCGACGACGCCGAGAACCCCACGCTGATGGACCAGCTCCTCGAGACCGCCGGGGCCACGCCCGTGGACTGGCCGCACAAGACCGAGTGCTGCGGGGCGAGCTTCTCCATCACCGACTCGAGCATCGTCCTCGAGCTGACCGACCAGATCCTGTCGATGGCCCAGGCCGCCGGGGTGGACTGCATCGTCACCGCCTGCCCGCTCTGCCAGCTCAACCTGGACATGCGGCAGAAGGACATCGAGGCCAAGTACGGGCGCCGGTACAACCTGCCGGTCTTCTACTTCACGCAACTGCTGGGTCTGGCCATGGGCTGCTCGGCGAGCGAGTTGTCGCTCGACAGCCTGGTCGTGGACCCGCAGGCGCTGCTGGAATCCAAAGGGCTTCGGCGGAACGCCGGCTCAGCCGGTTGAGGCGCGAACAACGGCGAGGCACGACGATGAGCGGAAACAACGGAGGCAACGGGAACGGACAACGACGGCAACGGCGCGGCAGCGCCGGCATGGCGACCGAGCCGGTCGGCGCCGTGATGGTCTGCGGCGCCGGCATCACCGGCATCCAGGCCTCGCTGGACCTGGCCGAGAGCGGCTTCAAGGTCTACCTGGTGGACTCCTCGCCGGCCATCGGCGGGCGGATGGCCCAGCTGGACAAGACCTTCCCCACCGGCGACTGCGCCATGTGCATCCTCTCGCCCAAGCTGGTGGAGTGCGCCCGCAACAAGAACATCGAGATCATCACGCTGGCCGACGTCCAGGGCATCTCCGGCGAGCCGGGCAACTTCAAGGTGAAGCTCCGCCAGAACCCGCGCTACGTCGATCTGGAGAAGTGCAACGCCTGCGGCGACTGCATCGAGGCCTGCCCGGTCGACCTGCCCAACGAGTTCGACCGCCGGCTGGGCACCCGCAAGGCGATCTTCCGCCCCTACCCGCAGGCCATCCCCAACGTCTTCGGCATCTCCAAGGCCGCCGGGCGCGCGCCCTGCAAGGCCTCCTGCCCCGCCGGCGTCAACGCCCAGGGCTACGTGGCTCTGATCGCCGCGGGCAAGTTCAAGGAGGCCTACGAGCTGGTCCGCGAGCGCTGCCCGCTCCCGGCCGCCTGCGGCCGCGTCTGCCAGCATCCCTGCGAGGACCACTGCAACCGCGGCGAGATCGACGAGGCCGTCTCGGTGCGCGATCTCAAGCGGTTCGTCGCCGACTACATCGAGTCGAACCCCGACGAGTATCCGCCGGCCAAGCCCGCGGCCGCCAAGCTGGACGCCAAGGTGGCCGTCATCGGCGGCGGCCCGGCCGGCCTGACCGCGGCCTCCGACCTGGCCCTGCTGGGCTACGGCGTGACCCTGTTCGAGGCCCAGCCGCACCTGGGCGGCATGCTGCGCTACGGCATCCCGAGCTACCGCCTGCCCAAGGACGTCCTGGACAAGGAGATCCAGTACATCCTCGACCTGGGCGTCGAGGCCAAGACGAGCACGCCGCGTCGCCGACCCGAGGAGCCTGCTGGAGTCCGGCTTCAAAGCCGTGTTCGCGGCCCCGGGCGCCTGGATCAGCCGCAAGCTGGGCATCGCCGGCGAGGACGCCCCGGGCGTCTGGGCGGGTCTCGAGTTCCTGCGCCGGGTCAACAGCGGCGAGACGCCCGCGCTCGGCTCGAACGTGCTGGTCATCGGCGGCGGCGACGTGGCCATGGACGCCGCGCGCTGCGCCCGCCGGCTGCCCGGCGTGTCACTCGGTGCACCTGGCCTGTCTCGAGAGCCGCGCGGAGATGCCGGCCCACTCCTGGGAGGCCGCCGAGGCGCTCGAGGAAGGCGTCGTCTTCCACAACAGCCTGGGGCCGACCCGGATCGAGACGAGCGGCGGCAAGGTGACCGGGCGTCTCCTTCCGCGCCTGCACCAGCGTGTTCGACGAGGAGGGGCGGTTCGATCCCGCAGTTCGACGACCCGAAGACCGACGATCCTCGCGGCCGACACGGTGATCGTGACCATCGGCCAGGGGATCGACGCGGCCGGACTGGGCGTGGCCACCGGCCCGGGCGGGCGGATCGTGGCCGACAAGGACACGCTCGCCACCAGCGTCCCGGGCCTGTTCGCCGGCGGCGACGCGGTGCTCGGGCCGGCCTCCATGGTCGACGCCATGGCCCAGGGCCACAAGGCCGCCGAGGCCATCGACGCCTACCTCCGCGGCGCCAAGCTGGCCCAGGCCCCGGCTTCCGCTCCGGCGGAGACGGCCAAGAACCCCAGGCCCGACGCCCCTCGGCAGGAGCGGGTGAAGATGCCGCAGGCCGACCCGGCCGGGCGCGTGGGCGGCTTCACCGAGATCGACCAGGGCTACAGCGCGGAGCAGGCCGTCGCCGAGGCCAAGCGTTGCCTGGCCTGCGGTCTGTGCAGCGAGTGCATGCAGTGCGTCAAGGCCTGCTCGGCCGGCGCGGTCTGCCACGACCAGCAGCCGACCGAGATCGAGATCGACGCCGGCAGCGTGATCCTCACCCCCGGCTTCGAGGAGTTCCAGGCGTCGCTGCGCGGCGAGTTCGGCCACGGGCGCTACGCCAACGTGCTCTCCAGCGTGCAGTTCGAGCGCATGCTCTCGGCCGCGGGCCCCACCGGCGGACACGTCCAGCGGCCCTCGGACGGCGGCGAGGTGAAGACGCATCGCCTTCATCCAGTGCGTGGGCAGCCGCGACGCCGCCCGCGGCAACGGCTACTGCTCGTCCATCTGCTGCATGAGCGCCACCAAGGAGGCCATGGTCGCCCTGGAGCACGCCCACGGCCAGAGACCTGGACGTCTCCATCTTCTGCATGGACGTGCGCGCCTTCGGCAAGGAGTTCGACAGCTACGTCAACCGCGCCCGCGACGAGCACGGCGTGAAGTACATCCGGGCCATCCCCTCGCGCGTGGTCGAGATGCCCGGCACGAAGAACCCGCGCGTCCGCTACTTCGACGAGGACGGGCGTCGAGCAGCAGCAGGAATTCGACCTGGTGGTGCTCAGCGTGGGGATGCAGGTTCCCGCCAGCGTCCGGGAGACGGCCGGACGGCTGGGGCTGGATCTCAACGAGTTCGGCTTCGCCCAGACCGAGCGGCTGGCGCCGCTGGCGACCTCCAAGCCCGGCCTCTACGTGGCCGGAGCGTTCCAGGAGCCCAAGGACATCCCCGAGTCGGTGGCCCAGGCCTCGGCGGCGGCGGCCTGCGCCATGGACCAGCTGGCCCCGGCGCGCGGCACGCTGATCCAGCGCCACGAGTACCCCTGGGAGCGCGACATCACCGACGAGGCGCCGCGGGTGGGCGTGTTCATCTGCCACTGCGGCCAGAACATCGCCTCGGTCATCGACGTGGAGCAGGTGGCCGAGAAGGCGGCCACGCATGCCCAACGTCTGCCACGCCGAAGCCAGCCTCTACACCTGCTCCGACACCAACCAGCAGCACATCAAGGACATGATCAAGAAGCACCGGCTCAACCGGCTGGTGGTGGCCTCCTGCTCGCCGCGGACGCACGAGATCCTCTTCCAGGAGACGCTGCGCGAGAGCGGGCTCAACCAGTACCTGTTCGCGATGACCAACATCCGCGACCAGGGCTCCTGGGTCCACAAGGACGACCCCGTCGGCGGCGACCGACAAGGCCGTCGACCTCATGGCCATGGCCGTGGCGCGGGCGCGGCATCTGAAGGCGCTGCAGACCGGGCAACTGCCGGTGACGGCCTCGGCGCTCATCCTGGGCGGCGGACTGGCCGGCATGACCGCGGCGCTGGGCATCGCCGACCAGGGCTTCGAGGTGCACCTGGTCGAGAAGGAGCCGGCTCTGGGCGGCCTCCTGCGCCACATTCACACCACGCTCGAGGGGGCCGACGTCGAGGCCTACCTGCGCCAACTGGTGGACAAGGTCCAGGCCCACCCCGGTATCGACGTCTACCTGAACGCCACGCCCGCGAGCATCAGCGGACACGTGGGCAACTTCAAGAGCGTCCTCAACGTGGCGGGGCGCGAGCTGCCGATCAGCCACGGCGTGATCATCGTCGCCACGGGCGGCCAGGAGCGGCCCACCGAGCTGTACCTGCACGGCAAGAACCCGCACGTGACCACGCAGAGCAAGCTGGAGGCGGTGCTGGCCGGCGGCGATCTTCCGCCCGAGCTGCAGGGCAAGAAGAACCCCACCGTGGTGATGATCCAGTGCGTGGAGAGCCGCAACGACGAGCACCCCTACTGCAGCCGGGTGTGCTGCTCGGAGGCGGTCAAGAACGCGCTCGAGATCAAGCGCCGCCTGCCCGGCGCCAACGTGGCGGTGCTGGGCCGCGACATCCGCACCTACGGATTCCGCGAGCTGTTCTTCCAGAAGGCCCGCGAAGAAGGCGATCCTGTTCGTGCGCCATCCCGAGAAGAGCGACCCGGTGGTGGCCGAGGACGGCGGACGGCTCGAGGTGACGGTGCACGACGCCTCGAGCAACCGCGAGCTGGTGCTGCGGCCCGACCTGCTGGTGCTCTCCACCGGCATCGCTCCGGCCGCGGGCAACCCGGTGCTGTCCGGGCAGCTGCGCAGCGCCCTCACGGCCGACGGGTTCTTCCTGGAGGCCCATCCCAAGCTGCGCCCGGTGGATCTGGCCAACGAGGGCGAGTTCCTGTGCGGCCTGGCCCACTCGCCGCGCTTCATGGACGAGACCATCGCCCAGGCCCAGGCCACGGTGGGGCGGGCCACCACGGTGCTCTCCAAGACGCACCTGGAGATCCCCGGACAGGTGGCCAAGGTCGATCCGGACGAACTGCGTGGCCTGCGCCACCTGCGTGAAGGTCTGCCCGTACGGCGCTCCCATGATCAACGAGCTTGGGCAAGGCCGAGATCCAGGGCGCCAAGTGCATGGGCTGCGGCAGTTGCGCGGCCTCCTGCCCGGCCAGGACGATCACCCTCCAGCACCAGGAAGACCAGGCGCTGGTCGCCATGCTGGACGAGCTGCTCGTCGGAGGAGCGCGCTATGAGCGACCGCGATGACGCCCGACGGTCAACGGCGACGGCAGCCGCGTCCGCGACTGGGAACCCGAGATCATCGCCTTCTGCTGCAACTACTGCGCCTACGCCGCGGCCGACCTGGCCGGCTCCAAGCGCATGCAGTACCCGCCCAACGTGCGCATCATCCACGCGCCCTGCACCGGCAAGATCGAGATGGAGCACATCCTGGACGCCTTCCTGAAGGGCATCGACGGCATCCTGGTGGCCGGCTGCCTGGAAGGCGGCTGTCACTTCCTGGAGGGCAACCTGCGCGCGCGCAAGCGCACGGACCGCATCCGCGAGATGCTGGCCGAGATCGGCGTGGGCGACGAGCGGCTCAAGATGGTCAACCTCTCGGCCGCCATGGCCCCCACCTTCGTCGAGAGCGTGCAGGAGATGGTGGAGACGGTCAGGGCGCTGGGGCCGAGCCCGCTCAAGGAATCCCGGCAGTTGGAAAGTGAAGGAACGCCATGATCGTCGCTTCCCCCAAATCGATCACCGAGCTGAAGAACCTCATCGCGCGCCACGAGCAAGGTGCTGTTCGTCGGCTGCGGCACCTGCGTCACGGTGTGCCTGGCCGGCGGCGAGCGCGAGGTGGGCATCGCCTCCTACGCCATCCGCATGGCGCGCAAGCTCGAGGGCAAGCCCCTGGAGCTGACCCAGGTGACCATCGAGCGCCAGTGCGAGAACGAGTTCATCAAGGACCTGGCGGAGCCGGCGGCCAAGGTCGACGCCATCGTCTCGTTCGGCTGCGGCGTGGGCGTGCAGGCCATCGCCGAGCGATTCCCCAACAAGCCGGTCTACGCCGGGCTCAACACCGCAGTTCCTGGGCACTCTCGAGGAGCAGGCCGTCTGGACCGAGAAGTGCCTGGGCTGCGGCGACTGCATGCTGGCCCAGTTCGGCGGCATCTGCCCGGTGACCCGCTGCGCCAAGCGGCTGCTGAACGGCCCCTGCGGCGGCTCGACCGAGACGCACTGCGAGGTGGACCCGGATCGCCCCTGCGCCTGGCAGCTCATCTACACGCGCCTCAAGAACATCGACCAGCTCGACCGGCTGGACGAGATCGTTCCGCCCAAGGACTGGAGCACCTCCTGGCACGCCGGAGCGCGCAAGGTGGTGCGCAAAGAGCACCGGGTGTAGACAGCCCGATCTACCCGGCTGTTAGGGCATCGCTTCGGCGCGAAGGGCGCTGGCTCTCTGGCCCTATTCTTCTACAATGTGGTGCACTGCACTGGGCAAGCCTTTCTGGGAGGAGACACGGTGGCGAACGACTTTCCGTGGGAACCCGTTTTGGATCACCTATCGAGCAACGCGGTGGTCTGCCGAGGCATTCTTGGCAGCGTCGTCGCCTCTCAGGGGAACGGGCCGTACGACGAACACAGCTTTGATGAGTTCTTGGTGGCCTGCGGCATCGAGGCCATCTACGTGCACGACTCGGACGCGAACACGATAGTCTTGGGAAGAGAGGGCTGGGACCCAGACGATCTGGATGCCGCCGTTGAAGCTCGGCAAGGCAGCACGCTCAAAGTCTACTCACAGGAAATGGTTGTCGCCGCTTTGGCAATAGGCCAGGATCTCTTTGACATATGCGATGAAGATGAACTGCTGACTTTCGGGGAGGGTCACCCAGCGCTCGAGTATTTGATGGAGCAAGGGTTTGACTGGCCCAACACGGAGGTCGTCGCATCGGAGGAAGCGTCGCGAGCTGATAGTGACGCCAACGAATAGCCGAGCTTGCCCGGTGATCCGCGGTGGCACCGCCTGGACCGGATATGGGTGGCCAACCGAAGTATGTGTCCAGGATTTTCGTTGTCCATCTCCGCGAATGCCGTCTCTTTCAGCGCGGCGGTAGCCCCGTAGCCAAGCCCTGCGGCTTGCCGGACACGGACCGGAGGGACTCGGGCTAGGAAACCGGCGCGGCGGCGACCGGCAGTCGAACTGCTCGACCCACTCTGCACGCCACCCGGGGGGCTCGAAGAGAGGCGCGAAAGGGCCCGTGCCTTTTGGGGGTCTTGTGGTCGCGAAACTCGAGGAAGCGTGCGCAATAACATCCTGCGCTGTTCAGATTCACCCTCGTTCGCTGGACTCTCATAACAAACGGCGAAGTGCTCTCGTGGCTTGCTAGGATTGCGCGTGTTGCTCTGGAAGGAGGGGAATGCAGCGTCCCGACCACGGAGATCTGGTAAGGCGAAAGGACTTCTGGGACTGGATTCCCACGCTTGTCGCCTTTCTCGCCATCTACGCAGTTCTCCTTGTCTTCTACCGGCCCAATCTGCTTTTCAGCATGACCACCACGACCGGTGGGGACACCGGCGCGTACCACTACCCGATGCAGGTCCTGATTCAGGATCTGCTTCCGCACTTCAAGCTCACCGGCTGGGCTCCCGGCTGGTACGCGGGCATGCCCATGTTCACCTTCTACTTCCCGTTCCCGTTCCTGCTCATCGCTTTCTTCCAGTGGATCATCCCCTACCAGATCGCATTCAAGATCGTGACCGTCCTGGGTGTGTTCGCGCTGCCTGTTGTTACCTACGCCTTCGCGCGCTTGCTTCGCATCCGACGTCCCTACCCGCGTGCTCGCGGCGGTACTCGCTCTTGTGTTCCTCTTCTTGCAGAGCTACTCGATCTACGGCGGGAACGTCCTCAGCACCGCTGGCCGGCGAGTTCAGCTACATGCTGAGCTTCGCCCTCTGCTTCCTGTTCCTGGGGACCGTGTACAAGGGCATGGAGCGAGGATCTAAGTTCGACTGGCTGTTCGTGGTCAACTGTTTGCTTCTTCTCGTCATCGTGCTTTCACACGTCGTGACCACGTTCGTGCTGGTGTTCTTGGTCTGGGGTCTCCTGTTGGTGCACCGGCGCCGGCGCGCGCTCGCTCTATCTGGTTGGCGTCGGCGCGGTGGGCTTTTCCCTCACCGCGTTTTGGACCCTCCCGTTTCTCGCCGATCTGCAGTGGTCGGCAAAGATGGACTGGATCCAGCTCCACTCCTTCCACGATCTGCTGCCCACGGCGCTTCTCCCGGTGCTTGGGCTCGGGCTCGTCGGCATGGCCTACGCGCTGAGGCGAAAGGACAAGCGGCTCCTCCCCTTGGCCTGGATCACGTTCGTCTCGCTCGTGCTGATATATGTGCTGCCGAATGGACGCTTGTGGAACGTGCGGGTGATGCCCTTCTTCTGGTTCTCGCTCTACCTCTGGACCGCTTACGCCGCCGCTCTGGTTCGTCGGACCTTTCACGGTGATGGTTCGCGCCGTGTTCCGGACCCGAGGCGTGACGGCGGGCCGCGTGTACGTACCGCTGGTGGCCATTGCGCTCGGGGTGGCGATCATATTGACCGGTCAGACAACGGTGGTGCGTCTCGAGCTCCAGGCCGTCGGCGGCGCGCTCGGGGTGGACAAGGAGAAGGCGGAGAGTCTGAGCAGCCAGACTCCGGCGGCGCTGATCCAATGGAACTACACCGGCTACGAGGGCAAGATCCACGTACATTCCGAGTACCAGCAGATCAACAGTTTCATCGCGGACCTTCCGCCCGGCCGGGTGATGGTGGAACACTCCCAGACCATAAACGAGTTCGGGACTCCGAGGGCCTTCGAGCTCATTCCCTATTGGACGGAACTGGACGCCGGAGAGGGGAATGGGGTGGCCCAACCGACCATGGAGGGGACGCTCATGGAGGCGTCGTTCACCGCTCCGTTCCACTTCATCAACCAGGCGGAGCTCTCCGAAGAGCCGAGCGACGCCATCATCGGCGTTAAGTACCCCTCATTGAACGTGCCTGCCGGTCTAACTCACCTGCAGCTCATGGACATCCCCTATCTGCTGACGGTCACGCCCGAGGTGGCGAATCAGGTGAAGGCCGACCGACGGGCCTCCCTGCTCGGCACCTGGGGTGAGTACAACCTCTTCCGCATCGCCGGCGCCACCGGCTACGTGCAGGTGATGCAGAACGAGCCGGTTCGCCTTGACCGTGCCGCAGAGCGGCGTGGCGGGACTTGGCGGTGACCTGGTATGAGAATCCGAGCTGACCTCACCACTCCGCTGGTTTGGGACCAGGGACAGCCGGCGCTCAAGCAGTTCAAGTCGGTGTCCGCCGACAAGGTCACGAATCCGCCGGTGACTCCCATCGAGACCCGATGGCGCGGTCACCAACGAGCAGCTTACAGATGACACTCTGACCTTCGACACCACCGCCATCGGCGTGCCGCACTGGATCAAGATCTCGTACTTCCCCAACTGGCACGTGAAAGGGGCGGAAGGTCCGTATCTGGCGTCTCCCTCGTTCATGATGGTCATCCCCACGCAGAGCCACGTGACGCTTTACTACGGGCGCACCAACGCCAACAACATCGGCCAGATCTTGGAAGTGATCGGCTGGCTCGTGCTCGTGGGCATCGGTAGCTGGCGCGTGGTGGGTTGGCGGAAGCGGAAGAGGAGGCGCTCGCCTCGAAGGGTCCCCCGGGGCGAAGAACCCGCGTCGGGTTAAGGTTGACCACTTCCCGCGAGGGTCACTCCGCCGAGGGTCACTCTGAATCCAGGGCCTACGAGATAGCGAACCGTCCAATACTGGTCGTCGAAGTAGAAGTCCTTGACCTTTCTATATCTCCGTCTACGGCACCCAATCTTCAGGTGTGCAGTGATTCGGCTTTGCGGGGCATGATGACTCCCTCTCCATCGTGAGCATGCGCCCCGGTGTGCCGAACAAACGATGCCTGAGGCGATACTCCAGCGTTTGGTCGGACGTGTTCACGAGATGCGGACCCAAGGTTTACAATCGACGCAGATGAGAAAGACTTTCAACTGGGCGCGAACCGGGCCGGGTTCGGAGAGCGAATGTAGCGGGTGCGAGGATGGCGAGCATGGACGTGCGGAAGGCAACGCAAGAGCTACGCGCCAGGGGCATCCGGCTTACGCGCCAGCGTGCGGCCGTGCTGACCGCGCTGGGCCGGGCCGAACGAGGGCTCAACCCAGAGGAGATCCTCCATGCGGCACGCGCGGAATGTCCGGAGCTCGGCCTCGCCACTGTCTATCGGGCTCTGGACCTCTTTGGCGACCTTGGCATTGTGCGGCGTATCCACAGCAGCGAAGGCTGCGAGACCGTGGTCGCGGCCGACGCCAAGCACGGACATAGCGTCGTGTGCCTCGAGTGTGGGCGGGTGGCGGAGTTTTCGAGCTGCGACATGGCCTCTGTCGAGAACGCGGCCGCAACGGAAACCGGCTTCAAGATAAGCGCTCATTCGTTGGAGTTGGCCGGCATGTGTGCTCAGTGTCAGGCGAGCCGCGTAACGGCGGCTGTCGTTCTGACGAACCAAGGAGATCGCGGTGATGACAACGGGAGGAGCTAACGGTGAGCGGCCGGTGGGCTCAAGCCCGAGGCGCCATGGTTTGGCAGTCGGATTGACAGCGCTCGCTTTGGTAGCCTTTCTGGCTTTGGGCCTCAGCGCGTGTTCCTCGGCGGGCGGACCTTCGTCCACGGCAGCGGGCGGACCGGTGATCGTCATCGCTGCGGAGAATTTTTGGGGCAGCATCGCGACCCAACTCGGTGGCCAGCGTGCAGGTGTCACGAGCATCATCAGCAATCCCAATACGGATCCCCACGATTACGAGCCAACGGCGCAGGACGCTCTCAAGATGGCGACGGCCCAGCTGGTGATCGAGAACGGCGTCGGTTACGATCCCTGGGTGGATCGCCTGCTCGGCGCTTCGTCAGTCAAAGGCAGACTGGTACTCAACGTCGGCGACGTGGCCGGGGTGAAGCCCGGCGGCAACCCGCACCGTTGGTACTCTCCAGGTGACGTGCACAAGGCGATCGCGCAGATCACCGCCGACTACAGGTCCCTTGATCCCAACGATGCCGCGTATTTCGAGCAGCAGAGGCTGGCTTTCGAGACCAAGTCTCTGGCCGCCTATGACGCCCTCATCGCCGACATAAAGGCCAAGTACGCCGGGACACACATCGGGGCATCGGAGAGCATCATGGCTCCGCTGGCCGAGGCGCTGGGTCTCAACCTGCTCACTCCGACCTCCTTTCTCAACGCCATAAGTGAAGGCACCGACCCCACAGCGCAAGACAAGGCCACCATCGATAAGCAGATCAAGGGCAAAGAAATCAAGATCTTCGTCTATAACAGTCAGAACGCCACTCCCGACATCCAGGCCCAGGTGGCGGAAGCCCAGGCGGCCGGCATACCGGTGGTGTCGATCACTGAGACCTTGGAACCTGCCGCTGCCACTTTCCAGGACTGGCAAGTCGCCCAGCTCACCCGGATCGCAGCCGCTCTGGCGCAGGCTATCGGCAAGTGACGTGAGCGAGCCCGGTCCCGAGGTTGTCGTTGAGTTCACCCAGGCGAGCGCCCGCTTGGGAAAACGAGTCATCTGGCGAGACGTGAGCCTTAGCGTTTCGCGCGGGGAATTCGCTGCCTTGCTCGGTCCCAATGGGGTGGGCAAGACCATCCTGCTGAAGGTCATCCTGGGACTGGTCCCCGCCGCCGAGGGAGAAGTGCGGGTGCTGGGCCTACCTCCTCAGGAAGCCCGTCCCCGGGTGGGCTACTTGCCTCAGAGTCGGGTCTTTGACCCCTCGGTACGGGTGCGAGGCGTGGACCTCGTGCGACTGGGCCTCGATGGCGACCGTTGGGGCGTACCCTTGCCCCGCCTTTTCGGCTCGCATCGCCCAAGCGCGGGAGACCGGGTCCGCGAGGTCATCGAGCTAGTGGGCGCCTCTTCGTACGCCAACCGTCCGATCGGAGAGCTCTCCGGGGGCGAACAGCAGCGTCTTCTTATCGCCCAGTCGATCGTGCACCAGCCCGAGTTGCTGCTTCTGGACGAGCCCTTGTCCAGCCTGGATTACCCCAATCAGATGGCGGTGACCGCGCTCGTAGGTCGTATCTCCCGGGAGCAGGGGATCACTGTGGTCATGGTCACCCACGACGTGAACCCCATAATCGGCCAGGCCCAAAAGGTCATCTACATCGCGAAGAATGGGGTCGTGTCGGGTACCCCGGCCGAGGTCATCACGAGCGCCACCCTCACCCGTATCTACGGATCTCCGGTGGAGGTTCACCGCACCTCGGACGGACGACTCTTGGTAGTAGGTCAACCGGAGGGGGCACCGGTCGGCGGGGATGGGCATCCCGCCGAGGCGGAGCGGGAATGCTGTGAACCCGACCAGTAGCTTCTCCTGGAATCTCTTCAAGGATGTCCAGGAGTTCTTCTCGTACCCCTTCATGGCCCACGCGCTGGCCGCGGGCACGATCGTGGCGGTTCTTGCCGCCTTGGTCGGGTGGTTCATGGTGCTTCGCCACCAGAGTTTCGCCGGGCATACCCTCGCTCTGGTCGGCTTTCCCGGGGCTGCGGGCGCAGCGCTTCTTGGCATAAGCGTGAGCTACGGATACTTTGGCGGAGCCATCCTGGCAGCTCTCGCCATCGCTCTTCTTCCGGGGAACGGCGGTAGGACAAGGGGAGAGGAGTCCGCCGTCACCGGCACAGTGCAGGCCTTCGTCCTGGCCTGTGGGTTCCTGTTTGTCGCCCTTTACCCGGGCTTCTTGAGCGGGCTCAACGCTCTCCTCTTCGGGAGCTTCCTGGGGATAAGTCTGACTCAAGTCTTAGTACTTCTCGGCGCGGCAGTCCTGGTTCTCATCATTCTTGCCTTCCTGGGCCGGCCCCTTTTCTTCGCTAGTCTCGATCCCCAAACGGCTGAGGCCCGCGGCGTGCCGGTGAGGGCACTCTCGGCTGGATTCCTCCTGCTTCTGGGGGTTGCTGTTGCCGAGGTGAGCCAGATAACCGGCGCGCTCCTCGTTTTCGCCCTGCTCGTCATGCCGGCGGCTGCCGCCCAACGTCTCACCGTGCGGCCGGCGCTCAGCCTGGCCCTGGCCGTGGTGATCGGGATCATTGTCACCTGGCTCGCTCTGGGGGTGGCTTTCTACGCCCCCTATCCGGTGGGTTTCTTTGTGACCACGTTCGCTTTCGCCATCTATCTGCTCGCGGTGCTCTATTCCGTGGTTGCGGGCAAGCTGGCCCGAGTCTTGGAGGTCGACGCGAAGACGGAGGCCGGTGTGCCTTCTCGGAGCCGCGGATGAGCTTTTTCGGCCAGCCGTTCATGCAGCATGCGCTTTTGGCCGGTAGCGGGATCGCGCTGGCCTCCGGCCTCGTCGGATACTTCGTGGTCTTGCGAGCCCAAGTCTTCACCGGGGATGCGCTGAGCCACGTGGCCTTTGCCGGTGCATTGGCTGCCCTGGCCGCCGGCCTTGACCCTCGCGTAGGGCTGTTTGCTCTCGCCATAGCCGTCGGTCTCTTTATGGGCGCCATCGGCCCCAAGGGTCGGGCGGACGATGCGGTCATCGGCAGTGTCTTTGCGTGGATCCTGGGGCTGGGCGTTCTCTTCCTGTCCATCTACACCACCTCCAGGAGCGCGCGAACCGGTGGCGCGAGCGTCTCTGTGCTCTTCGGATCCATCCTGGGACTAAGCGGGAAGCAGGCGGCCTTGAGCGCCGCTTCGGCCCTGGCAGTGGTCGTTCTGCTGCTGCTGGTGGCAAGGCCGCTTCTCTTTGCGAGCGTGGACGAATCGGTCGCAGCCGCCCGAGGGGTGCCGGTGCGGGCTCTGGGCGTGGGCTTCCTTGCGCTGGTGGGGGCGGCGGCTGCTCTCTCCGCTCAGGCCGTGGGCGCTCTGCTTCTGCTGGGGTTGCTGGCGGCCCCGGCCGGCACGGCCCAACGCTTGACCGCACGACCTTATCTCGCCCTCGCTCTCTCTGCCGTCCTCTCGGTAGGGGAGATGTGGGCCGGCCTCGTTCTTAGCTACACCGTGCCTCGGGTGCCACCCAGCTTCGCCATCCTGGCTGTGGCCACTGCTGTATACTTCGGCGTGCTCGGCGCCTCTCGCCTATGGCAGGGAGCCAGGCCTATCGGTGCGGGTTAAGCCTTTGGGCGCAGCGCCGCACCGAGAAAGCGGGGTCGAGCGGAGTTTGTTGGAAGCCGCTACGAGAGCAGTACATCCATCCGGGAAGGTAGCCTTGCATTCGTCACTTTCGCGCTCGGAATACCTTTGTCGGTCTTCTTCTCTTAAGACCAGTCGCGGCGAAGCAGCCCCCCATGTCGCGCGAGACCCTTCAGCATGACCATCAACATCAACCCGATCATCGGGCATCTGGGTCCTTTCCAGTTTCGTTGGTACGGACTCATCATGGCGGTGGCTGTCATCGTCGGCCTGTGGATCGTCTCCGGCCAACTGAAACGGCGCGGTATCTCCCGAGACCATGCCTGGGGAATCGCCATTCTAGCGGTGCCCGGTGCGATCATCGGGGCCAGACTTTTTCATGTAATTGACAACTTCGGCTTTTACTGGCACCACCCCGGGGAGATCTGGGGTCTGCAGCTCATGGGTCTCGCCATCTACGGGGTGATTGCCGGCGGAATCTTCGGATTGGTCATGTATTGTCGTTGGAAGAAGCTGCCGGTGCTGCGCGTGCTCGATTCCACCGCCCTGGCATTTCCGGCGGCCCAGATCATCGGCCGCTTCGCGAACATCATAAACGGCGACACCTGGGGACCACCTACCAAGCTGCCCTGGGGCTTCACCTACACCAATCCGAACGCTCTCCTGCCCGCCAACCTCCTGGGAGTTGCCACGCATCCCACCCCGGTCTACGAGCAGATCTGGCTCCTGGTGATGCTGGGCATACTTCTCTATCTGATTCCTCGTTTTAAGACCGAGGGCCTGGCCTTTCTCTCCTACGTCGGGCTCTACTCTCTTGGCCGTTTCTTCATCTCGTACTATCGGGTGAACAACATCCTCTTTCTGGGCATGAGGGAGGCCCAGTTGTTCGCGGTGGCCGGGATCATCTTGGCGCCTATCGCGGCTTACTGGCTCGTTCGAAGAGCCAAGAGGCGGGCTCTTGTGCTCCCGGGGTGACCTCAGGCCTGCCCATCCACAGACAAGTCCGTGCGAAGCGATGCCTCGCAGGCAACCGAGTGGACAGATCGCGAAGACAGTTGCAGCAAACGGGGCCTCCGCACTTTGACCATGAAGCGATCGCCCTGCACCTACCTAGCCCTGGCGCTGGTATCGTGTCCTGACAGTCCGAAGACAGCGGTAAGGCTTCAAGTATCACGTTAGTTCACATCCCACTGCGCGAAGGTCGCTTTGGCCAAGGAGGGACATAGCGTGGAAACTCAAACGAATGTCATGACCATCCAGCGAGTGTCGGACGAGACTCCGGAATTGAAGTTGTTCACCTTAACAGCGGAGCCCGCCTGGACATTTATTCCGGGTCAGGTTTGCGTTCTAGGAGTCGAGGGAGTAGGTGAATCGTATTTTGCTATCGCCTCAGCTCCCGAGGACGAGGGGATCCTGGAGTTTTTGGTCAAGGACGGCGAGGGGGCGGCGGGAGCCATCTTCCGACTCAAAGAAGGCGACAAGCTACAGGTCAAAGGCCCAATGGGCAAGGGTTTTCCAATCGGTGACCACAAAGGAAGAGATCTCGTTATCACTGCCGTGGGCAGCGCTATCGCCCCGATGAGAGGGGTCATCCGGTCGATCATTCATAGGAGAGCGGATTTTGGCAAGGTCACGGCTATCTTCGGTGTCCGGTTGCCTACCGATTTCCCCTTCACCGGTGAGCTGGACAGCTGGAACGAAGCCGGTATCACTACCATGCTTACCCTCAGCTGCCCCGAGGGAACGGCGTGGACTGGTAAGTCAGGCTACGTAACGCTGCATTGCGGCGAAGCTCTGGAAGGATTGGACAAGCCGGTGGCCTTGGTCTGTGGCATGAAGGCAATGATGGATGAAAGTCGGGACGAGCTCTGTCGCCTTGGTGTGGCCGAAGATGAAGTATTGACTAATTACTAATGCTAGCTGTGTCCACAAATGAGGAGCCGCCGCTGCGAGGCGTCGAACGCGCTCTGAGGGCAACGGGCCGGATCATCGCGGTTGTGGGCCTCGCCGCTTTTTGCGGGAGCTTCATCTTAGGCGCCGCAGGTGGGGTACCGCAGGAAACCGGGCTACGGATATTGGCGGTCACGCTGATTGCGGCGGCGGTCGGATGTCTCATACTGATCGGGCGGCTCGCCTGGCCGACTGACAATAAGGGACGGGTGACCGTGGAGGCGACACTCGGCGTCCTCTGCCTTCCGGTGCGGATGCTCAGCTTCGTCGTCGCCGGTGCCGGCGAGCGCGTGCGGATCAGTCTAATGAGCCAATGGGGCATCAAAGCCATTCCGAGCGCCATCATCTTCGTGGAGAGTCCGGGGACCACCAGCGCCTGGCGGCCGAACATCCCGTGCACGCCGGCCCCTGCCACGCAAGCCGCCGGGAAGGATCTCTGGTCGCATCCACAGCTCGTGGCTAAAGGCACGCCCGTCGTACGCGACCGAGCAATAGGACAACGTAGTCATACCTACTCCACCCGCGGCCACGCGCTGGTGATGCTCGATGAGGCGATCGCTGACCAGTCCGCCGTGAGAGAGTCCTTCGAAGCAGCCCGCGCGCACGGTCCGGTTTCGCAACGAGAGACCGGCCAGAGTGATGGGCTCGAGCACCGATGGGTTCTTTTGGGTCATGCTGGCGAGACACACATCCCCAGGTACCTTTAGCCCGTGAGGGGCAGGCCCTCGGATCCTAGGCGAGTCTACTCCCGGCTCTCGATCGAAAGTGTGTTGCCGCTGAGCGCCGGGCACAGCCTCAAGAGCTTTCGCATCTGCTCGAGCTCTACTGGCTCGATGACCTCCCTCGGTCGGTTGGCGATCCCGTCGAGGACCTGATTAAGCAGGGTCGTCGAACGACCTGCGGTGACGAACTGACTTAATCCCATCACATAGGCGATGTCCTCAGCCCACCAGACCGCGTGGAGCGCCCAGGCCACCTGCTCAGAGTCGATGTCGGGGCGGATGGAGCCCTGCGTCTTGCCTTCCTCGACGGTGCTCGCCACCGATCGGATCATCTCCAACTGTTTCGCCGCCTGAGCTTCCCGAAGCCCCGCATCCCGGGGGGCGGCGAGGAACTCGACGAAGGGATACACGAAGGTGCCCTGGTCGGAGGAGATGAGATCCGAGTGGACGCGGCCGATAGCGCGCAGCCGCTCTAGCGCGTCAGGCTGATGGGAGGACTCGAGAACCAATTGCCGGATGCGCTGGTAGAGGGAATCAAGGGCTGCCAGCAGCACGTGGTTCCTGTCGTCGAAGTGCCGGTACATGGCCGCCGAGGTGATGCCGGCCGCCTCTGCGATGCGGGCGTTGGTGGCCCCCTGGACGCCCACCGTCGCCAGCAGATCGAGCGTGGTCTCAGCGATCTGGCGTTTTCTGTCTGTTCCTGTCATCCGGGCCATGGCGCCTACCAGTCTACGCTGTTGGGTTGCTCTCCGTCCAGTTGTCCCCATAAGTTATTAAGTTGAACTATTCACAAAACCACAACCGGCCATCCCAGAATAAAAGTGTTTAAATAGCTATAATATCGGCCTAAAAAGGGATTGACACTTTCATTATGTTAGTATATCTTTAGTAACAAAGACCAGGCGGCCGGACATTGTCAGCCGGTTTGCTCACAGCAGGCGAGGCCCCAGCCGTCACGGGTGATGCTACTAGGTATCTCAACCATCGATGAAGGCTCACCGGCTGGGTCGGGAGAAACCGCTTACCGGACCTGTACTCGCCTGCCCGCGCACGCGCGGGAGAAGCTTCGGAGTATCGGCTAGAGGTAGGGAAACCGGCAGCTTCGCCCCATGGGCATGCGTCCAATAGCTATAGACGGGAGGAGGTGAATCATGACAGGCTTTATCGTACTTATGGCTGCGGCACTCGTTGGTGCTGCCCTTGTGGTTTTCTTTTCCTTGCGTGATAGGTGGTTGACCAGGGGGCTCTAACTTCTACTATCTGGCGGCAAAGGGTGATGGCGACGGCGCTCGTCATAAGGTGGTCATCGCGTCCGTAGTCGCGACTGGACTATCGCGGTCTTCTCATCATCCACGTCGCCAGCCGATATCGGGTGGCCCCGCCACCATGAATGGACGGTGCGCGGCCGGCAGGGCGCCGAAGAAGATGCCGTTCGTCATCAAGGCAGATTAGGCCTCGCTATGTCTCGCGCGTTGTCGTGGGACGTGCGTCCAGAAGGACCCGCATCTTCTGCAGGAGCGACTCGGGCGTGAACGGCTATCGCCACCTTGGCTGAGCCTCGAACGAGGAACCAGGCGGTGAGCAGACACGCTATCGCTTCGCCTGTGCCAAGCGATGCCTACCCATCTAGGCAATGCATGTGCTGCCCTTTGTTGGGCTTCGCCTGACAAGCCTTTCACGCGTGATCCTTTCACGCGCGATCCTGGCCCTGGGAATGTCGCAACTCCCCGGTGGCGTGGTGCGAGAGCAAGTCCCCCAACACGTCGACCATGGCCTCTCCCCCGCGCAGTGTCGATCAGCAGACACTGAAGCAAGTCGTTGCGCTCGTCCGCCTAGAGCTTCTCATGGTGGTACGTCAACGCTTCAAGACAGGGCTTCATGAACGTCCAGTGTTTACCTCAAGTGAGGGCTGTTCACCCGCTCCCGAACGGTCGCAGAGGAGCTCCCCGCCGGTTGCCACGCACTCGGGGCTGGTTTCGTGGAGGATAATCACGATGGTCTCCTTGGGAAGGGCAAAAGCTTTCGAAGCAGCGTCTGTCACGTCTTGGGCAAGCTTGCGCTTCTTGGCAAGGTCGGCGATCTTAGGACCTTCGATAGTGATGACCGGCACAAGTGACTCCTTTCCGCTGAGGTTTCTTCGCCACCATTGTACGACCGACTGGCGAATGCCGGCTGCCCGCACTGACGATCGATCCCGCATTCCGGATGTTGCCACCCTTCAGATCGATCGCGAGCGGGCTAAGCGAGAGCCAGCTGAACAGCCCCTACTGGCCAGCAACCAGCGTTGGGTTGCCAAACTAGCCTGTCGTCTCGGCTCCTTCTGGGGATTTGGCACCGCCCCCGGCGGCCATCTCGTCGGACTCTTGCTGCAGATCCTGGGCCTCCGCCGCCTCGACGATGCCCATCATCATGAGTCCGAGGCCCTCGCCAGCCAGCTCCTCGCTCTCATCGGCCTCCTGCCGGGAGGTCGCGAATTTGATCTCACCCTCAGCCACTTCGGCCTCGCCCAGCTCGGCTACTGCGGTGCTGGTTTCGGCGAGCGCTCTGGCCAGAGCCCCGGTAGCGCCTGCGCGTAGGATCACGGCCTCGGCCAGTTGCTTGAGCTGATCGCTTCTAGCATCCAAGAACCCGGCGATCGCTGACGTACCCAGGCTGTCGAGTACC
This sequence comes from uncultured Thermoleophilia bacterium, assembly GCA_963772095.1. Classification (GTDB taxonomy): domain Bacteria; phylum Actinomycetota; class Thermoleophilia; order RBG-16-64-13; family RBG-16-64-13; genus Chersky-299. The sequence continues at coordinate 91,352 of CAVYVU010000019.1, forward strand.
CCGGTGACCGCCCCAAGCTGTCCGGCGATGCCGGCAAGGGTCAGGCCAATATCTAGGTCTTCGTCGCTCAGAGCAGCCGCCGCGAGACTTTGTGCCGCGATGTCTTGCGAGGCCGCGAGCACTTTCGTACCCTCAAGCACATCCTTGGCTCCGGCTTGGGCCACGACCCGGCTGAGCTTGGCCACGGCTTCGGCGGCGGCCATAGCATCGACCCCTTGGATCATGTCCTTCCAGCTTTTGGCCGCGACAGTGCGGCCGCCCTCGCTGAGCGCCTTCGCCATCTCCGTGCGCTCCACGCGCTCCTCCCTCTCGGCTGCGGCTTGAGCGGCGGCTTCGGTCTTGGCCTTCCCGGGACTCGGGGCGGCTTTGGCCGCCGATGAAACCTTGTCGGCTCCCCTGGGCGTGCGTCTAGTGGGTGCCGCCCGTCCTGGCTGAGTCCTTCCCTTGGTTTCGGGGACTTTGGTCCTGCTGGTTGGGGCCTTCTCGCCTGCCCTTGCGGTCTTAGTCGCTTGATCCTGCGCTGCCACCTCTTGCTCCTCTCCTCGGCTCTATGCGCATACTGAATGGATGGTTTTGTATATCCTTACTAACCGTCGCTAAGTGCTCGCAACTCATGCAGCGCCACCGCAGCCCGGGAAGAGACGACCCCGGCCGGCTCGATCGCGCCTAAGACGTCAAGCAGTGGCTTGATGATGTCGCGCAAGACGGCATTTCGCTGAGATAGGTCGTGTAGCACGTGGTGGGAAGCATCCCGCAAGCTCTTCGACTCTGCACGCTCAATGAGAGCTTGTAAGAGGGGAATAACCGTACGATGTCCTATGTTTATGAGGGCAAGGGCGGCCAACCAACGAATGTCAGACTTGGGATCGGCAAGGAGCGAAATCAAGCCGGGAATCACGGCCGGATCGGGGATTTCCGTCAGCGCTTTGGCAGCCTCCCAGCGCAGACGGGCTTGGGGGCTTGCCAGTAACGCCACCAGCGACGGTAGCGCCGGCTCGCCGATGACGGCCAACGTCTCCCGGGCCCGCTGACGCACGCGCCCGTCATGGTCTTCCAGTTGCGTGACGAGTTGTTCTAGGGTGAGAGATTCTATGGCCGAGGCCTCCGTTGACTCACGAGGACCTGGCGGTGCCTCGGAGATTGAAGTGTCCTATTTAGGCCGGTCATTCCCAAGGACAGCGATTCTCAGACACTTGGGCAGAGTAAGCCGCCGGAGCAGTGCGAACTATTGTTCGTGTGGGTAGAGTTTGCCCCCGCAGTCTCCGCCACACATTCCTGCGCTTGGGTCAATAATGACCGTGGTCCCAACGGCGCGTCCAGAAGGGCTTGGCGTCGTGCCGCGGGTCGTCGAACGACCCGCGGTGACGAACTGACTCAATCCCATCACATAGGCGATGTCCTCAGCCCACCAGACCGCGTGGAGCGCCCAGGCCACCTGCTCAGAGTCGATGTCGGGGCGGATGGAGCCCTGCGTCTTGCCTTCCTCGACGGTGCTCGCCACCGATCGGATCATCTCCAACTGTGTGGTGCGTGAGATCGGAAGGTCCTAGGTCCCTCAGCCACTCCCCGTCTTGTGCAAACTCTCGCGCTGATTTAGGCCAGAAGCGGTTTCCCGTCAGGCGAGTGAGGGAAGTGATTTGTCATCAGTGCGTACACTGACGACATGCTCGGTCACGGGGGAGGCGCGCAATGGGGAGTCTCGCAAGTCGGCGTATCCGCCGGGGAGTTGGCCTCTTGCTTCCCCGAAGAGAATCGGTTCGCTGGCTGATCGTGGCCGCCCTGGTCTGCGGATCGCTGGTGGCCGGGCTCGCCCTTCTCGTCGGTGCTTGCGCCTCAGGAGTCACCAGTACCACGGCGGCCTCGAGCACTTTGGTCTCGCCTTCGACCACAAGCGGTGGGCCGAGTAGTACTGCGCCGGGTTCGACCACCACAGCGCCCGGTGCTTCGTCCACCTCATCGACCGCTCCGGCCAGCGCCTCCGGTCTCGATAAGATCCAGCATTTCGTCTTCATCATGCAGGAGAACCGCAGCTTTGACTCCTACTTCGGAACCTATCCGGGGGCAGACGGCATACCTCAGGGTGTCACCGTCCCCGATCCCGCGGGCGGTCCTCCCATCGCCCCCTACCACGACACGAACGTGGTCAACCGGGGCGGTCCCCATGGCTGGGACAACTCCATCGCCGATATCGACGGCGGCAAGATGGACGGCTTCGTGGCTCAGTCCTACCAGGCCAAGGCCGCCGCCGGCGGGGCGGGCGCCACCAACCCGACGGCGGTCGTCGGCACCAACTACAAAGATGTCATGGGCTACCACGACTACAACGAGATCCCGAACTACTGGAACTACGCCCATCTCTACGTCCTGCAGGACCGCTTGTTCGAGTCGGTCGCCTCGTACAGCCTGCCCGCCCATCTCTACATGCTCGCGGCTCAGAGCGGCGGCTACGTCGACCCTGTGACCCAGCCCAAGCCGACCAGCTATGACTTCCCCGAGATCACGGAGCTTCTGGCGAGCGGCAAGGTCACGTGGAACTACTACGTGACCTCCGGGAGCATCCCCGACACCGAGGACGATCACATCGTGGGGACGATCCCCGCAGCAGCAGCAAGATCCGCACACCTACACGCTGTGGAATCCGCTCCCCGCTTTCCCAGCGGTGGCGAATAATCCGGCCCAGAACAGCCGCCTGGTCTCCACGGCTCAGTTCTACACCGACGCTGCGGCGGGAACGCTTCCGCAGGTCAGCTGGGTGATCCCCTCCGGGGCCGTGAGCGAGCATCCTCCCGCGGGCATACGGGCGGGCATGGCGTACGTCACGGGCCTCATCGACGCGATAATGCAGGGCCCGGACTGGGACACCACGGCGATCTTCTTGGCCTGGGACGACTGGGGAGGATTCTACGACCACGTGGTTCCGCCCAAAGTGGACCAATACGGCTACGGGATGCGGGTGCCGGGCCTCGTCATCAGCCCGTATGCGCGGCAAGGGTACATCGATCACAACACGTATTCGTTCGAATCCTGGCTCAAGATCGTGGAAGAGAGGTTCGGAGTCAAATCTCTCACCGCCCGGGACGCCAATGCCAAAGACATGCTCGCGGACTTTGACTTCACCCAGCAGCCGCGGCAGCCGGTGGTTCTCTCGGCGACAAGAGCGGGTTCACTGTATCCGCAACCGCTGCAGACCATAGCGCATTAGAGCCGTCTCCCCGAGTTCCCGGTGAGTGACGTGGCTGGCGGCTTCGCGGATGGAAGCCGGTTCCCGCCTCGGACCCCTAGTGGTGCCGATCCTGGACAGACTGCGAAGCGGGCGCAGTCCCTTTGAAGACGCGCATCCTTCGTGCAAAGAAGTAGCCGACCACAACCGGGATCCAGACGTTGAATATCCGATAGCCGATGGCCACGACCACCGCTGTCGCGCCCGGGACGCCGGTGGAAGCGAAGAGCAAAGACATCACGCCCTCGGCCGCGCCGACCCCATGAGGCGTCACCGCGATGACGTAGAAGACGATGCTCATGCCGAAACCGGCGGTGATCGTCCCGATGCTGACCGGTTGATGGAAGGCCAAGAAGAGGGCGTACAGTCCGGCCGCGTTCACCGCATGCATAACCAGCCCCAAGACCAGCAGGCTCGTCAGTATGCCGGGATGGCGAGCGATACCGGAGGATGCCTCCGAGAACTGGTCCGCGCTTCTTTCGACCCAGGAGTGGGATACGAGATCGGGGCGCCGGAACAACCCGCCTGCCCAGTTGATCACCCGCTGGGCCCAGCCCAGGAATCTCTCCAGCCAGCTCTTGCGGACGTCGCCGAGCCAGAGCGCCGTCACGAAGATCAAGACGACCAGGAAGAAGAGCGCACTGGCCACGATGTCGTAGAAGGGAAGGGCTGCGTGTCGCTTGAGAAAGGCCATGCCTACGGCGATGAAAGGCAGCGAGGTACCGAGATCGACGGCTAGCACGAGCAGAACTCCCGGCGCGGTCCTGGCCCCGGACCTCCCGTGTTCGACCGCATCTTGGACGAAGATGGCCTCGCCTACCGGTGCGAAGGTGTTCAGGAAGATGGAGGCCATGAGGGGGGCAGCATGCTTAGCGGTGGCCACTTTGAGCTCGGCCGCCCGGAATCCGATTCGATAGAGCATCGCGTAAAGGTAGAAAGAAAAGACAAAGAGGAGGATCGAAGGCGAGAACCCAATACCAAACCCCGGCCCCCAGGGTCTGAGCGAACTTCCTCGCGTCTGTGAACTGCGTGACAACGAGGGCGCTAAAGCCCAAGAACATGGCCAGCAGGACGAGCTGCCGCCACCTACGCAAGCGGGCCACAACGTTGTCACGCGCGTGGGACCCAGCTACATCGCCCGGGCCATGGCCAGGCCAATCTTGGGTAGCGAGACCGGCCCGCCGTCATACACGAGGAAGCGGTCTTCCCAGGTGGGTTCAAACTTGGACTTGTAACTGGCGGAGACCTTGGAGAGAGGCGAGCCACCGTACATGCTCCGCGAGCTCGCGCATCCCTTTTTCCGTCCAAGAGGCCTCTGGGCTGCTCGCTAATCCGGCGAAGGGAGCCATACCCAAGTTGAAGGTGACGTAGCCTTCGTCCCGCAAAGTCCGGAGCATCTCCTGAAACAGATGGTCCATGCCGGCCCAATGGGTTTCCGGCCGCCGCCGCATGAGATCGAAATTGGCTTCTCCGGGCCGATAGGACGGGACCTGGCTTGCGAAGGCCACCATGCTCTTCGTCGAGTCCCTGAGCGCGAAGAGGGGTGCAGCAGCAAGGGCGTTGCGGTCGAACGATCCTTGGCAAAAACCGAACTCCCGGCGACCGGGAAGAGAGAGCCATTCGTTTGACACCTCCTCTACGTCGGCCAGCAGAGTTCGATCATGAGGAGGATGATGCCGGGTCACGACGTACCCCTCGCGCTCCAACTTGCGCCGGACGTAACGGAAGTACTTCCCCTTGGCTGTCTGCGCAAGGAACCGGTCCAAGTCGACGACGGCTTCCTCACCGATCTTGACGACCGAGAGTCCGAGCTTCCGATAGATTGCGGGCATCTCCGGCATCAGGAATGCCGCCGTCCAGCCGTTGCGCCGGCATAGGCTCACAAAACCAGAGATCGTACTTCCGAGCTCTTCCTCCGGTCCGACCGGGTCTCCGAGGGCCAGGGCGACGTTGGCGACAGTCCTGTACGCGATGAACGAGCGCCCATTTCCCGAGAAAAAGAACGACTTATCCAGGCCGATCTTGAAATGGTCGTAGGGGGATCGGCCGAACTGAGCGACGAATGTTTCCCGCTCGCTGTCGCTCGCGGGGGAGCGTGGCCACGCGAAACGCCACAGGCCTGAAGAAGCTCAGCGCCGCAAGGATCTCAGCAAAGGCACCCAGGACAGTGAGTCCTTCCGTGAACCAGCGAGCGTGGCGCGTGAGCGGTATAAGGTCTTGGTTTCCAACGAGCGCGAACTGGCGCAGGGTGCGGACCAGCGACTCTGCCAGCCCGAAGTCGGCACCAAAATCTCGCCGGTCGAGGAGTTCGAAGCCGACCGTTCCCACGATCACCGCTATCACCAGTATCACCATCGCCATGAGTAGTCCGCGAAGGACGCTCCTCGGCTCACTGCGGACGGTGAAGTGGCTTCTGAAGAGGAGAAGAAGACCAAGTAGTACGGCCGGTCCGATGACCAGATGCCACTGGCCCATGTGGAGAGCAAGCAACAGGGTCATCGCGGCGGTTGCGACGTACCACGCTGCTCTCCGGCGCCTGTACAGGTGCACCGACAGGTACACGAGCAGAAACCCGATGACTATGGTCGCCAACCGGTGCCAGTGGAGGGTGCCGAACGGCAGCACCGAGTCGGCGAAGCGCACCTCAGATGGGAATCGCGCCAGAAGGGAGTGGAAGAGGACCTGGCACCCTGCGACAAAGACTACGAGACCGATGACTCGCACGGGCCAGACGCTCGGCGTCGACGACATGAGGTGGCTGCGCTTGATTTGGCGAGACTTTCACTATCGCCCATCATACGCCGCGGCACCCCGCGCTTCCTGTACGATTGCCTGATGGATCGTCGGTACCGCCGCTCAAGTGTAACTGCCTGGCTCAAAACGCGGCCCAGAATACGGCGCGCCCCGTTCACGTTATGGATAGTCGCGGTTTTGGTTGTGGCCGCGATAGTCAGCCACACGGTTCTTCACGGGCTTTCCAATGTCTGGCTTGATAGGCTCGGATTCGCATTCAAGGATCTTTCTCCGAGACGTGTTTGGAGGCTACCGGTCTCGGTCCTTCTGACCCCGGGCGCTTCTTACTTCTGGTTCAATTTGGTCGCACTCGGTGTTGCAGTGGGGGCCTGCGAGCTGCGGGCGGGGGTTCGGCGGACCGCGTTTGCTTTCTGGAGCGTTCACCTGGGCACCGGAATAGTCGAGGCGATCGTCGGGCTGTCGGCGTTTCGTCTGGTCGACTCGGCCCTGCTCGAGGAACTCGTGAGGTTGCGGAGCGTGGGACCTTCGGCTGGATACCTGGCCTGTCTGGGCGTCGCGTTGGCGTACTTCTCCCGCCGTGTTCAAGTGTACTGGCATGCGCTGCTCGGCGTGGCTTTGGTGGGCATGGCCGTGTCGGCGGCCTTCATGCGCGCACCGACCCGGAGGGTCTTATCGACGCGGCCACTCATCTCATGGCTCTGCCCCTGGGCTGGTGGCTGGGAGCGAGATGGCATCGGTCGTGGTCAGGGGCGGCGCGGAGGCTTGAAGCGACAAAACGGTCGGAAGGAGCGCGGTGCGACGCAGGGGCTGGCCGGGATGCGGCTGCTCACCACCGCTCGCGAGGGACGGCTCGGCGCTCGGGGGCTCGGTCTCGGGAGATGGCGACTTCATCAGTTATTCATCTAGACGACATACCATCCGCGCAGTTGGATGCGGGCGATTCGAGGAGGCGTGATTCGTAGTTAGAGTCGTCTCTCCGTTGCGACGATGAGTGACAAGCCATACAACCTCTACGAGGTCGAGGGTCCGCGCAAGCGGCGCTGGCCGCGTATCCTCATGTGGACGATCGTCGGTATCGTCGTGGTGGCGCTCGTTCTCTCCGGCGGCTCTTACCTCTGGTTTCGCGCCCAGGTGGGTAAGGCTAACGCTCGAGTGAGCAAGACAGCGGTCTCGGCCCTGCGAACCCATCCGGCGACCAGTCTTGCTTCTCCTGGGACCACGCTGGCTCCGCTCCCCGATCCTCCGGACAGCATGAACATCTTGGTGCTGGGCTCCGACAATCGTGGCAACGAGACCAACGGTCGCTCCGACACCATGATGGTGGTCCATGTAGATCGGACCCAGAACTTCGTCTCCATCCTTTCCATCCCCCGTGACCTTTACGTGGACGTGCCGGGCCACGGGATGCAGAAGATCAATGCGGCCTACGCCTACGGCGGCGCGGCTCTTGCCATCACCACGGTGCAGAACCTCACCGGTATCGACCTTAACCAATACCTAGAGGTGGACTTCTCGGCCTTCGAGGACATGACCAACGCTCTGGGCGGTGTCTACGTCGACGTCGACCATCGCTACTACAACGCCGACCCGACCTGGGAGCTCATCAAACTCTCTCCCGGCTACCAGCTCTTGAACGGGCACGATGCTCTCGAGTACGTGCGCTATCGCCATGACCAGAACTTGGATTTCGGGCGCATGGCCCGTCAGCAGCGTTTCTTGCAGGATTTGCGACAGCAGGCAATGAGCTGGAACAACCTCCTGTTCCGCCTGCCTGGCCTCGTCAGCGCCCTTTTCCGCAACGTGACCACTACCTTGGGGGCCACCGACGTCCTCAAGCTCGCTTACTGGGGCGTCAATCTGGACCCCGGCCGGATAAGGCAGGTAGTCATGACCGGATCCACCCCCACCATCGCGGGCCAGGCGGTGGTCGTCATCTCCAAGCAACAGTTGCATGATTACGTGGCTGCTGTTCTGACCGCCCCCAGCCCGGGCGCCTCGAAGGCGACCGTCCCCGGCTCCGTTCCCTCGATCACTTCACCGACTTCCGCGAGCACGGTCGCGAGCACCGCGGTAGCGGCCACCGTCCAGACCATGCCGAACTCCAGCGAGTGGAAGGCCCTGGCCAGCATGGTCCCCTACCAACTCGAAGGACCCGGGTACGTCCCCTCGGGGTTCAAGTACTCGGACCGGATGCCGCAAAAAGGGGGTACTTACGACATCGTTCCAGGCGACGCCGGCAAACCCGCCTTACGCATGATCTATCGCTACGAGCCACAGGGGGCGAAATCAGACCTGTATCTGGGGATCACGGAAACCACTTGGCTTGGCGCGCCCGTCGCCAGCAAGGGCGCGGAAGTCACGAGCGACGGCGTCACCTACACGCTGGTGGGCACGAGCCAAGACGTGGATCACATCTGGTGGACGGAGAACAACGTCCTCTATTTCATTTCGAACACTCTTACCTATACGGCGAGCAAAGCCGAGCTGGTGAAGATGGCCGAGTCGATGATGGTTATTCCCAGGTCTGGGGGATAAACGAACCCGCCGAGCCTGCCGGCCTTATTGCGGAGTGGAAGAGGACGTGCTTAACATAGTGGACAAAAAGGTCGCATCATGAGTCGTTTCCGGCCCAGGCCCAGAAGGCGCTTTGTCCTTTTCGCCGTCGCCTTGACCGCGGTCACGGCCTTGGTCTTGCTTCTTGCCTACGATCGCGGTCCGGCTCACACCGTCACACCCACGCGAGCAGCTGTGCCATCTGGGGCTACCCCGATCGTCCCTTCGGCCGGCGTGCCCTCGCCGGTAAGATCCATGCCGGCAGACACCAGTACCTGGCTGCCGTCTTCACTCCCAGCCAATCCAAAGACGCTCAAGGTTCCCATCCTCATGTACCACTATGTGGACACGAAGCCGCCCGTGCCAGGTATGTGGGGGCGACAACTGACAGTGCCCACCCGCAAGTTCGAAACTCAGATGGACTACCTGGCTAGGCACGGCTACCACTCGGTCACGTTGGGGCAGATCTACGAGGGCATGGCCGGCCGCAAGGGACTGCCTGCCAAGCCGGTAGCACTCACCTTCGACGATGGGGGGCAAGACGACTTCACGGTGGCCTTTCCTATCCTCCGGTCCCATCATTTTGTGGCCACGTTCTTTGTTGTAACCGCAGAAGTGGGCAAAGCGGGCCACATGAATTGGGCCGAGCTAAAGCAGATGAGCATGCTGGGTATGGCGATCGAGTCTCACACGGTGCATCATCACGACCTCCTCTCGCTGCCGGAAGCATCGCTTAAGGCTGAACTCTCCGGGTCGCGTGAAACGATTCGCGCTCAACTGGGTAGTGACGCCAAGTTTCTCGCCTACCCGGACGGAGGGTGCGATCAGCAAGTGATGGCCGCGACCCAGGCGGCGGGGTACTTGGCTGCCGTGACCGACAAGCCGGGCAAGTCGGGCGACACCCTGTACCCGGTTGCCGTCTATAACTGGCCCCGCACAGGAATCGGGTCGAGAGAAAGTCTGGCTCAGTTTGAGAGGGCTTTGGTGGGTCTTCCCGTTGCGCCCAACGTGATCCCAACGGGCAAAGCCAAGTTGTCTCCCGCCCGAGACTCCGCTCCGCCTGGGGCGTCCCCTTCCTGATCCTAGAAAGCCTTGGCGGTTGATTCTGACGCCGACGGCTCGGGGCGACCGACGCCGGCGCGGCCCAACGCAGGACCATCTCGAATTGGTTGATGCCGAAAGATGGCAGGTGGTGAAGAAGTGGCGCAGCGCGAGGCGTTGTAGGAAGCGGGCAAACGGGAATAGGAAGATGGGGCCAGGTGACCGCTTGGCCCCGTACGTCTTAGCCCGTCATGAAGGAGGCCGAACGTGCCCGCGGAGGAGAACAAACAGATCATCCGGGAGTTCATAGAAGAGGTCCTAAACCGGCAACGTGTGGACCTCCTCGGTGAGCTCCTTGCGTCCGACTACGCGCTTCACTTCCCAGGAATGCCTGAGCCCTTGAAGCGTGAGGCCTTCCCAGAGTTCATCGCCAGTTTCCCGGCGGCCTTCCCCGACTTTCACCTAGCTGTCGAGAGCTTGATCGCTGAGGGGGACGAGGTGGCGGTTCGCTTTGTGCTCACCGGAACCCATCAGGGCGAGTTCATGGGCGTTCCGCCTACCGGCAAGAAGGTCGAAGTGCCTGGCCACGTCTTCTACCGGATTCGGGGCGGCAAGATCGTGGAGGATCGGCCCATATTCGACCGGGCGCTCATGCTCGAGCAGTTGGGGTGATCGGCGGACGAACGGGGACGCCGGCACGAGCGGCGCTTCATAGGACTGAATGCCGGGTGGTTCTGGCTGGTCATTACCGTCATCGTTTTCCCTAGCTCCATCGCTCTGTTCGTGCTTGCCACACGTGCGCGGCGGGCGGCAGAACAGTGGCGCAATGCCGGTCACGATGAGTAGCGCAGAAGTGAGAAGCTGAGGTGATGGGTCGCCACTACGAGCATGAGCATGGCTTTGGAATCTTCCTCCGGTTTGGAGGCTGTCTCGTCCCACCTCTTCTCGGCTTTTCGGTATCGGTTGCCACCCATGAAAACTTCTACGGGCCGTCTCCTGCGGGCCTGGGTGCCGACGTCTTGCGAGTTATCGGGTTTCCCTGGGGCTGGATTTACGGGGCATATCGGCCTCTGTCGCTGCTGTTTGGTCTCACCGGACTGTTCACCCTTGTCTTCTTAGGCCTGATGGCGCGAAGGCGCGACTGGGTCGGCTGTACGGGCGTCCTCTTGTGGTCGATCTCAGTCTCGTGGCTGATTGCCGGTGTCATGACTCGGGGCTGACTGAGCTTACGTGGTCAAGCCCGTGTGGTGGCTGAGCTCCCGGGGAAGCCCTGCAGGGCTAGGTGCGGCGCGATCGTCACCCCGGTCGACCGTGCGGGGCTCGGGCCGCCAAGTCCTGACAGATGCGAACTCCCTCCATCGCATCTGTACTCCACGAGTCGGCACCGCAGTACTCGCATACCCGGCCGTCGATTATCGCTCCCCCCAGGATGACCGCGGGGCGGTACCCAAGTTCTGCCGCGTGGTCCCGAAGGAGCGACACAGTCGACTTCATGCTTTCGAATGCGGCCATGATGAGCCCTGAGAGACCGACCACATCGGGCCGGGATCGGCCGACCTCCTCCAAGAACCTCTCCGCGGACACGTCAACGCCTAGGTCGATCACCTTGAAGCCGAAGCCCTTGAGCGAGGTGCCGAACAGGTTCTTTCCGATATCGTGGATGTCCTTGGCAACGGTCCCAAGGACCACCGTTCCCGCGGACTTGCCCGGAGGGTTCTGCTCCTGAGGTAGCTGAACCAGGTCGAGCACTTCCTTGAAGAGCTCGCCTGACATGATGAGCCCCGAGATGTAGTACTCCTGCCGTTCATAGCGCTCCCCTACCACCCTCAGCGCCTGCTGGCAGGTGTTCAGGATCGAGAGCGGCGTTGCCTTGCCTTCAGCCAGGAGCTCCCGCGTGAGGTCGAGCGTCCGGCCTTCGTCCAGTTCGATCAAGGCGCCCCGCAGTCCATCGAGTGTCACCAATGGTTTCTACCTCCACCCAAGTCCTGTTCCGGTCCCAGTCGCGCCCGGAGCCGAAACAACTCAGCCCGGAGAAGGAACCAGCCCCAACTCACTGGAGTGCCGTCGCTTTCCTGAAATACGTGCTCGAGTCGCAAGGCCAACGCCCCCTCGGGTTCCTCGAGAGCGTGGGCGCTCTCCTCGTCCAGGCCTACCGCGGTCAGGGTGAGCTCACCACGCGGGAATCTCTGCGCTCTGCCGCAATCCAAAAACGCGTGCATAGAGGTCAATTGGAGCTGGGACTCGACAAGCGGGCGGCGCGGGTCGTAGATGATGTATTCCGTGTGATACATGGCTGGGTCGCCGTTGTAGAGCACCAAGCGGCGTAGGTATATCACGCGTTCACCAGGCACGACGCCGAGCATCGCTGCGACTCTCTTGTCCGCTTTCGTCATGGAGGCCGAAAGCAGACGTATCTCTGCCGATTCGTCCAGCCACTCGCCGGTGAGGGAGTCCAGCCTAAAGGCCGAGTCGCTCAGGTCGACCGAGTGCGCAAACGTTCCCCGACCTCTCATGCCGCGAACCAGTCCCTGGTCTTGGAGAATGTTGAGCGCCCTGCGAACGGTCATCGGACTGACCCCGAACTCGGCGCAGAATTCAGAACCAGAAGGCAGACGGCTACCTGCCTTGTAGACGCCTGAGGTCACCCTCTCGGCCAAGGTCTTGGAGATATGAAGATACGCCGGAATAGTGCTCTCACCGCGCTGCCCGGTGGTCGGAGTCTCGAGCGAGTTCAGATCTTTCGCGTATGCCCTATTCAATCCGGGAACCTCATCTTGGCAAGAATCACTTGATTTGGGCCGCGAGAAGAACGGACCGTCGATGCGGCACGGTTCACGGCGCCTGCCAAAGGCGGACTATAACAGGTATCCGGAGCTCGACAACCGCTCGAGAACGGAGCGACCATCAGATGTTGCCGGCGCTTCAAATGTACTCATCATCTGCTCACCAAAGCGCGGAACGAGATGTAACTCCGAATCGATGCGCATGCCGTCAGGTTAGCTAGCTATCTTCCGCCATCGATAGCACCATATCATCTATACAAGTTGGTTGCGCTACTTCCTGACGTCTTGTATAGTCGGAAATCGACCCACCCGCTGCATCGCGGAATGACCGGGTCAGTCCCGGGGGGACTTCACGTTCGTACGGATCGGTTTGGCCCGGTTGAGCGTTGCGTCTCACGCGCGAAAGGAGCTCCGATGGCCCACGAACTAGTCGAAGCCATGGCCAACATGAGAGAGCAGGAAGCGCTCAAACTCGTCGAGGAGATGTTGGCCAGGGGAGAAGACCCCAACAAGATCCTCGACCTCTCATCTGAGGCCATGCAGTTGGTGGGGGAGCGCTACCAGGAAGGCACCTACTTCCTACCCGAACTCATCATGAGCGGCGAGATGCTCAAGAAGATCGGGGAGGTGCTCAAGCCGCTGCTCGCTGCGCAGCAGACCTCCACAACCACGCTGGGAACGGTGGTCTTGGGTACGGTGCGTGGCGACATCCATGACATAGGCAAAGACATCGTGGGCTTCATGCTGGAAGTGAACGGCTTCGAGGTACACGACATCGGCATCGACCAGCCCGAAGCGAACTTCGTACGTGCCGTCGAGGAGTATCACCCCCAGGTCTTGGCCCTTTCCGGGTTCCTCTCGATCGCTTTCGACTCCATGAAGTCCACCATCGAGCACGTGGAAGCGGCTGGGTTGCGCAAGGACCTAAAAGTCATCATCGGCGGCGGTCAGATGGACGAGACCGTGCGCAAGTACACGGGAGCCGACGCCTACGGCGACGACGCCATGGCCGCTGTAGCTTTCGCCAAGAAGACCGTGGGGGTGAGCTGAGATGGCCGAAAAACCCTGGGCCGACATGACCGCCGACGAGAAGCTCGCCTGGCGGATCAAGGGCTGGAGGAACCCGGGCCTGGAGTTCGCCAATCCCGAAGCCCAAGCCACCTACGAGGCCCGGGTGGACCGTTTGCTGGCAGCGATCGAATTACGCGAGCCCGACCGGGTGCCCGTAAGTATTACTGCCGGCTGGTGGCCAGCCGCAAGAGCCGGCATGACTCCATACGAAGCGATGCATGATGCCGCCCGCGCCGCCCAGGCGTGGGCAGACTTCAACGTGGAGTTCCAGCCCGATGCCATGGTCAGCCCGCTCCTCTACACCACTCCCGCCTCGGTCTTCGAGTCCCTGGACTACAAGCTATATTCCTGGCCGGGCCATGGCGTAGCTAAGGAGGCCAGCTACCAGTACAACGAGAAGGAGTGGATGCTCCCCGAGGAATACGATCATCTGATCTCCGATCCGTCGGACTATATGCTCCGCACCTATTTGCCTCGCACGGTGGGGGCCTTCGCGGGCTTCGCCGGTCTCTCTTCCTTTTTCGACTTCGTCGAATTACCTTTCGTCTCCGGCCACGTAGGCGGCTGGGGCTCCCCCGAGATGACGGATGGACTAGAGCGGTTGGCTTCCGCGTCGCGCGATGTCGGCGGTTGGGCCCAGGCCACCTTCGCCAAGATAGGCGAACTCATGGCGCTGGGCTTTCCCGCATACTTCGGGGGGGCGACCAAGGCCCCGTTCGACATCCTCGGCGACAGCCTGCGCGGCACCCGCGGTGTGGTCACGGATCTCTATCGGCGCCCGGAAAAGGTCCTAGCAGCGTGCGAGCGTCTGGTACCGGTAGCCATCGATTTTGTCTTTAAACGCCCGGGGGGGTTGCACACCCCCGTTGTGTTTATCCCGCTTCATAAGGGCGCGGACGGCTTCATGAGCGATGAGCAGTTCCACAGGTTCTACTGGCCGACACTGAGGGCGGTCCTTCTGGGCCTTATCGAAGAGGGTGCCATCCCATTCCTGTTTGCGGAGGGCCGGTACGGTTCGAGACTAGAGGCCATCATGGATCTGCCAAAGGCTCGGACGGTCTGGCTCTTCGATCAAACGGACATGGCGCGGGCGAAGCAGACCATCGGCAAAGTCGCCTGCATCCAGGGCAACGTGCCTCTTTCACTGATCTACGCGGGCACGCCGGAGGAGACGGTCGAATACACTCGCGCCCTGATCGAATCGGCCGGCAAAGGGGGCGGGTTCGTACTGGATATCGGCGCGGTCGCAGACTCAGGCAGGGAGGAGAACCTCCATGCCATGATCGAGACGGCCCACAAGTACGGCCGTTACTAGTGGCGACAGGAAGGCAACAGCTCGGGGAACGTCTGCGGGGGGTGATTGTTTGGCTTGGGTACGGGGCCACACAGGTACTCGGTTAGCTACGTGGTGTGCGACGTGTTCGAGAACGGTCAGGAACAGTCAGGGGGACGACACGATGCTACACGATGAGGAAGAATCACGGAAAACGGAAACCACAGAACCAGGTCTGCTCGAAGGTAAGACGGTCAGCCGGCGGGAGTTTCTAAAGTATGCCGGGATCGCCGGCGCCGTAGTCGGTGTGGGTGGAGGCTTGAGCGGGTTGGTCGCCGCTTGTGGTGGAGGCACGACCACGACCACGACCACCGCGGCCGGCGGCGCTACCACATCGGTAGCGGCAGGCCCGACCCCACCCACGCAGGACAAGATCACCATCGGCGCGGCCCGTCCGATCTCCGGCGTGAACGCGGTCTTCGAGCAGGCCCACTTCGGCCCCGCGTACAAGCTGTGGGTCAAGGACGTCAACGACGCCGGCGGTCTCAACGTGGCCGGCAAGAAGCTGCCCATCGTGATGAAGGTGTACGACGACCAGAGCGACCTCGATACGAGCCTGCGCCTCCAGACCCAGCTCATGGAGCAGGACAAGGTCGACTTCATGTTCGCGCCGTGCAGCACCGCGTTCCTATTCGCTTCGGCCGGCCTGCAGAATGACCACAAGTACATCTTCATGAGCGCTGAGGGCGGCGCCACCACCCTCTCGAAACAGATGGAGGCGGGCAAGCTGCCCTGGGTCTTCCAGTTCCTCAACTACTCCGACCATAACCAGATGCCGGTGATGGCCGACCTCATGCTGGAGCTGGGCATGAAGTCGTTTGCGATCATGTACATCGACGACCTTCACGGCATCGAGTACAACGGGCAGGCACAAATCTTCTTCGGCACGCCGCCGCTGAGCGCCAAGATGACGAGCAGCACCGCTGTCCCGCCGGGCATCAAGGACGTGTCGAGCATCATCAAGAAGATCCAAGGGGAGAACCCGGACCTGGTGTGCTCCTTCCAGTACCCGCCGGAGAACATCCTGACCTATGGGACGATGATGCAGCTCAACTACAACCCGCCCGCCATCCTGGGAGGCCCCGGTACCTCCACCCAGGCCATCTACGACATCTTCAAAGGCGGGCTGGACGGGGTCTTCTTCGAAGGCGCATGGACTCCGAAACAGAGCCCCGACGTCGAGGCCTACTACAAGAAGCTGGCTGCTTTTGTTGGTGGCCCGGCGAACGTCGACTTCTGGGGTGGGCTGATCTACAGGGCCGAGCTCGAGTTCTTCCAGCAGGCTATTGTAGAGGCCGCGACTCTTGACCGGGCTAAGGTCGCCGACGTCATGCGCAAAGCGCACTACAAGACGATCATGTCCGCCGATATGTTCATGAACCCGGCCCAGATCCTCGACAACTCGTGTTATGCCGGCCAGATCGGCCAGTGGCAGAATGACTATCCCGAGGTGGCCGACAAGGATAAGCGCTCGACGGCCAAGCTCTGGTATCCGAAACCGGCGTGGGCGGATGCCGCCAAGTCCGGTACGAGCAGCACCACCTAGGCTCACATGTAGATTTGCTTCAGAGTGTGGAGCGGCAGTCGAAGTAAGCGGGCCACCGGGGGCGGGCACCTGCCACGCCCCCGGGGCCCCTGTTATAGATGTAGTCATACAAAGGATATTGGATGGTTGCGGTCAGGGACATCATCATCACAGGGTTGTTGCTCGGAGGCATCTACGCGCTGGTCTCGGTCGGGCTGAGTCTGGAGTATGGGGTCGGGCGCGTCCTCAACGTCGCCCACGGCGAATTCATCATGCTCGGGGCCTTCATCACGTTCTGGCTCACGAGTAGTTACCACCTCAACGCACTCCTGACTCTCGTGGTTTCCGCGCCCCTCATCTTTGCGATTGGTTGGTTCCTTCACGCGACTCTTTTCCGGCGCCTGATGGATAGTGCCCCCTCGCTGGACATTTTTGAAGGTAAGTCGATGCTTGCGTCGTTCGGGCTGCTCTACGTTGTCCAGAACATCGCCCGGATCATCTGGGGCTCTCAGACCCACCAGGTCATGTTCTTGAGTCGCACCGTGACCAGCGCGGAGATCCCGCTCAACCGGTTGGTGGCCCTGGGGGTCGTCGTCGTCGTAGCGGTGGCTTTCTACATCTTCCTGGCCCGTACGCGCATGGGCAAGGCCATCCGCGCCTCTGCGCAGGACCCCACCACGGCCGGACTCATGGGCGTGAACATCCATAGCGTGCTGGCGATTTGTTTTGGATTGGGCCTGGCTATGGCCGGCATCGCCGGTAGCTTGATCAGCACGGTGTTGGCGATCCAGACGAACATGGGGCTTCAGTACACCGTCATCGCGATGATCGTGGTGGTGCTGGGGGGCCTGGGCAGCATGACCGGGGCGATCGTCGGCGGCGTCATCTTAGGAATCGTGTCGCAGATCGTCACGTATTTCCAGCCCACGATGACGTTTATCGCCTACTACGCCATCTTCATTTTGCTGTTACTGGTAAGACCAAAAGGGATCCTGGGTAAGTAGCCATGAAGACCAACACTTTCACCAAGAGCAGGATTACTTCTCTGGCCATACTCGCGGCCATCTTCGTGGTGCTCGCCGTGCTTCCCACGTTCTACCACGGCTACTGGATAACGGAGCTTACCGATATCTTCAGGTACGCGGTCCTGACCGTCGCCTGGGTGATATTCTCTGGCCCTACCGGGTACATGTCTCTCGCGACCGCTGCTTTCTTCGGTCTGGGCTTCTATATCGCGGCCGTTTTCAACGGGCCCCTCCCCTTCCCCGTGGTCATCCTCATCGCCGGGGTCGTAGGTTTCGTCGTAGCTTTGGCAGTCGGTGCCCTGACGCTGCGCCTCAGGGGTGTGTACTTCACGATCTTCACTTTCGCGCTGGTGCTGCTGGTCAGCAACGTCGTACTCGAGGTTGAGCGCTTGGTGACCGGGACGCGAGGACGTTTCGTCCATACCGAAAGCGCAAACGTCGCGTACTATGCCATGTTCGCCGTAGCGGTGCTGACGCTGGTGGCTGCCATCCTGATCCGGCGCTCACGTTACGGCCTTGCGCTGCAGAGCATCGGCGAATACGAAGAAGCGGCGGCACATAGTGGTATCAATGTCGTCCGGACCAAGATCCTCATTTTCGCGGCCAGTGCGTTCTTCATGGGCATGGCGGGGGCCATCATCGCGACCCGCCGCTCGTACATCGATCCAGGCCTCGCGTTCAACTTGAACGGGTCGTTCCTGCCAGTGCTCATGGCTATGTTCGGCGGCATGGGCAACCTGATCGGACCCGTGATCGGCGCCGGCGTGTTCACCTACCTGGGGGACTATCTTTTGACCCACTTCCCCGATCTCTTCCTGCTCATCTTCGGTGTGGTCCTGATTCTAGCCATACTGTTCATGCCAAACGGCATATTGGGGCTGGCGCAGCAACTGTGGCGCACGATCAGAGGAGGCCGACGTGCACCTAATTGAAGGTGAAGGGGTTACCCGGTATTTCGGCGGTCTGGCCGCGGTGGCTGACGTCGACTTCTACGCAGACCAGGGTGAGATACTGGGACTTATCGGGCCTAATGGCGCCGGCAAGACGACGCTCTTCAACCTCATCTCGGCGGCGCTGAAGCCGAAGCCCGGCAAGATCACATTCAAGGGACGCGACATCACCCCGTTGCCTGCCTATGCGATCTGTCGCCTAGGCATCGCCCGCACGTTCCAGACGGTCAAGATCTTTCCCAACGTCCCCGTGGTGAGGAACGTCATGGTCGGGGCGCTCTTCGGGACAGGTCACAGAATGAGTTCGCGCGAGGCTCTCAAGAAGGCTGAGGAAACCCTCGAGTTCGTCGACCTGACGCCTCTAAAGGATGTTCCGGCCGGCGATCTCACCCTAGCCAACCAGAAACGTCTCGAAGTCGCTCGCGCGCTTGCCTCTCAGCCGGAGCTGTTGCTACTCGACGAGTTGATGGCGGGCCTGACGGCTACCGAGATATCCGAGGCCATGGGGGACATCAGGGAGATCAGGACGAGCGGGATCACGGTGATTATGATCGAGCACGTGATGCAGGCGATCATGAACATCAGCGACCGCATCATCGTGCTCGATCACGGGCGCAAGATAGCCGACGGCACGCCCGAGGTAATAGCGAAGAGCCAAAATGTCATCGAAGTCTATCTTGGGGAAGAAGTCAATGCCAATGCTTGAAGTCGACGGTCTTAGTGCCGCTTACGGCCGGGTGCAGGTCCTCTGGGACGTCAGCTTCGACGTTGAGGAAGGCGAGATAGTCGCCCTCGTCGGAGCGAATGGCGCGGGCAAGAGCACGTTGCTGAAGACCATTTCCGGCGTACTCAGGCCGACTTCCGGTACTGTGACCTTCATGGGAAAAAGAATCGACGGGCTTGTTCCCAACAAGATCGTCGACAGGGGGCTCTCGCACATCCCTGAGAGCCGTAAGTTGTTCACCGACATGTCTATCCGCGAGAACCTCGAGATGGGTGCTTACCCTTCACGGTCGTGGAAGGAACGGCGCAAGACCATGGAGCAGGTATTCGCGCTTTTCCCCTTGCTGGAGGAGCGCGCCGGCCAGCTTGCCAGGACCTTGAGCGGGGGCGAGCAGCAGATGCTGGCGATGGGTCGCGGCATCATGTCCAAGCCGAAGCTCGTCATGATCGACGAGCCCTCGAACGGACTGGCGCCCAAAGTAGTCACAGAAGTCTTTCAGATAGTGAAGCTGCTCCGCGACCAGGGGATCACTATCTTCCTCGTAGAACAGAACGTGCGCCAGACTCTGAATATCGCCGATCGTGCGTGCGTGCTGGAGAACGGCCGTGTCGCCTTCAAGGGCGCCTGCAGTATGCTCATGGATAGCGAGCACATCCGAAAGGCGTATCTGGGGCTGTGAGAGTGCAGCCGCAGTCCGGTGGTTGTCACCCGGTGGTGGGACAGGTCATATGCAAGCTTTGACCACCTGGTCTGCGACGAGAATGAGCCGAGAGGTGTCGTCGATCTCATCGGCGAATGAAGCCACGGTCAGCTGCATTTCAAGGCTCTCCCCGTCCTTGGCAGCGCTGCCGATGTTGATGGTCCCGGGTTTCACCACTTGCTCGGAGTAGAACAGTTGGCGCACGTGCGTGGCGGCATCTGGGCCCGGGAATCGAGAGCTGGCGTCCAGTGTCTCTCCGGCGCGGAGGTCGAAGAGCTTCTTGGCGGCGGTTGCACCTGGTGATGCGCGCGTCCCGGCCGACACAGATCATGGGTACCGGAAGGTCTTGAAGCGCGTGCCGCAGTCTGGCTTGTTGCTGGTTCTCGGCAGGAAGACGCACTGAGGCCTCTCGAGCGGGCGGATTCCTTCTATCGGCGTCGTAGGGAGAGGAGGACTCTCTGTGTTCGAACTAGAGCGATCGTTTCAGAACACACGGCCCCATCACGTGGGCATAGTGGTGAGGGACATCGACAAAGCCATAGCTCATCTAGAGTCGCTCGGCTTCGGCCCATTCAAGTTCGACGACGAGCACAAGGTTTTCGCGATCGATTTCAAAGGCGAGCTTCACGGCACGCCAGCGGAGTGGACCACGAAGATCAGCAACGCCAAGATGGGCGAGGTCGAACTCGAACTGCTAGAGCCTTACAAGGGCGACCAGGCGCTGAAGGAGAGTCTTGACTCTCAAGGCGAGGGTCTCCACCATATTGGTTGGTTGACCACTCACCTGCAGGCCGAGATCGATAGAGCGACGGCCCGGGGAGCGAAGGTGTGGTGCAGCTCGATGGTGCCGGGCCAGCCTGGCTTCGTCTACTTCGAGGGTTCCGATATCGGGAATCTCGCCATCGAACTGCGGGAGCCGTAGCATGAAGGCAGCCCGTCAATACGCTCCCTATGACGTCAGGGTGGAGGAGGTGCCGGAACCTTCTCCGGGTCCAGGCGAGATCAAGGTCAAGATCGCCTACTGCGGCATCTGCGGCAGCGATCCTGACATATACGATGGCTCGTTTGGTCTTCTGAAAGAACCCTGGTGGCCGAGGCCGCCCTTTACCGTGGGCCACGAGGCTTCGGGCGTGATCGTGGAGCTTGGTCCCGGGTTGGTCGGGGAGCACGAGGTAGGCCAGCGCGTGGCGATGAACTTCCGCACCTACTGCGGCAAGTGTTATTACTGCCGCTCGATGCGGGAACATCAATGCGAGCACATCACCAATTACGAAGCGGGCTTCGCCGAGTATGCGATCTACGGAGAAGCGGCGGTCTACGATTTGCCGGACGAGCTGAGCCTCGAGCATGGCGCGTTCCTGGAGCCGGTGACGATCGCGGCGCATTGCGTGGATCAAGGCAATGTCATCCCCGGCCGCACCGTAGCCATCATTGGCGGCGGGACGATCGGCCAGTTGGTGATGCAGATCGCGATGCGGGCGGGAGCGGCCCGCGTGTTGGTATCGGACCCGATGCCAGAGAAGCGCGAGCTGGCCAAGAAGCTCGGAGCGGACTGGACCGTCGACCCACTGAGCCAGGACCTGCGAGCCGCCGCTCGGGACTTCACGGAAGGCCGGGGCTTTGACACGGTCTTCGAGTGCAGCGGCAAACTGAGTGCCGCCAAGCAGTGCATCGGCCTGGCCGACAAATGCGGCACCGTGGTCTGGGCGGGCGTCTACCCAGAGGAAGCCGAATTGGCCATCACGCCGTACTACCTGTTCGCGAATGAGTTGACCCTGCGTTCGACCACGTTGGCACCCTATCTGTTTCCCCGGGCGGTCAAGCTCCTATCCAAGCTCGATCTCGATCCACTGCTCAGCGAGATCGTGCCCCTAGAGGGGATCGACCGCGCCCTCGCCGGCCGGAAGACCAGCACGGCCATCAAGATCCTGGTCAAGCCCTGATGCCGGTCAAGCTCTGAGTACTACACCCTGAGTAAGGTCAAGCTCGAAGTGAGGTCACGGAATGAGCGAAAAGATCAACTGCGGCAACTGCGGCATGCTGCTCTACTTCGGGGAGGAGATCAAGCGCCGTCTGTACATGCGCGCCATTCCCGACGAAGCGGCGGTGCTGGCCTCGTACGGCAACGCCTGCCCTCGTTGTGGCAAGCCTCTCTCCGGAGGAATCGGTGAAGATCGAGATCAAAAGGCGGGCGACCCATGGCTCATAACGACGCCCTCGATAGAGGAGTTGGAGGCGAGGACCAAGGCTCTGGCCAACCACTGCCTGACCCAGTTCTGCACGTTTAGCCAGGGCCATGTCGGCGGCACTATGTCGGTGCTCGAGATCATCACCGCCCTGTACTTCCATCATCTCAAGTTCGATCCCAAGAATCCGGATTGGCCCGAACGGGACCGCGTGGTCATGTCGAAGGCCCACTGCTGTGAGGCGATCTACGCGGCCCTCGTCGAGCTCGGCATGTATCCGGAGGAGACGCTCGGTACCTACTACTGCTATGGGTCGCCCTTCCAGGGTCATGCCGACCGCTGGTGCACGCCCGGCATCGACTTCTCCGGCGGCTCGCTGGGACAGGGGCTCTCCTTTGCGGCCGGGCTCGCCCTTGCCGAGAAGCTCAAGATGAAGTTCAATCCGCCCTCGCGGCAGGACACGTTCCTGCCCTCGCTACATCGTCCGCTACAACCCGCGCTATCGCACCTACTGCATCATGGGCGACGGCGAGCTGCACGAGGGTCAAGTGTGGGAAGCGGCCATGTTCGCGCACGAAGTTCAAGCTCGACAACCTGATCGGCATCGTCGACTACAACAAATGGTCGCTCGACGGCCCCACCAACGACGTCATGCCCATCGAGCCGCTGGTCGACAAGTGGAAGGCCTTCGGCTGGACGGTATACGAGATCGACGGGCATGACCTGCGCCAGATCCTCGATGCACTCGACCTGGTGGACAAGCAGTATGGCGACAACAAGCCCAAGGTCATCATCGCCCACACCGTCAAGGGCCGGGGGGTCTCCAACTGGGAGGAACTCCACATGCACCTCGGCCGCGGCGAGGAAATGATGAAGGGTGTCAGGGAAGGAAGGGCCAAATATGGCGACATGGAATAAGCATGTAGCGATCGGCGAACCCGCCATGACGGGCAAGGGGATCGGCAAAGCCATCAAGGCCGCCTTCCTCAAGAATCCGAACGCGCTCGCCATACTCGAGGACATGCAGTTCCCCGAGATCGAGTGGTTCACCGACAACATGTTCGACCGCATGATCGAGTGCGGCATCGCCGAGCAGAACGGGGCCTGCGTGTCGGCGGCTCTGGCCGCCGAGGGCTTCGTCCCGGTGCTCAACAACTTCCTGTTCGCGAGCATGAGCCGAGCGTACAACCAGATCACGGCAGAGCATCTTGGTCGACCGGTTCAACGTGAAGTTCATCGCGCGCGAGGGCGTCTGGGGAGAGGTGGGCGTCTCGCACGCCACCGTGGAAGGGATCGGCAGCCTGCGCGTTCTGCCGAACCTCGTGCTCATGAACCCGGCCGACATCGTGGAGGCCGAGAAGGCCACCGAGGCCATGATGCAGTACATCGGGCCGGTGCATGGTGACGGCAGGAACTGAGCCCGAACCCGTTCACGATCTTCACCGACGACTACCCCTTCGATATCGGCAAGGCCTACTCGCTAAGGGACGGCACGGACGCGACCATCGTCGCCACCGGCTACATGGTGACGGAGGCTATCAAAGCGGTCGACCTGCTCGAGAAAGAGGGCCTCGACGTGGGCGTCCTCAACGTCTGCACCATGCAAGCCCATCGACGAAGAGGCGATCGTCGACGCAGCGGCCCGCACCGGCGCGATCGTCACGGCCGAGAATTGCAGCGACATCAACGGCCTCGGCGACGCGGTGGCTTGCGTTCTGTCCGAGAACCTACCGACGCCTCTCGTGAAGGTCGGTGTGGAGGATGAGTTCGGACAGTCGGGACTGATCATCGGCTGAGAAGGACGAGCTGATGGAGCACTTCGCGCTTGAGCGCCGCCGACCTCGTGGTCGCGGTGAAGGAGTGCATCAAGAAGCGGGAGAGGCTGCGCTCCCGGGCCTAGCGGGTCACAGGCGACAGCAATGGGGGCCGGCAGGTTCAGGAACCCTGGATGGTCGGTCCCACCCTTTCTGGCACAGGACACCGACCCGACCTGGAGGTCTGACATGAGAGGCTCTAGTCATCGGCGGCAGCGGCCTCTTCGGCAAGAAGACGTGCTCCGACCCTGCTCGCCGACCCGGACTTCGAAAGGTCGTCTCTCTCGATGTGGTTCCGCCGCCGGAGAGCTTCTACAAGGGCATCGCGCCGTACACGTCGATCGGTTCCAGTTCGTGCGCGGGCGATATCTCGCAACTGGAAGACGTCATGGACGCCGCTTCTACCACGACGTGGACCGCATCGTCAACTGGGCGATGATCTTGTCGAAGGATCCCAACCCGCGGCTCAACACCAAGGTCGGGCTGCTGGGCGCCTGCAACGTCTGGGAAGCCGCGCGGCTACTGGGCATCAAGCGCGTGGTGTACGCAAGCTCCGAGACCGTATACGGCGAGCAGAAGGACTACGGCGATATCGACATCCACGAGGACGTCCGCCTTCTGCCCTTCACCGGCAGCTTCTACGCTCTCTCCAAGTGCCTGGCCGAGATCATGGCCGACCAGTACCACGAGCTGCTACGGCATCGAGTCGACGGCCCTGCGGCCGGCCATCGGATATGGCCATGGCGGCAAGGATCCGAAGTTCGTGCGCTGGTTCTCGGAGATCGTGTCGCTGCCCGCCGATCGGCAAACCGGCCCATCTCGAGTGCACCGGCGACTGGCTCTTCTCGCTGATCATCTCGGACGACGTGGCCGAGTTCACCCGCCGGGCGCTCAAGTCCGGCGTCGTCGCCGCATCCTGCCTACAATCTCGGCGGAGCCGCCGACCACTCTCAAGGACGTGGCGGCGGTGGTCAAGAAGTTCATCCCCGATGCGGAGATAACGCTTCGGCGACCGAACCCGAGGACTGCGAGTTGCCGTGGAGATACAGCGCCGACCGGGCGAAGGAAGACTACGGCTTCAGCGTGATGCCGCTCGAGGAAGCCGTGCTCAAGCACATCAATGAAGCCCGCTTCTACGCAGACATGGAGCCACTGAGACCGTGATCGAGGACAAGCAGAACATGACTCCCGACGAGCGCCGCGCGGCGCTCGTCGACAAGCGAATGAATCCCGACATCCAGTTCGCGAGCGCCAGAGGCCGAGGCAGACAATAGGGCCCGCCTCCGCCGTCTGGTGGACGCCGTTGAGCTCCGCAAGCCCGAGCGGGCGGCGCCAAACGGGTGCAGCGCATCTGGCGGGCTGGGGGTCTCAAGGTACCGGCCAGACAGCTCGGGCGCGGCAGGCTGTGGCTGGCCGACGGTTCCTGCGTCGCCCACGCTCACTCGAGAACGGACTCTCGCACTATCATAGGAAGTGGACCAACGAATGGGGTCAGGTCAATCTGGGGGCAGATCCGGAAGGCTGGAGGGAATGAGCACGATAGAGGATTTCGAAGAGGCGTTGGGGACGTATCTCTCGCTGCGCAGCTTCCCGATAGCGGTGAAGTTGATCAAGGGAGGGGACGCCGCTCCGGCAGATGCAGGGAGACCGTGCCGGGATCTCGGACAGCGTATAACGCCGTGCCTGGGCTGGCATCTTGCCAGGCATCTGGGGCTTTCCGTGGCCATGGGGATAGATGACTTCTCGAGCGAATGTCCGAGTTCACTGTTCATCTTCGGCGTGGTGGAACCGCTTCAAGAATGGATCGACGGTGACCTCGCCTACGGCCTGTACGCGGGCGATCGTGAAGCGGCCAGGACCATGGAGGCGAATGTTCCCCGACTCGCCTTTGGCGAATGCAACGGCTTGGTATTCAGTCCGCTTGAGAAGGCCAGTTTCGTCCCCGACCTGGTCATGATCTACTGCAATTCCCGGGATGCCATGCGGCTGATAACGGCTTCGGCCTGGGAGACGGGAGAGCCGCTCAGGGTGGCCATGGCCGGGAGAGGGCTGTGCGGTGACGGCGTCGTTCAGGCTTTCTTGGCTGGGAGGCCGGTG
This sequence comes from uncultured Thermoleophilia bacterium, assembly GCA_963772095.1. Classification (GTDB taxonomy): domain Bacteria; phylum Actinomycetota; class Thermoleophilia; order RBG-16-64-13; family RBG-16-64-13; genus Chersky-299. The sequence continues at coordinate 117,128 of CAVYVU010000019.1, forward strand.
GTTGCGATTCCCTGCGGGGGAGATAGAGCCCACGGAGGGGCTCAAGACGACGAACTAGTCTTCGTCACGCCGATTGGCTACCTCGAGGGAATAGTCGCCGGGCTTGAAGGCTTTGAGCGAGCCCTTCGCATTGATCACCTTGGGGGTGAGTCTGCGCTTCATGGACAGTATTCACGAATGGCTGCCACTCTGGACCAGGTGCGCCGCTCTGAAAGCGCACCATAGTATCTCGACCACGATCTCTCGCATCGCCGCCATGCCGAGGTGCCACTATGTCGCCGTATAGGCGCCTCCCGACCATCAGAGAAAGGCTGGGTCATGTTGCTGAGCTACAAGGTCTTTCAACACAGCTATAGCGGCTTCAACGGCACCTCGACGCTCTTCTATGGAGAGCGTGACGCAGTGCTGATCGACACGAGCCAGCTGCTATCCGATGCCCATCGCCTGGCCGCCGGGTTGTTGGAATTGAACAAGAATTTGACCTACGTCTACATCTCGCACTTCCATCCGGACCATCACTTCGGAACGGCGGTGATCAAGCAGGCTTTTCCGGAGGCCAGGGTCGTCGCCTTGCCGAGCGTGGTGAGAGATATCGTCTTCACTACCGACGAAAAGATACATCTGTGGGGAGACGTGTTTGGGCGAAACGTGCCCAGCGAGGTCTTGTTCCCTATGCCCCTCCCCAGCGGACGTTTGGAGGTCGAAGGGCATTCAATCGAGTTCTCCGACGATTGGGATGGCGACAGCGCGAACAACACGATGGTCTGGGTGCCTTCGCTCCGGGTGGCGTGCGGCACCGACGTGGTCTACAACGATGCCCACGTGTGGACCGCCGAGAGCGACGCCGCCCGCCGCGAGAAATGGCGGGCTTCGTTGCGGAAGCTGCAGGGTATGGAGCCGCGGGTGGTCATCCCCGGGCACTGTAGTCCCGAGAAGTTGGGCCTCGAGGACGCGTCGGGTATCGACTTCACCCTTCACTACCTAGACGCATACGAAGAGGTCCTCGCTGAAGCGAAGACCGGGGACGAGCTCGTGGACGGGATGGAAAGGCGCTATCCGGGCATGAAAGCCATAGACTTCGGGGTCCACTGGCAGGCCCGTCTGCTGTTCCCGGATAGTTGCTCCGACCGGATCAGTAAGCTGCCGGGGATCTTCCTCGATCCCAGCGGTGAGTTCAAAGGCGAGGCTGCCCGTTGATGCTTTGGGGCGGATCGGTCGCGGCCGGCTGGTAGGGTTGACTCGGTAAGTTCAGTAGACCCAGGGAATGATCCGCCGCGGCACGCGGCGTACGTACTCCGTCCACAGGGCGCCGTACTTCGCCGCGCACCGCCGCTCGTCGGCGCGCTCCCTCGGGACGAGCAGGGCCACGTAGTACAGGGGATAGAGCCAGACGACCCACAGGCCGGGCCGGCCCAGGACCAGAGTCAGCCCCGTCGCCATCAGGATCTCACCGAGATAGTTCACGTGCCGGGAGACCCCCCAGAATCCGCTGTACAGGAGCGCATTCTTCCCGTCGCTCAGGCTTTTCGGCTTCATGAAGCCGAGAAACGCGCGCTCCGGCTCGGTCTTGAAGAAGTACTTCTGCATGTTGGCGCCCCGCGACAGCGTCCAGCCGGCGAAGAAGACGATGGCGAATAGCGACGAGGAGCCACGAGGGTGTGCGGGGATCGGGCAGGTCGGCCGTCGCCCACAGCCCCACCGCGTAGAAGTACGGGTAGAAGGTGAAGCAGCCCCAGCCGAGCTTGAACCCGACGCGCTCCGCGAAGATGTCGTACGTGTAGAGGTGCACGCTCTCGAACACGAGGTAGTCCACGACGAACCAGAAGAAGAGGAAGCAGTACAGCAGCACCGCCGGGGAGATGCTCGATCCGAACGTCAGGATGTGGTGCGCCGCGAAGGAGAGGACGATTCAGCGCGAGCATGGCGGCGCCCACCAGGTAGAGGAACATCTTGGCGTCCACCCGGGCGTTGAAGAATTGCCGGTTCTCCGAGCGGCCGAGGTAGAGATCGGCCAGGAACGGGCGGCCCGTGCCCGGAGCAGACAGGACCATGGCGAGGCTGAAGAGCAGCCCGAGGACGCACGAGCCGGCCAGGCCCGACCAGCGGTGGACGTACAGCCAGTCCCAGGCGAAGAACGCCCGTGCCGCCCGTCACGACCCACAGCACCACCAGCGCGCCGAGCACCAGCGGCCCGTTGAGCCGGTATTCCAGGGGCTTGTTGGTAGCGGCATCGCGGACGTAGCCCGACCACCTTCCGCGCCGGCAGCGCGAGATGAAGGACCAGGATGAGCGCGTAGATGATCCAGGGCGCGAAGAAGCCTGCGATGAAGTCCGTCATGAGCTGCCCTTCGTTTCCTTCAACTCGGGCGAGACTGCTCGTGGAGCCCGCCATGATCGCGATGGCCGCGCGCCGAGGCAGCAGCCGGCTCATGAACACGGTGGCAACTCGATTGACGAACCCGGGGATCACCACGGGCCCGCGGCCCAGGGCGCGAAGGGCCTGCTCGACGACCTCCTCCGGCATCGAGAGTCCCCGGGGCGTCCTTGCCGGCCGCCATCGCGTACCCGGGCGTGCGGACCGCCCCGGCGCAGCAGGCGACCACGTCGATCCCCTGGTCCTTCAGCTCGTACCACAGGCTCTCGGCGAGCACCCGGGTGAACGCCTTGCTCGCCGCGTAGGCCGCGATCCTCGGCGTGCCCTGGTTGCCGGCGAGAGAGGTCATGAGGACGACCGCGCCCCGGCCGCGCGCTGTCATCTGCCGGCAGGAACGCCCGCAGCAGCGCCACCGGGGCGCGCACGTTGACGTCGACCACGCGCATGAGGTCTTCGACGTCCGCGGGACGCGAACTCGCCGATCGGGCGCGTGCGCGGCGTTGTAGACGACGAGGCCGAGGTCGAGACTCGAGCACTCGGCCTGCAGGGTCTCCAGAAACGCCAGGTGCCGCGAGATCGCCGTCGCAGCAGCGGACCTCGACGCCGAACGTGCCGCGCAGGTCTTCGGCGAGCTCGTCCAGAAGGGCTTTCCGTCGCGCCACCAGGACGAGGTTCATGCCGCGCTCCGCCAGCGCGCGGGCGTAGGCGGCGCCGAGGCCTTCGGAGGCGCCGGCGATCAGCGCCCAGGCGCCGTAGCGCTCCGTGAACCCCTGGCGGAGCCGTCCGGCATTCGTTCGACGTCTTGCCATCATCAGCCTCCGGTCCATGCGGAGGATAGTATCGGCTGTCTATGCTATCAACCCCCGCGGCGCCGCGGATACTTGCCTATCCTTCTTTGCGCACCTTCCAGATCTGCTCGCCCGGCCAGCGTCGGTACCAGGCCCTGTCGTTGTCGTCTCGATAACTGCTGGTGGCATCCGGGCCCGGGCGCAGCTCGACAAGGTCTTCTATCACGAAGCCGTGGGCGCGAAAAAGGCGGATCCACGCGCCGTAGGGAAGCATGAATTCCACGTAGTCGTCGTACGGGAATTCCCACATCCCGAAATAGTCGATGAGCAGTCGGTCTCCCGGATCGTCGCCACCGTCGGGGTCGCACATGTGGATTATCGGAGTGGCAGCCGTAGAAGGCCAGGAGTCCACCCGGGCGCAGCAGCCGCGCTGCTTCCGGTACGGTCGCGTACGGATCGGCGAAGGTCATCGCCCCGTGTAACAGAAGACGATGTCGAAGCTCTCGTCGGGGAGCGGCACGGCCTCAGCGCTCGCGCGCACGAGGGGGAACTCCACACCGGCCGTCCGCCATGAGGCTGCGGGCGTGCGCAAGTTGATTCTCGGAGATATCGAGGCCCACCGGATTGGCCCCGGCCTTGGCCAGTGCGATCGACCACTGGGCAGCGCCGCATCCCAACTCCAGGATGTCGCGCCCCCTCACGTCGCCGAGCACCCCCAGCTCCTTCTCGGGGATCTGCCACACTCCCCAAGCCATGCCTCCCGACGCCGCCAGCTGCGGACCGTGGTCCAGCCTGGTAGGTGTCGCTGTCGCTATCCCAACTGTCTCTGTTGCGCGCCGCGTGCTCGGAGAGCGATTCCGGATCGGGGCTCGAGATGTCTGGCATGGCTTTATCCTTTGGTAGATCGCGGGATGCGGGACGAGACATGCTTCCTCACGAACTCGTCCCACGCAAACGGCTTACCGTGACCGGGGTAGACCGTGCGTACGTTCAGCGCTTTCAGCCGCTCGACGCCAGCATTCGCCGCGGCCAGATCATCGACCCAGACCTGGTTCGGCCCGAAGAAGTTGTAGATGAAGTCCCCGCAGAACAGGTCCCCGGCGACGGTCAAGATACCGATGGAACCCTTCGAGTGAGCGGGAAGGTGGACGACCGTCGCGTCGAGTCCGTACGAGGATAAGCTCTGCCCATCCTCCAGGAACACGTCCGGCGAAAATCGGTCGAAGCTTCCGCGTTTCACCGGCCGCATGAGTACGCCCATCACCTTGATCACCCGGCCCATGCCGGTGATCCGGTCGGGCTTGGCTTTTCGTCCAAGGGACATGTCTCCACGTTCGACCATGTTGGCGTCGCCGGGGTGCATTGCAATGGGAGCGTCGTACTTCTCCCGCAGGTAGGTGGCGTTGTCGGCGTGGTCGGAGTCTCCGTGAGTCAAGACGATGAGCTTGAGATCCCCCGCTCCACACCCGGCGTTTTCGAGTGCCCTCTCTACAGCCGCGGCCTTGGAGGCGATCCCGGTATCGATAAGGACGAAGCCACTCTCGGTCTTCACGAGGTAGCAGTAGCTCCCCGCGCCGATGACCTTGATCGCCGGGTCCACGTCCGCGCTCCTTTTTCGGCTCGACAGCCCTCGGTTTCAGTGACCGCCAACGGTGACTCTACACTCACCATTCTCCGCCTCGACGGTTTCATCCTCGTCAACAAGCGCAGCACGACGATCCGCCGCACCGCGTACTCATAGAGAAGCATACAGGCGACGAACGATAACACCGCGATGATCCCGTGCTGGGTCTCACCTCTCCCAAGTCTAGGCGACGTCCGCGTTTTACGTTAGCCGTGAGCGCTACCGACGCCCCACCTCCAGCCGGCCAGATCCGGACCTGGCCAAAGGGGGAGTCGAGCCCGACCGGGGTCGTGGACAGTCTGGAAGATCGGCGCGATACTGCGGGCACGGTCTCGTCGGTCGCGCGAAGCATCACCCAACTACATTCGGCAAGGAGCACTCAGTGAGAACCTACGAGTATCCCGAGCTTGGCCTCGCCAATCTCACTCTGGTCGAGCGTGGGATGCCGCGTCCGGCGCCGCGGGAGGTCATCGTCAAGATCCACGCGGTGTCGCTCAATTACCGAGACTTGTTGTTCGCTCGGGGTCTCTACAACCCGTGCCCCACTTTGCCGGCGGTTCCGTGTTCGGACGGCGCGGGCGAAGTCACCGACGTGGGAGAGTGTGTGACTCGCTGGAAGACCGGCGACCGGGTGTGCCCGAGCTTCATGCAAGGCTGGGTCGAAGGCCCGCTCACTCCAGCCAAGGCTCGCACGGCGCTGGGTGCCGGCGATCTCGACGGCGTCCTGCGTGAATACGCGGCTTTCCACGAGGAGGGCCTTGTTCAGATTCCCGACCATCTTTCCTACGAGGAAGCGGCCACCCTGCCCTGCGCGGCCGTCACGGCGTGGAATGCGCTGGTCCACGTCGGCAAGCTCAAAGCGGGAGACACGGTGCTGACACAGGGCACGGGTGGTGTCTCCATCTTTGCTATCCAGCTCGCCAAGCTGCACGGCGCGCGCGTGATCGCCACCGCGAACAGCGACGAGGGGCGACAGCCCGAGTGCACGAGCTTGGAGCGGACGAGACCATCGACTGCGGGTGACTCAGTAGGGAACAGGTGGTCTTGGATTTGACGAACGGTGTGGGAGTCGATCAGGTGGTGGAAGTGGGCGGCGCCGGCACCTTGGCGTGCTCGCTCAACGCCACTCGCGTGGAGGGCCTTGTGGCCGTCATCGGCGTTTTGACCGGCAGCGGCGGCGTCGATCTGATGAACGTCGTCATGAGGAGCATCCGTTTGCAGGGCATCCTCGTTGGTTCGCGTCAGATGTTCGAGAACATGAACCGTGCCATCGCCGTCGGGCAGCTTAGGCCTGCGATCGACCGCACGTTCTCGTTCACGCAGGCTCCCGAAGCACTCGAGTATCTCCAGCGCGGTTCACATTTCGGCAAGATAGTCGTCCGCATACCCGAGTGAACCATCTTTGGGCGCGAGGCTACTTCGAGGCCTTGCGGTTGTTCTCTTCAGCCCTGAACTCCACGATCCGGCGGATCAGGCTCGTGGGTAGCGGCTTGCCTAGGGGGAACTGCGCCGAGCCTTTGCCGTGTTTGTAGGGTCTGAGCTCTTCCTCGAACGTCTCGAGCGCGCTCGGTATCGGATAGAAGCCGATGTGTTTCGCGTACCCCGCGAAATGCACCAGGTGATGACCGTTAAGGTCGAATGTGGGGATCGCGTAGCTGATCATCTCCGTCGCGCCGGGCGCCGTCTCCTTGATGACCGTCCGCAACTCTTCCAGCATCTTCTGGCGTCTCGGGGGGGAATTCCGCGATGTACTCGTCGATGGAGCTGGCAGTTGATCTGTTGGCCATCTTGCGTACCCGACTTTCCGTCTCTCGGTCTTTCGCGAGTTTCGCCACCGGCGCCGGGTCGTGAGCGCTATGTGCCAGTGCTTCCCCCGGCGGAGGGTTCGAAACGCCTCCCTTACAAAGGCGAAACGCTCGCGGATCTGGCTCGGTCCGCATAGTCGCACATCATTCTGAATGTCAGACGGACGGGATGGACGCGTAGCTCGGCGAGCAGGATTCGTGCCTGTCGGCTTAGGGATCGGCCGATAGCTTCCGGTTCGTGTAAAGCTTTCCCCGCTCCGAAACGTTGGTATGGTGGCGAGCAATAATGCAGGCGACGCGCGAGGGGGTTCGGAATTCCGGTGACCGGGGTTGAGGATCAGCATTCGGTAACGAAACAGGACGAACCGCCGGTCGCGAGCATGGAGACCCTGTTCAGAGAGAACTACGCGCGGCTCGTCCAAAGTCTTGCGTTCATTACATTGGATCGAGAACAAGCCGCAGATGTAGTGCAAGACTCTTTCCTGGAGCTGTGCCTTCACTGGCCTAAGGTATCCGGCTACCCCGACCCCGCGGGCTGGCTCTTCGGGGTCGCCGTAAATAAGGCCAAGGACCGCAGGCGATCCTTAAGAAGGTTCGCCAGGCTCATCCCACTACTTGGCTCTTCCTCGGCGAAGGCAGCGGGCATCGATGACTGGCAGCCGAGGCGCGAGCTTCTGGCAGCCTTCAAGAAGCTGCCGCAACAACAGCGTGCAGCCGCCAGCCTTTACTACTTAGCGGACCTCTCGATCAGCCAGGTTGCATCAATCCTCGGTATCTCAGAGGGCACGGTGAACAGCCATCTAAATCCGGCACGGGGAGCGCTGAGGATGCTCCTGGAGGCGGAGAGATGAGCGAGTCACACGAAGACCAAATGCTGCGGCGCTATCTGCGGCAGGAAGCTCCCTCGGTCAGTACCGACCAGGGCTGGCTGTCGATGACTAGCCGACTGCGCGCAAGAAGGATCATGCGGATCGCTCGTTGGCCGCTGTTCTTGATCGTGTTGGTGGCGTCTTCGTTTGGATAGCCATGCTCAGTTCGGGAGGTTGCGCTCCGGGTGCCCCTGAGTTCAAAGCCGCGGATCTGGTTCAGGCCACGATCAAGAACCTGTACCCGGCCGGAGGCGGCGCCCCCGTGACTGCGATGATAGACCTCAGTCAGACAGCAGAATTGGACGTGTTTCTTGCGGCCTATCGGAGCATGAAGCCGGCGGAGGAGACCGGCCGCATCACGTCTCCCGATCTATATCTGAATCTGACGTTCAGGGGGAACCGCGAGATAGTGGTGGTACTCGAAAAGGACGTGCCCCAGTTCGTTGAAATCCGGGAGTACCGAGACGGGAAGCTGAGCGGGACGGTGCACGTACGGCCCGGCGCAATGTTCGGTTATATGGTGGGCAGAAGCCAAGTCACTTGGCTCGCTGTTCCCACACTCGGGCCTTTCGCTAATCTGACTCGCTATCGTCCCCGCGAGCCCACCGAAGGCACAATTCGGCCCGAGCCGGACATATGAGGTGGTGAGGGCGTAGGATGAAATCGGTCTGGGGAGGCAGGCGGGACGACTGTTGGTGGACGAAAAGGACGGCAGCAGGTCGCAGCGGGTACTGAGGTCGCGTCCGGGGATGCGCCCACACCCTGGCAGTCAGCCATCGGCGGGGAGGCGGCACAGGTCTTATGGAATCTCGCTTCGTGGCAGAAGTAAGTCGGGACACACCGTCGAGGGCTTCGACGCCGACGAGCCCTACGGGGCGCAACGGCGGCGGCGGGTTCGATTCGTCGCTCTCGATCGCGCCTGGGTCTCCACGCACAACTACAACCACTACGCCTACGATCCCCGCTGCCGGCTCTTGGTCTCCGGCCGCGGCTATCTCTACGACCCGGACCGGATGGACCGGGCTGCGGATCGAGCCGATTCCGCTGCCGTTCGCCTTTTCCTGGGGCGAGACCTGCGTCAAGACCTCGGCCCACGGCGCGGCTGCGCCTGGGCCCCGCAAGCCGGGGAGCGAGCGCAATCAGCGGCTGTGGCTGTTCGACCGCGAGAAGGGGTGGATCGATCTCAAGCCGCAGGGCAGCTGTTCGCCCCTACTGCGACGCCCACGGAGATGGTCTACGACTCCCGGCGCGACCGGATGATCCTGAGCGGGGTCGGCGGCGGCTACGGCAAGATCAGCAACGGCACGTTCCTGGCCTTCGATTTCAAGACCCGCGCTCGAGACGCTCACGCCCGAGAACGGCGACCTGGCCCGAACCCGCAACGCCCGCGAATGGCCTACCTCGAGCATGCCGACTGGGTGCTGATCGGCGAGCTGTACATTCCGGCGGCGGCAGACCGGCCGACGCTACACGCGGTCTATGATGCTCGGCGCAACGGGATGGTCCTCCTGGAGGACGCCGGCGACGTGCCGTTCGGCCACCACGGGGTGGATGTACGATTCGACGCGGAGGCTGGCCTACGTGTTCACGCTCCCGGGCGAGGCCTGCGCGCTGCGGGCCGACCCCAACACGGCCACGCTGATGGAAAAGGCGGAGTGACTGGTTGACTCGTTGACTGGTTGACTGGTGCGGACGACGGCTTGCGGCTTGCACCTGTCTTCGGAGGTTTTGAACCTTGAACCGCCATATTCATCCGCAGATTTCACAGATTTCGCAGATGAACTTGTCGTTTTCAATCTGCGTGAATCTGCGTTAATCTGCGGACCACTTTTTCGGTCGTTTTGAACGTTGAACAGTCGTTTCTTCCGGGAGCTGACAATGACGCGAACGACGTGTATGCGGGGCTTGGCAGTGTTGATTTCGGTTGGGTGGGCATGGGTGGGCACGGCGCGGGCGGCCGAGGAGGTCGGCAAGGCCGCGCAGTGGAGGGTGCCAAGGCGGCGGACTATCCCATGGCGCCATTTCGGGGCTGTACCAGCGGGCCAAGAGTCGCCCGCAGGAGAAGCAAACGGCCATCGCGTTCGAGAAGGCCCTGCTGGCCGACGCGAAGGAGATCATCCGCACGCACCCCGACGTGAGCGACCAGGCCGAGTACGCCGCCGAACTGCTGTGGCGCCGGATCATCCTGCCCTCAGCCGAGCGGCTTGCCGGCTGGATGCCTCGCCGGCCAACCGCGCCGCGCATATGGGGCGTCCCTCCCAAGTTATGGAAAAGTTCGTTGACGTGTTGGCTGAACAGGATTTAAAAGCTAAAAATGTGGCTATTTTCGGGACTTACGCGGGGAATGAAAGACTTATTGATAGAGCGGTGAAAAAACTGGAGAAAATCGCGGCCAAAAAGTTGCCTAAATTAACTTTGATTTTGTGGCCGGGTCTGTCAGTAAGAGTACATCGGATGCCTGGTCCAATATTTGAGGGCGAACTGCCCAAATGCGTAGATTCGGCAAGAAAATAGCCGCTCAAATCAGAAGCCAAACGGCTTAAAACTTGTTTGCGCTGGCTACATTTAGCTTGCCTGAATCTCAAACGCTCATATTTGGATTTTGGGAAAACTCTTTTATTTACGCCTGTAACTTTTCCTAAGAAGAGGCTAAATTCGGATTGAAAAAATATTATTGGGTTGGAATAGCTGTTTTGGTAATTTTAGGGATAATTACATTACTTCCTGCACCCGGAGCGCCAGTAAGTCTATTGGGGTATGCTGCGGTTGATTCGTTTTCACCGATAAGTGCTATAGTGCTCTGGGTAATTGCGGGAGTAGTCTATTGGTTTGGAAAGAAACGGGAAAAGAAACCATAATTTTTCCCACTTGTTTATCAGCGAAATTTCCTTTAACCTGGTCAGAACCTTCCAGACACGTAAGACCACCAATCTCATAGGCCGAGGCTGTTGATTACTCTCCCAGAGTTAGCGTCAATGACCAACACGATTTTGTTGCCCTTGTGGTCGTACTTCGAGAACCATACTGGGGCGTGAAGCAACTCTACGTCACCGACATCCGACCCCTTGCACCCCTACTCCTCCTGGAGACCATTTTGGAACCACTTTCCATTCCTGCACCCTTTTCATCCCCGGCATGGTGTCTGAAAAAGCCTCTCCGCTGGCCTCCTTCTCCAGTATTCGTTTCGTTCGGATAACGAAAAAAGTGACTTTTATTCCGCCCGCCATTCGTTTCTCCTTTGGTTTCGCAGAAAGGAATGCCTGTTCACCATGCAGCATTCAACATTCTCCCTTACCCCATCCTATTCGTTTCTTTTCCGGATCCGGAACGAAACTTGCCCCCGAAGGGGATATTCCCCCTTCCCCTCTCCCCCTGAACCCCTCACCCCAAATTCCTTGACTTTTCCCCTCTGCCGTGATATAAACTCGAAAATTAACAACCGCATACTGCAACACTCTTATCCAGAGAGGCGGAGGGACCGGCCCTTTGAAGCCTCGGCAACCTGCCAGTGGTCAAGGTGCCAATTCCGGCAGTTTGATCTGGAAGATCGAGGACCTGTTTTGTCAGCCTTAGCCCTTTCATATCCGGAAAGGGCTTTTTGTTAAAAGGATTTTTTATCCACTAATCTACACAATGTTCGCTACCTTATCTAAAATTTCGTGAGGATTAGTGGGGATTAGCGGTAATCCTTGCATTTTTTCTAAGTTCCATCGCCAAAGGAGCAATAAATCGCAGCCGCCCACCACCAACACCCGCAAATACGGCTTTGCCACCCGGCAACTGCACACCGGTCAGGCAGCCGACCCACCACCGGCGCACGCGCCGTGCCGATTTACCAACCGACCACGCTACCAGTTCAGAGACACCGATCATGCCGCGCGACCTGTTCGCGCTGCAGGAGTTCGGCAATATCTTCTCCCGCATCATGATTCCCACCACGGATGTCTTCGAGCGGCGCCTCGCGGGACCTGGAAGGCGGATCGGCGGCGCTGGGGGCCAGCTCCGGGCATGCCGCGCAGGCGCAGGCTGGTGCTGATCATCTTGCCGGGCGGGCGGACGGTATCAGTCGCAGGCGCCGCGCTGTACGGCGGCACCTCTGGACCAGGCTTCGCTACACCTTCCCCGCGGCTCGGCATGATGTCGACCTTCGTCGATCCATCCGGCATCCGGACGCCTTTGCCGCCGCGCGTCCGCCCGAACACCAAATCCTTCGGCGAGACGCTCGGCGACCCGACTGATTTCGGTCTTTCCCGTTCGACGAGGTGGCCGCCATCGCGCAGGACCAACCACATTCCGCTGGTAATCGACAACACCTTCGCCACGCCCTACCTGTGCCGGCCGTTCGAGTGGGGCAGCGGATATCGTCGACCCATTCCACCACCAAGTTCATCGGCGGGCACGGCACCTCCATCGGCGGCGTGATCGTCGACGGCGGGAGCTTCGACTGGGCCAGCGGCCGCTTTGCGAACTTTCCACGCCTGACCCGATCCTAGCCACGGCCTGGTCTATGCCGAGCTGGGTGCGGCCGGGCTGCCGGCCTTCATCGCCAAGGCGCGCGTGCAGGTGCTGCGCGATATCGGCGCCTGCCAACTCGCCCTTCAACGCCTTCCTGCTCATCCAGGGCCTCGAGACGCTCAGCCTGCGGATCGAGCGGCACGTGCAGAACGCCCAAGCCGTCGCCGAGTTTCTCGAGCGCCATCCGAAGGTCGGCTGGGTCAAATATCCCGGCCTGCCCAGCCACCCCGATTACCAGGCCGCCAAAAAATACCTGCCCAAGGGGCCCCGGCGCCATCCTGGGGTTTGGCGTCAAGGGCGGGCTGGCGGCTGGCAAGCGCTTCATCGACGGCCTGGAGCTCTTCACCCACCTGGCCAACGTGGGCGACGCCAAGAGCCTGGCCATCCATCCCG
>CAVYVU010000020.1:0-14068 GCA_963772095.1 uncultured Thermoleophilia bacterium
CCGAGGGTGTCTCCGGTCTTCCAGTGGCAGAGGAGCTTGGGGTCCACCGGGTCTTTTACGTCCCAGATGAGTATCCCCTCCTCGAAGGGATCGTCGGGCTCATTGCCATGGAGGAAAGGAAGACCCTGCTGCAGCGCGGTGATCATGAGACCGTCCGCCACCTGGATCTTGAGAGTGACTTGGCCCGGCTTGTCCGGACCGGGAACGAACTTCAGATACTCCGGTTTGGAAGGATCCGTAACATCCATGATCGTCCAACCGGAATGCTTGAAGTGGGCCAGATACAGGTAGTACCTGCCAGCGACTTCCTGCATCGCCATCTGGAATCCCGGCTTCCCATCGAGGTCGTGATAAGCGAGCACATCGATGTTCTTGGCAAATGCTTCTTTCTTGGCCACCTAAGTACCATCCTTCAGTCAATAGTCCGGCGGACTTGGCATTCGCCTGCCGGCATCATGAGCAGTCAGCACTGACTGTTCTACCACGTAACCGGGCTGCATGGATATCAACGCAAGATCGCCGGCTGGGCGACCCCCATCGAAACGCACCCGGTTAGAACGTCGAAGATACTCCATTAGACGAAAGCTCGGAAGCACCCACCGCTATCCTGTATCACTCGATGAGCACACCGCCGGGAGAGCGTTTTGCTGGGCTCCATTCGCGGGTAGCAGTAGCCTGTCCCGATCGATCCACAGTAAGGCGAGGCTACGTGTTGGACGTCCCTCAGGTGGAGTTTCAGTTCGTCACCGCGGATCCCCACTATAACCACGCGCGGATAATCTGGTTCGCCGGCCGACCCTTCGCCGATGTCGAGAGCATGGAGCGATCGCTGATCGCTTGCTGGAATGGCGTGGTAGGCAAAGACGACAACGTGCTTATGCTAGGCGATTTCATCCTCGTGGAGCGGGAGCGAGCCCCGGAGATCGTTGCGAAGCTGAACGGGCACATTCATCTCTTGCGCGGCAACCACGACCGCTGGCGCTCAGATGAGTGGTTCCTGGACGCCGGTTTCGTGGGGATCTACGATGACCCGATCACCATCGGGAACATCATCTTCTCGCACAAACCTATCCCCACCCGCGAGCTTGAGGACAAGTTCAACGTGCACGGTCACGTGCACCGGCATTGCTCGGCAGACCCGAAGCATCTTTGCATCTGCCCCGAGGTGACCGAATACTGCCCGCTCACCATGCGACAGATACGAGAATACGTGAACTCGCGTGGCTATCACACCGAATTCGAGCCGCCTCCGGGCATGACGGGCTTCACGCCCCTGGGTCCGCCACGATAGACGGGTGAGTTGGTAGGGCTGCCCCTCGCAACACCTGCATGGCGCAGAGCGCCACGTGAGAAGAGAAGACCTCATGCCTCGCAAATGAGGGCCGGCCGGGTGTCCAAAACGAGCCTCACCTTCTGCAAGAGAGTTTCGGGCGTGAACGGCTTCTCCAGGAAGTCGATGCCTTCATTCAAGCGGCCGTTGTGGACGAAGTCTCTGGTGTAGCCGGACATGTAGAGGACCTTGAGGCCCTTGTATCGCTGGCAGAGCACCTCCGCCACTTCGCCCCCATTGACGCCGCCCGGCAGCACGACGTCGGTGAGCAATAGCGCCGGCGGATGTCCTGTCTGGCTAAGTGCGGCATCCACGTCTCGAATCGAGCCCGCCTGGAAGACTTGGTAGCCGGCCCGGGAAAGCACCTGGGCGACCAGCCGGCGTACCGGCGCTTCGTCCTCGACGACAAGGATCGCCTCTGTCCCCCTTTCCGTCTCCCCTTCCAGCGGAGAGTCCTCCTTCGGAGCATCGAGTGTCTGGGTGGCGGGTAGGTAGACTTCGAACGTGCTCCCCACTCCCGGCTCGCTGTGGACGGAAATGCTTCCCCCTGTCTGCTTAACGGTGCCGAAGACGGTGGAGAGCCCCAACCCGGTCCCCTTGCCCACTTCCTTCGTGGTGAAGAAGGGCTCGAAGATACGGGACTTTGTCTCCTCGTCCATGCCGTGGCCGGTGTCGGATACGGCCAACATCACGTAGCGGCCCGGTTCGAGTTCCGGGTGATCACGAGCGTCCCTGGCGTTCAACCCAACGCTGGCAGTCTCGACGGTCAGGTCTCCACCTTCCGGCATGGCGTCCCGAGCATTCAGGGCCAAATTCATGAGTACCTGTTCCATTTGATGAGGATCGACCTCGGTCTCTTTCAGATCGGGCGCGAGGAAGAAGTGGAGGTCGACGTCTTCACCCAGAGTACGGCGAAGTAATGGCTCCATGCCCACGACGATGTCGTTTAGCTGGAGTATCCGAGGCTTGAGTATCTGCCTCCTGGAGAAAGCAAGAATCTGTCTGGTGAGGCCCGCGGCCCGCTCTCCTACCTCGCTGATGTCCAAGATCAGTTCTCGGTTCGGGTCCTCCGGGCTCATCGTGTTGAGGGCTAGGGAGCTGTTACCGATGATCGCCGTGAGCAGGTTGTTGAAGTCGTGGGCGATCCCTCCAGCCAACTGACCCACCGCTTCCATCTTCTGAGCTTGACGGAGTTGCTCCTCGCTCTCCTTGAGCTCGTCTTCCGCCCTCTTGCGCTCCGTGATGTCTACGAAGCTTTCTACGAGGTGCGGCCGGCCGTTCAGAACCAGAGACGCCACGGTCTTGATAATGGGAATGCGCTTGCCGTCGGCTCCGAGCAGCACGCGCTCGGAGTTATCCACAGCCTGCCCCAGATCCGTCACGGGACATTTCCCCTTTTCGGCGGGGCAGACATAGGAGTGGCAGACCTTGCCCGCGATATCTTCCGGCCGCATTCCTATCATCTCAGCGCCGACTTCATTCACGCTCACGATGGTGTGGGTTGCCGGATCGATGATCAAGATCCCTACCTGCACCGAGTCCATAATGGCCCGCAATGTGTTCTCACTCTGCTGCAAGGCAGCCTCCGCCCGCCTGCGGTCGGTGATGTCACGCGCAAAACCGAAGACAAGCTCTTCGCCGCCCGACCCCACGAAGTTAGCGCTCACCTCGACGGGAAAAAGTTCACCGCCCTTTGCCCGATGCAAAGACTCGAAGGTCATCGAACCTCGTTCCTTTAGAGCGTCAAACATATCGGGCCACATTTCTGGCGTCATGTTCGAATCGAGATCGAAAATGGTCTTGGTGAGCATCTCCTCACGCGAGTAGCCGTGACGACGACAAGACGCTTCGTTTGCGTGGACTACGCGCCCATCGGGAGCCACCCATTGGATCAGGTCGCCGGCTCGGTCCACGGTGAGTTGGGCGAGCCTAAGAGCCTCCTCGGCCCGTTTTCGTTCGGTGATGTCAACGACGAAGCCAAAGTTGTATTCCTTGCCTGCGAACTCGACGTAGTTGGCGGTTGCTTGGATGGGGAAGACGTCGCCGGTCTTGGCGCGTTGGACGCTCTCGAAGGTCAGGAAGCCTTTCTCCTTGAGTTCCTGCCAATGGTTCTGCCACGGCTTCGGAGCTTCCGGGTCCACGTCGGATATGCACATGGTCAAGAGCTCTTCCCGTGAATAACCCAGGCGATTGCACGCGCAGTCGTTGACGCTTACGTAATGACCTTCCGGGTCCGCCCAGAACATGGAGAGACCCGCGTGGTCCACGGAGAACTGCGCCAGCTCCAAGGACTCTTCGACCCGCTTGCGGGCGCTGATATCCCGAGCAAACGCGCAGTTGTACTCCTTGTCCTCGTACCTCACGCGGTTGACGCTCACTTCCACTGGGAAGGTCTCCCCGTCTCTTCTTCGATGCACCGTCTCGAAAGTGAAGGTGCCCTCCGTCTTGAGCCTCTCCCAGTTATCAAGCCATTGCTGCCGGGATAGAGATGGATCCACATCGAGAAGGGTCATACTCAGTAGTTCGTCCCGCGAGTAACCGAGGCTCTCGCACATCGAGTCGCTTACGTAGAGGAGCCGGCCGGTGCAATCACTCCACAAGAGGCCATCGGCAGCGTGGTCAACCGAGAACTGGGTGAGTCTCAACGCCTCTTCGGCCTTCTTGTATTCAGTGATGTCTTGCACCATCGCTACGGTGCCGACGGGCGTACCGTTCCCCGTCCTCACCAACGTGGCAGATACGTGTCCCCAAATCCGTTCGCCGTCTTTGCGAAGGTAGCGTTTTTCCAAACTGAAGCGCGAAAGTGTGCCCCCGTACAGCGCGTGCACTTCCTCAATACTCGGCCTCAAGTCTTCTCTCGCGGTGACTTCGAAGATGCTCTGCCCAACGAGCTCATCCTCCTCGTAGCCGAGCATCTCGCAGAACGCATCATTCACACGGACGAAACGCTGGTCCGGATCGATCAGGGCGATTCCGATGGACCCCTGCTCGAAGATCCCGCGGAATCGCTCCTCGCTCTCACGGAGCTCACCCTCCACCTTCTTGCGATCGCCGATATCGCGGGCGAAGACGAAGTCGTACTCTCTTCCGTCTTGTTCGATGTGACTTGCCGAAACCTCGACCGGGTACAGCTCGCCGGTCTTGGTCCGGTGGATAGACTCGATAGTAATTGAGCCCGCCTGCTTGAGCCTCCGCCAAGCCTCCGGCCAGGATTCAGGGCTGAGAGTGGGGTCGAGATCAAAGATCCTCAGCGAGAACATCTCATCCCTGGAGTAACCGTCGCGCCGGCAGCTGGCCTCGTTGGCAAAGAGAATCCGACCTTCGGGATCGATCCACTGGATCATATCCGCGGCTCCGTCCACCGCGAGCTGGGTAAGACGAAGCGATTGCTCCATCTGTCTGCGCTCGGTGACGTCCCGAGAGTTCAGGACGTAAGAAACACTTCCCGCCTGGCCCGGCAGCTCGCGGGCTCGTACCTCCAGCACCCGCCAGGAACCATCCTTGTGTTCGAAACGCAGTTCAGTCGACTGAGACAGTTTGCGCCGGCCCTGGACCAGTTGCGCAAAGGCTGAACGGCAAAGTTCGGCGTCATCCGGGTGGACGAAGGTGAAAACGTTTCGCCCGACGAGTTCCTCCGGACGGTAGCCCAGAATCGGTTGCGAAGAAGGGCTTTGAAACTCAACGATCCCGGCGCGATCGACCATGGCGACCAGATCTGAGGAGTTCTCGACCAAGGCGCGAAATCGCGCTTCGCTCTCTACCAACTCCTTATGCGTCCGCCCACACTTTTCGACATCGAGAATGAGTGGGTCCGTCTGCTTGGTTCGTCCATTCTTCGAAATGCCGAGTGCCATCGCTACTCCTCCACGCGGCCGCCTCGAAAAGGGGGACCCGGAAGACCGTTCAGTCTCACTGCGCATGCTTCGCTACTGCCTTATCGGCAGAAGACAGCTCCACTTTGAGCGTGAATATCCTGCAAACGGCCCAGGCTTCGCATGGGATCAAGGGCCCTGGTAGGAACACGTAGAATAAGGGCTCCGGTGCGAAAGGAGAGACATGAACTTCAAGGTGGGCGACACAGTGACGGTGAGACCCGGACGCGGCTTTTCCCCTTGGTGGCCCTTTCGGCGTTTCTGGATGCCTCACTCTGGTTTCGGCTATGGCCAAGCTAAAGGGACCGGCACCATCGTCGAGGTGATCACCCCCTCCCAGAAGGGGGGCATTGCCAATGCAGGCGGCTATAGGGTGCAACTGCGGAACGGCACATTCCACTATTACTCAGAAGCGGAGCTTCGGCTAACGCCGGACAACAAACCATAAGGAGACATCAGACGTTCCGCCAGCCGGACACGGCATCCTGCTAGGCATCGCACTCTACCGGACTGGAAGTCACCCGCTTGAGGCGGACCTCTCAACGGCCTCCGCCGGCCACGTGGGCTGCCAAAGCCGTGATCTGACGAGCCCTACCCGGTTCCCGTGGGAGAGCCTCTAAGGAAGCGGTGCGCCACACCTAGGTGGCGCGAGCCTCCGCTCAGGGAGCCACCGCGATCTTGACCAGCGCCTTGTTAGCGGCCAAGCGATCGAAACCTTTCTCGACCAGATCTGGCAGGGAAATGACGTCGGAGAGCATCCC
Source organism: uncultured Thermoleophilia bacterium (assembly GCA_963772095.1). Lineage (GTDB taxonomy): Bacteria > Actinomycetota > Thermoleophilia > RBG-16-64-13 > RBG-16-64-13 > Chersky-299. The sequence continues at coordinate 5,964 of CAVYVU010000020.1, forward strand.
TTCGGTCACGAACCTACCTGCGGCGAGGAGGTCCAGAACCTTCCGCGCTTCCTCCGCCCCGAACGCGAGAGTCGACTTGATATCCAGCTCTCTCATGGTGAGAAGCCACGGGAGCACCTGTACCGTCTGCCCACCCGCGCCCAGGTGGAGCACCTGCCCGGCCGCGCGGGCCAACGCCAAACAGGTCTCGAACGACTTCGGCACACCCGCGCATTCGACTACTAGGTCGGCGCCCCCGCCATCGTAGAGTCTCATGATGCGGTCCTTGAGCGCGGCGCCCTCCGAGACCGGGTCGAGCACCAGATCGGCGCCGAACCTCCGGGCTAACTGCCGCTTCTCCTCCACGATCTCGAGCATCGTGATATGGCGAGCGCCCCCCGTCCGGAGGAATTGCACGGCAGCCAGACCTATCGGCCCCGCCCCGGACAGGACCACATTGTCACCCATCTTGAACGCCGACTGCGTGATTCCCCTATACGCCGTGGCCATGGAGTCGAAGAGAACGGCATCCTCGAACGAGACGTTGTCGGGGATGGGATACAACATCTGCCGCGCGTCTTTGACCAGCATGTACTCGGCCATGCCGCCGTCACGACTCAACCCGTTGGTCTGGACAAAGCCGTCCACGCAGAGCGACGGCCGGCCGTGCAGACACTGGTAGCAGCGAGAGCAGGATCCGGGCGGGCCGGCGGCCACACGATCGCCCACAGAGAAACCCTCGACGCCTTCACCCAATTCGGCGATGACGCCCACGTTCTCATGACCAAGAACGATCCCCGGCGGCAGCATGCCACTGAAATATATGTGCAGATCAGTTCCGCAGATGCCGCAGAGCTTGATCCGCACCACCGCCTCGCCGGGACCCGCCTTCGGGACCGGACGGTCCACAAAACGGATGGTCCCCACCGCTTCGTACAGAGCTGCCCTCATGCGATTCCTCCTTACTCCACAGCCAACTTGATCAGTTTAGCGGTGCGACGCTAGAACCTGTCACCCCTCTGCCCGGCCCACCGCCACGGTCCGGGTGCTGACATGCTCAACCACCGCCGACACGATGCCTCCATCTTGGTCGATGCCTCGCCTCACTGTAAGGCCTACTGGCCAACAAATCGATCGGGTAACACCGTCTTACCTCCAGAGCACCCCGATGGGATCGTTTGTGATCGGCTACATCGAGAGTCAGGAGGACGTAGCGGCCACCTAGGCCGCCTTTGCCGATACCTCCAGCGCCCTCAACAAGAAGCTCGCGGATCTCGCCATGAAGGTAGACGGCATGATCGCCTGGAGTTTCGCGGTAGGACCGAACTGGACGAACTCGCTTCCGGCTTCGGCCATCGGAAGGTGGCCGGACGGAAGGTAGAAGGCGTGACCGGCCTCGTAGGCTTCCTCATGGTCCGCGAAGCGAGCGGTTTGCCCCAGTCCTTCCGTGCAATGGGCTCAGGCGTTAGACTAGTCCTCGAATGAAAGCATCACCCGACTCGGTTCGAGCCCGACTACCCGGCTTTTTGATCTCCGTCACCGGTGTTGTCCTGGTCGGCCTCAACCTCCGGATAGCCATCACCAGCATTCCCCCTCTGCTCGCGTCTCTCGGACTGGGCAGCATGGCTCAGTCACTCCTCGTCACGCTTCCGGTGCTCTGCTTCGCCGCCGGGGCTCCTGCCGGCCCGCGCCTGCGCCGGCTCCTGGGAGAGGAGAAAGCGATCTTCCTGCTCATCTCCCTACTCACGCTTGCGATCGTAGTGCGGGGAGCGTTCCCCTCAGTGGCGCTCTTCCCCGCGACATTGGCGTGTGCGCTTTCCATCGCTGTGATTAACGTCCACATCCCGAGCCTGGTCAAACGCCGTTTTCCCGATCGACCCGGGCTGGTCATGTCGCTCTACACTACGGCATTCTTGCTCGGTGCCGGGATCGCCGCTTGGTTGGCTGTGCCCGCGAAAGAAGCCCTGGGCAATTCGCTCCGGATGGGTCTGGGCATTTGGATGCTGCCCGCTGTTGTCGCGCTTGCGTTGTGGTCGCCCCAACTACGCGTCCGCAAGCCGGTGATGCCACCGGCCAGAGAAGGCCGCGAGACCTTAGTCTGGCGAAATCCGATCGCCTGGCAGGTCACCGTCTTCATGGGAACAAGTTCTTGCATCTTTTTCGGGGTCTTTTCGTGGCTCCCCCAGATCGACACCACCCGCGGGATCAGCACGAGCACGTCCGGATTACTGCTTCTCTTGGCCATCGTGTTCGGCATCGTCGGGAGCATGGGCGCGCCGACCCTTGCCCGCCGCTTCGCCGATCAGCGTCCGGCCGTCGTCCTCTTCTCTCTCATACAAATAGTCGGATTCCTGGGCCTTTTCCTCGCTCCCCCTCATACGGCGGTCCTCTGGGCGGCGATCTTTGGCGTGGGGAACGGCGGCACGCTCAGTCTATCCTTGCTCCTCATTGTTCTTCGCTCGGCGGACGAGCACGTAGCCGCGCGGCTTTCGAGCATGGCCCAGTCCGCCGGGTACCTCATCGCCGCCACGGGACCGCTCGTTACCGGTCTGCTTCACGCTCTGCTCGGGGGGTGGTCCGCACCGATCGGGTTCCTGGTACTAGCGGGCATCGCTTGTCTGGCGGCCGGCTTCCCCGCGGGCTACAAGCGCGTGGTGGGAGAGGTGCCCGCCAGGGCTTAGTAGCCGTGACCGGACAGGTCGTCAGTCACGGCCCGCCCCACCGCATGCGCCTACCGATGTTGCAACGACTGACGTCGATCATGCCGGCAGCGAGCAGTCTGGATGCGAGGCGCTTCTGAATGCATCGCTTCCGGCTCATACTGTTCTTCCAAAGGTCGCACGCACAAGCAGCTATACGAAGACGCCAGGCGCCATGGCCTCCATGGCAGATCAAGATGACCAAAGCTCAGTTCGAGGAGACGCTCAAACGCTAGAGTCCATGCCTAGCGTCTCATTTCGAGACCGGTCGACGGGAGCGCCGGTACAGCCCGTAGAGATATCCCACCACAAAGACGGCAATCATCCACAAGGTCGAGCCCCATAGCGGCCGCGGCCGGCCGCCGGCGGCCGGGAGTTTTGACTGTTGCGGCGTTTGCGCTTTGTGCAACTCGCGCGCCTCCAGCCTCGGAGCCGCCACCCGCCCCAGCGCGTAGGCGCGGGTCAGCTCTACCCCGAAGAGAACGATGATCGACGAGTAATACATCCAGATCATGAGTACCGCGAAGGACCCGGCGGCTCCAAAGACCGAACCGAGGCTGCTTCTACCCAAATAGAGGCCGATGACGTAGTTCCCGATCTCGAAGAACACCGCGGACAGTCCGGCCCCCAGCGCGACATCCCGCCGGCCGAGTCGCACATTGGGCAGTCCCCGAAAGATCGCGGTGAGCACGCCGGTTATCACCAATAGCGAGAAGATGACGCTGCTTAACTGGAGAAACAAAGTCGGGAATGGAATCGACCGGGCGAAGTACCTGGTGATTGCGCTCACCGCTGTATTCGTAAGGAGCGTGGCGAGCACAAGCACGGCAAGCCCGAATATCATCGCCAGATCGACGAGCTTGCCTACCAGGAAGCCCTTGAAGCCGTCCCCCGCCCGGCCCATGACCTCCCAGATAGTGTTAAGGGAGTTTCGAATATCGCCGATGAGCCGGGAGCCACTGAAGACAAGGACTATGACCGCGAGAACAGTCGCGGGAATTGAACCATGCGACCGATAGGCGCTGGCGATCATGCTCTGCACGGCGCGTGCCGCGTCCTGTCCGACAACGTTCTTCAGAGGATCGACCATGAGGCCCTCTACCGCCTTTTGCCCGAAGAAAAAGCCGCCGACCGTAACCAAGATCACGGCTAGGGGCGCCAGACTGAGAATGCCGTAAAAAGCGATCGAGGCGGCGAGGCGGGTGACGTTATGCTTCTGGTAGCCGTTGACGGCGCTCCAGAGCAAACGTCCCAGCTTCTTCAGAGTCCGCGCCATCTATCGTCGCCGCGCCATCTCTCGCCGCCCTTTGTGTCCTGTTTCTCGCTCCACTAAATATACCTGCTGCGTTTCCCCGTATTTTCCTACCCTCACCGGACAACATGCAGTCCCGGAAAAGGCTTTACGTGACCCGCCGTTTGGCTCTTGCAGAAACGCAGACAATCAGGGCACATGGTGATGTGGATCATGTCCGACCGCACCCTGCCTCGTTCGCTGCGGATGATCGAGGGCTTCGGCGTGCACAGTTTCCGGCTGGTGAACGATGCCGGAGAGTCGACGTTCGTCAAATTCCACTGGCGTCCCAAGATCGGGCTCCAATCCACGATCTGGGATGAGACCGTCAAGATCGCCGGGGCCGATCCGGACTTCCACCGCCGCGACATGTTCGAGGCCATCGCAGCCGGAAAGCTTACGAACAAGCCCACATCGCCTCGGCGTTGGTCTTTGAGCTCTCCAAAGTGGACCATGTGCACGTGCGCGAGGCCATGGTCGGTCACCTGCGGCATATCGATGCAGACCTTGCCGGCCGGGTAGCCGCGGGATTGGCGTTCGACAAGGTCCCTGATGCGCCGAAGATCGCAGCGCCTGTCAAGGACATGAAGCCCTCGCCGTCGCCGCAGATCATCGGCAAGATGAAAGACACGCTCGAAGGCCGCGCGATCGGGATCTTGATCGCGGACGGCTCAGACGGCACCAGCGTCACTAAGATCAAGAACGCCGCGACAGAGGCCTGCGCCACGGTAAAGATAGTCGCTCCCAAAGTAGGGGGCGCGAAGTATCTGTCAGGATGTTACCGTGATCTGAAACGAACCTTCAGAACGCATGCAGTGGCTTACCCTCAAGGATCTTCTCCACCTCTTGGTACCCGGTGGGGAAGGCGTAGTTGTAACGCGCCGGCAGCGCGAACACGTAGTTCGCGTTGCGTCCAAGCTCGCTCGGGGCTATCGGCGCGGCCCCCACCACCAGTTGCGCTTGCTGGACCAGATCCCATTGGGCAAGTGTAAAGACCATGATCGGGATGTCTTGCCGCGGATTCGCGGCCGTCCACTCGGGATGCCTGATGAGGATCTCTGGGCCGTAGACACCGTTGCTGGTCGTGCTTGAGCTTATGCTGCCTGTGTCGATAGGAAAGCCTTCCCATTTTTCGGCGACGATCGAATAACCCTTCCAACCGGCCGGCAGCGAGAAAGTGAAACCATATTCAGTGTTCCGATACTCCACTGACGCAGCCGATTGAGCCGTGGTCGATGTTGTCGAAACACCTGTCGTGGTGGTGGCCAGGGAACTCGCCGTATCGGTGGCCGCCGTGGTGGTGGAGCTGGTCGCCGGCGTGGTCGGCGAGCTGGTTCCGGGTGCCGGCTGAGATGACGAAACGGCCACGGAGGGCAGCGTCCGCAGGCTATCGACCAAGCGGGAGACGCCGAACCCCAGCAATGCGAGCACCACGACAGTTGCCACGATCGCACCACCGCGCCCCAATCGTTGCCGCTTCCGTAGAGACCTGCCTTTACGTACCACCGATTCCATGACCCCGTCTTCGTCCACCTCCGGTGCTGCTCGATCCAACGCCGCACGCAGGCGTTCTTCTTCTCGGTCCATCACGCCTCCTTGAGGTAGGAGCGCAGAGCTTCCCGCGCCCGGAATAGATGTCTGTTCACGGTTCCCTCGGAGACGCCCATGAGGCTCGCGACCTGGCTGATGGAACGGTCGTCCAGATAGTAGAGGACGACGGCCAGGCGCTGTCGCAGCGGTAGGCGAGCAAGGGCCGCGGTGATGTCCAGGTGGTCACTTGGGCCCAGACGGCCCGGATCCCTGTTGCGCTCGAGACGCAGCAGCGCGGCCGCCAACCGGCGGACGGACCGCTCATGATCTCGGAGCCGGGAGATGGCCACTCGGGCGACCCAGGTGGCCGGTGACTCGTAACGGCTGATGCGAGGCCAGCTTGCCCACAACTGCACGAAGGCCTGCTGGACCACATCGGCGGCCAGGTCCTCGTTCCCGCAGGCCACAGTAAGACTTCGGACCAGGCGGCGGTAATAATTGTGGAACACCGCTTCAAAACCCGCGTGACCCGCCCCCTCCCTTACCTGGGTCGCCGAACCTACCATGCGGACCAAATCCGGCCCAGCAGCAAGAGCCCTATCTGCAACCACCATCCAGTTCTCCTCATGTGACCCCTCTGGGATTGATCGGTCCATTGCTACACACGCCGGAGAGGCTGCTTTCCTTGACATGCGCACACCATCAAGATTCCATGATGCCTGCGGTATCGCAATGTGAGAGTGCGTGGGCTGCGAGGCGATGGGGGTCGGTCGCAGCCCGCACACTTGGGGGGATCTACCCCGGCGGGGGGTAGAGAGGGGATCCGCTGGGAGGATCGGGGCGACCTGCCCGCGCGCTACTCATGACGAGCCGGCGCTCAGCCGACCCGCGAGGGAGGAGAGTGCACCTTTGCGCTTGGCGATTCGTACTCTGGCTCCTCGGTCGCTCGGGCACCGGCCTCGGCTCTGACCCAGCCGGCACCCGATGGTTTCTTGTCTTGCCGCATTTGAAGTCTACCCCAGTTCTGCCAGACGGGACAAGTTTCCGTCAATTCGCCCGCGGCATGTACTGTCTGATGGCACATGGTTCCCGCTAGGCGGGAAGGGGGAGTCGGTGGGCTGCCGAGGTTACCCGCGCGGGACCGACCGCTTCTATCTAGCGGCAAACGGCCCAGGCGGCTCGGCGCTACAATTGCCCAGCCCTATTGCAGTCGCTCCCCTCCCAGAAAGAATTGAATGAGTCGCTCTTTTAAGTGTAAGTTCGCCATCAAAGTGGTCATCGCCATCCTCCTGATCGTTATCGGCGCGGGCGTCTGGGCCGGCGGTCGCATTGGGCTGTGTCCCGTCACGGGAATCGACATGCCTGCTACCTCATCGAGTCTGCCAAGCAGCGGATAAGGCCGGCTTTCCGCCCGCATCTTGCCAAGCACGGCTCGAGCGACTCTTGGGCAGTCAGCGTACGTGCAACAAATCGTTGATCGCGTCGATCAGAAGCGGTTGAAGCTCTTCCGCGGGCACTCGGCTGAGTCCGCCGCCAGCAGGCGAGGCGATGACGCCCACCACGAGACCGATGGATCCAGCGATTCGAACCCTATCCACCAGCGGCATGGTCTCGTCGGAGAGCATGGCGCTCATTTGCTCGTGCATGGCTAGGTGGAAGTCCATCTCCTCCGGATCGTGTACCACAAGGGCGTGAATCGTAGCCTGGTTGTTCTCAATAAGCTCGAAGAGTCTACGCTGCGGCAGTATCAACTCGACGAAGGTCACCCGACTTCTTGGCCCATGTTTCGCAGCTCGGCCGCTCTTCCATGGCCTCCGCCAGTTGTTTCCCGACGCTGAGGAGCGGCTCGATGAGGGTCTTGAGGATCTCCTCTTTGCTCGAGAAGTGGTAGTAGAGCGCGGCTTCGCTGACGCCGACTTTTTCGGCGACCTCTCGCAGCGACACCTTGTCGTACCCCTCGTCCGTGAACAGATCGAGGGCGACGCTGAGGATGCGGTCTCTTGTCTCGTTCATTTCTTCATTTTACTTGACGGTCGGTAGATTTGCACGTATGGTATCGTTGTTGACTGACCGACCGGTAGGTGAAACTTTGACCCAGAACATCATGATCGCAGCCACAGGGCTCTCGAAACGCTACGGCGACGTGCTCGCGCTGGATAACGTGGACCTGAACGTGGCCGCCGGCTCCGTCCTCGGCGTCCTGGGGCCGAACGGTGCCGGCAAGACGACCGCCATCCGCATCCTCACCACGCTCACCTCTCCGGACTCCGGCCGGGCTTCCGTGGCAGGGTACGACGTGGTCACGGAGGCTCCCGACATCAGACGGCAGATCGGTGTGACCGGTCAAGCCGCCACACTGGATGAAGCGCTGACGGGACGCCAGAACCTGGTCATGATTGGGGAACTCAGTCGCCTCAGGGGTCCTCAGGCGCGGCGACGGGCGGTGGAGCTGCTCGACGTCTTCGAGCTCACAGACGCGGCCGACCGGGTGGTCAAGACCTACTCGGGAGGCATGCGGCGACGTCTCGATCTGGCGGCCAGCCTGGTCGCGCGACCGCCGGTACTCTTCCTGGACGAGCCCACCACTGGACTCGATCCCACTAGCC
>CAVYVU010000021.1:0-108720 GCA_963772095.1 uncultured Thermoleophilia bacterium
CGGTGGTAGCGGTCATCGCCATCTTGGCCGTCGTGGTGGCGGTCTCTTTTCGCCCTCACGGTGCGGCCACGTCTTCCAGCAGCTCCACGACCGTCGCCTCCAGCTCCAACTCCACCCCAGTACCGGCACTTCGCAGACCCCGGGCGCCACCGGCCCCGGTGACACGCGGACCCCCGGCAGCTTCTACGGTCCGATCAACACCGCCTTTGCCGGCCTGACGATGTTCCGAGGCAATGGCTCCCGCACCTATTATGGCCAAGGGCCCGTTCCGCAAAACCCGAAGATCATCTGGCGCTTCGGGCCGATGTCCGGCATCTCCGACGCAGGCCCCATCTCGAACCCCGGAGTCAAGAAGACCTGGACCGGCACCGGCTGGACCGGTGAGCCCGTGGTAGCCGAGTTCGACGGCAGGACCTGGGTCATTTTCGGCGCCTACGACCATAAGATCCACTTCCTCGACGCCGCTACCGGCAAGCGACTCCTGCCCGATTTCACCGGCGGCGACCTCTTCAAGGGCTCGATCACTCTGGACCCGGACGGCTATCCGCTCGTCTACATGGGCAACCGTGACAACAACTGGCGCATCATCGCCATCGATCGTGCGCAGCCCACCGAGCTCTGGCACATGAACGCCTACGACACCAAGCCGGTCATGTGGAACGACGACTGGGACGGCAACGTAGTCGTGCGCAACGATTACGCTTTCGTGCCCGGCGAGAACGGCCACTTCTTCATAGTCAAGCTCAACCGTGCCAAAGACCCCAGCGGCAAGGTGACTGTCGCTCCCAAGATCGTGCTCGACTTCCCCGGCTGGACCGCCCAGGAACTCAAGGACATCGGCGACCAAGAGGTGTCCATCGAGAATTCGCCGGCCCTCGTGGGAGACCGCTTGTATTTCGCAAATTCTGGCGGGTTGATCCATGGCCTGGACGTGAGCGCCACCCTCAAGAAACTGGCCCCGGGAGAAGCGCCGCCGCAAGGTGCGGCCGCGTTCCCGGAAGTCTTCACCTACTGGGACGGCGACGACACCGACGCCTCGATCGTGGTCGACCAAGCCGGCTACCTCTACGTGGACGTCGAGTATCAGCGAGATCTGCCGCGCGCCCAGCAGGTGGGCCAGATCGTCAAACTCGATCCGCGCAAGAACAAGCCCGGCGACGACCCGCTTGTCTGGTCGGTGAAAGTGACAAGAAAGGCCGACGACGGACTCTCCGGTGTCTGGGCCACCGCTGCGCTCTACAAAGACATGGTCTACGTGCCCACCCACCCCGGGTCGCTGCTCGGCATCAACAGCATGACCGGCGCGCTGGTCTGGAAGAAGTCTTTCTCGCCCCACGCCTGGGGGAGCGCCTCAGTAGTCGACCATACGTTGATCGTTGGCGACACCTACGGCACGCTCCACGCCTACGACGTGACCGACACCCAGGTCGACCCACCCCAACTCTGGACCTACAAGCTCAAGAGCGGAGGAGCCATCGAGTCGACGCCGGCGATCTGGAAAGGCCGGATCTACGTGGGCTCGCGGGACGGCTACTTCTACTGTTTCGGCGACTAGCGGCGGCCTCGGGGCGCTCATCGGTCCGACCGACGAGGCGGCGGGCACAATCTCGCCCGTGCCGGACATATGTTTACACAGACCGGAGATGGCTTGGGGCGTCGCGAGAGATCGCACGCACATGGAGGAATCGTGGCCGATGGTGATCGTGGCCTGGTGGCGCGTTGCTCAGCCCTAGGCTGCATACGACGCTGAACGCAGTTTCGACTCAATCGACTCCTGGAGCCACTACCCAATCGACCTCGGGGACCGCAACCCGACCGACGCCGACGACTACGACCACGGCGGCACTCATCCCGGTTATCACGATTACCGGCCCCGCGACCGTCTCCCGGCCTAAGCCCGAGGAAGTCGTCCTGACCGCGCCTGGGCACAGGTCCCGGGCAGTTCGGAGTCACCAAGGGGAACCAGCCACGGGCCGGCGCATGGCGTATCCGTTTCTGGGGATTCCGACAGTCTCGCCATCGCCGACGGGCCCAACTCTAGAGTGCTGATCTACCACCTCGAGGACAACGGGAAGGCAAGGCTCTCCAGGACCGTTCGCCTCCCCGACCCGCCGGGCGACCTGAGCGACATGGTGATTGATCCCAAGGGCACCATCTACATCCTCAAAGGACAAGCCGAAGTACTTGGCCTTCCGAGGAACGATGACCTAGCCCGCCAATACGCGATCGATGCGAACATACGCGCGCAACGCCTGTACCTGGATGGGTTCAATCTGTTCGTCCAGGGGGCCGACGGCAAATGTCACGGGGTGGCCGCGATCTATCCAGGGCAATCTTGGGCGTGGGCCACTACGAAAGAGGGAGCGCCCAATGGAGGGGCCAAGCTCGGGCCGGTTAGTGTCTCTCGCGCTTCGGGATGATGGGGCAGAGGTCCGCGTATCGAACTTCAGCGGGCAATTGGAGAGGCAATTCCAGATCTCATTGCCCGATCTTCCGCTCGATTCAGCCACGATCCTGGGAGAGGACGGGTACGAAGACGTCTGGATACTTTTCCACGTCTACAAACAAGGTTGGAAAGGAACGGAGTCTTTGCTTGCCGTTGCTGTCTCGCCGGAAGGAAAAAAGGCTGGCGAGCTCCGGCTCCCGCTCGAGCAGTATGCTAGCGAGGACGTCTTCCTGGACCCGATCTTCCCCTTCACCATCTATGAGATGCATGGGACAAAAGAAGGTCTGACCGTCAACCATTACTCGCAGCTGATCGAGCCCGTGACCTCGACAACCGGGGGCCCAACGAACGGGAGCCCAATAGCAGTAGCGAAGCACACCGGCTTGCGGTGTCTACTCCCGAAACCCCACCTTCTCATGGCTCCCATCGCAGAACGGCTCGTTCTCGGCAGCGCCGCACCGGCACAACGTGCAATGCTCCTCGGAAACGCCTTCGCCGAATGGCGTATCCTCCACCTCGATCCACCCCTCCAGGCAATACGGGCCGTCCTTCGCGACGACCACGCGCGGAGGCCGTTCCGGGTCGGGCTGCTCTTCTCCGGCGATCGAGTAGCTGAGCGCCCCGGAAGGGCACCGCTCGATGACCGCGATGATCTCCTCCACGGGTGCCGCGTCCGGGTCGATCCAGGGACGGCGGTCGTGGTCAAAGACCTTCGGCAGCCCAGCTACGCAGTGCTGCATGTGCGCGCAAACCCCGTGGTTGTAATGGATGGTGATCCGCTCGCCCACGTAGTCCACCCGGTGGTCGAGACGACCGTCACATGTGTTGCTGGAATCGAAGCCTATGGTGCGGTGGGTGCCGTCGCAGGAAGGCTTGTTCGCGGAGGCACCACAACGACACAGCGCGACGACGGGGCGGGCTCCACCCGGCGGCTCCTTCCGTGAAGATATCAGGCCCTCGACCCCTGGTAGGTCGAGGGCCTGATAGAGGAGTGGCCCATTCTTTATCGGCCGGATCTTGGGTCGCCGGTCTGCGCCTGTAGCTTCAGTGGCGCTTTGCTCGGAACCCGGTTTCCCGGCCGTGCTGTCAAAGTACCCTGTCCCCGTGATCCAATCGTCATCTCAGGCCACATTTTGCGTAGCTTACGAGAGGATGTCCTTACGCTGGAAGCGCAGGAAACCAAGGCCCGTCATTCCGACTATCCAGATGACGTACGCGATTATTCCTTTGATGATGGGGCCCGAGACCACCGGCGATCGGAGTAGATTGGTCCATTCGTTGAAATAGTGCGTGAAGAGATATGGCTGCAGGAAGTTGAAGACAGTGAAAGCCTGTAAAGCCTCGAAGATGATCACCAGCACCAACGCCCCAGCCACCGCGGTCAGGCTCGAGTTGGTCAAAGTCGAGAAGAAGAACGCCAGGGATACCACGGTGGCCATGCCAAGGAGCACGAACAGATAGGAGAGTACGATCAGCCCCAGACCGTGCCCGGTCCCGACAGTCCCGCCGGAGAACAGCACCAGCGGATGCCAGCCAAAGAACGCCCCCCCTGCGATGAGGGCCGCCACTCCCATGATGAACATGCCGATGGCCACGTAGACATTCGCAACGAGCCATTTGGACATGAGGAAGACGCTGCGACGGATGGGCTGCATGAGCGTGGTCCGCAAGGTGCCGCCTTCCGCCTCGCCGGCCACCGTGTAGCTACCGGACATCGAGGCCAGCAACGGCAACAGGAACGTGGCCAGCGCGAGCAGTGCCGCGAGCGCCACGAAGAGACCGTTGCTCCGCACCATATCGAAAATCTGAGCACCCTGGTCTTGTCCGCCGCCACCGCCGCCTCTTGGACCTCCGCTGGAGAACCGGAAGGCTATGGTAATGAGCCAGGGCACCAGGAAGAGACCTGCCCAACCTATGTAGGTACGTTTCTGGAAAAGCGTTTTAGTAAATTCTCGTCGTATGCTGCTCATTTGGGGCCCCCTCCCGCGCCGGCGAGAGATACCCCGGCACCGCGCTCCTGTTCGTCCTCGGATGTAAGCTCGAGGAACATGTCTTCCAACCCTTGCTCCGCGGATGGGACCACGGCCAGCACGTCGACGCTATCGGCTACCAGCCGCCGCACCATCTCCGGCACGAAGCCGTCGCCCGATTCCACCACGATGAAGCTCTCGTCCCGGCGGAACGTGCCTGGAGCCACCAACCCACCGATCACCTCCCAGGCCTTGGCCTGGTCTCCTGTGAGCACCCGGATGGTGGTGATCTTCGGGTGCAGGTCCGACACCGGTCCTTGAACGATCAGGTGGCCCCGGCTCATGATGGCCGCGCGATTGCAAACGAGCTCCACCTCGTGCAGCAAGTGGGAGGACAGGAAGACCGTCGTCCCCTGTTTGCCGAGATCGCGGATAAGCTCCCGCACGTCCTTCATCCCCTGAGGGTCCAGGCCGCTGGTGGGCTCGTCCAGGACGATGACGTCGGGTTTGTGGATGAGAGCCAGAGCGATCCCAAGACGCTGACGCATGCCGTGCGAGTAGCTGCCCACTTTGGAGTTGCCGCGGTCGGAAAGGCCCACCTGTTCCAAGACCTCGGAGACGCGCTCCTCGGAGACCTCGCCGTTCATCTTTCCCAGCATGCGCAGGTTCCGTCGAGCGGTCATGTTGTTGTAGAACATGGGATCGTCTACGAAACCGCCCAGATGACGGAGAGCATCGGTGCGGTGCTCCGGGACCTTGTGGTCGAGCACCTCGACATACCCGGCATTGGGATAGATGAGGCCGAATATCAGCCGGATGGTGGTCGTCTTCCCGCATCCGTTCGGACCAAGGAAGCCGTAGACATCGCCTCGGCAGACCGAGATGTCGAGATTGTCGACCGCCCGCAGCTTCTTGAAGTCCTTGGTAAGGCCGTGGGTGGACAGGACGACCGGCCGGCCGTCATCGCCGACCGGTAGGCGCTTGTCTAGGTCAGCGTCGGAGTGTTTAGCGGACATTGGCAGCAAACCCCATTAGGTCGGATTGAGAGACACTACCCGCGGCCAGCAACAGAAGCCCGTCTTTGTCCCACAGCATAACGGAGCCCAGCGCTGTATTGAACTGGTACACGGTGCCGCCGGCAACGGTCGTGCGGCTGAGTAGAGGCACACTCGCCAATGTTTGCTCGAGTTGGGTGATCAACAGTGACGGCACTTTGGCCTCGACCAGCACCACCGAGCCGAATCCCTGGCCGTAGCGGAGCACAACCGTGGGGCCGAGTGTGATCGTACCCGTAGGCAGGGTGAGCGCCGGGAGGCTCGGAGATGTCGCGGTAGCGGATGTGGCGGTGCTGGACGCGGTCGCTCCGGCTGTGGTGGGAGCCGTCGTGGTCGACTGGTCGTTACCCCCGCCGAGACTGCCAAGGCCGCCAAGTCCCGATCCCAGGGTGCTCAGCAGAGACTGCAGGTCCACTTGCTGAGCCGGGATCACAAAGGCACCGCCGAAAGAAAGGTCCGCGCTGGTGGTCTGCGGCGCCAAGGGGGTGAAACCGGCCTTGGCGGCCGCCTCAGCGAGCGTCAACGGGGCTTTTTCGGCGCCAGTGGCATTCGCGGTAGTGGGCGTGCCGGCCGTCGCGGTAGTGGGCGTAGTCGCGGGTTCGCCGCCGATCTTGCCGGCCAGTCCCGCCGGAAGCGAAAGGGTCTTGTGGTCCACCTTGGCCCCGGCCGGAGGCGTGAAGGCGAAAGTACTATCGGCGATATTGGAGTACGAAATGCTCTCGAAACCCGCGGAGAGCACCGCTTGCGCATCCCCTTTTGCGAAGATCTCGATCCTGATCGGCAGGTAGGTCTTACTGTCGACCGCCACCTGCACCGAGCCGAAGACCGTGTTCGGCGCCTTGGGGACCAATGACAGGACGTAGGCGGCTCGTCCGGCCACCGTTTCCTGGCCACTCACGGCCACAACAGCCGTGGGCGCAAGATTTTGAATGAAAGTGTTTATCGCGGTTACCGGGTCGACCTTCGCGGCAGCCGAGGTCGAGGTGGTCGAGGCAGACGTCCCGCTTTTGCCCGCCGGGAGCGTGTACTCGGTGGCTGTGTTGCTAGTGGAGCTGTAGACCCACACGCTCGTCTGGCTTCCGACGATGTTCGTGTCCCCCGTCACTCCCTGGATCTCGAAGCGGACCTTGCCATCCTGGGCCCAGAGCCGGCCCGAGCCGCTCGCCAGGAGCGAAGTGAGGCCACCTATGCCCTGGCCATTGAAGGAAAGCGCCGAAAGTCCGAGGACGTCGTTCTTCCACGAGACTGTGCCGCTCACCGAGGCGTTGCCGCCCGCATGCTGAGCCACGTTGGCGAGAAGCTGCGCCGGAGTGATGGCCGCCAAGTTCGGTTCTCCTTGGGCCCGTGTCTCCACGAGTCCCACGGTGATGCCTGTGACGGCGAGAACCGCCACCAAGGCTACGATTATGATCGATCTCTTGTGCACGATGACTCCTTTTTTGGGATCACCAGGTTTGTCAGCGGTGTTGCACCCTACGGGACTGCCCGAGTCCGACTCGGCTTCGCACCACATACGTTCCTGTCGAGCCGCTTCGCCGGACCCCCGTCGTGGCTCCCGAGCGGCTCACTGTCTCTTACCCAGCTTGACGGGGAGCTTACACGACACCTGAGCCGGCGACATCGGCTTCCAGAAGGCTCTGATGATACTCCTGCGGATGTACACGCCACCAAACCGCGATTCCCGGCCCAGCCTGGCCCAGTAACGGACGCCCCAGAACCAGTCGATCTAGCGGCCCTCGTCCGACGGAAGAACCTCTCCCGGCTGAACCAGTCCCAATTCGTAGGCGAGCATCACCAGCTGTCCGCGGTCGCGGGCGCCGAGCTTGGCAAGGATGCGGCTCACGTGCGTCTTGGCCGTGAGTGGGCTGACCACGAGACGCCCCGCGATCTCCTCGTTCGAAAGGCCGCGGGCGACCAGAGCCATCACCTCACGCTCTCGCTCCGTGAGAACGTCCAGGCCGGCGGAGGATAGGCGCCGGTAGCGGGGACGGCTGGAATAGTCTGCGATCAGGCGCCGGGTTACGCTCGGAGACAAGAGGGCGTCTCCAGCAGCGGCCACACGCACCGCCCGCACCAGCTCCTCCGGTTCGGCATCCTTGAGCAAGAAGCCGCTCGCGCCGGCCTGCAAGGCCTCAAACAGGTAGTCGTCGATATCGAAGGTGGTGAGGATCACGACCCGCACCCCGGCCAGATCTTCGTCCACCGAGATGCGACGGGTCGCCTCCAGCCCGTCCATACCGTGCATGCGGATGTCCATGAGCACCACGTCCGCTGTCAGCTCGCGGGCGAGACGCACCGCCTGCTCCCCGTCCGTCGCCTCGCCCACCACCTCGATGTCGGGGACTGTGGAGAGCAGCATCTTCAGCCCGGCGCGCACGAGCGGCTGGTCGTCGGCGAGCAGGACCCGGATTCGGCTGCCGTCTGCCTGGAGGGCGCTCATCCGGCCACCGCCGTCAACGGGAGCACGGCTTTCACCACGAAGCCTCCTCTAGCTTGAGGCCCCACTTCCAGCGAGCCACCCACGGACGCGGCCCGCTCGCGCATCCCCGTGATGCCGTAGCCCTTCCCCTGCTCGCCGCCCGGAGCAGGACCCCGCCCGTCGTCGGCCACGACGATGAGCACGCTGGCCTCGTCCTGACGGACGGTCACGTCGGCATGCCCGGCACCGGAGTGACGAAGCACGTTGGTGAGAGCTTCCTGCAGGATCCGATATGCGACATTGCCCACTTCCGCCGGCAACGGCCGGCCGCCGCCTTCCTGGCGCACCGAGACCTCGATGCCGCCCGCCCGCAGAACGTTCGCGAGCTCAGTGACCTCGACAAAGCCAGGCGCCCTGGCGCCCTGGCCCGTCTGCCTCAGCACCCCCAGCGTCGCCCGCAGCTCGGCAAGGGCAGAGACGCTGGTGCCCCGGATCTGTTGAAGCGCTTCTCGTGCCCCTTCCGGGTCCGAATCCAGGACCGCGCTCGCTGCGCTCGCTTGTAGCGATATCGAGGCCAACGCGTGAGCGACCCCATCGTGGACGTCTCGGGCGATACGGAGCCGCTCCTCGTCCACCCGCCGCTGCGCTTCTTCCTCTCGGGTGCGCTCGGCCTCGATAGCGCGCTGCTTGAACTGCTCCACGTATGCCCGCCGGCTGGCCACCGCGTACCCGAGCGCGGTCGACCCGAATATCCACCCAAGATCGCGGGTGACACCCTCCGCGTATCCGGCGCTGTAAGCGAACACCAGGCGGATCACCAGGATAGACGCCACCGAGCACGGCCACGGCGGTGAGCGAGCTGCGCCGGTCGCCCCGTGCGCCGATCGTGTAGAGGGCCACGGCGATCGGAAGGACAGTGGGAGGCAGAGGCGATGATAGCCCGAAGGCAAGTGCGGCCAAGATCAACGTACCGGCGAGAGCCAGATGCGGCCGAACCCGACGAACGCAGAGCGGAAGGGCCACGAGCGCCACCAGGAGCGCTGGAAACAGAGTGGCCGAAAGTTGGCGCCCGTCACGCAGTCCTCCGACGACGCTCCCAGCGGCGAGGAGCACGGCGATTGCCAACGCGATCGTGATATCGACCGCGAGGGGATGGTCCGTCAGGCTTTGGCGAAAATGCTTATACACTGCCTTGCGAATGGTAGCCCGGTTTGCTCGCCGGCGTCGATACTCGCCTAGGATGCACTTTCCCTTCTCCTAGAGGATGAGATATCCACCGGCCTGGGTATACAAGAAGAACATGGACCGGCCCATACTCCCCACGATCTTCTTGTCTCACGGCGCTCCCACGACTCCCCTGGAGGACATCCCCGCCAGAAGGTTCTGGCAGGAACTCGGCGGGTTCTACCTGGACGTGGCCTCAGTGCTGTGCATATCCGCGCACTGGGAAACGACGCGACCCACGGTCGGCGGCACCGGCAGACCGGACACGATCCACGATTTCTACGGTTTTCCTTCCGAGCTCTATCGGATCGATTATCCGGCGCCGGGAGCACCTGAGTTGGCCTACAACGTCGCTCATAGGCTGGCAGACGCCGGCTTCCCCTGTGACGTAGACGGGACGCGAGGTTTGGACCACGGAGCGTGGGTCCCCCTGCTTTCCATGTTCCCGAGAGCCGATATCCCGGTGGTGCAGCTGTCCATCCAGCATCATCTCGATCCGAGCCTGCACCTGGCGATCGGGCGGGCCATCGCCGATCTGCGCCATGAGAACGTGCTGGTCATCGGCAGCGGGGGAGCCGTGCATCCTCTCGGGTACGCCCCACTCGGCCCAGGGGCGGTGACCGACCCGTGGGCGAGCGAGTTCTTCGACTGGCTCGATAGCGTGGTGGAGAGAGGAGACGCCGAAAGTCTGGTCGATTATCGAGTTCTTGCTCCTCACCCGGAGAGGGCCCACCCCCGGCCCGACCACTACGTGCCTCTGCTGGCGGCATTGGGTGCGGCGGGCGGCGGAGCCCGGGGCAGGCGGCTACACCAAAGCTGGTATTGGGGTGACCTGAGTATGGCCGCATACGAGTTTGGGTATGAGTCTTAGCGCACGAACCGAGGCTTTGAGAGCCGCTGCCACAACCGAAGGCTGACCCCGGATCCGGCCGCGACGGAAGGAGGGCGACTGATGACCGCGAGCAAACCGGCTGAATGGCCGGCCCTTTCCTACGAGGAGTGGGCGGAGACCAAGAAGACCCTCCACATGTATGCTCAGATCCTCGGCAAGACTCGGCTGGCGATGTCTCCGCCTCAGCCGGAGTGGCTGGGGACCTGTCTCTTCTTCAACTCGCGGGGGCTCACCTCGGGCCCGATGCCCTGGGGAACGGCCTCGGTAGAGCTCACCCTCGACCTATACGACGACGAGCTCCGGGTGTCCGGCAGCGAAGGCCGGCAGGACTCGATCTCGTTGTTCCCGCCCCGCTGCGTAGCCGACGTGTTCGGAGAGGTCAAGAGACTTCTGATCGACCGTGGCATCGATGCGGAGTTGTGGAGCAAACCGCAGGAAGTAGCCGATGCGGTCCCGTTGGACGAGGACCAGCGCAACTGCGCGTACGTCCCCGAGCGGGCGCGCAACTGGCTCCGCGTGAATGTCGCGGTGGCAAATGTCTTCGAGGAATGGCGCTCGCGGTTCTTTGGGAGGACCGGGCTGCAGTTCTGGTGGGGAGCCTTCGACCTAGCCGTCCTGCGCTTCAATGGGAAGCACGCGGCTCCCCCACGGACCGCGGCTACATCATGCGGTACGACCTCGACGCCGAGTTCATGAACGCCGGTTTCTGGCCGGGCGACGACACCTTCCCGGTGCCCATCCTCTACGCGTACATCTATCCTCAACCGCCGGGTTGCGAGCGGGAGACCATCCAGCCGAGCCAAGCCGGCTGGGTCCCAGAGATGAGCGAGTGGACGCTCCGCTACGAGGATGCCCGCACTTCCGGCGACCCGCGTCGGACGATCCTGGACTTTCTCGACAGCGTGTACGGAGTGGCGGGGCTGCGCGGCGGATGGGACCTCACGCACTTCGAGTACGAAAGACCTGCGCCCCCGAGCAGGTCGTGAGCACCTGGCGACAGCAAACGGCCAACGACGGCGACGATGTGACAACAACGACGAGATAACGAACACCGAAGAGAGAAGGAGCGCCAAGCATGGACGAGTACATGCAGTTGACAACCACGGAAGGTCTCGAATCGGGGGGCTTGAAGGCGGCGTCCATCGAGGACCACGAGATGCTGGTCGCTCGTGTCGGAGACGAGTACTTCATCAGCGACGGCAGGTGCCCCCACATGCACGGATATCTCCCGGACGGGACGCTTGAAGGCACGATCCTCACCTGTCCGCGCCATCACTCGCAGTTCGACCTACGGGACGGACATGTGGTGCGGTGGACGGACTGGGAAGGGGCAAAGCTCGGCGTCGGAAAGCTGCTCCGCCACTCCCGGCCCCTCCGTACGTTCGCGGTGAAGATCGAGGGCGACAACGATCCTCGTGGGGCCCGAAAAGGCCCCGCAGGCGGCGAGCTGATCTCCGGGGGACGGGTCCGGTCTGCGAGGTCGAAGGAAGCCGCCGGGCCGCTCGGTGAAAGAGGCCGGCAGCGCCGGCCTCTTTCTTACGTCAGCCTTATGCTCACGCTGTTACCTTACGACGGGTGAAGCTGTAGGGAGCTTCGCGAGACCCAGCTGGGAGGGAGATGATCCGTGGACGGGAGAGGGCAGGTATGAGCGGCTCTAAGAAGCGGCACGTCAGAAGGTATGTTGTCCTCGGGTTCATAATCGTTCGTCATCATTGCCGGCTTCTTCACCTACCGCGCCTTGCACAAGACCTCGGGCGGAGCTATCACCTACACGACTCAAGCCGTCCAGAAGCTGACCATCACCTCCTCCGTGTCAGGAACGGGCAATATCTCGCTCAGCAGCAGCGCTTCCGTCAATCCCTCCATCAGTGGCACGGTCAGCAACCTCCAGGTGAAGGTCGGAGACACGGTGAAGAAGGGTCAAACACTCTTCACCGTGGTCAACCCGCAGCTCGATCTCGACGTGGCCAACGCCACCAACTCATACAACCAGGCCGTGGATGGCGTGCAGAAGGCCCAGCTTTCTGTTCTGCAAGCGCAACAGGCTCTCGACCAGCTCGAGACACAAAAGGCAGCTGAGTCGAGCTCATCGGCTTCGCAAATGGCCTCCTCTGTCGAGCTCTCGGCAGCGGACGTCACCGGCACGACCGGACCACCCACCACCTTGCCGTCCGACGACGTCCACTTCCGGAACGTCATCCACGAGCTCGACACTGCCGACCTCGTCCACGCACCTCCACCTCGAGCCCTCCGTCAACGTCTCCCCCCACCACCGCCCCTCACACGACCACGACCGGGGGCGGCGGCTCCGGCATCACGCAGCCCTCGACTACGACGACCACTATCTCGGCGCTTCAGATAGAGGTGGCGCAGCAGCAGGTCACGAGTGCCCAGCTCTCGGTGACCGCTGCGCAGGCGCAGGTGCAGTCCGCCAAGCTGGCGCTTCAGCAGGCCAAGGACACCGCTGCCGAGCGAACGGTCACGGCCCCTATCGACGGCGTCGTGACCAGCTTGAACGTCCAGAACGGGGACAGTCTGGGGAGCACGGGCTCGGGGAGCGGCAGTCGCGGCAACGGGGTCGAGCAGTTCGAGCAGCGCTCCCATCGTCATCACCGACGTGAACAGCCTGCGAGGCGATCATCTCGCTTGCCGAGACCGACGTGCCCAACGTCGCCGTGGGCCAGAAGGCGGTCATCACCTTCAACGCCCTTCCCGAATCTGACCCTCTCCGGCAAGGTCCAGAGTGTCGACACGCAGGGCACCAACAGCCAAGGGGTCGTCACCTACAACGCGACGATCGTCCCGGATACCACCGACCCCAGCGTCAAGGGCGGCATGTCGGTCACTGTGAACATCATCACCAAGATCGCGACCGACGCCCTTGTGGTCCCGAACGCCGCGGTCAAGACCCAAACCGGCGGCGGTGAGCTACGTGCAGGTCCTGCAGAACGGCAAGCCGGTGGACGTCACGGTCGCAGGTGGGCATCTCCAACGACACCTACACCCAGATCACCAGCGGGTCTCACCGAGGGTCAGGAAGTCATCACCGCGACGATCAACCCGTCGGCGGGGTCCACGTCCACCACGATTCCGTCGGCGGCGGGGGCGGCATTCCGGCGGTCTCGGCGGCGGCGGCGGGTTCGTTCCCGGCGGATGAGATGACAGACCGGTATCTAGGCAGATCTGCCTCGGCGGCACGAGGGATGCGGAGCTAGATGGACGCCCAGTCCTGCATGATCGACTGCCGGGACCTGGTCAAGGTCTACGACTCCACCCAGACCGCGACGGTCGCGCTGGCCGGAGTGAACCTGTGCATCTCCACGGGTGAGTATCTGGCCATCATGGGCCCGTCGGGCTCGGGGAAGTCGACGCTCATGCATCTGCTCGGGGCCCTCGACACCCCGACCAGCGGCGAGTACTTCTTCGAAGGCAAGGACGTGTCCCAACTGGCCGACGACGAGCTCGCCGACATCCGACGCACCCGCATCGGCTTCGTGTTCCAGTCCTTCAACCTGCTCCCTCGGGCCACCGTGATCCGCAACGTCGTGCTGCCACTCGTGTACTCGGGCGTCGCCCGCCAGGAGCGCGAAAGCCGGGCCGCCGAAGCGCTGCGCATGGCCGGGCTGGAGGAATCGCACTGGACGCATCTTTCCAACCAGCTCTCCGGCGGTCAGATCCAGCGAGTGGCCATCGCGCGGGCGCTGATCAACGATCCCGCGCTCATCCTTGCCGACGAGCCTACCGGCAACCTGGACACCAAGACCGGAGAGATCATCCTCGAGACGTTCGCCCAGCTGCACAAGAGCGGGCACACCATAGTCCTCATCACCCACGAGGCGACCGTCGCCGAGCACGCGCAAAGGGTCATCCGGCTCCAGGACGGCCTCATCGTGAGCGACACTTCGCGGGCCGCGGATCGGCGCTCCCGTGCCGATGGACGAGGACGCTCGCAAGCTCGCCTTCTGCCGGCGAGGAGACGCTGGTCCGCTCGGAGACGCACTCGTGAAGCTCGGCGACGTGTTCGAGGAGTCGTTCGTCTCTATTTCGAGCAACCTGGTCCGTTCCGGTCTCACGGTGCTCGGCATCGTCATCGGCATCGCCTCCGTTATCGCTCTCCTCGCCGTCGGTCAGGGCAGCACGAACTCGATCACCGCGAGCATCGAGTCCATCGGCGCCAACTTGCTCGTAGTCACGCCCGGTTTTCAGAGGTCCGCCGGCCCGGTCAGCGCCGGCCGCGGTAGTGCCCGCACCCTCACGACTGCCGACGCCGAAGCCTTGACCACCTTGAACAACGTCGCAGCCATCGCCCCGGAATTGGACGGCCGGTACCAGATAGTGGCCACAGCGGGCAACACGAACGTCGTCGGTGATCGGCACTACGTCGTCCTACACGACCGTACGCAACATACAGACGACCGAAGGCAGCTTCGTGACCGACCAGGATGTTCAGAATGCCACGCGAGTGGCCGTCCTCGGCCCCACGGCCGCCTCCGATCTTTTCGGCGACCCCACGCAGGGAGGGACAGGACCCGCTCGGCCAGACGATCCGCATCAGAGGTCTCGCCTTCACCGTCGTCGGGGTGACCAAGGCCAAAGGGGGAACCGGCTTCAACAACCCGGATGACACCGTGTACGTGCCGCTGACCTCGGCGCAGCGCTTCCTGGCCGGTCAGGCCTCCTATCTCTCGACTATCAACGTCGAAGCTTCGACGCAGAGCGCGATGACGCAACTGCAGACGGACATCACCGATCTGTTGCTTCAGCGCCACAAGATCACCAACTCCGCGCAGGCCGACTTCAGCGTGATCAACCAGGCCGACCTGGCCTCCACGGCCTCCTCCACGACGCGTACCCTCACCCTGCTTCTGGCCGCCATCGCCGGCATCTCCCTGGTCGTGGGAGGCATCGGGATCATGAACATGATGCTGACCACCGTCACCGAGCGCACACGAGAGATCGGGCTGCGCAAAGCCATCGGGGCCAAGAGAGGAGATGTGACTCTGCAGTTCCTGGTGGAGGCGGTGGTGCTGACGCTTCATCAGTGGAGTGATCGGCGTCGTCCTGGGCTGGCTGGTATCCGTCGCCCTGACGAGATTCGCCAGTCTGCACGCCAGCGTGACCTGGCAGTCGATCGTGCTGGCCTTTGGCGTCTCCGCCGTCATCGGCATCGTTTTTGGTTTCTACCCCGCTCGTCGAGCAGCGGGACTCAATCCTATCGAAGCACTCCGTTATGAATAGAGAGGAATGACATATGAAACGTTGGTTAATCGCGGTGGTGGTCGTCGTCGTCATCGCCGTTGGCGTCGGCGCCTTCTTTGGCGGGAAGGCCACCGGCGGTGGCACGCCTTCACCCACGGAGGCCCTCAAGGTTCTCACCAATCTCACGGCTGCACAGCGGCAGCAGCTGCTCGGCAGCGGCGGCGGGACTCGGCCAGCGTCTTCGGCGGCGGCCGGGGGACCGGCGGCACTGGCGGGACCGGCGCCGGCGGTTTCACCAGTGGCAGCATCGTGAGCTCCGACAGCAACAGCATCACCGTCAAGCTGAGCAGCGGCGGCACCAAGATCGTCCTCTATTCGCCTTCCACGGTGATCGCGGTCTCGAAGACGGGTTCCGCGTCTGACCTGACGACGGGACAGGACGTCACCGTCACCGGCACCGCCAACTCGGATGGCAGCATCACTGCCAGCCAGGATCCAGGTGGGGACTCTGCCCAGGCCTGGTGGAGGCAACGGAGGAGCGCCCGGCGCTGACACCGGCACCACGGGAACTAACGGCGGTACGCCGGGTGCAGCGGGAGGCTCCACTCCCAGCACGACTTAAGCTCAAGACCACCCCTTGACCGAGGCGGTGGTCTCCCGACGCAGCTTCACACTTCACGTCAACCCATCGTTATCATCACGGTGGGTTGACGTGGGACGCTCGACCAGAACGAGCCGAGACCGTCTTTCCCCGCGGCAGTCCTTCATCGGGGTAGTACGATCTGGACCAGAGCCGCGTGGGACTAAGCCCACGCTTAATCGGGGATATCGGGCCTGGAGATCCGCCGAAAACGGGAGGGTTGAAGGATGCTCAAGAGCAAGGACACAGTCGGCTTGCAGATAATCACTTTGGACGCGGGAGCCAAGCTAGGCAAAGTCCGAGACCTCGTTCTCGACGGAGCCGGCACCAAGGTTCTGGGCCTGCTGGTCGATGAAGGCGGGTGGTTCAGCAGTGCCAAAGTCGTTCCGTGGATCGCGATCCGCGTGATCGGCGCTGATGCCGTGATAGTCGACTCTGAGACGAGCCAGACAAAAGCGTCCGACATACCCGAGATGAAGCAGGCGGTCGACCGGGGGTCGAGCGTCCACGGCCTTCACATCCACACCACCGAGGGTCGCGATCTCGGGAAGATCGACAGTTTCTATTACAACGCCGGCACCGGGAAGGTGGACGGGTTCGGACTCTCCGGGTCACTCGGCAAGGTCTTCCTCCCTACTCCGGCCAGCCTCGAAATCGGCAAAGACGTGGCTTTCGTAGAGCCTTCCGCGGCAGAAACGGTGCAGGACCTCAAGAAGGCGACCAAGTAGATCGCCTTCGTCCTCCCCCACGCGCGTGCTCTCGCCGACAACCGGGTCGCTTGACACGGCAGCCAATCTGGCGTAATGGGGAACCGGTAATAACAAC
The DNA here is from genome assembly GCA_963772095.1 of uncultured Thermoleophilia bacterium. Lineage (GTDB taxonomy): Bacteria > Actinomycetota > Thermoleophilia > RBG-16-64-13 > RBG-16-64-13 > Chersky-299. The sequence goes on from CAVYVU010000021.1 coordinate 16,671, forward strand.
ATGCCTGCTCTCTTGCGGGCCGTGAGCCCGCAGGTGGGAGGAGCGATGGCCCAAAGCATGCACCGCACCCTAAGACCCTTCGAATTGCTCGAGCCCGAGTCTCTGCAGGACGCGGTCCAGACCCTCGCCTCGGCGGGTCCGGGCGCCAAAGTACTCGCCGGTGGCCTTGACCTGATCTCCCGGATGACACGGTGGCAGGTGGATCCGCCCTGTCTGGTGAGTCTCCAACGGATATCCGGGCTTGACTTTCTCGAGGTGGGCGATCACGGACAGCTCCGGATCGGCCCGATGACGACTCTTCGCGCGCTAGAGCTATCCGGCATCGTCCGGGACAAGTGGCTCTTGCTTCAGGAGACCGCCCACCAGATCGCCTCCGTCCAGGTGAAGACGATGGGCACTCTGATAGGCAATCTGTGCGTGGCGACCCCGGCCTCCGACATGGCCCCCGCCCTCTACGTGCTCGGGGCGGAGTTGCAACTCACCGGTCCCGAAGGCGTCACGAGCGTGCCCATCGCAGACTTCTTCGTCCCGGTATGCCAGAGCGTCCTTACGCCGCAACAGATCGTCACCGAGGTCTCCGTGCCGCCGCTGCCCGCTCACGCGGGCACCGCCTTCAGGAAGCTGGCGCACACCAAAGCCTGCATAGCCAAGGTGAACGCAGCCGTGCTGGTCACGATCGAGGACGGCGTGTGCAGCGAGGCGCGCATCGCCCTGGGCGCCGTCGCACCGACGGTCGTGCGGGCGCGCCAAGCCGAGCTGGCCCTGCGAGGCAGAGCCATCACTCGCGAACTGGCGGCAGAGGCCGCGGAGTTGGCGGCAGCCGAAGCGGCGCCCATCAGCGACCTTCGGGCCACCGCCGAGTACCGCAAGCACATGGTCGCGGTGCTCACCCGCAGGGCAATCATGGCCGCCGCCGACCGCGCGGCCGCCGCGGACCATGCAGTTTCTCCGGGCATGCAGGGCGGTGCGGCATGAGAAAAGCAGCCGCCACCTTTATTATCAACGGAAGAAGTTACGAGGAGTTGATTCCGGCAAACATGACCCTGCTCGAACTTCTCCGGGATCGATTGGGCCTGACGGGCACCAAGCGCGGCTGCTCGGCAAGCGGCAACTGCGGAGCGTGCACGGTGCTCCTCGACGGCAAGCCGACGCTCTCGTGCGTCACACTCGCTTGGAGTGCGAGGGAAAGGGAGATCGTCACCATCGAGGGACTCGCAAAGAACGGGAGCCTGCACCCCATCCAGCAGGCATTCCTGGACCACGGCGCTGTGCAATGCGGCTACTGTACGCCGGGGATGGTCCTTTCGGCCAAAGCCCTCCTAGACCAGAACCCCGATCCCACCGAGCGCGATGTCAAAGAAGCCCTGGCCGGTAATCTGTGCCGGTGCACGGGCTACGTGAAGATCATCGAGGCGGTGCTGGCGGCCGCGGAAGAGTTGCGGTCCGGGGACGATGACGGGAGGCTGCGTGCCATGGTAAAGCCACTTTCCGTGGTCGGAAAGCGTATGCCCGACATCACTGGAGTCGAGAAGGTCACCGGCGCGGCCAAGTTCATCTCCGACCTGAGCCTGCCCGGGATGCTGTACGGAAAAGTGCTCCATAGCCCGCACGCCCACGCCCGCATCGTGAGCATCGACACCTCCGAGGCCGAGAAGGCGCCGGGGGTGGAAGCGGTGGTCACCTACAAGGACGCCCCCTCAAAGCAATATACCGGCACCCTGATGAACCTCCAGAGCTACGGGGGCATCGAGCCGTGGGGCGCATACGACGTGCGCGTGCTGGAAAACAAGGTCCGCTACGTGGGTGACGCCGTCGCCGCGGTGGCCGCGGTGAGCGAGTTGGCTGGCCGAGCAGGCGCTCCAGCTCATCCGCGTGGAGTATGAGGTGTTGCCGGCGGTGTTCGACGAGGCAGCAGCGCAAAAGGACGGAGCGCCGCTCATCCATGATTCAGTGCAGCGCCGGCAGGCCGACGGCGCGCCGGGCGACGAGCCCGCCGCGCGGAATCTGGCCGTGCATGCCTGCCACCAGCCGGTCGGAGACGTGGAGCAAGGTTTTCGCGAGGCTGATTTTGTGATCGAGTCCGTGGGCTACACCACACAGCAGAAGCAGGCCCCGCTGGAGACGTTCCACTGCATCGCAAGTTTCGCCGCCGACGGCCGCCTCACGGTCTGGGCGCCGGTCCAGCTGCCCTACCTGTTTCAACGGATGATCGCCTACATCTTCGACATCCCGTTGGGCAGGATCAGGGTCAAGGAACGAGTTCACCGGCGGAGGGTTCGGCGCAGGGACTGATCGTTTTCCGCGAGCCTATCTGCATTCTTCTCGCCAAGAAATCCGGCAAACCGGTGAAGCTGGTCTATTCGCGCCAGGAGGATTTCACCGACCGCCCAACGCGCTCGTGCATGGGCCCTTACACCTTCAAGATGGGAGTCAAGAATGACGGCTCCATCACGGCGGTCGAACAGAAGATAGTCACCACCGCGGGAGCCCACATCGAGTGCTCGGCGCTCTCTTCCTTGATCGCCTCGGCCGCGGCCAACCCTTTGTATAGGCGCAAAAGCCATAATGCCGAGGTTGACGCCGTCTATACCAACCGGCTTCCTTGCGGAGCCATGCGGGGCTTCGGCAATCCAGAGGAGACCTTCGTCCGCGAACAGGTGATGGACCAAGCCGCGGAAAAGCTGGGGATGGACCCGGTAGAGTTCCGCCTGATCAACCTTTCGCAACTGGGCGATCCGGGGACATTCGGCCCGGACTTCCCCATCACCAGCATGGGTCTGGGCGACTGCCTGCGGGCGGGCGCCGAACGCATCGGGTGGAAAGAGAAGAGGAGCCGCGGAGTACGCGCTACCGGCCGAAGCCGGGACGACTCCGGCGCCTCGGGCGTCGCGGGCGCAGCCGGGGCCGCGGATACCGCGGGCGTCACAGTCGCCGAACGCGCGGCACATTCCGCCGTTGCGGCTGCCGCCGATGAAGCAGGCAGCAAGCGCCGCGGGATTGGCGTCTCGTGCATGGCGCACAACAGCGGGGCCTGGCCGGTCCACGTGGAGCACAGCAATGCCCGCATCAAGTTCAACGAGGATGGCTCCATCGTCCTCACCGCCTGGCCGGCGTCCATCGGCACCAATGCCCTCACCTCGCTGGCGCAGGTCGCCGCCGAGGTCCTCGGGCTTCGCTTCGAGGACGTGCGGGTCGTCTGGGGCGACACCGATACCACGATGTACGAGATCGGCTCACACGCCTCGCGGACCATGTATATCCTGGGCCAAGCGGTCGAGCGTGCCGCGCTGGACGCGCGGGCAAAGCTGCTGACGCGAGCCGCTGAGGCTCTAGGCGTTTCCGCAGACGAGCTGGCGGTCGAGGACCGCCGTGTCTACGTGAAAACCGATCCTGACCAGGGGCTGTCGGTCGCCGAAGTGGCCAAGCGGGCCATCTACCGCATGGCCGACGTGGAGGAGATCACAGGCCATGCCTCGTTCGCGCCGAGTACGTCGCCGCCGCCATATCAAGCTTTGTTCGCGGAAGTCGAGGTCGACACCGACACCGGCGAGGTGCACGTACTCAGGCTGGTCACCGCGAACGACAGCGGCCGGGCCATCAACCCGATGACGGTGGAAGGGCAACTGGAAGGCGGTACCGCCCAGGGATTGGGCTACGCTCTCTGGGAAGAGCCGGTCATCGACGCGGTGACGGGCGAGATGCTCACCGACGATTTCGATACGTACAAGATCGCCAGCACGCTGGACATGCCCGAGATGGAGACCATACTCATAGAGGAGCCCGACCCCACCGGCCCGTTCGGCGCAAAAGGCGCGGGTGAGCCAGGATGCGTAAATCAGGCCGCGGCGATCGCTAACGCCATTTACGACGCCATCGGCGTGAGGATCTGGTCTCTACCCATCACCCCGGAGAAGGTGCTCGCCGCGCTTGGCGGAGTTGATTCGGGCCGCCCGACAGAATCGACCTCAACAGGACGGCGGTCGTCTAGGTAGGTACGTAGACTCGTCTGGCGTCGAGAGGTGCCCGTGCCGACACGCGCCGGGCCCGCTTCGTGCAGGAGCGACAACCAGGTACGGCGAAATTTGCACTGGAGAAACCTGTTCGCGGAACGCGTTTCGTGGGTAGATAGGGGCAGTCCCTCGAGGCGTGGACCCATCGCCAATCGGAGAGCTAATGGAAACTGGACCCCCGCAAGAACCGCTCACAAGACAACGAGCGCGCGAACGGAGAGCGCGCCAGGTGCGAAGGCGCCGGATCGTGCTCGCGCGTCGGTGTGCTTTTGCTCATTATCCTGATCGTCGTCCTCTCCCTCGTCCTTTCGGGACGGGGCAAGTCCTCCGTTACCACCACCACGACGACTGCGAGCGGCGGGCAAAGCACCACGAGTACGAGTACCCCGAGCGCCACGGCGGAGACCTTTACCGCCGACTTGACCGGCGCCGCGGAGGTGCCGGCCGTCTCAACGGCGGCCACGGGCTCGGCGACGCTCACCTACGACCCGGCGGCCGGCACGCTCGGCTTCGTGATCAAGGTCAGCGAGCTAACCAACCCCAGCGTCGCCCGTATCCATGAGGGCAAAGCAGGGAGTGCAGGTGCGGTGGTGCTCACGGTGTTCTCGGGGCCCACAAAGACAGGGGTATTCTCCGGAGAACTCACGAGCGGCTCTGTCAAGGCCTCTGCCCTGGCGGGCACCCTCAAAGGTAAGTCGCTTGCCGACCTCGTCGCCCTGATCAAGGCGGCCAACGCCTACATCAGCGTGGGCACCAGCTCGCACCCCAATGGGGCGATCCGCGGCCAGCTGAAGTAGTCGCCGGAGTCGCGACCGCGGCGGACCACTGAGCCGCTAGGTCGCCGAACCGCTGCTGGACGCCGTCGCGCGGACAAGCCTGCGCTCAGCAGCCGCCCTCCTCCCGGACGGCGGCCAGTACCGTCACCAACCCGCCGAGGTGACTGTGACAGCTATCGACCTTGAAGCCGGCACCTCGCACCGCGTCGGCCAGTGCCGGGGCGGCAAGGAACTCGGCAGCCGAGACGCTCATGTACTCGTGCAACTCCTTGTCTGCCGCCAGCCAGGAGCCGATCGCGGGAAGTACGCGCCGGAAGTAAAAGTGCGCCGGTGCGGACCATAGCTGCTCCCGCGGTTTGGTGAACTCCAGGATCACCATGCGACCGCCCGGTCTGAGGAACTCCCGCATCCTGCGTAGAGCGGCGGGCACGTCAGGCACGTAGCGCAGCCCCCACCCGACGAGCACAACGTCGAAACCGCGCAGCCCAAGCTCGTCGCGAAGCAGGTCGCCGGCAACGTACTCGATGCGGGGCAGTGGCCTGCCCACTCTATGGTCCCTGGCACTGTCCCGGGAACCTTCCTGGTGATCGTCACTGCCGCGGCCACCATTCCGGCGACTGTGACTGCCGCGGCCACGGTTACGGGCCAACTGCCGGCCCAGCCGCAAACGGGCTTCGTGGAGCATCACCGGGCTAAGGTCGGCCAACACGAGCCGTCCTTCCTCACCTAGGAGCGGCAGCACCTGCTCGGAGAGGCCGCCGGGCCCGCAGAACGCGTCGAGCACCTGGTCGTCCGGCTTGACGTGCGCCGCGCGTGCCACCTCCTTGCGCCAGAGGACCACCTGGCCAAGGCTGGTGAGCGTGTTGACCGGGTCGTAATAGCGAGCGCTGTGACTGAACAGGTCGCGCAGATAGGCCGGGTCCGCCGGGGTGCGGACCCGCCGGCGTCCCCGATCCTTGTCGCTATGGACGAGGCATCGTGCGGCCAGGCCCGGCGCCGTGCCCTCAGGTGAGGACGATATCCTCCAGCGGGAAGCGCCACTTCCCACGCTGCTGGTCCGCCGCATAGCCCACCGGACACAATATGGTCGGCACGAGGTTCGCGGGCAACCCGAGGATCCGCGTGTATTCGTCCGGCTTGAAGTGCGTCATGGGACACGAGTCGAAGCCGAGGTCCTTCGCTCCCAGGATGGCGTACGACAGCGCGAGATAGACCTGGCATTGAGCGTAGGTCAGCCACTCCGGGGCAGACATCTTGGACATCTCCTCGGCGATCCCCATGACGATATGCCAGACATGTTCGGGCACCCCGTTTGCCTTCATCCCCGCTGCCAGCTTGTGACGCAGCCCGTCGAAATCCGTGTCGGCGCAGAAGACCAACAGATGAGAGCAGCTCTTGATCTGTGGTTCGTCCCACGTCGCCGCCGAGAGAAGCTCCTTGGTCTCCTGATCGGCCACTACCTTGATCTTCCAGGGCTGGATATTGAGTCCGGAGGGAGCCCATCTCACGAGTTCCAGCAGTTCCGCGAGCTTCGCAGCCGGGATCTTGCTCCCATCGAAGAGCTTGGTGGCGTACCGGCTCATGACGATCTCTTGAAACTCCATGTGACCTCTCCTTACTCGATCGCGAAAAGCGCGTTCCATAAGATCTGGGCGACTTCTCCTCGGGGCATCGATGCCGTCGGGTCCAGATTCTGGAGAGTCAAGCCCGCCAGGAGCCCATTGTACTCGGCCCTCCGAGCGTTCTGACCGTGGACCGAACTCTGCGCCGGATCCCAAGTGGATTCGAAGCTCGCGGGAGGCGTCAACAGGAGACCCGGCCGGATATCGTCAATAGCGCGCACGACCATGCTGATCACTTGGTACCGGCTGATGTTTTGATACGGGGCGAACGTGGTCGCCGTCTTGCCCGTGGTGACCCCGTGCAACGCAGCCACCGCGATGTAGTGATCGGGATAGAGCGGATCCAAGGGATCGACGAGATGGCCGGGGGAGGTCTGAACCACGTCGGTGAACGGACAGACATTCTTCTCGGACACTTGGTAGCCCATCGTAAGCACTATCATCTTGGCGAATTGCTGCCGCGTGACCAAGGCGCCCGGCCGGAATGTGCCGTTATCGAAGCCGTTGATTATGTGGCGGGCGGCCAGGTCCGAGATTGCCGGAGCAAAGGGGTTATCGGGAGAGACGTCGCTGAACGTCGGCGCAACGTTCATCGTAGTGAAAGACCATGTTATCGGGGCTCCCCCAAGCGGCACACCGTTTGCGCCCCGGATGTCACCGGTCAGGGTTAGTACATAGGTCACTTGCGGAAGTAGGTTCCCCGCCGGCATGATCGTGGCCGCATGCGTCTTGGGGTTGTAGCTAACCGTTGCTGCAAGAGTCTCGCTCCCCGCCTTCGTGATCGTGAAGGTGGAGACGTTGATGGTCGATGCATTCATGTCGGCGTCGAAGGTCACTGAGGGGACCACGTCAAGAGGCTGGTCCACCGAGCCGTTGGCCGGGAAGATGCTGGCCGCATGCGGGGGCTGTGCTGCTACCGTAGTGAAATACCACACGATCGGTGCCCCCAGCACGCCCAGACCGTTCGTGCCTGTCACAAGCGGGCTTAGAGTCACCCAATACATGGTTCCCGGAAGAAGTGGCGACACCGGCACAAGGTGAGCTGTACGCGTCGCGGCATCCCAGGTGACGTAGCCGGGCAGCGGCGGGCTTTCAGCCGCCGCCACGTAGAAAGTCCCTGGGCTTAGTGTTTCCAGATTGATGTCCTGGTCGAAGGTCATGGAGATCGTTTGGTCGAGGGGTCTGTCGATGGATGCGTTGGCCGGGGAGATCGCCGTGACCATGGGAGGAGTCTGGACTGTCGAGAACTCCCACGTGACGGGAGCCATGGAAAGAGTCAGCCCGTTCATTCCGGTGACCGCACTCGTCAAGGTCACCTTGTAGATACTATTCGGCTCAAGACCGCCAAGGGGGCCAGGGTAGCCGTTCGGGTTGGCCCATAGTAGGTTAGTACGCAGGGCACCTGATTCCCTCCCACCTTCACGACCGTGAAACTGTCCAGGGTGAGGGTCATCGCGTTCATGTCCTGGGAGAACTGCGCCACGATCGCGGCGTCCAGGGAGATGCCGGAGCCGCCATCGGCGGGGCTTCGCGAGACGACATACGGGACAGCGACCAACCTAGCCGGCATTGCCACGGCCTGGTCCGTTTGAAGCCAGACCACACCGGAGGCCATCAGCCCCATCCCTACGATCAACAGCAGCAGACCCCGAAGCGTTGTGTGAGTGCGCCGGCGAACGCCCATGGTCCCCTCCTTGTCCACGGCCGGGTGGACCGTGCACGAATACGATTCCGCTGAGTCACGCGCAGACCAGACTTCGGCATCCGTGGCCATGAACCTGCGAGGGCCCGGCTGACCCCAAGTAGACGGCGCGTCTGTTTTACCTACACCTGTGTCATCGACTGACTGGGTCAATCGGGGTTGAGGAACCGGCCACGGTACAGTAGATCCCCTTGCCTTCGCGCGCCGGTTGGAAGCAGCCATTGTCCGACACGCACAAAGCCGGCCTCGTGTCTCCGGCCCGCCATCGCGCCACCAGATGAGGTTCGCGGATGAGAGGCCGGCAAAGGCATATGTGGTCTGCGACTCCCTCGGCTACCAGGGATCGGGCGGTCTCCAAAGTCCGGATCCCGCCCACCAGCATCAGTGGGGTCTTCACCGACCGCTTGTACGACCGAGCCGCGGCTTCGTAGTAGGCCTCGGCATGTGCCGGATCAGCCTTGGCCGCACCAGAGACAGTGCGGGAGAAACTCAACTTGCCGGACAGAAATGTGCCGCCGCTGAGCTCGATGGCGTCGATGCCACTCTCCTGGAGAAGCTCCGCCGTCGCGACCATGTCCTCCACGGTAAGTCCGCCGGCAAGGAAGTCCTCGGAATTCATCTTGATGAGCACCGGGAAGTCCCAGCCGACCGCGCTCCTGACCGCCGCCAGAACCTCGAGCACCATCCTTGCCCGGTTTTCGAGGCTTCCCCCATACTCATCCGTCCGCCGATTGAAGAACGGGGACAAGAACTCACTCAGGAGGAACCCGTGAGCGGCATGTATCTGCACCGCGTCGAATCCGGCCGTCTTCGCCCGGGCCGCTGCGCGCGCGAAATCCAGGCTGAGGGCGGCGATGCCCTCTCGCGTCATGGCTCTTCCTTCCGGCCCGGTTTCAAGAAGCACGGTCGAAGGGCCGACCGGTTCCCGACCGTCCGGGAGAGACGCAGAACGGATGCCTGCGTGCGAGATCTGTAAGGCGATACGGCCCCCGGCCGCATGTACGGCATCTGCCATGTCGGCGAGTCCGGGGATCAAGTCGTCGGAGTAGGCTCCAAGCTGTCCCGGACTTCCCCGCCCTTCCCGATTGACGTAGGCGTGCCCGGAGATGATCAGTCCCACCTCGCCGAGGGCAAGTTGCTCCATCATCTCTACAAGCTTCGGCGTAGCGGCTCCGTCTTGGGCGGCCAGCCCTTCCCAGGTAGCCGACCGCACGAAGCGATTGGCCAAGACCATGCCACCAACGATGCAAGGTTCGAACAGATCAGGCATCCGCGGGCCTAATGCTCGGCTCCGCGCCGGACCCGCTGTCGAGCATACTGCCGGGCGCACCGCCAAGCTGTTCAACGCTCTCAGGGCTCGGCTTCGCGGCGACTCCCTGACCCCTCCGCTCCTGCACGAACGAGATGAGAGCGGCGAGCACAGCGACTCCAGCCCCCACGAACATCGCCTGCCGGTAGCCGGTGGCGTATGTGGCGGCACTGGCTTTGCTGGCCGCCTCGCCCAGCAAGATGACCCGCCCTCCGTTGGGGCCGAGCCCGGCGGCCGCGATAGCCCCCAGTACCGCGATGGACATCCCCTGCCCGGCAAAGCGCATGGTGGCTAAGAACCCAGAAGCCACGTTCAGTTGCGACCGCGGGACCGATCCCATCACCGCTGAGGTATTGGGAGAGCTGAAGCCTGCCATCCCCACGCCTACGGTGGCCAGGGCCAACATCACCCGCCAGGTGGGAGAAACCGCGGAAAGCAGGGCCAGCTGGACCATGCCGGCCGCGATGAGGATCTGACCGCACGTGACCAGCGCCCGCGAACCCACCCGGTCGGAGAGCCGCCCGGCAAATGGCGAAAGCGCGGCCATCAGTACCGGCTGCGCGAGAAGGGTGAGGCCGGAACGCTGGGCTGAGCGACCCTGCACGATCTCCAGGAACACCGCGGTGAAGATGGTAACGCCGAACACGGCCACATAGTTCAGGAGGGTCGCCATGTTGGCTGCCGCAAATGTCCGGTTCCGGCGCACCAGGTTCAGGTCCAATATGGGCTCGTCCACCCGACGCTCGAATGCGACAAACACTCCGAACAGCACCACCGCAGCCACAAGAAGCCCGACCGTACGCCCACTTCCCCAGCCCCAGAAGGGGGAGAAGGTGAGTGGGAGAAAGAAGCTCACGAGCATGGCCGCCAGGATCGCTGCTCCGACCAGGTCTATGCGGTGACGGATCCGCGCAACGATCGCTCCAGCGATCAGGGCCGCTCGGTCCCGCCGCTCCGCAGGTAGGAGATTCCAGCCCACAAGCAGCGTGGCCAACGCCACAGGCACATTGAGAAGGAATATCCATCGCCAACTCGTGTGCGAAACGATAAGACCGCCGATAGGCGGCCCGAGGGTGAGGCCCAGGTAGGCGACCATAACGTTGAGTCCCAGCACCCGCCCCCGATCCTTGCCGGGAAAAACCGAGGTGAGGATAGCTGCAGAGGTGGAGAACATGAGCGCCCCGCCTGCCCCTTGGATGCTCCTCGCCACGATGAGCGACGGGCCATCAAAGGAAAGCGCGGCTCCGATGGAGGCAAGGCCGAAGATGATGGTGCCGACCATGTAGAAGCGGAGAGGCCCGTGCATGTCTGCCAGGCGCCCAACGGGAATGAGCAAGATGCTGATCACGAGCAGGTAGGCGGCCTGCACCCAGAGAGCCTCCGTGTAGCTCAAATGGAGGTGCGGACCGATGGCGGGCAAGGCGACCGATACGATGCTCGAGTCCAGCGGCGTCATGAAAGTGCCTATGGCGGTCATGATGAGCACCCGCCAACGGTGTTGGTATAGCTCCGTCTCTAGCAGCCCAAAGTCATTTCCCCGCACGCTTTGTCCCTTCGCACGACGATGGCAAGGCCAAGAATATCCAGCTTCCCACATTATGCGGGTCTAGGAGCAACCTGTTCACTCAGTCAAGTCGCTGTTTTAGGAGACCCAGTGACTGTCCCGGCTTCCTGCGTGTCCCCGCGGTCCGGCACCGTCGGGGTGTCCGGCACGAGCCCCACGTCCGGCATCACCCCGTGTTCGGCATCGACCGGGTGCCCGACGGACTCGGAGCCTTCGCCGACGTCGGCGGGGCCGCCCATCATACGAAGCATCGATCCACCGCCTGTGCGGACGAAGCGCCAGACAAGCACCAGCGCGAGGGCGAGAAACACCGCGTTGAGCACGGTGGTGTAGTTAAGACTGATATGGGACTCCACCACTTGCGCGATGCGCGCTCCTGGCACCAGACCCAACGCACCAAAGATCACCTCGATCAGATACCCAGCTATCACCATGGCAACGTAGAAACTGCCGGCAATAAAGAGCATGGCTCTCGTCCCATAGTATTTTCGGTAGATGATCAGAATCGGGATGATGATGAGATCGGCGAAGATGAAGCTGACCACTCCACCAAAACTGATCCCCCCGTTCCATAGGACTGCGGCTAGTGGCACATTGCCTATCGAGCAGACGAAGCTGATGACGCTCACCAAAGGCCCCACCAGCGGCCCCCATACCTTGGCGAGCAACGGATGGCCGGTGAAGAAGACGCTCTGCCAAAAAGACTCCGGCACCCAGGCGGCGAGTGCTCCAGCGATGACCAGTCCCCCAGTCACATCCCGGATGACAGCGGCCCACTCCATGACGAACACCTGGGAAACGGCGGTGAATCCGTTTGCCGAACCCAGCCGATTCCACAAGCTGCCGGAACCACTGAGGCTCATGTCCATCGCCGCGTGCCCTTCCATCGAGCCGGCAAGTCCTTTCTGCGCTTGGGCACGAGCGGAGGCCAGCAGCCGTTCGCGGAGGAAGAGCCGAAAGATGACCGCCACCACGATGATCATCAGCGGTCCTCCGATGAACTCCGCCAGGGTGAACTGCCATGAGAGGAGCAGGGCCAGCACGATTCCGAGTTCGATGACAAGGTTGGTCGACGCGATCTCGAAAGCCATGGCGGCCACCAGGCTTGCGCCCTTCACAAACAGAGACCGGGCCAGCGCCACCGCGGCGTACGAGCACGAGGATGAGGCAGCCCCCAGCCCCGACGCTATCGCGAGGGTGCGCGGCCGGCCATCGCCGAGCAGCCTCACGATCGTCGCACGGCGCACCAAGGCTTGCACCACCGCGGACAGGGCAAAGCCCAGGATCAATGCCCAGAGGATGTCCCAGGTCATGGTCCCGGCGAGCCCAAGAGCGTGCCCCAGCGCGTGCAACATGTTCAAACGCCCTCCTTCGAGCTCCCCACGTGTCTCGCAGGATGTCCGCGTTGACTCTTCGGTCCGGCGCGAGCCACCGGCGACGTAGGGTTGCACCTTCCTTCTCCCGCCGCGCATTACGCCGCAAACCTGCCGCCCCAGCGCGGAGACGGTTACTGCCTGGACGCCAAGGGGAATAGCAGTCTGAGAATCTTCCACGAGAGGGGGCGCAGATAATGCGGATCTTTGGAAACGGCTGGGGTGTGGGCACCGTCATCTGGGAAGTGATCATGCTCGTGGTCCTGGTTCTCATCGTCGTCGGCATCGTCCTCATGATCAGGGGCCTGACTCATCACGACCATGGTCACTACCCCCCGGGGTACGGTCCATTCCCTCCGGATCCGAATCAAGGTCCTGCTGCGCCGGGACCCAACGAGTCAAAAGCGCCCTGCAGGTGCTCGAGGAGCGTTACGCCCGCGGTGAGATCGATCGGGACGAGTTTTTACAGCGCAAGCACGACATCCTCGGAGGCTGATGAGCCGCCGATGGATGGCGAGAGAACACGCACGCACCGTGGGACTCGTTCTACTGGAGTCGGCTGGCCGCACGACAACGAGCCGGCCTTTCAATAGGGTCCGCCTTCCTCCGGCCGAGAATGGCAGCCGCAAGTTAGCCCACGTGGCGATCTGAAGGACACCCAAAGGACGTAGCCCACGCGTGGGGAATCATTGTGGGAAGCACATGCCGTGACTCGTCCCGATACTCCGGTGATTCACCGCGACCAAGATGTGATGGGGAGGATCGACAATGGTTGAACCCGTGCCGCCTCAGCCGCGCGGCCCCGAGAGCCGTCCGGGCGCCTGGGTCGTGGGCGAAACAGTGGGCACCCGCAGCGAGCTTCTGTCGAGGCTGGACTTCGACAAAGGTAGCCTTGAGTGGCGACGGCTGTTTTCGGAACTGTTCGGTACGTTCCTGCTGGTCGTCGTGGCGGCCGGTGCCGGCATGGTGAACGCGAGGTTTGGCGGCCACGCCGTCCCGACAGCCGCGCAGGTGGTGGCGCCCGGCCTTATGGTGATGAGCGTCATTCTCTTCATGGGCGCGGTTTCCGGCGCTCATCTCAATCCCGGCGTGACCATCGCCTTCGCGCTGCGCCGCGACTTTCGATGGAGGCGCGTTCCCGGGTATATCGTCGCTCAATTTGCTGGCGCGATCTTGGCTACCATCCTCCTCCGCGCCATCCTGGGCCACCAGGGGGCTGCGGGCCTGACCTTGCCCGGTCCGGGAGTCAGCTCGACCACGGTGTTCCTCTGGGAGATGGTGCTTTCGATGGGGCTTGGTCAGCGTCATCCTGGGCACGGCGTCCGGCGCCCAGGCGGTGGGCTGGGGCGCTGCCATCGGGGTGGGAGGCTATATCGCTCTGGCCGGTCTCTTTGGCTCGCCGGTGAGCGGCGCCTCCATGAACATCGCGCGCTCGCTTGGACCGGCAGTGATCGTAGGGGACTTCACCGCTTGGTGGGCGTACCTCGCCGGCCCCCTAGTGGGAAGCTTCGTGGCCGTGGGCATCGCTTACGTCCTCCGCGGCGCCGGCGGAGGCACGATGGGGAGGCGAGCTGGTTCCGGCACTTTGGGAGAGCTCTGGCGCCCGGGGCCATTGGCGCGACCGGTTCCCGCACACGAGACCGACCTTCCGCCGGCCACCGGTCCCGGCGACGGCCACTGACCGGCCGAGAGCACGCCGAGAAGCCCGAAGTCTTCGGCAGAGCGCGCTGTGGTCTTGGCCTGAGAGACCTTTGTCTAGAGACGGTGCGGCCCCGGTCCGCGCAAATCGCGCGCCGGGGCCGCCTCACTGTTACGTTAGGCCCAGCCGCCAGCTATTCCCAGGCCGGGCGCTCCGCGTCGGATGCCGCTACTTGATCACACAGATCGCTCCGGGGGCGAAGATCTGAAGCGCAAGACTTTCGGATACGGTGAACTGGTACTCCAGCTCCGGAGTGGGACCAACGTAGCCGGCATGGATGTCCTGACCTATCACGACCGCCGCGTACTGCTTGCCCACCGCTATGAGGAGGCCACCTTCTGCAAGGCCCGGAGCCTTGACAACACCTCCGGTCACGATCCGGCTGATGTGCTCGAGTTCGGAGCCGTCGCTTTGCGGATACCTGCGGTACAGGAGATTGTATTTGTCTGGAGCCAGGGCCAGCGCATACGGTCCGTGGAACCCGGCTTTGTCCAGGGCGGTGACTGCCTCGATCAGGTTGTCCGCGGCTGCACCCACCTTAGTCCACGGGGTGAGTTTGACGGTCTGAACGCCTTCGGCGTTGGTCAGGCCGGCCACGCACAGTGCGTCGGAGCCGTAGAGAAGCAGCTTGTCTTCCTCCATCGCCAGGAGGATGGCCGCTTCAGCCACTACGCCGAGGTCCGGCTCGATCCCGTCTGCTTCGAACGCCGCGAGGTCCCGCCTGGGCAACGTGAAGCCGGCCGACAACTGGGCCACTGGGAACGTACCGCTCGCGGAAAGACTGATCCCGGTGTCTCCAACGACCGTCTGGTCCTTGGTCGGCAGGTGCCGGAGCTCAAGCCCGAGCGGCCCGGTGACGCCTACGATCCGGCGCACGCTCAATTGGCTATGGGCCGCGCCGATCACGATCTCGTCGATCTTGCCCCAGACCCCTTCGCCGAAGGGAGCATCGCCACGCTGCAGGTATTTGGACATAGCCTTCTTCTCCCCTTGTAAAAAATGTTCTTCCGGCTCGCCGGCCGCATCGGGGGTCTCTTCCGGCCCCGCTGTCTCTTCCTCGTTTGTGGTCTCCTCCGTCGCGGGACCCTCCGCGGCGGGACCCTCCCAGTAGGCCTCTGCTTCCATCTCCATCTTGTCGAGACGGTCGTAGTAGTCCGGATATTCCTTAAGGTGGGCCAGGGCGATTTTCGCCGTGGTCAGCGGGTCGTCGCTCGTGACGTTCGTCTCCGCGTCGCGTAGTCCGTGTTCCAGCTCCACGTCCATGCCTCGACGGAACTCATCCACGTCGAAGGCCCCCCAATCGATGCCTAGGTTTTCACCGATGGCCTTTGCCTCGTCGGCGGTGAACCCGTTTTCGCCGCTCATTCCTTACCTCCCAGCCGTCAGCCAGGTTCGACCTTGTTACTGTGCGAGAAGGTAGTACCCAAATTGACGCCGTCCCTACCGTGGCCCGGCGTTTCTGCCCTTCGAAGTGCCGCGAAGCCGCGCGGCACAATGGCGCGTGCAGCCCCGGCGTACACCACCCGCTACTTGTTCTTCTCTTCCAGCCTGATGATGGAGCCCTCGGTGAAGAGGTAGTCCTTGAATTCCCTGGCCTGGACCGGGTCATTGCGCCGTATCCACTCCAGGAGCATGGCGGCGTGCTCCTTCTCTTCGTCGCGATTGTGCGCAAGCACGGCCTTAAGCCTGGGATCCTTGCTGGTCTCCACGCGCATGTCGTACCAAAGGGCTGCCTGCAGCTCCTCCATGAGCGAAGCGACCGCCCGTTTCATGTCGCGCACGCCGTCGCTGAGCTCGTCTTCAGGCTCCGGAAGACCCTCCAGTGCCATTGCTCCTCCTTGCCGTCGTCGTTCAGACGCCACAGTCCGAGCGTCGTTCGCTCCCGCCTCTCATAACTATTGCGCCGGCGGCTGCAATCCAAACTATGTGGTCGAGAAAGGAGCCTACTGGTGGAGCGAGCGGTCCGACTCCTTCAGACCCCGCAGATCCTCTCGTCCAGGTAGTGAAGAGCGTGATAGGCGGAGAAGGCCCCGCGGGCACAAGCTGTCACCACTTGTTTCAAGGCGTAGTCCGTCACGTCGCCGGCGGCATAGAGGCCCGGGCATGATGTCAAACCGTTGCGATCCACCTTGACGAAGCCTGCATCGTCCACCTCACACAAGCCTTCGACAAGAAGGCTCTGCGCGTCGACGCCTACGAAGATGAAGACCCCATCGATAGGTAGGAACTCTGCGCCGCCCTCGGCCGAGCGCAACTTCAGCCCCGAGACCTTCCCATCTTTGCCCTCGATCTCCTCGATCGCCCGCGACCAGTGGATGGTGATCTTCGGATTGATGAAGCATCGCTCCTGGATGCATACAGTCGCCCTCAGCTCGTCCCGCCGGTGGATCAGATGTACTTCCTTGGCAAACTTGGTCAGGAAAAGCGCCTCCTGAGTCGCGGAGTCTCCGCCACCCACAACGGCTACAACCTTGTCCCGGTAGAGCGGCGCGTCACATGTGGCGCACCAGGAGACGCCCCGGCCGGCGAACTTCGCCTCTCCGGGCAGCCCAAGTCTCTTAGGCACCGCTCCCGTAGCGAGGATCAGCGCCCGCGCGGTCACCTCTTCGCCATCCAGCCCGAGCACGAAGTCGCACCCGTCCTTCTTGATCGATTCGACCGGCGTGAGAGTGCGAAATTGTGCGCCGGCGTTCTGGGCCTGCTTGAGAAATAGATCGGCCAGCACGTCTCCGCTGATCCCGTCCGGAAAACCGGGGTAGTTCTCTACCCAGGACGCGGTGATGATCTGGCCGCCAGGTAGTCCCGCCTCATAAACCACAGTGTTGGCCCTGCCCCTCGCACCGTACAGGGCGGCTGTGAGCCCCGCGGGTCCTCCCCCGACGATCGCGATATCGACGATCTCTCCCACGTCACCCTCCACCTTTTCGACGACCGCTCCTGCCCATGACCCAGCAAGCGACCTATACTGTTCTCTTATTCCCTAGACCGCTCTGAGACAAGCCCCGCACCGCTAACTCAAGCTGCCGAGGACCAGTCGGGCTGATACGGGTCCACCTGACGCGACTTCGCCGAAGCCGTCGTCCGACGACCAGACCGCGACGCGCCTGGCGCTACGGCACGATATCCACCGGCGTCCCGATAAAGACCCGGTCGAAGAGGTCCTCGGCGTCCGGTATGTGCATGCGAATGCAGCCGTGAGAAGCATAAGAGCCGATGGACCAAGGCTCGTTGGTACCGTGGATGCCAACGCCCGGGGCAGATAGCCCCATCCAACGAGTGCCCAGCGGATCGTCGGGACCCGGACCGATCGCCACCGCTCCCGCGGCCCAGGGCGAGTCCGGTGGGTTCCAGGTGGGGTTGACCTCTTTGGTGATGATCTTCCAGTGTCCCTTTGGAGTGGGATACGACGGCCGCCCGACCGCCACCGAGTATGTCTTCACCAGCTTGCCCTCGGAATACAGGTAGAGCTTGCGCTCCGAGAGGTCTATGCGGATAGACCCCAGGAGGAGGGCGATGTCATCGACAGTGAGCGTCGTACCGCCGGGGAGGTTCCGTGAGGCATTGAAACTGGCAACAGTCTGCGCAGTGGCGCTGTCGTAAACGCCGTTGGCGTTCCCGGTGTAGAGACCCTTAGCGATTAGGATGTTTTGCAGCGCCGTCACGTCTTTCCCGACAGCCCCCTCGCCCATCGGGCGGGCACCGAAGGTCTCCGTCGTCTCGACCAGGAAGGTGTGATGCCAGATCGAGACGTGGCCGGCGGCATCCTCTGCCATGATGACTATGTCGTGGCTGCCCTCGCTAAACTCGCCCGTTGTGAGCAGGACGTGCTGCGTGGACCCCGACGTGGCCGCCGCACTGCCTGCCGACGTGGCTGTCGAGCTGCCTGCCGACGTGGCTGTCGAGCTGCCTGTCGCGACGGACGTCGTGGTGGTGGAGGTGGATTTCTTCGTGCTCATGGGCGACAGAACCTTGCCGGTCTTGGCTGTTACGGAGGAATCCGGGACCGGCGCGCTGGTAGGCAGCAATGTGGCGTTCTGGCCGTCAACGGTCGCCGTCACGACCATCTTGTCCGGGAAGTTGTCGGTGACAGCGAACGTGAGGCTGGCCGAGGTCTGGTTCCAGATGGTACCTGGCCAGTCTTCTGACTTGATCGTAGGCGCCTTGTAATCGGCGATCGCTTCCCATTTCTGGACCGTGCTGTTACCGAGCGCATCGGTGACCGTGAGATCGAACTCATGTTTCCCCTGCGGCAAAGCGAGATCCGCCGCCACTGAACGTGTGCCGCCCCCTGGGGGGTCGCTGCTAGTCGAGGTGGCTCCCGCGACCGACGTGCCCGCTGAGGACGAGGAGTCGCCCGCTTTCAGCGGAACGGCCTTGCCGTCGATGAGCAGAGTCGCGGTCGCGTCCTCGCTGAACGTGGCCAGGAAGTGATTGGCCTTTTGGCTCAGGATGGTAGCCGGTGACGGCGAGACAACATGGACTTCCGGCGCGGTGGTATCGATCGAGAAGCCCCAGGACCGCGACAGGCGCCGCGAGAAGATATTCGCCGAGTTGTACTCCACGGCCACGGTGTGGGAGCCGTCGGCGAGCGAGACAGTGGCCTCGATGCCATCAGTATGGAGAGCCACGGCCGCGGAGTCGACCGGCTTGCCGTCGACGGTCACAGAAACCGAGCCCCGTCCGGGAGCAAAACCGGGAAGAGCGCATGTGATCTTTACCGAAGAGGAAGCGAGGCGGGCTCCTTGCGCGGGAGACACCGTGGCCATCTGCACGGAAAGCGCGTGCTCGGTCCAGACGAATCCTCCCGCCGCCACCATCACGACGACCAACGCGAGGATCGTCCAACCCCACCAGCGGATTCGTCGTACTAGGCTTCCCACACACCCGCCCCGATTCTCTGGGTCTCTGTCATTCGGGCTGATCTCGACGGTACCAACGGAGTCATAAAGTAGCCGTAAGGTGTTACCGATGTGAACGATACACCAGGAGAACGTTAACGCCCACCTTATGCGCCGGATGATTAGCTTACAAAACGTACGACCGGACATGGCGGTCGGGCGAGGCCGTCGGCAGGTCACTTCCCTGTCGGATGGTTTTGTCTGCGGATCGAATCGGGGCTAGCATCGAGATGGCACGAAGCTGACGGAGGCGGTGAGGGGTGCCGGTCAGCGGTAGTCACAACGAGGGACGCAGGGCGGACAGAGTGCGCAAAGCCCGGTGGAAGCGCATTCTGCTTTGGTCTGTAGTCGGCCTCGTGGTCATCATTCTGGCGGCTGGCGGCGGATTCTACTTGTGGTTCAGGAGCGAGGTGAACGCCTCGAACGCGCGCACGGACCCCGCCGTCCTGCAGGCTCTGCAAGAGCAGCCCACCACCACGTCCACGACTTCCTTGACCTCGACCACCACCGCCGGAAGCGCCTCGAGCACCTCGATCGCTAGGGTCAGCTCAACCACAACCTCGGTCTCGATCCCGGACACGCCCGGGTCCATGAACATCCTGGTGATCGGATCCGATCGGCGCTACAGCCAGGGTAACGGCAACTCCGACACCCTTATCATCGTTCACGTCGACCCCAAGATAGGCTTCATGTCCATCCTGTCCCTGCCGAGAGATCTCAGGGTCATGGTCCCCGGCCACGACCTGCAGAAGATAAACGCCGCCTACGCCTTCGGGGGGCCCGCCCTCGCCATCAGGACCGTCAAGCAAGTCACCGGCATCAACATAAACCACTACATGGAGGTGGATTTCAACGCGTTCAAGGACATCACCACGGTCTTGGGCGGTGTTTACATCGATGTCGACAGGCGCTACGACGACGGTCAGATCCAATTCGAACCCGGCTATCAACTCCTCGAAGGGACCCCCGCCCTCAGGTACGTGAGAACACGCCACGACCAGAACATGGACTTCGGCCGCATGCTCCGTCAACAGCGGTTCCTCACCGCCTTGCGAGCGCAAGCCGGCGGGTGGGATCTGCCTTTCAAACTGCCGAGCCTGATCAAAGCCTTGTTCAAGAACGTGGACACAGACCTGAGTGCGAACGACATCCTGAAGCTCGCCTACTGGGGGATCAAGCTGAACGGCGACCGCATCAAGCAGGTGAGCCTGGTGTCGGACACCCAGACGATCGATGACATCTCGTACGTGATCGCCTCGGAGGACGAGATCGAGGCCGCGGTAACGGCTTCGCGCACGCCCCCGGTGGCGACCAAGGTGGTCGCGAAACAGGATGCTTCCGGAGGCAAAGACCTGCCGACGACCGCATTGGAAGTGGTCGATGTGAGCGGGGTGAACGTAGACGTCGTCAACGGCACCGGACGCGCCGGCCAAGCAGCGCTGGCAGCACTGTGGATCTCAGGCCACGGTGCCACCATCCACACCGCCGGCGACTCGAGCCGCGCCACAGTCTCGAAAACGAGCGTCCACTACCCGGAGGGACTTACCACGGCCGGGCACAAGGTCGCTCAGGCTCTGGGGATTGCGGCGGTGGGTGAGAGCAACTCGGTGAGCCGGGTGACCGTCACGCTGGGAGTGACGTTCGCCATGCCGGTCAACTCCATCCCGGCCGAGACCACCGGGCATCTTCCGAACGTCACCGCCTGGCAGACTTTCGCAAGACAAGCCTCCTTCACCCTGGAGGCCCCGGCCTATCTGCCGCAGAACATAGCCTATGCCTATGGGCGAAGCTACAACATCACGGTGGGCAAGGGGTCGAAACCTGCCCTCAAGATGGCATACCAATTCAAGAGCCAAGACCAGTACCTTGGGATCATGGAAACGCCCTGGCTCGACGCCCCGGCTGCGAGTGCCGGCCTGGAGGTGACCGAGGCGGGCACTGTGTATACGGTGGTGGGCACCAGCGGCAAGGTCGATCACGTGTGGTGGAGAAGGGATGGCGTCCTCTATTGGGTCTCCAACACTCTGTCCTACGGGTTCCCCAGGGAAGAGCTGCTTGCGGTGGCGGAGTCGATGACGCCGGTCGCACAGCCGTGAACGTCCAGCGCGGCCGGGTCTGAACCTCCGGGTGGTAGCGTCACTTGCCGGCAGGACAGGTCCGCAGCAAGAACACGCGAGCCCCCATCGGAGAAACACGTCGGGGGGGAGATAGGCAATGCGTTGTCTATCTCCCCCCGGTGCGAGGAGGGGTCGCGATGGACGGTCCGGAGACTACTGCGTGCTTGTGCTGGTCGCGGCGCCGGAGCTCCCGCCCGCGCCTGAGGCACTCGTGGTAGCGGTGCCCGAGGCGCCGTGGTGCCGGTGGTGTCGCTCGGCGCCGCGCCGGCCGGCGGCGCGCCGCCGGCGGCAGCAGTACCGCACTGGATGTTGCTCGCCGTGATGCTGCCGTCGGAATTGGTGGTGCCGTTCACCCGCACCGTTTGCCCGGCGGTGAGATCGGCGCTGCTGCCGTCCTTACTCACGGAGATCGTAGTCGAGTCGGAGAACAGGACGATCTTGGTGCTGCCGTCGGTCAACTTGACCGTCATGCTGTTCGCGTCGCTGCTTACGATCGAGCCGCTGGTCATGTTGCCGCCCGCGCCGCTGGACCGCCGGTCGGGGCGCCGGTCGCGGTCCCGGTGCCGCCGGTGCTCTGAGCAAGGGCCTGCCGCTGCGCCGCGGTCAGATTCTGAGACCACTTTCATGGCCTCCGCGGCCGAGGGCGTTCCGCCTCCCGCCGCCCTGCCGCCGAAGAACGCTCCCACTCCGATGGCCACTATGACCACCACGATCACCGCTATCAACCAACGTTTCATGTGTAGATCCTCCGTTCTGGGACGATTCCGGCGCCCCACCAGTGTTTTCGAGAATTACTCGTACCGAAGCGCTTCTATTGGGTTGAGCCCAGCCGCTCGCCGGGCGGGATAGAAACCGAACACGATCCCGATCACTGCCGAGACCCCGAACGCCAGTACCACCGCGATGGGAGTCACCTGCGATTGCAGACCCGCGAACTTGGTGAGAGCGATGGAGATCAGCCATCCGAGAACGATCCCGAGGGCCCCTCCGAAGAAGGTGAGCACGACCGCTTCCACCAGGAACTGCACGCTTACGTCGCGCCTCTTGGCGCCGATGGCCTTACGCAGACCGATCTCCCGCGTCCGCTCGGTGACGGTGGTCAGCATCATGTTCATGATCCCGATGCCGCCCACGATCAGGGATATGCCGGCGACCGCGGCGAGGAGCAGGGTGAGTGTCCGGGCAGTCGACGACAAGGTCGAGGCGAGGTCGGCCTGGTTCAACACCGAGAAATCGGCAGAAGCAGAGTCGCTGATCTTGTGCCGCGTGAGGAGCAGGTCGGTGATGTCGGTCTGCACCTGCGTCATGGCGCCTTGCGTCGCCGCCTCGATCCCGATGCTGGACAGGTACTTGGTCTGCCCGGCCAGGAATCTCTGGCTGGTGGTGAGCGGTACGTAGATGGCGTCGTCAGGGCTGTTGAAGCCGGTGCCGCCCTTGCTTGTGGTCACGCCAATGACGGTAAACTGGAGTCCTTTGATGCGAAGAGTCTGCCCGATAGGGTCGGTCCCGCCGCTGGTTGGATCGCCGAAAAGATCCGTCGCGGCAGTCGAGCCCAGCACCACTACCCGCGACGCGTTCTGATTCTGAAGGTCCGAGATGAACGACCCCTCCGACATGGTGATCTTGTGCACCTCGGTGTACGACGACACCGTCCCGATGACCTGAGTGTTCGTGTTGGCCGAGGAAGCGATGATCTGGTAGCGTCCGTCCACCTCCGGGGCGATAGCCGCAATCTGGCCGACACCATCGGCTATCGCGGTCGCATCCTCGACGGTCAGCGTGGTCGCGCTTCCCCGCCCGCCACTGACCGGACCGGCAGTCCTGCTGAAGCCGGGGCTGACGGTGACCAGGTTAGCGCCGGTCGATTCGATGCTGGAGGTGATGGAGTTGGTGCTGCCCTGACCCACAGCTACCAGGGCGATGACCGAGGCGATGCCGATGACGATGCCAAGGACGGTGAGCCCGGATCTGGCCTTGTTGGCCGAGATCGCCCGGAAAGATTCGGTGAAGATATCGCCAAGCCTCATGCGCGAACCTCCTCTAACTGAACGGGCGCCGCTTGGACAGACGCTTCGTCGGTTGGTAGCGAGGAGGCGGGGACATGGCGCTTTCCGTTGTCCCGAGTGGTGTCGCTTACGATGAGGCCGTCCTGGATGCGGATGGCCCTTTGTGCATGGTCGGCAACGGTCTGCTCGTGGGTGATGAGAATGACTGTGTGCCCTGTCTCGTAGAGCTTTTCGAAGGCCTCGAGGATGATGTCTCCGGTTTTGGTGTCCAGGTTGCCGGTAGGCTCGTCCGCCAGGATGAGGGCCGGGTCGTTGATCAGCGCTCTGGCTATCGCTACCCGCTGGATCTGGCCTCCCGAGAGTTGGTTGGACAGGTGGTCCCAGTGCGATTCTTCCAGTCCTGCCAGCTCAAGGGCCTGCTTGGCGAGATCTTCGCGGTCCCGCCGGGAGACTCCGGCGTACACCAGTGGCAGCACCACGTTGCGGAGCACGGTGGCCCGGGGGAGCAGGTTGAAAGCTTGGAACACGAAACCGATGCGGGTCCGCCGGATGTCCGCCAGCTCGTCGTCGGAGTAGCTGGAGATGTCCTTTCCTTCGAAGAAGTAGTCCCCGCTGGTGGGGGTATCCAGCGCCCCGAGGATGTGCATAAGCGTTGATTTTCCGGAGCCGGAAGGACCCATGATCGCGATGTATTCGCCTTTGTCGATCCGAAGGTCGATGCCTCGGAGAGCCACAGTCTCGTTGTCGCCCGGCAGGTACACCTTGCTCAGGTCGCGGCACTCGATCATGGAGCTTTCGGGTTCCATCTTAATTACCAGCCGGAGGGGCGCCGCTCGGAGGCGAGCCGCCGCCGTTGTCAAAGGTCGCTCCGCCTGAGTTGAGCAGGCTGCTGCCGTTGCTCTTGGCCGTTGTGGCTGTTGAGCCGGCCGAGGGGTTGATGGTCGCGGTGACGACCTTCTGGCCTTCCGTCAGGCCACTGGTGATCTGCGTGTAGGAGTCGTTCGACGTGCCTACCACGACTGTCTGGCTGACTGGGGAACCATCGGTAAGAATTTGAACATAGTTCCCACCGCTCGAATCTGATTTCACGGCGGTACTCGGGACGACCAAGGCGTCGGACGTGACGCTCGTGATGATGTCGGCGGTGACGGTCATGCCACCTTTCACACTGTCATTGGCGACGTCCGGAACGATGGTGACCGTGTAGCTGACCACGCCCTGGCTGACCGTGCCGGCACTATCTACGCTCTCCACCTTGCCGGTAAGAGTCAGATCCGGCAGCGCATCGAAGGTCATAGTGGCTTTCTGGCCCACCTTCACACTGGCGATGTCCGCCTCCGCCAGAGTCACGGTGGCTTCGAAACTGCTCAAGTCGGTGATGACCAACGCTGAGCTGCTCGAGGAGGCGGACGTGGAGGCTCCACTGCCACTGGCTGACGAACTCGCGGACGACGTGCTTCCGAGAGTGTCGCCGTCGCCGATGTTGAGAGTCGTCACGGTGCCGTCGATAGGCGCGGTGACTTGCCTCGCCGCCGCGGTGTCTTTGGCTTGTTGCAGAGCCAGTTTGGCGGACTCGATCTGAGTCTGGGCCGAAGTGACACCGAGCTCCGCGGTGGTCACCTGCTGCGCCGCTACCTCGATATCGAGGGTGGTGATCGTTTTTGTCGTGGTGCTCGTGTTTGCGTTGGTGACTTGTGTGGTGGAGGTCTGTGTCGTGGGGGTCTGTGTGGTGGAGGTCGTGTTGGGGAGAGTCGTGGTCGACGTGGACTCGGTCGTTGTGGAGCTGGACGTTGTGGGTTCGGTCGTGGTGCCGGGCGTCGTGCTGGTTGTGGCCGAGACATCGGCCGCGGAAAGGGTCGCAGCTTCAGCCGTTGCCGCGGATAGTTCCACCGGGACAGTCGCTTCCGCGCTTGCTGTCTGCACGGCGCCGGCGGCGTCCGAGGCGCTGGCTACCTGCGTGGCGCTGGCGACGTCCGTGGCGCTGGCGACGGCTGCCGCACTCGCAGTCTGCTCGGCCTTCTGGGTCTTTCAGGTCGCTGAGGTTCTTCTTGGCCTGGAGGACCGAGAGTTGCGCCTGACTTAATGAGTTGACGGCCTGGTTGTAGGAATTCTGCGCATTCTGGACGGCTAGGTCCAGTTGAGCATTGACGATCGTGAAGAGGACTTGCCCCTTCGTGACTTTGTCCCCGACCTTCACAGCCAGCCCCGAGACCGTCCCACTGACGCTTGGGCTGACGGTGGAGCTGCTTCCGAGGACGATATTGCCGGTCCCGGACACCGAGGACGTCAAGGTCATCTTCTGCGCAGCCTCGGTGGTGTACTTGATCGCCGCGCTGGCCGTGCTGTGAGATGTTCGGTAGGCGAAATAGCCCGCAACGGCCACCACGACTATCGCCGCCGTTACGACGATGACGCGAATGCGCCGCCGTCTACCACCTTTCTTCGCTGCCATGTCACCCCAATCACGTGTTATTGCCTGTATGGGACCGCGCGATGAACGCGGACTTCTTCAGTGTGAGGGGGTGAAGTGAACGGAGGGTTAGGGCTGGATTACGGTTCTGTAATTGAGGCGAACGACCTGGACTCGACGAGGCGGACGGGGCCCCGCTCGGCCCTTGCCACGGGTCTTACTGGCTCGGAAAGCTCAACTCGAACCGGGACCCGGTCGGGCTACTCTCCGCTCCGACGGTCCCGCCGTGTATCTCCATCGTGGCCTTGACGATCGCCAATCCAAGCCCGTTGCCGGGATAGGCCGAGGCGTTGCGAGCCCGGTGGAAACGCCCGAAGAGCTCCTTCATGTCGTCCGCCGGGATCCCGATGCCTGTGTCGGCGACCCAGAGACACGCCTTCCCGGCCTCCGCACGCAAGCCGATGGTCACACAACCGCCCGAGGGGGTGAACTTGAGGGCATTGTCGATCAGGTTGCCCACGGCGGCCTGCAGCTTGTCCTCGTAGCCCGAGACCCAGATCTCACCGGCCGGCACTTCGAGCTGCAGGTCCACATCCGCCTGCTCGGCGCGCGACGCCACCGTGTCCGCCATCTGCCGGACTAGAGCCGCGAGGTCGAGCTTCTCCAGGCCAGTGGCAAATTCTCCGGTATCAAGACGCGACAGTTGGAGCAGGCTCCGGGACAGTTTTTCCAGCCTCTCCGCCTGCCGCATCGCCCGTTTCATGAGGCGTTGCTCGTCTTCGTTGTCGCTTCGGTCGTGGGCGAGTTCCAGATCGGCTTCGAGCGCCGTGAGAGGAGTGCCCAACTCGTGAGCAGCATCAGCCACGAACTGCTGCAAGACGGACACGGTGTGCTGCACGCGGCTCGCCATGGTGTTGAACGAGTGTCCCAGCCTGCCTATCTCGTCGGCGCGGTCGACTTCGACGCGAGCCGTCAGATCGCCGAGAGCCATGCTGTCGCTCGCCGCAGTCACCTGGATGAGCGGCCGCGTGAGGCGCCGGCTCCATAACCATCCCAGGCCGGCAGCTATCAAGACAGCCACCAATCCCGCCAGCAGCCAGCCGATGAGGGTATCGTGGAGGATCGCGGCCCCGTAGGCGGGGCCATCGGATAATCGTAGCGTCGCCACTTGCTGGCCGTTGACCACCAGCGGCTGCTCGATGGCCTGGCTCGAGCGCGGGACATTCGCCCCGTCGCCCCCGAACAGTCCGGGACCAAGCGGACTGGGAAGGCCGCCCGGACCGCCGGAGTTGCCACCGGGAGCACCGCCCTGTCCACTGCCATCGCCAGGCGCGCCGTCGCCGGCCGGCACGATAGTAGAGGGGTCGATGTCAGCGGGCGAGCCGGAATCCGCCAGCGTCGAACCGCTTGTGGTCATTACCACCACCCTCAACTGAGTGGCGAGAGCGACCGCCTTGGTCCGTTGCTCGGCCAGGGTGGTCGTGGCCGGTGTATCGCCCTTGGCCACCGTCGCCCAGTCGACAGCTCGACAGCTCGCGCGCGGCGCGCGCGGCGCCGGCTTTAAGGTAGTCTCTCTCCGACCCCGCGTAGTAGTTGTTGAGAAGCAAGAGAAGGATGGCACCCACCAGAAGCATGGTCAGCAGCGCCACCATCCCATAGGTCGCAGGCAGCCGGTACCTCAGAGAGACTCGCCTCATCCGCGAGTTGAGAGCTCAAGCGGACACCGCCAACCGGTACCCGATGCCGGGCACGGTGAGCAAGAGTTCCGGCGCGCTGGGCTCCATCTCGATCTTCTCGCGCAGCCGCCTGATGTGGACGTTCACCGTCTTGTCGTCGTAGAAATCGGCGGAGTACCCCCAGACGTTGTCCATGAGCTGCGTCCGGCTGAACACCTGTCCCGGGTGCTGGGCGAAAAACACCAACAGACGGAACTCCGTGGGCGTGAGGTTGATCATCTTGTCCCCGCGCGTGACACGGGCCCTGCCCCGATCGACCACGAGATCGCCGACATACAGGAGGTCGGCTTCGACAGTGGACAACTCGCCGTAGGCCCTCCGCAGGAGAGCGCGGATGCGGGCAAGGAGCTCCCGGAGTTTGTATGGTTTGGTGAGGTAGTCGTCCGCACCCATCTCCAGGCCCAAAACCTTGTCGAGTTCTTCGCTCTGGACGGTGAGCATGAGGATCGGCAGACGTATCCCCAGCCGCCTCATCTCCCGGCAGAAGTCGAAACCGGAGCCATCGGGAAGCCGCACATCGAGGATGACGAGGCGGGCATCCTTGTCGCGCGCATAAGCGACGCCGCCGTTTCCGGTGGATTCCCAGTGCACCTTGTAGCCCTGCTGTCCGATGCCATCCGCGAGGCTCTCGGCGATGGCCGGATCATCTTCGATTACAAGGATCTCGATCTCTTTTTCCATCGGTATCAAGTCTAGCATTTTCATCATTTGCGGCTTCTTCTTTGAGGTGTGGTCGGCCGGGCTGTAGGGGCCCGGCCAACCGTGATGAGGGGAGGAAGGGAACGGACCAGAGCTACTTCACATCGTGGTTACCTCCGTCGACGTGGAAACACCGGCGGACGGGTTCGCTGTGCCGGCGCTATCCGTGGATGCGGAGCCCACTGTCGAAATCGTGGAGCCGGAGTCAGTGCTCGTAGTGCCGGAGTCGGTACTGGTGCTGCCGGAGTCGGTGCTGGTGGAGCCGGAGTCGGTGCTGGTCGAGACGCCCAGATACTTGTCGACGAGTGCGTTGATCTTGGCATGGTGTCATTCAAGTTGGCCTGGGCCTGCTGGAGAGCTGTCTGCTCTTCGGTGGCAGCGGTCCTGAGCTGATCGAAGGTCACCTGATCGGCGCTGGTCATCTTCTCTCGTAGCAAGTCGAGGATGGCGTTCTCCTTCGCCTGCTCGGCGGCCAGCTGATCGGCCGTGAGCATGCCCCCGCTGCCGCTTTCTGTGGCGGTGCCCGCCAGGTCTGTGCCGGTCGCAGCTGTTGCTGCCTCAGTGGTGGCCGTCGCCGGGATCGTCGCGGTGGCGGAATCGGAGGCGGTAGCAGACTTGGCGGTCGTGGAAGTGGTGGAACCTCCGCTGGTCGTCCCGGTCGTTGCGAAGGCGATGGAGCCTACGGACAGGGTCAGCACAAGAGCCGCCACCGGTACTACCCATTTCCTGTTGAAAAACCGCTGCTGGAATAACCGCTTCATACTTTTCACCTCGTTGATCGTCGTTAGGCTAGCGCCGGCCGTCGGAAGGGACAGCTCCCCTGGCAGCGGCCGCTCCGATCGTAGTTGTGGTCGTAACATCGGTGGTTGGAGTCGTGCCGTCCGTGGTCGTGGTCGTGCCGTCCGTGGTCGTGGAGCTTACGGTCGCCGTGGAGCCATCGGTGGTGGTAGCGGATCCGGGAGTCCGTCGGTGGGGCGTCGGAGACTGTGGTGGTCGTCTCCTGGGTCGAGGTCTCAGTGGGTACCTCAGTAGTCGTGACGGAAGCGGTGGACGTGGTCGACGTGGGCTCCGTGATTGATGTTGTGGACGTCGTCGATGTGGTAGCTGTTGTTGCCGCGACCAGGTCCGAGATCTTGGCCGCGCCTTTCAGCACCAGGTAGGGGTCCACGGCCGCGTCGCCGCCCGGATGGATTTCGAAGTGCAGATGCACCGGACCGCCGGCCGCGTCGCCTGTGTTACCGGCAAACCCGATGACTTGACCGGCAACCACACGCTCGCCGGCTTTGATACCCGCTTGTATCGACGTCAAGTGTGCGTAGTAGTACGAGTTGCCGTCGTCGCCTTTCAGCCAGACGCTTATCCCGCCTAATCCCGAGTCTATGGGGTGCGTGCGGCTGATGACGCCGTTGACCACCGCGACAATAGGGGTGTTGCGGGCGCACATGATGTCGGTGCCCTTGTGAGTGTGGTAACCACCCGCGTATCTGGGAGCCCCGAAGCTGTCGACGAAGCTATGGGGTCCTTGCACTGGAAAGACCCAGTCGGCGCTCACCTTGAAGACCACCGAGAGCACTTTCGCGCGGGCGACCGTGGCAGCGTTCGACTGAGTAGCGGCGCTCGACTCGTCGATGGTCGAGAGGCCGAGGTATTTGTCGATGAGAGCGTTCAACTGCTCGTCGGTGCCGGCCAACGTGCTCTGAGTGCCGGCAATCAAGGCCCGCGCCTGCTTCTCGCTCGTCACCAACCCATCGAGCGTGGCCTGGTCGGTCGAGGCCATCTCGCCTCTGATGAGCTGGACGATCGCGTCCTCCTCGGCCTGGGAAACGGGCGCTTGCAAAGAAGTCGCGGTCGCTCCCGTCGGTTCCGACAAGAAGAAGCCGCCGGACATCTTGCCGAAGAGACCAAGAGGCCCCAACACCTCAGTCGTGGGAGACGCGGCGACCGCGGAGCTTCCGTCTGATCCCGTTGCCGCCGCGAGAGCAACGGGGGCGCCGCCGAGTGTCAGTAGAAGGGCCGCCGTGGGCACGACCCACATCCTTTTGAATGGCTGTTTCAACACCGCCGCCTGTCTTTCACAGTCAACGCTTCACGTACCTTGCCGGCCCAGTATGGGCGGCCAGCAATAAGCGGCGGTTATTGTCGGGTTACGGTTTCGAAATACTTCGTCGCGCGGCGAGAACTCCTGGCCCACGGCAAACCACCGAATATTCGGCGCCTGCCAGACGGCGGAATATGCACTTGGCGACCCTCTACCAGACGGGGCCGCCCTATGCCCGCGGGCAGTTCGAACGCAGAGACCGAAGCTTGGCTAGTCCTCGATGCGCAGTTCCGCGTATGGGAACCAGGTGGCCCCCCCAGCGAGCTGGACCATCGCTCCTTCGTTGGTGGTCCAGAGCACGACACCGGTCCTGCCTAGGTATTGCGCCAACCATTCCGGGGGATATTTGGTGCCGGCCATGGTGTTCTTGACTATGGTCACCTTATCGCCGGTGTTGAGGCTGGCTCTGCTGGCCGTTGCCCGCTCGGAGGTCGCGGCGCCCATGCCGGCGGCGGCTGGGGGGGCTTCTCTGCGAAACTCGAGGGTGAGCCTGATCTCCGAAGGGGCTGGCTCCGGCAGCGCCCATCTCTCGATCGCGATGGTGCCTATGATCGGCGGCTTGCCCCCCGCCTGCTCTATGTAGCGAACGACGTCATCGGTGACTTCGTCGAGCGACAAGACGACCGACAGAACCATGGCGTCTCCTTAGATTTCAGTCAACAAAGGCACGAGCGTAACCCGAGGTCGAACGGAATGCTTTGACGAATCAACCTTACCTTCAACATAACAGCAGATATGGCGTCTGAGAACTGTACTGAGGAGACGCCGAGTCGTAAGAATGTTGTTTAGGCGGCCGCCCCGGGACGTGCCCCCAGGGACTTTGAGGGTGCGCTATTTACGCGGAGCCACAGCAGCCCTTGACATTGCGAAGTCTACTGTGATTATATTCACCGTACGAGAACAAGGAGAACCCAGTGACTCTCGACGACGGGCAAGATCGCGATGTAGCGCCCCCGCAAGCGGGGACCGACGCAGCCGAGGCCGCTATTTCGGCAGACGGGTTGCTCTCCCGCCCCGCCAAAACGGTGTCCCTGCACACGGTGGAGCGTCTCAGCGTCTACCGGCGGCTTCTGGAAGAGCTCGACCACGACGGGGTTGAGTACATCCATTCACAACGGCTCGCTGCGCTCGTCGGGGTCACTCCAGCGCAACTCCGGCGCGATCTGGCCAGTTTTGGCACCTTCGGCAATATTTCGCGCGGCTACAACGTCTACCAGATGAGCCGGACCATAAGCCGCATCATCGGCACCGACAAAGTTCAGGCCGTAGCCTTGTTCGGGGTAGGCGACCTTGGCCGGGCCCTCCTGTCGTACCGCGGCTTCGAAGAACGCGGTTTCCATCTGACCGTAGCTTTCGACGTGGATCCGGAGAAGATCGGTCGCGTGTTTGCGGGCCGTCGCTGCTACTCCCTGAATGATCTCGAGGCAGTTGTACTCGACTACAGCATCCGCATCGGCATCCTAACCTCAAGACCGGAAGGCATCCAAACATTGGTGGACAGGGCGGCGGCGTCCGGAATCCGAGCATTTCTGAATTTCGTTCCGAAACGCGTGGTGGCCCCCGAGGGTTGCTTTGTCGAGCACATGGACATATCGGCCAAGTTGGAGAAGCTTTCGTTTCTGAGCCAGCGCGAGGGCGAGTAGATGGCTCTTTTTTTTCTTGCCATTTGTGAAGTCTTTCACTGTGAAGTAGGTAACTATTGACAGGGATGGAGTTCAGACCCTGTTATGAAAGAAGGAGGAAGAACATGCCGGCCAAGAAGATCCTCGTTGTCGATGATGACCGCGACCTCGTGGCCTCGATGGAGGCTTTTCTCGGAGCGCGTGGCTTCGACGTGGTTACCGCGAACAACGGGCGCGAGGCTTACGAGCGGGTCATCGAAGAGCGGCCCGACCTCATAGTCCTCGACGTGATGATGGACTACGACGAGGAAGGCATGGTGCTTGCCAGCGCTCTCAAGAGCGACGGGCCGACCAGGGACATCCCGATAATCATGGTCTCGGGCTTCAACGTCCAGAAAGAGACGAGGGAGAAGGTCATAGCTTCGCTGATGGGTCAGGACTGGCCCGTCGAGACGTTCTTCCAGAAGCCGGTAAAGTTGTCGGCTCTCGCCGAGCGGATCGATGTTCTGCTTGCCCGGGACGAGGAGCGGCGGACACCGTGGCCCGTCGGGCAGGAGGCGTAGCCTTGAATCTCGTGGCCGAGATCATCAGGGAGCGGAGCCAGGCAGAGCGCGGCGAGCTGAGGGGCGACCACTTGATCCCCCTCCTCCAGGATATCCAGGCCCGAGAAGGCCATGTGTCCCAAGCCGCGATGACGGCACTGGCGACCGCCCTCGGCACCCCGGTGGCACGAGTTTACGGGGTAGCCACCTTCTACAATCAATTCCGATTCGCGCCCCTGGGCGAACACGTGATCGAGATCTGTCGCGGCACCGCATGCCATGTCAAACAGAGCCTGACACTCGCTCAGCACCTTAAGAGGCGGCTCAAGTTGCGCGACGACGGCAACTCCGCGGACGGACGCTTCAGCGTGATCAGCGTGGCCTGTCTCGGCGCGTGTTCGATTGCTCCGGTCATCAAGCTCGACGGTGAGTTCCATGGCCACCTCACCCTAGGGAAGCTCGACGACCTGCTGGACGGGCTCGACGAACGAGGTGCCGCTGAGGTCGGACTGGCCGCAGCACCACTTGTGGAGCACAGGCGTGGTGCAGCCGTGCAGGAGATGAGCGTGTCATGACCCAGTTCGCTCTCATCGCCCCTTGTTGTTCCCGCTGCACACACACACTCAGCAACCCCTGTGGAGACCTGGTCGCTTGCATCCAGAGCGGCCCGATCTGCCACGAGTCGCCGATATGCGCGTCGGAACGGAGGAGCCGACTGGAGCGCGTGCTTCATGGCGGTGAAGGCACTGTGCTTTACGTGGGCGCCGGAACCTGCGGACGTGCCAACGGTGCCGCGCGGGTCATTGAGAGAGCCAGGGAATACGTGGGTTCGCGCTCCCTCCCGGTGTGCGTGGTGGAAGTGGGATGTGTCGGCTACTGCCAGCGCGAGGTCTTCGTGGACCTACGAGGCGAAGACGGCGTGCGCCTTTCCTACTGCGATCTTGGACCCGAGACCATAGACGAGTTTCTTGAGACCGTCTTCGAACGCAAGGAACTGCGCAACCGCTTTCTCTACGGCCGACACGCCGGCACTGAGACTTTGGCAGGCTCCCTCGGGACGCTCCCGGCGGAAGATGGCGGCGACAGGGCCACAAGCCCAGCGGGAGACGGGACCGGCGCAATGTCCGGCACTCGCGCGATTACCGACGTTAACGGCGCCGATGCCGACGCCGGCACCCGTGAGGTCTCACCCTATGACGACATACCGCTCGTCTGCCAAACGCCATTCTTCTCGCGGCAGACCCGGGTAGTCTTGCGGAACTGCGGGATCATAGACCCCAGGTCTGTGGACTCAGCGCTGGCCGCGGGCGCATTCGCGGCAGCCGTACACGCGCTCACCGCCATGACCCGCGAAGAGGTGTGCGAGACCGTTATGGCCTCGGGACTTAGAGGCCGGGGCGGGGCGGGCTTTCTCACGGGGCGGAAGTGGAAGATCGCGCAGGAGACCCCTCGCGCCCAGAAGTACCTCATATGCAACGCCGACGAAGGCGACCCCGGAGCCTTTATGGACCGAGCCGTCCTCGAAAGCGACCCGTTCCGCGTGGTGGAGGGGATGCTGATCGCGGCGTACGCCATCGGTGCCAGCAAAGGCTATGTGTACTGCCGAGCTGAGTATCCCCTCGCCATCCAGCGCCTACAGGATGCGATCGACCAGTGTCGCCGGGCCGGCTTCCTGGGCACCAATATCTTCGGGAGCCTGACCCACTTCGACATCACCATCAAGCAAGGAGCCGGTGCCTTCGTCTGTGGCGAGGAGACAGCCATCTTGGCCAGCATCGAAGGCGGCAGAGGCATGCCGCGGCCCCGGCCTCCATACCCGGCGGTGAGCGGTCTTCACGGAAAGCCGACGGTGCTCAACAACGTCGAGACCCTCGCCAACGTGCCTGAGATCCTGAACCATGGCGCCGAGTGGTTCCGAGATCTGGGCCTCGGCGATGCCGCGGGCACGAAGGTCTTTGCGTTGAGCGGCCAGGTACGGAATACCGGCCTGGTGGAAGTCCCGGTGGGCACCCCCCTCCGCCAGATCGTCTACGGCATCGGCGGCGGGGCCCCGGAGGGGCACCACTTGAAAGCCGTGCAGATCGGCGGGCCGAGCGGAGGCTGCATCCCTGAAGAGCTGCTGGACGTGGCCACCGACTACGCCAAACTGCAGGAATTGGGCGCCATGATGGGCTCTGGCGGCATGGTCGTGATGGACGAACGCACCTGCATGGTAGATGTCGCCAAGTACTTTATGGAGTTCATCCAAAACGAATCCTGCGGTAAGTGCACGCCCTGCCGCGAAGGCACCACCCGCATGCACGAGATCCTGGTGGCGCTCACCGAACGCCCCGTGGGGGAAGAGGTCCGGCAACTCGAACGCTTCCGCGGCCTGCTACATCTGGAAGAGCTTGCCGAGACGATAAAGGACACCTCGCTCTGCGGCCTCGGCCAGTCTGCTGCCAACCCGGTGCTATCGACGTTGCGGTTTTTCCGGGACGAGTACGAGGCGCACATCATGGAGAACGTCTGCCCGGCCGGAGTCTGCCAGGGTCTCCGCACGTACAGTATCGATACCTCTATCTGCACCGGCTGTACTCAGTGTCGCAAGAGCTGCCCGAGCGGCGCCATTGTCGGAGAGCGTAAGAAGGTCCACTACATCATCGTCGACCGCTGCGTCGGCTGCGGAGCCTGCGCCGACGCCTGCCCCAAGCAGGCCGTCGCGGCAGTCGCCTGAAAGGTCGCCATGAACGTCACCATCAATGAAAAGAGGCTCAAGTTCACGGCCGGCGAGACGGTGCTCCAGGTCGCCCGCAGGGCCGGCATCAACATCCCCCACCTCTGCTCCCTCGACTGGGCTCCGTCACCATCCGCTTCCTGTCGCCTCTGCGTGGTGGCGGTCGAGGGAATGCCCAGACTTCTGACGAGCTGCACGCTACCGGCCGCCGAAGGCATGGTGGTCCGGACCCACACTCCTCGTCTACTCAAAGCGCGCCGGGCCATAGTCGAGTTGCTCGTGGCCAACCATCCGCAGGATTGCCTCGCATGCTCGCGGTCCGGCAACTGCGAACTGGCTGACCTAGCCCGGGATCTCGGCGTGCGCCAACGCAGGTATGTGGGTGTCAAGAAGGATCAACCCATCGACATATCCTCGCCGGCCATCTGGCGCGACCCTAGCAAATGCGTGCTGTGCGGGCGCTGCGTCACGATGTGCCAGCACGTCCAGGGCGTGGGAGCTGTCGACTTCACGGGCCGGGGCTTCCGGACCCAGGTGGCCCCGGGGTTTTACGCGGGACTCAACGTGTCGGGATGCGTCTACTGCGGGCAATGCGTACGTGTCTGCCCCACCGGGGCACTCATGGAACGCTCGCATGTGGACGCGGTGGTGGCCGAGTTGGGCGACCCCAACACAGTCGTCGTGGCCCAGATCGCGCCGGCGGTACCCGCAACGCTCATG
This sequence comes from uncultured Thermoleophilia bacterium, assembly GCA_963772095.1. Taxonomy (GTDB): domain Bacteria; phylum Actinomycetota; class Thermoleophilia; order RBG-16-64-13; family RBG-16-64-13; genus Chersky-299. The sequence goes on from CAVYVU010000021.1 coordinate 52,290, forward strand.
AAGAGCCGAAGCAAGCGCCACGATGTCCAGGAAACGCTCAAACGGCTGGCGGCGGCCCTCAAACACATAGGTTTTGCGGCGATCTTCGACACCGGTTTCGCCGCCGACCTCACCATCATGGAAGAAGCCACCGAGCTGATCGACCGGGTCCAGCGGGGCGGCGTCCTTCCCATGTTCACGAGTTGTTCGCCGGCCTGGGTGCAGTTCGTGGAGACGCACCGCCCGGATCTCATACCTCACCTCTCCACGTGCAAATCACCGCAGCAGATGGCAGGCGCTTTGATCAAGGAGCTTTATCCGGGCTATGCCGGCCTCGATGGCAAGCGACTCGTGATTGTCTCGCTCATGCCCTGCACGGCCAAGAAATTCGAGGCTCAAGACCAGGGTGACGTGGACTACGTGCTTACTACCCGCGAACTTGACGCGCTTTGGAATCGATTCGGCATCGATTTCGCGGCGTTCGACGAACGCGCGCCCATCGACGCCCCGTTTGCGGAAGTGACCGGCGCCGGCCGCCTCTTCGGTGGCAGCGGTGGCGTAATGGAGGCCGCGGTGCGCGCGGCCGCTGCGCTGATGGATGCCGACGCCCCTCCGGTGCACCTCACCAGCGAGGCCCGGGGACTCGACGGGGTCAAATGCTTCAACATGGAGATGGGCGGCACCACGCTGAAGCTTGGTGTCATCAATGGTTTGGGCCGCTTGCGCCCGGCCCTCGACGAAGTGCTCTCCGACCTCCATTTCGTGGAAGTCATGTCGTGTCCAGGCGGATGCGTCGGCGGCGGCGGCCAACCCTACGGCAGCGAGCTGGAAGATGTCCGCCGGCGCCAGGACCGCTTGTACGACGCCGATGTGCGTGCGGATGCTCGCAGCGCTCATCAGAACACGGAGGTGGCGGCGCTGTACGAAGAGCTGCTGGGCCGGCCGCTGGGCGAAGTGTCGCATCGTCTGCTACACCGCGAATATGTGGATCGCAGTGGCTTCGCCAACACGGAGTCGGACCCGGAGATCTGCTTGAGCACTGAACCGGTTGCGAGCGGAACGCCGGCCATTGCGAGCATGAGGGGCTAGGCGAACGACGATGGAAGGCATCATCACAACGATCAAGCAGAACTGCCGCCGTTGCTACACCTGCGTGCGTGACTGCCCGGCTAAAGCTATCCGTATCGAGGACGGGCAGGCTTCCGTGGTCCCGGAACGGTGCATCGGGTGCGGGAACTGCACTATCGTCTGCTCTCAGAACGCGAAGGCCTACCTCGACAGCACCGAAAGGGCCTTCTGGCTGCTCGACAGAGGTGGGACGGTGGCGGCACTCGTGGCGCCCTCGTTCCCCGCGGGCTTCTCCGTGCCGCCGGCGCAGGTGGTCGGAGGGTTGCGCAAGGCAGGGTTCGCATACGTGGTGGAGGTCGCCTACGGCGCCGAGCTCGTCAACCAGGCATACCGCGAGTACCTGACCGAAAACCCTACCGGCGTCCACATCGCTACCCCGTGCCCGGCGGTGGTCGAGTACGTGCGGAAGTATCACCCCGACCTCACCGAGCGGCTCATTCCCATCGTATCGCCGATGATCGCGACGGCTCTGGCCGTCAAGGCGCGCTACGGACAGCATGTACGTTGCGTCTTCATCGGCCCGTGCGTGGCCAAAAAGTCCGAGGCACGCAATCCCGAAGTGGTGGGAGTGGTGGACGGGGTGCTTACTTTGACCGAGGCCCACAAGGTCCTTGCCGCCCGCGGGGTCGATCTCGCCCAGATGCCGGCCAGCGACTTCGACCCCCCGCTCGCAGGAAATGCGCGCATGTTCCCGGTTCCCGGCGGAATGCTCGAGAGTGCCCGGCTGGGTGGCGGGATCCTCGATCCCGAGCTGATCGTAGTGAGCGGCCACGATGAAACCATCCAGGCGCTCGACGCGGTCGCCGAGAGAGAAGCTGACAAGAATTTGCTCGTGGAAGCGCTCATGTGCCAGGGATGCTACTGCGGCCCCGGCGTCCAGGCGGGTGAACCGGTGGTGATGCGCAAGCGCCGGGTGATCGAGTTCGCCGCCGAGAGCCTGCGCAGGCAGGAATCCGGCGACCTTTCACTGTGCGATGAAGAGCCCATATCCCTCTGGTTGGGCCGGGGCTTCATGGCCAACGACCAGCGGCACGGACGGCCGAGTGAAGAGAAGATCCGCCAGATCTTGGCTCGCACGAACAAGTTCTTCCCGGAGGACGAGCTCAACTGCGGGGCGTGCGGGTACCCCACATGCCGGGATAAGGCCATCGCCGTCGCCAGCGGTATGGCGGAGGAGGCCATGTGCCTGCCGTTCATGATCGACCAGGCTGAGCGGGTATGCCACGAGCTACGAGTGCCGTGGAAAGACCTGCGTGAGGTCCATCGCCATCTCATTAACACCGAGAAACTCGCCTCCATGGGCCAGATGGCGGCCGGAGTGGCTCACGAGCTGAACAACCCGCTGAGTAGCATACTGCTCTACTCGCATATCCTGCGACGCAAGCTCCAAGATCGTGACGACCTCAGCCACGATCTCAAGCTGGTGGCAGACGAATCCGAGCGCTGCAAGAGGATCATCGGCAACCTCCTGGACTTCGCCCGCCAGACCCGGGTGCATATCGAACCGGTGTCGATCGGCGAACTGGCGCGGTCGGCTGTCGATGCGGCCGCCTGCACCCTGGGTCCGGGGCCGGGGGGAACCGGCCCGGATGGGAATGGCTCGGGGGTCGGCGCGAAGCTCGCCCTGGAAGTCACCCCTGGCCTGCAGGCCGACCTGGACCGCGACCAGATGACGCAGGTCCTGGTCAACTTGCTCAAGAACGGCGTAGAAGCCATGGAAGGCAGGAGCGGCACCGTGCGTTTGTCGGCATACGAGACGCCGGAACACCACAGGGTCCGCTTCTCGGTTAGCGACGAAGGGTGCGGCATCCCAGCCGGAGCGCAGGACAAGGTCTTCCAGCCATTCTTCACCACCAAGAGCATCGGCAAGGGAACGGGCCTGGGACTGCCGATCTCGTACGGCATCGTCAAGATGCACGGCGGCACCATCTGGTTCGAGTCAGAGCCCGATCACGGCACGACGTTCCACGTCGAGATCCCCATCACCCACGCGGCCGGCGAGAAACCGTTGACCGCCGAGGACGCCATGACCGGCGGCAGCGCGATGCCGCCGCCGGTGGCGCGAACCACCATATGAGGAGTAGGTGAGATGACGACCACGTGGAGCATCTTGTTCGTGGACGACGATGGCGATTTCTTGCAGGCCCAGGCGGCGTACTTCGGAAGCCGCGGGCATACCGTGGTCACGGCGTCCAGCAGCGCGGAGGCCATGGAGGCACTCGAGGCGGCCACCCCGGACATCATATTCCTCGACCTGATGATGGAGCGCTTCGACAGCGGCTTCAGGCTCGGCTACGAGATGCGCAAGCGCGAGCGCCTGCACGCGACCCCTATCGTGATGCTGAGCGGGGTGGCGGCAGCGACCGGGCAACGCTTCGACGACGAGATGGACGGCCTGCGTGCATGGTCGAGGCTGGACCGCTTCATCGACAAACCAGTGACGGGCAAGCAGCTGCTTGGCGTGGCCGAGGAACTGCTCGCCGGACCGGGCGGGACTTCTGGCGAGGTCGACGCGCACCCGGGGACATCCGGGCCCGCTGGGGCGTCAAGCGGCGCGGAGCTGCGCCCGGGGACATCCGGACCCGCTGGATCGGCCGAGACTTCTGGCGAGGCGGAGCCGACGCGATGAACCCCGCGAAGATCCTGGTAGTGGACGACGAGTACGGAGTTCGGACAGGCATCCGTCAGATCCTCGAGATCGAGGGCTACTCCGTGGACGATTGCGAGACCGGAGAAGCGGCCCTCGCTTTGCTCGAGGCCAACGAGTACGACGTCGCCCTGCTCGACTATCGTCTGCCCGATATCGACGGCTTGATGATCCTCCAGTCCATCAAGAGAAACGGCCTGCAGCCGATGACCTGCATGATCACGGCATACGCCAATATCGACACGGCTATCGCGGCGACGCGGCAGGGGGTCGACTTCTTCCTGCCCAAACCGTTCTCCCCGGACGACCTGATCGGCGTGGTGGAAACCCTCGCCCGCCACAAGCAAGCCAGGGTGGAGGCAGAACGTCTGCGCCGGGAGCACGAGGCAGGCCTGCTCGCACTGGCTGAGGAGAAGACCCAGACACATTCGCTGGTGTCGTCGCTGCGGGACGCCGTGCTCGTGGTGAACCGGGAAGACGAGATCGTTCTCGCCAACCGGGCTATGGCTGCCTTGATCGGGATCGCTGAGGAGCAGGTGTTGCGTCACTCCGTTCGGGATGTCCTGGCGCAGGGCCCCCTGGCATCCCTTGCCGAAAAACTGTCCGCCCCGGTCAAAGACCGTACCGTGAGCGAGCTCACTATCGGCGAGCGCAGCTACATGGCCAGCATCGTGACCTTCCGGGCCGAAGACGCCACCGCCCTCGGTCGTATCCTCACACTCTCCGATATCTCGGAGGTACGCCGTCTGGCGATGGAGAAGGAGCGTTTCATCCGGACGATGGTCCATGAGTTCAAGTCGCCGCTGGGAGCGGTGCGCAGCCTGGTGGAGGTGGCCACCGACAAGAGCCTTGGCGACCAGGTGGACGCCTACATTCCCATGCTGCGCCGCGCTGAGGCGCGCATCGATGGTCTGGTGGACTTGATAGGCGATCTCCTGACCCTTTCCCGGAGTGAACAGGCGCGAGACCTCGCGAGCGCCGAATTGCTTGCGGTTGAGCCCGCCGTCCTCGCCGGCGTGGAGATGCAGAAGGAGCGTCTTGCTGCTCGCGAGATCGTCGCGAAGGTGAATATCGAGTCCGATCTCCCGCGGGTCCTGATCTCAGCCGACGACCTCGACATGATCGTCGGGAACCTCATCGGCAACGCAGTGAAATACAACCGCGACCGTGGCTCAGTTGCCATCTGCGCCGGCCGCGACGGGGAGTGGGTGCGCATCGACGTCGAAGACACGGGCATCGGCATCGCGGCCGAACACCTGGCCGATGTGTTCGGCGAGTTCTTCCGGGAGAAGCGAGCCGAGACCCGCAACCTCGAAGGAAATGGGCTCGGGCTGGCCATCGCCAAGCGCCTCGTGGAGCGCGCGGGGGGACGGTTGGAGTTGGTAAGCGCGGAGGGCAGGGGCTCCAAGTTCTCGGTATTCCTACCTGCATAGCCGCCGGTCCGGCGATTGCACCCACGAGCCGAGTGTCTTCGGGCGCCGCACCGAATCCTCCGGGCCCGATGCCCGGGACCCGGGCGTACCGACAACAGCTGCCGGCTTGGAACCCTTACGCGAACTTTATGAGCGACGGTCTATCATGCAATCCAGGAACTCGGATCTGCGTACCCTCCCTGGGGATCACGCGCAAGCGCGGGTCTGACTCCTGCCTCTTTGGGCGCTCGATCCCCGACCATCGAGCGCCCTTCTTTGTGCAGATCGTCACTCTGAAACGAGTTCTTAGGCCTTTGCCTCGCGCGATGAGCACTCACGGCCTCTCAGCACCGAACGCGCGTCACTCATGGACGGGAATATGCGGAAATCGGGCTCCGACGTCAGCCCGACAAGTTCAAAAAGCCGGAGCGCCATCCGTGAGGGTGCAACCGCTCCCACCCAGCCGCAGCCCCTCAATTCCTCCGCCAATCTCAGGAGGACGCCAAGCCCCGCGCTATCAAGGTACGCGCAAGATTCGAGATCGATGAGGATCTGCCGCGCGCCTGACGCCAGCGCTTCCTGCACTGCCATCTGCAGTTCGGCGCCGCACTGGTGGTCGACCTCGCCATCCAGTCGGATCAGCGGGACGCCCGAGAGAACCGACTGCGATATTCTCATGCGTCTCCCCCTTGCGCGGCCAGATCTCAACGTCGCGCCCCTTAACGCAACGCCATGGAAGCAATAGATGCCCAGAAATGAAACGCGTCAACCACCAAGGGGGGAAGCCTCCACTCGGCCCAGCCTCACCTCCGATACAGGTCGATCGGCGGTCGAGGGCAGTGAAGACCCTCCGGAACCCGGCCGCGACTTGCTACAAGGGCCGGCCGCAGCCGGCACAGTACTTCGCGCCCGGCTCCAGCAAAGCCCCGCACTCCGAGCAGAACGAGCGAGTGGGGGTCGCAATCGTCCCGGCCACGCTCTCCCCGCCGGTGCCGACCTCCGCGGCACCGGGGACGGCCGAGTCATCGGGAGCCCCAAAAACTCTGCTGGGTGCCATCGAGGCTGAGGTCCTTGTTCGATTGCCACGCGCGCGGCCGACCACGAAGGCCGTCGCCGCCAGGGCGGCCACGACCACCACGGCAAGCACTGCAACCAGGGCGATCCACCCCCCGGACAGACCCCCGGCCTTGGCGCTCCCTCCCTCGGCTCCACCGTTGGGGCCTCCGCCCGCCCCACCTGTGCCCGCGGTAGTACCAGCGGGTCCAGCAGAAGTGCCGGCGGTGGTGCCGGCCACGCCGCCGATGGTGGTCCCGGTGACGCCCAAGGTGGTCGAAGTCGTCTCACCTCTCGCGGTGGTCGTCGTCGCGTCGGCGACGACCTGCGCGTCGGTCCGCCATATCTCCAGCCCATGGACGAGGTCGTTGTCGATCCAGATCAGATGGCCCTTGAAGTCCCATACTCCGCCCCCCTCACTGAAGAAACTGGGGTCCGGCTCCCGAAAGATCACCTCCCAATCCTGCCCATTGACAGAACGCCACACCTGGCCGCCTTTGTGGTAGTCGAACGAACTGAGGTAGACCGTATCGCCGATTACGTTCACATCCGCATACAGACTGGTGGACTGACCGAAGCCGTCTTTCCCCACCTGCGTCCAATTCGCGCCGTCCGCAGAGACGTACAGCTGAAATCCACGGGGGGCCATGCGCTCAGAAGGATTGCCCGGGATGAGCAGGCGAGGATCCATGGTGTTCATGTCGAGATACAGCTTGCCTTGGAAGTCGACGAGGGATCCATGGACGTTCCGCTCCTTGCCTACACTGAAGCCGTCACTCACGACCTTCTCCCATGTGGTCCCGTCGCTCGTACGGAAGATGTCCATCCCCTTCAGCTTGTCCAGGCTTCCCCCGGTCACGCCCGTCACATAGAGTTGGCCCTGGTAAACGATAAACGGGGTTAGGCTTATGCTTGCGCTTCTGCCGAGCCCTTCGTCGGCGACCCGCTCCCACTTGAGCCCGTCCCCCGTGCGCCAGATCTCTCCCCCTGAGCCCGGGTTCGACGTCCCCACATAGAGCTGACCGTTCAGGATCGACATCCGCTCACCCTGAAGGATCATGGCTATGATGCCCGTGTTGCCCTTGTCCCCCATCCCTCCGCTGACAACTTCCCGAAAAGTCTGCCCATCTTCGGACACCCAAATCTGCGCGCCACTATCGCTGTTGGCGACACCGATTATCAGGCGATCCGCGAACACGAACCCCACCGCTGAGTCGCTGTTCTTGTCACCGAAGCCACCCTTCTCGATCTCGGTGAAGTTCTGGCCGTCCCCGGTGACCCAGATCTCGATGCCGTGGTCGTTGAGGTTGAAAGCGATGGCGTAGAGCTTGTCGTGGAAGGTCACGAAGTTGAACGATGAGTTGTGTGGGTTGCCGAGGCCTGGCTTGCCGATCTGTTCCCACTTGACCCCATCTGCCGAGCGCCAGATCTCGCCGCCCAACTTGCGACTGTTGGAGAAGACAAACCCCGACTCGTTGGCGGTAGTACTCAAGTATAGATAGCCTCTGAACTCGGTGACCGCCGGAGCGTACGAGTTGTTCGGATCGGTGAAGCCGCCGGATACCACCTTGGTCCAGCCGGCCGTCAAACCTGCGGCTTCAACTTCGGCGCTAGAGCCGAAAAGAGTGATGAGGGCGAGGGTGAGCGCGGCGAGGAGTCCGGCGAACGCAAGGGCGAGCCAGTCATCCTTTGCGGTGCGAGAGCCCAGCCGGCGAATGTCTACTCGTAACAGCATCCCACCCCCCCTTTGTGCGGACCCGCAACTGTTTTCAATACTAAGCCGAAATGGCTGCTTTGACGAGGGTTTCTTGAAAGGTAGTGGCGGCTGCCTCCTTCATCATACATTCATCTACGGCTCGTAAACTCTGGACTGTTCGCGTCACGGCTCGATTTGCACAGGTTCTTCAACGCCCGGCCAGATGAGGAGAAGTGTGTCCCTAGACAGCCGCAGCGCACACGTTGTCCCTCGCCGTCTCTTGGCGCTATTCCTGATCGCCTTGCTCATGACGCTCTCCAGCTACAGCGTCGCGCGGGCGGACACTCCCGCCATCTCCAAGGCTAAGGCCGACGCTCAAGCCCTCACCGACCTTATCAACAAGCTTGACGACGACCTGAGCAAGGCCACTGAGAACTACGACTACAGCAACGCGCAGCTCCAGCAGACGCAAACAGCGGCCAAGAAGACTTCAGTCGAGCTGACCGCGGCACAGAAGAATCTCACCTCGGCGCAGGCCCAGCTGAGCGACCGCCTCGTTCTTATCTATAAGGAAGGGGATTCGAGCATGCTCAGCGTGCTGCTGGGCGCAAGCAGCTTCTCCGACCTGGTGAACCGCTTCGAGCAACTCAGCCGCATCAGTCAGCAGGACGCTCTGTTAGTCAAACAAGTGAAGACCTACACGGCGCAAGTGGCCGATCACCAGAGCAAACTGGCCGCTCAGCTGAAGCAACAGAAGAAGTATGCCGCTCAGACCGCTGATGCGAAGCAGAAAGTACTCGCGCAGCTTGCTACCCAGAAACAGGCTCTCAAAGGCAAGGAAGCCCAGGTCGCCCAACTCCAGAAGGAGGAGGCGGCCCGGCAGGCCCAGTTGGCCGCTGCAGCCAGGAAGGAAGCAGCTAAGGCCGCCGCTGACGCCGCAGCCAAGGAGGCGGCTCGTACGGCGGCACTCCATGCGGCCGCGGTCGCTGCCGCGCGCGCCGGCACACATCCGTCAAGCGGCTCCAACGCAGGTGGCGGTGGATCAAGCACGAATACGGGGAGTGGCGGTTCTGCCGGCGGTAATGGCGACGGCTCGACCAGCACCGCCGGCGGCTCGGGCGGTGGCTCCGGCGGCACAGTGCCTTCTTCGCCGACCGGCGCCAAAGTGGTCGAGATTGCGATGCAGTACCTGGGGGTACCCTACGTCTGGGCCGCTTCAAGTCCGAGCGGTTTCGATTGCTCAGGGTTGGTGATGTACGTGTACGCAAAAGTAGGAGTCAGCTTGCCGCACTCGAGCCGAATGCAGTACGACTACGGCACGCATGTGTCGCGGGATCAGTTGCAGCCCGGCGATCTCGTGTTCTTTTACAACCCGATCCACCACGTTGGCATCTACATCGGTAACGGACAGATGATCAACGCCACCGGATCCCAGGTGCAGATAAGCAATGTCTTCCGCGGCAGCTATTACGGCGCAACGCGGATCCTCTAGTGGACCACCGCGAAGGTAGACTCATATCCTTACCCTAGCCCACCTCTTCCCGCTTCTCGCCACATACACCTACGCCGTCCTCTTCCCGCTGACGGTGGTGGAAGGCCCCATCGTCACCATCCTCTGCGGGTTTCTTGCCTCGCTCGGTTACGTCAATCTCTTTCTCGTGTACCTGATCATCGTGGCCGGCGACGTCACCGGCGACTGCATCTGGTATGCCGCCGGGCGCTGGGGGAGACGGGGGTTCTCGGGACGCTGGGGCAAATACGTGGGCGTCACGCCCGAACGCCTTCTGCGCATCGAGAGACACTTCGAGAGGCATGCTGGGAAGACGCTGCTCCTGGGCAAGCTCACGCACGCAGTAGGGTCGCTCGTTCTGGTGGGAGCCGGCGTCGCCAGAGTCAAGCCACGACGGTTCATCCTGTTCAACCTCATGGCGACCGTTCCTAAGTCACTCGCCCTCCTGCTCTTCGGCTACTACTTCGGTAAGGCCTACGGCCAAGCCGGCAACGTCCTCAACTACCTCGCTCTCGGCATGGTCGCGCTGGCGGTTCTAGGAGCGATCGCCTATCTCATCCCCCGGCGCTTCGCGCGTCGTCTCCTCTGATCGGGGCGACCGTGAGAGTCCTCATCACAACCGACAGCTACTACCCGCAGGTCAACGGAGCCTCGTATTTCGCGCAGAGACTGGCGGCGAATCTCACCCGGCGAGGCCACGAGTTGTTGGTGGTCGCCCCGTCCACGACTTTCGGTTCGGGGTATGTGAGCGTCGGCGGCATCAACGTGTTCGGAATCCGCTCAGTGCCGGTCTTCTTCTACAAGGGCATGCGCGTGGCCTTCCCGCCCGACCTCGACGGAGCGACGTCGACTGCTCTCCGTGATTTCCGGCCGGACGTGGTCCATGCGCAGGGACACTTTCCCATCTCCAAAGCTCTGATCGGCAACGCGAAGAGGCTCGGGATCCCGGTCGTGGGCACCAACCACTTCATGCCGGAGAACCTGACGCACTACGCCCACCTACCGTCCCGTTTGGACTCGCGGCTTCGACACTGGCTGTGGGCTCAGTTTCGCGCCGTCTACGAGGATCTCGACCAGGTGACCACGCCCACCAACACCGCCGCGAGCTTCATGAAACGGAACGGGTTCTCGAAGGGAGATCCGGGTGATCTCCAACGGTATCGACCTGGACCGCTTCCATCCCGACGGCGCCGACGACTCTGTCCTGAGGCGAACGTTCGGCCTTCCCGGCGTGCCCCTTCTGCTCTACGTGGGGCGGCTGGACAAAGAGAAGAACCTGGATCTGGTCCTCCGGGCCATGGGGCGTCTACCGAGGAACGTTCCCATCCACTTCGCAATAGCCGGCACCGGAGCGTGCCGCGAGAAACTGGAAGCCCTCGTACGCCACGTTGAGCTCAAGGACAGAGTGACTTTTCTGGGCTTCGTCCCCGATGCGGATATTCCCGCTCTCTACCGAGCCGCGCATTGCTTCATGATGGCCGGCACGGCCGAACTGCAGAGCATCGCCACCATGGAGGCGATGGCTTCTGGGCTGCCCGTCCTGGCCGTGGACGCCATGGCCCTCCCCGAGCTGGTCCACCACGGGGAGAACGGCTACCTCTTCGCTCGGGATGACCCGGAAGGTCTATGCGCACGGATACAGGCTCTCTTTACTGACGACGGGTTGCGGAGGCGGATGGGCGATGCGAGCTTGGTCATCATCCAGAAACACGCGCTCGAACGGACCCTGGAGGAGTTCGAGGCTGTGTATGAGGATGCGATAGCACCACCAGCCGCTCCTCAGGATCGGTCCAGCTATTCGACTCCCGATTCCCTACCGAAAGTCGATGATGTCGTCCAGAATGGGGTAGGCGCGCCCGCACGCCTGGCATCCGAGCCCTTCTCCGGAGGCCTCGAAATCGGTCGATCCGCACGCTAGGCAGCGCCACAAAGCGCGACTCAGCGGGGCCTCATCAGGCTTCGTCGAACGGGCTTTTAGAAAGATGCTGGGGGTCAGGTCAAGACCGGCCAGCGGGTGTTGCAGAAGACCATCGGCCCAGGCGAGGAGACCGGATGGGACCAGTCGCTTGAGGGCCGGCAGGCGAAAGATCGAGACTGCCCGTTCCTCTTCTACCGTGAGCCCATTGGAACCCAGAGTCTGGACGACGCGCCGCGGATGAAGATCGAAGTTCAGGGGAACGAACTCGTGCGGTTCGAGACTGTCAAGATCCGGTCCACGGCCGGTGAGCCGGCGGCGAAGCCGCGCTTTCAGGTGTCGCTTGTTGGCAAACTCTGTGACGTAGGCGCCGTGGGGTCGCAAGACTCTTGCTATCTGTGCGAACGCGAGCGGCAGGTCCACCACATGATGGAGGACGCGCACCGTGACCACTGTGTCCAAAGCCGAATCGGCAAAGGGGAGATGGTAGAGGTCCGCCGCCACGAAGATGAATCGCGGATCGTGATCGAGACGGTCGGCCGCCTCGCGGAGCAAAGAGACCGAGTAATCGAGCAGGAGCACGCAGTCGTACCCAGCGTACTCGTCCGCCAGGCGACCGAAGCCAGCGCCGATCTCGCATAGCCGTCTTCCGGACGGAGGCAGCATACGCGCGAGGGCGATCCGTTCAGCCCGATCTTCATACCTTCGCCCCGGCCAGAACCTGGTGCGGTACCGCGAGTCTTCGTAGCTGCAGATCGCAGGGCGAACGGCGCGTCCCCGGACGTGTGAAGCCACCGTCGACGTGTGCGCACTACAGGTCACGGACGACCTCGATCATAGGCCGCCGCGCTGCACAGAAGGGTCCTCGCCCGTCGGTCGACCTACCAACTCGGCCTAGAAGGAGAGGGCTCTGCCCCTGGAGGGCACCAGGGGCAGAGTGCTGAGGAGTGGTCAGAGGTGACAGCTCGAGGGATGGGAGCCGCACGAGGCGAGATCCCAGCCGACCGCCATGGCGTACGGTTTCGGGTGATTGCGGTTGACGGCGTAGGGGACCGTCATCCTCGCTGGAACGATGATCGCGAGCGCCGGCTGCCGTGTCGGGGAAAGCCGCCGCGCCGAGAACATCTCCGGCGACCAGAGTGATCAGCCTCGCGCGTGTGATGAAGCCACCTCCTACAGAGTGGACAGAGGGAATGTCCACCCTCCTGGGCTGGAGGTTAAGGCCCCGGCATGAAACTCAGATGAAGGAAAATCCCCAGTTCATTCATTCACGGTCCTCTTACCGAACCTAACGGCAAAGGTGCATCCCTTTCCCTCGAAACTACGAGCCGTGATCGTGCCTTCGTGGTTCTGGACTATCTGGAGGGCGAGCGCGAGCCCAAGCCCCGTGCCCGGCGTGGAACGAGAGGAATCCACTCGGTAAAAGCGCTCGAAGATACTCGGCAAGCGTTCCGGCGGGATGCCGATACCGGTGTCGCTCACTTCCACCACGGCCGCACCCGCGTCGGAATAGGCCCTGACGGTGACTCCGCCTTGTTCCGTGAACTTGATGGCGTTGTCGACCAGGTTGAGGAACACTCGGATCAAGCTGTCGCTGTCGCCCGTCAGCACCAGGTCTGGTGTGACGTCGGACTTGAGGTACAGGTCCTTGGCTTCTGCCAGCGGCCTGAGGGCATCAGCCACGTCCTGCACGAGCATCGAGATGTCGACCGGGGCGAACTCTGCCGAGACAGGCTGTGCCCCCCGGGCCAAACGGAGCAAGTCTTCAGCAAGCGCCCGAAGCCGCGCGGTCTCCTCCGCGAGGTCGTCAAGCGCCTCCTCGTACTCGGCAGATGTCCGCGGCTCGGAGCGGACGACGCTCAGGATGGCTTCCATCGCGGCCAGTGGAGTGCGCAGTTCGTGGGAAGCGTCCGCGGTGAACTGACGCTCGCGTTTGAACGAGTTCTCGAGGCGCTCGAGCATCTGGTCGAAGGTCGAGGCGAGCCGCCCGACTTCGTCGTCACTGGTGGGGACGTTAAGCCGAGCGGAAAGGTCGCGCGCCGAGATGCGCCGCGCGGTCCGGGTGATCACGTCGATGGGCGCGAGCGCCCTGCCGGCCAGGAAGTAACCTCCGAGCCCGCCCGCGACCGTGATGAGCGCGCCACCTACAAGAAGAGCAGCAAGGAGCTCAGCAAGTGTCTCTTCCACCGAGTCGAGGCTCTGAAACACCTGCACGTAGCCCACCACGTTCTGACCGGAGACCACCGGAAGGGTATAAAGGCGGTAGTCCTTGTCCGCCGCCGGATCACTCAGATCGAAAAAGGCCGGACGACCATTCCGAGCCGCCGCCAGACTTTGGCTGTTGACGGGGGAGTTCCAAAGGGGGCCGAACCCACCAAGGATCTCTCCGTTTGGGCCGAGGTACCGTACTGTGTGTCCTCGTGCCTGCAAAGAGCCAAGGGCTGCATTACTGCCCGACAGACTGTCCCCGAGGACCAGTTTTCCGCTGTCCAGATCCACGGTAGCCGCGGCTTGCGAAGCGCTCACCCGAAGCGAGTCGTCTACCCCGCTTCGCAATCCCTTGTCGACGTTCAGATAAACGAAGGCACCGAAAAGCGCGAGGGCGATTACCATAAGGGCGACCACACCGAGTCCAAAACGCACCCGTAGCGACCGCGTGTGCACCAACCGGATCAGCGACCGCAGAAGGCTCCGCGGTCCGAAACGCCGCCGGCTCGCCTCCTCACCTTGCACGGGCTGCTCTAGCCCTCGGGCTCGACCGAAAGCCGGTACCCGACACCCCTGATGGTCTGGATCAGCTTCGGTTCGAATTGATCGTCGATCTTGCGGCGCAGGTTACGGATGTAGACGTCCACGGCGTTGGACTGGTGAAACACGTCATAATCCCAGACGTGCTCGGTGATCATGGTGCGAGTCAACACCAAACCGGTGTTCCGCATGAGATGCTCGAGGATGGCGAATTCCTTGGCTGAGAGCACGATCTTCTTCCCAGCTCTGGTCACCTGGTGTGTAGCCGGATCCAGGACAAGATCGGCGATGGTCATGATGGGACTGCGTGGAGCTTCAGAGGCCCGACGCGCAAGTGCCCTGAGGCGAGCCTGTAATTCTTTCATTGCGAACGGCTTGACGAGGTAGTCGTCGGCGCCGGCGTCGAGACCCGCGACGCGGTCGTCCACCGAATCCCGAGCGGTCAGCATCAGTATGGAGGAGCTTACGCCTCGCTTGCGCAACTCGCGGCATACACTGATGCCATCCATCTCCGGCAGCATGATGTCGAGCACGATCGAGTCGTAATCCGCGGTTCCGGCCCAGCGCAACGCCTCAAGCCCCGTGAACGCAGCGTCCACGGCGTGACCGGCTTCCTCGAGCCCCCTGCGCACGTAGGTGGATATCTTGCGTTCATCTTCGACCAGAAGGATTCGCATTGCGGGACATTATGCCCTAAACATGAAAATCAGATTAAGAAGCCCGGATAGCGTGTGCGCGGGTGACCGGAGGTGCATGGTTGTCGGCTACGGCTTAGACATAAGTTCCGGCCGCACGAGCAAGGCGACGAAATCACGCTCGTCTGGCACCAGGAATCGCGTCGCCGAGCGGACCATGTTGGGTAGCAGTTTCGTGGAAGAGACGACTTGTGCGCTGCCTGGGGCAAGTTCGTAGTAGTACGCCGACGTCCACTGCGTGTTGATATCGAGCTCCATCGCCTCGACGGCTCCGGCTCTCTGGAGCACATCTGCCAACGACTTGACCGAGAGTCCCTTGCCAGCGGCATACACAAGAGCTCCATCTTTCGTGACGCCTACCCCCGAGCGCCATACCATCACTGTATTGCCCAGCGTCTTCCCCCAGATCTTGTAGTTATCCGCTCCCACTCCTGGGGTGATCTGAGCGTGGTCCACGATGAGCTGGAGGTTCTGCCGCACCGCCACCACGCTCGGATCCATTGAGACGTCACGTCCCCATTGGGCCACCGTAGCGGTCCCATCCTTGTATATGACCAACGATGCGGCCCCGTCGACCAGCGGCGCGGCCATCCGACCCTGGCCATACCAGCCACCCCCGGAGTCGCGCAAGAGAAAACCGGAGTTGAACGTCGCTTCCAGGTCCGCGCGTGCGCTCGCCGGAATGCTGAAATGTGGGCCGGGCCATGAGACACCCCGCACCGGCACCTGGGTGCCCGGCACCAACTCGGCCTGCAGCAACTTCATGTCCAACCACATCACGCCAGTGACGAGGCTGGTGTGAACCGGATCGGGGCGAAGGTACGTGACCCTCACGGCCGGTAGACCGCGGACGAGACGACCGGCTGCTTGCCATTGGCCCTCTTGCGGCAGGGGGCTTGCCGCAACAGGCACTAAAGGCGCCGGCGGGGCAAGATGGGGCGGTGCCTGGAGTGCTGTTGTGGTGCCGGTGACAGAGTCGGTAGTGGCCGGTCCCATGGAACTCGAGTTTTGCGGGGAATCGCCTATTTGCCCCGCTGTCGACGCATGGGGCAGGCTGTCCCCAGCTGGCGTTCCGCCCTTGGGAGGAGCGGTCCAGCTGTACCACACCCGCTCGGCGAGCAAGACGGCCGGCCGGCCCCCTGGAACTTTGTTGCTAATCCACTCAACGGTCCGAGTACCAAGCGACGAGCTCCCCGGGGCTGTCAGGGCACCCACGTACGACCAAGCGGCGGCGACGAAAAGCACAAACAGGATCACGAGGACTGCGGCCCGTAGCTGCCGGACTCGCCGCGAGAGAGGCCTCCGCCGGCGCTTGCCCCGACTATGCCCGCGCCCACGTGCTGGGGACGCCAGCGGCGAGCGGGCTCCGGACGACACATGCCGGACGGTTTCTGTCGAGAGACGCCTCGCCCGGCTGGCTCCAGTGCTTGGCGATTCGTCCCAGCCCCAGTCTGCCGCATCGAGCCTGAGGCCGCGATCCTTGGCATGCGCAGGCCGCTCCGGGGTCGCCCCTGAGCATCCGCGCGATGATCCTCGGTTTCGGGCCAAAGCCATGCTATCCGGCCGCGACGTAGATTCCGCATCCATAAACGACCAGCCAGAGGAGCACAGCGAGTTGCAGCACGCGATCGCGGGTGAACAAGTCCTCCGGCGCGCCCCCCTTCTTGATCCTTACGAGAAAGGCGTACCGCCCGATTGCAAGAGCAAACGGCAGGACGGAAAGGGGAATGAGGATGCCGTACTCGCGCGCGTGGGGCGAGAATATCCATAGGACGTAGGCCACCACAGTGGCGCCCGAGGCGAGAAGCGCCAGACGGCGAAGAAATGGCGCCGAGTAGCGGGGGGCGCGTCCGCTGGTAGGTGACCCAGGCTGCAGGACGTCAAGATTCGCATACCGCTTTCCGGTCACCACGAACAGTGCGCCGAAGGAAACGAGCAAAAGAAACCATTTGGAGTTAGGCACCCCGGTCGCGGCGCCGCCCGCGATCGCCCGCAGCACGAAGCCCGCCGCCACGACCACGATGTCCACGACCAACGCGCGCTTCAGCAGGAGCGAATACGCCATCGCCATGAGGAGATAGATATTGAGCACAAACAGAAATGAGGGAGCCACTCGTGCTCCCAGGATCTCGCCGGCGACAAGCAAGATGCCTGCCGCGATCAGGGCGTTCCGAGTCGAGACCGCGCCCACGGCCACCGGTCGATTCCGCTTGGCCGGATGCAGCCTGTCGAAGGGCGCGTCGATGACATCGTTCACTAGGTACAGGCAGCTCGACACCAAGCTGAAGGCAGCGAAGGCCAGCGCCGAATGCACCCACATCGGCCCTTGCGTGAGAGCTCCAGCCGCTCCAGGAGCCGCGAAGACCAGGAGGTTCTTCAACCATTGCTTGGGCCGGAAGCTTCGAACGAGTGAGACAGCGAAGGGCTCAGATCGCGTGATTGCACGAGGCGAGCTCGTCGTGATGTCTGACTGGATGGGCAAAGCCAGAGGTCTTCCCCTTTCAAGGTCCCGTACACCCGTCTGCGCTGCGCAGGCTCACCGATCAGCCTCGTCACCTCCGAGGAGAGGCGGCCGATGGTCGTCGGCAAGCCCGGCAGAGCCAGCTTAGACAGAACCGATGAAAGAGGGATGAAGAAGTCGGGGACCGGCTACGCTCGCTATGTGCTTCTCCGAAAGACCAGCCGCTTGTCAAGCTGGTATTTCAGCCAATAGCCGATGGCCAACCCCAAGGCTCCACCTAGGTAGCGGGCCAGCTGAGCGTGGAAAGCGTGGTATGCACCCAGCTCGAATCCCCAGAAAATGGCAGTGGTGAGGACTCCCGTGAGGCCGTAACGCACGAACTGCCACCAGCTTCGGACCAGTCCCTGAGTGTTGTCATAGAAGATCAAGTTCTTGTCAAGCAGGTACTTCACCACAAGACCCACCAGAGTCCCCACAAAAAGGGACACGTAGACGGCAAGCGTGCCTCGGTAGAGATGGTCTGCAAGTGCTTGGGCGCCAAGGTTGCATCCTGTGGCGACGGCGGCGAAGAGCGCGTACTTGCCGGCGATGACCGCAGATGTGCCATTTGAAGCCGACAGCTTGCCTATCGTCGCACTCATCTCTCCCTGCGCCTGACTTCCGGAGATTCCCGAATAGCCATAGCGACGAGCCGAAGCCGCTCGCCCAGGCTGGGGATGCGCACCTCGGCCTCCCGCGCCTGAGCTTTGGCGAAGCCGGTCCCTCGCTCTGGGTCCCCGGTGTCAGTGGGTTCATATCCCCTGCCGTCCGGCGAGACGCACGTCGAGTCCCAGTTCAGGAACAATCGCCCCCAATCGCTCTGCATGGCATCGGCCATCTGCCTTCTGGCGTTCCTTGGATACCAGAAGACGTCGTGGTATCCCACCGAGGCGACGTACGACCACGGCGCCAGCCAACTGCGGAGCGACCATTCCAGGGGCCGCTTGAGCGGGCCCCAATAGATGCGGTGCTGATTTCGCGACGCAAAGGTCATGTGCTTGAAGGGACCGTCAAAGTGCCAGTTCTCCTCTGCGGCCGCGACATCTCCGACTATGCGGATGTTCCGGGTGTCTCCGCAACCTAGCCCTCTTTCGTGGGCCAGCCGGATGTAGCGGATGTCACTCAGTGGGTCGAAACCCATGAGCCGGGCAGCCACCGCGTCGATGGCCACTTGATCTGCCGAGGCTAGGATCACGTTCTTCACATGAGGCGTCATGCATCGAGGGCCCGGCCCATCGCCGGCAAAGGTCCCATCCATGACCGCGAAAACCCCCCGATGGATCTTCTTCTGGATCATGAGCAGGTCGACCAAGGTCTCATGGATGCGGGAGTGAGTCCAGTGCCGGTGCTCGTTGAGGAGCCCTCCGAACGCGTTCTTCATAGCGCCCGTGGTGGTCGTGAACACGTGAGTCTTCACTGTGGGCAGGTGGATGATGTTCTCGCCGACAAAACGTCGCGGAATCGCAAAACCGTGGGGGAAAACATCGTTCAAGCACAGGAATTCCTTGCTGAGGTCTCCCACCGCTTCGCGGATGTCGATCCAATCCTCCCCCTCGTAGAGGTGCACGTTCCTTAGACCATGGCCCTCGACCACGCTGAGATGCTTGTTCTCTCGCTCTCCAAGATGGGCGTCGATCACCACGGTCCGGTTGTGGCAAGCATGAACGCGCGAAAGGTCGTAGCCGTCCGAAGCCAGCGTTCTGATCACCCCGTCCAGCTGCCAAGGAGTGGTGGAGGCCGCAGGAAAGAAGAAGTGCCAGGATATATTGATCTTGAGCGCGGTCTCTGCCGAAGAATCGATGACTTGCCGATAGCCGGCGAGGTTCATCAGCTCGTGATAGTCGCTCAGGACCGTCTCCGGACTCGTGCGAAGAATGGCGACCGTGGCGTTTGCGTTCGAGCTACCCATGAAGTGCTTTCCGCTCAGTTCGAAGACCTCCTGCTCACAGCTATGTTATCGTTTCCGTCCTGAGCTGTGCCAAGCGACGGGTTCACAGAGTTTTTGAACGAGGGCGTGACGTTTGGGTCTTTCTGGGCGGCTAAAGCGTTTGCGCGAACGACGATGGCTCTTTCGCGGGGTAATCGCTGTGCTGGTCATCGTGGTCTTGCTCGTGGTGATGCTCGGTTCCGTCAGTATTTGGCCCGGCCTGGGAGCTAGGGGCGCAGAGGCGATGCGCGGGCTGATCGGCGATCGAGCTACGGCATCCATCGAGAGCTTCCTTCTGTCCTTGCAAGACTCGATCCACAGGGCCGAGTACGCTATGGGCATCGGGCATAGGGGCGATCCTTGGGCTAAGGACTCCGGTACTTCCACTCCCACGGCGGCCGGCTCCAACGCCGCAGCCACCGCCCCAACGTCCACCACTCTCAGTCCGGGCGGCACGGCGGACGCGACCGGCAGAACCAGCGCTAGCACCTCAACCACCGAGGCCGCGTGGCAGCCGTCTCTGGTGACACCGATGGGCAGTTTGCCTGATGAGGGCAAATGGTCCCCGTACATCACGGATCCTTCCGGGCGGACGGTGGGCTTTCGGACAGCTCTCCAACCTGACAGCCAACGTGGCTTTGCCATAGCGGCCGTTGTCGCACTGGACCTGAACCACACGAGCCTTCACTTCGTCCTCGGCACGAAGGAGCCGGTCTCAGACCACCCGATCGACCGACCCGGTAAGATCCCGACTGCAGATCTTCAGCCTGGTCGCCTCCTCGCGGCCTTCAATGGCGGATTTCAGGCCCGCCACGGCAGTTTTGGGGCGATGGCTAACGGCGTGGAGGCACTGCCCGCGCGCGACAAGCTGGGCACCCTGGTGATATACAGCGACGGAAGAGTCGACCTCGGCGCTTGGGGCACAGATATCGTCCCCTCATCCGACATGCAGTCCTGGCGTCAGAACGGACCTCTCGTGATCTCCCACGGCGAGATCAACCCGCATGTCGAAGACAATGCTCCGCAGGATTGGGGGTTCACCCTCGGGGGCGGAGTGGCCACCTGGCGATCAGCTGTGGGCGTTAGCAAGGACCGCCGCACCCTGTACTACGTGGTCGGCCCCAGCCTGACTATGCGGGCGCTTGCCGCCGCCATGCACCAGGCAGGCGTGTGGGACGGCATTCAGTTGGACATCAACAAATCCTGGACGCGCTTCGATCGTGTGGCGGTCAAGAACGGCAAATTGGTGGCCGAACCAGTGCTCAAGGAGATCAACCAGGACAACCGGCTGCTGCAGGCATACAAGCGCGACTTCTTCTACATCACGACCGGGTCGTCCGCCTGATCTGAATCTCCGAATCCATTCGCTCATCGGCCTTTCATGAGAGCACCTTATGCTTGTCGGGCGGCACGTCTCGGCAAGTCACAAGGTGCCTCTTGTGGTCATCGTCCGCCGGAGACGATCACTCAGCGACCTCACAGGTTTGGAGGCTGTCTCGTGAAGAAGCTCGTCATCGTAACCTGTCTTCTTGCACTGGTGGTCGTGGCGGGATGTGGCCAGGGCTCGGGCACCAGCACTACCGCGTCCACCGTTCTAACAACGAGCTCCACGTCTCTTGCGCTGGTGACCTACAGCGCCGATCTTTCCGGCAAGAGCGAGACTCCTGCCGTGACCACTTCCGCTGCTGGATCGGTGAGCTTCACTCTCGATCCGAGTGGGTCCACCGTCGCCTATATTGTCGACGTGACCATGATTACCGCCGTGACCGTCGCTCGGGTCCATGTGGGGAAAGCGGGGGCTCCACCGGCGAGGCTATACTCACCCTTTTCCCGGTCCGACCAAGAAAGGTCTGTTTTCGGGGATATTGGCGCAGGGCTCGTTCACGGCCGCTAAACTCACCGGCACTCTGAAAGGTCATACCATCGCCGATCTTGTGGCCTTGATCAAGGCAGGCCAGGTCTACCTCAATATCGGCACCACCAAGCACCCCAGCGGGGAGATCCGCGGGCAGTTCCAGTAGGCTGATTCCACCACACGCTCGCGTGTACTCGCCCCCTCCGAACCACCGACGACCTCGCGGCCGATGCGGACGGGCATGGTGCAGCTACTTGGTTAGCGCTTCGCTCTCCTGGACGGCCCGGACGACGATGGCTGCCTGATTCGGCAGCGGACAGTTGTACTGGCAAACGCCGCACCCGATACACAGCTCCGGCGCGACGTACGGCAGCTTCACCACCTGGGCTTGACCGCCGGTCGCCAGAGACCCACCCGTGTCCGCGGACCCGCTCGCGCCTGAAGTCACGCCTGTTGGGCCGATGATCACCCTCCCTCCCTGGGCTACCGCGCTCCCCTCGGCGAGGATGACTGCCTTGTGCGGGACCGGGCAGAGCTCCTGGCACACCAGGCAGTCCCGTCCTTCGGACCAAGGTATGCAGATGTTGCGGTCGATGTAGGCCCGTCCGATCACCGTCTGCTGTTTCTTGGGCAGCTCGAGCTTTCGGATGGCCTGGGTAGGGCAGACCTTGCCACACTCGTTGCAGTTCCACTCGCAGAAACCACGGCGGAAGTCCATGCTCGGGGTGAACATCCCTTCGATCCCTGCTTCGAAGACGGCCGGCTGCAGCACGTTGGTGGGACAGACTTTGAGACACTGGCCGCACCTTGCGCACGTGGAGAGGAAATCCAGCTCCGTGCGAGAACCCGGTGGCCTGACCAGGAAGATGTTGCGCTGGATACGTCCGAGTCCCGTGAAGAGGAAGAAACTGCCGATGAAGGCCAACCCCGCGCCTTTGAGAAGCGCGCGGCGGCTGGGGTCGTAGACGTACTGCTTGCGAGGCTTGAAACCCCAGTGGATGGCACCCTTGGAACAGGCGTCCGCACATTCCAGGCCGCACTGGCAGCGGGAAGTGTCTGTGGAGCGACCGCCGTCCCGGATGGCATCCATCGGGCACGCCGCCGCGCATGCCTCGCACCCGGAGCATCTCGCCTCGTCGACCACTCGCCCGAAGATCGCGCCGCGGCCTACCAAGCCGAGTAGTGCGCCGAGAGGACAGAGGTGCCGGCACCACATGCGTCGCTCGACGAACGAAATGCCGAGCACGGCCACAAACATGGCCAGGATGAACAGTTGCAGCTTGTAAGCCAGCCCGTTGGTGAACACGAGGCGGCCGGTGAGGACGCCGGTGACACTGTCCACTCCGCCCTGCAGGCGCGGTATGTGGTAGAGGAGATCGCCACCCAGTCGCAGGCCTCGGTCGACGGCAGGGTAGACGAGCGTGGTCGCGCTGCGCGTGAACAGGGAGAGCGGGTCGAACACCAGGAACACCGCGCTGCCCATGAGGATGAGCATGACCACGACCACCAGACTGAACAGCGGCACCTGCCGCAATACCTTGCGAGCCCGCGGTCCAGGGTGTCTCTCCTTTCTGGGTCCGAAAAGCTCGATCAAGAATCCCATCGGGCAGACGTATCCACAGAACACCCGTCCTAGGAAGAGAGGGCTTAGGAGTACCGGCAAAGCGAGGAGCAACTCCCACTTGACGACTCCCTGCGCCACGGAATTGATGGTCATGAGGGGGTCGGAAAGGAGGAAACCGCCCAGGAACACGGTCCCGAGCGGCCACACGGTCATGGTCAGAAGGCCAAGGAAAAGGAGCAGGAAAAGGATTTGAAAGACCCATCTGAAGCGGTGAACGGAAAGCGCTCTTGACTGGCTCACTCGCGACCGGCCCGTCATCTACACTCCCCGAGCAGGCTCAGGCAGCTTGGCTCGTGGCGATGTTCAGCTTGGTGACGTCGATCTCCCCCATGTCCCGCTTGGAGGCCTCCACGAGCCAATCGAAGTCAGCCGGCTTCTTGCCGAAGAACTGGGTGCCGTAGGCGTCGATCGACACCTGGTTGGTGCCGGCCACGAGGGTCTTCATAAGCTTGACATCTGCCAGGTCGCCTCCGGTGGGCCCGTTACGGAACAGGACCCGGTAGGCGTCGAGTATGGCGAGGGTAGGCTTGACCAAGGTGTTCACGTCAACGATCTTCTGGGCGAAGTCCGAGTGAATCTGGCCCCGGCTGCCGCCCATGATGCCCATGAGGTTCTTCATGGTCATAGTGGCGCCCGAGACAGAGTGGTCTTTGGGCAGCGTCAGGTTGATGAACGTGTCGGCCGTGAGCGCGTCGGTAACGAAAGGCCACGACGTGAGCACCTTGCCCTCGGGGATCTTCACTACCTCGTAGTTGCGGTTGCTCAGGTACATGAGCTTGCCGCCCGCGTCGGAGACCGCCTTGGCGAGTCCCGTTACCTGAAACGCGGCCCGATCGTCTGTGGTGGTCCGGTCGAAAACCACCACCGATTTCGCCCCGGCTTCCCAGCACATCTTGATGACCGCGGACATCAGCTCCGGACTAGTAGTGGTCGCGTATTCTGGAGGCCGGCCATTCAGCACGTTGGGCTTGATGACCACCTTGCCGCCCTTCTTGACGAACCGCTCCATGCCGCCCAAGAGGGCCACCGCCGCCCGCACGTTCTTCTCCACCACGTCCCCTTTGACCACCGCCAGGTCGGGAGGAGACAAACGCGGTTGTGGCCGTACCGCCCGCCGTGGATGCGGTGCTCGAAGGTGAGGCACCTGAGGGAGACACTGTGGCGGAGTTCGCCGAGCTTGTGGAGCCGGTGGTGCCTGGGACTCGCACCCTCGGTCTCCGTGGTGTGGTCTTGATTGTCCGAGGCCCGAAGGAGACGAGAGCACCCGCCAACAGCAGGAGCGAGACTCGCCAGGAGAAGCCAGCGCCCCGTAGTGAGAAGGAACGTTCTCCGATCCATTTCACTCATGGCATCGAGTGTAGCAGAGGCTTCATCGGCAACTCCATGGCCGCAGCCTACCGGTCACGATCACCTAACCCCGCGCTGCAGAACCCCGCGCTTCGACCAACAGTCTTCAATAGCACGCGTCGATGAAGGGGAGATGAAACGGTGGACGCCAGGCATGTCGGGCTGCGCTTCGCGGGAGCCTCGCCTCTTTGTTCTGCGGCGAGGTCCGTCGACTTAGGGCGGATGTGCGCCCGCGCAGTGCGGAGTGGGTAAAGACATGTGGCAAGGCGCAGCTCGTTGAGCCCTGGCAGGATGTCTCCTACGGTGGTCTCAGGGTTCAGGGGTCCTTTCACGCTTCTCATTGGGACAGCCCGTTGTGAAGAGTGAGATGTTCCTGTTTCAAGGTGACACAGAGTGCGAAATAACGGCCCGTTCCGTCGTCGCGAATTGGTTGAGGACAAGCCCGCTTTCGATGGGATGTGCTCAAGCTTCCGTCCAGTCGCGGCTGACTGAGGCCACTGAGGCCTGTACCGGTCTCGCTGGTCGGCGGACTCGAGCTATCTCGCTGAGCGGACGGTCAGTCGTGTCGCCGCGGATCTCCACTGTCTGATGCGGTCCGCAGGTCGCCCGAGTGGTCTTGAAGGCGCTGCTAGACTTGCCTTGCCGCGCGCCACCGTTCATAGTTCTTCGGATGGATCGCAGCCTCCCAACATTGTTTCGCCTGAGCCCGCCTGCGCGAGTCAATGGGACGTACGTCCTCTTCACCAACAGCATGCAGATGTGGGTGTGCGCGTTCATAACGACCGCCATCAACGTTGCGCTACCCACGATCCAGGGCCAATTGAGCCTCAGTCCTATCGCCCTTGGTTGGCTCCCTCTGGCCTACATCTTGGCCACCGCGGCCTTCCTGGTGCCTTTCGGCAAGATCGCCGATCGCGTCGGACGACGGCGTATCTTCCTCATCGGGATCCTTGTTTTCGCAGTCTGCTCGCTTGCTCTGGTCTTCTCCGATACTTACTTCCCACTGGTGGCCTTCCGGGCCGGTCAAGGTTTCGGAGCCGCAATGATCTTCGCCAGCTCCACGGCCATAGTCACACTCTCCTGTCCGCCTGAGCGGCGCGGCCGAGCTATGGGTCTCTACGTTGGGGCCGCCTATCTCGGGCAGACCATGGGACCCAGCGTCGGCGGCGTGATAGTCCATAACCTGGGGTGGCATAGCCTCTTCCTGGTGACCGGGGTGCTCTCGCTCATCGTTCTAGTGCTGGATCTTTGGCTGCTCCGAGGCGCCGAATGGAAAGAGAAGATCGCAGGTCGCTTCGACTGGTCCGGGTCCACCGTCTATGTGTTGGCGCTATCAGCCTTCGTGTTGGGTCTGTCCTGGCTTAGCGAGCGACGAGGGGCCATCCTGCTGGCGATCGGGGTGGTGGGCCTTGCCCTCTTCATTTGGTGGGAGGGGCGGGTGCGGAATCCGGTGCTTGACGTTGGTCTTTTCCGGCACAACCGGACGTTTGCGTTCTCCAACGCGGCGGCGCTTATCAATTACGCGGCGGTGTGGGCGATGAGCTTCCTGATGAGCCTGTACCTGCAATACATCAAGGGCCTGAACGCGGAAACGGCTGGCTTGGTGCTCATCGCAGGGGTGGCCGTCCAAGCCGCCTTCTCGCCCTTCACCGGAAGACTATCGGACCGGGTCCAGCCCCGCTGGGTGGCCTCCGCGGGGATGGTGCTCTGCGCGTGCGGGCTGTTCTCCTTCATCTTTTTGACCGCGACGACACCGTACTGGGCCATCGTCGCCGGGCTGTGCGTCCTGGGACTCGGCTTCGCCCTGTTCTCCGGGCCGAATCAGAGCGCGATCATGGGGAGCGTCGAGCGGAAGTTCGTGGGAGTCGCGGGGGCCAGTGTGGGCACCATGCGCGTGGTCGGACAGGCCATCAGCATCGGCGTAGCCACCTTGGTGCTGGCCCTAGTCGTCGGTAGCCACGACATCGCCCCGGGCGACTATCCTCACGTGCTCACCAGCGTCAAGATCACTTTTGGGGTGATGACCGTGCTATGCATCTTAGGTGTGTTCGCGTCCCTATCCAGGGGGAAGCTGCCGTCATCCGATCGCCGCGACGAGGTGCTCCAACCCGAGTAGTGTCGCCGTCCCCAGGGGCGCCGTCGCCCGCCGCGGGCTGCGCCGAGGGGACGACGTCACAATGACCTGCGAGTAGGGATCGGGCCTGGCAACCGGCATAGAAACCGCGCCAAACGGAGCGGTGCGGTGCCGGCCCTGCCGCACCGACCAAGACGCCACCTCGTCTCTGGAGCTAGCCTGTCTGCCTGCTCAGACCGTCGATCCCCTGAGTGACCGCGTCGGGCCGAGCACTCGGCTCCAGAGTCACGGAGCTCACGCGGCTCCGGGCCCTTCGTCTAAGAAGCCACGCCGCCGGGAAGACCAGCACCAGCACCGCGATCGCGATCAGTTGGGCCTCTTTCAGCCCGAAGAGGATGGAGTTGTTCACCCGGAAGAAGGACAGGAAGAATCGCGAAGGAATAGAGCCCCAGATACAGCAATATCGCCATCCCGTCCGTTTTCAACCGGGGGACCGCGTACAAAAGCACGCCGAGGACCACCAGGAGCCAGAGCTGCTCGTACACCGGAGTGGGATGCGTCGAGACGCCCAGCAGATTCGCCGGCAGGAACGCGGCAGGGTTGACGTACTTGAAACCCCACGGGAGCTTGGTCACGGTGCCCCAGGTGTCTCCGTTGATGATGTTGGCGAACTTCCCGATGATCTGACCGATGGGAAGAGCCAGAGCAGCACTATCCAGGACCTTGAGCACCGGCAATCTCTTCCAATGGCAGTAGATGATCAGGCCCAGCAGTCCCCCGCCCATGACACCGTAGATCGCGAGACCCACCAATTGGAGCCCGATTATCTGGCCGGGGTGATGCCAATAGAACCCGAAGTTGTCGATGAGGTGGACCACTCGGGCTCCGACGATGCCGAGGGGCACCGCGATGACCGCCATGCCGAGAGCGTGATCTGGGGAGATACCTCGCCGTGAGCTGTTCGAAACGACCAAGAACCCCGCCACTACGGCCACCGCCATGATGACCCCGTACCAGTGGAATACAAGTGGACCCAAATGGCCGATGACCGGGTCGATGCTAATCGTCATGGTTCGACGCTTCCTTTATCAAACGGGGTCTTTTCTTCGGGGCGGTGCAATGCTTCCATGGGAGACTGAGTTTACCCCACTCGCTTATCGACTGTCGCGCTGAAGGGAGGACGATGGCGTCCACAGAACCGGAGCTTTCTGCGTTTCTTGCCGGCCATTGGCCCGATGCGAGGCGGCTGTGGTTCGCGAGCCTTCCGGCAGCGCTGGGCGTGATCGCCGTCGCGTGGGGCGGACCTTGGCGGGCGCCGGGCGTGGTCCTTGTGGCCGCCGCGGCGTTCTATGCAGGCGCGACGATGTGGCAGCGCAGACGCCTGCGGGCGGCGAACGCGCGGGACTTCGCCCAGAGCCTTGCTATCGCCGAGGACTTCGCCGCATGGGAGGCCACTTCGCCCTCGGGTTCCGCCGGTGCGTCGAGCAATGCCTCGGCCATTGCTGGAGCGAGTGCCTCGACCAACGGCCCAAGCTCCCTCGAACCCGCCTTGCATCCGGGGCTGCACCTCTGCAATCTGGAGAAGGACGTCCGGCCACAGATGGTCGCAGCCATCGACAGCTGGCTGCGGTACACCTTGGGTGCGGGCGGCCACCTGGGTCGATCGCCCGGGGCAGATGGCAGCTCGTCTCCTGGCGCCACGACCGGTATCGCCACCGCGCTCGGCCCACCCACCGGCGGCAGCTTCGTGGCGGTGTTCGAGGAATCCGGAGAAGAGGGACCTGCCTGCACGCTCCACGTGATCGCCCCCGGAAGCTGGTGGTGCATAGGGTGTATCACCAATGTGGCGCGTGAGACGGCGGCTCCATTCATGCCAGGTACCCACGCTTACCGAACGCTCGTGACCGCCGCTATAACAAGGGCAAGATCTTTCCCGTTCGCCACTGGGCGTGTGTCTGCGCGCCTTGATTCGATGCTCGGTGAGTCCGCGGAGAGCGCCCCGCAGGTGGATACGGTCGGGGCATCGATCGGGCCGGGCATGATCCTAGCCGGCTCCTTCCGTTTCGCGGGCGAGCAAGAGTGGCAGCGGGTGTTCCCGTTCGACATCCTGCGAGAGTTGATTCAAGTTGCCGGCAAGTACTCGCCTGTCTTTCGGGTGACTTCGCTGTACGGCTCCACACGGCCCCGCTTGGAGATTCTGCGCAGGAAGTAAACGGCGCAGAGTGGCTCGGGCGCGGCGCGGCGCGTCGCGACGCAGACGCGAAACGCTGGGAGCAATCGCTCCACAGCGCCGTGAAGAGGCTCAGCCGCTTCCCATACCGGGGCGGGAAAGAATCCAGCGGACAGGGCCTTCTCCTATCCCGACACGCAGCCGCCATCCACTGAGAGGATGAACCCGGTCACATAATCCGACGCCGCTGAAGCCAGGAAGACCGCGGCTCCCAGGAAATCGTCCAGCTCGGCGGTCCGTCCCCAGGGGATCCGGGAGAGCACCCACCGGCTGGCCTCCTCATCCTCGAGGATATCCTCGGTAAGCGGAGTCCGAAACACGGTCGGGGCGATGCTGTTGACGTTTATCTTGTATCTGGCCCACTCTGTCGCCAACTGCTTGGTGAGAAGGTGAACCGTCCCCTTGGCGGCGGTGTAGCTCGCGCTGCCGCCTGGACTGCCGACGAACCCGCGCACCGAACCGATGGTGATGATCTTGCCGCCGCCGCGCTGGATCATATGTCGCGCCGCCGCCTGGCAGCACAGGAAGGTGCCCCGGACGTTGACTCTCATGACCCGGTCGAACTCGGCGACCGGAACATCCTCGGCGGCGCAGCGACTGTTGATGCCGGCGCACGTGAAGAGGATGTCCACCTGGCCGAGTTCCGTGACCGCCACGTCCATCATGGCCCGCACGTCGGCATCGTCGGTCACATCGCAAGCCACCGTGATGGCACTCCGCCCGCAGGATTCGATCTCGGCAACCACCGGCGCGAGCCCCGTCAAAGCCAGGTCGGCGAGGCACACGTCCGCGCCGTACAGCGCCAGGCCCTTCGCTAAGAACTCGCCCAGGACGCCCGCTGCGCCGGTGACAACCGCCGCCCTCCCGGTGAGATCGAAAAGGCCGGCTAGTTGCTCATGTGTAAGTCTTGTCGGTTCGCTCATGGGAACCGGGTGACGGGAGCCGTCATGGGAGCGAGAGGACCGCGGCCCGCACGTCTTGAGCCGTGGGCACCCAGGCAGCCAGAAGCGGGGGGCTGTAGGGAACGGGCGTGTCGGGCGCGGTGACCCGCCTGATGGGGGCCTTGAGAAAGTCGTACCCTTCGTCGGCCACGATGGCGGCCACTTCGGCCCCAAACCCGCAGGTGAGGGTGGCCTCGTGCGCCACCACGAGCCGGTGGGTCTTGGCGACCGATTCGAGGATCGCGCTCTTGTCCAAGGGGACGAGCGTGCGGAGATCGAGCACCTCGGCGTCGATGCCCTCGGCGGCCAGAAGTCGCGCCGCTTCGAGGCAGGTGGGGACCATGGCGGACCAGGTGACCAGCGTCACGTCGCTGCCCCGGCGCTTCACGTCCGCCTTGCCGAGCGGGACGACATACTCGCCCTCGGGAACCTGCTGCTGCACCTGCTGCAGCCCCTTGTGCTCCACGAAGACCACCGGGTTGTCGTCCCGGATGGCCGAGATGATCAGGCCTTTGGCATCGGCGGGCGTGGCCGGTGCCACACGTCTTCAGACCGGGGATGTGAGCTACCAGCGCTTCCAACGATTGCGAGTGGTGCGCGCCGTACGGCCCCGCCGCGCCGCTCGCTACCCTAACCACCATCGGCACCTTGTATTGGCCGGCGAACATGTAGTGTGTCTTGGCGGCCTGGTTGGCGAGCTCGTCGAAGCAGACGCCGATGAAGTCCATGAACATGATCTCCACCACGGGCCTCAGACCTACCGCCGCCGCGCCCACCGCGTGGCCGACGATGGCCGCTTCCACGATGGGAGTGTTGCGCACCCGCTCCGGGCCGAACTCCTCCAGCACCCCGTAGCCGGTGACCCCTTGCGCTATGCCGAACTGCCGCACTTCCTCACCGGCGACGTAGACGTTAGGGTCTCGCCTCATCTCAAAGGCGATGCCCTCGGCGACGGCAGCACGATAGCTCATCATGCGCGTGGCCATTCTCACGCCTCCCCGGCGTAGACGCCGGCGATCAGTTCGTCGAGGTCAGGCCACGGACTGTTTCGGGAGAATTCCACGGCCGCGTCCATCTCCGCGAGGGCTTCAGCCTGGATCCTGTCTAGCTCGCCGGCGCTGGCCCAGGACTCGCGCACCAGCAGCTCCGCGCATCGGGTAAGCGGATCATTCTTGAGCCAATCCTGATGTTTGTCCGGCGTCACGATACTCAGCCGGGTCGCCCGTGAAATGGCCGTGATGGCGCCACGTCTTGCACTCGAGGAGGGTGGGACCGCCACCAGCTCTCGCGCGTGCCACCGCCTCGGCCGTCGCCTCCCAGACCGCGACCACGTCGTTGCCGTCCACGATCACGCCCGGGATGCCATAGCTAGCCGCCCGGATGGCGACGTCCTCGATGTTCATGTGCTCGCCCGCATGGGTCGCAACGGCGAAGGCGTTGTTCTCGCATACGTAGATCACCGGCAGGTTCCAGATGGAAGCCAGGTCGAGCGACTCGTGGAAGGTGCCCCGGTCGGACGCCCCGTCGCCGAAGAAACAAGCGCAGACGCGGTCGGTGCCCGTGTACTGGCAGAGCAAGCCCCACGCCGGTGGCAATGGGCAGGCTGGCCCCGACGATCCCGTTGGTCCCCAGGATGCCGAGAGATGCGTCGGCCATGTGCATGGAGCCGCCCTTACCCTTGCAGTAGCCACCGACCTTGCCCCAGACCTCGGCCATCATGCGCTTGGAATCGCCGCCCTTGGCCATCACGTGACCGTGACCGCGATGAGTGCCCACGATGAAATCATCCACGCGAAGGTTCGCGATGACGCCGGCCGCGACGGCTTCCTCGCCGCTGTAGAGGTGCAGGTGCCCGGGGACGTTCCCCGCATGCCACTCGATGTTGGCCCGTTCTTCGAAAGCTCTGATCCTGACCATGCAACGGTAGATACCGAGGAGGTCGGCCGGACTCAAAGGCATGGAGTCACCCCACGTGTCGGTCTGTGCGAACCCGGGAATTGCGCTCGCCTAGAGTACCGCACGGCTCGGCGTGAGGGCCAGGGAGCGCGGGCCTGCGTCAGGGCAGACGGATAGCCGGTAAGATGACGACGAGTACAAGCGCCTGCGACAAGCCTGCACTGAGCGATCGACAGAGCTGAAGGTCGGACACAACGGGAGAAGACCCCCATGTACGAGGAATCTCACCACGGTGTTTATGGCGGCGGTCAGTTTCGCGAGGAGATAAAGGAAGCCGTCCTTGAGCTGATGGAGCTCGGCCCAGAGGATGTCGTTGCCGACCTGGGATCCGGTGCCGGATCATATTCCACGTCATTTGCCGAACATGTAAAGAAGGTGTACGCGGTAGACTTGGGCGGGCTCGCCTTCGAAAGTACGCTCTACGATAGTCCCGGGATCGTAAAGATGGAGAAGGATCTCTGCCAAGACTTTGAGCTCCCAGCGGACGTCACACACGTCTTCTTCTCTAATTCGTTCCATGACATCGAATGCCGGGACAGCCTCCTCAGTAGCGTTGCCACCATTCTGAAGAGCGGGGCACGGCTGACCATGGTGGAGTTCGAACTGGACACTCCCTTTGGCCCCCCCAGAAGTATCCGCATCTCCAAGGAGCGGCTCAAAGACATGGTCGAGGCTCACGGATTCCAACAAGCTGGGCAACGAGAGTTTCAATACCACTATGCTCTCTCGTTCGTCCGGCTCTAGGGCTCGTTTCAGAATGACGCTTCGCTGCCAAGGCGCGATCGGCGAGTGAAGGGGGAGGGCTGGAGGCGACGCGACTCGAGCTCTGCGTGCGAGAGGTGCGGGTCGCCGCCCCGCGACCCGCTCGATTCTTTCTGGCGGGGTGCGGTCGCTATCGACGAAGTCGAAAACCGCGACCAGGACTTAGCCGCCTGTTCTATCTGCGGCAACTCGCTCTTGGGCGGCGATCGCTTCTGCCGCTCCTGAGGGGCTCCCTGCTCCAATCAGGCCCGTCACCCGACCGGCGCCTACGCGACAAGGAAGGCCGAACCGCCCACGGCGGAGACTAGTAGTCGCGGTGGGAACCGTCACAATGCGGTGCCTTATTCGACAAGCCGCACATGCACATCGCCATGGGCGTCTTGCCGTCGGCAGTGAACTCGAGCGGCGTGATGTCCGAGCCCTCGTGCGACCCGTCACAGTAGGGGGGAGTCTGTGTTTCGCCGCACCGGCACCAGTAGTAGGTGCCTTCTTCGAGGGTGACCATGGACGGTTTATTAAGGTCTGCTGCGTTCGTGAACCTCATGGGAGCCTCCCGTAGTGGTGGTCCGGATACCTGCTTCATGTACCCGTCAGGCCGCCCGGGCACTCCCTCCGCGCCGCTCGTTCGTTACACTGAGGCAGAGACGAGAGAGGCTTTCGAGCACCGAGGAGGTGCCCCGGATGGGACAAGGCCGGCTTGCGATCCGGTTGAGAGCACCGCTGACACTCGGGCTGGCCTTGCTTCTGCTCCCATTAGTGGCTGGAGGAGCCTTGGGACTTCCTGGCTTCGCCGGGGCCACCGCGCGGGCTGCCGTCGCGGCCGGGTCTGCGGGAACCGCAGGGGCCGCCGGGTCTGCCTCCCACTTCACCGACGTACCAGCGGGATATCCATATGGCGCTGCGATCGACACGCTGTCGGCCGATGGGGTGATCGCCGGCTACTTCGAGCACGGCCGATGGGTGTTCAAGCCGAAGAATCCGGTGATGCGCGCGCAGTTCGCCAAGATGATCTGCGGAGCGCTCGATATTGCCGTGGCCGAGGGGTCGGTCTCGCCCTTCACCGACATGGACCCGAACGATCCTACCAGCCTTTATCCCAACGACTACGCTGCTGCTGTCGCGGCTCTCCGGATCACGATGGGAACTTCGCAAGACGTCTTCTCGCCCTGGGATCACGTGACACGGGCTCAGCTCGTGACCATGACGGTGAGGGCCGCGAATGCTCTCGCTCCGGAAGGACTTGCCGCGCCGCCAGCCGGGTATTCGGGCACGCTCGGCGATTTCGGCGCCGATCACTCTCTGTCGATGCGCACTGCCGAGTGGAATGGCCTGTTGACTGGGTTGGTGGGCTTCGGAGCGAGGTGGGATCCGTGGGCCGACGCCTCGCGTGGCGAGACGGCCGAGATGCTCGCGAGACTCATGGCCCTTGTGCAGACAACGAGAGGACCGGGCGGCGACACCACGACCACGACCGCGCCGGGAGCCTCCTCCACGGCGACGACCGTCGCCTCGACCCCTACAACGGTGCCGCCGACCGGCACGACCACGACCACTTCTCCTCCCACCGGCACCACCACTACTACCGCGTCGGGCACCTCGTCCACCACGGTGGTGACGGATACCACAACCACGGCGCTAACCACGACTTCATCGGCGTCGTCCACCTCCACGACGGGCTCTCCCCCCACCACCATCCCCGGCGACCCCGGCTCTCAGCCGCTCGGCGTTGACGCCGCCATCACTTTCCGACTCTTCCCGGCCGACAATCCCTGGAACACGGACATCTCCGGCTATCCGGTCCACCCACTTTCCAGCCAGTTCATCGCCAGCATCGGTGCGAGCGGCCACCTCCATCCGGACTTCGGCACGGTCTGGGACGGAGCCCCGAACGGCATCCCCTACATCGTGGTGGCCGGTGATCAGGCCCGGGTGCCGGTGAGCTTCTACTACGCGGACGAGAGCGATCCAGGTCCGTACCCGATCCCAGCGGACGCGCCGATCGAGGGGGGACCAGACTCCACGGGCGATCGCCACGTGATCATCCTCGATGCGACGCACCGCATGCTGTACGAGCTGTACGACGCGCACCCCGACGGGCGACCATTGGGAAGCAGGCTCTGGCGCCATCTTCGACCTCACGTCCAACGCCCTACGGCCCGGAGGGGTGGACCTCGGCCGACGCCGCCGGTCTTCCCATGCTCCCCGGGCTGGTGCGCTACGACGAAGTGGCGTCCGGCGAGATCACCCACGCTCTTCGCTTCACGGTGGATGAGACCCAGGAGGCGTACATCCATCCAGCCACGCACTACGCGAGCTCCAACACGAATACGAGCCTTCCGCCGATGGGTCTCCGCCTACGCCTGCGCGCGGACTACGACATCTCCGGCTTCCCCGCGAAGGTGCAGGTGATCCTCAGAGCACTCAAGAAGTACGGCATGATCGTGGCCGACAACGGCTCCAGCTGGTACATCTCGGGCGCCCCCGACCCGCGCTGGAGCGACGACGAGCTCCACACGCTGAGCCAAGTGCCGGGAAGCGCCTTCGAGGCTGTCTACACAGGCCCGACTATCACGCCGTGACGCCGGGGCCGGCGGCGCCAGTCACCGACAGTCCGGCGGGGCGGGCAGCGACAGGCACCGATAGCGCGGCCCGGCCGCGGTCCCGGGCTGGTCCGCAGCGACAGTTGCTGATAGCGCCGGCCGGGTCGCCGCGCCGCAGGCCGGTGCGCGCGGCTGGTACCAGCCGTCAGCTAGTGTTGGCTCAGAGGGCTGCGTCAGACGACGATGATGTCCATCGGCATCTTGTGAAGCAGCCGGCCTCCGCCTTTCTCCACGATGTAGCCGTCGCAGACGATGCATAGCACGTCGTCGCGGGTGGCGACCGGATGGACGGCGATGTTCATCCCCTCTTCGATCTTCCAGGTCTCGTCAGGCCTGATGTTCGGCCGCTCGAAGAGCGATAGCCCTTGTCCGTGGGCGAACGACCGCACCGGGGCTGCGTAGTGCTCTGGCGACCATGAAATCTACATAAGCCTGCCATAATTCCCTCGGATCGGCTCCCGGGACCAGGCCGGCCGCGATCATCTTCTCGCACTCGAGCGCGGCGGCGCACGCTTCCTGCAGGACCGGCGACGGCTCCGCCCCCACCATGTAGGTCCGCATCGCCTCGCTGTAGTATCCGCCCGGCCCGTTCACCTCGATGAGCACGGAGACTTGGTCGCCCTCCCGTATCACCCGGTTCTGCATCCGGAAGAAGTCGAACGGGACCTTGGTCCCCAGCGGCCCGGATCCCACCTGGACGATCCCGCGGGAACTGCCGTTCAACGAACAGAAGTAGTGGGCCTCCGCATAGACCTCGTAGTCGTGCATGCCCGGCTTGATAGTCTTTCGGAGGTGCTCCAGGCAGCCATCCTGGAGAACGGCACATTCCTGGATGAGACCCATCTCCTCGGGACTCTTGATGGCCTTGATCCGGTCCAGCCACTCCGTCGCTTCGACGAAACTGGCTCCCGGGAGATTCCTGACGATGTGGTCGTGGAAGGTGACCGGGATGAATACTTTCTCCACCCACCCGATCGTGGGGTTCTTCTTCCTCTTCAGCACGTCGAGGGCCAGTTCGGCGTCGTAGGTATTGGTGTACTGGATGGTCGCGAAGTAGCCGGCTCCCAGTACCTCTTTCACGCCCCGCGCCGCCGAGGGCGGCGGGTAAACCTGGGCGGCCGGAGCGTCGAGCCCGCAGGCTATCAGCGTCATCTCGTCGTCCACCGGGAAGATCACGGTCATCGGGTACTGGTGACGAGCCGCGAAATCAGTCAGCCAGCGCACCGTTCCCCCGAGGAATTCCTCGTGGTTCTGGATCACGAGATAGTCGAGCCCGTGCTCCCGCATCATCTCGCGCGTGACTTTCCAACGCCGCTCCAGTTCCGGCGTCGAGATACTCCGGACCAACCGTTCTTGTGGGCTCACCGTGACTGAATCCGCCATCGCCTGCTCCAATCTTTCGAGACTGCGGGGTGCGTGCTTAGTACGCCTCTACAAGAAGCTCGTAATACGCCTGTGCATGCTTACAGGCCGGGCACACGTTCCGGGGCCGACGGCCCTTCGTGGACGTAGCCACAATTGCGGCACTTCCACTTGATCGGCGCCGGACGCTTGAAGACTTGACCGCCCTGGACGTTTTCCAGCAGCTTGCGGTAGCGGCGCTCATGCCAGGACTCGACCTCGGCGATCTCCGTGAACGACTCTGCCACCGCGGGGAAGCCTTCGTCCGCGGCGACCGCCGCGAAGCCGGGATACAGGATGCCCCACTCTTCCTTTTCACCCTCAGCGGCGGCCAGCAGATTCTCAGCCGTGGTCCCCGTCTTGCCCGCCGGGTATATCGCGGTGATCTCCACCGGCCCGCCCTCGAGGTGCTTGAAGAACACGTGGGCATGCTCTTTCTCGTTGTCGGCGGTCTCCAGGAAGATCGCGCTGATCTGCTCGAAGCCGTCTCGCTTGGCCTGGCCGGCAAAGTACGTGTAGCGGTTGCGAGCCTGGCTCTCACCCGCGAACGCTTTGAGAAGATTCTGCTCGGTCTTTGTTCCTTTGATGCTCATCGCTTCCGGTCTCCTTTCGTGGGACGACCCGCTCGGGACGCACGCGGGCCTCGACGACCATTATGAAGGAAATGTGCTCAAATCGCCCTACCACCTTACAAGAACCTTACGTCCCCCCGGGTACCATCCCGTCTAACCGCCCAAGAGGTCTCCTTAGTGACACACCCCCCATATGATGAGAAGTAGTTCCGGCATCCCCACGTCTCGGCGCCGGCGGGCGAGGGCCGCCCGCGGTCGCCACCGACTGGGCCGCATCGGCATGCTGGTCCTCGTGTTAATCGCCCTCGTGTTGGTCGCCGGGGGAGTGCTGGCGTTCGTGGGCCTCCGGGCCGCCGCGGCAGTGGGTAACTCGCTGCCGAGCCTGCAGAGCCAGCAGGCGGTCTCTCTGGCCGAGACGACCCAGATCCTCGCGTCCGACGGCACCGTGCTTGCCTACCTCTACGGCGACCAGAACCGGACGATCATCAGCAGCGAGAACGTGCCCGATACGCTGAAGCACGCCATCGTGGCAGTGGAGGACCAGCGTTTCTACCAGCACAACGGCGTGGATTTCGAGGGACTCATCCGGGCTCTGGTCGCGGACGTCAAAGCGCGCCGGGTGGTACAGGGAGCATCCACGATCACCGAGCAACTGGTGGGAAACCTGTACCTCAACCGCAATGACACCTCCCTCACCCGCAAGCTCAAAGAAGCGGCTCTTGCTCTCCAGTACGAAAAGAAGTTCACAAAAGACCAGATACTCGTCCAATACCTCAACACGGTCTACTTCGGGTCCAACGCCTACGGCGTCGAAGCGGCCGCCCAGACTTATTTCAACAAAGACCCCAAGGACCTGACTCTGGCTGAGTCGGCTCTCCTGGCCGGCCTCCCGCAATCGCCCACTGGTTACTCGCCGCGCCAGCATCCCCAGGCGGCCATGACCCGCCGCAACGAGGTGCTGCTCAAGATGTACCAGCAAAACTACATCTCCCAGGCCCAGTACCAGCAGGCGCTCGACACCCCGCTCCAGCTTGCCCCTTATTCGCCGTACACGCAGGTGCAGGAACCATACGTGGTGGCCTACGCGCGCCAGCAGCTCATCCAGATGTTCGGCCAGGACGCCGTCTTCAAGGGCGGCCTGCGGGTGCAGACGACCATCGATCCCGCGTACCAGAAGCTGGCCACGACGGCGATCTCCTCCGTGCTCGACAAGCCCGGCGACCCCTCCGCCGCACTCGTGAGCGTCGATCCCAAGACCGGGTTCATCCGGGCCATGGTAAGCAGCAGCGACTACGACAAGTCCAAGTTCAACCTGGCCGTCCAGGCCAAGCGGCAGCCCGGTTCCGCCTTCAAGACCTTCTGCCTCACGGCCGCCATCGAGGAAGGCATCGACCCGTATTCCACCTATTACCAGTCGGAGCCGGTGTCGCTCCTGTATCCCGGGGCGACCAAACCCTGGACGGTCCACACCTTCGGCAACACCTACTACGGCACTTCCAGCGTTTTCGAGGCCACGTTGCGCAGCGACAACACGGTGTACGCGCAGCTCGCGCTCGACGTAGGGGCCGACCACATCGTGGATGTGGCACACCGCATGGGGATCACTTCTTATCTGAATTCTGATCCTGCTATCGCTCTTGGCGGGCTCACCTACGGGGTGACCCCGCTGGAGATGGCCTCCGCCTACGGCACACTCGCCGACAACGGTCAGCACGTCCAGCCGACCATCATCGCCAAAGTGGAAGACACTAGCGGCAAAGTCGTGTGGCAGGCCAGCCCCAAGGCCAACCAGGCTATTTCGGCAGGCGTGGCTTACGCGGTCACTCAAATCCTGGAGCAGAACGTCCAGCGGGGCACCGGCACCAAGGCCCAGATAGGCCGCCCGGCGGCCGGCAAGACAGGCACCACCTCCGACTACGCCGACGCGTGGTTCACCGGCTATACACCCGACCTGGCCACGGCGGTATGGATGGGGCACCCGGAGGCCAAGGTCCCCATGACGGACGTTCACGGCATCAGCGTGACGGGCGGCAGTTTTCCGGCTGAGATCTGGGCGAAGTTCATGTCCGGAGCGGAAGAGTCGTTGCCGGCCAAAGACTTCGCCGCGCCGCAGGTCGCAGTGAAGTACGACCCCTCCTTCCAAAGCCAGTACGCGGTGCCGCCCACCACCTCCACTACGAGCACCACCTCCACAACGAGCACCACGCTGCTCCCGGGCACCGACACCTCGTCCACCACCACGCCCCCGGCGACCGGCGCCACCGGCTCCGACACCACCACGACGCTGGGCCCCCCGCCCACGACGCGCACCACAACGACTACGCCGGCCAGCACGTCCACCACCAGCTTCTGAGACGGAGAAGGCCTTCGCCACGCCTGCCTCGACGGCCCGTCGAGGCGCCGAGCGGAACCTCCCGCTGCCGCGGCGCGACCTAGTTTTATGTGCTCTTCATGTTGAGCCTGTACGCTTTTCTTAGACGTGGCTTCTTCTGTTGGAGGGGATAGTGCGCGGACGGACTGTATTCACGAGCGACGAGATCACAAAACTACGCCTGCTCATCCAGTTGAAACGGGCATCCGGTTCGGACACCCAGAAGATGCTAGAAGCAAGGATGCAAGCAATCGGCTTCTGCCCTGAGGATTTCCGGCTCGACTTCGCCAGTCTCAGTACGCCCGAGTTCGACGCTCTTCTCGCGCGAGGCGCTATTCAAGCGGACAACCGCACCGCGGACGCCGTGCGCGCGCCAAGGGTAGCCTAGCGGCGGCAGGCGCAGGCCGCCGCCGGCGGGTCGAGTCTCGCAGGTGCTTACCTCAACCAGACCCACTCGGCTCCCTTCCTACTGACCCCCAAGAATTTGACCGCGATGGCCTTGTCCGGATCGACGCGTTTGATCGCGAAGATCTCGTAGCCCGATTCCACCGAGGTGTCAGGCGTCATGTCGCCGACCGCTGTCGCGGACCCGACGAATGACAGGTCGGCGGGTGCGTACTCTGTCCTTCCGACGATCTGACCTGTGGCGGTATAAGTCCATCCTTTGTAGAGGATGTCGTAGGGGATCATCTCGGGGATTCGGAACGTGTCAGCAAGACTGTCCTGATGACCCCAGCCTGCCAGCGGTAGCACCACAGCGGCACTTGTGACGAGCAATAGCACCCCGGCGACCACGATCAGGAAACCGGCCGTTCATCTGAGGACTCTGGTCTTCGTGGACGGCTTGAGCGATCTCCTGGTCACGTGCCGCCTCCCAGCCGTGCGGTCTGTCTTGGCCGTAGGGTCTCTGTCCAAGGGCAAAGTCTGGCGGCATGACGGCGGGCAGAGACGCGGTCCCTAAATCCGGGTGATCCACCACCTGCCGGATTATCGGCCTCGTCGACGTCTCGACCTTCCGTTTGATCGCGATCCTCCCCGGCTGTCTTCACTTATTCGGCGAGGCGGATGGCCGGCCGGCTTGAGCCCCGAGCCTGCGCCTTATCGTCCGCCTCTCCTACCTATGTGTCCGGCACGAACTGAAAAGTGCATGGTCGTCAGCGCGTCAGGCGCCTGGCAAGACCCATAGGAAGGCTGAATCAGCCGAGAAAGTGCTCGACTAGTTGGCTGAAGCTCCCCACCGAGAGCGAAGGCTGGCTCACCTCTCCGAATCCATAGCGCACGAAAGCGAACTCCATGCCGGCACCCTGGGCCGCGTCCTGGTCGCCTTGAGTGTCGCCTATGTAGACCGCACGCTCCAGGCGGTATCTCTCCTGCATGTGCAGGAGCATGCTAGATTTTCCAACCCCCGAGCGACCGTGACAGTCCCAGCCGGTGAAACACTCGCCGAGGCCGGTGGCTCGGAAGAACGCGTCCACGTACCAATCCGGACAATTGCTCACCAGCAACAGAGGGTAGGCGGCGAATAGCTCCCGGAGGCCATCGGCCACCCCCTCATACAGGACCCCGCTGAGGGCCTGAATTCCCGTACGCTCGTGCTCTTCGATGAAGAGAAGGGTAGCTTCAGGCACGGGGACGAGCTCGGGGAGGAGGATCTCGACGCAACGGTCGAAGGGCTGCCCGGAGACCGACCGGATGCCCTCGTCGGTGACTCTGAGCGGCAAGCCCATCTCGGCCAGGGCGAGGTTCCATCCGTGGGTCGAGGCCGCGGCTGCGTCCCAGAGTGTGCCGTCGAGGTCGAAGATGAGAGCATCGTGCGTCATGCGGTGATGTTACCGCAAGGCCACGGCCAGCGAGCCGCGGAGCCGAAACCCCCAGCAACTCAACCCGGCCTTCGGCCACGATGAGTTCGGGCCACGGGCCGGGGGGTCACTTATCAAGTCTGATCGGTATTTCCACGACGTTCACTGGCGAGCCATCCTTGGCTGACTGCTCGAACACTTTCAACGTGCCGTCGCCCGTCTGATCGACCGCGAAGGGAATGTCCACCTGGAACGTGCCGCGCTGCCCGGTCCCTGAGGTAGCCGTCACCTGCTTCTCGACGATGACCACACCGTCGGCGCTTAACAGGTCGACCGTGAAAGTCGCTTCGAAGGTGTTGGCTGAGCCGCTGATGCGCACGGGACTGTTCACCGCGTCTCCCACTGTCGGAGATTCCACCAGGATGGCGGGAGCCATGTCCTCATAGTCCGCCCTACCCACCGGATGATCCAGGATGATGCCCTCGCCCCCAAAGACCGACACCGGCTGGCCCTCCAGTTGGAAGCTGACCTTACTCACTGAGGGGAACTGTGTGAGGGTAAAGACCACCTGGGCGAGCCGCATGGACATGGACAAACTCCCCCCGCCGGACTCGTATTCCTTGGAAAGGTTCACCGTGGCCACGCCTTTGTCGATGCTGAGGTTCAGAAAGCGGGTGCCCTCCGGTATCGCACCCACTAAACCGGCGGCGCTTTCAGCGGCAGTGGGCCCGTCGAGAAGCGCCAGCATGGCCGCCTTGCCGGTTTCGGAGGTCTTAGGGATCACCCGGTGGGCGGCCGCGATCTTCTCCCCGCGAGTGAAATAGACCGAGATCGTCATGCTGTCGACGGCCGCGGCGGTGGACGTCGTCGTGGTATAGCCGGTATTGGCGGCGATGACGAAGTTGGTTTTGGTCTTCCCGACCAAAGATCGGTCTGCGCCTCCGGGGGATCCCGGCACCATGCCCATCGCCGCGAGCCGCACAAAACCGGTATCGGCCTTGCGCCTGCCATCGGTCGGCGCCAAAGCCTTGAACGATCCGTCATAAAGGTAAGCAGTCTCGGAAGCGGAGATCTGACCGCCCTGCGCACGGCTCGTCAAGTAGGGCACCAATCGCAGATAGCCATCGGCTTCCACCGCGGCGAGGCCCATCATTCCTTCCGCACCGATCCCGTCGACGGCAAACAGAACAGTGTAAACCCTGTCGCCGATGGGCAGGGGCATATCGACGTCCGGGCGAGAAACAGGCGAGACTACCGTTCCAGTAACATGCACGGTCTGATCGGCCGCTCCGCCGTAGCCGTCCCAGCCCACGGTGATCTCTTGATTGTCGACCGTCC
Source organism: uncultured Thermoleophilia bacterium (assembly GCA_963772095.1). Taxonomy (GTDB): domain Bacteria; phylum Actinomycetota; class Thermoleophilia; order RBG-16-64-13; family RBG-16-64-13; genus Chersky-299. The sequence continues at coordinate 94,370 of CAVYVU010000021.1, forward strand.
GAGCATTGATGCGCAGATGCACGAGTGACCCGGTCGGGGCGAAGTCAAGTTCCACGGCCTCGGCCACAGCGTTCTGCGCATCGAATCCGGCACCCTTCCCGATCATCAGCCAGGCGTCGGCGAGGTCGATCCGATCGGCCGGTCCGAGATCCACTGCGACAGGCACCGTAGTGACCGGGCCGGCGGAGGCAGACGTCGTGTCGCCACCCATAATGATTCTCTGACCGTGCGTGCCAAGGTGGGCGTATGCCTCGACGCCTCCGACCGCTACAGCCGCAACCAGCACGATCACAGCAAACGAGATCGCCGCCGCGTGCAGCCGCCGCCGCGCCGGTTTGCGATGGTGTTCCAGCATCCGAGACCGCAGTTCTGTCCAGTCTTTGCGTGCGTCGACCGTAGGGGCGTTCCGCTCAAATCTCGCCTGCAGTGAAGCGTCGTCTTCTAACTTGTTCATGATCCAACTCCAAGTTCCGCTCGCAGAGTTTCCCGTGCCCGGTGTAGGTGGCTCTTGACGGCGCCTTCTGAGATGTCCATGGCGGAGGCCACCTGTTCGACAGACAGACCGGCGATATAGTGAAGGGCCGCAGCCGCCCGCTGGCGGTTGGGAAGCCGGCGCAGGGCGTCCTTGAACTCGAGATCAGGCATCCAGTCGGGACCGTTCTCGTCGACGGCGCCGGCCATGCGTTCCAGCAGGCGGCCGGCCCGGGCGAGAGCGCGCCGGTGGTCCTTGCACCTGTTGACTGCCACCCGGTAGGCCCACGCCATCGGATCCTGGTACTCCGAGATCCGGTCCCATTTGAGATACAGCTGGAAGAAGGCCTCTTGTGCTGCGTCGGCCGCCAGATCCCTATCGAGTGCGATGAAACACAGACTCCGCACCAGCGTGGCGTAGTGCCGACTGAATAGTTCTTCGACACGTACGACTTTTTCGCTGTCGCTTGCCGCTACCTTCGCGGGCCGCTCAACCGTTGCCGTCACCCACCCTGAGCTTGTCATGTACTCCTCGCTGGGGCTGCGCCGTGTTTTGAGCTTCGCCGTCTCCACTGCTCATTAACACGCGCGAGCAGCCACCCAGGTTTACATGTTAGACCCGGCTCACGAACTTGGTGACGATAGCCCCACGGTCGGACCAGCGCCAGCCGGAAGGCAAGCATCCCCAGGAAACTCACCGGAGATGACGGACCAGCGCTATGAGGTCCGAGCCGGCAGCCACGTCGTCGTAGGCATCGAACGTGACGTCGCTATCGCCGTGGCCGCGCAGGTCCATGGTTGCCGCCCGGAAACCCGAAGCGACCAGAGCGGGTGCGAGAAATCGGTGGACGGAGCGGAGGTCGCCCATGCCGGGAATGCAGACCACGAGCGGGCCCCGGCCATAACGTCGTAGGCGATCCGTCCGCGGATCGTTCCAGGTATGAGGCTGCGGAAGGTTTGATGGCGGGGTCTGCCTTTCGCTCGCGGACGCGACCCCTCCTTCTCCACTTCCCAAGGACGGCGCGGGGCCTTCGCGCGGCCCGGCATTCGCACGCCGGTCTAGGCCACCAGCCGGCAGAATGAAAAAGGGCGGCGCCCACCGAGGGGCGCCGCCCGTTCAGAAGTGTGAATCGGCCGCGAGCGTACTACTCAGAGATCCTTCGGAGCGCCTTCTCCTGGCGGAGCCTCAACGCTTCCCGGCTCGCTCGCCACCGGTTTCTGCGCTTCCGGTTCGTCGGCCACAGCCGCCTTGAACTGCTCCGTGCCTTCTTTCAGGCCCTTCTTGACCCCAGTAAGGCTTTGGCCGAAAGACTTTCCTATCCGAGGCAAAAGCCGGCCTCCGAAGAGCAGAAAGATAACCACTATGATTACTACCCAGTGCCACGGTGCGAGAGCGCCCATTAAGTACCTCCTCTGTGAGCCTTGGGAGATAATACAGCCCCGGGGCGAAACTTGCCTGGAAAGACTGCGCCCGGTCCCGATCCCCGGCGTCGCCTCTGCAGCGATCCTCTCCGAGTCAGAATCCCAGCGCCCGAGCGTTTGTCTCGAAAACTCTGGTCTCTTCCTCCTCGGGCAGACCCAGACTCTCGATGAAATCCGTGCATGCGGCCATATTCTCGTAGGGAAAATCGGAACCAAGCAAGATCTTGTCGGCCCCGAGACCGTCCCGCGAGCAATAATATGCGGCAGGATAGTAGTTGCCGCTCGTTGTCACCCACAGATTGCTCTTGACGTACTCGCTCGCCCATCTCTTACTGCCGGGTCCGAACTCTGGATTGGGCGCCCCCTTGCCCTGACGGTAGGCGCAATCGACCCGGTTCACGAGGAAAGGCAAGGCTTCGCCGTAGTGCCCCATGATGATCCTCAGGCTGGGAAACTCGTCGAACACGCCCCGGACGATCATGCGCATGAACACGTACGCGGTCTCCACGCCAAACCCGAAACTCGGGCCTGCCAGCACGAATCCAAACGTGCGGAGCTCCGGGATCATGGGGATCGCCGGATGCAGATAGATGGGCACGTTCAGCTCGTGGGCCTTGGCCAGGATCGGCAAATACCGCGGGTCGTCGAGATAGGAATCGCCGAAGTTCGAGTGGGTATTCCAACCTTTGAAGCCCAAGACCTTCACGCAGCGCTCGAGTTCCTTCACGGCATGGTCCACATCCTTGGGGGCGAGAGTGGCCCATCCGCCGAAGCGATCCGGGTGTCGGACGATCGCCTCCGCAAGCAGGTCGTTCGCATTCTCGGCCACCCTCACACCCGCCGCCGGGGGGAACGCCTCCACTCCGGGAGAGGTCAGCGACAGGTAGGCGACATCGATGCCTGCGGCATCCATGTACTCGATGCGACCCTCACCCAGGTCGAGCATCTGGGCCTTCTTGCCCATGGCGCTCCAGACCTCGGGAGAAAGCCTCTCCCCGCCGTTCTCCAGTCGAGGGTATCCCTCATTGGTGCGCAGAGCCTCGATCCACGCTTCCGTCATGAAATGGTTCTCGAGATCGATCTTCTTCACAATCCAGCCCCCTTTCTCTCCTGCCACCCAACGTAGCATCACCGACGGTCTCGACGCCAGGCTTCGACCCCAGGTCTCGACGCGTGCTCCGTGGCCAGGCCGCGATGCGAGGCCCATGCGCCAGGCCGTAATACCAGCCCCGGTGTCAGACCTCGATACCCGTGGAAGCTCCCTGTATTAGAATTGGGTAGTTCCGAGGCAAAGGTACGAAAGGAGCATCCGGTGGCGGACATCACCATCGAGGATGGCATGCTGGTGGTGACCATGCATGGGGCGGACAAGCTGTGGGCGCTCAAATCGCGGCTGGAGATCCCGATGGCCCACGTGCGAGGGGCCGGCATCGATCCCGACTTCATCCGCAACGAACGCTACAAGGGAATCCGCGCGGGCGGCACTTCGATGCCGGGCGTCATAACTGCTGGAACGTTCCGGCAGCACGGCGACTGGGTCTTCTGGGATGTACACGAGCCCGATAAGGCAGTGATCATCGAGTTGGCCGACGAGCGCTACGCACGCCTGGTGGTGCAGGTGGACGACCCTTACGCCACGGCCGCTGCCATCACAAAGGCCCTCGACCACCGCTAAGCCGGATTGCTCGGCGGCGGTTTGAGCGCAAACCGGTCTTGGACAGACCGGTTTTGGACGTGCCGGGCCCTTCGAGGGGGCGTGGAAGAGCTCCGGCTAAGGGGGGAGGAGCGGGCAAAATCGGAGGGATGACTCGCACGCTCTGGTTTCATCTTCGCGTCGCGAGGTTGAGAATCCGTATCGGTGGGGTTAAGGGCCCGTATCGAAGAAGTAACGGTTGTGTCTCGGAATGAGAAAACGAGCCCCAAGTGACTCCGCTTGTCTTTAGTGCCTCTTGAGTTACCGATGCTTCGCTGTACTTCGCGGCTATTTGGTTCCGCGTTTTCTCTGCATCAGCTCTTCTAAAGAAGCCCTTGGAAGACGCGCTACGTCTCTTGGGACTCGCGGGATGGTTATTTCCCGGCCGGCTCGGTCTTAAACATCGGGTCCATGAACATCATCCGATGGGCCGTACCCACAGGGAGCTTCCTAAGAGTCTGATCCAGATGCGCTCGGTTCCTGGTAAAGACCGAGGACGTTCCCGCCGGGGTCCCGGAACCTCGCGGTCAGCTCCGGCGCGTCCGCACCTATCGGCTGTACGATCTCGCCTCCGTTCGCGATGACGGCCTCCACGCTCGCCTCCACGCTGTCGACCATGATGTAGATCAAGAGCCCTGGCTCTGCCGACGCTGGGCGGCCGAGCACCCAACTGCCGCTGACTTCGCCGATGGTGTCGTCGAAAGCAGTGCGGCCTCCGGTGCTCCGCCGGATATTCCAGCCGAAGACCTTGCCGTAAAAATCGGCCGAGAGCGGGAATGTCCGTTGCGGGGATCTCGATGTAACACACCTTGCCGTTTGCTCTAGTAGGCGGCACAGCAGAACTCCTTGTCTCGTGTTTGTCGTTTCGTTTCGTCCGCCACAGGCTTTGCACCAGGCTTATCGCGACGAACAGTGCGAGCACCCAAAACGCCGGAGCGTCGCGGCGGACCACCAGATATGTGAGACCAAATCCGAGCAGGACAATGCCCGCGCCCCACCAGTCGTCGCCGATGAGAAAATCGCGCCAGAAGAGCAAGAAGCGGCCGAGGTAGTGGAGGACCGTCCGAAAGGCCATCATGCCCTCGCCCTCCCCAGGCAGATGGTGCGAGTTTCGCGGGCGCTGGCTCCCTGTGTCATAAGGTCTCCGCTGCCGGGCCGAGCTCGCGCGGCGGGCGCAGGAGCAGGTATGCGAGCGCCGAGACGATCAGGTAGAAAGCCAGGAGCACGAGGATGGCGAAATCACCGAGCGGCCAGTGCACGCCGAGCCCTTCAGAGCCCCAGAAGGTGCCGTAGCCCACGAGCAGTATCCCCACGACGAACTTGAGGACCTTCCGGGGAATATCCTCCACGTACTTGCGGGCATAAGCGCCGGCCACCCCCACGATCACGAACGCCGCAGCCGCGCCGAGTACCCCCAGGACAAGATGCTTCGTCGCGGTGCCGAAGGTAACCACGATGAAGGCAACCTCAAGACCTTCCAGCACGACTCCCTTGAAGGCCAGGGCGAAACCCGTCCAGTCGAAGCCGGCCCCCGGGGGAGGGCCCTCGGCTTCCTCCTCCTCAGTCGGGTTCTTCTTCCATCCGGTCTGGGCGATGCGAAAGATGGACTTGCGGAGCCACTGCAGGCCAAAAAGAAGGAGAAGCACCCCGACGACCGCCCTGAGGACGTTGATGGGGACAAGGGTAAGTGCGGCCCCCAGCCCGGCGACAATCGCGGCGAGCACTACCAGGCCGGCTGCGACTCCCACGAGCGTAGCCCGCCAACCGCGGGTCGCGCCGACCCCGACCACTATGGTGACCATCTCGACTACTTCGACCGCGGCCGCCAGGAAGACAGTGACGAGTAGGAACAAGGTATGCATGGTGCTCGCGTACCCGCCACCACGCGGTCAGAAACGGCCGGGCGCCCTTACGGGAAAATCAACTGCAAGATCTTGAACTCATCTGGTGCCACATTCAGGTCCGCCACCTGGAACCACTCGCTCCACGTCCCGGTGACCGTGTCCAACGACACCAGATACGAGTGCTGATCCGCCGGGTCGGCGGGCAACGGTTCGAAGTCGAAACCCCAGGCCGTGCGGTCGTCTGCGCCGACGGCCAGAGGGTAGACCTGGGCCTGACCGCTACCGAGCGGCCACGCCTTGGAAGATGGTCGCCACGCTTCGCCCTCGCGGCGAAACGCCTGCCAACCGGTGGGACCTGGCCCATGCCGAAGCGCGCCCACTCCGAGGACCACGGACTGCCCGTCCGGACTGATCGCGCCGGCTTGACCCGGCGCAGGACGGATCGAAGACAAAGCCCGATAACGTCCCTGCCTGCCAGACCACCAGCTTGCTCTCATCCGACTGACCGGCGGTGGCTGATGAGGCCACGCTTGTCCTGCCCAGGACGGCGCCGTTCCTGCTTGCCATACTCGAGTCCAGCTCGTCGAACCCGTCCACTCTTGTGAGTGTGTCCTTCAAAGGATCGTAAAGGTAAGTCTGGTCGGTCTGGCTAGAAGCAGGTGGCGCCGTGGCACCGGATACATGCAGGAGGAAGGAATCCTCCCCTGATACCCAGACCGCTCCGTCGATCCAGTAGTCGCCGCGGGCCCGAACGGTCACTAGGTCGGCGATGGCCGGCGGGGTCGTGCGCGAGCCGGTCTTGAGATCGACAAGGGTGACCGTCTGGCTCGGCGGCGGATACGGGAACGGCAGGGCCACTCCCGGCCCCTCGCCCCAGTCGATCAGGAGGACGTAACGGCCGTCATCGGAGAGTGCCCAGACGTCGTCCGTGGGCCGCGTGGGCACCTGGCCAAGCACTTTTCCGTCGGCCACGGAGCAGACGACCAGATCTCCGCCCCCAAAACGGTACGGCGAGGTAGTGGCCGTTAGGGCTGAGCACCACGTCGGCCCGCCATCTTTGCACTGGATTGCCGCCGGTGCCGGCCCCGGTTTTTGGGCCGCTCGCTGCCGCTGCGAAGCGGACTCCCTTCTCGTCGACCACGGCGAAGCCGTTGGTTCGCTGGACGACAACGGCCTCAAGCCCAGTCGGCCAACGTGAAGTGACCGGCCCCGAGGCGCGAGTCCCAGAGTTCGTGGAAGAGGTGATCACGGAGTCGGTGGTGGTTGTGGAACTGCTGCTCGCGGAGTTGCTGCTCGCCGAGGTCGTGTTCTGAGCGGAAGCACACGCGCAAGTCGACATCCCGACTGCCACTACCATCAGGCTGCAGAGGACCACCGCCATCCTGGATAGTATGCCCCGCACCTGCCACTCCCGTCACAATCACCATCATGAAGCCGCCCGGCGCCCGCCCTGGCGGACGGGTCTCACGCTTCAGGACTCCATGGTACGCCTCACTCCTGTATGTGTCCGGCAGGGCCAGGATTGTGCGCGGAAATCCAGGAGCAGGCAGTGAGTTCGGGGCGGCGTCACTGAGCAGATACAACGCCCAGAGCGAGAGTGGGAGTACGGTGGGCGAGAGGTATTCAGTGAGCCCGGGCGGCCATCGACCTCGTCCGGGCAGCCGTCGACCGCGCCGCTGTCGCTACGAACCGGGCGATAGCCACCAGAGCACTCGCAACCAACGTCAAAGCGGCCACCAGAATCCAGTGCGAACCGAGAAAGCCCAGTCCCGCGGCCACTCCCCCACCTATAGCCTCTGGACGCCAGGGAAAGGAGCGCGACGCCCTGCCGGGACGACAGCCGGCGATGTCTTCGCGCTCCAAGTCCATCGGTATCCTGGGGAGATGACCCAGATTCGCCCGGTTGAGGCGACCCATGAGTTCAACCCGTTCCGCGTCGCTCTCGTAGAGGATGCACACCTGTGGACCCGCAGCCGCCACTGGCCGCGGGCCGAACTCCGGCGGCTTACCGGGTTGGTGGAGGCGAGATCTGGATCCCTGCTTGACGAGGAGATGCCGGCACATCGGTTCTTCTACGCACTCCTTCTACGGCGAACATAGCGACGCCCGACGACGACGTAAAGGACCATCCAGATGACGTAGAGACTGACCATGTCGGCCGTGTTCAGGGTGAGAGTAGGACCCTGACCCTTGCTCAAGGTGATGGTCACGAGGATGACCGCCTCGATGACAGACGCGACGATATAGGTCGCAAAGAGGACTGCTAGAACCCTCAGAAACCGCTTGAGGAACTGCATGTAAAGCCTTGGTTAGGTGTTCCCGAACCGGCCGCGTGCTACTCGAGCGGCCGGTTCGCCCGGAGCGGGGACGTCACGAACCAGTCAAATCCTTTCTTCTCTCGAGATACTCGTCGTGACCGATTTCCCCTCGAGCGTAACGCTCTTCGAGAATCCTGAGTCCACCTGATTCTGGAACGGGTACCGCGGGTGACGAACTAGTCCGCGCGGTCGCCGGCGGAGGAGCAAGCTCACTCTGTTCGTCTTTGGGATTCCTGTGCGAACGCACAAGCCCGATGATCACAAGCACGAGCGCCGTCATGACAGCGGCCCAGAGGATGACCAGGAGAACGGTCAAGAGGATCCAGATCGCCCCCATGTGGCCACCCGTGTGCATCACATTGTTCACGAAGGGCACGATACTGCCCGAACGAGGAGCCATGCCACCTGGTGCGTTATTCATATGCGACCCCCCTTATCGAACTGGGCGCGTACGAGCCCGTGTATTCCTTCCGCGTTCGAGTATAGAGACGGCCGCGTAAGGTTTTCGTTAACCGGCAGCGTTCTGTCGCCAACTCACCATAGCCCAGCCGCCGACGCAAGCGACATCCGCAAGCGCGCCCGCGACTGCGGCCCAGCGCCACGCGGCCTGCGACCGACCAGCGAAGAAGGACAGCACCAGCCAGGGCGCGCAGAGGTTGCCCATCCAGAAGACCGTCACCGCATGCGGCGAAGGGATGGAAGAAGTCGCGAAGCCGTAGACGCCGCCCCCAATAACGAAGGCGGCGAGAAGGAGCATCGACCTCCTGGCAGACCTTCCGCCCGCAGACCCGCCGCGGTCATGCTCGCAGACCGGCGGAGTTGTTGGTGGATCACGCCTCAAGGAGTCCATGCTCCTCATCTTGACCTGCGGCTGCAACTAGCTGCTCACCGTCTTCCACAGGATCTGGGGCCCCGTCGCCCCAGCTGGCCGGCGTCCAGATGTCCCATCCGGGGCAGCGCGGCTGCACCCACGTCCCGGGCGCGAACTGAACCTGTCCCCAGTGCATGTAGTCGAGGGCGTGCACGAAGCGAGTGGCAGCGTCGGCGCCGGTGATCGACGCAGGGGGGTCGGCTTGAGCGGCAATGAGATCGGCGGACGCCGCGGAAGGTGTCGTTGGAGGAGCGGCCGCCACGAGGACGCCGTGGCCTTCCGAGCTACCCCCGATCGGGTTGTGACGAGCCCAAACGATATGTCCTCCGCCGAGAGCCGGCGGATGGTCCACAAATGGGCTGTCGCTCAGTTGCGTGGTCAGGCCGGTCGAAAGGTCCTTGACCATCACCACCTCTCGCGGGCGACCAGGGAAAAAATGCAGCCAGGCCACTCGACCGTCGCCCAGGTTCGGCCAGCTCTCATGGAAGTCGCCGATGCCAAAGTCCAGCGCACGGCCGGCGAGGGTATCGTACCCTTTCACGTAGGTCCCGCGGGCTTGTTCTCCTCCGCTCCAGACCACGTAGCGCCCGTCGGTGACGAGCTCCGGATTGAACGGGCCGAAAGTGTCGAGGGTCTTGCTCTCGCGCGTATCCAGCCGATAGACGTGGACGGCCGTGCGATCTCCCGTCCGGTCTGCCCAGGCGACGACCTCACCTTTGAGACTGACGAACTCGACCGGTTGCGATACTTGCAGAAGCTTCGCCGCCTGCCCCGTGGCCAGGTCGTAGAGGAAGATCTCGGTCCCGTCCGGCCCGCCGGCCCAGACCAGATGCTCTTGGTCTATATCGAAGCAGCGCAGTCCGTCGGCAGCCGCGACCAACTGTACAGAGCCGACCGTGGGGTCGTAGAGAAGGAGCCGGTTGCTCCCCGGGTCGATGCCCTCCTGCCATGCGAGACGGCCGCCAACCAGCCGGTAAGTTGTGACTGTCGCCTGGGGGACGAACTCCCTGGCGGTGCCGCCCACCAGGTTGCGAAGATACAGGTGCCCCCGACCATCGTCTGCCACCCAGGCCGCCCAGTCCCCGCTCAGCTGAGGCTGCCCAAAGGAAAGGGTCTGGTCGTCGGTGAGCTGGGTCACGTTCCCGGAGTCTGTATCGTACAGATAGACCTGCGGGTTGCGATCGTAGAGACCCGTGTAGAGCACCCGGTTGCCGTCGACCGCCACGTCCGGGACGAAAAGAGGGGGCGGCGGAATGCTGTATGTACCTCCCAGAGTAGGCAGCGTCCTCGGCTTGTTCAAGAGCATCTTGTCGGTGCCCGGGATGAGTGTGATCGTCCAACCATTCGTGGACGGAGAGACGAGCGCAGGGCTGGACTGGAGAGCCAGCGCAGGGACGGGCGAGAGAGCCAGCGCGAGGCCGCTGCACAGCAGGCCCCATAGCATGGCGCCCAGGAACATCGGGACGATAAGGCGAAAGAGCTTCATGCCTCTCTCCTTGTTCACCGAACACCAACCCATGAGCGTGTCACCCAGGCCCGGACCAAACAAACGCCACCCCATTCCCCGGCCTGAAACATGACACAAACCGGCCCTTCGCCCGAGGGTCGGCCGTTGCCCGTTCGGCCCGCGGCCCCCGTGTGTGCGCTACTCCCGTTCAATAACGAGTAGTGTCCGGATAGGCCCGATTTGTGCGCGGCCGCCGCGAGGCATGAGACTGATAAGCTGGAAGCCTGTCTGCAGCTCGCTTCTGACCGAAACCGGCCCAGCTATCAAGGACACAGGAAGCACAGGCGCATGGATCAAGCGGAACGAGAAGACCGGCTAGAGGCTCTTTTCTCGAACCACGCTTCCGACGTGCTCGCCTACGGGATGCGTCGAGGCGCCAGCCGCGTCGATGCAGAAGACATGATGATCGAGACCTTCATCGTGTGCTGCCGGCACATGGATGAGATGCGGGATCCCGGTCTGCCCTGGCTCATAGCCGTGGCGCGCCGCGTGTTGGCCAACCAGCGCAGGAGTCGGTCGCGCCGCTCCACTCTCCTTGAAAAGATCCAGATCCATTCGGACCGCCCCGAGCCGCAACCAGACTTTCCCAGACACATGGCCGATGAGGAACTCATGGGCGCGATACGGAAGCTCAGCGATGTGGATCGCGAGTCGCTCTTCCTCGTGGCCTGGGAAGGACTCACCCACGAAGAAGCCGCTCAGGTCGCCGGCTGTAGCCGCTCCGCCTTCACGCGCCGTTTTAGGCACGCGCGCCGCCGGCTCCGCGCACATTTAGAGCGTGACCGGACACAAAGTGTATTAGAGACCGATATAAGAGATGCCTAGAGGTCCGGTGAAGAAGATCGAGCAGAAAACGAGCGAGAAGGATGAAGCGCTCCTCCGGAGGCTGGCGTCCGCCAACCCCTACCGAAAGGAGAGCTTCTCGGACTACGCCGCGAGCGAGGAGGCTCGACGGGCCTTCGCCCGGCTTCTCGCGTGTGAAGCCGAGTCGGTGCGACCCGGCGGCCCGCCCCCAAAAGGTGCGCGGTGCACGTCTGGTGTGGATTGGGGCCACCGCAGTTCTGATAGTGGCTGCAATCGTGCTGTCCGTGGTCTACTTGGGAGCGCGTGCGACGCCCAGCCAGGTGGCTGTCACTGCCGGGCCATTGACCACTGCCGCTGCCGCTGAGGCGGCGCCTACCTCCACCGAACTCGCGTCCGGCGCCGACGGGCCCGTTACTCGGCGACCGCCACTCACGGCCACCAGCCCGTCGGGAACGAGGCAACGCCGGCTATCACGTCCTCGTCCAAATACCAGCAGGTCGTCCCCTTCACCCCCGTTGCCGGCATCCCCTCCGGGCTCCCGATTCCTGTACCCAGATCTGAAGCGCTCGCTGGCATCGTGCAACTGGTCAGGGAAGTCACCACGCCAGACGTCCTCTATCCCCTTCCCTCCGAACTCGGCCCCTCGGACGCGCTCCTCCGAGAAGCGCAAAGCATGGGCATCCTGCGCGCTTCGGAAGGGCCCGATTACAAACTTCAAGTTGACGTCACTCGCAGGGAGTATGTGGTCTGGGTATGGCGAGCTTTTGGGCGGCTGCTCACTCCTACCGTTGTGGGAGTCAGTCCCAGCGGTCTGGGTTCACTTTCGGCCGAGGAGCAATTGGCGGTGGCCGGCCTAGTCCGCACGCGCATTCTTGAAAGCTTCCGAGGCCCCATGTTTGCCGAAAGCACGAAGCTGCAGCAGGGGGATCAGGACATGATTCTCCATCGGCTGAGATTGGCGCTACTGGCGCACAAGTGACTGCCCGCGCCGGCAGACGCGAGTGCTCGCTTGCCGGGTGCGATACCTCTGGCATTTGGGGATACTTCGGGATTAGACTCAAGATCAGGCACGTGAGCCGGAGACAGCCGCCGGGACATCCCTGGGACGGCGAAAAGCAGCGGAGGATGACATGGTCGCCACATTATTCGTGAGTGCGGTGGGCGCGGCGATCGGGGGTGGCATCATCGCCTATATTGCGTATCAGCTCGGACGGAACCGGCTTGTCTGGCCCGCGGAGAAGAGAGACGAGGGCAGCGCTCTCCTTGAGGGTTTCTCGTTGGATGTTTGGCATCTTTACATGAGCGTCGTCTGTGGTGGTGAGGTACCCGCTCATCAACTGGATGCAGCGTCGGAGAGAGGACTCTTTCTCGTCTCCCGGTTGCGGAGGCGAGCCGACATCGAGGCGGCAGTGTTTGCCATGCTGGGAGTGCTCGGGAAAGCCCGCGAGAGGGCGCGGGAACACAGGAGAATCGGGCTGAGGGTCACCCACGCTCAGTTCGTCGACCTTTCTGAGCAGATAGCAGCAGATTTCGCCTTCCTTCAGTTGGAAGCCGAACGCCTTCGCTCCGAGAGCCGTTCTCCCGGGCCGCTTTCGCTCCCTGGCCCCGCCCAAGATTTCCTTCGAAGACACCGGCTGAAGCCGCCGAGTCGCCTGACGGCCGAGCGGGACCGCGCAGTCGGCCACTAGCCGGGCGCCCGCCCCTGGCGACACGCTTCGGCGCGCCTGCGGCATCATGCCCTGTGCGACTCTCGGCGACACGTGCTGCGGCAGCGCCCTGCCGCGGTAACACCCCAGCGGCACGCCCCGATACGTCCGCGAGGTCAACGCCCTTGGACAGACTCCCCACGGCACGCCCGCAGCACCCGCCGGCGGCGCCGAGTCCCGCGCGACTCCCTGTCCCCCGCACTCTTTCGATGATCTTTCCGCTTCCTGGGGCACAAACTGAGCGCTTCCGGACATATACCTGTTGGGATCGACTCCATCCTCGTCGGCCGCCGAGCTAGAACCAGGGAAAGGCCGTCCGTTTTCGGGAGACTAACGTGAATGTAGAATCGACCAGGTAGGTTCATGGGCCAACGCAATGAGGCCGACCTCATACGGGCAGCTTGCGCGGGTGACGTCTCCGCGGTCGAAGCCCTGTATCGCAATCATTACGAGACCATCTACCGCTACGTGATGCTGCGGGTGGGGTCGCATGCGGAAACGGAGGACATCACAAGCTCGGTGTTCTTGGGGATGTGCCGCGGTCTTTCGCGCTATCGGAACGAGGGAAGACCTCTAATAGCCTGGCTCTACGGTATAGCGCACAAGCAGGTGGCCATGCGCCAAAGAAGCTGGAGTCGATGGCCTTCACCCGGTGGATCTCGACGAGGCCCAGGAACTCGTAGCCCAGACGGCCGGGCCGGAAGCGACGACCGAGGAGAGGGAGCGGCGGTTGGCCCTCGTCCGAGCTCTTCGCCTGCTGCCTGAATCGCAACGCGAGGTGATCCTGCTTCGATATGTCCTGGCGCTCTCGCTGGCAGAGACAGCCTCGGCCACCGGTCGCAGCGATGGAGCCGTCAAACAGGCACAGTTGCGTGGGCTGGCGTCGCTGCGGGGACTGCTCGGCCAGGAACACGCGATCTAGCACCGCAGAGATCATCATGGCCGGATGACACGAGGCTGGCCCATCGCAGGAGGTGACGGCCGAATACACCCGCGCGTCTAGGATTCAAGTGACCCAAAGGGCACTCCACCTTCCCGCGGCCCGAAGGACTTGGTTTCGATTCAGAAAGGAAATGGGATGAACAGAATCACGGGCAAGGGTGCGTCGGGAGGTGAGGCAGAATGCCAAGGATGCGTGGTCGCCGGTGGAGTACGTTGTTGTGGGCGCTCGCTGCCGTGGTCGTGGTGGTGATCGTGGTTGTGGTGGTGCTCTTCGTGCAAGGCACGATCTAGTCGGGGAGGCATGATTCCATGTTGAAGGGTAACGCGCTCATCCATCGGCTCGTGATATCCCGTGACGGTGGCGAGGAAGTAGGAAAGGTCCAGGACCTGGTCATCGACCAAAAGGGCAGCCAGGTCTTGGGGCTGCTGGTGGACGAGAAAGGACTGTTCCGCGGCGTCCACGCGGTACGTTGGGCGGCGATTCTCAGCATAGGCGAAGATGTGCTCATCATCGACTCGAAGACCAGCGTCGTGAAAGCTTCGGAAGTCCCGGAGATGAAAGACGTGTTGGATCGCGGCAACGTGCTCGACGGAGTTCACGTTCGCACTACCGACGGGCGGGATCTCGGCAAGTTCGAGGCCTTCTACTTCGACGACAAGAGCGGCAAGATCTTAGGCTACGAGCTTTCCGGCGGAGCTCAAGGGAAACGAGGTTCCCGCACCTTTCTCCCTACACCCGATAGTTTCGAGGCAGGTAAAGACGTGGCCTTCGT
>CAVYVU010000022.1:0-25411 GCA_963772095.1 uncultured Thermoleophilia bacterium
AGAGCTTCAAGTTCCTGTTCTGCTCACCGCAGAGGTGGGCGAAGAAGGAGTGAATACCCAGTTCGGTAGCTCTATTGACCACCTTCTGGGTATACGGGAGCGCGAAGGTCTCGAACTGCTTGGGCGAGATGAGATTGTTGGACTCTCCGTGACAACCCATGAATCCCTGGAGCTTCTCGGCCCCGAACTCCTTGACGTAGTACTCGGTCACCTTGATGAGAAAATCCGTCACTTTGTCCAGGACGCTATGGACCACTTCCGGCTTCTTGATGAGCCAACCCATCATGCGTTCCGTCCCGATGACGGAGCCAGCCTGGCTGAAAGGGGTGCCGTTGTGCATCAATATGGGCATGCCGTACTTCGCCTGGATACGCGCCATTCCCAGCGCGATCGGGTAGGCTCCGGCTTTAGACACGTCCTCGGGCACCTTGAGGTTGAGGGCGTCCTCCTCGCTCTCGATGGGTGTCCGGGTCACCACGGGCGCGCCCTGGTACTTCTTGTACGGCATCTCGATATCCCCGCCGAACTCCCAAGCCCCGGCGGACGCATAACCGTAGAGCGGCCCGCCGTCGTACCCATACATCTCCTGGGACAGGAGTTGGCAGCGAAAGCTCTGCTCGGCGTCGTCATACATGCGGGCGAGCGGCTCACCGCAGATCAAGGCGGTGTGGCCGAAAATGAAGGGTATGACCGGTACGCGGTCGGGTTTCTCGCCCCGCATGAGGGCTCCCATGCGTTCCGGACTGGTCATCGTCTCACACCACATAGCCACTCCTTTTCGAAGTCAGGTCTGGTCACAGTGGAGGCAGGCGGATCGCCTCGGAGGCCAACCAGCCCCGCTCCTAAGCCCCGGCCCCCATCAGCCGCTCGGCCACCCGGGCCGCCTCCATGGCGTTGTCCCCGTAGCCGTCGGCGCCCCACTCCTCGGCCAGGCGTTGGTTCAAGGGGGCTCCGCCGATGAGGATCTTGGTCCGGGGGAGCTTGGCCTTGAACTCGGGCATGAAGTCCTTGATGGCGATCATGGTGGTGGTCATGAGGGCGGAGAGACACAGGAGATCGGCGTCCAGGCGCTGGCACTCCTCGGTGAACTTCTCCATCTCCACGTCGCGGCCCAGGTCGTGCACGTCGAAGCCGGCCACCTCCAGCATCATCTTCACCAGGTTCTTGCCGATGTCGTGGATGTCGCCTTGGACGGCCCCGATCACGGCCACCCCTTTGCCCCGAGACTGGGCGTCGGTCTGCTTGACCAGGGGCTGCAGGATATCCGAGGCCGGCGTAGAGGGCTTCGGCCCCCACCATGAGCTCGGGTACGAAGCAGTCTCCCTCTTCGTAGAGCCGGCCCAGCTCGGCCATGCCCGGCACCAGTCCCTGCATGATGGCTCTCTGCGGGTCGAGGCCGGTCTGGGCCGCTTCGTGGGCGGTGGCGGCCGAAGCTACCTCGTCGCCTTCGATCACGCTCTGCTTTAAGCGAGCCAGGATCGCCGTTTCGTCTGCCATCACTCACGCCTCCTTGCTATTTCGGTTCTCGCCGTCCGCGGTGCCCGGGCGCACCGACTAATAGCGCCCGTACTCCCGACAGGCCTTCACCATCTGATAGACGTTCACCGGCGGGGCCTGGGGCGGCACTTCGCAGCCGGACATAAGGGCATACCCACCGGGATGGTCCTTACCCTCGGTGATCGCGGTTCGGCACAGGGCGAGCACCTCCGCCGGAGTACCTTCCTGGATGACCACCGGATCCACGTTGCCCATGATCACGTGCCCGGGGAAGGCTTGGCTGGCCGTCGATAGCGAGATCTCCCGGCCCACGCTCACCATGCCTCGCTTCCCGTAGCTGAGCCGGGACCACAGGGGCAGATTCTTGTTCTGCTCCCCGCAGATGTGAGACAGCACTATGGCCACTCCCCGCTCGGTGAGGCGGTCGTGGATCTCTTTTAGGTACGGGAAGGCGAACGTCTCGAATTGTTTCGGTGAATAGAGCTTGTTGGTCTCGATGCACAGGTCGAAGGCCAGGAGGTGATCGGCTCCGAACTGCCCGATCCACAGATCGGCCTTCTTGGTGATGAAATCGGTGACGACGCGCAGCACGTGGTGGAGGAGATCCGGCTTCTTTATGAGCCAGACCATCAGCCGCTCCTCGCCGCAGATGGAGCCGGCCCAGGTGAGCGGGGAGCCCACCTGCACGGTGGCAGGGAGGCCGAGCTCGCGCTGGAGCCGGGAGAACTCCAAAGCCACTGGGATGGTGCCCACGCTCGCTATGTCATCGGGTACCTGGAGCGCCCAGGCGTCTTCTTCGCTCTGCACGGGGGTCTTCTTCATCATGGGAGCACCGGTGTATTTGCGGTAGGGGAACTCGATCTCCCCCCCGAACTCGGCGCCGCCGGCATTGGCCCAGCCGTGGAGCACCAGGCCGTCGTAGCCGTACATCTCCATGGCGCCCAGCTGGCAGGCGATGCTCGCGCGGGCGTCGTCGTAGACCTTGGCGATGGGTTTCCCGGCTACGACAGCGGTGTGGCCCAAGATGAACTCTAGGCAGGGGACCCGGTCGGTCTTTTCCCCGCGGACCAGGGCGTCCCAGCGTTCCGGGGAGGACATCTTGTCGCAGTTCACAGGCGTCCTTCCGGACAATGTGCCGCGCCCGGCCACCCTGCGTCCGTCTTCGGGGCATCGGCCAAGCGACCATTATCATAAGTCGTGCAAGCTATTGTCTCAATCGAAGAAATCATGGTTTTCTTGTATCATCCTGCCGTCACCTCTGTCAATGACGAGCGCATCCCAGGCCGTGTTGCCCATGGCCGGACAGCATAGGAGTCGTAGCTTGGACGAACTGCTAACCTCTCCCTATGTCGAGCGAACGACGCGAATCGCTCACAGGACAGAAAACGCACGAAGAGAGCAGGGGGCGTAAACAAGATGGTCGACGTCGCCAAGCTGTACGAAGCCATCCTGGTTGGAGACGCCAAGACGTCCGCAAAGGTCGTGACACAGGCGCTCAAGGAAGACGCACTACCGCTCGAGCTGATCTCCAACTATATGATCCCGGCCATGGACGAAGTGGGTCGGAGATTCGACGCGCACGAGTATTTCTATACGGAGTTGCTTCTGTCTGCTCGGGCGATGAAAGCGGCGTTTGAGCCCATCCGCCCGTTGCTTGTGGCCGGAGGAATGGCCCCAGCGGGCCGCATTGTGATCGGCACCGTCGAGGGCGACATTCATGAGATAGGCAAGAACCTCGTTGCTTGTTTGCTCGAAGGCGCGGGATTCGAGGTGATGGACCTTGGCGTGGATGTGCCCCCTAAACGATTCGTCCAAGCAGCGGAGGACTGGGGGGCGCAGATCGTCGCCATGTCGGCTCTTCTCACTTTGAGCATGGCGGCCGTTCAGGAAACCGTCGTCGCCCTTGAGCGTAGCGGACTCAGGGACAAAGTGAGGGTGATCATCGGAGGGGGTGGGGTAACCAAGCGATTTGTCGAGCAGATAGGCGCCGATGGATATGGACAGAACGGGCTGGTTGCGGTGGCGGTGGCTCGAGAGCTGATTTCAGACTTGTACCCTTCAAGACCGTAGTGATCGTGCGACCTACTCAGCGTTCTGAAACGAGCTTCACGTGGGGGCCGGCGTGCGCACGCTGAGCATACACGAGCTGGAGCAGGTCACGGCAGTGCCCCGGGGCACCATCTACCGCTACATAGCCGACGGATTATTGCCGTCGTCGGTAGACACTGGGCAGGGCACCGGACGCTACACGGAGGAGCACGCCCGTCTTCTGAGCGAGATTCGGAGGCTGAGGAGACATGGGGTCAGCCTGAAGACGATCCGCGAACATCTGATCAGTGGCGGCAGTCTGTTGTCTAGCGAAGCCGTGGACCTGGCCGCGATGCGGGAAGACGAACTTCGGAGCCGGATCCTCGAAGTCGCAACAAAGCAGTTTTCAACCAAGGGCTACCAGAAGACCGGCATGATCGACATCATCGCCGAGTTGGAGATGGCCCCCTCCACCGTCTACAGGTTCTTTCCGAGCAAGCGACTTCTCTTCACCGAAAGCATACGTACCCTCATCGGCTCGGCGACCACGGCGGCCGAATCTGCCACACCTGGCGCAGATGATTTCGTGACCAAGAATCTAGGCCGGGCGACGGGTCTGCTCCGCGTGGGTGCCACGGGCTCTGAGGCGCTTACGTTCGCGCGCGCGGAAGCGCTTGTCGAAGACGATGGACTCAGGGATACGCTGAAACGAGCATACTCCGATTGGCTAGACCCGATAGTGAAGGACTTGGAATCACTAGCCGCGACCGACAAAGAAACATCCATTCTGAACCCGGCTTTCGTCTCGTACATCGTGGCAGGTTCCGCGGAAGCTCTCATGATGAGAATGTCTTGGGATGAGCAGTACACCGAACTCGACTACTTCTGGGCCATGGCCTTTGTGCTGACGGCGCTCAAAGCCGTTCTCGTCAATCAGCACGGCCTCAAGGATTCTGTCCTGGCTCTGTCGGACTCGGTGAACGGATTGGTGGACAAGTGGACGGAGACTCGGCCGCCTGCTCCAGGGGAAAAGGCTGATTCCGCGAGCCGGCCATCCAGGAGCGGGTGATGGACATCGCCCCCGTAGAGAACCGAGACACCAGGATGCGTTTGCGGTTGATCGGCTGCGAGGTACTTCTGCGAGAAATGTCGGCCGAAGTTGCCTCCTCTCCCCACACCATCGACATCGAGTTCGTCGGGATCGGATTGCACGAGCAAGGCCAGGAGCGAATGAGATCGGACCTGCAGCACCGCATCGACCTCGCCTCCGGAGATAAGTACGACGCGATCGTGCTCGGCTACGGACTATGCGGCAACGGCCTCCACGGAATCGCCGCCCGCGAGATCCCCTTGGTCATCCCATGCGTCGACGATTGCATCGCTCTACTATTTGGGGGAAGGGAAGCCTACGGGTCGTACGTAGAGGCGAACCCCGGCACGTTCTTCTCGTCTACCGGATGGCTCGAACGGGGAACAGTCCTCGACCAACTCTCCTTCGGCGACCAGCAAATCGGACTCTCACTGGATGCGCTGGTCTCGAAATACGGCAGCGACAACGGAGAGTACCTCTTCCAGGAGTTGAACTCGTTCAAGAAACATTATGGCCAACTGACCTATATAAGCACCGGACTGGAAGCGGATTCCGGCTTCGAATCGGGAGCCGAGGCGGAGGCAGATGAGCGTGGCTGGTCTTTTGCCACAACGCGGGGCGACCTGGGGCTTCTTAGGCGTCTGCTTCGTGGGGAATGGGCTGGAGAGGATATCCTGGTGGTTCCGCCCTATCACAGCATCGCCGGCTACTCGCTCGTCGGGATCATGTCCGCCGAGCCACCTCCTGGGGGTGACCACAGCGGAAACACGTTGACTCCCCGATCTACCAGCGCCTTTCTGCACCATGGCAATGAACCCTAGCCTGTTTTCCCGTGTGACCTTGAGGTACTGATCGACCACGGAGACCTGGAGCGACCGAAGCGGACCGCCGCGATACCCAATGCGAAAACACGGCGTCACATCTACGCAGACCTCCGCTCAGAGGTGCCCCGACCGGATGACCTCACAGGAGCGTTGGGAAACCCTTCTCCGAGGCGAAAGACTCGACAGGGTCCCATGCTTCCAGTTCATGCTCGGACACTCGGCGCTGGTATGCGGACAACCCCTGTCCATGGCCTTTGAGAACGCAGCCGTGAGCTTCGAATGCCAGATACACGCACAAGAAATGTACGGCTTTGACGGAGGCCCCATATACGGGTACGCCTCTCTGGGGGGATGGGAATTCGGCGGCCAGATCCAGTTTCCCAGGAACAAGTACGTCGGCGCCCCTCTGGTAACACGGAATCCCGTGCAGACCGAGGCGGACGCACTCCGACTCGAGGCGCCACGCGCGGTCGCGGAAGCCGGCGCGGTGCCCATCGCGCTGGAATTCGCGCGACTTCAGGCCCAGCACGGGCTGCTCGTCTCCTATCAGCTCGGCTGCCCGTTCACCGCGGCGGGGTCCGTGATCGGAGAACAACGCATGCTCGAATGGATGATCGAGAAGCCTGCCTTGGTGCACCGGGTCCTTGACAAGGTGTGTGATTTCTCGATCAGTCTCACGGAACTTTTCGTGAAGGAGTTCGGCGGGGACAGGCTGACGGCCATAGTCGGAGCCGCGTTGGTCTCCAATAGCCTTATCTCGCCGAGACAGTTCGAGACCTTTGCGCTGCCCTATTACCAGAGGGTTCACCGAAGGGCTATCGATCTGGGAGTAAGCACCTTTTTCGTTCACATTTGCGGCGACCAGAACTTGAATCTCCACCTGTGGCGACAAGTGCCTCTAACGAGAAGCTCCATCTTGAGCTTCGGTCACGAGATCCCCCTCGAAACGGCCATGGCGATGTTCCCCGACCAGATCATCGCGGGCAATGTCGATCCGGCTGTGATCGAAGAAGGCAAACCGGAAGACGTGCTTGAGCATGCTCGAAACTGCGTCGTCACGGGGAAGCATCACAAGGGGGGATTCGTGCTCATGGCGGGCTGCGACCTTCCACCCCACGCCCATCCTGCCAATGTCTACATGATGGCGAAGGCCGCGCGGGAATGGGGGCAGTACTAGTCCTCTTGGCCGGGAATGAGCGTCGACCCGCGGAGTGGGAGAACTACGCCTTCACGCAGCCGACTCGTCCAGACCGGCTGATATAATCGCGCCACTCGCAACCGCACCGTCCGGCGCCGCTCCGCCGGCAGGGCTCGTCCAGCTTGCCGCCTCGGCAGCGCCCCTCGGCGCGACGCAACAGCGTGGCAAAGGAGTCACCCGGCGCATGTCCGTCTCCCTGTATCGCAAGTACCGCCCCGCCCGTTTCGAGGACGTCATCGGGCAGGCCCACGTGGCCCGCACCCTCGTGAACGCCATCAACCAGGACCGCGTGAGCCACGCCTATCTCTTTGCGGGTCCGCGGGGTACGGGCAAGACGTCAACAGCCAAGATCTTGGCGATGGCTCTCAATTGCGAAGCCGGACACGGTAAAGCTACTGCCGAACCGGACGGTACCTGCCCTCTGTGCGAAGCGATCCGCCGGGGCAGCGCCCTCGACGTGGTGGAGATGGACGCCGCCTCCAACCGCGGCATCGACGATATCCGGGACCTCCGGGACAAGGTCCATTTCGCTCCGGTGGAAGGACGCATGAAGGTGTACATCGTGGACGAGGTCCACATGCTCACGCCCGAGGCGTTCAACGCGCTACTCAAGACGCTGGAGGAGCCGCCGGTCCACGCCATCTTCGTGCTGGCCACCACGGAGCCGCACAAGGTCCCGGCCACGATCCTCTCGCGCTGCCAGCGCTTCGATTTCCGCAGGCCCTCCATCGCGGAGGTGGTCGAGGTGCTTACGTCGGTCGCGCAGCGGGAGAAGATGGACGTCTCCGTTGACTCGCTCACCGTGATCGCCCGGGCAGCGGGGGGAAGCTTCCGCGACGCCATCGGCATCCTGGATCAGCTGTCCACCTATTGCGACGGCCACATCGGCCTGCAGGAGACGCTGGACATCCTCGGCCTCGTGGAGCACGACCTGCTCTTCGAGATCGTGGACATCGTCCACGAGGAGGACACCCAGGGTGCCCTTCTCTTTGTGGAGAGACTCAACCAGTCCGGCACGGACTTCAACCAGTTCCTCAAGGACCTGCTGAGCCACCTGCGCGACCTCTACGTGGTCAAACACACGGCCGAGATGCCGGCCAGCATCGCCATGAGCGAGGAGCAGCTCGACTCGCTGCGCAGCCAGGCCAACCGTGCGTCAACGCCGCGCGTGCTGGCCTTCATCGACCTCATCGGCGAGGCATTGCGCACCATTCGTCAGGGCTCGGATCCTCGGCTGGAGCTGGAGTTGGCACTCATCAAGATGACGGCGCTCGGCCCGGGCGCGGCGCGCTCCGAGGAGGCCCATGCCCCGGCCGCGGCGTTCGCGGCGCCGGCGGGCGCTGAGGGGGCCGCGCCGCGTACCGCGGGCGGCCGCCCGGCCCCGCCGCCAACCGCCGCGCGCGTGGAGACGCCGGCGACGACCCGCCCGAAGCCTGCCGATCCGGCACCGCCACCGCCGACGCCTGAGGCGAGTGGGTTCGAGGAGGAAGAGTCTTGGGCGGAACACCTCGAGCCGGCGCCCGCGCAAGAGGCCGCCTTGGAGCCGGCACCCGCGGAGGAGCCAGGCTCAGACGCCCGATCGGCCGGCTCCACCGTCACGGCCGACGTCGAACATCTTCGCCGGGCCTGGCCCGTGATCCTGGGCGCGGTCAAGCGACGCAAACCCGGTCTTTTCGCGGTGCTCAGCGAGGGTCGCCCGGAAAGCCTCGAGGACGACGAACTGGTCATCCGATTCCCGGCCGGTTTCGGCTTTCAGGCGAACCAGGCCTCTCGCGACGACAGCCGGCAGGTGCTATCGGAGGCTCTCCACCAGATCACCGGGAAGCATCTGCGCGTCCTGATGCGGGTGGCTACCGAGCCTTCGTCGCAGCCGGAGCAGGAGGAGGAAGGTGCTAGAATCCTGGGCAAGGATGAGCTGATCCAAGTGCTGAAACAGGAGTTCGACGCCCGGGTCATCGACGATGGGCCCGCACATTAGATTGTAGGTGCTGTTGAGAGGTTAGGAGACGCTCGTGAGCCCGAACCCGAATTACCAGAAGATGATGAGGCAGGTCCAGAAGATGCAGGCCGACATGGCCAAGATGCAGGAAGACCTGTCCAGCCAGATCGTGACGGCTTCGGCTGGAGGCGGCATGGTGACGGTGGAGGTCACCGGCGGCATCGAGCTCAAGAGCATCAAGATCGACCCCGCGGCCGTGGACCCGGAGGACGTGGAGATGCTCGAGGACCTGATCATGGCCGCCACCAACGAAGCGCTGCGGTCGGCTACCGAGCTGGCCAACAAGCAACTGGGCAGCATCACCTCGGGTCTCAACATCCCCGGCCTGCCCTTCTAGGCCGCGCTGACCTCGGCTGTCGCACCGCCTGGCCGCAGCATGTACAGCCCTACCGTCCAGAAGCTCATAGACGAGCTGAGCAAGCTCCCCGGCGTCGGTCCGAAGACTGCTCAGCGCCTCGCATACCACCTGCTCAAGCTCTCCCCGGAGGACGCCCTTCCCTTGGCCCACGCGCTCATCGAGGTCAAGGAGACCGTCCATTTCTGCTCCCGTTGCTTCAACCTCACGGAGCAAGAGCTGTGTGACGTGTGCCTGGACGCTCGTCGGGACGAGAGCGTCATCTGCGTTGTAGAGGAGCCCGGGGACATCATCTCCATCGAACGCACCCACGAGTATCGAGGTCTATATCACGTGTTGGGGGGCGCTCTCTCCCCTCTGGACGGGATCGGGCCGGAGAAGCTGCGCCTGCGGGAACTGTTCGTCCGAGTGCGCGCCGGAGGCGTGCGCGAGGTCATAGTCGCCGCCAACCCCAACATGGCCGGCGAGGCCACGGCTCTCTACGTGGCGGAAGAACTTCGCCCCGAGACCGAGGCGGGCAGCCTCAAGGTCACGCGGCCGGCCGCGGGCCTTCCCATGGGCGGCGACCTCGAATATGCCGACGAGGTGACGCTCGGCCGGGCCTTCGCCGGCCGGCGCGAGGTGTAGCCGGCGCACGTCACCGCGCCCCTCGCCGCCTGCTGCTTCCGGCTTCACTTCTCCCCCACTTTCGTTAGAATTCCGGGTCCGGCAACCCACTCCGGAGCAGTGATGACGGTGGCAGACAAAGAGCAGGCCAAGAGCAAGCGCACATCCCAACCGGTCGACGCGACAGGCCTCCCTTTCGCGGTGATCGGGGAGCCCGAGCGAAAGGCCGAGCGAACTAATATCGTGGTCATGAAGTTCGGCGGCACCTCCGTTGCCGACGCCACTCGTATCAAGCGGGTAGCCGGACGCATAGTGGAAGCGCGAAAGGCCGGCCATCCGGTGGTCGCGGTCGTGTCGGCCCGGGGTGACACCACCGACGAGCTGATCTTGATGGCGAAGGAGATCTCCGCCAACCCGCCTGCCCGCGAGATGGACATGCTGCTCTCCACCGGCGAGCGCATCTCGGCCGCCCTCCTCGCCATGGCCATCTCGGAGCTCGGCTACGACGCCATCTCGCTCACCGGCTCTCAGGCCGGGATCGTCACCGACACCGTCCACACCAAGGCCAAGATCCTCGATATCAAGCCGGGCCGCATCCGCCGGGCCCTCGACGAAGACAAGATCGTATTGGTGGCGGGCTTCCAGGGAGTCTCCACGGCCAACGACGTCACCACTCTCGGTCGCGGCGGCTCCGATACCACGGCGGTCGCACTCGCGGCGGCCCTGGGGGCGGAAGTCTGCGAGATCTACACCGATGTGGACGGTGTATACACCACCGACCCCCGCGTGGTGGCAGACGCCCGCAAGCTGGACAAGATCTCGAACGAAGAGCTTCTGGAGATGGCCGCGAGTGGCGCGAAGGTCATGATGCTGCGCAGCGTCGAGGTAGCCAGGCGCTACGGCGTGCCGCTCCACATCCGCTCGAGTTTCACGGACAGACAAGGTACCTGGGTAGTCGAGGAAGAGGATCGCATGGAACAAGCAATAGTCTCGGGTGTCGCTTTCGCTCAGGACGACGCCAAGGTGACCATCCACGACCTTCCGGACAAGGTCGGCATCGCGGCTCGCGTATTCACGGCGCTGGCGAAGGCCCACGTCAACCTGGACGTCATCATCCAGAACGTGTCCGCGGGCGGGACGACGGACATCTCCTTTACCGCTTCCGAGGACGACCTCCCCAAGATCGAGGAGGTCCTGAACGGGCTGAAGCCTGAGCTCGGTTTCACCTCCGTGGACACAGACAAGGATGTGGCCAAGGTCACCCTGGTCGGCGCGGGCATGAAGACGTACCCGGGAGTGGCCGCCAAGATGTTCGAGGTACTGGCCGAGAACGGCATCAACATCGGGATGATCTCGACGAGCTCTATCAAGATCTCCTGCGTGATCCAGCGCGAGCACATGGAAACCGCGGTTAAAGCCTTGCATGCTGCTTTCCAGCTTGACAAAGACATGGTCAAGCGCGAGGAAGTGTTTTCGTAGATTCCCGGGCGAGAGACGACACCCCTGCTTCCAGCAGCGCGGAAAAGCCTCCGCGAGTCTTACAGCAGAGGCGCCGCCTCTCGCCCTGGCCTCGTGGCTAGGTCTTGATTCCGGCGACTCGCCCGGCGCTTACCTTGCGCCGCGGCAGTGGCGGGCCCGAGCGGCGCAGCCGCCAAAAGAGATGAAAGACGAAGCGACGGCGACATCGCCGCCGGAAGACTCGCGGAGGCTTTTCCGCGCTGCTGGAGGCGGTGATGTCGCCGTCGCGGCGCTTGCTGCTGGAGGCGGTGATGTCGGCGGCGCTAGGCGACCTCTTCGGCCTGCAGGCGGAACTGTCGCGAGTAAAGGTCCGCGTAGATGCCGCCCGCGGCGAGGAGCGCCTCGTGGGTACCCTGCTCCTTGATGCGACCGTCGTCGATGACCAAGATCACGTCGGCCCGGCGTATCGTGGAGAGACGGTGGGCGATGACGATCGTGGTCCGGTCCTCCATGATGCGCTCGAGGGCAGCCTGGATCGTGGCCTCGGTGCGCGTGTCCACGCTGGCGGTGGCCTCGTCCAGGATAAGTATGCGCGGGTTGCGCAGGATGGCTCTGGCGAAGGAGATGAGCTGTCGCTGTCCCTGACTGAGGTTGCCGCCGCGCTCTCCCACTGGATGATCGTAACCGGCCGAGAGATTCTGGATGAAGCCGTGGGCGCCGGCGACCTGCGCCGCACGTTCGACCTCTTCGTCGGCAGCCTCGAGCCGACCGTACCGGATGTTATCGCCGATGCTCCCTGAGAACAGGAACGGTTCTTGAAGCACGAGCCCGATGTGTTCGCGGAGCGATTCCTGTGTCACCTGCCGCACATCCACCCCGTCCACGAGCACGGCACCGCTATCAACGTCGTAGAAGCGCAATAGCAGGCTGATGATGGTCGTCTTGCCGGCGCCGGTAGGCCCGACGATGGCGAAGGTCTGCCCTGGCTCGACTTCGAAGCTGACGTGGTCCAGCACCGGCTCGTTGGGTAGGTAGGCGAATGAGACTCGATCGAACACCACGCGGCCCGTCGCCGCACCCGCGGGAGCGGTCCCGGCCGTCACGACCGTCACGGCGGCGTCGTCGGCCGGCGCAAGCCCGGCAGCCTCATGAGTTGGGCCGAGCTCGGCTCCCGCGGACCGCGCCGCTGCCGCCCGCGCCGCTGCCGCCCGCGCCGCTGCCGCAGCCGCCACCGCCAGAGGAACGGCTCCCGGGCGATCGGCCACCCGGGGCTCCCGATCCACCAGGTCGAAGATGCGCTCCGAAGCCGCCAGAGCGGACTGCGCCTGGCCGTAGAAGCTGGACAGCAGCGAGATGGGCCGGAAGAACTGCTGGACGTACGCCAGGAAGGCGACCAGCACGCCCACGCTTATCAGGGGCGGATGGCGCAGCGCCAGATAACCGCCGAAGAACGCCACGATCGCCGTCCCGATAGTCCCGAGGACGTCGAGCACCGGAGAGAAGGCGCTGGTCACCCCCACCGCGGACACGTTGGCGTCGCGGTTCATGGCGTTCACCTCCCGAAAACGCTCTGTAGTGGCCTCCGTGCGGTTGAAGGCCTGGGTCACCCGCACCGCCGAGATATCTTCCTGAAGGTTGGCGCTCACGTCACCGATGGTCTGCCGCGTACGCCGGAAGGAACGGCGGGCCAGACGCCCGAACAGGGCGGTCGTCCCAAAGGTGAGCGGGATGACGATGAACGAGGCCAGCGCCAGGCGCCATTCCAGGAGCAACATGGCGATCACGATCCCCACCAGGCCGAACAGCCCGCCGACGGTCTGCGTGAGTCCCTGAGAGAAGAGCTGGTCGAGCGCCTGCACGTCGTTGACCAGGCGGCTCATGAGGTCTCCGGTGTCGTGACGGTCGAAGAACTGCTTGTCAAGCCGCTGCACGGCCTGGAAGACATCGGTCCGGAAGCGAGCCAGAAACCTCTGCCCGATGTTGCCCACGAGGCGGAACTGGCTCACCGTGGTGACGTAGCTCACCAGGTAGCTCGCCAGCAGCAGGAGCATAAGCGTAATGAGGAGGTGGACATTCCCTTTCGATATGGCGCCATCGACTGCACGACCGATGAGATACGGTCCGGCGACCTGGGCTCCCGCCGAAACCATGATGACCAAGAGAGCTACCAGCAACGCCGGCCACATGTATCTCATGGACGACCAGAGGCGATTGACCACCTTCCAGGTGTCGTTGGGACGCTCGGCCTCGAGGCTGAAATCGATGCCGTGGCGTCTCACGTGGCCGCCCCTTCGCCATCCAGAGGTGACGCCGGCTTAACCGACCGCTCCAACTGAGAATCGACGATCTCCCCGTAGAGCGGGCTGCCGTAGAGCAGCTCGTCGTGGCTGCCATCGGCCACCAGGTTGCCCCCGTCCAGCACCAGGATGCGATTCGCCCGTCTCACGGTGGACACCCGGTGTGCGATCACCAGCGACGTCCGCCCTTCCATCAGCCCGTCAAGCGCCCTTTGCATGCGGTATTCCGTCTCGGCGTCCACCGAGCTCGTCGCATCATCGAGAAGCAAGATGCGAGGGTTTACGAGCAAAGTGCGGGCGATGGACACGCGTTGTCGCTGGCCTCCAGATAGAGTCACCCCACGCTCCCCCACGACCGTGTCGTACCCGTCGGGGAAGGTCGTGATGAAATCGTCGGCTTGAGCCGTCTTGGCAGCGGCTTGGATTTCCTCCAGAGTGGCGTCCGGCCTGCCGAAAGCGATGTTCTCGCGAATCGTGCCTCCGAAAAGGGTCGACTCCTGCAACGCTATGCCGATGTTGGAGCGCAGCGACGAAACGGTGACATCCCGGATATCCACGCCGTCGATCAAGATGGCCCCGTCCCGCACATCGTAGAAGCGAGGAACAAGGTTGATGAGAGTAGATTTGCCCGAACCCGTAGTCCCCACGAGAGCCACGGTCTGTCCCGGTTCGACCGTGAAGCTCACGTCGTCGAGGATGTTCTTCTCTTGGCCCGCATAACGGAAGGACACGTGAGCAAAGGTGACCCGCCCCTCCACAGCCCCCAGAACCCTGGCTCCCGGCCGGTCGCGGACCTCGCTCTCCGTGTCCAGCACCTCGAACACCCGCGCGGCGCTCGCTCCCGCCCGCGACATCTGGTTGGAGGTGAAGCCCAGCTGGAAGATCGGCATGAGCAGAAAGGCCAAGTACGTGGTGAAAGCCACCAGCGTCCCCAGGCTCAGATTCTGACCGATCACAAGCCTCCCGCCGTACCAGACCACCGCCAGGTTCGCCAGGTTCGCGACGAGGAAGATGATGGGAAACGCCATCGAGATGACACGGATGACCTTGAGGTTCTCCACCAGCAGATCTTCGTTGGCGCCCTCGTATCGCGCGTGTTCATGCGGTTCGCGGGTGAAGGCCTTGACCACGGTCACCCCGGCCAGGTTCTCCTGGAGGATCGTGTTCAGGGCGCCGAGCCGCTGCTGGATGCGCCGGAACAACGGAAAGATGCGGGTGACAAGCACCGCAAAGATGGCCAAGGTGAGCGGGACCATAGCGAAGGACACACCCGCCAGCCGGATGTCCAGCACCAGAAGGACGGCCAAAGTACCGACGAGGGTGAGCACGGCCGAGAGCAAGGTAAGCAGACCCTGGCCGGCAAAGGTGCGCACGTATTCCACGTCGGAGGTCATCCGGGTCATCAGTTGCCCCGTCTGCACCTGGTCGTGGTAGCTGAACGAAAGGTTCTGAAGCTTGGTGAACAGAGTGTTGCGCAGGTCGAAGGCGACGCCCTGACTGGCTTTCTCGGCCAGGTAGCCCTGCAAGAAGTTGAAGACCCCGCGCACGATGGCCAGGCCCACCAGCGCGCACGAGGCGATTATGATCCACTTCCAGCTGCCGTCGATAAGCACTGTCGCGCCGGGCTTTCCCGGCACAGACTGGGAATGCGGGAGCCCCTTGTCGATGAGCAACCGGATGAACTGAGGGGAGACCAAGGTGGCGCCGGTCACCGCGAGGAGAGATATGAGGGCGCCCATAAACGGTAGGCCGTAGGGGCGGAGGAGATGGAGGGCGCGACCGAGGTCGACGAACGAGGAGCGTCCGCCGTCCGCCTTCGGCGGTTTCGTCGTTGGTGTGCCGCTTACCGCTGCGCGCACGGCTTTGGCGAAAAACGTGTGAGCAAGGGCAATCCCACTTCTCAGGCAGGCATGCACTGGATAGTATAGCGAGAGGTCGGTGCCTGCACCCGGGAGGAACTCCGTGAAAGCGATCGAGGTAGAAGGACTCCATAAGCAGTTCGACCCGCCCAAGGGACCGGTCGCGGTGGACGGCGTCTCTTTCTTCATCGAAGAAGGCGAGATCTTCAGTCTTCTGGGACCCAACGGCGCCGGCAAGACCACGACCATTTCCATGCTCTCCTGCCTGTTGAAGCCAAGCAGCGGGGATGCGCGGGTCGCTGGCTTCTCCATCACCCGCGACCCAGAGAAGGTCAAGGCGCAGATCGGCGTAGTGCCACAGGACATCGCCCTCTATGACGATCTGTCGGGCCGGGAGAATCTGGTCTTCTGGGGACGGATGTACGGCATGCGGGGACCGGCCTTGGAAAAGCGCGTGGACGAAGTCCTGGAACTGATCGGCCTCACCGACCGCCAGAACGACCGGGTAGAGAAGTACTCCGGCGGCATGAAGCGGCGCGTGAACATCGGGGCGGCACTGCTGCACAAGCCCCACTTCCTCTATCTCGACGAGCCCACCGTGGGCATCGACCCGCAGAGCCGGCGCTCCATCCTCGACGGCATCAAGGATCTCAACGCCGCCGGCGTGACCGTCCTGTACACCACGCACTACATGGAAGAAGCCCAGGAGCTTTCAAACCGCATCGCCATCATGGACCACGGGAAGATCGTTGGGCTGGGCACCCACGAGGAGCTGGTGAAGATCGTCGGCGAGCGCACCCGCATCGACCTCAAGGTGGACAGGTCGGCCAAGGAGCTGGTAGAGCAGTGGCGCGGGCTCCCCGACGTGACCGACGTCTCGGAACCCGAGGAGAGCGGCATCCGGCTGATGGTGGTTGACGCCAGCAGTGTGATGCCCCGACTCTTCGAGACCGCCCGCGCGGCAGGGACGCACATCACGGAGATCAACCTGGCCGAGCCCAACCTGGAGATGGTCTTCCTGCACCTGACCGGCCGGGCTCTGAGAGATTAGTATCGTGTGCGCGGCGTCGAGAGAGTGGCACCGGTCACGGGGGGCCGCTGAAGCCGGCACGGCAGTCGCCGAGGGCGCCGCATTCACCGGGGGCCGAACATGAGAGCCCTGGCCATAGCCTGGAAGGACTTCCGCCACACCTACCGCAACATAGCGGCGCTGGCGATGATGATCATCGCCCCGCTCGTGCTGTCCACCGCTCTGGGCGCCGCCTTCGGCGGCGCCAGCGGCTTTTCCATCATGCCGGTCAAGGCAGTCCTCGTGAACCAGGACACCGCTTCTTCCGGCACCCAGAGCGTGGGGGCGATCATCGAGAACACCCTCAGCAGCCCGGGGCTAAAGAACATCGTCAAGCTTCAAAATGGCACTACACCGACGGCGGCCCGCGCGGAGGTGGACCAGGCCAAAGCAGGCGTCGCCGTGCTCATCCCGGCCGGTCTCACTCAGACCCTGTTCGCCGCGCCAGGCTCGGGCTCGAGCAGCTCCGGCGGCGGCAGCGCCACTGCGGCGGTGACCATCTACCAAGACCCGTCTCTATCGGTCGGCCCAGAGATCGTCGCCGATGTCGTCGGCTCAGTGGTCCAGGACCTTAACGGTGCCCGCGCCGCCGCGACGACCGCGGTCCAGTTGGCCGTGGCGGCCGGTGTCACCAACGCGACCACGTTAACGGACGTGGCCACCAAAGCCGCGCAGGCGTACACCTCGTCTGCGCAAAACGCCCGGCCGATCGCCGTTGCCGACCGTACACCGTCAGCGGCCGCCGGAAAGACGTCGAATGGACCGAACATCGCCAGCCAGGTGCTTATCGGGATGATGATCTTCTTCATGTTCTTCGGTGCGGCCCAGCCCGCGCGGAGTATTCTCGACGAGCATCGCCGGGGGACGCTCGCGCGCATGTTCACCACCCCCACTTCCCGGGGCATTATCCTGGGTGGCAAATACATCTCGGTCTTCCTCGTGGTCCTCGTACAGTCGATAGTGCTCCTGCTCGCTGGCAGGTTCTTATTCGGGGCCCATTGGGGGGCCATGGGCCCGGTGGTCGCGCTCACGATCTGCGGAGCCTTGGTGGCCGCTTCGCTCGCCCTCTTGATGATCTCCATCGCCCGGACTCCCGCGCAGGCAGGGGCGTTCAGTGCCGCGATTTTCGTGTTCCTGGGTCTGCTGGGGGGTAACTTCGCTGGTAGCACCAATGTCGGTGGGGCTTTCGCCACCGCCCGCCGCATAACGCCCAACGGGTGGCTCCTCGAAGGGTGGAACAGCACTCTGTATGGAGGGGCCTGGCATGGGGTGCTCTTGCCGGTAGGGGTGGTCCTCGCGTTCACGGTGGTGTTCTTCGCTATCGCCACGCTGCTCTTCCGGAGGCGGTACGCATGAGACGGCTCTGGTATATCACCACCAAGGACCTGCTCCAGACGCGGCGTGACCGGTTGGCGGCGCTGTTCACGATCGTCCTTCCCGTCATCTTCACGGTATTCCTGGGCTTGCTCTTTGGCACGGGGGGTGCACAGAGCCTCCCCCTAGCGGTCGCCAATTCGGACCCGGGGGCTGCTGCGCAGGAGTTCATAGGTTTGCTCCACTCGTCGCCGGTCCTCGACGTGCAGACATACCAGCCCGCCGGCGTCGACAAAGCGGTGCAGGACCAGAAGGTCGCGGCGGGCCTGCTCATCCCCGCCGGCTTCAGCGCCGCGCTCCAGGCTGGGAATCCTGTCACGGTGACGATCGTCCGGGTCCAGACTTCCAACGGAGCCCAGTCGGCCGTCCAAGCGATACAGACCGCGGTCGGGTCGTTGTCTGCTGAGATCCTCGCCGCGAAGACCGCGGTCGAGCAGGTCTCGGCTCAGACGGGCAAGCCACTCGACGCTGCGCTCACCGCTTCCGCCCAGCAATTAGCCAAAGCCTCACTGAACGCGCCGGTGGTGACGGTCGAGGTGGTCGATTCTGGCACCGCGGCGGGGCAGCATCCTGGAGGGTTCAAGCAGTCGTCACCGGGTGAGCTCGTCAACTGGATCCTGTTCAGTCTGCTCACTATCGCCGTCGGCGTGGTCACCGAGCGTCGGGTAGGCGCGATGCGCCGTCTGGCCAGTGTGGGAGTCTCCAAATCCACGATCCTTGGCGGTAAGACGCTTGCCATGGTGATCATGACGCTGATCCAACAGGTCCTGCTGATCCTCCTCGGCCAATTCGCCTTCAAGGTCGACTATTTCCGCAGCCCGGCGGCCCTGATCCTGGTGATGGTCTCGCTCTCGTGCCTGGCGGCTTCTCTGGGCCTTCTCATCGCGTCAGTATTCCGTTCGGAACAAGCGGTGGTAGCCACGACGGTGATATCGGCTATGTTGCTGGCGGCGCTGGGTGGCGCTTGGTTCCCGCTCGATGTGGCGAGCTCGGGCTTCTCGCGCTTCGCTCACGTCCTACCGACGTCCTGGGTGATCGACTCCTTCCACGGCATCGTGCTCAAGGGCTGGGGCGTGGGGCAAGTGTTGGGGCCCATCGGCATAGTCTGGGCCTGGGTCGTTGTGCTGTTCGTGCTGGCTGTCTGGCGCTTCCGGCCGGAGTAAGGGGGAAAGCTCTAGCATGCGCGAACTCGAGGAACTCACCTGCGCCATCGAGTCTCTCGGCCGGGCCGGTAGCTTCAAGGACGCCGCCGAGGGACTCACGCGCTGGGCCCGCGACTACACGGGCTGCCAGGCGGCCATTCTGCGCATGGCCGAGGAGGGCGTCAATGGCATCTGGTTGCCGAGCTGCCGGGCGGACGGCCACAGCGAGGCTTTCTCTCGCGACGAGGCAATGGTCAGCGGGATGGAATGCATCTGTGGCCGAGTGGCCAGCGGCACCACGGATCCGACCCTACCCTTCTTCACCGAGGGCGGCTCGTTTCACTGGGGCCGGCTTGCCACCCTCGAGAGCACCTTCGCCGCCGAAGACCTCGGTCTGCTCCGCGGACGTTGCATCCGCGAGGGTTACCAGTCCTTAGCGGTGTTTCCGCTGATCGTGGACGATGACACGATTGGCTCCCTCCAGCTCGCAGACCCCCAGCCGGATCTTTTCGCGGGCTCGGTGGAGGTGATCGAGGCTGTCTGCCGCCTCACCGGCCGGATCCTCGTCCAGCATCGCACCCGGGAACGGGAGCATGCCCTTCTGGAGACCTTGCAGGCGGCTCTTCTCCCCGCGGCGCCTCCCCAGATCGATGGGCTCACGATAGGCACGAGTTTCCATTCGGCCACCGAGATGGCCGGGCTGGGCGGTGACTTCTACGACGTCATCGACCTAGGACATGAAGGCGCTCTGGTCTTGGTGGGCGACGTATCCGGCAAAGGACTGGAGGCCGCGGGCGCAGCCGCGCAGGCTCGGTACGCGATGACCGCGTTGGTGGACAAGGCCTCCGATCCCGCGGCCTTCATGAGCGTGGCCAACGAGCGCCTTCTGGAGCTCCTCCGCCGGGAGCGCTTCGTCGCCTCCGTGGCGTGCCTGATCAGGCCCGGGGCCTCGATGGTGACCACCTGCCTCGCCGGGCATCCCGCGCCCCTCCACCTCCGTGGGGCAGCATGCGAAGAGGTGGCCGCTCCACACAACCCGCCGCTCGGGGTCTTCGCGGACACCGGCTATGTCGCGGCTACGACTGAGTTGGAGACTGGAGATCTATTGGTCGTCTACACCGACGGCGTTGCCGACTCGCGACGCGGAAACCGCAGGTTCGATAGCCGGGGCATCGGAGAGGTGCTAACCGCTCACCCCGGTGGCGAGCCGGCCGAGCTTGCCGCCCAGATCTGCGGTGCCGCCGCCATCTTTCACGACGACATGCTGCCGTCGGACGATCGCCTGGTCCTCGCCATCCGCATAGACTGATCCTAACCGATCCTTCACCAATCCTTGACCGATCCTTGATTGATCCGGCGCTGATGAGCTAGGCACTCCGCCGTCCACGAGCCAAGTACACGCCAGCCACGAGTCAAGTACTCCGCCGCTCGCCGGTCGAGTACAATGGAGCCGTCACTGAGGGTATTCGCCCAGGAGCCGCTGCGAACGCCGATGGAGACTGATCCAAGGGGCGCGCGGTGGGGGAAAGGCTGGCGGACAAAACGTGGATGGCTTGAAACCCAGACCTGGTGGCCTTGACCACGAGGACGAGGAAGGCCATTTCGAGCCGCTCACACCAGACACCGAGCCGGGCATGAACGTCATCTCGGCCGATTTCGACATCGTCATGGTGAACAGAGCCAACGAGCGACTCTACGCGAAGCCTATGGTCGAGCTCCTGGGCAAGAAGTGCTATCGCGAGTTTGAGAAACGCGATGCCCCTTGCGCCCACTGCCCCGGCATTCCCGCCCAGGCCACCGGTCAACCGCACGAGGCGGAGACCATTGGGATCCGAGACGACGGCAGTAGATTTGCGGCCCGCGTGCGCGCTCACCCCGTTCAAGGCCCTGGTAATCAGGCGGCCGGCTTCATCGAGGTTGTGGAGGATATCACCGAGCGCAAGCGTGCTGAGCGGATCGCCAATATCGATGCCGACCTTCGCACCTCTCTTGCCGCGGCTACCGACACGTGGAAAGCCCTGCACAGACTGCTCGAGGCGGCTCTGAGGCTGGAGGGCATCGATTCGGGTTGCATCTTCCTCATGGACCCCCTCACCAGGCACCCTACGCTCGTAGCGCAAAGAAATCTTTCCTCGGAGTTCGTCCACGTGCTCGACGATTCCGAGGTACTGACAGAAGCCGCCTTACCGACTGCCGATCTCGCTGCGCGCTTCGTAGGCGTCCCGGGCGCGCCCAGGGCGACGGTATCCGTGCCGGTTCTCCACAGGGAGCGCCCGGTGGCGGTGCTTGTGCTCGGGTCGTCCGACTACCCGGATATCCCAGATAGCATGATCGGCGCGCTCGACAATCTGGCCACGTTGGTGGGAAACGCTGTCGCTCGGATCAGGGCTGAACAGTCTAGGGGGGACGCGGTCGCCGATCTAGAGGCATTCATCGCCGCGGCTCCTCTCGCCGTTTGGTCACTCGATGCAGATGGCAGAGTCAGGATGTGGAACCGTGCCGCCGAGCGACTCTTCGGCTGGAGGGCGTCGGAAGTGCTCAACCGGCTGCCGCTGTTTGTGCCACCAGACCTGGAGGCAGAGTACGCTCGCCTTGGGAGGGCCGACCGATCGTCGGTGGATCCCGAGGGCTTGCAGCTGAGGGCAGCCACCAAGACGGGCGAGCTGATCACCATCCGGGCCGTCAGCGCACCGTTCCGCGATGTGGTCGGAGATGCCTCCAAGATCATAGTCATGGCTGTCGATCCGACGGCGCCTTGGCGGAGCCCTCAAACACGGACTCGGGCCGGCACCGAAGAGCCAGTGCCCGGAACTTCCTCGCCGGCTGAAGCGATCCGAGGCTTCTCTGCGCTCCTCGGTGAACTCGCGGGGGGTGCAAAACGAGCCGGAGTGTCGAGTGATGAAGGTCTCTTCGCCCTTGCCGACTCGATCGTGACCAAACGCGGCGGGCGGCTGGCGATCGATTCCCTCCGCGATGACAGCATAGTGCTGACGATCGTGCTACCTCGACAGGCCGCGACGACCGTGGAATCTGCAGGCCTGGCCGCGGTCCCCCCGCCTGTCTCAGGTTCCAAGATCCTAGTCGTGGACCATGACGCCAAGAGCTGCGCAGAGCTTCGCCGTATTTTGCGCCGACTGGGCCACTCATCTGTCGTCTGCGGTACCGGTGTCGAGGCCGTCGAGCGATACCGTGAGGCACATGATTCGGCGGAGCCGTTTGACTTCGTGATCCTGGAACTTGTGATGCCCACGGGGCCCAGCGGGCTTGAAACGGCTGCCCGCATCCGAGCGATCGAACCCACCGCCAACGTCATCGTCTCCAGCGAGTCTCCCGTGTTGGGCTACGAGCACCATGGTTTGTCCAGCGCGGTGACAAAGCCCTATATGGCTGCCAGCATTCGCGACGCACTCGCCGGACTCTGAGGAGCGGATCTTCCGGACAGAGGTCCTTCGCGCAGGTGCTAACTCCCACCGCACGGCAGCGAGTGCGCCCTCGGGCGGAAGGCTAGCCGCCAAAGATGCGCCATCGTTTGCTAGCCCGCGGCGCGGTACTGGGGGTGACGGCGTTGCCACATTCCACGCAGTCGAACTTCCACGTGCCGGTACCTGTGACCCAGTGGCCCCCGGCGAAGACCGGCTTCACGTTGTTTAGGCCAGGGCGGCTGCCGCCAGGGCCGATCGGTTGGGTGAAGTTGGGGAGGCCAGGTGTTCAACTTGGCGGCCGGTGCGGGGCAAGCAGGCCGGTGCCTAAGTTTGCTGCCATTCGGCGCCTTCCGCCCGAGGGCGCTTCCGACCCGGCGATCACCCAGAAACAGGCGAGCTAGGGGGTCGGCCGCGCCGCGGCTGCGTCGCGACCGACCCCTCTCACATCCACCTCCGCGAGTTCGGCTCGCGCGGCGGAGACGGTACCTGGGAAGAACCTTGGTTCCTAGACGTACGTCATCGGTTGCAAGGTGGCCGCCACCGGGGTGCCCGGCGCAGCGGCGTTGCTCACCTCGACGATCTGGAGGGGGAACTTGGTGCCCTTTATCCACTGACCAGCGCCGATGTAAGCCTTGCAGTTGTTCGCGATGGGGTGGACGCTGTTGGCATCGACCGGAGCCGTGAAGTCCATGGAACCCTGCTGGAACGTGCCCTTCGTGGTCTTGATGGCGGCCACAACCGCGTTCTTGTCTTCCGCGTTCGTGGCCCGCTTGTAGACGTCGATGGCCCATTCCAGCTTGCCGTAGCAGCCGATGGCCGCGGTCCACTGGTGGCCGGTCTTGGCCTCGTAGTCGTCGGCCAGGCCCTGGGAGTCGAGGTCCGAGAGGGTGTCCTTAATCTTCCAGGTGGGATGCCAGGCGACCTCGCCCATCAGGCCGATGCCCTGGTTGGGATAGGTTATAACCGACTCTGGGAAGAGGACTGCCTTACCCGAGCTGATGATCTTGGGTTTGAAGTTCTGCTGCAGGCTCTGCTTCAGGAAGTTGGAGAACCACGGCGGGTCGTTGGTGCCGCAGATGATCTCGCAGCCCGCGCTCTTGAACTGGCCGATCTGCTTGGTGAAGTCCTCGGCCGGGATCGAGTAAGGATCGGGCACCACCAAGGTGTATCCCTGCTGTTTGAACACCAGGGGCGCCGCGTCCGGGGCCATCCAGCCCTTGTAGTCGGCGTCGTTTTGGAAGAGCATCCCCACCTTCTTGTTGGTCTGGATACCGCTCTTGTTGAGCGCGTCGGTGAAGGAGGCGATGGTCTCTTCGGAGCCGAGCATGTTGCCGTAGACCCACTGGAAGGTTACGGGTTTGCCGCTCGTGTCAAAGAACAAGGCCTGCCAGGGGCTGAAGCTGAGCAGGGTGGGGGTGCTGAGGGCTTCGCCCTGGGTGGCGACCGGGTTGCAGGTGTCCGGGGTGCCGGAGGCGAGAAGCATGTCGACGTTGCTGTTGTTGACGAGATCGCCCGCCACCTGCGAGGCGCGGTTGGAGTCGGACTGGCTGTCCGCGGTGATGATCTGTACGTCGCGCTGTTTGCCGTCGCCGGTGACGATCCCCGCCTTGAGAGCGTCATTGCCATGGGCGATCCACCAGTCGTCCGAGATGGCGAAGCTCGCGAAGTTGCCGGTCTTAGGAGATACCACGCCGAGCTTGATGGCGCGGCCAGCCGTCGCGGCCGCGCTCACCGTGGTGGTGGCCCCCGCCGTAGTGGTCGGGCCCGCCGTGGTGGTCGTGGGACCGGCTGTGGTGGGCGTGGTAGCCGCTGTTGTGGTTGTGGTGCCGCCGCACGCGGCGACCAAGCCGCCTAGGCCGGCACCCATCGCGACTGTGGCCCCGCCGATGCCGGCGATCTTCAGGAAGTCGCGCCGGGTGACCGGTTTGCCTCCGAGGATGTTGGGCTCGTCGTGGTCCGATGTGGTCGGGTTCTTGTCGTCCTTGTGCTGCATACAGCCCCCTTGAGATCGAAATTCCTGCCCAGCGCGATGCTGGGAGCATAGGACATGATTATAGGAGACCAGCTTGGAAACAGCCTTGCAAGCTTCCTTTCGCTTAGCGTCAGCCCATCCCACTACGTGGGCGGGGGCACCGTCAGACGGGACAGCAAACGCTTGGGCTAGAGCGAGTCAACGCTCAGTGCTCCCGGGCTCCTACGATGGTGATCTCTTCTGGTTGCAGCTCCTCGCGGGACCCAGGGCCCTAGTGCGCGCTTCGACCCTCGCCGCGTCCCTGCCATGCGCGGCGAGGCGGCGGAGCACCCGAACCTTCGGTCTACCTCCATTTCGTCATGCCTCCTGAGGAATGCGTCCGGGGTGTTAGAATCTCGGCCACGATAGGTCGGGAACCCAAGAGCGCCCGGGGGACTTCGCAGTCTCGCCGGCAATCCGCGGGTACCCCGAGGCAAGGAGGAGCGGTGAGCAAGGAATACCGTGTCGCAGTGGCAGGAGCGACGGGAGCGGTGGGCGTGGCCATGCGAGACATCCTGGCCGAGCGCAAGTTTCCCGTCAAAGAGCTGGTGGCCCTAGCTTCGTCTCGCTCGGCGGGCAAGCAGCTGGAGTTCTGTGGTGAGCCGGTCACATGCAGGGAGCTCACTGCCGACAGCTTCAAGGGCATAGATCTGGCCCTGTTCTCAGCCGGGGGCGGTACATCCACTCAGTACGCGCCATTCGCCCGGGATGCCGGGTGTGTGGTCATCGACAACTCGTCGGCGTGGCGGATGGATCCAGCCGTGCCGCTGGTCGTGCCTGAAGTCAACCCGCACGACCTCGAGTGGCATAAAGGCATCATCGCGAACCCGAACTGCTCGACCATCCAGATGGTCGTGGCGCTCAAGCCGCTGCACGATGCGGCGCAGATCAAGCGCGTCGTCGTGTCGACGTATCAGGCTGTCTCCGGCACCGGTCAGCAAGGCCGTCGACGAGCTGTCGGAGCAGACGAGCGCTCTGCTGGCCGACCGGCCCGTGGAAGTGAACGTCTACCCGTATCAGATCGCGTTCAACCTCCTGCCCCAGATCGACGTCTTCACCGAGAACGGGTACACGAAGGAAGAGACGCAAGATGGTGGACGAGACCAAGAAGATCATGGGCGACGATCGCATCGAGGTGTCGGCTACATGCGTTCGTGTCCCGGTGCAGAATGGCCACTCGGA
>CAVYVU010000023.1:0-30321 GCA_963772095.1 uncultured Thermoleophilia bacterium
AGTCGCGCCGGGTGACCGGTTTGCCTCCGAGGATGTTGGGCTCAGTCGTGCTCCGATGTGGTCGGGTTCTTGTCGTCCTTGTGCTGCATACAGCCCCCTTGAGATCGAAATTCCTGCCCAGCGCGATGCTGGGAGCATAGGACATGATTATAGGAGACCAGCTTGGAAACAGCCTTGCAAGCTTCCTTTCGCTTAGCGTCAGCCCATCCCACTACGTGGGCGGGGGCACCGTCAGACGGGACAGCAAACGCTTGGGCTAGAGCGAGTCAACGCTCAGTGCTCCCGGGCTCCTACGATGGTGATCTCTTCTGGTTGCAGCTCCTCGCGGGACCTAGGGCCCCCCTAGTGCGCGCTTCGACCCTCGCCGCGTCCCTGCCGTGCGCGGCGAGGCGGCGGAGCACCCGAACCTTCGGTCTACCTCCATTTCGTCATGCCTCCTGAGGAATGCGTCCGGGGTGTTAGAATCTCGGCCACGATAGGTCGGGAACCCAAGAGCGCCCGGGGGACTTCGCAGTCTCGCCGGCAATCCGCGGGTACCCCGAGGCAAGGAGGAGCGGTGAGCAAGGAATACCGTGTCGCAGTGGCAGGAGCGACGGGAGCCGTGGGCGTGGCCATGCGAGACATCCTGGCCGAGCGCAAGTTTCCCGTCAAAGAGCTGGTGGCCCTAGCTTCGTCTCGCTCGGCGGGCAAGCAGCTGGAGTTCTGTGGTGAGCCGGTCACATGCAGGGAGCTCACTGCCGACAGCTTCAAGGGCATAGATCTGGCCCTGTTCTCAGCCGGAGGCGGTACATCCACTCAGTACGCGCCATTCGCCCGGGATGCCGGGTGTGTGGTCATCGACAACTCGTCGGCGTGGCGGATGGATCCAGCCGTGCCGCTGGTCGTGCCTGAAGTCAACCCGCACGACCTCGAGTGGCATAAAGGCATCATAGCGAACCCGAACTGCTCGACCATCCAGATGGTCGTGGTTCTCAAGCCCCTGCACGATGCGGCGCAGATCAAGCGCGTCGTCGTGTCGACGTATCAGGCTGTCTCCGGCACCGGTCACAAGGCCGTCGTTGAACTGTTGGAGCAGACGAGCGCTCTGCTGGCCGGCCGGCCCGTGGAAGTGAACGTCTACCCGCATCAGATCGCCTTCAACTGCCTGCCGCAGATCGATGTCTTCCTAGAGGACGGGTACACGAAGGAAGAGCGCAAGATGGTGGACGAAACCAAGAAGATCATGGGCGACGACAGCATCGAGGTGTCGGCTACCTGCGTCCGTGTCCCGGTGCAGAATGGCCACTCGGAAGCGGTGAATGTGCAGTTCGTCCACCCTCTGAGTCCGGAACGCGCCCGGGAGCTGTTGGCGAAGGCCCCCGGTGTGCAAGTGGTGGACGATCCGGGGAGCCGGTCTTACCCCATGGCAATCGTGGCCTCCGGCCAAGACGACACCTATGTAGGGCGCATCCGGCTCGATCCCACCGCCGAGAACACCTTGAACATGTGGGTGGTGTCGGACAACCTGCGCAAAGGAGCGGCGCTCAACGCCGTACAGATCGCAGAGTTACTGGCGGAACGCGACCTCGTCCGCGTGCCCAGGTAGGAGCGTGGCCACGGCGTCCGGCCACGACAGCTTCCCCGGTTATGGGCGCTTGATCCGGCGGCTAGGTGCCGGTGCACTCTGTACCGTGCGAGGCCGGGATGCCGGTGCTAAACGGATGAAAAGCGTGAGAAGGTCCGGTAGCGGTCGCGGTTTTCCGCCCCGCTGGTTCTGGTTGGGTGGACCCGTGGTCACCTTGCTGTTGGCGATCTTTCTCGCCTACTCGTTCGTGGAGCCGTACTGGCTGAGGGTCAAGGACGTCACTTTCAGCAGCCCCGATGTGCCGAAGGCGTTCGACGGCGTCAGGGTGGCGTTCATCGCCGACATACATCGAGGGCCGTTCTTCTCC
Source organism: uncultured Thermoleophilia bacterium (assembly GCA_963772095.1). Classification (GTDB taxonomy): domain Bacteria; phylum Actinomycetota; class Thermoleophilia; order RBG-16-64-13; family RBG-16-64-13; genus Chersky-299. Next base: position 1,932 of record CAVYVU010000023.1, read on the forward strand.
CAGGACCGAGTGCGCAGCCTCGTCGACAAGGTCAACGCTCTCAAACCGGACATCATCCTCCTGGGGGGTGACTACGTCCTCGATGACCCGGTCAAGTACTCGGATTCGTGTTTCCAGGAGCTTGCAAGACTTACAGCACCGTTGGGCTGTTTCGCTGTGCTCGGCAACCATGACTACGGCAAAAGCGTCGGCCCCAGCACTCGCGCCATCAAGGACGCTGGGATAACGCTTCTCGACAACCGCGGAGTTTGGATTGAGAAAGGCGATGCACGTATCAGACTCGGCGGGGTGGGGGATTACGAGGTGGACACGCCGGATGTGGGGCCCGTCCTGTACGGCACCAAGCCCGGCGACTTCGTGCTCCTCGTCTCGCACAACCCGGCCTTCGTGCACGAATTACTGCCCGGGCAGGTGGATCTCATGCTATCCGGGCACACCCACGGTGGGCAGGTCACGTTCTTCGGCCTGTGGGCGCCGGTCTTGCCTCGTCACGTCGGTCAGGAATTGCGCAGTGGAGTGGTCAAGACCGACGCTACCACGGTGATCGTATCGAACGGCGTGGGGACGATCTTCCCTCCGATGAGGTTCTTCGCCCGTCCGGACATCGTCGTGGTGACGCTCCACAGCGGCGCCGCGGCCCCGTAGCGAGCGGTCGACCACGGAAACCGCACGGGCAGCCTAGTCGCTCAGCGCGTCGCGGACCTTCTGCAGCAGCCCCTCGAGAGTGAAAGGTTTCTCCAGGAACCCCCACTGCAGGCTCCCTTCATCCTCGTCGCCGGCGGTCTGCGCCGAGTACCCCGACATTAGGACAACTTTGATCTTGGGACGCCCGGCCGTGACCCGGCGCGCCAGCTCCCTGCCGTCCATGCCCGGCATCGAGATGTCGGTCAGCAGAAGGCGGACCTTTTTTGGATCCTGTGACACCAACTTGAGAGCTTCCTGGCCGTCGCCTGCCTCCAACACTTCATAACCGCTTTGGCGGAGGCTTCGCGCGGTCAGACGGCGCACCATCTCCTGATCGTCTACCAGCAGGATGGTGGGGCCGTGCAGTGGCATAGCGAGCGGCAGGGCGTCCAGCGCTGCTGCCGAAGCGTCTGAAGACGAGGACGCCGGCAGGCTGATCCGAAATATCGAGCCGCGATCCGGTTCAGAATCAACGGTTATCGAGCCACCGCTTTGGTTTACGATCCCATATACCGTGGAGAGGCCGAGGCCCGATCCAGGGCTGTTCCCGGTAGAGAGGAAGGGTTCAAAGAGGTGCGGACCCACGTGTTCGCCCACTGCCGGGCCGGTGTCGGTTACCACCAGCAGCACGCGAGGCTCCCCCTCCTCTTGGGCGTTCGCGGTGGCGATGATAAGCCGCCCGCCATCGAGCATCGTCTCGCGGGCATTCAAGGCCAGGTTGGCGAGGACCTCCTGCATGCGTCCCGGGTCTACCGCCACGGGCTGCAGCGCAGGGTCCAGCAGGAACTCCAACTCGATTTCCTTACCGAGCAGCTCATGGAGAGTCTCGGCCATGGCCGCGACCACGTCGTTAAGATCCAGCACCCGCGGGCGCAGAACATGGCTACGTGAGAGGGCCAACAGTTGCCGGGTGATAACGGCCGCCTTGCGCGACGCCTGGCTCACCTCCAGTAGGTCGTCGTGCCGGGGATCGTCGGGTGCTACGGACTGCAGCAGCAGGTCGGTGTATCCGGAGATGGTGGTCAAGAGGTTGTTGAAGTCGTGAGCAATACCTCCAGCCAGCCGCCCCACCGCCTCCATTTTGTGGGCCTCTCTGCGCTCGGCCTCCGACTCCTGCGACTCGCCGACGGCGCGAACGGCGGCCAGCACAGCATCCAGGCCTTGAAAGGGAACACGCGAAAGCCGTACTTCCACGTCGAAGACGGACCCATCGTGGGGCCGCATGGCTTTCCACTCGAGCTGGGAGGACTCGCCCGCCAGGGCCTTGCCCCAAAGATCGCGCAACTCCCCTGCAGGATTCTCCACTGCGGACAGGTCCGCGACAACGTCGAGCCCCAGAATTTCCTCTCGCTCGACCTTGTAGAGCCGCAGCATATTCTCGTTCACATCCAGGACCGTGCCGGCCCCGTCGTGGATCATGACAGCCGAGTAGACTCCGTTGAGAACGGCCCGAAAGGCTTCTTCCAGCCGGTCGGGCTGCACGCACGGTCCGTTGGTCTCGTCCCGCTGCTGCATGTCACCGTCCTCTCCCAAAGCGGATGGCGAGTCCTCGAAAAAGGCCGGCCACGCCGACCGTGGGCTATTATACTTCCTGCTCACGCGCCTCCGCACCCAACTGCGACCTTAGTTGTATGGTGCCCGAACGGAGTCACGGCTACGCTGTCTGCGACTCCAGTGACCCAGCCGGCGGCACCAGCGGGGCCCGGTTCTTGCGGAAGGCGCGGTGACTCTCTTGCACATGCTCTTATTTAGGCACGCTCGCGTGAAACCCGAACTCTTCGACATGCTCTCCCCGGAGCGCTACCCCCAGTTGGCGGCGGAGACTGTGCTGCCCGGCCGCGCAGGGAAGACAGCTCCTCTCCCTCGGGACATGCACCTCCAACTGGCCGACGCGCTTGCAGCCCAGGGCATCCGCCAGTTATGGACCCACCAGGCTGAGTGTTGGGACGCCTCGCAGCGCGGTGAGCACTTCATGGTCACCACCGGCACCGCCTCCGGTAAGAGCCTGTGCTTCAACCTCCCGGTCATCGACGGCCTCTTGCGAGATCCCCGGGCGCGGGCCGTCTACCTGTACCCCACCAAGGCTCTCGCCCAGGACCAACTCCGGCGCCTCCGTCCCCTTGCCGGACGACAGATCGAGGTCGCCACCTACGACGGAGACACGCCGGCAGCCGCTCGATACACCGCCCGGCAGAAAGCGCGCCTGTTACTCACCAACCCGGACATGATCCACCTGGCCATGCTGCCCCGCCACGAGCGATGGGACGACTTCCTGTTCAACCTGAAATACGTGATCATCGACGAAGCCCACACCTACCGCGGTGTCTTCGGCAGCAACGTCGCCAACGTGCTGCGCAGGCTCCGCCGGGTCGCCTCGTTCTACGGCTCGGATCCGCAATTCATACTGGCTTCGGCCACCATCCGCAACGCACACGAGCACGCGGACAATCTCACCGGCCTCGAGGTCACACACATAAGTGGCGACGGCGCGCCCACCGGGGCACGAAAGATCCTGTTCTGGGAGCCACCCGTGGTGGAGAACACGCTCAACCTTCGGCGCAGCTCCAACATGGAAGCGTCCGAACTGCTTGTGGAGCTCATGCGGAACGGGGTCCGCTCCATCTGCTTCACCAAGTCCCGCAGGAGCGCCGAACTCATCTACCAGCAGACCGCCGAGCGGCTCAAGGAGGTCGATTCGCGGCTCGGGCAGCGCCTCTCTCCCTACCGAGCCGGCTACACGCCCGAGCAGCGCCGGGCCATCGAGACCATGCTCTTCAGTGGCGAGCTACTGGCCGTGGTGAGCACCAGCGCACTGGAACTGGGCATCGACATTGGGGCCTTGGATGCGTCGATCACCGTCGGCTACCCGGGTACCATGGCCAGTTTGTGGCAGCAGTGGGGCCGGGCCGGCAGGGGGAAAGGTCAAAGTCTGGGCGTCTTTATCGCCGGGAACGACGCGCTCGAGCAGTTCTTCGTGAACCACCCTCACGAGCTGCTGGAGCGCGAGGTGGAGGCGGCTACCATCGACTTCACCAACCCCTTCATCCACGGCCGTCATCTGGCCGCGGCCGCCTACGAGGGGCCCATCACCACCGACGACCGGCAGTTCTTCGGGCCGTCTGCTGAGGAAGAACCTCGACCGCGCGGTCGCCGACGGTCTCCTCCGTGAGACGCGACGCGCCTGGTTCTTCACGGATAAAGGCTTTCCCGCCTCTCGCATCGGCCTGCGGTCCACTTTGGGCGAGCAATACACCATCGTGGAAGAAGACACCGGCAACATCGTGGGCACGGAAGGTGGGGAGACGGCGTTCTCGGCCCTTCACCCCGGGGCCGTCTACCTGCACATGGGCGACACCTATCTGGTGAACAGTCTGGACTTGCGAAAGCGGGTGGCCCTGGTGCGGCAGTTCTGGGACACGTACTACACGCAGCCTCGCCGGGAGACCGACACCAGGATCCTCAGCGAGAGCCTGAACATCAAAGTCGGCCCGCTGTCGCTCCACCTGGGAGAGATCTCCGTCAGCAGCCGGGTGATCGCGTTCCAGAAGAAGCGCGTGGGCAGCGACGAGGTACTGGGCATGGAGGAACTCGATCTGCCCACGCAGGAGTTCGTCACCGAGGGCCTCTGGTTCACCATCCCCCCCGAACTGCTTCCGGCAGAGCAGGAACTCGCACGCCTCCCCGGGGCCATTCACGCCGTAGAGCATGCGCTCATCGCCCTGCTGCCCCTATTCGCCATGTGCGACCGCTGGGATATCGGCGGCCTCTCCACTCCCGTGCACAGCCAGACTGAGGAACCCACCATCTTCGTCTACGACGGGGTCGCAGGCGGGGTGGGAATATCACGACAGGGTTTCGAGCGGTTCCCTGAGTGGATCCGCGATGCCCATGCCCTCGTACGGGACTGCCCGTGCGAGGCAGGCTGCCCCTCATGCATCCAATCGCCCAAATGCGGCAACTTGAACGAGCCGCTCGACAAGGACCTGGCGCTCCGGCTCATGCTGTCGATGCTATCCTAGGCCTATGGAACGCAGCATTGAGCCCGGGTTCGGCAGCACCGGGACCAAAGAGCAGCCGTTGTACATCTCCGTCATCGGCGGCGGCATGTGCAGCGCCGAAGAGTACGCACTGGCCGAGGAGACCGGCCGCCTCATCGGCGAGTCGGGCGCTGTACTGGTCTGCGGCGGCATGAGCGGCGTCATGGAAGCCGCTGCGCGCGGGGCCAGAGAAGCCGGAGGGACGACCCTCGGCATCCTACCGGGTCACGACCGTTCTCTCGGCAATCCCTACCTTGATCTTGTGGTCACCACCGGCGTGGGCCATGCCAGGAACTTGGCGGTCGTCAGTACTGGCGATGCGGCCATCGCCATCGGGGGGGCGTACGGCACCTTGTCTGAGATAGGCCTAGCCGCCAAGGTGGGCCGGCCGGTCGTCATATTGAAGGGTTGGCGAGTCCAGAGGGAAGAAGGCGTGGATGGCATTTGGTACGCCTCCGATCCACGGGAAGCCCTCAGTCTCGTCCGCGAAGCGTTGCGCCCGAGGGCGACCCTGTGAGCACAGATACACCGCCCCGGGGCGAAGATACCCAGGAGCTCATCAAGCGTTTCCGGGTACGGCGGGCGCGAAGGAGGCGTCTCGCTATCGTGGGCACCATCATCGCGATCATCGTAGTCGTAGGGGGAGGAGCCACCGCGCTTGCTCTTACCTTGTCGAACCACTCCACGGGCCTAGCCGCGAGCACCACCGCGCCCGACGGAGGCACCGCGCCGGCCCAGGGCACGCCGGCCTCGCTGGCCCAGACCGGCACCGCAGGGGCCTCGACCGCTGAGACCGGGGCCACCGAGGCCGGCGCGACCACCACCGGCTCGGGAGGCACAACCACACCCAGTTCTACGTCCACCTCCGCCTCTACTTCCACCTCCACCTCCAGCTCTACGTCCACCACCGCCTCTACCTCCACCTCGGTGAAGCAAACGACCACCTCCCAGCCCACCACGAGCACCACCCATGCGAGCACCACGACCACCGGGGCCGGCGCGACCGCCGCCTCGACCAAGGTGGTCGTCATAGACCCCGGCCACCAAGCCAAGGCCGACAACTCACCGGAGCCCATCGGGCCGGGATCCAGCACCACCAAGCCCAAGGTCGCCTCGGGCACGGCGGGGGTAGTCACCGGCGTCCCGGAGAGCAAGCTGGCACTTGCGGTGGGGCTCAAGCTCAGAGACTCCCTCGAGGCCCACGGAATCAAGGTGGTCATGACCCGGACCACCCAGAATGTCAACATCTCCAATAGCCAGCGCGCCCAGATCGCCAACAAGGCCCACGCCGACCTGTTCATCCGCATACACGCCGACGGGTCCACCGACCACTCCACCCACGGCATCCACGTCCTCTACCCGGCCAGCATCAAAGGCTGGACCGACGATATCGCTGTCCCGTCCAAGAAGGCGGCACAACTGGCCGAGCAAGACCTCATAGCGGCCACCGGAGCCGCGAACCGGGGCATCGACGCGCGGAGCGACATGAGCGGCTTCAACTGGTCGAATGTGCCGGCTATCATCCCGGAGATCGGCTTCATGACCAATCCGACCGAAGACAAGCTGCTCGAGACCTCGGCTTATCAAGACAAGGTCGTCCAGGGCCTCACGAAGGCTATCCTCGCTTTTCTGGGTATGAAGTGACCGTTCGCGGCGCGGCAAGCCAGGCTGCGGCAACCAACATACAAGGAGAGTGATCCGTTGAGCACGTTGACCGTGGTGGGAGCGGGATATGTCGGGCTGGTCACCGCCGCCTGCATGGCCGAGTTGGGCCATGAGGTCGTGGCGATGGACCTGGACGAGGACAAGATCCGCACCTTGCGGGAGGGCAACGTTCCCATCTACGAGCCGGGTCTGGCGGAGCTGATCGCCAAGAACCGCGACCGCATCGAGTTCACCACGGACGCGGCTTCCGCTTACCATTCCGGCGACTTCATCTTCGTCTGCGTCGACACGCCGCCCACCCACTCGGGCGACGCCGATCTGTCCCGCATATGGCAGGCCGTGGAGAATCTGCCGCCGGATGAAGGCGAGCATGTGCTGGTCGTCAAGTCGACGGTGCCGGTGGGCACCGGAGCCGCGGTGCAGGCCGAGCTGGTCGACCGAGGGTACGCGCACATCGCCTATGCATCCAACCCCGAGTTCCTCCGAGAGGGGACGGCGCTGCAAGACTTTATGCAAGCCGATCGCGTGGTGGTAGGCGCCGACGACCCCGCCGTCGCGCAGCGGGTGGCGGCGCTCTACTGCAAAGTGGAGTGCCCAGTAGTCACTACCGACGTGGCATCAGCCGAGATGATCAAGTATGCCTGCAACGCCTTCCTGGCGACCAAGATCAGCTTCATCAACGAGATCGCCAACGTGTGTGAGGTCACCGGCGCAGACGTCTCCGTGGTGTCGCACGGGATGGGCCTCGATCGCCGGATCGGCCCGCATTTCCTGCAGGCCGGCATCGGATACGGCGGGAGCTGCTTCCCCAAAGACGTCTCCGCGCTCAAACAGATCGCCGGCAATTCCGGTTACCACTTCCAATTGCTAGGTGCGGTCATAGAGGTCAACGAGCTCCAGAAACGCCGGGTGATCGGCAAGCTGAAGCGGGTGCTCGGCAACGAACTGCGCGGGAAGCGCATCGCCCTGCTCGGGCTGGCCTTCAAGCCGAACACCGACGACATCCGCCAGGCCTCTTCCATAGTCCTGGCCGGCCGGCTGGAGGCGGAGGGTACTCACGTAGTCGCGTACGACCCGCTGGCTATGCCTCAGATGCGGAAGCTGCTACCCAAGATCGACTACGCGGCGTCCGCCATGGAGGCTCTGCAAGATGCCGACGCGTGCGTGCTCGTCACCGAGTGGCAGGAATTGGTCACGCTCGATTGGGCCAAAGTCAAGGAAATCATGCGACGCCCGGTCATCGTGGACGGACGCAACGCTTTGGACGCAACTGCGCTGGTGAGCCTCGGCTTCAGCTATGAGGGGATCGGCACCCGCACCCCGCGCCCCTAGCGAGGGCGAGTCCGAGGACAATCCGCTGTAGGGACCCCGACCGTTTGGTGTTGCTATATGCGTTTCCCTACGAGCCTTAGAGCCTTCTGGTCCGCGCGGAAAGGTCCGCGCCTGTTTCCTCCCGGAGCCTCTCGGGTGCGCCAGTGGTTGGTCGCCGGTCTGTTGGGGGCGCTGGTGGTCGCCGCGCTGGTCCCCATGTGGGATGTCTGGCAGGTGAACGTGGCTGGCATCCTGGTCAACCGGGCGGTGGCGGGACCCGCCAGCCTGAGGGCGAGCGCCCGCAAAGCGATGCTCGACCAGGCGATGACGCTCATGGAGAAGGCGGCTGCGCGCGGCCCCTTCAATGCCGCCCACGAGATCCCAATATGGCGCACCTACGGTGCTGCCGCGAGCCACGATCCTTCCGAGCACGCGTACACCCTGCTCTACCGCTCTCGCAATTCGGGCCGCGTAGACCGGGTGGGCGAGCTCTGGCTTGGCGAGGTAGCCGCCGCCATCGGCAAGTGGGATGAGGCCCAGGCGATCTACGAACGTATCGACGTCAGCAACCTGCTCATCGACCGGGCGGAGGCCTGCCTCGAGTCAGGCAAGACCGCCCAGGCCGTTCAGTGGTACGACGTGGCCTACGCCAGCCTGAACGCTGCCATCCAGCGCGACCAGGAAGAGGCGCTCCAACTCGACCGCGCGGGCTCCTCTCCATCCGCCATAGCTACCCTCATGAACCAGTCGGGCGAGAAAGTGACCTCTCTCTTTCGCATAGGCAGGGGCTATCTCAAGGTAGGCCAACCTGAGGAAGCCGTGAAGGTGCTCGAACAGGCGCAGAGCGAGGCCAAGATCCAATCCCCGGGGGCGGTCGCCGAGCAATCGCTGATGCTCGCGCTCGCGCAAGCGCTGGCCGATACCCGGCCGCAGCAGCCCGTGACGCCCTGCCGGAGAGTCTCTCGCTGTTCGCGATGGACCCGCAGACAAAGGACTATGTCGACGCCTTGCTGCGCGTGCGCGTCCTCGTGGGTCAGGCCGTGGCGCTCGGCAAGACCGCCGCAGCCCATGTGCAGGCCGGCCGCATCCTGATGGAGATCGGGGACACCAACGAAGGGTTGGCGTACCTGAACACCGCGATCCGCCTCGATGCCCGCAACGCTGAGGCCTACCTGACCCTCGGCACCGAGTACGAGAGACCTGACCATGCTCGATCAGGCCCGCGTCGTTCTGGCCAAGGGCGTCAAGGAACTACCCGGCAACGTGGAGCTGGCGGCCGCGTACGCCGCCGTTACTTACAAGACCGCGGCACCCAACGATGCCCTGCCTGCGCTCATCCATGCAGCCGGAATGAAGACGCGCGACCCGTACTTGTTCGCCGATCTCGGCGACTGCTATCTGGGGTTGGGCGAGGTCGACAAGGCTCGCGAGGCATACCTCGAGGGTCTCGCGCGCTCCCCGGGGGCGAAGTCACTGGTTTCCCGACTCGCCACCCTCCCCCCCGCTGGGACGCCATGAGCAGGGTGGACACGCAAAGCCTTTCCCTCGCTCTCATCCGGCTCGGCGCCGCCTGGTCGGACTGGCACTTCTGTTCTCGTCGTGGGCGTCCCCCAATCGACTGCTCAGCCTGCCGTGGTTCGTCATCGCCATGGTGGGAGTGGCGGCGGTCCTGGCCGTCACCAGCCGGTTGCGGCCCGCGATCGCCCGCAAGGTCAACGGACATGGTTGGGTGATATCCTTCCTCTCCGCGTCCTTCGTGGCGCTCATGTCCGCGCTCCTCACCAGCCGCTGGCCCGCGTACAAGCTTTCCTGGCTCACCACCATTTACTCAGCCTTGCCCTCCATCCGCTCGTTGCCCCCGTGGTGGACGCAGCAAGGTCTTCAGCCCAACCAGACCGGAGGCTTTCTGGCCGTTTGCTCAGCCTTCACTTTCGCTGTGGCTGTGGCCCATGCCGATCCTACCGGTGCGATGGTCCTGAGCGGCTCGGTCTATCGTTGGGTGGCCGTGGCTTTGACCGTTCTGGGAGTGCTCGTGGTCTTCATGACCGGGTCTCGCGGGGCGCTGGCCGGATTCGCAATCGCTGTCCTTGTGGTGTTGATCCTCCGTCTTTCCCGCCCGCTCTGGGCGCGGGGCGTCGGCGTATCGGCGGTGGTCTTGGGCTTGTTGACCTCGGGGCGACTCACGAGTCTTTTCCAGCTCGTCGTACGCGACGAAACGTTGGACACAAAGCTGGTTGCGAGACTCGACATCTGGTCTTCTGCGATCAAGGGTATCCAGGACCATTTCTTCACCGGGATAGGCCTGGGAGTTTTCAATCAAGTCGTGCCGTTTCGCTACCCCTACCAGACGGTGGGACTCTCCTACAACGTCACCCAAGCGCACAATCTTTTCCTGGATACGGCCCTCACCATCGGAGTCACAGGACTCTTGGGACTTCTCATTCTCCTAGCCGGCATTATCATGCTCGCCATACGGGGTATGAGACACGACTATCTCACCCGTCTCATCTCGGGGGTATTCTCGCGTCTACCGTCGTTTACTTGGTTTTCGGCCTCACCGACCAGATAAGCTTCACCATTCCTACTAGCTTTATCATCTGGCTGTGGGCATGTGCTCTGGCAATCCTGTTCTCGCGCCCTGAGCAACCCCGTCTTTCAAGCGCATAGTACATTGCGTGTTAGAATTGTTTATTGATTAACTCTTGCCGGGAAATGTATTTTCCTAAGAATGACAAAGCGCTTATTCGCTCTTTCAGATAGAGATCGAGCGACAACACGCAGGGTGGAAGAGAGGTCAGGGATGGCTAAGGCCAAAGGTTACACGTTGGTACCACGCCAGGTCCCAGCTCGCCAGCGGTCCAGTTTCTACAAAGAGATCGTGACCGACTTTCTAGCCGGCCACGACAAGAGCGTCATGATCGAGGGTACCGACCGCAAATCGGTGACGTTGGTGCAAGGGCTGCGCAAGGTCTTGGAGACCGACAGCCTCACCAATGTCAAGGTCGTCCAGCGGGGCGGCGCGGTGTACTTGACCAGGGCTTAGCCGCCCGCGGCTTCGCTGCGCCTGCCGGCGCAACGCGCAAGCCGGCGCAGACTAGGTAAGACACGGGAGGCCGCCCCCAAACGGGGCGGCCTCCTCGCTTCGCACGTTTCTGGACTAATTCTGAACTGTTCTTTCTGACTATTCCTTCTTCTCGCGGATCCGGAATATGGCGAGGGCCGCCTCCAGCGCCAGCCGGATGACGGCCAACGCGAACACTGCGACTGCGATGGACTTGAGCAGGATGAAGACCGACAGTCCGCCGGCCCAATTGTCCGAGATCACCCAGATGGCCACGATAAGTGACAGGGCCACCCAGATGACCCCGACGATCCAAGCCAAGCGCACGAGGCCAGGCGTGGGGAAGCGACGGAAGGAGAAGTCGAAGAGCCCGGTCCACACGTCGTCACGCGGGGCCCTTGGAGGTACTGCCGGCGGTACGATGTAGCTCGGCGGCCCGGCTGGACCGCCGGCCGGGGGCGTCTGGTACTGCGACTCGTCGTAGCGCGGAGCGGCATACTGGGGAGTTGTGTACTGCGGCTCGGCATACGGTGGGTGAGGCTGCGGCGGGCGGCGGCGCCGCAGCCGGCGGAGGTGATGGTGCCGCAGCGGGCGTCGACGCCGGAGCAGCTGTCGGCGCCGGAGCGCGTGACGGGCGCCCCATAGGCGGCTGTCGTGGCCGCGCTCATCGGCGACGCTGCACCGAGGGTTGGCGCGGGGATGGCCGCCGAGGCGGGAGGTTCGGCCGGCAAAGGCTCGGGATAACGTTCCCCGCACACCTCGCAGAAGTTCCCTCCGCCCTGATCGTGGCCGCACTTGATGCAGGATCGCATCTCGGTCACAATGCCTCCTTTCCCGTCCATTACGGTCACGGTGGTACCGCGGTAGTGCTCCACCCCACGGTAAGTGCCACGGTCGCGGGTGTCAACGGCTGTCGGCAGGACGATGCCATCATAGAATGAACCTCACAATCTGGCGCGGAGTGCCGATATTCACGTATAAGTGATTGACTGACGCGGCAATCCGATGCACAGTGAGAATAATGAAAGCCACGTTTTGACCAGGGCATAGTCCGGTAATGATCAATTTGTCTGTCTTTGCGCAGTCAGCCCGAAAGGCGGTCCGGCCTAATCATATGGTTCGTAAGCTGATAACTCGACCCCGAGTTCGCTACCTCTTGGCGATGCTCATGGATGCCGTCATTGTGGTAGCGGTTTACTACCTCGTCCTGAACTTCCGTTACGCCGGCACTGTCAGTAACTGGGACGCCTGGACCACTGATTTCGCCATATTCGCCGGCCTAGCCGTTATCGTGCATGTGGAGGCCAACTGGCTGGTTGGCGCCTACTCGATCGTCAACCGCTATATCGGCCTTTCGCAAGCCGTGAGGGTCGCCCAAGCGGGAATGGTAGCCTTGTGCCTTCTTTTCCTGATCGCGGTGTCTTGGCCTCTCATCCCTGGGGGCGGGGGCTACTTGATGCCCCGGACGGTGGTAATAGGGGGAGGCATCATGGCCATCGCCGTCATGATCGGGCTTCGCTTTTCCCCAAGGGTCTTGTTCGAGACGACTACTGCCGCGAAGAAAGCCACCGAGCGCGTCTTGCTGGTAGGCGCGGGCCAAGCCGCCGACATGCTCATCCGGGAGATCCATAGGACGCCATCACTCGACATCCAGCCGGTTGGTCTTGTCGACGACGACCTCGCGACTGCAAGGCATGACCATCCAGGGCTACCCCGTTCTGGGGACCATCGCAGATACGCCTGCTCTGACCGCAGAAACATAAGATCACTCAGGTCGTGGTCGCCATCCCCTCGGCTTCGGCCGACCAGGTCGCACGCATCTACCGCATCTGCAAGCCCTCGGGAGTGCAGATCAAGATCCTACCCAGCCTTGCCGACCTGGTGTCCGGCACTGTCAGCCTGCGAGACGCTCGCGATCTCGACATCAAAGACCTCTTGGGCCGCCCCAAGATTCAGACGAACATCGGGGCGATATCCGAGCACATCCAGGGCCAGACCGTGCTGGTCACCGGCGCCGGCGGCTCCATCGGCTCAGAACTCTCCCGGCAGATCGCCCGGTTCAACCCGGGCACGCTCATCCTCGTGGACCACGACGAGTCCTCGCTCTACGACCTCCACGAACGGCTCCAGACCCTCGGTTTTGACAGCTACGTTCTCTGCCCCACGAACATCCTGCAGCGTCGCAAGATGGACAAGCTGTTCGCCACTTACCGGCCGCGAATGGTGTTCCACGCCGCCGCCTACAAGCATGTCCCGTTGATGGAGGTCAGCCCGGACGAGGCGGTGCTCAACAACATCGAGGGCACCATGGTAATGGCCGAGACAGCGGCACGATACGGCGTCGAGCGGTTCATCAACATCTCCACCGACAAAGCGGTGAACCCGGTCAACGTGATGGGGGCTACCAAAAGGGCGGGCGAGCTGATCGTGCGGACGCTGTCGGACCGCCACCCCGATACCATGTTCGCTTCGGTCCGCTTTGGCAACGTGCTTGGGAGCCAGGGCAGCGTCATCCCCATCTTCAAGGGCCAGATCGAGAGCGGCGGGCCGGTGGTGATCACCCATCCAGACATGACTCGCTACTTCATGCTCATCGAGGAAGCGGTGCAGTTGGTGTTGCAGGCCGCGATCATGGTTGAAGATCCCGTGCCGAACGGGTGTGTCAGCCTCGACACCTTCGTACTGGAAATGGGCGACCCCGTCCCGATCATCGAGTTAGCCCAGCGGATGATCGAGTTCTATTGGAAGGACCAAAACAAGTCAATCGGGGTCGAGTTCTCCGGGCTGCGGCCCGGCGAGAAACTGGACGAGCGACTCACTTGGGACAACGAGTATCTGCTCAACACCGAACACCCTCTGGTGGGTAGGGTCTGCGCCCGGCAGGACGGGCCGCCGCCCGATGGTCACGGGCTCCGGTTCGAGACCAACATCCGACACCTTTTGGGGCTCGCCCACGAGCACTCGGACACGGGCGCCATCGTAGAGGCGCTGGTGCAGTGCGTGCCGGGTTACGCGCCTTCCAATCACGTGCTAGTTGAGAATCCAATGATCTTGGTTTAATCTTTATCAACTGTGGTAATTAGTCATTTGCGTTGCGGTGTAAGCCGGGGTTGCGAATAGATGCGGGATATCAGGAGGGCATACATGGTAAAGAAATTGGCTCTGCTAGCTCTGGGGGTGGTGGTCATAGCGCTTCTGCTCGCGCCCGTCGCGTTGGCGGCAGCCCACACTTCCCAGGACATTTACGACGACTTCATCAATCACAATGGTAAGCTCACGGGGACATATACCAAGGCTGAGTTGAAGGCGTTTCTCAATGATGCGACATTTCATCAGTATCATCCGACAAGAATCGACCAGCTCGACGACACCATCAACCAGCTTCTCAACCGTTCGACGTTTCCGTTCACCGGCTTCCAAATGCTGATCGCAGGTATTGTGGCAGTCGCCCTCGTCGGTGGTGGCTTCGCCTTGAGGCGAGTCTCTCGTCAGTCGTAACGATCCGGCCTGGTGGTCGGGATCGAGCTTGGAAATAGGCGGAAGCACCGAGACTAGTGGCACGACACACCCTCGCGCCTTGATTCTATGGGCTGCCCCGCTGGCAGCCCTTTTCTCTGTCTGGGTCTGGCAGGCTTTCTCTTCGGGGGGCTACCTTCCGACGCAATGGCTCCCAGCGGCGCTTCTTTTGGGCCTCGCCGGCCTTGTAGCATCGATTCTTCGTCGCGTACCCTCGTCGACCCCGTCAGCTGTCTCTGGCAGTGCTCGTCTTGTTCGGTCTGTACACGGTCTGGGTCGCCTTTTCCATGCTCTGGGCCGCCTCCGCTCAGCCGAGCCTGGCTTGAAGCGGACCGCACGTTCTTCTACTTGCTGTTCTTCTCCCTTGCTTTGGTGTTCCTGGCAAATAGGGGCGCGCGGGTGGCTTTCCGCTACCTCCTTCTCGCGGGGTCCCTGGCCGTGGTGATACTGGTCCTGGTTCGCCTCGGATCGACACAAGATCTTACCCTGCTCTTTCAAGAGAACCGGTTCGTCTACCCCATCAGCTATCCTAATGGCGCAGCCGCGCTGTACCTCATCCCCTTCTGGCCACTGATGTGGTTGGCGGTTGATTCGCGCGAACGAGCTCCGGTCAGGGGCTTATCTCTCGGGACCGCGGCAGCGCTTCTGGCGCTTGCTTTCCTCACGCAGTCTCGCGGGGCCATCTGGGCACTGGCGATCACGCTCGCAATAATGTTCATCGTGTCTCCGGCTCGCCTCCGCACGCTCTTCTATCTGCTGGTGCCAGCTATCCTCATGGTGTGGGCCGTACCCACACTGGACCGATACTGGGAGCAGGGGACTGCCGGGCTCTCGGGCTGGGTAGCGGCCCGGACAATCGTGGTCTTACTGCTGGTTGTCGCTTTTGTAGGGATGGTGCTTGCCCTGCTCGAGAGATGGGTGAGCGTCAGCCGGAGGATGCGCATCATTTTCGGCACCGTCGTTCTCTTGGGTGCTCTGGCCGCCGTGACATACGGGGCGGTCGTGCTCACACGCGACGTCGGCGGACCCTTTGCGTGGCTCTCAGATACCTGGCAGAAATTCACCAGTGGTCAGACCGCGGTTATAGGTTCCAGCTCAGGAGACTCGCAGACTCCAAGCAGCCGGTTCGTCACCATTTCGGCCAGCGGACGCACGGACATCTGGAGGGTCGCTTGGCTGGATTTCAAAAACGCGCCGGCGAAGGGCATCGGAGCGGACAACTTCGTTTTCACTTACGACAGGCTTGGGTTGCGACCTTTTTCGAGGCCCCGACAACCCCACTCATGGGAGCTCCAGGTTCTGTCGGAGACCGGCATCGTTGGCGGCGTCTTCGCGTTCGGCGGGATTCTTCTGATGATCGTTGGGTTGCTTTGGCCGAGGTGTGCAGCCGGTTGGAAAGGCGCTCGGCAGACGTGGCTGAGGCGGTCCCGAGGGGAGCCCGAGATCCGACGGGAATCCTCCTCTTGAGAAGGCGTCTCGGTGGGGCAATGACTCAAGGGCATACGGATGGCAGATGGCGCTGTTGGTGGGTGCACTGTATTGGGTCATTCACGGGAGCCTCGAATGGTTCTGGCAGATAGGCGCTGTGACCCTGCCCGCCCTTCTCTTGGCCGCGGCAGGGTTGAGCGAAGTAGATGCCCATGCCGGCACGCTCTGGCCCCAGCTGGCAAGATGGGGTGCTCGTTTGCGGGTCCGCAAGGCGACCCCGGCGAGCCCTAAGGATCTCAGCGATCTCCCGGATTCTAATGGTGCACGACCCGCGGCTACCCAGCGCACGGACTCAGAGCCAGACCTGTCGGCGGCTTTTCTTACCGAGGAGCGGCGCTCAGCGCAGTATGCCTCCAGGAGACGCCGACGGACACGTCGATTCGCACGGAGACAGCGGGCCAGGCAAGCACTCGTTCCCCGTGGGCGAGTTTCGCGGGCATTTCGAGTTTCGCTCGGCATTCTCTCCTGTCTAGTCTTGGTTGGAGCTGGGCTCCCGTTTCTTTCTCTGCAGATGCAGGACGCGGCAGTCGCTAGCATAGACTCGAATCCCCAGGGCGCGCTATCCAGAGCACGCATCGCCGCCCTGTTACAGCCGGCAGACCCCGGCCCTGCCGACACGACGGCATATGTCTACCTGCGAAGCGCTGAGACGGCGACCGTATCCACCCGCACCGACCGTGGTGGAGCAGTCTTGGATGACCTGGCTCTGGCTCTCAGTAGCCAGCTGACAGCTGTCCAGAGGGAGCCAGCCGATTGGAGCGAGCACTACGGGGCATGTACAGCGGTTTTGAACATTCTGCTGGCGTCTGAAGCCTTGGCGGGAAATCCGGTTGCCTCCTCGTCGCTGACCGGAATAGGGGTTGATGATTGGTCTGACCTAAATCCGGGCGCCTCATCGCCGCTCGCCTTGCCGCCCGCTGGGCAAGCCGCGAACTCGCTGGCGAATACTCAGCAATCCATAGCCACAGCGACCAATTATAGGAATATGTCTTCGGAGGAACTCCTTGGTTTGGCTGAGAAATACCTCATGGAGGCCAAGGAGCGATACCCTCTGTCTGTGCAAGTGGGAACGACCCTCGATTTCCTCAAGACGCTCACTCAGTGAACAAGAGTTCAAGAAGTCCAGGCTGAGGGCCGAGAATATAGCTGCGGGGTTGCCACACCATTGGTTCTCACGCCAGCAGCCGACGAGGCCGAAAAGACTCCTCCGGAGGGTGAATTGAATCCGCATCCCGTGTTGGGAAGAGAGCTATGAACGATACTCCACGAGTCTCAGTGACCGTTGTGATGGCTGTCAGGAACGAGGGCGGTTATATTCGGCAAAGCCTGGGCGCGGTCCTTGCCCAGGATTACCCGCAAGAACTCGTTGAAGTCGTGGTCGCCGACGGCATGTCGAGCGATGACACGCGTGCGACCATCCAGACCTATCAGGCCACGCATCCGACCCTCAAGCTCATCGACAATCCTGGGTTGATCGTCTCTACCGGACTGAATGCGGCTATTCGAGAGGCCCATGGTGATGTAATAGTCAGGGTCGACGGTCACACAGTGATCGAACCGGATTATGTGCGCTCCTGTGTTGACGAATTGCTGGCGAGCGGAGCCGATAACGTCGGGGGGCGCATGACAGGAATCGGCCACGGCAGTTTCGCCCAAGCCGTCACGCTGGCCACCAGTTGTCCCCTTGGCGTTGGCGGGGCCCGCTTTCACTACTCGGACGAAAGAGAGTGGGTTGATACCGTCTATTTGGGAGCTTGGAAGCGCTCATTGTTTGACAGCATGGGCCTCTTTGACGAGGAACTCGTTCGCGACCAGGACGACGAACTCAACTATAGGCTGCTGGATCTTGGCGGCCGAGTCTTGCTCAGCCCCAGAATCAAGTCTAGCTACGTCGTTCGAAGCAAGCCGCGCAGACTCTTCAGCCAATATTTCCAGTACGGCTTCTGGAAAGTGCGGGTCATGCAAAAACACCCCCGTCAGATGCGCCTTCGCCATTTCGTGCCACCGGTCTTCGTCTTGGCGCTAGCAACCCTGACTGGGCTTTCCTTCGGATCTCGTGCAGCAAGGAGAGGGCTGGCTTTGCTGCTCTTTTCCTATCTTCCGGTTATCGCGGTCGTCTCGCGGGGTATCTCAAAAGACCAAGACCCCAAGGTGGCGCGATATGTGCCTGCAGTCTTCCCTCTCCTTCACGTGGGTTACGGAACCGGCTTCCTTTGGGGCCTGGTGCGTTTTGCCGGCCGATGGGCCCGGACCCAGGATGAGTTCAATATGGCACCCACCGTTAGAGGAGAGTCTTTGTGAAACTAACTGAGCGCATTGCAAAACACGAGGCAGTGGTTGGAGTCATCGGCCAGGGCTACGTCGGCCTCCCTCTTGCACTGCTGTTTGCGGAAGCTGGTTTTCCTGTTCTTGCCTTCGACATAGACCAGGCAAAGGTGGCTGCGCTCAACGAGGGCCATTCCTACATAGCCCACATCGGCTCGGAGCGTGTTAGCGCTGCAAGGAATCGTGTCACTGATTTTCGCGCCACAGCCGATTTTTCGGAGCTGCCCGCTTGTGACGCCATTCTTATCTGCCTTCCCACTCCCCTCGGTAAGCATCGCGAGCCAGATTTAAGCTATGTTCTCGCGGCGGCACGCGATCTGTCATCCCACCTGCGAACCGGGCAGTTGGTTATCCTGGAATCCACCACCTACCCAGGAACGACCGAGGAGGAGATCCAGCCGCTTCTCGAGTCAACCGGTCTCACGACGCCTGAAGACTTCTATCTTGCTTTCTCTCCTGAGCGTGAGGACCCCGGAAACTTGCAGTTCCACGCTGCTAACACGCCCAAGATAGTGGGGGGTGTCAATCCAGAGTCCACGCAGGTTGCGGCCTCGCTATACTCCGAGGTTATGGAGACCGTCATTTGCGTCTCGGACTCTCGGGTGGCCGAGGCCTCCAAATTGCTCGAAAACATCTATCGCGCGGTCAACATCGCCTTGGTGAACGAACTGAAACTGACCTTTGAGAGCATGGGCATAGACGTCTGGGAAGTCATTGAAGCAGCAAAGACTAAGCCGTTCGGTTTCCAGGCTTTCTATCCTGGCCCGGGGCTTGGGGGTCACTGCATACCGCTGGATCCTTTCTACCTTAGCTGGAAAGCGGCAGAACACGGCGTTTGGACTAGGTTCATAGAGCTTGCGGGAGAAATCAACACGAGCATGCCCTCTTGGGTCGTGTCGAAAGTCACTACCGCGCTGTCCGACAATGGGAAAAGTCTCAAAGACGCCAGGGTGCTCATTCTTGGGCTTTCCTACAAGCCAGATATCGACGATGATCGGGAGTCTCCGTCGTACGAGCTGATCAGGCTGCTG
The DNA here is from genome assembly GCA_963772095.1 of uncultured Thermoleophilia bacterium. GTDB lineage: Bacteria > Actinomycetota > Thermoleophilia > RBG-16-64-13 > RBG-16-64-13 > Chersky-299. The sequence continues at coordinate 21,050 of CAVYVU010000023.1, forward strand.
CGGGCTAGAGGCGCTGTCGTGTCCTACTGCGACCCACATTTCCCAGTCGCCCGGCCGGGACGCCGCAACAACCCGGAGATGCGCTCGGTGCCCCTCACAAGCGAGGAGTTCGCCAACCATGACCTGGTGTTGCTGGCCACGGCGCACCGTGAGTTCCTTGATCCTGCACTCTACTCCAGGACCGGACTCGTGGTCGACACACGCAACGTAGTCAGGCCGGAGTGGGGACCAAGGGTGGTGAAGGCCTAGGCGCGTCCAACCAAGCGCTACAGTGCGCGCACCGCCAGATTTCCACGAGACCTAAGCTCAAGAGCAGCGTCGGAGAGCGTTGCGGGGACAGCTTCGTGGCTCACTACGAATTCAAAGAAATCGTCGAGGAGCGCCAAAAGCTTGTGGACCGAAGATGGCGTAGGCCTGTAGGGGCTGCCCCCAGGCATCAACTCGCTTGAATGAAACATCATCACTGCCACCGCGGAACTTTCGCGCTGGCGTTCATATGCCTTCTGCAAATCAGATTGATCATATTCGGGCCTGGGTCGAAGCCAAACGGGTTGGGAGCAGAGCCAGCGTTTCAAGACAAGTCTTCTCGCGGCGCGTACTGGTAAGGAGCAGTAGAGCCTAAGCAGAGTTTGCGAGCGACGCAACATGGAATACGTCGGGATGATCGTCACGGGTACCTCGAGAAGCCCGCCGTTTCCTGTTCCCTGGATGAGAAAAGGATTGGCATCGTGTGACGTGAAATCCGGGCCACCGCTTCCTGCAGGCAAGCCAAGGTATCGACTCCATTTGGTCAGCGGGGTGACCGACGAGTCAACCGTATAGCCAAGTTCAGCAAGCATCTTCGCGCATCTCTCGTCGAGTCCAAAGCGACCGGCTCGAAAAGACGTCGGCCGGAAGCCAAGGCCAGCCTCGATCTCGCGCGTTAGTGTTTCTAGTTTGCTACGAATCATCTCCTCAGGAAACTCGCAAAGAAAGCCATGGGCGGGGTCATTGAACCGGAACCCGGGCTTGTCGAGAAACGGCGCCGTGGTCCAGGGATGCAGGTGCGCGCCGACTTCGGCCTTTCCTGCTGCCAGCCAGCCTCCTAAAAGGGCCTGGGCCGAAACATCGCTGATGATCTCGGAGGTTACGAGGTAGGTAGGCTTGATACCGTGCTTGTCACAGACGGCTTGGAAGGGTTCCCAAAAGCGAACGTTCTCCGTCTTCAGGGCTGTTCCATGGTCCCATTGATCGTCGGCCTCGGTGTCGACAGTCAATGCGAAGATCATGCAGACCTCCGGAAAGATCCTAGGACGTCAATTACAGCATCAATGACGCGGCCTACGTGTACATCGGTCATTCGGCTGTATATAGGGAGCGAAACCTCACGCTGGTATTCACTGAGCGCCACAGGAAAATCTTCTGCGGAATATCCGTAGGCATCGCGGTAGTACGGGTGGAGGTGGAGGGGGATGAAATGAACGCTGACACCGATTCCCCGTAGTTTCATTTGCTCTGCAAACTCGGCACGATCGATAACCAGCGAGTCAAGATTTAAGCGCAAGGGATAGACGTGCCAAGCATGCTCCACCCCGGGGCGCTCTACTGGGATTTGGAGGGCCGAATCAGTGGCAAAAGCCTCCGAGTACTTCGTGGCGATTTGCTTCCGCCGCGTCCACATCGTGTCGACTTTCCCCAGCTGAACCAGGCCGAGGGCGGCGGCAACGTCGGTCATGTTGTACTTGAACCCGGGAACGACCACCTCGTAGTACCAGGAACCAGCTTCCGTGTAGCGCTTCCAAGCATCTCGGGTCATCCCGTGCAAGGCCATCAGGCGCGCTCGCTCGGCGAGTTGCGGGCTATCGGTGCACAGCATCCCACCTTCGCCGGTGGTAAGCGTCTTCGTGGCGTAGAAGCTGAAACAAGTCGCGTGGCCCTCGACTCCGCCGTAGCGCGAGCGATCCAGATCGGCTCCGATGAGATTCCCCGAGTGAAGAGCGGGGAGGGCATGCGCGCAATCTTCCAGCATGGCTAAGCCCCGCGTTGAGGCCACCTCGTAAACGCGAGTCATGTCTGCCGGGTGCCCCGCGAAGTGGACAGGAAGGATAGCCTTCGTGTGCGGCGTTATCGCCGACCCAAGCAAATCAGGATTGATGTTGAGAGTATCCCTCTCGACGTCGACCAAAACGGGCCGTGCTCTCAAGTGCTCTATCACGGCTGCCGTGGCGGCAAAAGTGTACGGAGTGGTTATTACTTCATCGCCCGGGCCGACACCCATCGCCTCCAAAGCCAAATGCATGGCACTCGTGCACGAGTTCACTGCAATCGCGTGACTCGCGCCCACAAATGCCTTGAACTCGGATTCAAACTGCTGAACCTTCGGACCGGTGGTTATCCACCCGCTCCTAAGGACATCGACCACCGCGTCCAATTCAAGATCGTCCAGGTCTGGCAACGCAAAGGGGACAAAATCAGATTCCATCGTGTGCACCAGTCATCCTGCTGAATCCTTTGGTCATATAACGGGTCTGGCGGTCAACACACTGAGCGCAAGATGCCGGAACAGAAGAATGGTGCCTCCCGATGGAAGGCAAGGCGCAAGGAGCCCGCCATGACTATCTTCCGGCACGCGGGGCACAACAAGGACGTTTGAGCGAACGGGATTCGTGCGACCTCATAACCGCATGAGTATACTACCGCGGTGACGCGACGGCCCCTGGCGCTCATGGCATGTTGGCCGCTCTTTCGTGAGAACCGAGGCTTGTCGACCCGCAAGACGGCAACAACGATTACGTGCTTGTGAAAGGACAAAGACTGAAGACGGACTTCGAGAAGAGCGCAAGTGCTCAGACGCCTGACAAGCCCCCGGTGCTAATAGCCGGCGCCTTTCTGTCAGAGTCAACAGGAATTCATTTTGTGTGCGAAGACCTCGCAACAAGGCTCCGCCTGCGCGGTTGGTCGGTGGTCACGACGTCCTCTTTGAAAAACCGGGGGCTTCGCCTCGTCGATATGCTTACCACCATCTCATTCGCACGGGGACGCTATTCGGTTGCACTGTTGGATGTATACAGCGGATTAGCATTTGCGTTGGCAGAAGCAGCGGCATTCAACCTTGCGGCGCTTCGGTGCTCATACGTAATCGTTTTACGCTCGGGCGCTCTCAACTTATTTCGCCCAGTGCTGGTCTTGAAGTAGTGCAACGCCTCGTTCGATCGGGTCCAGTTGTGACCTCACTGTTCCGTTTGGAGTAGCGGTCTGCACGTTCAGGTGGACATCCGGTGATCCGGAATGGTACCGAATACCGCCGTTTCACTATCCAGTTTGCGAGACAATTTGGTGCACGGCTGAAACTTGTTGGATTAGGATCTTCGAGCAACGATACAACCCGACTTTCGTTTTGGAAACGTCGTTGGTCTGCTTTCAAAACAATTTTCCGATGTCGAGCTGCTGATGGTCGGACCGGATTCAGCAGATTGGAGCGCCGCGCAGACACAAGAGGAGGCGCTCAAGCTCGGAGTACAAGGTAGGGTTCGATTTATGGGGCCGGTGGCAAACGCCGATGTCCCTCGCATCCTCCGAGAGGGAGACATCTTCCTGAACACGACCAATGTGGACAACGCCCCGAAAACAATAGTTGAGGCAATGGCCTGTGGCTTATGCGTCGTAAGCACAGACGCAGGCGGAGTGCCGTACCTCGTTGAAAATGGGCGAGACGCCCTACTCGTCCAGCGCCGTGATCCCGCGGGAATGGCGGCGGCTGTCAGAAGAATCCTTCTCGACCCTGAGCTCGCGAATCAGCTGTCACAAAACGCGCGAAGGGGAGCGGAAGCCTTCGATTGGAACACCATCATCCCCACTTGGGAAGGGCTTCTAGCCTCCACCGCAAACGCCAGAGGATAGAGAGTTGACGACCAGCGTGCGTGGATTGAAGAGGCCTGTCGAAGTAACGGTTGCCGGTGTGGCGCTCGTGCTGCTCAGCCCCGCCCTTCTTCTGATTGGCGTGCTGATCAAACTCAGCTCCCCAGGTCCCGTGCTTCACAAGGCCACCAGAATGGGGCGGGGCGGAAGAACATTCTTGGTACTCAAGTTCAGGACCATGGTGGAGGACGCCTCCAAAAAAGGGCCCGGTGTGACGGGAGCAGCGGACCCTCGGGTCACGACTCTAGGATCGCGTTTACGGCGCGTCAAATTGGACGAGTTGCCGCAGCTCGTTAACGTTCTGAGGGGAGACATGAGTCTGGTAGGTCCTCGCCCTGAAGACCCACGGTATTTGAGGTACTACACAAGGAAGCAACTGGCGCTGCTGGACGTAGCCCCCGGCATAACAAGTCACGCCTCGCTCCACTTCATCGATGAAAAAGCATTACTAACCGGTGAAGACTGGGAACGCATCTATGTTGAAGAAGTCTTACCGGCAAAACTGGACTTGGAGCTCGGTTCGTTCGAAAAGCCCTCCTTGCGCAGTGACGTATCGCTCCTTTTTCAAACGCTGACCAAGATCTTGCGACCCACCATCAATTTGATCGGGCCACTGAGTCCTCAAGCATGGCTAACAAGAAGAAAGGGGGCATGAATGCGGCTTCTCGTGACCGGTGTCGCAGGGTTTATCGGGAGCAAGGTTGCAGAGTTGCTGCTTGAGGGGGGGCATGACGTTTTTGGTGTGGACAACCTTTGTCCGGCCTATGACGTACGATTGAAGAAATATCGGCTGGCCCTCCTCTTGGGAAGACCGGGATTCCGCTTCCTTCCGGTGGATATCGCTGAGCGCGAAGCCATGTCGACGGCCTGGGTCGGCAACGCACCGTTTGACGCGGTCATCAATCTCGCGGCGCGGGCAGGTGTGCGCCAAAGTGTTGACGATCCATGGGTCTACGTGGAAACCAATGTGACAGGCACGCTGAACCTATTGGAACTCTGCCGCCGAGATCGTGTGAACAAGTTCATCCTGGCCTCCACATCTAGCCTGTATGGGGCTCACAACGCTCTTCCTTTCTCGGAGGACGCCAACACCGACCGGCCCTTGTCCCCGTATGCCGCCTCCAAAAAAGGAGCAGAGGCCCTTTGCTGGGCATACCATCACCTCTATGGCCTTGACATCACGGTCTTCCGCTATTTCACGGTCTACGGCCCGGCAGGACGTCCCGACATGAGTATGTTCCGGTTTGTGCAGTGGATCTATGAGCGGCGCCCCTTGCGCCTCCATGGCGACGGCACCCAGTCGCGGGACTTTACGTACGTGGACGATATCGCGCGAGGGACCATCTTGGGTCTAAGACCCTTGAACCACGAGACAATCAACCTCGGCGGCGATCATCCATCGGACCTTCTCTCTGTGATTCGCATGATCGAGGAACAATCGGGGCAAAAGGCCAAGATCGAACAGGCCCCGATGCACGCCGCTGATGTCATGGCCACCTGGGCCAATGTTGGCAAAGCCGAACGGCACCTGGGATGGCAGCCCAAGGTAGGCCTCGAGGAAGGTGTGGCAAGACTCTGCGCCTGGTACGTGCAGAACCGGGAGTGGGCTCACACGATCGACACCGTCGATTGATTCCTCGGTACCGCGCCTCATTCGCCTCATCGCGGGTCAGCAAGCGACCCGGCGTGGCTCAAGGGCTGGCTCTGGACCCTCATGGCCGGCGCAACGAGAGAGGCCGACGGTGCAGGCCACTCAACTTCAGACTCAGATAGCCGCGGCCCACGCGGTAGATGCCGATTCGCGGCAGTTCGTATTGAGCAAGGCCTACCCCGACGGGATCGATCGTGAAGGCAGCCCGGTAACCGGCGGCCTGCACCTGACGGACCACGCGAAGATCATAATCACCTCTGGGGTAGGCGAAATACTCGATTTGCCTACTGGTCACAGCCTCTAGAAACCCCCTTGCCTCCACTAGCTCTGCCGCCAGTTGCTGGTCCGTGCATTCTGTCAGGATCGCGTGGCTCACCCCGTGTGCGCCGATGGTTATGAGTGAGTCGTCGGAGCAACGTCTCAACTCGTCAGTGCTCATGCCGTCGTACCAATCCGCGGCAACCCCGTCGGGGACCGCCTCTTCGGCCCCCCAGGTCCCGCGTGCCCGCACCCGGACAAAGCCGAGCCAATCACGCGGACTGGCCACATGCTGGGTGCTTACGAAGAAAAGCGCTGGAGCGCCCACCTTCTGGAGCACCGGCAAAGCGTTGCTGAAGTTGTTCGCGAATCCATCATCGAAGGTGAGTAGCACCCCGGACTTGTTGGCAGCCATATACTCCGCCGGAGTCAAAAAATCGAACCTATGACCAAGCCAGTCCAGCAGATAAGCTAGTTCGTCGGAAGCAATGTGGGGTTGTAGTCCCGGCGAAACGCCGCAGATCCTGGCAGAAGAAACTCCATGCAGCAGAAGCGCAAAGCGGCCCGGATGCGCGAGGGTCCTCCGGGCGAGAGGCTGCCACTCCGGTCGCCCATAGCGCGGACTCCGCCACACTCCGAATAAGACCAGATGCGGAGTTGTAGGCGGGGCTCATGTGAAGCTGTGGGCGGGGCTTATGCGTCAGGTTGAAACACAAGGCCGGGCGCCATGTCCAATCCGGGCCGGGCACGCGCACCGATACCTATGACGATGGCCAGTAAGATCCAAGTCATCCGGTCATAGTAGCTGACCGCGCCAAAATCCCAGCCTATCAAGACACCCAACACGGTCAAGCTCCAAAATAGATCGGCCGAGAACACCTTATCCCTGGAGGCAAGAAACGACCGCACCAGAGACCAGAAGGCTGACAAGTAAATCATCAGATACGCTAGTAGACCGATGATCCCACCGTTGGCGAGTAGCTCACGTAGTTGTCGTGGGAGTAGTATTCCATCGAGAAACGACGCGGAACTGATCGAACCCCAATCCGTGAACGGGTGCTGCAGCCATAAACTAACGGCGTCCTTCAACAATGCATCACGCTTGACCAGGCCGGTATCAGCAACAGCGCGGCCTCCGAAAAGGTTGGAGAGATCGGTGAGGCGAGAAAACTGAGGGGACCGGTATAGAACGAATCCAAGACCTGCGAAGACAAGGACCACCACTAGGGACAGCGGGACTCTGCGGCGCCGGGGCTGCTGCCAGATCCAGTAGAGAGTAAGGACGACCAACGCGCCCACGGTCAGAAGGATCCCCTTCCTTGACCCCGTCAAGAAAGATGATCCCGTAAATGCTGAGACCTGAATAAAGCAGTAAGCCTGACTGCAGTTCTGGCGCGTAATGAACCGTTACTACTCCCGACAAGTATTCTTCTAAAGGCAAGCAACAGGCCAAACATCAAAACAAATGCATAAGAATTAGCGTTATAAAGTGTAGATCCAATTCTCCCATCTATCGGCGCAGGATGTACGACAAGGTTAAATATGAACGTGCACACCACCCCGAAATAGAATGCGAACTCAAGGGCACCAATCCCTTTACGAACCACCACATAGTTCACCATAACTAGGGCGAAGATGAATCCCAAACAGGCTTAGCAGCCTCGAGATAGACCCGGGTGCCCAAGTCATCTGGAAAGCGCTGTAGCACAGGAAAGCTAGGAAACACACCATCGGCGCTGGGAAAGAGATCCCGTTTCGCGACACCAGAAGCTCGACCAGGAACGTGAGCGCCATCAAGCCCCCGAGAAGCGTGGCGTCGCGCGAAGTCGCCGAGTTTTGCGACAGCAGGATGAGGCCCAATACGAACGCGACGATCGCGACAGCCGTTAGATGCATGGACGGCCGGCGATATGACACGCCTGGGCGGGCTATGTCAGCGAGCGGCATGATGGGCGATTGGTTGTTCACAGTCGTCTTCTCCTACCGTCCGCGCCACCTGCATCAGATCCAAGTAGGACCTGATAGCACGTTCTGATGCAAACCGGCCAGCTCGCCGAGTTAAGGTAACCGGATCGCGTTCAAGACTCAATTCCTTCAGAATCGCTTCCGATAGCGCTGTCGGATCATCGACTGGCACAAGCGTCCCAATCGGCCCGGTTCCCTGTGTGGAGACGCCTAGAATCTCCCGAGGCCCGCTTGGGCAGTCTGTCGAGACCACCGGCGACCCGCATGCCATGGCTTCAACAAAGAGTATTTGGGAACCCTTCCCAGGCCGATGAGACAACGTAGAGTGCAGCCCGCGCCATGTAGGCATAAGGGTTGTCGTTGAATCCCGGGAGGCTGACACAGTGCTTCATCTCCAGCTGTGCGACCAGAGCTTCCAACCGAGGCCTCTCTTCGCCATCGCCCAGAATCACGAGGCGAATGGGCCGTCGGCGACGCGCAAGATCAACTGCGCGGATCAGTGTTTCAAAGCGTTTTGGTGGCAGACCGAGTCGGCCCACCGAGAGAATAACGGGTGGCCCGTCGTCGTTCAACCAGGCGTGGTCGGCCGGTTGCTTCATTAGGCACGCGACGTCGTCATCGATGGCGGGATTATAGATCACACGAATCATCGACCGTGGGACACCGATCTCCTGCACGAGGTCCTCTGCCACTCCCTCCGATACTGCGACCACCACATCTGCCCTCGGGTAAACCGCCCGTGCCAGTACGGGCGCCATTCTGGTACGAACATCCTTGGCATGGCAGCAGGCCACGCTGAGTGTCGTAGCCTCTCTCAGGATCAGTTGCGGTGTGGTCCTCGCCAGCGAACGTGCCCAAACTGCCACGAGGTTTGCATGGTACTGGGTAGAGATCAGCACATCTGGTCTCGCTCTTTCAGATAGCCAGCCAATGGTCCAACGCTGGCAAGCAGCCGACGCGAGTTGAGGTCGACAACCTGCACGATGGCCGGGATTGACGAAGATTAGGCCCTGTCGCATCTGCAAGCACCAGGTCCACGTTCACCCCGGCCTGCGCGAAGCCGATTGCCAACCGCCGAAGATCTTCTCGGCCCCACCCCAGGTCATGGAGGGGGAGAACAGGCCCACTCGGATAGGGTCAGCAGCTCTCACGGTGAACTTGATGGCACCTCGTCCGTCTACTCTTCGATAGTCCAATTTCTCACTCAGTTTGAGTTACCCGCTGACCGTTATCTCTCTAGGCCGCTCAACCGCGCAATCTTGGCAGTCCATATACACCGGAAGGGCAGCTTTCATTCTCTGCCCGGCACAACGGTCATCTCCTGTCTGACACTGATGCGCAGGGACTTCACCCATTCGTTTCGCCACCCAGCGAGAATCGGCTTTCATATGCTATTTTCGGAATCTCGGCCAGGAAGTTGACTAGTATATAGAAAGCATCATCCGCATTCGGTGCTCGGTTCGTTTCTATCACATGCCGATGATTCCCAGGAGGAGCAAAC
>CAVYVU010000024.1:0-15345 GCA_963772095.1 uncultured Thermoleophilia bacterium
GTTGCAGTTCCACTCGCAGATAGCCGCGCCGGAAATCGAGGCTGGGGGTGAACATGCCTTCCGGGCCCGCCTCCCAGACGGCCGGCTGCAGGACGTTGGTGGGACACACCTTGAGGCACTGGCCGCAGCGGGCGCAGGTGGCGAGGAAGTCGAGCTCGGCTCGGGCGCCCGGCGGCCGGATCAGCGTGATCTTGCGCTGGATGCGCCCGAGCCCGTGAGACAGAGGAAGAGGCTGCCGACGAAGGCCAGACCGCCGCCCTTGAGCAGGGCCCGCCGGCTGGGGTCGTACTCGTACTGCTTGCGCGGCTTGTAGCCCCAGCGGATCGCGCCCTGGGGGCAGACGTCCTTGCACTCGAGGCCGCATTCGCAGCGGGACATGTCGGTGGAGCGGCCGTCGTCGCGGATGGCGTCCATGGGACAGGCCTTCACGCAGGCCCCGCAGCTGGTGCACTTCTCCTGGTCGACCACGCGGCCGAACAGCGCCACCCGGCCCACCAGCCCCAGCAGCGCGCCCAGCGGGCAGAGGTGCCGGCACCAGAGCCGCCGCTCGATGTACGAGATGGCGAGGACCGCCACGAACATCGACGAGGATCAGGATCTGCAGCCGAACAGCAGCCCGTTCTCGAACACCAGCCGGCCGGTGAGGAAGTTGGTGACGCTGTCCACCGCCCTTGCAGCTGCGGTATGTGGTAGAGGAGGTCGCCGCCCGCGGTGATCAGCCGGTCGACCGCCGGATAGAGCAGGGTGGTGGCGCTCCGGGTGAAGAGCGAGAGCGGGTCGAACACCAGGAACAAGGCGCTCCCGGAAGAGGATGAGCATCGCCACCACCACCAGGCCGAAGAGCGGCACCTTCCGCAGGATCTCGCGCGCTCGCGGCCCGGGTGGCGCTCGCGTCTGCGGCCCGAAGAGCTCGACCAGGAACCCCATGGGGCACACGTAGCCGCAGAACACCCGGCCCAGGAACAGCGGGCTCAGCAGCACCGGCACGGCCAGGAGCATCTCCCACCGGAAGAGGCCGTGGGCGAGCGAGTTGAAGGCGATGAGCGGGTCGGCCAGCAGGAAGCTCGCCGAAGAAGACGGTGCCCAGCGGCCACACGGTCAGGTGAGCAGCGCCAAGGAAGAGCAGCAGGAAGAGGAGTTGGAAGACCCAGCGGAAGCGGTGGACCGAGAGCGCGTCGCGAGCTGGCTCACTCGCGCCCGGCCCGCCATCGTACGCGCCCCGGCCGCCGCTTCAGGCAGCTTCGGCCGTGGCGATGTTGAGCTTGCTCAGGTCGATCTCGCCCATGCCCCGGCTTGGGCCTCGACCAGCCACTCGAAGTCGGTCGGCTGTCTTGTCGAAGAACTGGGTGCCGTAGGCGTCGATGGAGACCTGGTTGGTGCCGGCCACCAGGGTCTTGTCGAGGCGCACGTCGTCGAGCGAGCCGCCGGTGGGCCCGTTGCGGAAGAGCACGCGGTAGGCGTCGAGGATGGCGAGCGTCGGCTTGACCAGGGTGTTGACGTCGACGATCTTCTGGGCGAAGTCCGAGTGGATGCTCCCCCGCCTGCCGCCCATGACGCCCATGAGGTTCTTCATGGTCATGGTGGCGCCGGAGACGGAGTGCTGCTTGGGCAGGGTCAGGTTGATGAGGGTGTCGGCCTCGAGCGCCTCGGTGACGAACGCCCACGTGGTGAGCACCTTGCCCTGGGGGATGTCGTAGTCTGGTAGTCGCGGTTGCTCAGGTAGACGAGCTTGCCGTCCGCGTCGGAGACCGCCTTGGCGAGCCCGCTGACCTCGAAGGCGGAGCGGGCGTCGGTGGTGGGGTTGTCGAGGACGACGACCTCCTTGGCGCCCGCCTCCCAGCACATCGTGATGACGGCCGTCATGAGCTCGGGGCTGGTGGTGGTGGCGTATTCCGGCGGCCGCCCGGTGAGCACGTTGGGCTTGACCACCACCTTGCCGCCCTTCTTGACGAAGCGCTCCATGCCGCCCAGGAGGGCGATGGCGGCGCGGAGGTTCTTCTCGACCACCTCGCCTTTGACGACGGCCAGGTCGGGAGGGACAAACGCGGTTGTGGACGTGCCACCGGCCGTGGACACGGTGCCCGAAGGTGAGGTACCTGAGGGCGACACTGTGCCGGACTTCGCCGGGCTTGTAGGGCCGGTGGTCCTGGAACTGGCACCCTCGGTCTCCGTGGTGTGGTCTTGATTGTCCGAGGCCCGAAGTAACCTGGCACAGCCCGACACCGCAGGAGCGAGACTCGCCAGGAGAAGCCAGCGCCCCGTAGTGAGAAGGAACGTTCTCCGATCCATTTCACTCATGGTATCGAGGGTCGCAGAGGCTTCATCGGCAACTCCATGGCCGCAGCCTATCGGTCCCGATTACCTAACCCCGCGCTGCGAGCCCCACGCTTCGATAAATGAGTTTTCAATAACACGCCTCGATTAAGGGGAGATGAAACCGTGACGCCAGGCATGTCGGCTGCGTCTGGCAGGGCTCACCGCTCAGTTCAGCAGCGCGGTCTGTCGACTTCGGGCGGATGTGGCTCCGCCAGGTGATGTTCGGCCCTCTCCTTGTCGTGCTCTTGCTCGCATTCCTGCTTGCGCGCAGCTATTGGGGGGCATTCTCAACAGGGTGCCCTGGGAAGCGCTGTGGATCGGGTTCATCGTTCTCGACAAGCCCGCTTTGGATGGGATGTGCTCAAGCTTCCGTCCAGTCGCGGCTGACTGAGGCAACTGAGGCCTGTACCGGTCTCGCTGGTCGGCGGACTCGAGCTATCTCGCGGAGCAAACGGTCAGTCGAGTCGCCGCGGATCTCCACTGCCTGATGTGGTCCGCAGGTCGCCCGAGTGGTCTTGAGGGCGCTGCTAGGCTTGCCTTGCCGCGCGCCACCGTTCATAGTTCTTCGGATGGATCGCAGCCTCCCAACATTGTTTCGCCTGAGCCCGCCTGCGCGAGTTAATGGGACGTACGTCCTTTTCACCAACAGCATGCAGATGTGGGTGTGCGCGTTCATAACGACCGCCATCAACGTTGCGTTACCCACGATCCAGGGCCAATTGAGCCTCAGTCCTATCGCCCTTGGTTGGCTCCCTCTGGCCTACATCTTGGCCACCGCGGCCTTCCTGGTGCCTTTCGGCAAGATCGCCGATCGCGTCGGACGACGGCGTATCTTCCTCATCGGGATCCTTGTTTTCGCAGTCTGCTCGCTTGCTCTGGTCTTCTCCGATACTTACTTCCCACTGGTGGCCTTCCGGGCCGGTCAAGGTTTCGGAGCCGCAATGATCTTCGCCAGCTCCACGGCCATAGTCACACTCTCCTGTCCCCCTGAGCGGCGCGGCCGAGCTATGGGTCTCTACGTTGGGGCCGCCTATCTCGGGCAGACCATGGGACCCAGCGTCGGCGGCGTGATAGTCCATAACCTGGGGTGGCATAGCCTCTTCCTGGTGACCGGGGTGCTCTCGCTCATCGTTCTAGTGCTGGATCTTTGGCTGCTCCGAGGCGCCGAATGGAAAGAAAAGATCGCAGGTCGCTTCGACTGGTCCGGGTCCACCGTCTATGTGTTGGCGCTATCAGCCTTCGTGTTGGGTCTGTCCTGGCTTAGCGAGCGGCGAGGGGCCATCCTGCTGGCGATCGGGGTGGTGGGCCTTGCCCTCTTCATCTGGTGGGAGGGGCGGGTGCAGAATCCGGTGCTTGACGTTGGTCTTTTCCGGCACAACCGGACGTTTGCGTTCTCCAACGCGGCGGCGCTCATCAATTACGCGGCGGTGTGGGCGATGAGCTTCCTGATGAGCCTGTACCTGCAATACATCAAGGGCCTGAACGCGGAAAAGGCCGGCTTGGTGCTCATCGCGGGGGTGGCCGTCCAAGCCGCCTTCTCGCCCTTCACCGGAAGGCTATCGGACCGGGTCCAGCCCCGCTGGGTGGCTTCCGTGGGGATGGTGCTCTGCGCGTGCGGGCTGTTCTCCTTCAGCTTCCTGACCGCGACGACACCGTACTGGGTCATCGTCGCCGGGCTGTGTGTCCTGGGACTTGGCTTCGCACTGTTCTCCGGGCCGAATCAGAGCGCGATCATGGGGAGCGTCGAGCGGAAGTTCGTGGGAGTCGCGGGGGCCAGTGTGGGCACCATGCGCCTGGTCGGACAGGCCATCAGCATCGGCGTGGCTACCTTGGTGCTGGCCCTAGTCGTCGGAAGCCACGACATCGCCCCGGGCGACTATCCTCACGTGCTCACCAGCGCCAAGATCACTTTTGGGGTGATGACCGTGTTATGCATCTTAGGTGTGTTCGCGTCTCTCTCCAGGGGGAAGCTGCCGTCATCCGATCGCCGCGACGAGGTGCTCCAGCCCGAGTAGGGTCGGGGTCCCCAGGGCTGCGCCACGCGGACGGTGCGCTCTGTCCCGCTCTCAGGCCCGCTGCCTAGAGGCTGCGCTGCGGGGACGACGCCACCATGACCTGCGCGTAGGGAGTGGGCATGGCAACCGGCATAGAAACCGCGCCAAACAGAGCGGTGCGGTGCCGGCCCTGGCGCACCGACCTAGACGCCGCCTCGTCTCGCGGGACTAGCCCGTCTGCCTGCTCAGACCGTCGATCCCCTGAGTGACCGCGTCGGGCGGAGCACTCGGCTCCAGAGTCACGGAGCTCATACGGTTCCGGGCCCTTCGTCTAAGAAGCCACGCCGCCGGGAAAACCAGCACCAGCACCGCGATCGCGATCAGTTGGGCCTCTTTCAACCCGAATAGGATGGAGTTGTTCACCCGGAAGAAGGACAGGAAGAATCGCCCGAAGGAATAGAGCCCCAGATACAGCAATATCGCCATCCCGTCCGTTTTCAACCGGGGGACCGCGTACAAAAGCACGCCGAGGACCACCAGGAGCCAGAGCTGCTCGTACACCGGAGTGGGATGCGTCGAGACGCCCAGCAGATTCGCCGGCAGGAACGCGGCAGGGTTGACGTACTTGAAACCCCACGGGAGCTTGGTCACGGTGCCCCAGGTGTCTCCGTTGATGATGTTGGCGAACTTCCCGATGATCTGACCGATGGGAAGAGCCAGGGCGGCACTATCCAGGACCCTGAGTACAGGCAATCTCTTCCAATGGCAGTAGATGATCAGGCCCAGCAGTCCCCCGCCCATGACACCGTAGATCGCGAGACCCACCAATTGGAGCCCGATTATCTGGCCGGGGTGATGCCAATAGAACCCGAAGTTGTCGATGAGGTGGACCACTCGGGCTCCGACGATGCCGAGGGGCACCGCGATGACCGCCATGCCGAGAGCGTGATCTGGGGAGATACCTCGCCGTTTGAGCTGTTTCGAAACGACCAAGAACCCCACCACTACGGCCACCGCCATGATGACCCCGTACCAGTGGAATACAAGTGGACCCAAATGGCCGATGACCGGGTCGATGTTGATCGTCATGGTTCGACGCTTCCTTTATCAAACGGGGTCTTTTCTTCGGGGCGATGCGATGCTTCCATGGGAGACTGAGTTTACCCCACTCGCTTATCGACCGTCGCGCTGAAGGGAGGACGATGGCGTCCACAGGACCGGAGCTCTCTGCGTTTCTTGCCGGCCATTGGCCTGATGCGAGGCGGCTGTGGTTCGCGAGCCTTCCGACAGCGCTGGGCGTGATCGCCGTCGCGTGGGGCGGACCTTGGCGGGCGCCGGGCGTGGTCCTTGTGGCCGCCGCGGCGTTCTACGCAGGCGCGACGATGTGGCAGCGCAGACGCCTGCGGGCGGCGAACGCGCGGGACTTCGCCCAGAGCCTTGCTATCGCCGAGGACTTCGCCGCATGGGAGGCCACTTCGCCCTCGGGTTCCGCCGGTGCGTCGATCAATGCCTCGGCCATTGCTGGAGCGAGTGCCTCGGCCAACGGCCCAAGCTCCCTCGAGCCCGCCTTGCATCCGGGGCTGCACCTTTACAATCTGGAGAAGGACGTCCGGCCACAGATGGTCGCAGCCATCGACAGCTGGCTGCGCTATACCTTGGGTGCGGGCGGCCACCTGGGTCGATCGCCCGGGGCAGATGGCAGCTCGTCTCCTGGTGCCACGACCGGTATCGCCACTGTGCTCGGCCCTCCCACCGGCGGCAGCTTCGTGGCGGTGTTCGAGGAATCCGGAGAAGAGGGACCTGCCTGTACGCTCCACATGATCGCCCCCGGAAGCTGGTGGTGCATAGGGTGTATCACCAATGTGGCGCGTGAGACCGCGGCTCCATTCATGCCAGGTACCCACGCTTACCGAACGCTCGTGACCGCCGCCATAGCAAGCGCAAGATCTTTCCCGTTCGCCACTGGGCGCGTGTCTGCGCGCCTTGATTCGATGCTCGGTGAACCCGCGGAGGGCGCCCCGCAGGTGGACGCGGTCGGGGCATCGATCGGCCCGGGCATGATCCTAGCCGGCTCCTTCCGTTTCGCGGGCGAAAAAGAGTGGCAGCGGGTATTCCCGTTCGACATCCTGCGAGAGTTGATCCAAGTCGCCGGCAAGTACTCGCCTGTCTTTCGGGTGACTTCGGTGTACGGCTCTACACGGCCCCGCTTAGAGATCCTGCGCAGGAAGTAGGCGGCGCAGAGTAGCTCGGGCGAGGCGCGGCGCGTCGCTACGCAGACGCGAAACGCTGGGAGCAATCGCTCCGGAGCGCCGTGAAAAGGCTCAGCCGCTTCCCGTCGCCGGGGCGGGAAAGAATCCAGCGGGCAGGGCCCTCCCCTATCCCGACACGCAGCCGCCATCCACTGAGAGGATGAACCCGGTCACGTAATCCGACGCCGCTGAAGCCAGGAAGACCGCGCCTCCCAGGAAATCGTCCAGCTCGGCGGTCCGTCCCCAGGGGATCCGGGAGAGCACCCACCGGCTAGCCTCCTCATCCTCGAGGAGATCCTCGGTAAGCGGAGTCCTAAAGACGGTCGGGGCGATGCTGTTGACGTTTATCTTGTATCTGGCCCACTCTGTCGCCAGCTGCTTGGTGAGAAGGTGAACCGCCCCCTTCGCGGTGGTGTAGCTCGCACTGCCGCCCGGACTGCCGACGAACCCGCGCACCGAGCCGATGGTGACGATCTTGCCGCCGCCGCGCGGGATCATATGTCGCGCCGCCGCCTGGCAGCACAGGAAGGTGCCCCGGATGTTGACTCTCATGACCCGGTCGAACTCGGCGATCGGAACATCCTCGGCGGCGCAGCGACTGTTGATGCCGGCGCACGTGAAAAGAGTGTCCACCTTGCCGAGTCCTGCGACGGCCGCGTCCATCATGGCCCGCACGTCGGCATCGTCGGTCACGTCGCAAGCCACCGTGATGGCACGCCGCCCGCAGGACTCGATCTCGGCAACCACCGGCGCGAGCCCCGCCATAGCTAGGTCGGCGAGGCACACGTCCGCGCCGTACAGCGCCAGGCCCTTCGCTAAGAACCCGCCCAGGACGCCCGCCGCGCCAGTGACAACGACCGCCTTCCCGGTGAGATCGAAAAGGCCGGCTAGTTGCTCATGTGTAGGTCTTGTCGGTTCGCTCATGGGAACCGGGCGATGGGAGCCGTCACGGGAGCGAGAGGACCGCGGCCCGCACGTCTTGAGCCGCGGGCACCCAGGCAGCCAGAAGCAGGGGACTGTAGGGAACGGGCGTGTCGGGCGCGGTGACCCGCCTGATGGGGGCCTTGAGGAAGTCGTACCCTTCGTCCGCCACAATGGCAGCCACCTCGGCTCCGAAGCCGCAGGTGAGGGTGGCTTCGTGCGCCACCACGAGGCGATGGGTCTTGGCGACCGATTCGAGGATCGCGTTCTTGTCCAACGGCACGAGCGTGCGCAGATCGAGCACTTCGGCGTCGATGCCCTCTGCCGCCAGAAGTCGCGCTGCCTCGAGGCAGGTGGGGACCATGGCGGACCATGTCACGAGCGTCACGTCGCTGCCCCGGCGCTTCACGTCCGCCTTGCCGAGCGGGACGAGCATACTCGCCCTCCGGGACCTCCTGTTGCACCTGCTGGAGCCCCTTGTGCTCCACGAAGACCACCGGGTTGTCGTCCCGAATGGCCGAGATGATCAGGCCTTTGGCGTCGGCGGGAGTCGCGGGGGCCACAGTCTTCAGACCAGGGATGTGGGCCACCAGAGCTTCAAGCGACTGCGAATGATGCGCCCCGTAGGACCCGGCCGCTCCGCTCGCCACCCGCACCACCATGGGCACCTTGTACTGGCCGGCGAACATGTAGTGCGTCTTGGCGGCCTGATTGGCGAGCTCGTCGAAGCAGACGCCGATGAAGTCCATGAACATGATCTCCACCACGGGCCTCAGGCCTACCGCCGCCGCGCCCACCGCGTGGCCGACGATGGCCGCTTCCACGATGGGAGTGTTGCGCACCCGCTCCGGGCCGAACTCCTCCAGCACCCCGTAGCCGGTGACCC
The DNA here is from genome assembly GCA_963772095.1 of uncultured Thermoleophilia bacterium. Classification (GTDB taxonomy): domain Bacteria; phylum Actinomycetota; class Thermoleophilia; order RBG-16-64-13; family RBG-16-64-13; genus Chersky-299. The sequence continues at coordinate 8,367 of CAVYVU010000024.1, forward strand.
CTTGGGCGATGCCGAACTGGCGCACTTCCTCTCCGGCGACGTAGACGTTGGGGTCGCGCCTCATCTCAAAGGCGATGCCGTCGGCGACGGCGGCACGGTAGCTCATCATGCGGGTGCCCATTCTCACGCCTCCCCGGCGTAGACACCGGCGGTCAGTTCGTCCAGGTCCGGCCACGGACTGTTTCGGGAGAATTCCACGGCCGCGTCCATCTCCGCGAGGGCTTCGGCCTGGATCCGGTCCAGCTCGCCGGCGCTGGCCCAGGACTTGCGCACCAGCAGCTCGGCACACCGGGTAAGCGGATCATTCTTGAGCCAATCCTGATGTTTGCCGGCGTCACGATACTCGGCCGGGTCGCCGGTAAAATGGCCGTGATGACGCCACGTCTTGCACTCGAGGAGGGTGGGACCGCCACCAGCTCTCGCGCGAGCCACCGCCTCGGCTGTCGCCTCCCACACCGCCACCGCATCGTTGCCGTCCACGATCACGCCCGGGATGCCATAACCGGCCGCCCGGATGGCGACGTCCTCGATGTTCATGTGCTCGCCGGCGTGGGTGGCAACCGCGAAGGCGTTGTTCTCGCAGACGTAGATCACCGGCAGGTTCCAGATGGAAGCCAGATCGAGCGACTCGTGGAAGGTGCCCCGGTCGGACGCCCCGTCGCCGAAGAAACAAGCGCAAACGCGGTCGGTGCCCGTGTACTGGCAGGCAAGCCCTACGCCGGTGGCAATGGGCAGGCTGGCCCCGACGATCCCGTTGGTCCCCAGGATGCCGAGAGATGCGTCGGCCATATGCATGGAGCCGCCCTTACCCTTGCAGTAGCCACCGACCTTGCCCCAGACCTCGGCCATCATGCGCTTGGAATCGCCGCCCTTGGCCATCACGTGACCGTGACCGCGGTGAGTGCCCACGATGAAATCATCCACGCGAAGGTTCGCGATCACGCCGGCCGCGACTGCTTCCTCGCCGCTGTAGAGGTGCAGGTGCCCGGGGACGTTCCCCGCATGCCACTCGATGTTGGCCCGTTCTTCGAAAGCTCTGATCCTGACCATGCAACGGTAGATACCGAGGAGGTCGGCCGGACTCAAAGGCATAGAGTCACCCCACGTGTCGGTCTGTGCGAACCCGGGAATTGCGCTCGACTAGAGTAGCGCACGGGTCGGCGCGAGGGCCAGGGAGCGCGGGCATCCGTCAGGGCAGGCGGATAGCGGCGTAAGATGACGACGAGTGCAAGCGGCTGCGAGAAGCCTGCACCGAGCGATCGACAGAGCTGAAGGTCGGACACAACGGGAGAAGACCCCCATGTGCGAGGAATCTCACCACCACGGTATTTATGGCGGCGGTCAGTTTCGCGAGGAGATAAAGGAAGCCGTCCTTGAGCTGATGGAGCTCGGCCCAGAGGATGTCGTTGCCGACCTGGGATCCGGTGCCGGATCATATTCCGCGTCATTTGCCGAACTTGCAAAGAAAGTGTACGCGGTAGACTTGGGCGGGCTCGCCTTCGAAAGTACGCTCTACGATAGTCCCGGGATTGTAAAGATAGAGAAGGATCTCTGCCAAGACTTTGAACTCCCAGCAGACGTCACACACGTCTTCTTCTCTAATTCGTTCCACGACATCGAATGCCGGGACACGCTCCTCAGCAGCATTGGCACCATTCTGAAGAGCGGGGCACGGCTGACCATGGTGGAGTTCGAACTGGACACTCCCTTCGGCCCCCCCAGAGGCATCCGCATCTCCAAGGAACAGCTCAAAGACATGGCCGAGGCTCACGGATTCCGACAGGCTGGGCAACGAGAGTTTCAATACCACTATGCTCTCTCGTTCATCCGGCTCTAAGAACTCGTTTCAGAATGACGCTTCGCTGCCAAGGCGCGATCGGCGAGTGAGAGACAAGGACGAAGGGAGCGTCCGTAGCAGCGCTACGCAGGCGACTGAGGACACCGAATCGCGCCGACTAGCGCGGACGACTCGGCAGCCAAGGCTTCGTTCTGAGATTAGCCGTAAGTCGAAAGACTCACTCCTTCGCCGTCATGCCAGCGCCGACAAAGCCAACGCGCCCACCAGCGCCACTTCAATCCCGGTGATCGCCGCGCCCAAATGCCACGGCCTCAGCCTGGGAAACCGCGGCGGGGGTGACTCGCGCACCATCGGCCGAGCAATCAGGTACCCGAGCGCCGAGCCCGCTAGGCCTACGGCGAACCAGAACATGAGGATGGCCAGAAACACCGCGGCGGTCGGGAAACCTTCGTCGCCCGCAGTCTCGCTGGTCGAAGCCAAGCCCGACCAGTAGATCCCGGAACCTAGGCCGAGGGCGATGCTGAAACCCACCCCGTGCATCACAACGGGTTTGCGCTCGGCCAGCAGGATGAACACCAGCGAGCCCGCGAATGGCGAGCAGATCAGTGCGATGAACGGGAAGGAGCCCTCATAGAGGAGGCTGCCGCGGGAAGAGCCCGCCAGCAGGAGCAGGTACGGCGCGGCGGCTGCAACTATCGCCACCAAGACCCCAATAACAATGCGAAGCCACCCGGGCCGGGTGCTCAACCGGCCTCCGGCCCTCGCCGCCGGCGGTTCCGAGGCCGGTTGCGGTGGGGACGGAGCGCCTGGTCCAGGCGCTCCGCCCCCGCCACGAGCCGTGGTCTCGTCGGAGACTACGGCTGCATGAGTTGTTCGAGGCTCCACAGAACTTGCGCCACTTCACCACGCGACATGGGGGCGAATGGATCGAGGCTCTCAAGAGGAAGACCGTCCAACAGTCCGTTGAACTCGGCCAGCCGCGCGTTCTGACCATGTTCAGTGCTGTCGGTCGGATCCCAGGTCGACTGATAGCTTGCGGGAGGAGTCTGAAGAAGACCCGGTTGAAGCCCGGAGATTCCCCTAACCACCATGGTGATCGCCTGGTAGCGGCTGATGTTGCCGAACGGGTCGAACAGGGTCGGAGTGATCCCCTGGGTCACGCCGTGGGCCGCAGCCACCGCCACATAATGGTCGGGGTATAGGGGATCCGCCGGATCCACGAGATGTCCGGGCGTGCTCTGCTCCACATCGGTGAAGGGGCCGATATCGTTCTGCGAAACGGGAAGACCCAGAGCGAGCACGATCATCTTGGCGAACTGCTGGCGGAGCACCGGGCTATTGGGCTGGAACGTGCCGTCGTCGAACCCTTTCATGATCCCGAGTGACGCGATCTGATAGATAGCCGTGGCATAAGGGCTACCGGGCAGCACGTCGGAGAAGGAGAGGGGCGGATTGGCGGTCTTGAACGTCCACACGACCGGCGCGCCGACGACGCTCTGGCCAGTGGTGCTCTTGACCGCGGCCGTGAGCGTCACCTGGTATGTCGTGGCAGGGGCCAAGCTCGCGACCGGCACCAGGGTGGCGATCTTCGTAGCGGCGTTGTACGCAACGGCCGCCGCGAGCGGGCTGCCGCCCGGGGAGCTTGCCACGTAGAAGCTGGCGGCAGTGATGGTGGACGCGTTCATGTCCTTGTCGAAGGACACCGAGATAGTCTGGCCTACCGGCCGATCCTGCGCCCCATTGGTGGGAACGAGAGCTGTTACTTGAGGTGGCTGACCCGCGACCGTCGTGAAGCTCCAGACGATAGGAGCGCCCGAGATATAGCGGCCGTTGGCCCCCCGGACCCCTTTCGTGAGGGTCACCTGATATGTGGCATTGGGATCAAGAGCTACGGTGGGAGTCAAAGTGGCGATCCCCGATCCAAAGCCGCCATAGTATTTGATGGTCGCCGCGAGCGGGCTTCCGCCGAACTTCGCGATGTAGAAGTTGGCGGACGTCAAAGTGGCCGGGTTCATGTCGCTGTCGAACGAGACCGAGATGACCTGGTTCAGCGCCTGGTTCGATGCACCGGGAGCCGGGATACGGTTTGTCACTTGAGGCGCCGGTGTCGCGACCGTGATGAAACTCCACGTGACGGGCGCGCCGGCCAAACCGAGTCCGCTGGTGCCTTGCACCGTGCTGGCAATAGTCACTACATACCAAGTACCCGGCGTTAGATCGGCCTTTGGCGTCAGTGTCGCGGTCTTCGTAGTAGAGTTGTACGAGACCGTAGCCGGCAACTGACTGCTATCACCCAGCGCCGTCACGAAGAAACTCGCGGTGGTGATGGTAAGAGGGTTTATGTCTACGCTGAAGGTGGCGGTGATAGTGCCGTCCAGGATGACATTCGTCGCGCCGGACGTGGGACTAGTCGCCGTTACCGTAGGAGCCGGCACGACGATCGCCATCGCGGCCGGGGCCAGCGCTGCCAACAGCAGAGCGATGAATGCTGACAAGACAAGCAAAGTGAACAGGAACCTGCGACTGACATGACACCTGTGCATCTTCTGTACCCCCTCACGGTCTTTTGGCGCACGCACCAGCGAAACTTCCGGCACAACGTGGCTGACAGCCTTCACCAGTCTAGTACCGGGCCCCTCTGAGCCGCAACCGGCATCACCCGCCAGCAGGTTCCCGGCCTCAACGTTCACATTTCTTCCAGTCAATCGCTCTTGACTTTGGCCCCGCACTTGCCGCAAAAACCGCCATCCCACACCGGCGCTCCGCAATTCCAGCAGTAGCCGGTGCGGGGGAGGTAAGGTTGCGGCGCGGCCTGCGGCGACCCGGCTATTGCATCCCAGCGCAACGAAAGTTCCCGGGAATAGTCGGCGACCTTCACCCAGTAGACGATCGCCAGAACTAGATACGCGAACAACAGAAGGACGCCGAAGTAGTACAGGGGGCGGATCCCAAGGGTGACTTGATCTCGGGCGAGGTAGCCGATCCAGGGGATGAACCTCCAGTTGGACGCGATGAGGAACACCTCGCCGCTAGCGCAAAGAATCGCGGTAGTCAGGCCGAGCGTCCGACCCGGTCGATGCCTCACGACGCCCCTCGACCGGAACTCGTTGTCCAGCGAGCGGCCGATGGCAAGCACATTGAAGAACATCCAGACATAAGAAAGAAACGGGACAATCTGCAGCCAGACCAGTTCGGGGGCCATGGTGCGGTTCTGGGCCGAACACCGTTTCAGCGCTCTCTGCAGTGTAAGAAGATAGAAGACCTGGATGACCAGCCCACCGAGGACGCCAAGCAGCGCAGTAGCTACGAACGGCATGAGCGTCAACTTCACCCCCAGCGTCCCAGTAGTAGTTCGGGCCTTATCCTACTCCCTCACCTTTCCGTATGTCCGGCAGCGGCGAAAATGTGCCCAGCGACCTGCTTAAGGCTATGATGATCTCGTTTCAGGCAAGGGAGGCGTCGTGGCGAGCTGGGTAGGTCCGTGGGAGATCTTCTCCGTGATGATCGTGGTCGCGGCGATAGTCATCGCCGTGGTGCTTTCCACGCGCTCCCGGAGAAGGGGACCGCAGCAGTCATATCAGGATCCCGGACCGCCTGCGTGGTCCACACCGACGCCCGGGGGCCAGCCCCGTGACTGGCCGAGCGGCGACGCGACTCAAGCTCTGCCGTGCAAGAGGTGCGGGTCGCCGCCCCGCGACCCGCTCGATTCTTTCTGTGCCCGGTGTGGCTCCCCGCGGGGCGCGGCCGCTGACGACGGGGCCGAAGACAGCGACCAGGATTTAGCCGCCTGCTCCACCTGCGGCAACTCGTTCCTGGAAGGCGATCGCTTCTGCCGCTCTTGTGGGGCTCCCCGCTCCAATTAGGCCCGTCACCCGACCGGCGCGTGCGCGACGAGGAAGGCCGAACCGCCCACGGCGGAGACTAGTAGTCTCGGTGGGAACCGTCACAATACGGCGCTTTGTTCGACAGGCCGCACATGCACATCGCGATGGGCGTCTTGCCGTCGGCCGTGAACTCGAGCGGGGTGATGTCCGAGCCCTCGTGCGACCCGTCGCAATAGGGGGGCGTCTGCGTCTCGCCGCACCGACACCAGTAGTAGGTGCCTTTTTCGAGGGTGACCATCGACGGTTTATTAAGGTCTGCTGCGTTCGTGAACCTCATGGGAGCCTCCCCGTAATACTTGGTCCGGATGCCTGCTTCATGTACCCGTGAGGGCGTCCGGGCACTCCCTCCGCGCCACTCGTTCGTTACACTGAGTTGGAGACGAGAGAGGTTCTCGAGCGCCGAGGAGGTGCCCGTATGGGACAAGGCCGGCTTCCGATCCCCTTGAGAACGCTGCTGACGCTCGGGCTGGTCTTGCTTCTGCTTCCATTACTGGCTGGGGGAGCACTGGGACTTCCTGGCTTCGCTGGTGCCACGGCGCGGGCCGCCGTCGCCGCCGAGTCGGCCGGGTCTCTCGGTTCTGCCGGGTCGGCCGGGTCTGCCGGCCACTTCGCCGACGTGCCTGCAGATTCTCCATATGGCGCCGCGATCGATACGTTGTCGGCCGGCGGGGTGATCGACGCCTACTTCGAGCAGGGCCTATGGCTGTTCAAGCCCCAGAATCCAGTGATGCGCGCACAGTTCGCCAAGATGATCTGCGGAGCACTCGATATTGATGTGGCCGAGGGGGCTGCTTCGCCCTTCACCGATATGGATCCGAACGATCCGAGCAGCCTTTATCCCAACGATTACGCCGCTGCGGTCGCGGCACTCAGGATCACGATGGGAAGTTCGCCAGGCGTCTTCTCGCCTTGGGATCAGGTGACCCGAGCTCAGCTTGTGACCATGACGGTGCGGGCGGCGGATGCTTTCGCTCCGGGAATGCTTGCCGTGCCGCCGCCCGGGTATGCTGGCGCGCTCGGCCATTTCAGCGCCGATCACTCTCCGGCGATGCGCACGGCGGAATGGAACGGCCTGTTGTCCGGGTTGGTAGGCTTCGGAGCGACGTGGAATCCATGGGTAGACGCCTCACGAGGCGAGACAGCAGAGATGCTGGCCAGACTCATGGCACTCGTGGAGTCAACTGGCGGACCGGGCGGAAGCACGACTACCACGACCGCGCCGGGAACTTCCTCCACGACCACGACCAACTCCACGTCGACCACCATCCCCGGCGGCCCCGGCTCCCAGCCGCTCGGT
>CAVYVU010000025.1:0-14524 GCA_963772095.1 uncultured Thermoleophilia bacterium
CCGGCTCGAGGACGACTTCCCTGTCTTGACTGGTTATGACCACGAACACCTTGTCTGCCACGTCGTTCTCCCTGTCGATGATTTGCAACTTCAAGATCAGGAGTCCTGGGGAACCTAACCGTTGACTCTTACCGCCTCCCCGTGACGGGCCACGTTGCCGGCCCGTAACTTCACGATCTGTTTCCTCAGCTCCGCCTCTGCCATGAACTCATCGTCTGCGGCCCGGTCGTAGTGGACCATCTCATCTAGATGACGGACCAGTTTCGCCTCCGGCCCGCCCTCCATGGCGCTCTCGCCCACAAGCAACATGTCGTAGAGCTCGATGTAGTCGGGCAGGTTCAGCACCTGCTTCACAAGCCCTTGAAGCTTCGGGTACTTAAGGGCCGACACCGGGCAGGCGGCCAGACCCAGAGAATGGGCGGCGAGCCAGGCATACATGAAGCCGTTGGAGAGGGAGGACTCGAATATGGAGTCACCCTTCTGGCGCGAGTAGCGGGCGGCCATGGGCAGGCCAATGCGCCGACGGGTGTCGCCCAGGAAGGCGATGAAGACCGGAGCCAGCGGGATATCAAGCCTGCCGTGTGCTTCCAGGGTCCACGGACTGCCCTGCCAAGCTTCTCTGGTCGCCTCCATGGGGTAGAAGTCGTCGGCCTTGTAGTCGTCGACCAGGGCCTTGATGGCTTGGCGCAGTCCCAAGTCCTTCACTACGAGGAGCTCGAGTGGTTGCATGTTAAAGCCCGTGGGCGCCCATCGAGCGGCTTCCAGGATCTTGTCCACCGACTCCTGTGGGATAGGGTCCGGCTTGATGGCTCGGATCGTCCGCCGGGTCTTGAGGAACTCGAGAAGTTCGCCATAGTCCATGTCTATCTCCTTGTTGAGTGAGGATCCGACTGTGAACGTTCTTGAGGACCCCGTTTGCGTGTCATCCTGATCACCCTGCCCAGGTCCGCCCGACACGAGCGGGCCCGAAGCTTCGGGTGAATCGTAACGATCCGCCTTCCTTGTGTAAAGCAATATTGGCCGTCTGGCCGCTGGTGCCACTAGACACCCATTAGCGACTCCAACAATAGGTCCGCTCGCCGAGAAGATATGTGACATGGCGGCCTGGCTCAGGTCGGCTGCCGTTATCCCAGCCATCCCCTAAGAAGAGAGAGGGCCGACAGGTGCCGGCCCTCTCTGCGTTCCCCATGACCGCGAGCGTTTCCCCTAGCGGGCGGCCAGTCCAGTCGCGCTACCTGGCACTCCACCCGTGGTTCCGATAGCGGTCAGGCTGCCATCGGGGTTAGCACGGAAGATGTCGATGGCTCCATTGCCCCTATCAAGGGCATAGAGGAAGTGGCTGTTGTTAGAGAAGGCAAGATCGAGGATTGCGCCCCCTGTTACGGTCGCCGTGCCCGAGAGCAGGGTGAGCTTACCCTTGGAACTTACCTGGTAGCTTGAGATCGTTCCGCCGCCACCGTTGCCCGTGTAGGCGTACTTCCCGTTCTCGGTGATGGCCACCCAGCAGGGGCTGCCAACCGGGCCGTTCGAGATGGAACCGCTGATGAGGTCAAACTCGCGGGGGCTTACATCGTAGGAGGAAAGGGCGCCCCCGGCTTCGGAGACCAAGAGCGTCCCCCGCTCCGTGAAGGCAAAGCCATAGGGCGTGGGGCCGCTTGCGGTGTGAAACACCGGGGCATTCGCCATGCCCCAGAAGTTGACCTTGTAGGTATCGATAAGCTTGGTGTCCAACTCCGTCACCACGAGCAGGTTGCCTTCCAGATTAAAGGAAATCTCCTGCGGGTATGTGGTCAGGCCGCTAAGGGGCTTGATCGACCCGGGCACGGCGTAGAGCTTGCCGAATGGGCCGATGTAAAAGCCGGCGATGTTGCCCGAGCCTCCCGCGTTAAGGACGTAGAGCAGGTGGTCGTGCACGGTGAGACTCACCGGCGTGGTCCCGCCCGAAGGTTCCTTGTCCACCCGGACGAGTCCCCAGGGCTCAACCGCAAAGACGGTGATGTCATTGCTGCCCGCATTCGCGGCAAAGAGCCAGCGGCCATCCTGGCTCAAGGCGACGGCGCCTTGAGGAGGATGCGCGAGGCTGGCGCCTGTGCCGCCCGTGTTATAAGCCCCCACCGGGCTGAGCATCCCGTTAGCTTCGCGGTCATAGACAAGGACTTGGTTGGTGGTTCCGTTGGTTTCCGTGTAGACGGCTCCGCCGTCAGGGGCAGCCTGGGCGATGCCTGCGCTCAGGGCAAGCACGACCAGGAGGGCGGCTACAAACACGAGGATCAGAGGCAACCGTCGTGTTGCTACTTTAGTGCGCATTTCCGTCTCCTTTGTTCTCTCTTTGGTCCAACGGGGAGAAGCGTCGATCTGTTGGAAGCCTGGTCCTGGGAACGCGCAAGTGTTCTACCTGGCGGGCAAACATTCTGCCCGGCACACGGTTCCGCAAACCGGCAATCTTGAGGGCCCTTGCCCCGACCCTGCCCTGCTTGACAGGGTCCAGTCGGATGCGGATGCGCACGCGTTAGGGAGGGTGAACCCAGCCCGGATTTCCTTCTGGCTCAGGCGAGTTCGCATAGAGACCGATCACGCGGACCGGCAATCCTCTCTTCCTTGGAGGCCAAAACCTAAAAGGACCCATATCGCTGCGACTCCATCCATCGGTCAGTTTTGGACAGCCGGCCTCAGAAAGGTGCCGTTCTAATGACCGAAAGACTTCTTACTTTTCTATGGGCACCGGACATGGGGTAGCCTTCCCAATAAGTCTTTCTTTTCCATTGCGTTTTTCTTACGTCTTTCTTAAGCCGGCCGCTGGCGGTGCCACGGCCGTTAGTTCTTTCTGAGGAACATGGGTACTTTGTCGAGCAAGAGGATTGGAGGAATCGGTTGATTCTTGTGGTGGAAGACGAGCCCAGCATTGCTGAGATCGTCGGCTTGTACCTCAATCGAGCCGGGTATGAAGTGGTGATTGCCGCCGACGGCGCCGTCGCTCTCGAAGTGCTAGAGCAGCAAGAGCCCGAGCTCATGGTGCTCGATCTCATGCTGCCCAAGGTCGATGGCTTTGAGATCACCCGGTCGGTGAGGGCAAGAGGGGATATGCCGATCATCATGCTCACCGCTCGGGCGAGCGAAGCCGATCGTATCGCCGGTCTTGAGATGGGAGCAGACGACTACGTAGTGAAGCCCTTCAGTCCCCAGGAGCTCGTGAGCCGCGTCCGGGCCGTACTGCGCCGGAGTCGGGAATCCGGGAGCACCGGCACAGGCGATCATGTCTTGGATGAGAATGAACGGCTGACCTTCGATGGGCTCCAGATCGATGTCCAGGCTCGAACGGTCAGCGTGCGCGGGGAGCAGCGAGCGCTAACGGCCAAGGAGTTCGAGCTTTTACTCGTCCTTGCCCGCCATCCTCGTCGGGTGTTTACTCGCGACGAACTGCTCGGTCTTGTTTGGGGATTCACAGACTACATCGACCCGAGCACCGTGACGGTCCACATCCGCCGAATCCGGGAGAAGATCGAGGAGGACGCCTCCAATCCCCGTTACATCACTACGGCGTGGGGAGTCGGATACCGATTTGAACCCTAGTCGAACATCTTCTCGGGCCGCGCGAAAGAATCGGGGGCTCGCGAACCGAGTCTCGTCGGTCGGTCCTTTGGGTCGCTTCCCTGCCTTCGTCGGACTCGCCTTCCTCGTCGCGCTGGGGGCATATGCGGGACTTGCACTCCCGTCGTTACGCGACCTGGGCCTTTTTGCCCTCGTCCTGCTGGGATCTGCCCTGTTTTCGGTATTGGTCGGCCACCTCGCCTATCGCCTGTCCTGGCTGAAACGGTCGCCGCGCATGCTTTGGACACTTTTGGGCGGCTACGCTTTGGTCGGTGTACTTACGTTCCTGAACGTGTTAGCGGTTGCGCTGCTCGATGTTCATCAAGACCGAGGACGTGCGCCTGGTCGCTGTCCTGCTGCTCTTCGGCGTCGGGATCACACTTTCTCTCGGCTATCTTCTGGCCATGGGGATGTCCGGGGAAGCGAGCCGGCTCGTTGCGGCCACGGATCGGGTGGCGCAAGGACAGTTCGATGTCCGCCTCGAGCCCCGAGGCCGGGACGAGATGGCGGCTCTCGCCCGCGCCTTCAACGAGATGACCAAGGCTCTGGCCGATGCCACCGACACGCAACTAGCAGCGGAAAGGACGAGACTTGATCTGGTGGCCTGGGCGGGCCACGATCTGCGGACGCCGCTCGCGTCGGTGACGGTTATCGTGGAGGCGCTTGCTGACGGGCTCGTGACCGATCCTGCAACCGCAGAGCGGTACCTGCAGACAGCCAAACGCGATTTGCGAGTTCTCAGTCTGCTTATTGACGATCTTTCGCTGCTAGCTCAGATCGATGCAGGTGGTCTGCAGCTGGCCAGGCGGGTCGATTCGTTGGACCGCTTACTCTCTGAGGTGGCAGAGTCGTTCTCTCTGCAGGCCCAGCAGAAAGACGTGCACCTTATGAAAGAGACAGAAGAGGGGCTGGAGCTGACTTCCTTTGACCCTCTCCAGTTGCGACGCGCACTAACCAATCTTCTAGACAACGCTGTGAGACATGCGCAAGAAGGAGGAACGGTCCGAGTTGAGGCGCGTTCCATCGCTGACGGGGCCCTGGTCGAGGTCTGGAATGACGGGCCGCCTATCCACCCAGAGGACCTGCCCCATGTGTTCGATCGGTTCTACCGAAGCGACAAGTCCCGGAGCAGGACGACCAGGGGAGCAGGACTTGGGCTCGCGATCGCCAAGGCGATCATCGAGGCTCACGGCGGAATGTTGACGGTCGAAAGCCAGCTAGAGCGAGGTACTCGTTTCATTCTGACGCTGTCCGGTCGTGCTCGACAGCGGGTGTCGGATTAACGGCACATGGCAGCTCAGCGTCCCCGTGTCCGACCCCATGCTCCAGGCCCAGTGGTTGGGTGGGCGAGAGACGACCGTCTTATCTGCCGCTTGAAAGTCCGGTTGCCGCGGCGGGCGTGTCGATTCCGGTAACCGGGCACAGCCCACTGCGGCCAGCGGCCCAAGCGCCGCCGCCTAGGACAACCAGCAGGACGATGATGACGAGCTTGCGCTTGAAAGATAGTCTCATTATGGGACACTCCCCACGACGGAACCGGCTCCGATAATGCGCGATAATAATATGCCCGGCTGAAACGATGGTATCGCACCGACCGTGTCGTCCCCGTATCCCGCGACGCCGGTCTGGATAGCAGGTACGGGGTGCAGGAGCAGCTCATGACCAACGACGGGCAGGGCGAACAGGAATCGGAGCCAGCGCGCCTGGAGTTCGCCCTTGAGGAAAGACATATCGGCCGCCGCGCCTTCCTGGACCTGATGCCTGCGGTCCGGAGGATTCCCGCCCGCCGGAGAAACTTGAGGCTGATACCCGTGTGTTCACGGAGTGGTGTGTACGAGCCCACTGAGGGCCCGCGACAACCCTCATGCCGGTAACCGGTACCGGGGTTCGAACCCCCCCTCTCCGCCTAGGAAAGCCAAGAATCGTCTGTCTGACCTGGTCCACGGGACCGGATTTTGTCGTCTTTCAGGCGACTTCGGTGGCAATTCGGGGTTAAACTCGCGAGCGGGTAATGGACAGAGACGGTCACCACCTGACGGACCACGCGGACCTACGCGGAAGTAGCCGATCTCTGTTTCCTACATCGACTACCTGGTGATCTGGCCGACCGCGGACGAGAGGATAGGTCGGCGCGGCGGAGAATCACCGAAGAGAAACAAGGGCCGTGTTCAGAAGCGCTCCTGGAGGCATCATGAGGAAGCTGCAGACCAATCTGTCGATACTGCGGAAGTTCGAATTCGAGTACGCCCCGGTGGGGGTGAAGTTCCTGTTCAAGAGACCCGAAGGCATCGAGCGACTGGACAAGCTGGCTCCTTTCTGCCAGATGGTCCGAGAGGCCCAGGAGAGAGGCACCCCCTTCTATTTTTCAAGAGAGGAAGAAGACTGCTTCGGGACCATCGTCCTGGGCATGGAAGACGCTCCCACATACGCCGAGGCGGGGCTCCTCGGGGAGAAATTCGAGATCTTCCAGGAAGCGCGGGCCAACGAAAGGATCTACCAGTACGTCCCGATGTTGCCGAAGGGCACGGTCAACTACGCCGCATTCTCGGTGCTCGAAGCCCTGACGTTCGAGCCAGACCTGCTGATCCTGATGGCCACGCCTTCCCAGGCGGAGATCGTGATGAGGGCGATGAGCTACTCCACCGGCGAGCTATGGGAGAGCAAGAAGACGCCGGTGATGAGTTGCGCATGGATCTATGTCTACCCCTGGCAGAGCGGGAAGGTCAACTACATGGTGACGGGGATGGCCTTCGGCTCAAGGGCGAAGCAGATCTTCCCGGAGGGGTGGATCCTCATCTCCATACCCTGGGACAAGATACCGGTGATTATCAAGAGCCTCGAGGAGATGACCTGGCTTCTGCCCTCCTATGCAGAGGGGCGGGAGAAGTTCTGCGAGCGGGAACAGCGAGTACGGGAAGAGGGCCAGCGGGAATCCCTCAACCCATGAAGATCGGCCTCATCGGTGGGGGAGTCACACGGCGCGACGCATCTGCGGGTTCGAATCCCCCCCTCTCCGCCTAGGAAAGCCAAGAATCGCGTGTCGAGACCCGGTCGCCGAGGCCGGGTTTTCGCGTCTTCGGGGCGAGTTCGGGGGCAATTCGGGGGCACACTCGACAGCAGAGAACGGACGGGGACGGACGAGAAGACGCCGTACAGCGCAGCCAACCGACGCTCATGCGATCGTATCATTGAGGTGCCGATGAGTGTCTCTGCCGACAGAGGCTCATGGATTCGCCTCGCGGTCGTGGCCGTGTGGGCGATCGCCTTCGCCTTCGTGGAGGCGATGGTCGTCTACTACCTGCGGAAGCTGTTCGCGCTCCAGTACGATCTGCGCTTCGTACCGGCCGACTTCCACTTCCCGCCCGACTACCTGCCCTACGAACAGGCACGCGAGGCGGCGACCATGGTCATGCTGCTGGCGGTCGGCTACGTCGTCGGCCGCACGTGGTGGCAGCGGTTGGCCTACTGGCTCTTCGCCTTCGGCGTGTGGGACATCTTCTACTACGTGTGGCTCTACGTGCTGCTGCGCTGGCCGTCGTCGCTGGGCACGCGCGACCTTCTGTTCCTGATGCCGGGCGAGTGGTGGGCACCCGTGTGGGAGCCCGTGCTGGCCTCGTGCGCCTTCATCGCCGGGGCCTTCTGATCCTGGCGCGGTCGCGGAGGGTCTAGCCCTGTTCGGGATCGATCAGGCAGGGTTTTCGCGTCTTTCGGGCGAGTTCGGGGGCAGTTCGGGGGCAAACTCGGCAGCAGGTAATGGAGCGGGACGGAGACGAGATGACACCCGATGACATACCCGCGCGGAACAGCAGGCCGATAGGTCCTGCAGTCCATGGCGGTCTTTCAGGCACATTCTCGCCCCTGCCGGACACATATAGAAGTAAGATGAAAGCAAGGCACACCCTCGATGGTCGGATTCGGTGCAACCGCTCAGGGGGGAGAACGGCGATGAAACACCCTAGAGTGCTGGTAGGCTTGACCGCACTTCTTATGCTCCTGTTCGTCGGGCTGACCGGGTGCGGCACGGCTCAGTCAAGCCAGCAGGCCGGGCCTGCGACGAGCATCGCCACCGGCGCCCAGAGCCCCGTGACCAGCAGCGAGACGACGACCACCACCCTCCTCTTTTCCCAAACTACCCCACAGCAGTGGTATGAAAGCGGATTCTACATGGGCTACTGGGCGGGCAACGTGGAGACCATCCCCGCCAAGCCCAAGGATCTTCCCGACGTCTTCTTTAGCGGCCCCACGCCTTCCGCGCCGGTTAGGACAGACGCCCAAGGCAATCCGATGCAAAAGGATCCTTCCAAGATCAAGAAGCCCCTATGGGTGTTCGGGGACGAAGTCAGCGTGGCCGACTACACGAGTCAGATCCGCCAGGCCGAGAAAGACGGACGCCCCATCGTCTTCTACGCCACCAGTATCCCCGACGCCTGTCGCGCCTTAGGAATCGAACAGCACGGGTCGATGGACAACCCGCTCGCTGGCTCCATCGTAATATGGCCCTCGGAAATGGGCGGAAATGAGGAAGTGGAATTCATGGGGTGGAACCCGGTCGCCGGGGACCAGGTGTTCGTTGCCTCGTTCATCTTCCTACACATGGTGGAGGCAACCCTAAACCTCCATACCACGCCTGCCGGCGGGGAAAGCTCAACCACTTACATGACGGCCGGAACCACCGCACTCACAACACCCTGATTACCCGAGTCCGACACCCCGCAACGCCACCGCCCCTGGCTTTAAGTTGACACGGCTTCAGCCTCAACTAGATCCTGTCCACGGATCAAGCGCCGACCCGCTCGCGGCACAATCTGCCCCCCGCGGGACTTATGAAGAAGTAAGGGTGTAGGACCAGCCGGGAGCGAAGTCACGCGGAGGCCTCCGCGCTTCGCCAGCTCCTCGCGGGCTGCCTCCACCGCCAAATCAACGATGTGCAAAAATGGTCCGGTTTGCAGCATGTTTGCGGCTGTCTGTAGACAGTTGAGTGATGAGGCGGACTTCGCACTTCTGTGACAGAGAGCGGCAACTGGACAACTGCTAGATCTCCGAGGCGAGGTGACAAGACTTCTGGGCGAAGCTCCCGGCCAATCGTGGCCACGATGACCAGGCTTCGGCCATTCTGCCTCCCCCCATAGCGCACCTCGGCGGCAGTGCGGACGCCGCTTCTCCGAGCCTCAGTCCTGCTTGAGAGTGATCCAGAGATCAGGCTTAACCAGCGCGGCGAGGGCCATGGGCCAGATCCTCGGCTCGTGAGCCGAGAAGCTCACCACCTGCCCTTCGGCAACGGTGAACGACCGTTCTTTGCTGAGGCGCCGCTTCCAGCGCGGACTGCGCAAGCTGAGGGTGTGCAGCCCCGGCTCCACGGAAAGCTCCACGCGCGCCTGATTGGCGATCGAGCCGGCCACCTTTCCATCCAGGAACACCTGCCAGTCTTCATACACGCGACCGGCATCCACCATCCCCCCGTTCGCCTCAAGACGACAGTCGCTGAGCCCATGGCTGCTCCTTCCCGTTCGGCCGATTCATTGGCTCGTCCATTTGAACCACCTGATGCCGATACCGGCGAAGACCGCGGCGTAGCCGATGGTCGCGGCCAACGCTCCCCAGGTGCCGAGTGTCCAGGTGCTGGGCTGCATGGCTGCGACGAGAGTCGTGGCGACGACTCCACCCGGTGACCAGCGCGAGACGATTTCGAAGGTCGAACCGAGCACTTGGCCAGGTGAGCGAAGATACTGAGGACGAACAAGGGGATGAAGACTACCGGGGCAATGGCTCGTACCGTCTCAGAGGATCGGATGAGGCCGACGATGGCTTGCCCGATGCCAAGGAACTCGGCGCCGCCGACGACGACCATAGCGAGAGTGAGAAGCCAGGCTCCCGCGCTCAAGTGCAGCGAAAACCCGATGACCGCGACCGCCAGTACGATAATCGCCATGCCGAGCATCGCTGCGACTTGTACGATGAGGCGGCTGACCATGATCTCCCAGGTGGGGACCGGAGCGACCCGCAGACGCTGAAAGACGCCGAGTTCCCGGTGCCGGGCCAAGGTGAGCGAGTATCCCGCAACGGCAATAAGGCCCATGCCCGCCACCAAGGACGAAGCAACGCCAAACTTGGGGCCGCCCAGTGCCACGGCGCGCTTGCCGGTGGACAGGACAACGAGATAGACCACGGGAAGGACCAAGGTCCCCAGTAGCGCCCGCGCGTTTCGTGCCTGGCTGACGAAGTCGGCCCGAAGTAGCGAACGCAAGGTGAGCCTGCGGGACGGAGGGCTGAGTTTGGGGAGCCGCCGATCGATGCGTTCGCCGGGAGTGGCCGACTCTGCCTCGTGGCCGGCAGGGGGTGACGGGGTAAGGTCCTGGCTACTCACGGATATCCGCCCCCGTCAGCCCGATGAACACGTCGTCCAGGGTCACCCGGCCGTGGGCCACGGCCCGTACCCGGGGGTCGTTGCGGTGCTTCTTGATGAGACCGGCCGGGGTATCGATGGTGAGGATCTTGCCGTGGTCCATGATCGCCACCCGGTCGCACACCGCCTGGGCCTCCTCCATGGAGTGCGTGGTGAGAAGGATGCTGCGGCCGCCCTTCCTCATCTGCTCGATGCGTTCCCAGAGCTGGCGCCGAGCTTGCGGGTCGAGGCCGCCGGTGGGTTCGTCGAGGAGCACGATGACCGGTTCATGAATGGTGGCGATGAGGAGAGAGAGCCGCTGTCTCTGACCGCCGGAGAGTTGATTCACTCGCCGGGAGCCCTCTTGCGTCGAGACCGAGCCCTGCCAGGGCGTCGAGAGCCTGGCTCGGCGACATGTCTACGCCGTAGAGCCCGGCGTAGAGTTGCACGATCTCCCTGACGCTCAGATCGGGATGAAACCCGGTGGACTGTAGCTGGACGCCCATCTGCGCCTTGGCGACCAGAGGATCCTTCTGGATGTCGATGCCCTCGATGAGGACCGAGCCGGCATCCGGCTTGAGCAGCCCCTCGATGGCGCTCAGTGTGGTGGTCTTGCCCGCCCCATTGGGACCGAGAAGGCCGAAGATCTCACCCTCTCTGATCTCCAGGGTGACCCCGTCGACAGCCCTGACAGGACCATAGCTCACGTATAGGTCCCGGACTTCAAGGACGGTAGGCGCTTGAAGCGTCTCGGGCTCAGTTCGACGTCGCCCGCCCCTCTTCTCCGGCCCGTCCTCTTTCGCGCCAGACTCTTGGCCACTCTTCTCAGCGGCGTTTTCTTCAGCAGTCACGCTCAGCACCCCATCGTCTGGTACTTCATGGGCAAGTATTCCCATCGAATCAAGGCTGAACGACTACCTCAAAAGAGGTCTTACCGCTCGTGAGCAGAAGTGGAAACTTTCGGAACTGGGCCTCCGTCGACCTTCATTGCTTATTCCTCCGGTGATTGCGAAAAAGTGCGAGGACCCGACCGGTCTTGACATCCAGACTGAGGATAGCGGCCATAGTCAGCCACCACACCGCGGAGCGAGTGGCCGCTACTGGATTTGAACCGAAGAACTGCGGTCCCGCAGCCTCGCGCACGCCAAATCCCTGGTCCGGCCTCTTCAGCGCGAAATCAACGATGTGCGAAAAGGGTCCGATTTGCAATGTCTCTTTGGCCATCTGTAGACCGTTGAGCAATAAGGCCGACTTCTTCCGGATCAAGGCCTATCAACCGCGCGGACGCTGAGTCATTTCCCAGGCGCCCGTATCAGGTACGTCTCCTCTCCCCTCTGCGCCAGTCTCACGCCCTCGCCTTCCACTCGCCTTAAGCGCCCTCCGCAGCCCGGCTCGCAGCGTTGCTGGCTTCATCCCCTCGATCGTCACCTTCATGGAGGTCCGTGCCCTGCCGCAGGAAGTCGGCGATGATGTCCGCGTAGACGCTGCTGGTGTGGTGTGCGGGAACGTCAGGCTTCTCGGTCAGCTCGTAGCTCTTGGCCATCGGAGGCTCCTTGTGGGTGGCGGGGCGTGGTCGGCGCAGTGTTGACGACCAAGCGGGAAGCGAGAAACAGGGACTACACCCGCACGGCCATCCGCCCCAGCATGGCGTCCACCTTGGCCGCTGCCTCCTGCTGCTGACCAGGAAGCACGTGGGCGTAGACGTCGAGGGTGATGGAGGCGGCAGCGTGACCCAGCCTCTCCGAGACGACCCGCACCGGTACACCGGCCTTGAGCAGGTGGGTAGCGTGCGTGTGTACAGCAGATCGTGAGAGTGAGAGTCCTGAGCCCGCTCTGATGGCGGAGCGATGAGCGGCGGGGGGTGCGACAGGGCCTGAGGGCCGAAACCGAAATGTAAGTAGCGGCTGTGCATTCAGCAGGGCGGCGAGACGGCCAGAGCGTCCTTTCGGAGCCTGGGGGGAATGTAGGCAAAGAGTGTAAGGGCGGAGACTGCGATCGCGGAGCAACTGCTTGGGAATAACTGGCGTCTCTCAATCCACGCCCAGCGCCGGCGGACGGAAGGGGGAACGCGAGCGTCCACACCGCGAACGCCGATCATGGCTAGGGAAGGCTCCTGGGGGACGGCCTTCAGTGAGCTCTCAGAAAGGTCTGGGGTGGCCGAACGTTCTAAACGTTCTAAAGGTCGGGTGAAAGCTATCCGATATTGAGGTTGGAGTCCCAAGGGTGGTCCTGCCCCAGCTTGGCTCATGGAGATTCGGCTGTTCGAAGTGCCGTAAGAATGGAGCGTGATGGGGTGTCGCACATGACGAAGTCCACGGGAATCGGTGTCATGCTGGTCGCTGTCGCGGCGCTCGTCGCGATGACCGCCGGATGCGGGAGTTCATCGAGCGGCAAGCCCTCAGCTTCCGCCCCGACGACGATGGCCGATGGCGCCCCGAACTACGCGAGTTCGTCCAACTGGCTCGCGATACCTCAAACGACCACGAAGAAGGTCGACGTCTTCTACTTGAGCGATACCACCTACTCGAAGGCCACGCCGAGCTCCCCCGACATAGGCCCCATCGACGACCCCAAGATGCAGCAGGGGGCCAAAGCGAAGTTCACCACTACGGCCGCGGCCTTCGAGACCGTCGGCAACATATACGCGCCGTACAACCGCCAGGTAGACTGCGCAGTACAAGTCGACCCTGCCCATACCCCAGCAGCTCTCCCTCGAGGCCGGCATCCCGACCTCGGACGCGGTGAGCGCGTTCGATTACTACATCAAGAACATGAACGATGGCCGGCCCTTCATCCTGGCGGGGCACTCCCAGGGGTCGAACTTGATCGCGAACATCCTGTCCGGTTACATGAAGCAGCATCCCGATCTGTACAAGCGCATGGTCGCCGCCTACGTCATAGGCTTTTCGATCACCGGTGATTACCTGACACAGAACCCGCAGCTGAAGTTCGCCACCGGCCCGGACGACACGGGCGTGATCATCTCCTACAACACCGAGGCGCCGGTGATGAAGGTCACCAATCCGGTGACCATGCCGGGCGGCATTGCGATCAACCCCATAACCTGGACGACGTCTGAGACCCGGGCCTCCGTCGCGCAGAGTCTCGGTGGCATCGAGGTCGATCCGCAGACGGGCGAGGCGGTCGTGGATGCCTCCGGCAACCCGGTGAAAGTGCAGCACTACGCCGACGCGCAGGTCAACAAGCAGAGGGGCGTCGTGATCTGCAGCACCGCGGACCCGAACCAGCTCGCACCCGGTAACGCCGCCATTGCGGCCGGCATCTACCACCCCTACGACTACCCGTTCTATTTCTTCGACATCCGGGCGAACGCCGAGAACCGCGTCGCGAGGTATCTCGAGAAGGAATGATGCTCCGGCGGACATGCGCGCGTGGCCAGAGGTCATGACCGGCCGATGATCGCCCGCATGCGAGGCCGCAGGATAAAAGTCCTCCAAAAGGAATCTGAGCAGCAAGGACCGTGTACCACTAAGAAGGGGTGCACGAGGATGACGTAGAAAGTCGGGTATCACAGTCGGCTTGATCCTTACGCTGTGCATGGTCGTGCTTCTCGCAGGCTGCGGTTCGAGCGGAATGCCGTCGTCTAAAGTCTCTGCGACTGACGGCCAGGGGGTGCCGGACTACGCCAAGCGTCCAACTGGCTGTCGCTGCCGTCGGCGAAAGCGGCCTCAAGAAGGTGGACGTCTTCTTCCTCTATCCGACCATCTACCAGCAGTCCAGCCCGAGCGACCCGATCGTCTGCGCGATCGACAATCCGCAGATGCAGGCGGGCGCCCAGGCGGCGTTCTCGAGAGACGGCGACGGTGTTTTCGCCGCTGGCCAACATCTATGCGCCCTACTACCGGCAGGCGGCCATCCAGGTCCTGAGCTGCCGCTCGACCAGCAGCAGTCGATAGTCGGAGGCGAGCCGACGTCGGATGCGCTCTCGGCGTTCGACTACTACATCAAGCACTCAACCAGGGGCGGCCGTTCATCCTGGCCGGCCATTCGCAGGGATCGAACATCATGATCAACCTGATGGCCGACTACATGAAGAAGAACCCGGAGGTCTACAAGCGGATGATCGCCGCGTACGTCCCGGGGTACTCGATAACGCCGCAGTACCTGGAGCAGAACACGGAGCTGAAGTTCGCCGAGGCGCCGACGACACCAGGTGATCGTCTCCTACAACACGGTCGCCCCGACGACCAAGGTGCCCGATCCCGTGGTGCTGCCCGGCGCGATGGTCATCAACCCGATCACCTGGACGAGGGACGGAGACCGCTGGCGACGGCCGCGCAGAACCTCGGAGGCATCTCGCTGGACAGGAACGGCTACGCGGTGCTCGATGCCCAGGGGCAACCGCAGAAGGTGCTGAACTACGCTGACGCGCAGATCGACACCGCGACGGGCGAATTGATCTGCAGCACGGTCGACCCCGGCACGCTCGATCCCGGGAACGCGATGGTCGCCGCGGGGATCTACCACAACTACGACTATCCGTTCTACTACTTCGACCTCCGGGCCAACGCCGCGAACAGGATCGCTCAGTAT
>CAVYVU010000026.1:0-18324 GCA_963772095.1 uncultured Thermoleophilia bacterium
TCAACTACGCCGCATTCTCGGTGCTCGAAGCCCTGACGTTCGAGCCAGACCTGCTGATCCTGATGGCCACGCCTTCCCAGGCGGAGATCGTGATGAGGGCGATGAGCTACTCCACCGGCGAGCTATGGGAGAGCAAGAAGACGCCGGTGATGAGTTGCGCATGGATCTATGTCTACCCCTGGCAGAGCGGGAAGGTCAACTACATGGTGACGGGGATGGCCTTCGGCTCAAGGGCGAAGCAGATCTTCCCGGAGGGGTGGATCCTCATCTCCATACCCTGGGACAAGATACCGGTGATTATCAAGAGCCTCGAGGAGATGACCTGGCTTCTGCCCTCCTATGCAGAGGGGCGGGAGAAGTTCTGCGAGCGGGAACAGCGAGTACGGGAAGAGGGCCAGCGGGAATCCCTCAACCCATGAAGATCGGCCTCATCGGTGGGGGAGTCACACGGCGCGACGCATCTGCGGGTGCGAATCCCCCCTCTCCGCCTAGGAAAGCCAAGAATCGTGTGTCGAGACCCGGTCGCCGAGGCCGGGTTTTCGCGTCTTTGGGGCGAGTTCGGGGGCAATTCGGGGGCAAACTCGACAGCAGGGAACGGACGGGGACGGACGAGAAGACGCCGTACAGCGCAGCCAACCGACGCTCATGCGATCGTATCATTGAGGTGCCAATGAGTGTCCCTGCCGACAGAGGTTCATGGATTCGCCTCGCGACCGTGGCCGTGTGGGCGATCGCCTTCGCCTTCGTGGAGGCTATGGTCGTCTACTACCTGCGGAAGCTGTTCGCGCTCGAGTACGATCTGCGCTTCGTACCGGCGGACTTCCACTTCCCGCCCGCCTACCTGCCCTACGAACAGGCACGCGAGGCGGCGACCATGGTCATGCTGCTGGCGGTCGGCTACGTCGCCGGCCGCACTTGGCGGCAGCGGTTCGCCTGCTGGCTCTTCGCCTTCGGCGTTTGGGACATCTTCTACTACGTGTGGCTCTACGTGCTGCTGGGCTGGCCGTCGTCGCTGGGCACGCGCGACCTTCTGTTCCTCATGCCGGGCGAGTGGTGGGCGCCCATATGGCAGCCCGTGCTGGCCTCCTGCGCCTTCATCGCCGTGGCTCTTCTGATCCTGGCGCGGTCGCGGAGGGTCTAGCCCTGTTCGGGATCGATGAGGCGGGGTTCTTGCGCGCTTTCGAGCGAGTTCGGGGGCAATTCGGTGGCAAACTCGCCAGCAGGTAATGGAGCGGGACGGACGAGATGACACCCGATGACATACCCGCGCGGAACAGCAGGCCGATAGGTCCTGCAGTCCATGGCGGTCTTTCAGGCACATTCTCGCCCCTGCCGGACACATATAGAAGTAAGATGAAAGCAAGGCACACCCTCGATGGTCGGATTCGGTGCGACCGCTCAGGGGGGAGAACGGGCGATGAAACACCCTAGAGTGCTGGTAGGCTTGACCGCACTTCTTATGCTCCTGTTCGTCGGGCTGACCGCGTGCGGCACGGCTCAGTCAAGCCAGCAGGCTGGGCCTGCGATAAGCATCGCCGCCGGCGCCCAGAGCCCCGCGACCAGCAGCGAGACGACGACCACCACCCTCCTCTTTTCCCAAACTACCCCACAGCAGTGGTATGAAAGCGGATTCTACATGGGCTACTGGGCGGGCAACGTAGAGACCATCCCCGGCAAGCCCAAGGATCTTCCAGAGGTCTTCTTTGGCGGCCCCACGCCTTCCGCGCCGGTTAGGACAGACAGCCAAGGCAATCCGATGCAAAAGGATCCTTCCAAGATCAAGAAGCCCTTATGGGTGTTCGGGGACGAAGTCAGCGTGGCCGACTACACGAGTCAGATCCGCCAGGCCGAGAAAGACGGACGCCCCATCGTCTTCTACGCCACCAGTATCCCCGACGCCTGTCGCGCCTTAGGAATCGAACAGCACGGGTCGATGGACAACCCGCTCGCTGGCTCAATCGTAATATGGCCCTCGGAAATGGGCGGAAATGAAGAAGTGGAATTCATGGGGTGGAACCCGGTCACCGGTGACCGGGTGTTCGTTGCCTCGTTCATCTTCCTACACATGGTAGAGGCAACCCTAAACCTCCATACCACGCCTGCCGGCGGGGAAAGCTCAACCACTTACATGACGGCCGGAACCAGCGCACTCACAACACCCTGACTGCCCGAGTCCCACACGCACGCAACGCCAGCGCCCCTGGCTTTAACCTGACACGGCTTCAGCCTCAACTAGATCCTGTCCACGGATCAAGCGCCGACCCGCTCGCGGCACAATCTTGCCCCCCGCGGGACTTATGAAGAAGTAAGGGTGTAGGACCAGCCGGGAGCGAAGTCACGCGGAGGCCTCCGCGCTTCGCCAGCTCCTCGCGGGCTGCCTCCACCGCCAAATCAACGATGTGCAAAAATGGTCCGGTTTGCAGCATGTTTGCGGCTGTCTGTAGACAGTTGAGTGATGAGGCCGAGGTTGCACTTCTGCGACAGAGAGCGGCAACTGGACAACTGCTAGATCTCCGAGGCGAGGTGACAAGACTTCTGGGCGAAGCTCCCGGCCAATCGTGGCCACGATGACTAAGTTTCGGCCATGTGCCTTCCCCGCATAGCTTTCCTCCGCGGCAGCCCCAGACGCCGGAGTCTCCGACCCTCAATGCTGCTTCAGAGTGATCCAGAGATCAGGCTTAACCAGCGCGGCGAGGGCCAAGGGCCAGATCCTCGGCTCGTGCGCCGAGAAGCTGACCACCTGCCCTTCGGCAACGGTGAACGGCCGTTCTTTGCTGAGGCGCCGCTTCCAGCGCGGACTGCGCAAGCTGAGGGTGTGCAGCCCCGGCTCCACCAAAAGCTCCACGTGCTCATGATTGGCGATCGAGCCGGCCACCTTTCCATCCAGAAACACCTGCCAGTCTTCATACACGCGACCGGCATACCACCATCCCCCCGTTCGCCTCAAAACGACAGTTGCTGAGCCCATTGCTGCTCCTTCCCGTTCGGCCGATTCATTGGCTCGTCCATTTGAACCACCTGATGCCGATACCGGCGAAGACCGCGGCGTAGCCGACGGTCGCGGCCAACGCTCCCCAAGTGCCGAGTGTCCAGGTGCCGGGCTGCATGGCTGCAGCAAGAGTCGTGCCGACGGCTCCACCCGGTGACCAGCGCGACACGATTTCCAAGGTCGAACCGACCTTGGCCAGGTGAGCGAAGATACTGAGGACGAACAGGGGGATGAAGACTACCGGGGCAACGGCTCGTACCGTCTCAGAGGATCGGATGAGGCCGACGATAGTTTGCCCGATGCCAAGGAACTCGGCGCCGCCGACGACGACCATAGCGAGAGTGAGAAGCCACGCTCCCGCGCTCAAGTGCACCGAGAACCCGATGACCGCGACCACCAGTACGATAATCGCCCCGCCGAGCATCGCTGCGACTTGTACGATGAGGCGGCTGACCATGATCTCCCAGGTGGAGATCGGGGCGACCCGCAAACGCTGAAAGACGCCGAGTTCCCGGTGTCGGGCCAAGGTGAGCGAGTATCCCGCAACGGCAATAAGGCCCATGCTCGCCACCAAGGACGAAGCAACGCCAAACTTGGGGCCGCCCAGTGCCACGGCGCGCTTGCCGGTGGAAAGGACAACGACATAGACCACAGGAAGGACCAAGGTCCCCACTAGCGCCCGCGCGTTTCGTGTCTGGCTGACAAAGTCGGCCCGAAGTAGCGAACGCAAGGTGAGCCTGCGGGACGGAGGGCTGAGTTTGGGGAGCCGCCGATCGATGCGTTCGCCGGGAGTGGCCGACTCTGCCTCGTGGCCGGCAGGGGGCGACGGGGTTAGGTCCTGGCTACTCACGGATATCCGCCCCCGTCAGCCCGATGAACACGTCGTCCAGGGTCACCCGGCCGTGGGCCACCGCCCGTACCCGGGGGTCGCTGTGGTGCTTCTTGATGAGACCGGCTGGGGAATCGACGGTGAGGATCTTCCCGTGGTCCATGATGGCCACCCGGTCGCACACCGCCTGGGCCTCCTCCATGGAGTGGGTGGTGAGAAGGATGCTGCGCCCGTCCTTCCTCATCTGCTCGATACGCTCCCAGAGCTGGCGCCGGGCCTGGGGGTCGAGGCCGCCGGTGGGTTCGTCCAGGAGCACGACGACCGGCTCGTGAATGGTGGCGATGAGGAGAGAGAGCCGCTGTCTCTGGCCGCCGGAGAGTTGACTGACCCGCCGAGAGGCTTCCTCGGCGAGACCGAGTTCCGCCAGCGAGGCAAGGGCCTGGCTCCGCGGCAGGTCTACGCCGTGAAGACCGGCGTAGAGCCGCACGATCTCAAGGACGGTCAAATCGGGGTGAAACCCGGTGGACTGGAGCTGAATGCCCATTTGGGCCTTGGCGACCAGAGGATCCTTCTGGATGTCGATACCCTCGACCAGGACAGAACCAGCATCGGGCTTGAGCAGCCCCTCGACGGCGCTCAGTGTGGTGGTCTTGCCCGCTCCATTGGGGCCCAGAAGACCAAAGATCTCCCCCTCTCTGATCTCCAGGGTGGCCCCGTCGACAGCCCTGACAGGACCATAGCTCACGTATAGGTCCCGAACTTCAAGGACAACGGGCGCCTGCGGCGTCTCGGGCTCAGTTCGACGTCGCCCTCCCCTCTTTCTCAGCCCGTCCCCTTTCGGGCCAGACTCTTGGCTACTCTTCTCAACTGCATTTTCTTCAGGAGTCACGCCAGCACCCCATCGTCCGGTACTTCATGGGCAAGTATTCCCATCAATCAAGGCTGAACACTACCTCAAAAGAGGTTTTGCCACTCGTGAGCAAAAGTGGAAGCTTGCGGAACTGGGCCTCCGTCGACCTTCATTGCTTATTCCTCCGGTGATTGCGAAAAAGTGCGAGGACCCGACCGGTCTTGACATCCAGACTGAGGATAGCGGCCATAGTCAGCCACCACACCGCGGAGCGAGTGGCCGCTACTGGATCTGAACCGAAGAACTGCGGATCCCGCAGCGTCGCGCACGCCAAATCCCTGGTCCGGTCCCTTCAGCGCGAAAACAACGATGTGCGAAGAGGGTCCGATTTGCAGCGTCTTCCGGGCTATCTGTAGACAGTAAAGTGATGAGGCGGACTTCTCCCGGATCAAGATCTATCAACCGCGCGAATACCTCAGTTCCCAGCTGTCCGTACCAAGTACGTCTCCTCACCTCTTTGCGCCAGCCTCACGTCTTCAGCTTCCTTCCCTTTCAGCGCGCCGCCGCCCGGCCCGCAGGGTTGCTGGCTTCACGTCCTCGATGGTGACCTTCATTGAGGGCACGTCCCGCACCAGGAAATCGGCGACGATGTCCGCGTAGACGCTGCTGGTGTGGTGTGCGGGAACGTCGCTTTCGGTCAGCTCGTAGGTCTTGGTCATGGGAGGCTCCTTTCCGGTCCGGTGTGTGATCGGGCGCAGTCTTGACCACAGAGCGGTCAGCGAGAAACAGGGACTACTCCCGCACGGCCATCCGCCCCAGCATAGCGTCCACCTTGGCCGCTGCCTCCTGCAGCTGGCCAGGAAGCACATGGGCATAGACGTCGAGGGTGATGGATGCGGCGGTGTGACTCAGCTCTCGGACACGACCCGGACGGGTACACCGGCCTTGAGCAGATGGGTGGCGTGCATGTGGCGAAGATCGTGAGAGTGAGGGTCCTGAGCCCGCTCTGATAGTAGAGCGATGAGCGAAGCAGGGGGTGCGACAGGGTCTGATGCTCGAAACCGAAGCGTAAGTAGCGGCTGTGCCTCCAGCGGGGCGTCAAGACGGCCAGAGCCTCCTTTGGGAGCCAGGCGCAGGAATGTAGGCAAAGAGGGTAAGGGCGAAGACTGCGACCAGGGAGCAACTGCTGGGGAATAACTGCTGTCTCTCAATCCACGCCCAGCGCCGGCGGACGGAAGGGGGGAACGCAAGCGTCCACACCGCGAACGCCGATCGATCATGGGTATGGAGGGCTCCCGGGGGACAGCCTTTGGTCAGCTCTCTGGAAAGTCTGGGGTGGCCGAACGTTCTAGACGTCCTAAAGGGCGGGTGGAAACCAGCCGATATCGAGGCTGGAGTCCCAAGGGCGGTCCTGCCCCCAGCTTGGCTCATGGAGATCCGGCTGTTCGAAGTGCCGTAAGAATAGAGCTTGAATGGGGCGTCGCACATGACGAAGTCCACGGGAATCGGTGTCATGCTGGTCGCTGTCGCGGCGCTCGTCGCCATGACCGCCGGATGCGGGAGTTCATCGAGCGGCAAGCCCTCAGCTTCCGCCCCGGCCACGATGGCCAATGGCGCCCCGAACTACGCGAGTTCGTCCAACTGGCTTGCGATACCTCAGACGACCACGAAAAAGGTCGACGTCTTCTACTTGAGTGATACTACTTACTCGAAGGCCACGCCGAGCTCCCCTGACATAGGCCCCATCGACGACCCTAAGATGCAGCAGGGGGCCAAGGCGAAGCTCACTACTACGGCCGCGGCCTTCGAGACCATCGGCAACATATACGCGCCGTACAACCGCCAGCTAGACTCCCAGTACAAGTCGACCCTGCCTATACCCCAGCAGCTCTCCCTCGAGGCCGGCACCCCGACCTCAGACGCGGTGAGCGCGTTCGATTACTACATCAAGAACATGAACGATGGCCGGCCCTTCATCCTGGCCGGGCACTCCCAGGGGTCGAACTTGATCGCGAACATCCTGTCCGGTTACATGAAGCAGCATCCCGATCTACTCAAGCGCATGATCGCTGCCTACGTCATAGGCTTTTCGATCACCGGTGATTACCTGACCCAGAACCCGCAGCTGAAGTTCGCCACCGGCCCGGACGACACGGGCGTGATCATCTCCTACAACACCGAGGCGCCGGTCATGAAGGTCACTAATCCTGTGACCATGCCGGGCGGCATGGCAATCAACCCCATAACCTGGACGACGTCTGAGACCCCGGCCTCCGTCGCGCAGAGTCTCGGTGGCATCGAGGTCAACCCTCAGACGGGCGAGGCGGTCGTGGATGCTTCCGGCAACCCAGTGAAAGTGCAGCACTACGCCGACGCGCAGGTTAACAAGCAGAGGGGCGTCGTGATCTGCAGCACCGCGGACCCGAACCAGCTCGCGCCCGGTAACCCCGCCATAGTCGCCGGCATCTACCACCCCTACGACTACCCGTTCTATTTCTTCGACATCAGGGCGAACGCCGAGAACCGCGTCGCGAGGTATCTACAGAAATGATGCTCAAGGGATGACTAACAAGTCCGGAATCGCAGTCGGGTTAATCGCTACCCTCTGTATGGTCGTGCTGCTGGCAGGCTGCGGAAGCGGTTCGAGCGGAATGCCCTCGACCAAGGTCCCTGCAACTGACAGCCAGGGTGTGCCGAACTACGCCAATTCGGCCAACTGGCTGTCGCTGCCCGCCAAGGCCACCAAGAAGGTGGACGTCTTCTTCCTTTATCCGACCATCTACCAGCAACCCAATTCCAGCGACCCCATCGTCTGCGCAGTCAACAACCCTCAGATGCTGTCCGGCGCCAAGGCGGCGTTCTCGAGGACTGCGACCGTCTTCTCGCCACTGGCAAATATCTACGCACCCTACTACCGGCAGGCGGCTATCCAGGTGCTCACGCAAGCCGCTCGACCAGCAGCAGCAAATAGTTGGAGGGGAGCCGACGTCGGACGCCCTCTCCGCGTTCGACTACTACATCAAGCACCTAAACCAGGGACGCCCGTTCATCCTGGCTGGCCATTCACAGGGATCGAACATCATGATCAACCTGATGGCCGACTACATGAAGAAGAATCCGGAGGTCTACAAGCGGATGATCGCAGCTTATGTCCCTGGGTATTCGATAACGCCCGAGTACCTGGCGCAGAACCCGGAACTGAAGTTCGCGACCAGCGCGGACGACACCCAGGTGATTGTCTCCTTCAACACGGTTTCCCCAACTACTCAAGGTGCCCGATCCGGTCGTGCTGCCCGGCGCCATGGTCATAAACCCCA
Source organism: uncultured Thermoleophilia bacterium (assembly GCA_963772095.1). Classification (GTDB taxonomy): domain Bacteria; phylum Actinomycetota; class Thermoleophilia; order RBG-16-64-13; family RBG-16-64-13; genus Chersky-299. Next base: position 7,986 of record CAVYVU010000026.1, read on the forward strand.
TCACCTGGACTAGAGACGAGACCGCTGCGACGGCCGCCCAAAACCTGGGGGGCATCGCACTGGACAGCAACGGTAACGCCGTGCTGGACGCACAAGGACAACCACAAAAAGTCCTTAACTACGCGGATGCACAGATCGATACAGCGAAGGGTGAATTGATCTGCAGTACGGCCGATCCTGGCACGCTCGATCCCGGTAACGCTATGGTCGCCGCAGGCATCTACCACAACTACGACTACCCGTTTTACTACTTCGACATCCGGGCGAACGCCGAGAACAGGATCGCTCACTATCTGAGGCGCGGCGCCGGCAGGGAGTCCGCCGAAGCGTCATACACCCTTGTCACCGAGCCGCAGGCCGGCTATCAGCCCATCTACGATTTCATCTCGGGGGCCAAAAAGACCGTCGATATGACCATGTACCAGCTGTCCGACTCCAAGGCCCAGGACGCCCTCAAGGCCGCCGCGAAGAGAGGCGTCAAGGTCAGGGTCCTGCTGGACTCCAAGCGCTGAGGCTGGGGGCGGCACGAAAGCGAATCAGGCAGCCTACGATGATTTGAGCGCCAACGGCGTGAGTGTGAAATGGGCCTGGTCCGGCACGCTCTGGCACCAGAAGAGCATTATTCGTGACGGCGATGCTGCCGCAGTCATGACCTGCAACCTGTATGCGCCTTACTACGCGATTGTCAGGGATTATGCGGTCATCACGAGCAACTCCGCTACGGCGTCCGGAATGGAAGCCACTTTCAACAAGGATTGGAACAATCCGAACAGCCCGCCCGCGGAGGGTGTGGTGCCCGCGGGGTCGGAGCTCATCTGGTCACCGGGCGCCGAGCCCGGGTTGGTCAACCTCATCAACTCAGCCCGTCCGGGGACGACTCTATATGCCGAGGACGAGCAATTGGACAGTCAGCCGATCGAGCAGGCGTTCATTGCTGCCGTCAAGAGAGGGGTTACGGTGAATCTGACCATGACCTATGACTCTTCTTACGTGAGCGGGTTCAACACTCTCGTCGCGGGCGGTGTGCATGTGAGTCTATATCAGCCGAAGGCGCCAATCTATATCCATTCCAAAGCCATCTCGGTAGACAACGATACCGTCTATGTAGGCAGTAGCAATTTCACCACCGAGATGACCAACCAGAATCGCAACGTGGGGATCATTACGACGGACCCCGGGGTCGTCCAGGGTGTCACTTCGACCATGGCCGGCGATTTCGCCGGCGCTACCCCTTACAGCGCCGGTTCTTGATCGAGGCCTGTAGGGGCAGAGGCTCGGAGAAATAGGGGGATAGGTATGTCCAGCAGGTTGTGGCGTCATCACCGGCAGGTAGCCGCGGTGGTCACGGTTCTTGCCCTGAGTGCACTGCTCTCTCTTGGCTGCCATTCTGAGTCCCCATCGGGGGCTGCTTCCGACCTCCTCGTGAACGGGCGGCAGATAACTCCGGCGGGCGCAACCAGCGGCTCTATCGGGAATATGCCGCTGAACATAGTCCTCAGTCCCGACGGTAAATACGCCGTCACGACGTCCAGTTGCCTAGACGCGCGTCTGAGCGCGGTGCGGGTGAGCGATGGCGCGGTAGTCAGTTCGCTCTCGTTTCCGGCTGATGATCCCAGTATCCCGAATGGTGGGCTCTTCTATGGACTCGCCTTCGATCCCACTCCCCATGACGGCAAGTACACGCTCTATGCCGCCCAGGGAGCCTACGGGGCCGTCGCCGTAGTGACTCTGACCGGCGACGGAACCCTAGCCAAGACGGGCACGATTCCCGCAAAGCCCGTTCCGTACATGCCCGTTGATCAGCCGGCCGGGATTGCCTTCGCGAACGGGACCATCTTCATGAGCAATTACTTCTCCGTCGATCTGAAAGCCGCCTATCAGCCGGCGTCCACGCTGTCGCTGTATAGGGCAAGCGACGGCACTCGCTTGGGAAGCTACACGTTCATGGACGACGCCAACACGAACACACCGTCTTTCCCGTACGCCGTGGCCGCACGATCCGACGGAGCCAGAGCCTATGTCGCGAGCCAGCGGGACGGCTGCGTCTATGTCCTCGATACCACCGACCCCAGCCATATCGTTCTCGCCTCGAAAATAGCAAACCTCAGCCAGCCGTCTGCACTTCTCCTCAACCACGCTCAGACGCTCCTCTATGTAGCCAACGCCGGAAGCGACATGATCTCGGTTGTTGACCTGGCTACCGATGGGCCCCGGGTGAAGGCAACGGTGTTGCTGCGCCCATCCAACGTCGTCAATCTACCCGGCGTTTCTCCGTCCGGTCTTGCGCTATCGCCGGACGAAAAGACTTTGTATGCGTCGCTTGGCGATTTCAATGCCGTGGGTGTCATCGATACGCAGACCAATGCGTTGAGCGGCTACATCCCAGTGGGATGGTATCCGACGGCTCTCGCGACCTCGGCCCGTGGCGACAAGCTGCTGGTCGTCAATGGCTGGGGGACCAAAGCGATGAATCCCAATCCCACCTACAACTTTCTGAAGCCTGACGTGCTCGGGATCAATTCCGGCGCCAATCCACCGGCATGGGTGTCTGCCCCTGGTCCAGGATACGTGCTGAATTCCATTCCGGGAAACGTCTCCCGGATCGATCTGACCAAGGCATTGCCAGACCTTGCGACCTCCACTGCCCAAGTGATACGGAACAACCAGAACACTCCGGCCATGGCGAGCTCAGCCGACAGCACCTTGGCCGACCTTGGCCTCAAATCTGGCAAGATCAAACACGTGATCTATGTGATAAAGGAGAACCGCGGCTACGATCAGGTGCTGGGCGATCTGCCGCAAGGCAACGGGGACTCGTCACTGACTTTGTACGGCCGGGAAGTGACCCCAAACCAGCACGCCCTGGCCGAGCGCTTCATCCTTCTCGACAACTTCTACAACAACGCCCCGGTAAGCGGTGAAGGCTGGGTGTGGTGCACTGAAAGCGTGGCGAACGCCTACACCGTCAAGGTCATCCCTTACGTTTATCAGCTGTCCCTTGCGACTTACGGGATAAACTACGGTTTCGAGGGTGAGGTCAACGGTTACATAACCGGCGGGTACCCGGCCAAGGATCAGGATGGCAACTCGCTGTCCTCCACGAACAAGGCCGCACCGAGCATTCCGAACGTTACCCAATCTTCCGGCGGGTATATCTGGGACGGCGTGAGAAAGGCGGGATTGACCTACCGCAACTACGGGTTCTTCCTCTCGAGCGGAGCCCCCTCGAAGCCTCCTTTCAAAGTTCCGGACAATTACCCCACCGTGGCGGGGCTTTCGCCCCCGGGGCATATCCCCACCCCTGACGGGCAAGTGGCCGGATACAGCGATTACGACTATCGCAAGTTCGATTTCAGCTATGCCGACAGCGACGCCTGGTTGAAGTACGGTTTCGATGCCACTTCCCTGGGACTGACCACAGGAAATCCGGCGGGCTACTACGCCTCACCGAATTCGCCGGTACCGGCGCAGCCCAGTCGTTTTTCAGAATGGAACCGCGAGTTCCAAGAGATGTTGAGCAAGGACCCGACCGGTAACAGCATTCCCGCCTTCGAGACGGTGCGGCTGGGGCGGGACCACACCATGGGGCTGAATCCAGGATTCAGCTCCCCGGCGGCGATGATGGCGGACAACGACTATGCTGTTGGCGAACTGGTCGACGCGGTGAGCAAAAGCCCCATCTGGGAAAGCACGGTCATTTTTGTGATAGAAGACGACTCCCAGTTCAGCCCCGATCACGTTGACACTCATCGTTCCTTCTGTCAGGTGATAAGCCCCTGGATCAAGAAATCGACTGTTGATCATCATTTCTATGACACCAATAGCGTGCTGAAAAGCATGGAGCTCTTGCTTGGCCTCTCGCCCATGAGTCAGTACGACCACTTCGCCAGCCCCATCATGGGAGGATGGGACTCCGCCCCAAACAACGATGCCGTGTTCACAGCCATTCTGCCGCCGAAGAACATCATCGGTGAAGTCAACCCCAGCCTGGTGTCGTACGCTCCGAACGATCCGCGTGGGCAGCTGGCCAAGCTCTCCGGCACGATGAACTGGAGCGCTGCCGATTCGGCCCCCTGTCAGGCCCTCAATGAGATCCTGTGGAAAGACGCCAAGGGCACAGACGCGATCTTGCCCGAACTGCGGGTCAGCAAGATTGCTGTACCCGGGGGGAGCAAACGATGCAGCCCGACGACGGTAATGATTGACGTTCGCCTTTCTTGAGGTAGTGAGCGTGCTGGCTTCAGCTGGGCCGCTATCGGCTCCTCGCCCCGGTGTGCCGGGCCCGCGGAGGGCGATGATCAGTCTTTGCACCTCCTGCCCCAGGTTCAAAAGTTGTCTCCTAAAGTCCACCAGCATGGTCTTGGACGAGGCGGAGGACAAGAGCGAAGAGCTGCTCTTTGGACCACCGCTTGATGGCGTGATAAGAGAACTAGATGGCTTCAATCCGCGGGACGGGTGGGCGAGCTACAAGCCGTTTAGGGGTAAGGTCGGCATTGCCTTGACTAATAGGACCCCGGCTGAGTTCTTCGGCAAGTTGCTTGACAAGATACGAGAAGTCCACAGGTGATAGGCGCTTCTCCTCGCGGTCGGGGCGGGCTTGGTTCTTGCCAACGCTTTGGGGATCAACCTTTCGACAAGATGGTGACGAGCGTTTGGACCGGCTGGAAGAAAGCGGTTCCTCGCCTGAAGACGCCCAACCTTCAGGTTCATAACCCGAAGGTCGCAGGTTCAAATCCTGCCCCCGCTACCATAGAAAGCCCCGTCACAAGCGGGGCTTTACTTTATGGAAGTAAGGGCGAAAACGGCCTCTGCCCACGGCTTGCCCACGAAAGTTCGTCCAATCCGTGTGTGGTCCCGGCACATACTTGACACATTGGCTCCGGTAGGTATTTGACACTCTGGGACGCGGCTCCGGTACCTGGGCGACACTGGCTCCGGTACCTGCTGTGACACTCTCGCTGTCTTTGCCTCCGGTCCCAATCCTTCCGATAGCCGGCAGAAATGGCCACTATCGGAGGGAGGTCGACACCGTGCTCGTCAGGCTGGGACTGGTGGAACAACGACACAAAGCGGTCCTCGAGGTCTTGGGCGGAGCGTCGGTCACCGACGTCGCCACGCCGCTACGGGGTGACCCGCCAGACGGTGCACCGCTGGCTGAGGCGCTATGCCCGCTCCGGTCTCGGCGGTCTCGTCGATCACCCTTCCCGGCCAGCCAGCTGCCCGCATCAGATGCCGCCCGAGGTCGAAGCCCGGATCGTCGAACTGCGGCGGGCTCATCCCCGGCTGGGGCCCGCGCACCATCCGCCACCAGCTCACCCGGGAAGGCACTGCAGCCTCTGCCCGGGCCGCTCTTCCATCTATCGCTGTCTCGTGCGCCATGGCCTCGTCGACCCCCAGAAGAGGCATCGCAAGCGCCGGGAGGACTATCGTCGCTGGGAAAGGAGCCGCTCCATGGAACTCTGGCAGATGGACGTCATGGGCGGGGTGAAGCTGGACGGGGGGAGAGAGCTCAAGATCGTCACTGGCCTCGACGATCACTCCCGCTTCTGCGTCTCGGCCATGCTCGTTCCTCGAGCCACCGCCCGGCCGGTGTGTGAAGCTCTGGCTGCTCGCCATGCGCCGCTATGGGGTGCCCGAGCAGATCCTCACCGACAACGGGAAGGTGTTCACCAGCCGCTTCGGTCCGGGCAAGGGGGAGGTGCTCTTTGACCGCATATGCCGGGAGAACGGCATCCGCCATCTCCTGACCGCCCCGCGCTCTCCCACGACCACCGGCAAGGTGGAGCGCTTCCACAAGACGCTCCGACGGAGTTCCTTGCCGGCCGCATCTTCGCCTCGCTCGAGGAAGCCCAGGCCGAGCTCGATGCTTGGGTGGCCTTCTATAACACCGAGCGACCCCACCAGGGCATCGGCATGGTCTCACCGGAGAGACGGTTCGCTCTTGCCGGCCACGAGGTGGTAGCGCCGGTGCTCTCGGAGGGCCCGGAGAGGGAAGAAGCGCCTGACTCGTCTCCCGGTGGCCTCCGGATCACGCGGAGAGTGAGCGACCATGGCCGTATCAGCCTGCTCGGATTTGCCTATCACGTGGGGCGGTACCTGGCCGGAGAAGTGGTGGAGATCGAGATGGGAGACGACGGGCTCTTGAGCGTCTTTCACCGTGGGGTCCTGGTGGCAACGCATGCTCGCCGGCACCTGCCCGAGAAGGAGCCTGTCTCCTGGCGCGCACCCTTAAAGGCCCGACCCAAGAAGGCCAAGCCCACGGGCGTCACCGTGGTTCGCAAGGTCGACCCCGCTGGCTCGGTCAGCTTCGCCGGCTCGGGCTATCGGGTGGGTAACGCCTATAAGCGCAAGGACGTCGAGGTCAGACTTCTTGGAGACACGGTCCAGATCTTCTTCGAAGGCAGACTCATCCGCACGCATGCGGCCCGGCACGATCGCCAGAAAGAGCACGGGGCCTTCGCTAATCCTGGGGGCAGACCGAGGAACAAGAAGGCTTCCTAAAGAAATCGACAAAACCGTCGAGCCCCGGGTGACTGTAACAAGGGTACCGGAGCCACTGTGTAACACGGGCACTGGGACTTGACATAAGATGCCCGCAAAGACGCACAAAAACCCGCAAAAACCAGCTATCACAGACCCCTACGGGCGAATACCAACCGCGATGCGTCGGCCATTGCGTCTGCCTCTGCCAGGATCCACGGAGGTGGTACACAGCGGACTGTGATACTAGTTTCAGGCACCTGGCTGATAGGTTGGTCCGGCAGGCCTCGGGGATAGGTGGCAGAGCGCTTGAATGCGGCGGTCTCGAAAACCGTTGTGCCTCTTTGAGGTACCGAGGGTTCGAATCCCCCCTCTCCGTTTTGGAAAGCCAAGAATGGCTTGCGGTAACCCGGTCGCCAAAGCCGGGTTTTCGCCTCTTTGGGGCGAGTTCGGGTCCAAATATCGCCCCCGTTGCCATGGGAAAGGCCCGGCTTTGTCCCGACGACGCCTACCCGGAGATGATTCCCCGCACAGACATGACCGCGGGTTCGACGGGCGTGACGCCGTTCTTGTGGAGCATTGGGAACAGGCTCTCCCCGAATGCCGCTAGCTTCTCAGCGGACTCCCACACGTCGGTGACTATGATCGTGCCGCTCTCCGTGACCGAGGCGACGTGGTAGAGCCGTCCGTCGGGATGGCCAGCCCCAACCTCTTCGAGGCCGGCGATGACGTTGTCATACTTGTCAGGGGTCATGGTGGTGAGGTCGAACACGGTGACGATGGCCATGGTTTCTCCTTCGTGGTCGAGGGCGCCCAGTTCCGAGTACCCGATGATCGCTCACCATATGCGGCCGAGGCGCTCATAACCGACGAGAGGTTGCTCGGACGACATGGGCGGTCCCGGGGTTCGAATCCCCCCCCCCCCCCCTTCCGCCTAGGAAAGCCAAGAATCACGTGTTGAGACCCGGCCAACGAGGCCGCTCTGGGCGTCTTTGGGGCGAGTTCGGGGGCAATTCGGTGGCAAACTCGCCACCAGCCAATGGGCCGAGACGGACGGAAAGACACCGGATGGCGGATGCGCCTGACCGCCGGGCTCGCACGGATACCCGTCAAGTCGAAAGATCCATGACAACCGCTTCGTCGATTTCCCGCTCGACACTTTCGCGTTTACGCGCAGCGTTTCCTGTCCCTCGACGATATCCTAGAGCAGACAACTCAACTTTCCATGGAGGTGACGATGACCACCGCATGCGGATACGACCAACTACTGTCTCTGGTCGAGGAGAGACGAAGCGTGCGCCACTTCCGGCCGGATCCGATCCCGGACGGCTACGTCGAGAGAATGATCGAGATCGCGCGCTGGGCTCCGTCAGGGTTTCACAGTCAGCCCTGGGAGTTCGTGGTGGTTAGAGACAAGATCGTCAAGGACGAGGTCGCCGCGGCGGTGAGCGCCGGTCCCCCGGCCCCAGCCATGAAAGACGACGCTGATCGTTCTCTACCTCGACGCAAGCCCGGTTTTGCCGACGCCCCGGTCTTCATCCTCCTCGCGGGCGATTGGCGAGCCCGTGTGCAGTTTCCGGATAAACCCCAGCGGGAGCGCGAGGCCCAGGAAAACGCGTTCTTCTTGTCCGGTCTGGCGAGCGCCTTCCTCTACCTGCAGCTAGCGGCGGTATCCCTGGGGCTGTCTTCGCAATGGGTGAGCAACGCAGCTTGGGGCGAGTCCGGGGAAGCCGTGCGAAGGATCCTTGGCCTACCGGAGTACATCAGGTCGTACGACATGATGGCGGTCGGCTATCCGGCAGAGTCCCCAATCGAGAAGAAGCTCAGGGATGTACGGGACATGATCCATTACGATGCCTGCGGCTCGGAGGATTTCCGCACGCCGGGGAGACTCGCGGCGGATACCCGTGAGTTCACGGAGTGGTGCGTACGAGCCCACTGAGAGGGTGAGGGGTCAATGAACGGGTTCGAACAAGCGCTCGGGCGTGCGGTCGCGTCGAAGGCCGAGATGTACGGGTTTCCCTTGATCGTCTGGTCATCGGGTGGGCTACAGGTCCACCGCTTTGGCGTGCCGGGTATGGTCGGCGTACTCGCGTTCGCCGGTGGGGCTCTCGTCTCTATGGCCGTCGTAGTGGCCATTACCTGTAGGGGACTCACCTGCCCTTTGCCGCAGCGCAACACCTCTGTCCGAGCGTTCGGAGCTATCCACGTGCTCTCGGTTCTGGGAAGTGTTGTCGCAGGGTGGGCAGTCGCCAAGGTGGCTCACGGGGCGATAGCTTTCTTCCTGGCCTCGCTGGTGACGGTCTTCGTCTTCGAGATGCTGCTCTCGCTGGAGTTGTATGTCGCAGCCAACCGGGGTCCAAGCGAGAGCGAAGATCGCGCGTAAAGGGACGCCAGGACAGGGCTCTGCTCGGCATCAAGGCCGGGCTCGTGGCTGAGGGGTGTTCATCTCCACGTAACCTTTTGCGGCGCAGGTGGGTAACTCCGTGGCGGCTGCCTAGCAGTGGGCAAGGATGGTCGCCCGGCCACTAGGTGGGCGACCACGATCAGATCGGCGTACGCCCATCTCCTCGGATCGCTCAGAAGGTGAGGCTCGCCCACCCGTCCTTGAGGAGCTGAGATATCACCTCGCCGACATAGACTACCTCTACTCCCAGTGCCTCGAGGGTTTCGGTAAGGCCAAATCCGTCGGAGCACTTCTTGCAGGCCATGACCTGGATCCCCGCCGCCATGGCCTCCGCTATCCGGTCCTGTACCTCCGGGTCGGCGGCCGCCAGCTTCTCGGAGGGGCCGAAGAAGATGATCTTGACTTCTTCCATCCAGCCCTTGGTGGCCGCGTTGAACGGGTAGAGAAGACCCTGTTCGCTCCAGCAGGTCAGCCAGCGCTCGCAGCCGCTCTCCGGCGCCGAGCCCGGCTTCGAGAACGGGCTCATCCTGCTGCGGCCCGAACACTCCTCGAGCCGGTTCGAGATGGGGTACCTCCCGGGCAGCCACGACGAGAAGATGTCGCCGTGGCTCGAGCCGTTCTTCCAGGCGATCCGCTCGGTCTCGCTCGCCAACGGCCACGACTTCCTGCGCGACCTCGAGGCCACCGGGCGCCTGACCATGCTCTCCACCTCGCTGTTGCGCGGTCTCGACATCGAGAACTCGCTCGTGCTGGTGGACGAGCTGCAGAACGGCGACCGCCACCTCGCCAAGACCCTGATGAGCCGCTTCTGCTCGTCCTCGAAGGTCGTGCTGGCGGGGTGCCTGGACCCGATCCAGATCGACAACCCCTACGTGGACTGGCGCTCCAACGCGCTGACGCGGATCAAGCAGGCGTACCGCGGGTTCGGGCCGTTCGTGGCGCAGGCCCGTCTCGTCCGCAACTACCGCGGCCCGATCTCGACCAAAGCGGACGAGCTGTAGAGACCGGGGTCCGGGGCTCGGGGTTCGGGGCTCGAGTGCAGCAGAGACATGGCCCGTGATCAGTCAAGACCGGGATCCGGGGTTCGGGACTCGGGGCTTGAAATTCGGAGCCGGCGAACCGACACTCGGCAATGTGAGGCCTTATACGACCTTGCGTTCGGACGTCGTGCTCTTGCGGCCGTCGCGAGGCCCTCGAGGGCAAGGGGTTTCGTGGCGCACCACGGTCATCGCGAGGAGTCCCGCCAACGGCGGGACAGAGCCTGCCCCGAGCAGGCGCATAGCGCCTGCGTGGGGGACGCGATCTCGCCGAAATCCACGAGACTGCTTCGTCGCTTCGCTCCTCGCAGTGACCGTGATTTCCTCACGACCGATGGTGAGTTGCCGTCGGGATGGGCTTGGGAGGTCGGCATGAAACGTCTGAGCGTCGTGGCCGTGCTCGCGGGCGCCGTCG
>CAVYVU010000027.1:0-174912 GCA_963772095.1 uncultured Thermoleophilia bacterium
CGCGAGCTCTCTTGCGCGCCCGGCGACCTTAGCCTACCGGATCATTGGCGAGCTTCCCGCTCTACCGGAAGATCGTCGCCCGGCCGTTGCTCAGCGGAGTTGGGCTCGTGCGAGCATAGTCGGGGTGCGGTCGTCATTCTTTGTGGAGCAGCCTCGCATCGGGGCGCCTGTGTCGTCGTCGAACGCCCTACAGCTGAGGATGGACCAGACTGGCCGCCCACTCTCGGATCGCCGCCCAATCCCGTTGGTCCCGTCGGACCTTGTTCTTTCTGGGTGGGTCGGCCCCGCCGAAAAGCTCCACGCTGACGGGGGTGAGCCACGAATACTTGGCCAGGGCTCGGTCCAGCTGCGCCTGGCAGCGAGGCCAGCCGCCCTCGACTTGGGGAGAACGGGGCCCGAGAGCGAACACTGCCACAGGGAGCTGTGAGAGGGCTTCCTGGTTGTTCTTGAGGAAACGGTGGGCGTCACGGTGCCACTTGCCAGAGTACAGGGGGGCCCCGAGCACGACGAGGCCGTAAGCAGCGAGGTCAGCGATCTTTCTGGCCGGGCGGACCTCCACCCGTGTTTCCTCTTCTCGCAGCGCTAAGGCGACGGCTTCGGCCACCTCCTCGGTTGAGCCGTGCTTGGTGGCGTAGGCAATGAGAACCGGGACGCTCATGCTTCCTCCTTCTCCGGGAGACGTCCCCCTGGCACATCCGTCCTTCTTCCTGTCCGCTTCTCCCCATATTATGAGAGAAAGTCAAACCAGGCGGAAGGAGGTGGCACATGAGTAATCTGCAACGGGTCGCCAACGAGCGGTGTGCCAGGGTTTATCCGCGAGCGTCCTGGACTGTCTTGCAGTTGCGGACGCGCAGCCTAGACTGCAGACCGGTAAAGGGCTGCGAAGAGCCCAAAACCGGCCTTCGCGCAGGGGCCGTCGCTTCGGCCCTCTTATCCTCGCGCTTGTCTACGCCGATAAGTGCGCCGAAAGGCAAACTGTGAAAGGAGTAGCATGCCGCTCCAAGACGACCTCATCGCCGCCAGTCGAGCGTTCCCCTCTCCGCTCGAGCGCCAGAAGGACGGCAGCCTTGCCATGGAGGCGCTCATCGCAGAGCGCAAGTCGTTCCTCAGTAAGAGGAAGCTCACCTACAAGTGCAAGCTCCGAGTAGACGACGGCGCGCGCTCCGTGACGTTCTGGGAGATGCTCCTAGAGAAGGGCTCCGGGGTGTCGGGCGGCGACGACATGGCCCCGGGCTTCGGCTTCAAGAAAGAGACCTATGGCACCAATAGCAAGGAGCGCTCGGGGCGCATTGAGGAGGCGTCCAGCCTCTTCGCCAAGGACTTCGACTACACCTGGGACTACGCAGCGGTGCGGGGCGCGGTGCGCGGCGTGGCGGAGGCCGCGGGGTACAGTCTGAACGTCGTTCTGAGCCCTAAATCCTTGTGACGGGCGGCGCGAACGAGCGAATCCTTAGCCATTAGATCGACTCTTCCTCCCCGCTGGCCGCAGGGATGGTGAACAGGCCGGAACGCCGGTCCAGAAGGAGCGGTAGCGTCCCCGTCCAACCCGTGCGGGCGTTGGTCTGAAGCTCTAGATCCACGCATCCGAAATCATCGTTTACGAGAGCGGGCACTGACACCAAAGTCAGTGTCGTATGCGCGGGGATTCCCTCCAGGCGACAGGCGGACTGATCGGGCGCGCCCGAGGCAAGAAGGCCGGGTATGGAGGTCGCGGCTAGGGCGTCGTCGAGGCGTGATAGTAGGTACATGGGTCGCCGGGTTCGCGTGAGGAGCAGCAGGCGGTCCAGGTCGTCGATCAGCAGCAGCGGGATCCTTTCATGCCGCTCTCTCGCTTCTTCGGTCCTGAAACGTATGTCCTCGATGAATGCGCTCATGGCGTCTGTGCTGGCCGGAAGGGTCTCGATGAGAGAAAGGAACGGCAGCACGGAGGCCTGGAGAGCCAGGTCGAGGCGGGCCAGCGTTTCGAGCTCGTCCGGGCCCAGGGCGCAGGCGCGAAGGGCGCCAAGGGGGATCACGGTACCGAGGATATTCCCGAGCGTGCTGATCAAACGCTCCCAGGCGCCAACGCTCCCTTCTTTTAAGGCGTAGTAAAGTACTGGACGCCCCGAGGAGACTGCCTCCCAGGCCACCGACTCAAGAAAGGCAGTCTTGCCGACCCCGGGCCCTCCTTGCACCACATGCAGCCCGGAGCCGAACCCGCCGTCCAAACGAGCATCCAGCCCGGCTAGGCCGGAGGGAGCAAGTTCGGGCGAACGAGCGGCCTGCTGCAGGAACCGACGCAAGAACACGCTCGCCTCGGTGGCGGGGAGTGCCGGTTCACCCGCCGGCTTGGGGGTGGTTGGGGGGAGAGGCGCGGCCCGATTGGTGTCACGAAACAGCGCCAGTAGCTCTTCGCGCATCGAGGCGCGACCGGTGCCTCGTGTTTGCCTCCCGGACGGGGGCGTCATCTGTGGGAGAGCCTCGGACTTTGAGACCGGCTCGGGTGAGGCGGGTTCTTCTGGCTCCTTACCTAGGGGATCGGCCGGCGTAGGCTCGTTTGTTGCCCTGCCCTCAATAGACCTCCCGGGTGCCTTTTGGACACGGGTGGCAGATATGAGCTCGTCCAGGTAGCCGGCTAGCTCGCGCTCCTCACCGGAACATTCGTCCGGGATAGGGCTCTCATCAGTCATCTTGGCTCATCCACACTCCTGGTGGCATTCGACATCGGGCGACAGCCTCCTATGGACGCGGGGCAGTGATCTTGTTTCCCTCAGGGTATTGGATCGGTTAGCCGCCCCCTTTCCGTGAGCGCGACTGACCGTTGCATGGAAGAGCGTAATCTGGTGAATACTTCCCCTATCGCTGGTATCTCAAGACATCTTACGGAGGGGGTGAAAGTGACCATCCAGGTGCGCGTCTTTTCCGACTACATCTGACCCTTCTGCTACATCGGCACGGGCATTGTCGATAAGCTGAAGGAAGAGTTTCCCGTGGAAGACACATGGGTGAGCTATGAGATCCACCCTGAGACCCCGCCGGGGGGCGTTTGGCTCGAAGGCCTATTTGGCCCCGGCAGAGCAGAGAGGCAAGAAGGCATGCGTCGCCGTTGCGCCGAGTTCGATCTTCCCTTCGAGCCGCCAGAACTCCTGTCGAATTCGCGGCTTGCGATCGAGGCCGCTGAGTTCGCTCGCGATGCCGGCAAGCACTCCGAGTTCCATCGGTCCGTACTCGCCGCGTACTTCGCTCATTCTCAAGATATCGGCGACTCCGAGGTTCTGGCCGGGCTGGCGCAAGAGGTCGGTCTCGACGCCGTCGTTCTGCGTCAGGCGCTGGAAGCGGGCCGATATGCCGGCAGGCACCAGGCCGCCCACGAGGAGGCTTGCAGGCTCGGCATTACCGGTGTCCCCACCTACATCTTCGCCGACGCTGCGCGAATCGTGGGCGCCCAGCCACTTGAAACTTTTCGCCGACTTGCCACCAATTACCAACTAAGGACGGAGGTCTCGTGAACACCATCCTTGTCGGGGTCGACGGTTCGGAACACGGAGACGCTGCTCTTGCCTTTGCGGCCGAGGAGGCGGCGCTCCGTGGAGCTCATCTTCTTGTCGTCTGCGCTTGGGAGACTCCTATGGTGATCGCCCCGCTTGGCGTCTATACAGCAGAGGCGTTCGAGAGCCTCGGAGAGAATTCGGAAAACATCGTGCGGGCGGCCCTCTCCCGAGTTGCTGAGCTCCAGCCAAGAGTCGTCTGTGAGGGCAAGGTGGTCGAAGGGCAACCAGCCTCTGTGCTACTCAAGGCCGCAGAGTCGGCGAACATGATCGTGGTCGGAAGTAGAGGGCGCGGCGGTTTTGCGAGTCTCTTGCTCGGTTCGGTGACTCAGCAGGTGGTTCATCACGCTCGTTGTCCGGTCGTAGTCGTGCGTTAAGACGGGGTCGAAGCGGAAGAACTACGGCCAGGGCCGAGGTTGCCAAGCGTCCCGCCACCGAGTTGCGGCTCACATTGGGCCAGAATACAATAGGAAATCTGTGTTGCACTGGCGAAGAGCAGCCTAGGAGCTGGCACGGGCCAGGGGCGAAGTTTCTCTCCGGGCTCGACGGCTCGAAGGGTCCCGCCCGGGCAGGTCACGCGGGTATGACAGACAACACAGCCAGCGGCTTGACGGCCGGGCGTCACTCGGGCTGCTAGATCCGTACCTTGTGGGAGTGAGGATGCGCATCACCTTCATCGAACCGGTTGCAACGGGCTTGCACATCTACAGCTTCATGAAGCTGCCCAGATTTGGCCTGCCGCTCCTCGGCGCGTTGCTCAAAGAGCGTGGCCATGAGGTGCGGATCTACTCGGAGAGCCTGACTGAGGTGGACTGGAACCACGTCCTGTCTTCCGACCTGGTGGGCATCTCGACCATCACTCCCACCGCGATGCGCGCCTATCGCTATGCGAAGAACATCAGAGAGGCAGGGATCCCCACGGTTATGGGGGGGCCGCATGTAACATTTCTGGCCGAGGAGGCTTTGGACTTCTGCGACTACGTGGTCCGGGGCGAGGGGGAGCAGACGCTTCTTGAGCTGGTCGAGCATCTGGAAGGGAAGGCTTCTCTGGAGAATATCCGAGGGCTGTCCTATCGGGCCGACGATGGCGATACGATTCACAACCCGCCTCGGCCCCTGCTCACCTCGATCCGCGATCTTCCCTGGCCGGATATGAGTCTCGTCGCGGGCGCGGAGAATATCACCCCGTTTCCCATCCTGGCTTCACGCGGTTGCCCCTATGGCTGCGAGTTCTGCTCGGTAGTGCTCATGTTCGGACGCAAGGTGCGCACAGCGGAGCCCACTGAGGTGGTAAAGGCCCTGAAGAAGGCGAGTCCCAGGAGGATCTTCTTCTACGATGACAACTTCTTTATCAGCAAAAAGGGGGGGATCGAGCTGCTCAAGGAAATGATCCGGCAGGAGCTGAACATCCCCTTCTTCGCCCAGATCCGGGCGGACTCGATCTGCAAGGATGGGAAGGTGGATCGCGAGTTGCTTCGCCTCATGTGGAGTGCCGGCTGGCGTCTTGCCCACTTGGGACTAGAATCCATCAACCCGGCCGCCCTCAAGGAGTACCACAAGGAATCGAGCGTGGATGACATGGCCGGCGGGCTGGAGGCGTTGGCCGAGACCGGGATCAAGACTCACGGCATGTTCATCTTCGGGGCCGACTCCGATACTCGTGAATCCCTCACCAAGACGACGGATTTCGCGCTACAGCATGGCCTGAGCAGTGCTCAGTTCGCGGTCCTGACTCCACTTCCCGGTACACCCCACACGGCGCAGCTCGAAGCCGAGGGCCGGATCATCACCCGCAATTGGACCCTTTACGATGGTTTCCATGTGGTCTTCTGGCCCAAGCAGATGAAGCCCTACGAGCTCCAAGAGGAGATGATGGAGGCCAACAAGCGCTTCTACGCCCCCTGGCGCATCTCGGCCCATCCGTCCCACCGCCCCTGTCTACCGGAAGCACCGTCTGCAGGGGTACCTCATCAGCCGGGCGTGGGAGCATGTGATGGAGAATCGGGACTTCCTTCTGGAGCTCAAGGATCTCTCGGAGTCGTCTGCTCCGCCGGTGTCTGCCGGCCCAGATGTGGCGGCAGCCGTGGCTGCCTTGGTCGTTGGGGAGTAGAATCAGCCTCCAACCGGCGGACTTCCGCTGCGTGCGGTCGCGATCGTCCCGCTAGCAGATTGCCAAGGAACGGGGTGTCAGGATTCATCAGCCAACGTCACGGCCAGCCTTCCGGAGTCGCGCCCTTGCAGCCTAGCTGGCAGACCTTGACAGTGTTCGGCACGCTTCCCCACGCCCGAGTCACCACCGAAGATCGTGGTGTCCCCGGTTCGACTCCGGGTCCCGTCACTTGAATCCCCGCGTGGCACCCTTACCTGGATCCGCCAAGCAAGCCGACTCTTCCGTCGGCTGTCGACCTTGTTGGTTGGAATGACCCTTAACGAGGCCTACAGAATACTGGGCGTCGCGCACGGTGCCACGGCAGGGGAGGTCAAGGCCGCTTACAGGCGCTCGGTGGCGCTGAATCATCCGGACAAGGGTGGTGACGCCGCGGAGTTCATCCGCGTGCGTGCCGCATACGAGATCATCGTCAGCTACCTCAAGGCCGGGCTTGGAGATGAGGATGTCCCTGTTCCCGCGGGGCTTCGCGAGGTCATTGACAGCATCGTCGGCGACTTCCGCGACCACATGCGATGGACTGAGAACGAGACGCTCGCGCACCTTGGCCGCCTGGACAGGAACATGCAGGATTACGTCGCCAAAGCTACCAGGGCAGAGCTCCGCCAATTCAGCTCCACTTTCAGCGCTTCGTGGAATGCGACCATCTCTCATCTGTTCGCTCGGTGCAACGACCGTTGCGATCAGATTCTCCAGAGCTACGAGAGCTGGTATAGCAGGAGCACTCAAGCGGTCTTCGATCAGATGTATCTGAAGGAAGTAAGGAGCTTCATGTTGCGGCCGAGGTTCTACTTGTATCTGCTGATCCTTTGGGCCGTCGTGGCGGTGCCCGCTCTTGTCTTGGGCACCGGCGGGAGTAGGTGGGGACTCTGGATCGCAGTGGCGCTGGTGATCGCGATGGCCGTGCTGGCCTTTCTTCTCTATCGCCGGGATTGCAGGCGTAAGCGGAAGGTTCGGGAGAGGGTTGAGCCTTTGAGCGTGGTTCCGTTCGGCCTGAAGGGGGACGCCCGGTTCCAAGCAGAGATCGCGCTGCGCCGGGGACGTCAGGCGACCGCCGGTCTGGGCGTGACCGGGCTCATGCTCGGCGACGCCGTTGCGGCCGGCTTGGGCGGACCCGCGGTCGGTGCCGTGGCGGGCCTGCTGCTGGGAGGAGTGCTCGACCGGGTGTTCAACCCTACCAGGCAATTGCGCGCCACCATGGGGCAAGAGTTGGCCCAATTCATGGAACTGGCGCGGATACAGGTGCCGCGGTATGTCCTCGAGGTCCATGAACAATTACTGGACGATGTTAGAGATCTGATCGTCGCCAGCTACGAGGCCAGGGTGAAGGAGACGGTCAAACTTCTCGCGGCAGGCTAGGGCATCACGGTCCGCGCGCCAGGCTTTCCAGTGGCTGACGCAGCCATCGGCGACCACGATCACCGCGGCCGGTCTAGCTAGGCCGTCACCACCGGCGACGGGGCATCCTGGAAGGGATGCGTCCGGAGTACGAGCGAGAACAGGTACGGGTAGTTGGCTTTGAGGTGTTCGGCGTAAGCCAGCCACTCGGCGGCCAGTAGCGTGTAGGCACGCTGAGTGTCGCCCGCCAGGTGCGCCTTGTCCGAGCGAGGCAGGTCGCGCAGCGACCGCCGGGCCTCCAATTCCTCCTGTAGGTGGAAGATCGCCCACAGCACATCGGCGAAACGGTCATGCTCCAAGAGATTGGGGTTTTCAAGAAGTCTGAGCAGGAATCCACGCTTTTCGAGCAGATAAGATTTAAGCCGTTCCAGATCGATTTGTTCGAGGTCGACCTGGCAGTCGAGTGCTCGCGCATAGGCAGCGGCCTCGGCGAACTCACGTTTTCCCCAGTGGGCGTTCAGGGCCAGTCGTGACTTGATGCCGGGTGCGGCTCCCAAAGCGGGCAGCAGTTCCCCGAGCAACGCCGTTCCCAACTCGCTGAAGAACGCGCCGACGACCATGTTGAGTTTCTGGCGGATGGCCTGTTTCTCGCGGCGGGAAAGTACCCGTTCGATGATTACGCCGACGATCAGCACTTCCAAAGGAAGGAAGGCTAGGTCGCTGACCAAGTATAAGAATAGGTGGCGGGCGTCGCCGAAAGCCAGATAGTCGATCACGTACAGGATCACAGATGCCCCGAGGAGAGCGGCACCGATCATACCCAGCCAGCGTTTGTCGCTGCGGCTCAGATCAGCCTACCTTTGTTCCCGGCTACTTGGTGCGGAGAATCGTCAACGGGCGAGGAGGACCGGCACTTTTGCGTATCGGAGCACTCGCTCGGCGGTCGATCCGAGGAGAAGATTGGCGAACGTTCCCCGGCCGCGACTCCCGACCACGATCAGGTCGGCTTGATGCTCGTCGGCGGCGGAGAGGATACCCTGAGCGGGCACGTCATCCGGGATGGCGACCTGGGTCGGGATGCCTAGTTTCGCGTAGGAATCGAGCACGGGCGCGATCATGCGGCGCACCTCGCTCGGTTTTGCCATGACCGGCATGTTGCCGAAAGCGTGGCAGACGACGATAGTGGCCCCGTACTTCTCTGCGATGCTAGCAGCCAGAGCTGCCGCCTTCAGTGCGCCCTCTGAGCCGTCGTAGCCGAGCAGGATCTTGCGGACCAACACTTCTTCCATGCATGCCTCCCATGCCGGCATCTGACACACCGCACACTATAGCCTTCCCAGCCTGCGATTCTCAACACCTCGCCGGATCTCGGCGACCGCTGAACCGCCGGCTTCCACACGATAGCGCGGTATACTTCGCACATGGAAGACAGCGACGTACACGAGAAATACGGCACGATTGCCATCCGGGACAACCGTCTCGAGAGGTGGCCCAATCCCGCGCCCGAACGGCCGTACCTCGTCTCAGTGGACATCCCGGAGTTCACATGTTTGTGCCCAAAGTCTGGCTATCCGGATTTCGCCCTCGTCAGGATCCGGTACCAGCCGCGCGAGTTCGTGGTGGAGCTGAAATCGCTGAAGTTGTACATCAACGGGTATCGCGATCGCTCCATTTCCCATGAAGCGGTAGCTAACCGGATCCTCGACGACCTGGTGAGTCTCCTGGACCCACGCTGGATGAGGGTGATCGCGGATTTCACGGTCCGCGGCAATATCAAGACCGTGGTCAGGGCGGAGCACGGCTCCAGGGAGCCGAGATGACCGCCGGCTTGGCATCGATGGTGAGCGGGTCCGCGGAGCCGACCCACTGCCTGCTCTTGAGCGGAGGCCTGGACTCGACCACACTGGCCGCGTGGCTCAGGGAGCACCATCCGGGCGAGCCGGTCGAAGCGTTCACGTTCCTCTACGGGCAGAAGCACGCGGTGGAGTTGGATGCAGCTCGCGCGGTGGCTGAGGCTTACGGGATGGCTCATCATCTTGTGGAATTGGCACCCATCCGCGGATCGGCTCTCACTGACTCTGAGCTCGCCTTGCCTGAAGACCGCGACTTGGCTGCGGTGACTGGAGTGGCCCCGTCGTACGTGCCCGCGCGCAACCTCCTCTTCTCTGGCCCACATGGCCAGCCTGCGCGATGCCTTCGGCCCCGGCACGCTGTGGCTCGGCGTTCATCACGACGATCACACGGGATATCCTGACTGCCGGCCCGAGTTCGTGGACGCGGCCGATGCGGCCGTACGACTGGGCACGCGATATGGCTTACGGGTCGCCGCACCTTTCGTCCACTGGCCGAAAGCGGAGATCATTCGCTGGGGACTCGAGCACGACGTGCCCTATGAGCTGACCCACTCCTGCTACCAGGGGCGCCGTCCAGCCTGTGGAGTCTGCGATACCTGCCAAGCCCGGGTGGCGGCATTCGCCGCCGCGGGTGCCAGCGACCCGATCGACTACGCGTTCTCGTGCGACATAGCATCAAGCAGGCATCGTCTGGGGGCGGCGCGGCCCGGGGGACGAGCGTGAAGACTTCCGTGACCTCCGTAACAACTTTCGCGGCCGCTCATCGCCTTCCCGACCACGAAGGGAAGTGTCGCGACTTGCATGGCCATACCTACACTCTCGAAGTGAGCGTGAGCGGAGTCCCGGAGCGGGAGGGCCCGTCTGCGGGTATGGTGATGGACTTCGGCGATCTGCGCGATCGGATAGCGAAGCTTGCTCTCGAGCCCCTGGACCACAAGTTCCTCAACGAGGTCGTCGATTTCGTGCCCACGGTGGAGGCCATCGCCGGCTGGATTTTCGCCCGTCTTGAGTCAGCCGGTCTTCCGGTGGTCCGCGTCCGCCTGTATGAGGGGCCCAACAGCTATGCCGAGGTCAGCGCATAGGGCTCGAGTCCTGCGCGCATCTGCCGATCATGACTGACTTCCATCGAGATACTTGGCACCGCGTTGGTGAGGCTCATCGCTTTGGCGCTCCCCAGCGCCTGACCCTCATGCCGATGCGATCCTCCGCGTGATAGAGATCTTCGACTCCATTCAGGGGGAGGGGTACTGGTCGGGCGTTCCCATGACGTTCGTCCGCTTGGCGGGTTGCAACGCCCCGGAACTCGGTCTTTCCTGCGCGCGCTGGTGTGATACTCCGCTGAGCTGGGACAGGGCCGGTGGCGACGCGATCTCGGCGACTGAGGTCGCCGACGCGGGTCACGCTTCCAAGGGTCTGCGTCACCGGGGGAGAGCCGCTCCTCCAGTCCGGCGGACTTGCATGCTTGGTGCGCGAACTGCATCGGCGGGGGAGGAAAGTCCATCTGGAGACCAACGGGACGATCGATCCAGGGTCTCTTTTCGACTCTGGGGATCAGGACACGGAGCCGGACTGGGTGGTCGTGAGTCCCAAACCCCCCAGGTTCACCATCTCACCCGGCTGGAGTACATCGATCGACGAGTTGAAGTTGGTCGCCGACGAGTATCTGAACAGGGGAGAAGCTGAGCGACTCTCGTGCTTGTCTCCCGGCGCGATCGTTTGTGTGCAGCCGGAGTGGGGCGGGGGCGATGAGAGCGAGAGAGACGGCGATCGCCCTCGTGATGTCGCACCCGGCTTGGAGGCTTTCCCTGCAGGTGCATAAGCTCCTAGGGTTGCCTTAAGTCTTGCAAGGGCGTTTAGCGGAAGAGGGAAGAACGACATTGTATATGTGAATGATTCTGGTCCATCGGAAAAGCGCCACGCAAGAGAGGCTACATGCGTCATATCCACCAGTTCAGTGTCCATCCTGAGATCCCAGCCAGACTCTCCCGGCTCGAGGATCTGGCTTACAATCTGCGCTGGACGTGGGACCACAGGGCGTTCAAGCTCTTTCAGCATTTGGACCCCGAGATGCTGGAGAAGTCAGGTCACAACCCCGTTCTGATGCTGCGGCGCGTGTCGGGAGAGAAGCTGGAGCGCGCGGTTCGCGACTCGGCCTTTCTCGCGCATTTCGACCGCACCGTCGAAGACCTCGATGCTTACATGACCGAGCCGGGGTGGTTCAGGCGCAAATACGCAACGAGGACGGATCTCCGGTTCGCCTACTTTTGCATGGAGTATGGGCTCGACGCCTGCCTTCCCATTTACTCGGGCGGCTTAGGTGTGCTGGCGGGCGATCACCTTAAGTCGGCCAGCGAATTGGACCTGCCCCTGGTCGCAGTGGGACTGCTCTACAAGAAGGGCTACTTTCTACAGCGCCTGAATGCTGAGGGCTGGCAGTACGAGGACTACCGTCTCCATGATTTTTCGACGCTTCCCGTGGCTGCGGTAACAGGCTCCGACGGCTCGCCGCTCAAGGTGAGCGTAGATGCCGCGGGACGCGCAGTCTGGGCCGCGGTCTGGGTGGCGCAGATCGGCCGGATTCCTCTTTACCTCCTGGATACGTCTTTGCCCGACAACGACATAGCGGGACAACGGATCACGAGCGAGCTGTACGGCGGTGGTCCGGAGGAGCGCCTGGCACAAGAGATGGTGCTTGGAATCGGCGGGATGAAGGCGCTCCGCGCGCTCGGGATCGAGCCCCAACTGTGCCATCTCAACGAGGGTCACACCGTCTTCGCCACGCTCGAGCGAATCCGGGGCCTTCGGGAAGTGGCGGGCCTCGACTTTCGCGAGGCGCGCCAGGTCACAGGAGCCGGGACGCTTTTCACCACACACACGCCGGTTTCCGCGGGTTTCGACCTCTTCGACAAGGACCTGTTGTCCAAGTACTTCTCGGTCTATCTGGAACAACTCGGGCTCGACATCGAGGAATTCGTGCGAATGGGGAAGGCGGATCCTGACGATGCGCACGAGCAGTTCAACGTAGCCGCACTGGCGCTCCGCCAGTCTCCGCGGCGTAATTCCGTCAGCCGGCTCCATCGCCGGGTCACCGGCCGGATGATGCAGTCCGCCTGGCCGGAGTTTCCTCGGACGGACCTTCCCATCGAGTCCATAACCAACGGGGTCCACACCCGGACGTGGGTGGCTCCAGAGATGGCTTTCCTGTTCGACAACTACCTGGGACCGCGCTGGCGCGAAGACTGCGCGGAGCCGGAGTCGTGGCAGGGAGTCGAGCGCATCCCCGATGTCGAGCTCTGGCACACGCATGCACGCCTCCGGGAGCGTCTTGTGGCATACGTTCGGGAGCAAGTGCAGCTGCAGGCTCGGCAGCGGCGGATGGGTGTCCCGTCGGGGCTTCCGCGTGGCCAACCACTTCGGCCCGACACCCTCACCATCGGTTTCGCCAGGCGTTTTGCGACGTACAAACGAGCGACGCTTCTGTTCCGCGACCTACCCAGATTCCGCTCCATCTTGCTCGACGAGAAACGCCCGGTGCAGGTGATTTTCGCGGGCAAGGCACACCCTCGCGACGGGGCCGGCAAGGAGCTGATCCGGGAGATAGTGGACGTTGCTCAGCGTGAGGGCTTGGCCGACCATGTGGTCATGTTGGAGGACTACGACCTTCGCAAGGCTTCGATGTTAGTCCAGGGCGTCGACGTGTGGCTCAATAACCCCCGCCGACCCTACGAGGCGTGTGGAACAAGTGGGATGAAGGTTCTGCCGAATGGCGGCCTGAACGTGTCGGTCCTGGACGGCTGGTGGGCGGAGGCCTATCGCCCGGGTGTCGGCTGGGCTATCGGCGATGGAGAGGAGTTTGTCCACGCCGACTACCAGGACGAGGTCGACTCGGAAGCTCTCTACTCGCTGCTAGAGCAGGAGGTGGCCCCGCTTTTCTATGAGCGGGACGCGGACGGGCTCCCTCGCGGATGGATCACAATGATGAAGAACTCCATCCGCACGCTGGCCGCGGCGTTTTCAAGCGATCGAATGGTGAAGGCCTATGTCGAACGGTTCTACGTCCCGGCGGCTGATCACTACGACCGCTTGGCCGCTGATGGTTTCGCGAAGGCGAGGGAATTGGCTGCTTGGAAAGCCAAAGTGCGCGACGCTTGGCCGGAGATCGCGGTCGTCTCCGTGGAGAATGAGGGTGGGACAGACATGGCAGTCGGGGAAGTGCTGCAACTCACTGCTAGGATAAGACTCGGGTCGCTTGGGCCTTCTGAGGTAGCGGTCGAGGCATACTACGGCCCTCTGCGGGCAGACGGCACGCTGAGCTCGGGCCGCGGAGTTCCGTTAGCGTGGACCGGGTGCGACGGCGACCAGCACGTCTTTCGCGGCGCCGTGCCGGGCCGGGCCTCGGGACTGCATGGCTATGCTGTCCGAGTACTGCCCCATCACGAGGATGTTCTCATACCTAACGAGTTGCCGCTAATCGCCTGGGAGTGAGCGTCGGCCCTTACTGCTTGGCGGACCCTCTGCTTCTGCGCGACGTCACACGGCAAGATCCAGCGACTGTCTTCGGGCTGGTCATGTAAGGCCGGTCTGGCGGCCGACGCCACTGGAAGGTCATAGGGGATGGACGCTCGAGCGCTGCCAACTCAGTCGAGAGACGGCTGAGCTAGGTTCTGCCGTCAATGTGCAGGCGCCTGCGGATCAAAACACGCAGGTCTACGGCTTCTTGCGCGTCAACTCGAACATGCGGCCCGGACGGACGTACAAACGTGCAGCATTGAGACTCCCCGGCGGGCCGCTTCAGCCGCTCTCCATCGCCCCCATGCCCGAGTCGGTAGCTCGTGCCCACAGGTGGACCAACAGAAGATCTGCCTCGACAAGGCCGCTCGCTACGAGTTGGGCTAAGCATGATCTGACAACCGATGGCGAAAGGTGCAACTCCTTTTGCAACTGAATCTCAGACACTTCCGCCTCAGGATTCATCCTATAGGCATCGCAGACCAGGCGAAGAACTCCTTCACAATCCCCGGAAGACACTTTTGAGTTCATCCGGTGGTCGTCCCTTTCTGCCGGTACGCACTTGACGTGTGGCATATGACCTCAGGATTGGTGGCCACATTTGTTGCTGCGCGCAGATTCTACCTCTGTCGTCAAATCGAGCGCACCGGGACACAGCAGGCGCTGTCGCAAAGCAGGACGCCTCTAGGCAACGTCGTGTCGCAGTTTCTGACACTGCAAGTTGACTCAGACAAAAAGCACGCTGCAAATATAACGTCTAATTATTCAAAAATGCAAAACCAGGGTTGCATCCTTAAAATGATTCTCGCCATAACACGCGGAGTTCGCCCCCTCTCGTGTGAGAAAAAATATTGCGCTATTAAAGTAAATCAGAGCGTAAGTGTAATGCAAGACTCATTTGCAGTAGACAACCGCGTGTGGTTTCCACATGCATGGCTCAGCACATGATTGTTGACAGAGATATGACTTAAAGCTACTCTGTTAAATCAAGCGTGTGAGTTACGCGCTTGGTGCTTGAGGCAAGCCTGAATGGGAGGCTTGGCACCTTGAGCTGGGCGATTCGGCGGGTAAATGGGAGCCGACGAATCGGCCCGAGAGGAGAAGGGAGAATCTGGGCAAACTCGGCGCGTCTAGGCTGGTCCATGAGCCGCGTTGCGGGCTTGGTACCGTCTGCGCCACCTGAGAGGAGATTGAGAGATGTCGTACAAGACGTTTTAGGCTCACCAAGCTAGGAAGGCGCTAAAGCTCCGCTGTCCGTGGCCGATAGGTAGAGTTGACTCCTACCTAAGAGTTGGTGGCGCGTGAGCAAGAGTGAAAGCGCGGATTTTTCTGGCCCGGGCCATGCTGTTACTCTGCCCCAGAGAGTGAGCCGGCTCGGGCTCTATGTTGCTGCTCTCGCAGCAGCAAGCTTCGCGCTACTTTTGGCCCTCGTGTATTTGCAATTTTTCTCCGACCTGCTCTTCCTTCCACGCTTGTCTGTCATTGGCTTCGTCTTCTTCGTGGTTCTAGCGGCATTTGCAGAGAAATACACGGTCCAGGTGGGGCCCTCGTCGGAGGTGTCCGCAACCTTCTTGGCCTATTTTCTAAGCGCCGCCCTACTTGGTCCCTTGGCCAGTTTCCTTGTCGCGGTCGTGGGACAGATGATGTTCTTCCGACGCGGGCAGTGGACCAGAAATCTCTGCTTTGCATCTTCCCTGGGGCTCGCCTCGGGGATTGCCGCTCTTGTCTACTGGATCATTCCCTCGTTGTTTACAAATACCGCCACAAGTCTGGCCGTGAGTGGGGTCGTTGCGGGCATCGTATACCAACTGGTGAATTTCCTGGTATTCGTGCCAGTTGCGAGACTTCGCAGAGGCTTAGGGGCCGTCGGGGTATGGAAGGAAGGCTTTCAGCCATTTCTCCCATTCCACTTCTTCTTCCTGTTTGTCAGCCTTGGTCTCATCTATATCTTCAATCTGTCCCGCAATACGCTCGCTTTCATGCTCTTCTTTCTGCCTGTCATCGGCCTGGTCTATGCATTCCGCAACTACTCCAGCGAGCGCGAGCTCGCTCGTAGGCTCGAACGTTTTTCGTTGCAAATGGCGGCCAGCATGATCACGGCGCTGGACTTAAAGGACAATTACACCGCCCAGCACTCCGCTGCCGTGGCGCAGTACTCGCTGGACATTGCGCGGGCACTGAAGCTAAGTGATCGTGACTGCAACCTTGCCCATATCGCCGGCCTGCTCCATGACCTCGGCAAAATCAGCGTCCCTGACGACGTTCTAAATGCCACAGGCAAACTCGACGCGAGCGAGTGGGCTCTTATCGAGACTCACTGTCAGGCAGGGCAGAAGATACTCGGCAACATGACGGAGTTCGACGAGTTGTCGCAGATCGTTCTTCATCACCACGAGCGTTTCGACGGGAAGGGTTACCCTATGGGCGTCTCGGGCGAGGCGATCCCGCTCATCAGTCGTATTGTCTGCGTGGCAGACAGCTATTCGGCTATGGTTTCCGACCGTCCGTATAGGGCTCGCTTGTCAACTGAGTTCGCAAGGTCGGAGGTAGCCAAGATGTGTGGGACCCAGTTCGATCCTGAGATCGCGACGGTCTTCGTGAAAGTGCTTGAAGAGCATGATGAGCGGTATCGCCGTGCCGAACTCGACGATTTCCGCATTCAATTCCAGAAGGTCAAGTTCCTTCGCGACCTAGCTGCCTGATCGCTGGACCCGGCGAAGGACTCCTGGTCCGGGGCCCTACTCCGTAGCGATCGACCGGGTTACTCGCCGAGGATATAACGGCGACTACCCGAATGTTCTCGTGTTAGGCTTGAGTCTCGCTCACGTCCGGCGGCGCACATCGGGGAGGGACGCACGCCAGCTAAGGAAATCATGCAAAACCGCCTGCTTGGTCGGATACTGACCGCCCAAGGGCTTTCCAGCCTGGGCACATCCATTTCGACCGTGGCCATTGCGTTCATGGTCTACAAGATCACCGGGTCTGTACTCCAGATGGGGGGCATCCTGGCGGTCTCGACGTTCCCTCTCGTTGTAATGAGCTTTGTCGGCGGAGCACTCGTCGATCGCTTCAGTGGGCGCAATCTCATGGTTGCCGCCGATCTGGCCCGTGCGGTGCTCATCTTGCTGATGCCCTTCGTAGCTCGGTACTCCACCGCCGACATTTATGTAGTGGCCGGCCTCATAGGGTTGTTCTCGGCGGTTTTCAATCCCAGCCAGGTCAAAGTTATCGGCGAGCTCATCGCGCGGGATCGTTTGGTGCAAGCCAACTCCTATCTTAGCGTCTCCCAAAATGGGGCCGAGCTTATCGGCTATCTGGTGGGCGCAGGCTTGGTGACCTTGGTTGGCTACACGTTGAGTTTCGCTATAGACGCAGTCAGCTATCTGCTATCAGCACTCCTTCTGGTCGGCTTGCCGCGCGTGTTGCCCCGCCTTGGGGGGAGCGCCAGACTCGGGACTCTTATCGGCCAGTCACCGGCGGTTGTCGCCCATCTGTGGAGGGACGCGCGCTTGAGGACGAATCTTCTATTGGCGGTGTTCCCTTCGGCGGTGATCATGATGAACGTGCCCAATGGTTATTTTCTCGCCTTGGCGGCTTTCAAAGGGTACCCTGGGCCGGGCATCGGCGCTTTGGAGGTGATCACGGCCTCCGGCTTCATCGTCGGCGGGATTGCCGTAAGTCGCTTGAAGCTGAGCGGCGACAAGAACCGCTACGTGGCTTTGTCACTATTGTGGATGGCGATCTGTCTACTCGGGGTCAGCTTCACTCACTACTTCTGGTTACAGGTGGGGCTGATTGGATTGGGCGCGCTTGGCAACGCAGGACTCCTCGTGTCCTCGATCACGATGTTCCAGGAGTTGGGCCATAGAGCGGATACGGGTCGCCTCATCGCAGTGAGGGCAGGCTTTGGGCAGATAGGTGCCGCCGGCGGTTTTCTTCTCGGAGGGGCCTTAGGCTCGATCATCGGGATACCGCGGGTCTTCATGCTGATCGGCGTTCTCAGCATAAGTCTGACCTGTCTCATCTACATACCGTATGCTGTCAGAGTCCGTAGAGCACTTACGGACGCAGTGGAACTGGGGGCCATAGAGGTCCCAGGTTTGGAGGAAGACTAGTGGAGCCAACACGCATCGGCGGGACCGCCCTAAGGAATGGCCTGGTGCTTCAGACGGAGCGATTCTGGGCTGCAGCGGTGAGGGATCGGGACGGAATGACCCGGGTCGCCTCTGGCCGCAGACGCAGCCTGGTGGGGTCTGCCACCGCGCACGTGCCTCTGCTCGGGGGCCTCGCTCGATTTGGAGAGGGCCTTTTCACACTGGCCCAGGTGCGTGCTAGGCTGGGGTCGGGTGTGCTACCGCTCGAGGCGGCGCGCATCGCCGCCGCCCTCGCGGGCTCGCTCGTGGCCACCTCCGCGGTGCGAGCGGTCGCTCCGAGATCGGCCTTCGTGCAGGAGGCCGGTACAGCGCTGGCGGCGTTCGTCCCCGCGATCCTGGCACTCAAGGATTCTCCGATAGCCGCCTACCATGGCGCCGAGCATAGACTCATCGGGGGCCGCGAGGCCAACCCCGAAGATCCGCTCCGGGGAGAGGCGCCCAAAGAGCATGACCGTTGCGGCTCGAACCTCATCGGACCTTATCTAACGGCCACCGTCCTCACCAATTGGGCCGTGCGTCGTGCGCTCGGCGGCCGCACCGCTACGGGCTCAGCGGTCGCGGGAGTGGTCAGTCTTGGTACTGCTCTAGAGGCTCTGCGCTGGGCGAATAGGCACAAGGGTTCTCCTGTCTCGCGGCTGCTTATGGCCCCTGGGCGTTTCGTTCAACGCCATATCACGACAGTCGAGCCAAGTGCAGCTCAGATGGAGGTGGGACAGCAGGCGATGGGAGAACTGCTCCGACTGGAGGCATCTGCTTCCTGATCGCGAAAGCATGCTTCTCGCCATAGGTTTGGCTTGCCGTGTGCCAGTACACTCTCCTACCGAAACACTGGCTTTGGGTCGACCTCGATACACCGGAACAGGCCAGGCAGCCTGGCGACGTGAGCCTAGGTCGGTGCGCCCTCTTGAATCTTCTGAAAGGCGAGGTCTATCACTTCCCAGGCGCGTTCGAGAGACTGGGGGACCACGCGGACGTCGGCCAGGACCGGCATGAAGTTCGTGTCGCCAGCCCAGCGCGGCACCACATGCAAGTGGAGATGGTCTTTGATCCCAGCTCCTGCCGCGGCCCCAAGATTGAAGCCCACATTAAACCCATCAGGGCCCATCGCCAGCCTCAGAGCCCGTAATGCGTTCTGACAGAGCTTCATCATCTCCACGAGGGTTTCCAGGGGGAGCTCGTCCAGGTCTGAGAGATGAGCGTACGGAGCAATCATGAGGTGGCCGTTGTTATATGGGAACGCGTTGAGAAGCACGAAGGAATGGACTCCGCGGCGCAAAATGTAGTTCGCGCGGTCGTCTTTCTCCAAAGGCTTGTCACAGAAGATGCACCCATCAGGTCTTTCTCCTGCGATGTACTCCAATCGCCAGGGAGCCCAAAGTCTTTCCACTAGCTCTCCTCAGGCCGTCGTTGCCACTACCGCCAGAGAGAAAGCCCGGTCACGGGGTCGGACACCCGGCTCACGACCGCTCCCGAAAGGGACTGAAGCATGATCTCCATGTTGAAGACCAACGTGTTGTAGGCCAGGTGGCCGCCCCAGCACTTGCCTTCCTCATCGGAGAGGGTGACGTGCACGTGCACGATCGGCTGTCCGTTGAGAAGTGATACGTTTCCCACGAGGTTCACCACCTCGAGATGTTGTTCCAGTTGCAGATCGTCCCACTCGTGGTCAACTTGATCGTAGTACCGGAGGGTGGCTCGTGATACGGCGCCCATCCCCGACAGCCAGGCCAGATTGATCCCGGCATCTCGAACGTATTTCTCGAGTTCCTTGAGCAGGTCACTCTCGCCCGCCGGACGCAGGATATGCACAGGACCGGCTGTTGCCTCGGCTTTGTACATGTTGGTGCTCCTGTTGCTCTCGCTAGTGCTTGGTCCGCTCAATCGTCCCATTTAAACTCGGGCGAGGTGTGCTGGTCCCAAATCTCCTCGGTGGCGTCCTCCAGAGCCTGTTCCTCCTCCGGAGTCATGTCGGTGATGAGCGCAGAGGGGTCGCTCAGAAGTGCCACCTCGAGCTCAGAGGCGTCGATCCTACCGTCCTCGTCGACGATGGTGTTCGATTCCTTGAAATGACTCGCCAACTCGGCAAGGTCCATCCCCTCCCTGAAGAGCCTGACTCTCTCGTCCGGCGGAAGGTCGCGCGCGAGATCCACAACAAACTGGTACCAGACTATGTCCCAGGCAACCGTCACGAAAACGCGGACTCCGTGGCCGGCGATCCTGGATAGGTTGGCTCGTGGCTTGCCCAAGCTGCGCCGCACCCCCCGGATCTTGTCCACGAAGGCACTCTCGTTGAAGTAGCGCTGGGTTAGCTGAACGGCCTCTAAGGTGAAGCCGTGGGGGGTCTCTTCGGAAGCAGGTGGAGGCACCGGTGCCGATCCCGTTGAGACTGCCGCGGCAGGCGGGGGCGGACTCACGGGCGCAGTCGACGGCGGGGTTGCCGGTGTTACCATCGCGGCGGGCTCTTCTTCGTTGGCCTCCCTGGGAACCGACGGCGCCACTGCCGGCGGGGGCGCGCTGACCATCAGACCTTCAGTGTCCTGCAAGCGCTTGCGCGTCTGCTCAAGCTCGCGTTCCAGAGTCTGAAGCCTGTTCTCGAGCTTGCCTGTCTCGTCGGACGATTGGACCAATACTTCGGCGGCAAAACGCTCCAACGACGACGCCAACCTCTCGAGTGCCGACTGCACGTCTTTTTGGAGTGCGATGAGGTCGGCCACCGGCATCAGCAGCTCTTCCGTCAAGTCCCGATCGCCTCCGTCGCCCGGCTGCCGTCACCCGACTTCCGCCGACTCCGGGGAAAGGCCCCTGGTTTGTGTTCGTGCGAGAGGTGGGCTCGCTGTCGTCCGCGGGGGCGGCTCCCTGGGCGCCTGCTGCGCATTCGCGACAAATACACACATGGCTGCCGTCGGCCAACTCCTGGATCACAAGCTCATCGATCAGGTCCGCGCCACAGATTTCGCAGCGACCCTCGACCGCAGACGAGTCTTTCGGGAAAGCCATGATTCATGCCTCCTGCCCAAACACGTGCGCATAAGCAGGTCCGGGAATGCGGAATGATGGTTGCAATCCAGTATAGCAGCCAGCCCTCCTGCCTCGCTCGAACCCAAGGACATGGTAGTGGGTCACTGACCCACTACCAAGGACAACCATCTCAGCCCCGCGCTGAGCCTCCGGCCCCGCGATCGTCTGGGCGGCCCCCGAAGACCGATTGGTCCATGACACGACTGGACCCCCAGAGCCTGGTCCCGTTGTGTGCGTCGGACGCCGTGATGGATCGAGTCAGGTGTCCCGTCGGGTCCTCGAGGCGGGGCAGCATGCTAGACTTTTTGTTAAGTATCCTACCTCTGCCATCGACGTGCCCGGCAGTCTGCTCGAAAGGTCGGAGAGGGATGATCGACGTGCGGCTCTTCGCCAACCTCACCGCTGGCACGGACCGCGATCGGACTGAATTCCAGGTGATCGCGCGCCCGGGCCTCACGGTGCGAGACGTGGTCGAGCAGGAGGGCATGATGCTAGCGGACATTGAGATGATCCTGCTCAACGGAAGGCGCGTGAGTCTCGACACTTCCTTGGTAGACGGCGACCGGCTAGGGCTGTTCCCGGCGGTCGGCGGTGGCTGATCCTTCCCTCGCATACGAGGTCTGGTTCGCTGGCGTTCATGTCACCCTGGTCGAGGGCGACATCACCACCCAGCAGGTGGACGGCATAGTTAACGCGGCCAACTCGGGTCTCATGGGCGGGGGCGGCGTAGACGGCGCCATCCACCGGGCGGGCGGGGCCATCATCCTCGAGGAGGGTAAGCGGATCATCCGATTGCGCGGGCCTCTCACGGCGGGAGACGCAGTGTCGACGAGCGCTGGACGTCTGCCGGCGAGGCGAGTGATCCACGCGGTGGGACCGGTGTGGCATGGCGGTGGCAGAGGCGAAGAGTCGACTCTCGCCAAGGCATATTCCTCCAGTCTTCAGGTCGCCCGGGAAGAAGGTTTGGGGAGCGTAGCCTTCCCGTCGATCTCCACAGGAGCCTATGGCTATCCGGTCGACCAAGCTGCCCGGGTGGCTTTGAACGCGGTAAGACGATCGCTCGAGAGCGGTAGGGGTTCCCTATCGGAAGTGCGCTTTGTCCTTTTCGACGCTTACACACTCGCCGCCTATCAGGCCGCGCTCCAGGAGACTTTCGGGGAGTAGCGACCTCTCCAGTCTTCTGCTCCGGCCTCCGCGATGCCCACCCCGGTTGCCCCTGGTCCGTGGCTTGGCCGCCACGGTGTGCGGCTTGTGCTCCGATACGACTATGCCACCTCTGGTGAGGGTTCGGCCTTCCAGGTGAAGGCCTGGATCTTTACCGCGTGCACCCAGGTTCGCTCGAATACCCGCTCATCGAAGGGGGCCTCAGCGCCGACCTGGTCGTACTTCCCGATGATGAGACGAAGTGCGCGCGCGGCCTCCGCAGCCGTGGTCAAGCGCCGGGCTTCTCCGAAAATGAGGACCGATCGGTAATGAAATGTGTCCTTGCACGCACTTTCCCCCCGGACGAACCTCGGTTGGGTGGTGACAGCAACGCAGACCCTGGGGTCATTCTCCAGTGCTTGAGACTTCTTCCCCGGTCCGCCGTGGAAGAGGATCTCGCCGCCGGCGTACGTGAAGCTCACGGGCACCACATACGGGCCGTCCTGGTCGACCATTCCCACGTACGCCACTGGTGCCATGAGCAGCACTACCTTGGCCCATTCCGGCAGTTGGGGACTATCAGCGGGCGCAACACGTCCAGGTAGAGAAGTCTCGCTGCTGTTGTCCGTTCGCTCCAAATCCATCCTCCGCTTGAGTCGCGCCACGTCAGGTGCCTAGGAGCCACATTAGCGCATATAATGGGCCGGCGAGAGACTTGGCCTTGGCGGCCTGGGCCTGCGCGACACATGTCGCTCGGGCTCCGGTCACACGACCATGATTCGGAGGAGCGTTGAAGTATCTCATTCTCATCATCGACGGAGCGTCGGGCTGGCCGGCGCCGGCTTTGGACGGGAGGACGTCCCTTGAGGTCGCTCATATCCCGAACCTGGATCGACTGGCTCGCGAGGGGGTGGTGGGCCTGTCGCACAACGTGCCCGAGGGGATGGAAGCATCTAGCGCCGTGGCATGCTTGAGCGTGATGGGCTTCGATCCCGTCGCCTACTACGTTGGCCGGGGGCCGGTAGAAGCCATGGCCATGGATATCGATCTGGAGCCGGGACAGGTCGCGATGCGCTGCAATCTTGTCACAGTCCAGGACGGGCTCATGAAGAGCTACGCGGCTGGACATATCAGCTCCGAGGAATCACGTGAGTTGGTCGACGCTCTTCAGGCGCGCTTGGGCGACGAGCGGGTACGTTTCCACCCGGGCGTGGGCTTCCGTCACATAGTCACCATTCGCAACGGCGGCGATCTGCTGGCGACCGAATTCACGCCCCCGCACGACATCACGGGTCGCCCTGTGGCCGACGAGCTGCCTAGGGGGAGGGGGGCGGGTCTCGCCCAAGCCATCATGGACGACTCCAAGAAGGTCCTCGCCGACCACCCGGTGAATCGGGCTCGAATGGCGCGAGGAGAATTGCCTGCTACTCAGGTGTGGCTCTTTTGGCCAGGGGTGCGCCCGGGGGCGATGCCCTCCTTCTTAGAACTTTACGGCGTCTCTGCCGCCATGAGTTCGGCCGTCGATCTACTGCGCGGTTTGGCCAAGCAGGCCCGAGTGGACTTCCTGGATATTCCTGGTGTCACCGACGGGAACGACAATGATTACGAGGCGCAGATGACCGGCTGTATCGAGGCCTTGAACGCTCACGACGCCGTCTTCGTCCACGTTGAGGCTCCAGATGAGGCATCACACGTGGGGGACGCGGCAGCGAAAGTCCGAGCTATCGAGCAGGTCGACGCGTTGATGGTGTCGCAGGTCATCGCACACGAGGAACTGTGTGTGCTGGCGATGCCGGACCACCCCACACCCCTTACCGTGATGACACACGTGGCGGAGCCGGTGCCGTTCGTTCTCTGGGGCCCTGGCTTCAGCCCGAACGGTGCGCAGGCGTACACCGAGGCCGAGGCCCGTGCAACCGGACTCGCCGTCGCCCCGGGCCATCTGTTGATGCGGCACCTACTGAGCCGGTCCTGCTAGTCAGGGGGTCTGCTAGTCCGTGGGCCCGTAGCTAGTCAGTGGGCCCCTACCAGTCCGTCAGTCCTGCCAGTCAGTAGGCCCTGCTAGTCGGGCATCCTCTCGAATTCGTCTTTGCTCGCGCCGCAATCCGGGCATTCCCAATCATCGGGGAGGTCTTCAAAGGCCGTGCCGGGTGCGATTCGCTGGGTTGGATCTCCCACGGCTGGATCGTAGATGTAGCCGCAAAGAAGGCACTGCCACCTTTCCACGGTTTCTCCTTTCGTCATCGTTCGTGTAGGCATGATATCGGCCCCGACCGTCCCGCGCCAAACCACGGGCGCAGTATTTCGCACACGCCTCGTGCACGGGGCCACAGGGGAACCTGGCCACGCGGCTGAGAGGCGCAGGATGGTCCGAGCCCGGACTGCGGGTGTTGGACTTCTTGACGTGGTAGCGGGGAGTTCTGTAGCATGGGGCGTTGGATTGAGCCTGACCGAGCGGGCCGCCGGACGAGCCGAAAGCCGTGCTTTCGGCGCCCCGGGGAGGGCCTGTGACGTTCTGAGAGCGTCGCGGGAAGGATTCCGTTTTCTCCCTGCGGTCGTACTAGGGGCGCTTGGTCGTGTCTCACGCCGGCCGGCCGTTCCTGAGAGACGAGTGCGCCCGCGTCTTCGGGTGGGTTCGATCCGCTCCGAGCTCCTGGCCGTAGGTCGGGCCAGAGGAGGTGGGGGAGCGTGAATCACTATTGGTATGAGGAGCAAGAAGGAGGCTCGCTGAATGGAAGGTAAACCGCCCGGAAAATCCACGCGTCGCTGGAAGAGGTTCGCGCTCTTCTTCGGTGCGCTTGCTTTTTCGACCCTGGTCTTCGCTCCGATGGCCTTGGCAGCAGAGTCCACTTCCGGAGAGGCCAGCCTGGTACTCCCGAAACTGAACCTAGTCAAATTCCACGGGATCACCGGCCAGCTGCTGCTCACACTTGGTCTTATTATCTGCGCACTCGGTCTCGTCTTCGGCATGGTCATCTACCGGAGTCTGAAGGCAATGCCGGTGCACCGATCGATGCGAGAGATCTCTGAGCTCATCTACCAGACCTGCAAGACCTACCTCTTGAAGCAAGGCCAGTTCTTGATTCTTCTCTGGGTCTTCATCGCTATCGTCATCGGCGTGTATTTCGGCGTCCTTAGTCACTACCCCGGGCTCAAGGTGTTCATCATCCTTGTGTTCAGCGTGATCGGCATCGCGGGGAGCTACGGCGTGGCCTGGTTTGGGATCCGTGTGAACAACTTCGCCAACTCCCGCACAGCCTTCGCCAGCCTACGAGGCAAGCCTTACAAACTCCACGCGATCCCGCTCCGTTCCGGCATGAGCGTCGGCATGATGCTGATCAGCGTCGAGTTGATCATCATGCTGATCATCTTGCTGTTCATCCCGCGTGACTATGCCGGCGCCTGCTTCATCGGCTTCGCCATCGGCGAGTCACTCGGCGCCGCAGCCTTGCGGATCGCGGGCGGCATCTTCACGAAGATCGCCGATATCGGGTCCGACCTCATGAAGATCGTCTTCAATATCAAGGAAGACGACGCTCGTAACCCCGGCGTGATCGCCGACTGCACCGGTGACAACGCCGGCGACTCGGTTGGTCCCAGCGCCGACGGTTTCGAGACCTACGGGGTCACGGGCGTTGCGCTCATCACCTTCATCATCCTGGCGATCATTCCCTCCGTCTTCACAGGTAAGGGCATGGCCCCCGATGTGGCCGCCAGGACCGCTGCAATGGTCCAGGTCTCGCTCCTCGTGTGGATCTTCGCGATGAGGGTCATGATGATCATCACCGCCGGTCTGTCTTACTTCATCAACGCGGCCATATCCAAAGCGCGCTACCAGAATGTGGACAAGATGAACTTCGAGGCCCCGCTGACCTCTCTTGTGTGGCTCACATCCCTAGTGGGCGTGGCCTTCACCTTCGTCGTGTCATGGGCCCTCATCGGCGGCAGTACCCAGATCGGCCAACTGGACGGCAGTCTGTGGTGGAAGCTCTCGATCATCATCACCATGGGTACTCTGGCAGGGGCGATCATCCCGGAGCTCGTCAAGGTCTTCACGTCCACCAAGTCTGCCCACGTGCGTGAGGTCGTTGCCTCGGCCAGGGAAGGCGGATCGTCACTCGATATCCTCTCCGGTCTGGTCGCCGGCAACTTCAGCGCCTACTACCTTGGCTTCACCATCATGGTGCTGATGGGGATCGGCTACCTGGTGAGCACGCAGGGGGTCGGCAACATCATGCTTGCTCCGGCGGTCTTCGCCTTCGGCCTCGTGGCCTTCGGCTTCCTGGGCATGGGCCCGGTGACCATCGCCGTGGACTCCTACGGACCGGTCACCGACAACGCGCAGTCCGTCTATGAGCTATCCGTTATCGAATCGATCCCGAACGTGGCAGCGGAGATTAAAGGCGACTTCGGTTTCGATCCCGATTTCTCGGTGGCCAAGGACAATCTCGAGGAGAACGATGGCGCCGGGAACACGTTCAAGGCAACAGCCAAGCCGGTACTCATCGGCACCGCGGTCGTTGGCGCCACTACCATGATCTTCTCCATCATCATGGCACTCACCAACGGTCTCACCACTGGCCTTTCGAACCTGTCGATCCTGCATCCGCCGTTCCTCTTGGGGATCATCATGGGTGGCGCGATGATCTACTGGTTCACGGGCGCTTCCACCCAGGCGGTTACCACCGGCGCGTACCGCGCGGTGGAATTCATCAAGCGCAACATCCGGCTTGACGAGGGCGAGACAAAAGCCTCGGTGGAAGACAGCCGCAAAGTGGTGGCCATCTGCACGCAGTATGCGCAACGCGGGATGATCAACATCTTCCTGGCGGTGTTCTTCGGCACGCTGGCCTTCGCTTTCCTGGAGCCGTTCTTCTTTATCGGCTATCTGATCTCGATCGCCGCTTTCGGCCTGTTCCAAGCCATCTTCATGGCCAACGCTGGAGGAGCATGGGACAACGCCAAGAAGATCGTAGAGGTCGACCTCAAGGAGAAAGGCACCGAACTGCATGCGGCCACCGTCGTCGGCGACACGGTGGGCGACCCGTTCAAGGACACCTCTTCGGTGGCCATGAACCCGATCATCAAGTTCACCACTCTCTTCGGCCTTCTGGCCGTGGAGTTGGCGGTGAGCATCGCCGACAAGCAAGGACATACCCTGACCTATATCTTGGCCGCGGTGTTCTTCCTGATCTCGGTGACCTTTGTGTGGCGTTCTTTCTACTCGATGCGCATCAAGAAGCAGGCCGTCGAAGCGTAGCCGCTCGCCTGCCGGCGCAGCCGGGGTTCTGAACTAGGACAACGGCGATAAGAAGCTGACGGGGGCCGCCTGCCGCGAACGCGGCAGGCGGCCCCGGCTTTATCGACAGGGTGCGTGACGGTGGCTGTCATTCGGGGAAGTAGTTGTTATCCTTAGACGTTCTTGGCGCCGGACGGGATAGCTGAATCTCGGCGGCCACCGTGGGGATGTAGCAATGCGTGAAAGGGACTGATCGGGCTTGGCTTCGACGACTCAGATGATCAAGCGGGTGATGCTTGGGCGGCCCATCCCGACCTCCGAAGAGCATCGCACCAGACTTTCCAAGATCATCGCCCTGCCGGTATTCGCTTCGGACGCCATCTCGTCCACGGCATACGCCACCGAGGAGATCTTGATCGTACTCATCGCGGCGGGGGCGGCGGCTCTTCACTGGGCGCTTCCCATAAGCGCGGCCGTCACCGGATTGCTCGTGATCGTGGCACTCTCCTATCAGCAGACGATCCACGCCTATCCTTCCGGTGGCGGATCGTACATCGTGAGCAGCGCAAATCTAGGCAAACTCCCCGGCATGACAGCGGCAGCCTCGCTCATGATCGACTACGTCATGACGGTGGCGGTGAGCGTGGCCGCCGGCGTTGCTGCTGTAACTTCCGCCTTCCCCAGCTTGTACGCGTATCGGGTGGAGATCTCCGTGGCCTTCGTGGTCCTCGTGGCCCTGGCGAACCTGCGAGGTCTCCGCGAATCGGGCAGAATATTTGCCTTTCCTACCTACGCCTTTGTTCTCCTGTGCGGCGGACTGGTGGTGGCGGGTACGATTCGCTGGTTGATGGGTGATCTGCACCCCGTGGTCTACACGGGAAACGTCGAGGTGACGAGCGGATTGACGTTGTATCTGATCCTTCGAGCATTTGCCGGCGGTTGCAGCGCGATGACCGGGACTGAGGCGATCTCCAACGGCGTACCTGCGTTCAAGCCGCCGGAGAGTCGCAACGCCGCCATCACTCTGGGGATAATGGCGGCCATCCTCGGGTTCCTGTTGCTCGGCGTGACGCATCTGGCAAGCGTGATGCATCTGCAATCAGTAACCAACGACACAGTGCTCAGCCAAGTAGCTCGGTCAGTCTACGGTAACGGCACCTTCTTGTACTTTGCCTTACAGATTGCCACCATGGCCATCTTGATCTTTGCCGCAAACACCAGTTTCGCCGACTTTCCCCGGCTCTCTTCGATCCTAGCCAGGGACGGCCTCATGCCCCGGCAGTTCATGAATCGGGGGGACAAGCTGGCGTTTTCCAACGGGATCGTGGGACTGGCAGTCCTGGCGATCGTCATCATCATCGCGTTCGGCGCGAACACTAACAGGATGATCCCGTTGTACGCAGTGGGCGTCTTTGTCAGCTTTACCCTGTCGCAGTCGGGCATGGTCGTGCATTGGTTCCGACTCAAGAATGACGGCTGGCGCAGGCGTGCCGCCATGAACGCGTTCGGCGCTTTCGCGACTGGTATCGTCTCGATCGTGGTCCTGTTGACCAAGTTCATCCAGGGGGCGTACATCGTCTTCGCTGCCGCGATCGTCCTGATCTTGATGTTCTCGTATGTCAAGGGCCATTACGACAAAGTGGCTCGGTTCCTCGAGCCTCAGAGCGAGGAACGGCTTGCTCGCCTCGGCAGGATCGCCGTCTCGAAGCCACGGACGACCGTCGTACTGTTCGTGTCCCAGGTCAACGAGCTGACGGCGCGTGCCCTGTCACTCGGCCGAGGGCTCTCGCCGGATGATTTTCACGCCGTCACAATAACGAGCGACCCGGCTGCTCTGGCGAAGCTCGAGCACACCTGGGCGGAGATGGAGATCGACGTGCCCCTAAAGGCAGTCGAATCACCTTTCCGCGAGTTCACTCGGCCGGCGGTCGAGTACGTGCGCTCTTTGGAGCCGGGCCCGAGCCACACCGTTACCGTCATCATCCCGGAGTTCGTGGTAGAGCACTGGTACGAGAATCTACTCCACAACCAGAATGCGCTTCGGCTGAAGGCTGCGTTGCTGGGGGTACCTTGGGTGGTGGTGATCAGTATCCCCTTCCACATTGGCGTTACTGATGCCGAGGAGATCTATCCCACGCCGGAATCGTCGTAGGCGCCGGCAGACGTTGACACAGGGGTCGCGCCTCGCGATTTCCCCTGATAGACTCCAGAAACTTCCAGAACCCGACCGCCGGAGACATTGAGTACCGCTTCCGCTATTAAGCGCGCCCTCGTGGGGCGCCCCATACCGACTGCCGAAGAGCAAAGCGAGCGGCTTTCCAAGAAGCTCGCATTGCCGGTGTTCTCGGCCGACGCCATTTCGTCCACGGCCTACGCGACCGAAGAGATCCTTATCGCTCTCGTCCTCGCGGGATCTTTGGCGCTTCACTACTCCATCTATGTCGCGCTTGCGGTGGCCGCTCTGCTCGGGATCGTGGCACTCTCGTACCAGCAGACAGTCCATGCATATCCCAGCGGGGGCGGTTCGTACATCGTCAGCCGCGAGAATCTCGGCTTGTCCCCTGGACTGGTGGCCGCCGCCTCGTTGATGATCGACTACGTGATGACCGTTGCGGTGAGCACAGCAGCGGGAGTGGCCG
This sequence comes from uncultured Thermoleophilia bacterium, assembly GCA_963772095.1. Taxonomy (GTDB): domain Bacteria; phylum Actinomycetota; class Thermoleophilia; order RBG-16-64-13; family RBG-16-64-13; genus Chersky-299. Next base: position 29,588 of record CAVYVU010000027.1, read on the forward strand.
CGGTCTACTCGGCCGTGCCCTCGCTCTATGCCTATCGTGTGTACATCTGCGTGGGAGTGATCCTGCTCGTGGCCCTGGCGAACCTGAGGGGCGTGCGGGAGTCCGGCACGCTGTTCGCGATTCCAACCTACTTGTTCGCGCTGCTCTGCGGGGGGCTGGTGGTGGTCGGCATGGTCCGCTGGGCCCTGGGCGACCTCCCACCGTTGGCGCATGACTCGGTCCCGGGGCTTCAGCCCCTGACGATCTTTCTCATCCTTCGCGCATTTGCTGCAGGCTGCTCCGCGATGACCGGCACCGAGGCGATCTCCAACGCCGTGCCCGCCTTCAAGCCGCCGGAGAGCCGAAACGCCGGCATGACTCTCGGCATCATGGCAACGATCTTGGCCTTCTTGTTGATCGGGGTGACAGCATTATCACAGATCATCCAGATCCATCCCTCGTCGAACGGCAGCGAAACCGTGCTCAGCCAGGTGGCGAAGTCTGTATACGGCAACGGGACTTTCCTCTATTTTGCCTTGCAGATCGCCACCATGGCGATCCTCTTCTTGGGAGCCAATACCAGCTACGCAGGTTTCCCGCGCCTCTCTTCGGTGCTGGCCCGCGACGGCCTCATGCCACGCCAGTTCATGAACCGCGGCGACCGACTCGTTTTCTCCAACGGGATCATCGGGCTTACTGTGGCCGCGATCGTCGTCGTCCTCGTATTCAAGGCCAACACGAACAGCATGATCCCGCTCTACGCGGTGGGGGTCTTCATCAGCTTCACTCTTTCCCAGTCGGGCATGGTGATCCACTGGTTTAGGCTCAAGAACGAAGGTTGGCAGCGGCGGGCGCTCATGAACGGCGTCGGTGCGACGCTCACCGCAGTTGTGTCTGTGGTCATCGTCTTCGTCAAGTTTCTCCACGGCGCTTATCTAGTTGTAGCAGCTGTACCTATCCTCGTGGGGATCTTCTATGTCGTCCACCGCCACTATGAGCGGGTGGCCGCTGTGCTTGAGCCCCAGAACATGATGGAGCTGGAGGAACTCGGTCGGGTCGTTACCTCCCGTCCACGCACGACTGTCGTCCTCTTCGTTGCCCAGGTCAACTCGCTCACCGCGCGTTCGCTTTCACTCGCCCGGGCTCTTTCCCCCGACGATGTGCATGCAGTGACCGTAAGCAGCGATCCTGAGCGCCTCGCGCGCCTCCAGGAGACGTGGGATCGCATGAAGATTGACGTCCCCCTCGAGGTGGTGGAGTCTCCCTACCGCGAGTTCATCAAGCCGGCGGTGGTGTACGTGCGGTCGCTGAAACCCGGTCCGGACCATACGGTGACCGTCGTCATCCCTGAATTCGTCGTCGAGCACTGGTGGGAAGCCTTCCTGCACAACCAGGATGCGCTTCGGCTAAAAGGCGCGCTATACGTCGTTCCGTGGGTCGTCGTGATCAACATACCCCTGCACATCTCCGCCGCCAAGACACAGGAGCCCCCGGAATAGCACGCTGCTGACACCCCAAGACCGGGAGGCGGCAAGTCAGAGAGGCGCAAGGCGAGGTGGCCACACGAGGAGCGTTTGACAGATTCCACTTTGGCCCATAAGATATCCGGCGGTTGGCACTCGGCAGTGTGGAGTGCCAATTCTGCGCATGAGGTTGCGTTCGCCCATTTGTGCGTGGATGATAAACGGCTCAAGAAGTGAGACAGGAGGGTTCTGCATGAAACTAGTGCCACTCGAGGATAGGGTCGTGCTCAAGCTGATGGCGAAGGAAGAGAAGACAAAGAGCGGGATCGTTCTTCCCGACGCGGCCAGGGAGAAGCCGTCGGAGGCCACAGTTCTCGCGGCTGGTCCGGGGAAATACGACAGCAAGGGGAGACTGCTCCCGATGCCCGTGAAAGAGGGCGACATCGTCGTGATTCCAAAGCATGGCTTCACCGAGGTCAAAGTCGACGGCGAGGATTATATGGTGATTCGGGCGTCTGAGCTGTTTGGTATCGTCGGCGAATCAAAGAAGTAGTCGCATCTCGATCCGGCCTGGTGCCGGCCGTGAACCGGTCACGAGAAGGAGGCGGGTCATCGGTCGAGATGAAGAACGGGAATCCTCGGGCTACGCATGAGCCCGAGCTGGGTTCCTGTGGCTATACTATGTTCGCGTAGCTTTGTTGTGATGTCGGCGCGGATGATGCCACGCCGGGGAGAGAGTAAGCGCGGACTATGAGAACGATATCGATCGACGGCAACTCACTTGGCCTTGACGACGTTCTGGTGGTGTCGCGAGGTGAGGCGGCCATCCGGTTGGCCGAAAGTGCAGTGCCCCGGATCGATGAGGCTCGCGCATATATCGAGCGCCTGCTTGCCGAGGATGCCGTCGTGTATGGCGTGACTACCGGTTTCGGCAAGTTCGCGGAAGTGAGGATCGCCGGCGAGGACTCGCTCCAGCTGCAGCGGAATCTCATATTCAGTCATTGCTGTGGCGTGGGCGAACCGCTGGGCGCCGAGGAGACCCGGGCGGTCATGCTCCTTCGGGCTAACGTACTCGCCAAGGGTTATTCTGGTGCCCGCCTGGTAGTGCTGCAGACTCTCATCGACTTGTTGAATGCAGGGGTGCTCCCGGTGATCCCGAGCAAGGGCTCGGTGGGGGCATGTGGCGACCTGGCCCCGCTCGCCCACCTGAGCGCTGTTCTCATGGGGGCGGGGGAGGCGGTCTTCGGCGGCCGGCGGATGCCGGGTGGCGAGGCTCTCAGATCAGCGGGTATCGAACCCGTCGTGCTGCAGGCCAAAGAAGGTCTGGCACTCATCAACGGCACTCAAATGATGACCGGTGTGGGGATACTCAGCCTTCTGAAAGCCGAAAACTCAGCGAAAGCCGCCGACGTCGCCTGCGCCCTTTCGCTCGAAGCGCTTCGCGGCACCCGCACCCCGTATCTCGATATGACCCAGGCGGTGCGGCCGCATCCCGGACAGCGAGCCACCGCGAGGAATCTCCTGCGGCTTCTCGAGGCAAGTGAGATCCTAACCTCCCATGCCGGATGCGGGAAAGTGCAGGATGCGTACTCATTGCGATGTGCCCCTCAGGTGCATGGGGCCGCGAAGGAAGCGCTGGCGTTCGTGCGCCGCGTGCTCGAAGTGGAGGTGAACGCCGCCACGGACAACCCCCTGGTTTTCGTTCCCGAAGAGCTGGTCCTATCGGGCGGCAACTTCCACGGACAACCCATAGCTCAGGCTATGGATATCCTCTCGATAGCCGTGGCCCAGATGGCCAACATCTCCGAGCGGAGGGTAGAGTGCATGATGGACCCCAGCACTTCGGACGAACTGCCCGCGTTCTTATGCCATCGAGGCGGACTGAATTCTGGCTTGATGATCGCGCAGGTCACGGCGGCGGCCCTAGTCTCGGAGAACAAGATCCTCACCCACCCGGCATGCGTGGATAGCATTCCCACCTCGGCCAACAAGGAGGACTTCGTCAGCATGGGTGCTCACGCGGCGCTCAAGGCGCGCGAGGTGGTTCGCAACGTCCAACGGGTGATCGCGATCGAATTGCTCTGCGGAGCCCAAGGACTCGAATTCCGGCGCGATGACAAGCCGGGCGACGGGACCGCGGCGGCCTGGGCCTTCATCCGCGAATCTATACCTCCACTTGAGGATGACCGTCCGCAGACGCCGGACATCGAACGTCTCAGCCGTCTGATCGAGGATGGATCGCTCGTTGGACGCGTAGAAGACACTGTGGGGCCGTTGGAGTTGGCCCCTACTATCTAGGACCGGGAGCCATGATGAGCCCATTGACAATGAAGACCACTGTCGCGCCGGCGCATCCCGTGGAGGCCGACCTCGTCATCACGGGGGCGGGGGAACTTCTTACCTGTCCGGCGGAAGGTAAAGGGATCGGTCTGGTGGTCGGGGGAGCGGTGGCGGCGAAGGACGGGCGGGTCGTCTGGGTGGGTCCGGCGAAACAACTGCGGAGCCGGGTCACTCTCGCCGAGGGCGCGGTGATCGTCGACGCCGGAGGGCCGCGTGGTGATGCCCGGGCTTGTCGATTGTCACACCCATCTCATCTTTGCCGGCGACCGATCGGCGGAGTTTCAAGCGCGAATCGCTGGAGCCAGCTATCAGGAAGTGGCGCTGGCAGGTGGCGGCATCGCGAGCACCGTGAGGGCGACCAGGGCCGCGAGCGATGAGGAGCTTCGCGCGCTCGCGCTGGGCCGCCTGGGCCGGCTGCTCTCACTTGGAGTGACCACGGTGGAGGCCAAGAGCGGCTACGGACTGTCCGCGAGCAGGAGCTCCGTATCCTCGAACTGTATGCGCAGCTTGACGTTATCCATCCTGTCGATATCGTGTCCACCTTGCTCGGAGCACACGCTCTTCCGGACGACTATCGGGGGCGGGCCGAAGCCTTCCTCGAACTGGTGGCGACGGAGATGATCCCGGCTGTCGCGGCACGCGGCATTGCCCGCTTTTGCGACGCGTTCTGCGAGAAGGGCGCGTTCACGGCGGATCAGTGCCGGTCGATACTCACCGTGGCCGCGGAGAACGGCCTTCGGCCCAAGCTGCACGCGGATCAACTCTCCGAGGGAGGAGGAGCGGCGCTTGCTGCTGAGTTGGGTGCCGTCTCCGCCGATCATCTGGATTATGTGAGCGATGCCGGTATCGCTGCTCTGGCCAAGAGTGGCGTCACGGCCGTGCTCCTGCCGGGCGCGGCGTTCTTCCTCGGCACCGATCAGCTGGCGCCGGCTCGGAGGCTCCTCGATTCGGGGGTGCACGTGGCGCTCTCTACCGATCTCAATCCCGGCTCGAGCCCCACGGAAAACCTCTGGCTGATGGCGACCATGGGTTGCTGCGCCCTCCACATGACGGCCGCGGAGGTGATCCGCGCGGTCACCTGTGAGGGGGCGCGGGCTCTCGCGCTTGAAAAAGAGGTGGGTAGCCTCGAGGTAGGCAAGAAAGCGGACATCCTCATCCTGGAAAGCAAGAAGCACACCGAGATCCCGTATCACTACGGAGTTAACCCCGTGGATCAGGTGTTCAAAGCCGGTAAGTGCGTGTCGCTGAGGGAGCCGATCTCGAAGGTACGGCCATGCGCTTGATGGAGTGTGTGCCGAATGTGAGCGAGGGTCGGGACCTGGGCCGGTTGCAGCAGGTGGCCGAGGCGGTGAGACGGGTCCCCGGCGCCACGTTGCTGGACTGGAGCGCGGACCCCGATCACAACCGTAGCGTCTTCACCTATGTGGGCGGGCCCGAGGCTGTGTTCGAAGCCACCCAGGCTTTGTGCCGGGAGGCTTTGGCACTGGTCGACATGCGCGAGCATCACGGGGCTCACCCACGGCTGGGCGCGGTGGACGTCATCCCGTTCATCCCATTGCACGGGGTGAGCAAAGACGAGGCGCTTGATATCGCCAGAAGGCTAGGTCTATGGCTCGGGGAACAAGGTGTTCCCGTTTACTACTACCAGGATGCGGCCACCACACCAGAGCGCGTCGCCCTGCCCGATGTGAGGCGCGGAGAGTATGAGGGGCTGCCGACCAGATTGGCGACTGAAGCCGGCCGGCCGGATGCCGGTCCCGCGGAGTTCAACGCCCGGTCGGGGGCCTCTATCGTGGGAGTCAGATTCCCTCTCATCGCCTTCAACGCTAACCTCAACACCACCGACTTGACCGTGGCCAAGCGGATAGCCGAAGCTGTGCGGTTCTCGAGCGGCGGGTACCGTAACCTCCGTGCGCTGGGCTTGCCGCTTGAAAGCAAGGGACAAGTGCAGGTCTCCATGAACTTCGTACAATACGAGGAGACTCCCATCCATCGGGTCCTCGAGACCATCCGCTTCGAGGCGGCCCGGCACGGAGTGGAGGTCACCGGCTGCGAGCTCATCGGTATGGCGCCCCTCGCGGCCTTCGAGGAGACAATCCGCCACTATCTGCAGCTGCACGACTTCTCGCTCGACCAGATCATCGAGAGCCGCCTACTCGAAGACCAACAACAGGTCGCTGGGGAAGGTGAGCGCCCGATCGCTGAGGGGGCATGATGCACCCGGACCGGGGCGGATCGGCCGAGGCGCCGCTGGTGGTATCGCTCCCCGAGGAATTGCCGCCAGCACCCCAGTTGCGAGAAGACATCCGGCGGGCTCCCGACCGCGGATATACCCTGTCGCGCGAGCAGACCGTCACGGCGCTCAAGAACGCCCTGCGCTATATCCCCGCGTCCCTCCACGATCGCCTGGCCCCTGAGTTCCACGCGGAGCTCAAGGATAGGGGCAGAATCTACGGTTACCGCTACCGTCCGGAAGGTCCCATCAAGGCGAAGCCTATCGGCGAATACCGCGGCATCCTGGAAGCACGCGCGCTGCAACTCAACATCGACAACAACCTGGACTTCGACGTCGCGCTCTATCCCTACGAGCTGGTCACGTACGGGGAGACTGGCCAGGTATTCCAGAATTGGATGCAGTACCGTTTGGTGACCCAATACCTGGAACAGATGACGGAGACCCAGACCCTCGTCGTCTCCTCCGGTCATCCCGTGGGATTGTTCCCCACTCACCGTGACGCCCCCCGGGTGATCAACACCAACGCGCTCATGGTGGGCGAGTTCGACAACCCGCAAGGATTTTCACGAAGCTGCTCAGATGGGAGTGGCGAACTACGGGCAGATGACGGCCGGGGGGTGGATGTACATCGGGCCACAGGGCATCGTCCACGGCACCTACTTGACGCTCCTTAACGCGGGTCGCCTGTATCTGGGGATCCCCAAGGATCGAAATCTTGCCGGTGTTCTCTATCTGAGCTCCGGACTGGGCGGGATGAGCGGGGCGCAGCCCAAGGCTGCCGACATCGCCGGGGCGGTCAGCATCGTGGCCGAGGTGGATGCGTCGCGGATCGAAACACGCGTTAGTCAGGGCTGGGTCAAGAGAGTGACGGCCGATCTAGCGCAGGCCTTCGTCTGGGTGGAGGAAGCCCGGTCGGCCGGGACGCCTCTCTCCATCGCCTATCACGGCAATGTGGTCGATCTCTGGCAGTATGCGCTGGATCACAATATCCTTGTCCAACTCGCGTCGGACCAGACCTCCTGCCATGCCGCCTACGAGGGTGGCTACGTGCCACAAGGGCTGAGCTTCGACGAGTCGCGGGATCTCCTGTCGCGGGATCTCGGCGAGTACGCGCGTCAGGTGGACGCGTCACTTCGCAAGCAGATCGGGCTCATCGGCGAGATGGTCAAGCGCGGCACCCATTTCTGGGATTACGGCAACAGCTTCCTCAAGGCGGCTTTTGAGGCCGGCGCCGTGGAGATAGCACGGAACGGTGTGGACACCAAAGCCGGCTTTGTCTTTCCCTCGTACGTGGAACACATCATGGGCCCGCTGTGTTTCGACTGCGGGTATGGACCGTTCCGCTGGGTATGCACGACTCTCGACCCCGCGGACCTGGCAAGGACCGACGCGGCCGCGATGACCTGCATCGACCCGGACCGCTCGTGGCAGGACCGGGACAACTACTGCTGGGTGCGGGACGCCGCCGAGAACAAGCTCGTGGTGGGATCTCAGGCTCGCATCCTCTACGCCGATGCTGAAGGGCGAGTCCGCATAGCGCTCAAGCTCAACGATATGGTGCGCAACGGCGAGATCGGCCCGGTGACCATCGGGCGCGACCACCACGACGTGGCCGGCACCGACTCGCCCTATCGGGAGACCGCGAATATCTACGACGGCTCCAACGTCATGGCCGACATGGCCTTTCACTGCTGGGCTGGTAATGCCGCCCGGGGCATGACCCTGGTGGTGGCCTCCAACGGCGGAGGAGTGGGGATTGGGCGTGCCATAAACACCGGGTTCGGGCTGGTGCTGGACGGGACTGAACGGGTGGATACGATCATCCGATCCGCCGTGGAGTGGGACGCGATGGGCGGTGTGGCCCGCCGCGCCTGGGCGCGGAACGCGCCGGCGCTGGAGACCGCTGCCGCGTGGAACGGAGCGAATGCCGGACGCGGGCTTATCACGATGCCCAGCCTGGTGCAGGATGGCCTCGTGGAGGGCGTTGTCGAGGAAGCCTGATCGTTGGCTCCTCCCGCCGTTATAGGGCGCCGGGCCGGGCTCGTCCACAATGGGTTGTCGGTAGGGGTCGCCGAAAGGGCGCCCGACGGGGCTCGCCAGTCATGGGTCGCCGGGACGAGGCGGGGCTGGCCGGGGGGCAGGCAGCAAGCGGATCAGGTGGACGGCGGCTCCATGCCGGGGTCCGAGGCTGCTCCGCTCGCGAGATCCACCCTCTCCGCCACCTGGCCGGGCCCTTGGCGCGGCCACCAGCTCCATCGCTTCAAGAGGACGATGATCGCCGGCACCACGGTGGTCCGGACCACGAATGTATCGAGTAGCACTCCGAACGCCACGGCGAACCCGATCTGCAAGAGGCCCAGGATACTTGCGCTCATCATCGCCGCGAACGTGCCGGCCATGATGATGCCGGCCGAGGTTATGATGCCGCCCGTCTTTGCCAGCGCGACCTGAGTACCCTCTTTGGTGCCGCGTTTCGCGGCCTCCTCCTTCACCCGGCCGATAAGGAAGATGTTGTAGTCCATGCCCAGGGCGACCAGCATCACGAACATGAAGATGGGCACCCACCAAGTCAGCCCGGCCGCTCCCAGGATGTCGACGAACAGCACTCGTACCACGCCCAACGTCGCTGTGTAGGAAAGCAGGATGGTGAGAATCAGGTAGATCGGCGCGACGATCGCCCGGAGTAGAAGCAGCAGGACGACGAAAATCCCTGCGAGCACGAACACGATCGTGCGGGTCATGTCCCGATTCGAGGCATCCCGGAGGTCGAGCAATATGGCGGACGTGCCTTCCACCGCCCCGCTGACACCGGCTTTCTGCAAGGTCTGGCGCAACGCTCCCACCGCGGTGAGCGCTTGAGGAGTGTAGGGTCCCACGTTGAGCACCACTTGGAATCGCGCGGCAGTGCCGTCACTGGAGACGTACGCGTCGTGCAGTGCCTTCAATCCTTCGTTGTTCTTCAGATAGATGGCCGGGAGCAATTGATCTCCGGGTTTCGTTGCGAAGCTCTTACCGAGCGAGTTCAGCCCGCTTGCGAGCTGCTTCAGGGGGGGCACCACCTGCGTGGAGATCACGTCCGAGGTCGCGCCCGGTAGCGGGGCGGCGGCGCCACCAACCGAGTTGCCGTTTGCGCTCCCGCCGACCGTTCCTGGAGAGATCTCGGCCACTTTCGCCAAGTTGGCAAGTGCGTCGACCGACTGCTTGTAGCCCGCCTCCTGGACCACCTCTGGGTACGCTCCGGCGAGCTGCGTGAGGTAGGCGTTCGTATCCAGCAGGCCCGAAACCGCCGTTTGAAGCAACGCACTCGCCCCCGAACCCGAGGTCACCGCCTGCTGCAACTGCGCTAGTCCCTGGTCCACCGCCTGCGAAAGAGTGTCGAGCTGGCTCGAAACGGACAGCGTGCTTTTGTCCGGGAGTGATGCCGTGAAGCTGCTCACCCGGGCCACATCGCCCACCTTTGCCACGGCGGCTTGGATCTGTTCGAGCTCGGCGAGACCAGTGGGAGAGTCGAAGCCTTTGCCATCGACGGCCAAGACGTTGATCGGTTGCATCACGCCGGGCCCGAGGTGGGCGGAAAGGACGTCGAATCCTTGTCGAGTCGGATCCGATTTGGGAAGGTCGCCGAGGAGGTCGAAGTCGCGGGCGAGACCCAAGCCATACACTGCGAGAGGCACCAGGATCACCACCGGGATGACAAGAGCCAGCACCGGCCGGTCCACCACACGGTGCGACCAACTGTTCCAGAATCGGCCCTCCTTCAGATGCTGCGCCTTTCGGGGCCAAAACGTGCGCTTGCCCAGCAGCGTCAAGAGCGCCGGCGTGAAGGTCAAGGCCGCCAGCAGTGCGATGGCTACGCCGATCGCCAGGCTCGGGCCACTGGTGTTGAACAAGCCGAGCTCGGCGGCTGCCATCGTCGCGAGCCCCACGATCACGGTGCCTGCACTGGAGGCGATAGTCTCACCGACGGAACGGGTCGTCCTGTGCACCGCTCCCGCAGGCAGAGAGCCGTCGGCCATCTCCTCGCGGAAGCGGCTGATGAGGAAAAGGCAGTAGTCGGTGCCGGCCCCAAACAAGACCACGATGAGAAAGACGTTCGTATACATCGAGATGGTGAGCACGTGTGCCCCGAGGAGAGCGACGACTCCCCGCGAGATGATGTACGCGAGCCCGATGGTGGACAGGGGAATGATGGGGCTGACGGGCGACCTGTAGACCAGCAAGAGGATCACGATCACCAGGATGATGGTGATAAGAGTCGTGGAATCGATGCTGCCCTTGGTATTGCCGTTGTAGGCGGCGAGGATCGGGGCGTCCCCAGTGAGATACCCCTTGACTCCCGCGGGCGCTGCGGCCATATGCTGCTGGATCTTCGCCAGTGCGTCTTTGGTGATCTGCTGGCTGCCGATAGCATTGAACCGCACGAGCACCAGTGCCACCTGCTTGTCGCTGCTTAGCAGACTTGCCTTGGTCTGATCGTCGCCGTAGGTGGGGGACCAGACCTGGTCCACGGCCTTCGGCGTGCTGCTGCTCGTGAGCCACTTGGTGAGCGACTCGACGAACGCCAGGGGCTGCCCTTGGTCGGCACGGTTGCCTTTGCCGGCGTCGAGAACGACCACTGCGCTGCTGGGGGAGATGCGATCGGGGAAGTACTTGGTCACCATGGCGTTCGCGTCCAGGCTGGGAGCCGAGGAAGGGAGGAAGGCGCGCTGATCGCTCACGCCGACATCGTTGATGTTGGGAGCGACGAGCGTGAGCACCACAGCCAGGATGACCCAGCCGGCGATAATGAACCAATGGAAACGAGTGGCGAAAGAACCCAGGCGTGCGAACATCAGTCCACCACCTGAGTCAGCCTACGAGCGGTGGATCTTCTTGCGACGTTTGTACGTCTTCGCCAACTCCAGAAAGATGCCCACGTCACGGTCCAAGTCGCTGTGGGTGCCGTCGAAGTAGAAGACCCGGATGGGAATGCCATCGTGATCCTTGCTCACCACTGGATATATGGCCTCCGTGACGATGCCGTTCATGCACGTGAACGGACTGATATCGACGATGCCGTCCACTCCTTGCGAGTACATGTAGATGGCGCCGCCCGTGGAGATCACCATCTCGCCGAGAGCGCCTTCCTGGGGAAGATACGGGCGGGCGTGCTCGAGGACCTTGGTAACGTGAGGCTCCTTGCGAGAGGCGAACATGTCGTGGAAGTCCTCCATGAGGGCCTTCTCGTCGTGATGCATGATGCGGGCGGTGATAAAGGTCTTGAGCCAGTCCTTGCCGAACCTGCGCTTTTCCTCGCGATACCGCCGGAAAGCTTCTTCGTTGGTGTACCAGACCCACTCGCCGACCCCGGCCAGCCAGCACTCGCCGCCCTGGGCCTCGATGTGGCGGATAAGCTCGTTGTTGGCGAAGGTGTTCAGCCGGCAGAAGATCTCGCCTACCACTCCGATGAGTGCGCGGTCTTCCGTCCGCACCGGGATGGCGAGGAACGACTCTTTGACGCGTCGAAGCGCTGCTTTGAGATCGGCCATGCGCTCCTTGTGACCGATACCCTGGCGGGCGAGCACGGAGCCGGTGAACTCCAGGCTCTCTAGATATACACGGTCGGTCTGGCCGCGCCCGACCTCATACGGTCTCGTCATGAGAAGCAGTTTCAAAAGGATGTCCTGTACGACCACGGCACGCCAGGCAGTTCGTATCAATTCTTGCGCTTGATCTCCGATGTCCGCGTAGCCATCCGCTGAGGTGAGTGAAAAGACGGCGATCTCGCCGTGGTCGTGGTCTTCGAGGATCCTCTCGAGCAGGGACGCATACTGTCCGAAGCGACACGGACCGTTGGCGGTGGGCAGGAGGAAGGCGGTCTTCCCCGGATCGAGTTGCTCGTCTTCGAGCAGTTTCATGAAATCGCCGAGCACGATGCGTTGCGGATAGCATTCATCTCCGGAGGTGTACTTGCCACCGAGCTCGAGGGTCCGCAGGTCTTCCGGCGGAGTCACCCGGGCGTCGTAGCCGATGGAGCGAAACGCGGCCGCAAGCAGGTAGGAGCCCCCATAAGGCATCCGGGGCAGCCAGAGCGTCCGTCCGGTGACGTCGGCCTTGTTCCTGGCGATAGGGCTGTGATCGGCGCCGCGTAATGCCATGGGCTTGGGAAGCGAGGCAAGCGCCGCCGCAAGAGCCTCTTCTGAGCCCTTGCCGTTGTCGTGGCCTATCGTGGTGCGGGTGCCCACTAGCCCTCCCTGACCGTTTCTCTCGGGGCGTGTTCTCCGCGGGCCCACCAGCGCAGGAAGCCCTTGCTGTCCAGATAGGCTTCGCACCTGGTCATTGCTCCCGCGTCGTTCGTGTGCTCGTCGAACTGCAGGATGAGGAACGGGTCGTGCGCCGCCGGCCGGATGAAGTGCTTGACGTATGAATCGGGCCCACACTTGAAGTTTGTCATGTAGATGATATGCAGGTTGGGGTACCGCGCTACCACCTTCGCCGCCTGCAAGATCTTGCGACCGTAGTTCCAGAACATGTTGGCGGTGATATCTCGGGTCTCGACTCTCCATATGGGGAGGAAATCGAGCGGGATGATGTTGACTCCGTAATACCGGCGCAGCTTCGCGGGTATGTCCATGTTCACGCCGGAATCGTAGATATTGTAGGGTCGCCCGACCAGAACGATCCCCAACTCGTCGTGCTCGGCGAGCGTGGCGAGGGCATCTGCTCCCGCGACCACCAACCGGGCCCGGAAGTCGCCCTGCGCGGCATAGGCTTCTTTCAGCGCCTCATCCACCGTCTTTTCCGGTACGCCGAAACGCTTCATCGCTGAGCGCAATGCCTCTCCGATGTCGTCCGGTCCGCGGCGGAAGTGAAGCGTGGGCGCGAGGATGCGCTCACGGTTCGGCTGAAAATGGGGGGCAAAGCCGATCACGTGGGGGAGCGTCTGTCCCCAGGGGCAGGCGTGCGACTCGAGCTCAGGATGATCCGTCTCTTCGTTCAACTGATTCGGGACGAACGCGAAATCCGCTCCCTCCTCGAAGAGCTCGGCCACGTGGCCGTGAGCGACCCTGATCGGGAAGCAGGGTTCCGCGACCGAGTACTCGATCCCGGACTCTCTGATCTTCTTGTCCGTCTGTCGCGACACCATGACGTCGAAGCCGCAGGCCCGGAAGAAGGTAGCCCAGAAGGGCAGGCGGTCGAAGGTATACATCGCGCGGGGGATGCCCATAGTCCCGCGGGGCGCTCCGGTGCCGCTCCGCTGCACGCCGGAGTAGTCGTCGGCCTCGGTGACATAGGAGAACATCAAGGATTCGCGGAAGGTCAAAAGATCGCGAATGATCGGCTCACGGTCGACCTTCGCCCGCTTGCGGTAACGGTCGGAGCACTTGTCGCCCCAGTAGGTCTTCTCCTCGCCGATGGTGAACTGGCGGATGTCGCACTCGTTGCTGCAGCCTTTGCAGGTGAACTCGCGCATGGTGTAGTCCACCCGGTCCAGATCCCATCCGCGAAAGCGCGACGGGGCCTGGGTCGCGGCCATCTTTTCGCGGGCCAACAGGGCCGATCCGATAGCGCCCACCACGCCGTTATGCGGGGGCACGATGATGTCCTTGTCCAGGATCATGCTGAACGCGGCCGCCACAGAGTCGTTATAGGCGGTGCCGCCCTGGAAATAGATGGTGTCGCCCACGTACCGTTGGCCCACGAGACGGTTGAGGTAGTTGGTAGCGATGGAGTAGGCGAGTCCGGCGACCAGGTCCTTCTTCAGAGCGCCGCGCTGCACGTAGGAATTGACGTCCCGCTCCATGAACACGGTGCACCGCTCGCCCAGGCGCACCGGCGCCTCGGACGACAGCGCGAGCTCTGCGAACTCGCCGATGATGTTGATGCCGAGCTTCTCGGCCTGCTCTTCCAGGAAAGAGCCGGTTCCCGCGGCGCAGGCTTCGTTCATCGCGAAGTCCACCACCACGCCGTCCTCCAGGCTTATGTACTTGGAGTCTTGCCCGCCGATCTCGAAGATAGTGTCCGGGACTCGATCGATGAGCTTGCGCCCGATGAACGTGGCGCCGGTCTTGTGGGCTGTGATCTCGTCGTTCACGGTGTCGGCGCCGATGAGCTCGCCGATCAGCTCCCGGCCCGAGCCGGTGGTGCCGACCCCCAGGATCCGCAGCCGGGGACCCATCTCCTCCCAGATGTCGGAAAGGCCCTTGTTCACGACTTCGACCGGACGGCCGTCGGTCTTGACGTAGATCTCCTTGACGACCTCTCCGGCCGTGTCCAGCACCACCAGGTTGGTCGACACTGACCCTACGTCAACGCCCAGGTAGGCGTCTATCCGTTCCTCCGCGGGAAACTGGTACGGCTTCACCCTGTCGCGCAGTAGGATGACTCGGTCCATCGACAGCGCGTCACTCGTCTGGAAAGCGGAAGCCGGTCCCCCTTCCAGGGAGGCCAGGTCAAGGTTCGCAGTCTGCCCACTCGCCCGTTCCTCGGCGCGGGCAGCTTGGTCGTCGGCCTCCAGCAGAGCGCTGCCTATGGCGCCCATCCACGCGTAATACGCAGGGATGACCAGCGTGTCCTCGTCCATGCCGAAGGCCTCACGCAGAGCGCCGACAGCGCCCCTGTTGGCGGCCACTCCACCGATGAATGCCACTTTGCCGGTGACTTCCTTGCCCTTGGTGATCGTGCCCCGGTAATTGCGCACGACGGCATTGCACAGCCCTTTCAGCACCTCCGGAGGCTGGTAGCCCTTCTGCTGTGCGTGGATCATGTCTGACTTTGCGAACACGGAGCAGCGGCCGGCGATGGACGCGGCTTTGCCGGCACCGCGGACGATGTCTCCGACATCTTCAATGTCATACAGCAGCCGGTTGGCTTGCTGGTCCATGAAAGAGCCCGTACCCGCGGCGCAGTCGCCGTTGGTGCCGTAGTCCGCGATGCCCACGCGGCCGGTGGCTTCGTCGATCTCCAACTGGATGAATTTGGAGCTCTCGCCACCCATCTCGAAGACGGTGGAGATATCGGGATGCAGTTCTCCCGACGCGCGTGCGATGGCCTTGAACTCGTTCTCGTAGGCGACGTCCAAGAGTTGGCAGATGAGTTTGCCGCCGCTACCCGTCACGCGGACTCCGGTGACAAAGCCGTCGGGTAGCGCTTCAAGCACCTGGGCCAGGAGTTCGCGAGTGGCCCCTGATGGGCTCCCCTTGATACGCCGGTAGGCGGTGGCCAGCACCGGAGGCGCGGAATCGGCCGGAAATACGCGCTCGTCAGCCTCGGGAACGTAGAACAGCGGGGAAGAAGACGCCAGCTCCTTGAAGAGGTCGCGGTCCTCGGGCCTGCCCACCACGGCGATCTTCACGCTGATACAGCCGATATCTATGCCAAGCGTTGCCATAGTCAGAGCACAGCCTCCACATTGGGCGGTCCCCGGTCCGCATGCGAGTGGTCCCGCAGGCCGGCTTCGTCGCCGTGACCGCTATAAGACCGGGTGGGGCACGCTGTAGAAAGGGACTCCGAGGGCCTCCCCGTGTGCCTTGACCGCCGGTTTTCTTGCTTCGCAGCGCCGATAAGCTTACCACGTCATGTGCCTCCGAGGCTTCCCTGACGCCCCCGAAATAGGCGCAAATACCGCCTCGTCCACCGGCCGATCGCTCAGTAGAGACATGGGGAATTGCCCATTCGCTTTTCCCGCGCCGCGATCACGACGAGGGGTCGTGCGAAAGGGCCCGGCTTGATTCGCCAGGCCCTTTGCACCATAAGGGGGATGGTAACGTTGCCGAAGCAGGCTGCGGAGGATAGAGGTCAGCCGATAGCCAGGCCTCCCGTCTCTCCAGTGCGGATGCGGATGCATTCGTCTAGGTTGAGGATGAAGATCTTGCCGTCACCGATGTTGCCGGTGTGCGCACCGATTCTGATCGCGTCGAGGGTGGGTCCCACGAACTGCTCGTTGACAGCGATCTCTATCTTTACCTTCCGCAGAAGGTTGCCCGGCTCCACGTGGCTCCGGTATATCTCGGCCACTCCTTTCTGGCGTCCACGGCCCATCACGTCCGACACGGTTATCAGGTGGATCTCCGCCTCCTCGAGAGCTTCCATCACGGCCTCGAGCTTGTCGGGCTGGATGACGGCGATTATGTACTTCATCTGTTCACAGCTCCTTTGCAGACCGTGGGCATCAGAGGTGGAGGGAAGCCGGGTAGGCAGGCACGCCCATCTCCGGAACGTCGAGGCCGATCATCTCCTCGTCCCTGGTCACCCGTATACCCTGGATTCGCTTCTGGAGGCGGAAGAAGCCGTACATGAGCCCAAACGCCCATACCACCACAACCACTACCGAGATGGCCTGGGCTCCTAATTGGCCCCAGCCTCCGCCGTAGAAGAGGCCTCGCACCGTCCCGGCGACGCCGTTGAAACCGTTCCCGTATGACCCGTCCGCGAACAGACCCACCGTGAGGAGGCCCCAGAGTCCGTTGACCGCATGCACCGCAACGGCGCCGGGCGGGTCGTCGACTTTCAGTACGCGTTCGACGAACAAGACGGCACCCACGACGAGGAAGCCTGCGACCAAGCCGATGATCGCGGCGCCAACCGTACTTACGAACGCGCAAGATGCGGTGATTGCCACGAGGCCGGCCAGCATGCCGTTAGCCGCCATCGAGGGGTCGGGTTTTCCGAAAAGCTTCCACATCAAGAACATGGCCGCGAGGCTCCCAACCGCGGCGGCGATGAAGGTATTGACAATGATCACGGGAAAGCGCAGGTCTGTCGCTGCCAATGTGGATGCTCCGTTGAACCCGATCCACCCGAACACGAGGAAAAGGGTGCCCAGGATTGCGATGGGGATGTTGTGACCGAGGATAGTCCGCGGCTTCCCATCTTTCCCGAACTTTCCGATGCGGGGGCCAAGCACCATCGCACCGGCAAGGGCCGCGAAGCCACCGACCGCGTGGACCACCCCGGAGCCAGCAAAGTCGAGAGCTCCGTGTCCTAAACCTATGTTGCGTCCCAGGGCTGAGAGCCAGCCGCCGCCCCAGACCCAGCTCCCATAGATGGGATAGACGATGGCGGCCATGAAGAAGCCGTAGATGCAAAAGGCTGAGAATTTCCAACGCTCGGCCATTGCTCCAGTGGGGATGGTGGCTGCTGTGTCCATGAACACGAGCTCGAAGAAGAACAAGGCGAGGATGGCCACGTCGTAGCTGTGGCCGCTAAGGAAGAAGCCCTGGTGGCCGATGAGTCCCCAGCCGCCGACCCCGGCCAGCCCGGTGAGAGGCTGGGTGCCGCCCAGCGTGCTGAGTGTGCCGACACCGCCGAACTGGAAGGCGAAGCCGACTGCCCAGTAAGCCACCACGCCGATAGCGAAGATGACGAAGTTGGTCATGATGACGTGCACTGCGTTCTTCGCCCGGCAGAAGCCCGTCTCGAGAAGAGCAAAGCCCGTCTGCATGAAGAAGACGAGCGCGCCGCCGAAGATGAGGAAGAACATGTTCAATGAGACTGTGACGTGCCCCAGCTGGGCAGCAAGCTCACCAGTGGTCGGCTGGCCCGGGACCTTGGACAATACATCTGCGGCGGTGCCGGTCGCCGTCCCGCTGGGGTCGCCCGCGTGCGCCATCCCGACGATGAGGACGAACAGCAGTCCGGCTAAGCCAAGGATCTTTATGGCCATCTTGGCCGTGGGGACCAGGCCCAGGGAGCCTGGATCGTAAGGGGTGGGGGGGACGGATCCCTCCGGAAGATGGGTGCTCGCATGTCGCCTCCTTGGTGAAGAGCTGGGCCGGTCTGCTGGGATGATACAAACCGATGTCTTTGTACACATGTTCCAGGTGTCGGGAAAACAGACGGTCGGCGCTGTACAAATGCATAGAACAAACGGCCATTCACTGCGGATTACGGCACATCACTTATCCGAATAGATAAACCGTCTTTCTATGCCCCTGGCCATGTGGCCAAGAAGGCTCTGATTCTGGTATCCTGAGCGGTACGATGCCGGTGACAGTTGGACAGATCTTGCAGCTGGACGTCCTCAAGGACGCTCGCCTTCTCGCGGGCGACGGAGGCCTGGACCGAAAGGTCACTTCGGTGACCGTGGGAGAGGTGCCGGACATAGCCGACTGGCTTTCCGGCGGAGAGTTGGTCCTGTCTACGATGTTCGCCGTCAAGGGCGACCTCGAGCGGCAGCGTGAGTTCTGCCGGCGGGTGATGCTGGCTGGGGCCGCCGCTCTCTTCGTCAAGACCACGCGCTTTGTCGAGAATGTGCCGCGCGATGTGCTCGAGCTCGCCGAGAGGCGGGGCTTCCCCATCATCGAGGTGCCCCAGGGACTACGCTGGACCCGACTGATGCAAGAGGCCACCGAGATCATCATCAACCGGCAAGCCTCGCAACTCGAGAAGTCACAGTCTATCCATCGAGATCTTCTGGGAGTGGTGATCAGAGGTGGCGGGTGGCAGGAGCTTGCCGATGAGGCCTCGCGCCTGATGGAAATGCCGGTGGTCATCCTGGACGTGTACCTCGAGCTTCTGGCAGCGTCGTCCCGGCTGCCACTCGACGCCGGCGTGCTCGAGGAGAACCTCAAGAAACCGGAGTCTCAGGCAAGGTTCGACGGGCTGGGCCGCGGCCAGAAACTCGAACACGTGCAGCTCGAAGGGTTGCCCGCCTTTTTCGTCCTTCCCATCGTCGCTAGCCACAAACGGCTGGGTTACGTCTGCGCTCTGACGGATTCTGCCGCGCTTTCCTCCATGGAGACGTTGGCTCTCGAGCACGCTGCCACGATCGCCACCTTGGAGATGGCTCAAGACCGGGTCCGATTCGAGACCGAAGTCAGGCTCAAGGGCGACTTCGTCGACGACGTGATCAGCGGCGGTGCCGACGATTCCGTCCAGCGCCGGGGCGCTTTTCTCGGCTGCGATCTCAGTCACGGGGCGACAGTGATACTGCTGGGGATCGATGAGTTCGACGGCGTGTTGCCGCGCAAGGGTCTCGCCCTGGAGGATCTCGATCAGCGCATCGAGCGCTACTTCTCGCGGTGCTCACGGATGGTCGGCGCGTGGTCGGCGTCTTCGCTTGCCAGCCTGAAGTCCGGGCACCTGATCTTGTTCCTCTGCGGATCGTCGTCCACGGACATGACGGCTGTGGGCAAATTGGTAGCGAGGCTCCAAGTCCTCGGCAAGGAGATGGGCGATCTCTCGGTCTCTGTGGGGATCGGTGGTCATGTCACGGACCCGGGGCAGCTCAACCGTGGTTATCAAGAGGCTCTGGTGGCGCTCAAAGTAGGGCGCAAGCTCAATGGCGCGGGAAGTCTCCTGCACTTCAACGACGTAGGCACGTACAAGATCTTGTTCGATATCTGGGAACGTGACCCCGACGAAGTCCGGGCGCTCTACGAAGAGACCATCGCTCCGGTGGACCGGTACGATGAGGAGAACGCGACCCAATTGGTCCAAACTCTGGTCGTATATCTTCAAAATAACGAGAACCTCACAAAGACGGCCGAGGACCTGTTCGCTCACCGGCACACCATCCGCTACCGGCTGACGAAGATCGCCGATATCACTGGGCTGAGCATGTTCCAGAGCGAGCACAAGGAGCGCCTCGGTTTGGGGCTCAAAGCGCGCAGTCTTTTGAGAGGCTGATCGCCCTCTTCTCCAAACGTACAAGCGGCCGGCCTGACTCTTGTACGTTTGGCGCTTCCCCGCGCTGTGTCGATGGGCTGTAATTAGTCCATACGGCGGCCCTGCCGCAGAACGGCGCGGGAGAGACAGATGCGATTTGTGAGACGTAGGAAATGGCTGCTGATGCTGTTGGTGGTCATGATGGCGTCTCTTCTCTTCGTAGCCTTGTCCACAGCGGCCTGGGCGGCCACCCCCGCGACCACCGCTGGCACCGCGACCACGGTCGCCCCTGCGATGGTGACCACTGCCGCGCCTACCACGACCGCGGCGGTTTCCTCGAAGACCACTGCCGCGCCCATCGCGACCGCAACCGCCGCCACTGCGCCGGGCAAAGTGGACACCGGCGACACCACGTGGATGATAGTGAGCACCGCGCTGGTCATGCTCATGACGCCCGGTCTCGCCTTCTTCTACGGCGGAATGGTGCGCAGGAAGAACGTGCTGTCCATCATGATGCAGTGCTTCATCCTGATGTCTGTCATAAGCATCCAATGGGTGCTCTTCGGGTACAGCCTCGCGTTCGGCCACGATCATGGCGGGCTCATCGGTGGTCTAGGCTGGGTCGGATTGCGTGGGGTGGGGCTGGCGCCCAATCCGGACTACGCCGCGACGATCCCGGCGCAGCTATATATGCTTTTCCAGATGATGTTCGCGGTTATCACGCCCGCCCTGATCGTCGGGGCTTTCGCCGAGCGCATGAAATTCAGCGCTTTCCTTGTGTTCTCGCTCCTGTGGGCGACCATCGTCTACGATCCTCTGGCCCACTGGGTGTGGGGAGTAGGCGGCATATTGAGGCAGTTCGGCGCCCTGGATTTCGCCGGGGGCACAGTGGTTCACATCAATGCTGGGATGGCGGCGCTCGCAGCGGCCTTGATCCTCGGGAAGCGCCGAGGCCACCCGGACACCGGGCCGCCGCACAATCTGCCCTTCGCGATCCTCGGGGCGGCGCTCCTGTGGTTCGGGTGGTTTGGTTTCAACGCCGGTAGCGCGCTCACCTCGGGCGGACTTGCTACCACCGCGTTCCTCTCCACTCACCTTGCGGCCTCCGCTGCCGCTGCCGCGTGGGCGTTGCTCGACTATATCTTCAGCAAACGGCCCACCGCCCTAGGGGTGATATCGGGAGCCGTCGCCGGACTGGTCGCAATCACACCCGCGTCCGGCTTCGTCAGCCCTATGGCGGCGCTGGCCATCGGCGCGATCGCCGGTCTGGTCTGCTACGTCATGGTGGTCGTGGTAAAGACCAAGCTTGGGTACGACGACGCGCTCGACGCTTTCGGTGTGCACGGGATCGGCGGGATGATCGGGGCCTTCGCCACCGGGCTCTGGGCGACCAAAGTCCTCAATCCAGCAGGCGCCAATGGTCTGTTCCACGGCAATGCACACCAACTACTCGTCCAGTTTGTGGCCCTGGTGGTGGCGGCGGCGTACTCCTTCGTGCTTTCGTTCGGCTTGCTGAAGCTAGTGGACCGGTTTATCGGCCTGCGCGTGAGCGACGACGAGGAACGCATCGGCCTCGACCTGACACAGCACAAAGAATCCGCCTACACGCAAATGGCATAGGTCTGGCGGCAAGGAGTCCGGCATGAAGTATCTGATCGCCATAATCCAACCCGATCGCCTGGACACCGTCCTCGACGCGCTCAAGGAAGACGAGATCAATCTCGTTACCGTATCGGACGTCATGGGTCGCGGTAGGCAGAAGGGTGTGGCCGAGGTCTACCGGAGCCACGTCGAGCCCGGCAATCTCCTACGCAAAGTCAAGGTCGAGATAGCGGTGAGCGACAACCGGGTCTGGCAGACCGTCGACGCGATCACCCGAGGTGCGCGCACCGGGAACATCGGAGACGGGAAGATATTCGTCTTCGATTTGCAGGAGTGCGTGCGCATCCGGACTGGTGAGACCGGGGAGCAGGCGATCGCCTGATACGGCCCCGTTTTCATACCCCTCTTGTACACTGATCCGCCGTCAGTGAGGTAGGGCCCGGCTGCAATATGCCGGGGCCCTACCGCTTGGCTGGGCTGGCGCCGGGCGCGTCAGGCCGGACTCGAGCGTCGCCCGGTCTCTTGCATGCCCGGGCGGCAGGCAGAACAAGGGCACAGACCGGCGCAGAGTGAAAAGGGGCGCCCGGCTTGCGCCGGGCGGCCCTTTCTGTCTGTCACGCCCCCGGTGGCTCGGGTTGCCAGGGGCCGCTCAACAGCCTAGAGGATGGGTAGGTAGTGGCTGATCTCGTAGGGAGTGACGAGCGCTTTGTACTCGTTCCACTCAGCCCACTTGTTGCGGATCAGGTAGTCGCACACGTGGTCGCCAAGGGCGGCGCGCACGAAGTCGGACTTCTCGAACTCGCAGATAGCCTGGAAGAGATCCTCAGGCAGCGAGCCGATGCCCGCCTTGTTCCGTTCGTCTTCGGTCATCTCGTAGATGTTATTGCTGGCTTCCGGCGCCAGTTGCATGCCCTTCTCGATACCGTCCAGGCCGGCAGCCAACATCGCGGCGAACGCAAGGTATGGGTTGCATGCGGGGTCCGGGTTACGCAGCTCAACTCGGGTAGCATTCTCTTTGCCCGGCTTGTATAGCGGGACCCGCACCATGGCGGAACGGTTGCGGCGCGACCAGCACACATAGACCGGAGCTTCGTAGCCCGGCACCAGTCTCTTGTACGAGTTGATCCACTGGTTCGTGACCAGGCAGATCTCCTTCACGTGGGCGAGTAGGCCCGCCACGTACGACTTGCCTATGGCGGACAGGTTGTACTCGTCGCTCGCATCGAAGAAGGCGTTCCGGCCGTTCTTGAACAGCGACTGGTGCACGTGCATCCCGGAGCCGTTGACGCCGAACATCGGTTTCGGCATGAAGGTCGCGTAAAGGCCTTTCGACTGTGCGATCTCTTTTACGGTGAGGCGGTAGGTCATGACCTGGTCGGCCATAGTCAGCACGTCGGTGTAGCGGAGGTCGATCTCATGCTGCGACGGAGCCACCTCGTGGTGCGAGTACTCGACCGGGATGCCGAGAGCGTGCAACGCATTGATCGTGTCACGGCGTAGGTCGGTGCCGGCATCGAGCGTGGTAAGGTCGAAGTACCCGCCGTGGTCGAGCACCTTGGTGTCCAGGCTATCCTGGAAGTAGAAGAACTCGAGCTCCGGGACCGACGTTCATGGTGAAGCCCAGGTCTTCGGCCTTCTTGACGACTTTCTTGAGCACGTTCCGCGGGTCGCCGTCGTAGGGCTCGCCGGTGGGCGTCTTGATGTCGCAGAAGACCCGGGCGGTGCCACCCGCGCCCGCCCGCCAGGGAAGCAGTGCAAAAGTAGCGGGATCGGGCCAGGCCACCATGTCGGACTCTTCGATGCGGGCGAAGCCCTCGATCGAGGAACCGTCAAAGCCCATGCCTTCGTCGAAAGCGCCCTCTAGTTCTGCTGGGGTGACAGCGAAGCTCTTGAGGAAACCAAGGACGTCGGTGAACCAAAACCTCACGAACTTGATCTGCTTGTCTTCGACGATGCGAAGAACATCCTCTTTCGTCAGTTTCTCTCCCATCGGCTGCTCCTTTCAGGGTAGGTGGGGATTTCCATCACTAGTAGACATACAGTCTGCCGTATGGCCGCGAGGTATAGGGGTAGACCTTGACAAAGGGCTTGTCAAGTACATTCCCGGGATCGATCTCCATTACCACACAATAGTCGTTGACGATCTCCTGGATCCGCGCCCAGTCGGCGTCTGTGGGAGGGGCGGTGCGTACCTCTTTGCCGAGCTGATGTTCGGCCACTTCTCCCCGCAGGTACATGACGCCGGCATGCATCCCGGTGCCGACGTACGAGCCCACTACCGGCTCCTCGCCGCCCAGGCCCAGCACGACGATCTCGCCGCCCGCCATGTACTCGCCGAGGTAGTCGCGGGCATGCTCGCCCACGACGATCAACGGCTTCCGCTCTCCGAACGCCTTCATGTGGATGCCCACTCGGTAGCCCACGCTTCCACGCACGTAGACGCTGCCCCCGCGCATGCCGTACCCGAGCACGTCGCCGGCGTCGCCATTGACGACCACCAGTCCGGAGTTCATGGTGTTGGCAACGCCGTCCTGGGCGTTGTCGTTGACGATGAGCGTCGGGCCGTTCATGAACGCGGCCAGGTCGTTACCCGGCACCCCGTTGATGACCACCGTGACTCCCTGGTAGGCGAGGCCGGTGCCGATATAGCGCTGGCCGATCACGTTATCCAGAACGACACGCGTCGCACCGGCTTCGATCTCCTCGCGGACCTGCTCGTTGAGCGTCTTGTAGTACACGCCCTTGCCATCGATGAAGGCAACCTGGCCCTCGCGCCGGGACGGGCCGCGGTTTGTGCCGGGCTGTCCGGCGGTGGTCCGGGCCGGCTCGATGCCGGTGGGGCCTCTCCGAGCTGGGCCGGTAGGGACGTTCCTTGCGGCTGAGGAGTCAGTGGTCATGACGATTCCCAAGGTTCACAGGCCTGCGGGTTTCACGCCGAGGATGTCCAGAGTGCTCGCGTCGAGACCAAGTCCGCGCAGGCGTTCCCGGCTTCCCCGTAGGCTCTCGATAGCATTCACGCCCAGCGCACCCAGCACCTCCGCGATCTCGTGGGTCCAGGCGTTCACGAGGTTCACCACCTGGGAGGCGCCCCATTCCGGGTCGAGCCGGCGCGTGAGCTCCTGCCGCTGCGTGCATATGCCCCAGGAGCAGCACCCCGTGTGGCATTTTTGACATACGTGGCAACCCAGGGCCACCAATGCGGCAGTGCCGATAGCGCAGGCGTCGGCCCCGAGGGCGATGGCCTTGGCTACATCCGCCGAGCTGCGGATACCGCCCGCGGCGACGATGGACGCCCGGTTGCGGATGCCCTCATCGCGCAGCCTCTGGTCGACCGTGGCAATGGCTATCTCCAGCGGGATGCCCACATTGTCGCGGATGATGGTCGGTGCCGCACCGGTACCGCCGCGGAAACCGTCCAGATAGACGATGTCGGCTCCCGCTCTGACCACCCCGGAAGCGATAGCGGCGATGTTATGTACGGCGGCGATCTTCACTGAGATCGGTTTGTAGCCGGTCGCTTCTTTCAAGGCGTAGATGAGTTGGCGTAGATCCTCGATAGAGTAGATGTCGTGATGCGGAGCGGGGGATAAGGCGTCGGTGCCTTGCGGGATCATCCGCGTTATGGACACCTCGTAGTCGATCTTCTCGCCCGGCAGGTGCCCGCCGATGCCCGGCTTCGCTCCCTGGCCGATCTTGATCTCCACCGCCGCGCCGGCCTGGAGGTAGTCCGCGTCTACACCGAACCGTCCTGAGGCACACTGCACGATGATGTTGTCCTCGTAGGGTTTCAGGTCGGCATGAAGGCCGCCTTCGCCCGTGTTCATGAAGGTACCGAGAGTCTTGGCGGCCATCGCAAGCGAGCGGTGTACGTTGAGCGAGACCGAACCGTAGCTCATTCCTCCGAACATGATGGGAGTCTCAAGCTGAAGTTGACGGTCAAGTTCCGTGAGGAGGCGCGGGCCGCCGTCGCCAGGCGCGGAGCCGCCGGCGATTCTCTGACCACCGGGGTCGATCTCCAGGAAGTCCGGCTTGCGACCCAGGAAGGTCCGCATCTCCATGGGTTCGCGCAGCGGATCGATCGACGGGTTTGTCACCTGGCAGGCGTCAAGGAGCAGGTGGTCGAAGATGCGTAGGTAGGGCCGGTCGTTCCCCATACCGGTCAGCTGCACGCCGCCCGTCTCGGCCTGGCGCCAGATGGCTTTGATGTGGTCCGGCTGCATGCTGTCGGAGTATTTGAAGGCCAGGTCGTTCTTCTTGACGGTAATCGCCCCAGCGGGGCAGAAGGTGACGCAACGGTGGCAGGCCGCACATTTGGTGTGGTCCGGGATTGGCCGCTTCTCGGCTTCGTCGAAGCGGTAGACGTTCCAGCCGCACTGCTGGACGCAGCGACCGCACTGCTGGCAGGCATCGCGATCGATGACTACCTTGAATTCCGCGGGGATGAACGTCGTGCCGGCCATTACGCCATCTGTTGCACGTCGTCGCGCTGGCCGTCGCCGCCGGCCTTGGCTTCCGGGCTCACCCTCGCCACCACCGGCTCACCGGCGCGTGGCATCCAACTCTCCTCCGGATGGGCACAGATCTCACGGATGGCCGATTCTTCGCTGGCCACGTAGACGATGACGCCGTCGCGGGCTGCGACCAGCGGACGCAGCTTGATGCGATCGTTGAGCGCCACCATGCCGTCGGACATGCCCAGAACGACCGCGAAGGGGCCGTTGAGGAGCGCGGGCCCGTAGACCATCCGGAGGGCCGTGAACAGCTGACGCTGCTCTGGAGCCATGAGGTCGATATCCTTCCAAAAGGGGCTTGCTAAGGCCTTGCAGGCCATCTCCACGGGCAGTTTGTGCCGACGCAGCATGAGGTCGAACAGATAGGTGACCACCTCGGTATCGGTCTGGAGCGAGCATTTGTAGCCGAACATTTCCAGGTACCGCTGGTTGATGCCGTACGAGCTGATCTCGCCGTTGTGGACGATGGAGTAGTCGAGCAGCGCGAAAGGGTGTGCGCCGCCCCACCAGCCTGGGGTGTTGGTGGGAAACCGGCCGTGGCCGGTCCAGGTCCAGCCCTTGTACTCATCGATGCGGAAGAACTCCCCGATCTCCTCCGGGAAGCCGACTCCCTTGAACACTCCCATGTTCTTGCCCGATGAGGCCACGAAAGCGCCGTCGATGAAAGTGTTGATGTCCATCACCGAATGGACCACGTAGTCCTCCGGAGTGAGCTGGGTCTCGCGCAGGCGTTCCTCGGCTATCTCCAGGAAGTACCGCCACAGGAGGGGCTCTCCCTCGATGCCTCTGATCGGCTTGGTGGGGATAGGCTCCTCCTGGACGATCAGGAAGTTCCGTCCGAGATAGAACTCCGTGTCTTCCTTGGCGATCTCATCGTTGAACAGCAGGTGAAAGCAGAAACAATCGGCCAGCTCGGGATAGATGCCGTAGCCAGCGAAGCCGCCGCCAAGACCGTTGCCGCGGTCGTGCATAGAGGCCATGCTCCGCAACGCGAGCTCCCCACTCATGCGCCGCCCCGACTGGTCGCAGATGCCCATGAGTCCGCATCCGCCCAGGATGCGTTGCCCGGCTTCCTCGCGGTACGTCTCCCGAGCGCCGAACTGCCGCTTCCGCATCCCCGGTTCGCGGAGGCCCGAGTAGAGGTCGCCGGCCTCGCGCGCGTCACGCGTCCGGCCGCTCACGATCCGTCTCCTTCGCGAGATCCCTCTCGAGACCGCAGTCGTCTCAGCTCGTCGCCGCCACATACAGGAGCCGGGGGCAGGCCCAGCCTCTCCCTGGCCGACGCCCGCCCCGTACCCAGCACCCCGGTCGATAGGAACGTCTCGTAGCTCGACTGGGTGGTAGCGGGCACTTGCCCTTTCTCCCGGGCGAGCCTCTTGAGCTTCTCGAAGATGCCGGCCATGCCGATGCGGCTGTGACAGCGTTCGTAGCACGTGAGGCAGTCCACGCATTGCCAGATGCCTGGTCGCTCGAGGACATCCTCCAGGTCGCCGGCGAGGAGGTCGCCGATGATCGAGGATGGCACGAAATCCGGATTGGTCTTGGCGACAGGGCAGTCGGCATCGCATGCGCGGCAGCCACCGCAGATCTGCAGGTCGACGAGATCGAAGGATTCGCCGAGAAGGGCGCGTTGGTCGAGCTTGGTTTCCCATTTGCCGAGGAAAGGAGCCACATCCACGCGATGCATGTCAAGCCCCAGCTCCGCGGGGGAGAAGCCCATCGCCAGCGCCAGCAGCTCCGTGATGTAAAGCACCGGAAGGCCCTCAGCGCCTGTCTCCCTCATCAGGGCAGCCTGATTGAGGTCGAACTGCTGAAGGCACGAGGGGCAGCAGACGATAAGCGCGTCAGCATCCTGAGCCTGTATGTCTTCCAGCTTGTTCCGGCACATGGCCAGCGCGCCTTGCCTATCGCTCACACGGTCGAGGGCGCCGCCGCAGCATTCCATCTTGGTCTCGTACTCGACCACGGTAGCTCCAAGCGCGCGCACCAGTTGCTCGAATTTCGTCGGGTTGAGGGGGCTGTCCCAGCGGATGGCCGGGCTCGGCCGCAGGAGGTGGCATCCGTGATGAACGGCTACGCGCATCCCCCCGAGAGGGCGGACGATCCGATTGCTCAGCGAGGCCGGGCCGATATCTTCGCTGAGCCATTCCACGAGGTGTTGCACGCTCAGCTCTCCATCGAGCGAAAGTCCGGCATCGGCCAGCCGTCCGTTGATCCGCTCCCGGAGGCGCCAATCCACCGTCAGGTCGGAAAGGACGGATTTGAAGGTGGAATAGCAGCCGTTGCACGGAGTGACGAGTGGGAGGTGCCGTTGCTCGGCCAATGCCAGATTCCGGGCAGCCGTCAGGTAAAAGGTGTCTTCGTCGGCGGCACGCACGAGAGTGGCCTCGGGGCAGCACGTGAAGCCATCCACATCTACCAATTCGACGCCGAGCTCTTCCATGCACAGCCGGGTAGCTTTCTCCACAAAGGGAAAGCGCGCAGGGATAGTGCATCCCCAGAAGATGGTCATTCGTCTCATTCTTGGCTCACCAGTGATCTCGCCGTCAATCCTTATACCAGGATCATGGTACAAGGATAGCAGCAGGCATCGCTGCCTGGTTTATCCATATGGACAGTTATTCCCGTCACTCCCTGTACTATTGGACCTGGAGAGCACGGCCCGTCGGCAGCGACTCGGGACCGGTGCCGGCGTGGCGATCAGTCCCTCTCGAAGGGGATCCCGAGGCTTCGTGGTGGCAACACCCGCAGCGACCTCAATACGCGCGAAATTCTTTTGCGTGAGCGCTCGGGGAGAGACGCCAGCACTCGGTCGACCCACTCGGCGTTGCCCACGTTGACCAGCAAGAGCGTCAGGATCATCAGCGGAAACGGGGCCACCTGCAGCACCTGGGAAGGTATACCGGGCAGGCTGGGCTGCAAGACGACGCCCAACCACTGGAGCAGACCGAAAAGGTAAGCGCCGAGGGCCACTCGCACCGGGTTCCAAGCCCCGAAGATCACGATGGCCAACACGATCCAACCGATTCCGTCCAGCCCCGAGATGGTCCCTTTCCAGCCCGCTTTGATGCTGAGGGAGAACATGGGCCCGGCGAGGCCGACCAAGGCCCCTCCAAGTGTCGTGTAGACGTAACGAAGGGTGTTGACTTTCGCTCCACGTGCGAACGCCGCCGCCGGCCGCTCGCCGATCGCCCGTAGAACCAGCCCCGGCCGAGTGCGGTAGATGTACCACCACGCCGCCGCGATGAGCGCGAAGCTGAAGTACGTCAGGATGTCCTGCTTGAAGAACAGCGTCCCCAGCACCGGGATATGGCTCAATCCAGGGATAGGCAGAGCCGACAGCCGTGGGCCTTGGTCGCCCATATAGGGGTTGCCGAGGAAGTACGAAAGATCCCGGCAAAAAAGCGCGAGGACAAAGCCGACCGCTACCTGAGACTGGCGCAGAGTGATACTACCGAACGCCACGACCAGCGCGACCAACGCACCGATGACACACCCGGAAAGGAATCCGAGCACGAGGCTGTGTGTGGTCACAGCCACCGCGAAGCTCCCCATGGCCGAGAGCAGGATCGTCCCATTTATGGAGAGGTTGATGACCCCAGCCCGCTCGGCAAAGGTTTCGCCGACGCTGGCCACAAGCACAGGCGCCGCGGCGGAAAGCACTCCTCCGAGGCCGATGATGACCGTGTTCGCGTCCATCAGACCTCCTCTGCCAGTGCGCCAGGAGTGGGCAAAGCGGTGTCGGCGGCAGAAAGGCTGGGTGGGGTGGCGGCACGGATTCGGCGCAGGTAACGCTGTCTAGCTCCCTCCATCAGCACAACGAACAGCACCAGGGCTCCCTGGAGAACGCCAGAAAGCGAAGAGTCCAGTTTCAAGACTATCGGCAACTGGATGCTCCCGATGTTGAGGGCAGCAAAGAAGAGAGCCACCGGGGCCACCCAGGTGGCGCGATACCGGATCAACATGCCTATCATCAGACCGAGGAACCCATACCCGCTCGAGATCGACGGGATAAGACGGTGATAAACGCTCGTCACCTGCACGGCCCCGGCGAGACCGGCCAGGCCGCCGCACCACAGAAAGGCCAGCATGCCGTATTGCCATGTGGGCACGCCCAGAAGAAAGGATGCGCGGCCGTTGAGGCCGACCGCTTTGAGCCTGAGCCCGAAATAGGTACGGTCCAGGAGGATGTAGACGACAAGAACGGCGAGCAAGCCCAACCCGAGGGACCAAGGGCTGAGCCGCAATCCGGCGATAGTGGGGAGCGAGAACTTGTCCGGGAACGGCTGTGTACCGCTCATGGAGCCGATGCCCGGCCGCTTCCAGGGTCCGAAGATGAGCCACAACGTGAGTGCCGTGGCTACGAAGTTCAGACCCAGCCCGCCGAAGATCTCGTTGACCCCACCGAACGTCTTGAGAGCGCCGGCTAACGCCGCCCACAGCGCCCCGCCGATTATCCCGGCCACCATCGCGACGACGATGACCAGGGTGGGGGAGAGCGACGTGTTCATGAGAAGACGCAACACCCAGGTGGTGAGGATCGCACCCAGGACGATCTGTCCCTCCACGCCGATGTTCCACAGGCCGGCGGCGAAGGTGACCAACACCCCGGCTGCCGCCAAGAGAAGAGGGACCCAGGCTACGAGGACATTGGAGAAGTTTGCCACGGAGCCGACTGCGCCGAAGAAGATCTCTTTGTACGCCTCGAAGGGCGGAGCGCCGGCTACCAGCAGGATGATCGAGGTCAGCAGAAAAGCCCCTGCGAGCGCGCCGATCTGGAGTCCCGCGTTTATCCACTTCTGCCGGCCGGCGCTGCGCTGCTTCGGGGCCGAGCCGCCTGCCGGAAGGGTGATGCCGTCGTCAGACACCGCGTCCCCCGATCAGTTGTCCGAGTTCGTCGACCGTGGTCGTGGCGGCGTCGAGGGGAGGGGAGATCCGGCCGGAGAAGAAGACGAGGATCCGGTCGCTGTAACGGAGAAGCTCGTCCAGGTCGCTCGAGGTGAAGAGGATCGCTCCGCCCTCGATGCAGCGCTCCTTCAGCTTGCTCCACAGATATATGACGGACTCGATGTCAAGTCCGCGAGTGGGGTGCTCCAAGAGGAGCAGTTTGGCCTTTTCCTTAACTAGGGCCAGCAGCGCCCGCTGCTGGTTGCCCCCGGACAACGATTCCACCCGGTTCGCGGGCGTCCCTCGGATATTGAACTCCGCGATCCTCTTCTCTGCCAGCCGCCGCCCCTTCTCTCTGTCGATGAACATCCCGCCCTCTCTGTCGGTGAGAAGGAAATGCTCAGTAAGGGTCAGACCGGGGATGAGGCCCTCCTCCAGCCGCGACGCAGGAACGTATGCCACGCCACGCTTCTTGAAGTAACGGTATGGCTTGCCGGTGAGGTCCGCATCCCTGAATCTGATGCGGCCTTCGACAGTGGGGATGAGACCGGCACACGCCCGAAGAAGCAGGCTTTGACCGCTTCCCTCCATACCCGCCAACCCGATGGTCTCGCTCTCACGCACGGCGAAGTCCAGGCCGTTCAGCCGAAGACGACCACGCTCCACCCCGACCGACGACAGCTCTAGCATGGGCGGTCCCGGTGCGCACGACATGCGTTCCCCCGGGGAGACCTGGCGGGCGAACATCATGGTGACGAGCTGGTCGACGTTGAAGGGGGGCAGCGCTTCGCCCACCAGGCGCCCCTGGCGCAGCACCGCCACCCGGGTGCACAGCTCCTGCACTTCCTCCAGCTTGTGGGAGACGAAGATGACCGTCTTTCCCTGCTCCGCGAGGCGGCGGAGCGTGCTGAACAACACGGCGCGCTGCGCTGCGCTAATCCCCGTCGTCGGTTCATCCAGTATCAGGACCCGCGCGCCCAGCCACAGAAGTCTTAGTAGCTCGAGTTGCTGGCGTTCTCCCACGGTGAGGGAGCCCACCTCGGCCCTCAAATCGATGACTAGGCCAAGTGACCGCGCCACCTCTGTGATGGCGACGGCGGCCTCGCGGCGCCGGGGGATAACTCCGCCCGGCGCCCCGATAAGCAGGTTGTCCACCACGCTCATCGGGGGAAAATCCAGCGGGTCCTGGTGCAACATGCCGACGCCGTGCTTGATCGCATCGGCGGGGGAGCGCATCGCTGCGAGCGAGCCATCCAGGAAGATCTCGCCCCGGTCGGCCGGCTGGAAGCCCGACACGATCTTCATGAGCGTGCTCTTGCCCGCTCCGTTCTCGCCCAGGATTCCCTGGATCGACCCCGCCGGTACCGTCAGCGTGATGCCGTCATTAGCCTTGACGGGCCCAAAGTACTTGCGGATGTCTTTGAGACGGACTTCCATGCTTTCAACAAATCAGAAAGGGGAGACCGGACCGGTCTCCCCTTTCTTGGACCCTTCCTTTGTCAACTGGAAATGAGAACCTATTTGGAAACGCTCTGACCTTCCATGCCCTGCAGGAGCTGGGGTAGGTACCAGATTTGAAGGTCGGTCGCTGCTTCCCCATCCTTCAGATACGCCGTGCCGTCCTGAAGATTCAGCGGGCCTTTCCAGAGGTTGAGGCCGCCGGCCAGGGAGGCGATGAAGTCGTCGACTTTGGCGGAGGCGTCGGCGGACAGTGCCTTGCCCTTGACGAAGCCAACGGCTGACGTGTCTGGGTTGTTGATGTCTTTCCAATCCGGTGCGTTCCACTCGAAGAAGCTGGTCCACTTGCCGTCACGGGCATCGGTGATGTGCTGCAGATAGGCAGGACCCCAGTTGAAGTAGGGCACGCCGAGAGCGACGGCGGGAGCTTCGTCGATGGCGCCGGCGAAGTCGTAGGGGATGGCGTAGACCGGCTTGGCTGCCGTTGAGAGTTTGCCCGCTTCGACCAGCGCTTCGGTAGTGTCGATGCCTGAGACCACCACGTCGTAGCCCTGGTTAAAGAAGTTGTCCGCCACCTGGGTGGGGTCTGAGGTCACGCCCGGGATGTTGAACCAGAAGCCGATCCAGTTGACGGTGAACTTCAGTTGGGCCGGGTCTTTATGGAGGACCTCGGTCCATTCATACTTCGCGCCGAGGTAGACCGAGGAGGCCAAACGGCGGGTCTCGTCGTTGATCAGGGGACCGAGATACGCGATCTTTCCAGTCTTGGTGGTGAGGGCGGCCGCGGCCCCGGCGATCATCTTGCCATATTCCATCTTGCCCATGATGTTGCTGAGATTAGGCAGGTTCTGGTAATCCTTGCCCTCTTTCCAGGCGGTGTCACCGGAGGTGAAGATCACGGGGATGTCGGGGTGGGCCTTCGCGAACGCGATGGCGCCGTCTTTCATGTCGTCGGAGCTGAAGATGACCATCTTGGCGCCCTTGGCCACCAGGTCTTCCGCCAGCTGATCGGGAGTAGTGCCGGGCCGGTCGGAGGTATTGACCTTGTCAACGTAGATCATTTTGGCGCCGGGGAGCTTGGACTCGACGTATTTTCCGGCCTGGTAGTTGGCCTCGCTCCAGCCGTGGTCGTTGTACGGACCGACTAGGAGCATGCCAAAAGTGTATTCCTGAGCAGCGGCTTGGGTAGTCGCAGTCGTGCTGGATCCCGAGGCTGAGGTCGAGGTCGTGCTTGCGGGAGCGGTCGCGGCCGTGGTGGTAGTGGTCGTGGCGGACGAGCCACAGGCAGCAGCGAGGAGGCTGACGGCAATGAACAGGAGCACGACAACGCTGCATATGAGGACGCGGCGTGGCTTGAATGCGGACATTGGGGAGAGCACCTCACACTTCGTGTTCAGACTTGCGGCAAAACGGTCAAGCATGCGGAAAACCGCGGACTCTAGTAGCTCCCGACCTCCTTTCGCTCCCTGCCTCAGCACAAGCCAAAGCCCTTGGACTCTGACGTTGGACGCACCCCATTCTAAACACTAAGGGCCGTCGTGTACTAGCACCCGGCAGGGCGTCCGTAAGTTGACGTTCGTTTCGGAAATGAAGTCTTGCTTCCAGAGCCCGCTGCGACTTCCTCACCACGGAGGCGATCGGCGTCCTCGGCCGAACTAAAGGTCGATTATCCTGATCTCGTAGATCTCGTCGAGCTCGAGGCAGCGGTCGATCGCGCCCTGGGGGACGTCGTTGTCCACATTGAGGATCATGATGGCGTCTCTGGAGCCGTCGGTGGCGCTGTCAGAGGTGACCATCTTGGAGATGTTGACGCTGTATTCGCCCATGGTGGAACCGACCCGGCCGATGACCCCGGGGACGTTGTGGTGCGGGATGTATGCGAGCCTGCCCTCGGGGATGAACATGATCTTGTAGGGCCCGATCTGGACAATCCGAGAGTGCTTGCGTTCGAGCACGGTTCCGGCGATGACGAACTCCCGGCCGTCCCCCTCGGTAACGATCATCCTGATGAGATTGCGGTAGTCGCCGCTCTCCAGGGAGATGGTCTCCTTCACCTCTATGCCGATCTGCTCGGCCAGGAAATTGGCGTTGACGAAGTTGACGTTGCCGGGCACCATGCTGCCCTCGAGGATGCCTTTGAGGGCCACCACCGAGAGGATCTTGGCGTCCGCGGGCTCGTCGATCTCCTTGCCTGCAAAGACCACTTCCAGCTTCTTCACGCTCTCGCGCCGGATCTGACTGTAAAGACTGCCCATGCGCTCCGTGAGGTGGATGAACGCCTGGAGCTTGAGAAAAGATTCCTCGCTAAGCGTGGGGATATTGACCGCGTTCTTCACGATCTCACCCTTGAGTCCCGCGATCACCTCTGCGACCACCTCTTCACCTACCCTCACGGAGGCCTCGAAGGTGGAGGCTCCGAGGTGGGGAGTGCCCACCACGGTGTCGAACTCGTAGAGGGGGTGCGATTCCTGTGGCTCGTGCAGCCACGTGTCCACGCCCACGGATGCGATGTGACCGGACTTGAGCCCGCGGTACAGCGCCTCCTCGTTGAAGAGACCGCCCCGTGCGCAGTTGACCAGCCTCACTCCCGGCTTCATCATCGCGACCTGCGCGTCGCTCACTATATTGATGGTCTCTTTGTTGCGCGGCGTGTGTATGGTGATGAAGTCCGCCTCGCGGAGTAGCTCTTCGAGAGAGCTCTTCTTCTCCACACTCAGATTGGCAAAGCGCGAGTCGGGGATATACGGGTCGTATGCGATCACGCGCATCGCAAAGCCGCGCGCCCGCTGGGATACCAGTCCGCCTATCCGGCCCAGCCCGATGACGCCGAGGGTCTTGCCGTAGAGCTCACTTCCCTCGAACTGCTTGCGGCCCCATTTGCCGCTCTTGATGAAGCGGTCGGCCCAGGGGATGTTGCGGCTGCTCGCCAGCAGATGGCCCAGAGTGATCTCTGCTGCGGAGACGATGTTGCTCTCCGGCGTATTGCAGACGATGACGCCCTTCTCGGTGGCGTACGGCACCGAGATGTTGTCGAGACCCGATCCGGCTCGACCCACGATCCGCAGCTTCACGGCTGCGTCGAAGAGTTCCTTATCGACGAGGGTCTCACTCCGCACGATGATGCCGTCGTACTCAGGGATGATCGCGAGGAGTTCTTCCCGAGGCAGGTGATACTTGATATCTACCTGGCAGGCCGCCGACAACATGCCGATGGCGTGCTCGTCGAGCAATTCGGTCACCAGCACCCTAACGTCTTTCAGGTCTTCCAAAACGTCCTCC
This sequence comes from uncultured Thermoleophilia bacterium, assembly GCA_963772095.1. Taxonomy (GTDB): domain Bacteria; phylum Actinomycetota; class Thermoleophilia; order RBG-16-64-13; family RBG-16-64-13; genus Chersky-299. The sequence goes on from CAVYVU010000027.1 coordinate 64,930, forward strand.
GTGTCGGCCCGCAGCTAACCGGACCCACCGGCCCGGGACGGAATCATCGGTATGCGCGCCGGAGCTGGACGCGGGCTGACGGCTGGACGCGCGCGGGAACTAGGCTAACACACGGGCCACTTCGCATTCCATTTACTCGTGCTCGCGAGCCGGCCTTCAGGGGGGATCGTCTTGAAGATACGGTCGGCGGGCTTACGCCCGCCGCCGGAAAAGGTCGCTCGCCCGGCCCCACGCGGGAACCGGCCCGTTAGTAGGGCATCTTGCTCAGAGGCCGGCGCTCCGGCACCGTGGCGTGCGGGATCTTCCCTTCGTTCCAGTCCTTCGAGACATAAAGCTGGCAATAGCAGCTCCCATACTCCTCCACGTCTGGCTCCCGGTAGTCGCACGGACACGTTATGTCCCGGTCCGCCTCGCGGTCGCCGGAGGCGAGCCGGCACGGGCAGCACATGTAGCCGTACCGCTCCTTGTTGCGCAACAGCCCGGCAAGGAGGTCCATCACCATCTCGTGGTCGTTGCTGAAAAAGTAGCCTTTGCGCTCGTTGACCGGTTTGAGCCGCTCATATAGTTCTTGAGCGTCCATCACAGACCCAGAGCCTCCAGGATCTCGAGTTCGCGGTACCCAACGATCACTTTGTCCCCGATCACTAGAGTGGGGAAGGCACACTGCGGGTTGATCTTTCGAACCTCGTCCAAGGTCTTGTTCATCTCATCTTTGGGCAGGAGATCGACGTCCACGAAGTCGTACTCCACCCTGTTGTCGTCCAAGAGTCTCTTGGTGTTCTTGCAATGGCCGCAGGTGCTCAAGGCATACAGAAAGACCTTCGGTTGCGCCATATCCGTGACCTCTCCTCCATCGTTTGACAGACTGCCGCCAGGGCTGACGGTTGTTACTCTCTAGCTCTACGGGGCAGATACCCCTGCCGCGCCAAGATTATGCCAGTCGTCCCGCCGGCTCGACGGTCTGCGTGAGCATTGCCTACCGCGCACGTAACAAGCGCCGGCGGAGTAGATCCATCGCCGCCTCAGCGGACCGTTGGCGGGTCTCGTCGCGCGTGCCGGGCAGATGCAGGTCCTCCACCACCGTGCTGCCGGCCAGGACGCTGCCTATGAAGACGAGCCCCACCGGCTTCTCCGCGGTGCCTCCTCCCGGTCCGGCCACCCCGGTGGTCGAGATAGCACAGTCCGTACCGAAGAGGGCGCAGGCTCCCTCGGCCATGGCTGCCGCCACCTCAGCGCTGACTGCGCCTTTGGCTGCCAGAAGAGCCTGATCGACTCCCAACAGCGCCGTTTTGACTTTGTTGCTATAGGCGGTGACTCCACCGACGAAGTAGTCGCTACTGCCGGGTACGTCGGTCAGTCGTTTCGCGACGAGGCCGCCCGTGCATGACTCTCCGGCTGCCACCGTCAAGCCTGCCCGGCGCAGCAGATCGCCGGTCACAACCGCGAGGTCGTCTTGATCGCTCCCGTAGACCCGGTCTCCGAGGATCTCCCTGACCTGCGCTTCCGTCTTGTCAAGTAATCCGAGTCCAGATTTGGTCGCGACTCCGCGGAGGATGATCGTCAGGCCGTCTATGCTCGCCCGCGTCCCGATGTCCATGCCCTCGCCGCGCCATTCCAGACCGGATAGCATCTGGGCGGCCCGGGACTCTCCCAGCCCAAAAGTCCTGATCCGCCTCACGACGAACCCAGCCGCCTCCAGTCTACGCTCGCGCAGCAATGGTTCGACGGTGCCGACCCACATCTCTTTCAGCTCGCGTGGCACTCCCGGAAGCGCCACGAGCAGGGTAGTGCCCGCCTCGAGGTAGTAACCAGGTGCGGTGCCCTTCATGGCGATGGCGGTCGCGCCCGCGGGAAGAGAAGCCTGTTTGCGATTGTTCTCGCTCCAGACCAGGCCTCGGTCTCTAAACTTGGTGCGGATGGCATCCATAAGGTCTTCCCGGTGAACCAAAGGGAGGCCAAGGGCGTCCGCGGTCGCCTCCCGGGTTAGGTCATCGTCCGTGGGACCCAGACCACCGGAGAGGATCAGGACGCTGGGGCTACGCTCCAGGCTTGCTCGAATAGCGGCGGTGATGGCCGCCCGATCATCCGACACGCTTAAGGCGTGGGTGGCGAATACCCCGAGATCGAGCAACTTCTCGCCCAAGTAGGACTGGTTCGTGTTCACTATGTCGCCGCGGAGCAACTCATCGCCCGTGAAGATCAGTTCCGCGGTGCTTTGCATCTGCAGCTCCTTGGTCGTGGGTCCTCATGGCGCCGGCAGGCGCCGGTCGTCCGGCATTTCTTCACAACACCGGGGGGTGCGTGTATCATACTCGCCCGATTCCACCCGCGGTGACGGCTTTGCGGGACCGGATGACCACGGTGTCCATGCTCTCGGGGAGAAACGGCCGGCAACAGTGCAAGAGTCAGAGAACATAATGGGAGAGACCACTCCGCAGACGCCAGGCCTCGATCAGATCTCCTTCGATTCCAAGGGATTGGTGCCCTGCATCGTTCAGGAGTGGAGCACGGGCGAGGTGCTCATGCTCGCCTACATGACAGAAGAATCCCTACGCAAGACTTTAGAAACCGGGACCACGTGGTTCTTCAGCCGGTCACGGGGCAGGCTCTGGAACAAGGGGGAGACCTCCGGCAACTTCCAGACGATTCGTGAGCTCCGCTACGACTGCGACGGCGACACTGTGCTGGCCCTCGTCGAACAGAAGGGCCCAGCGTGCCACACGGGTACCAAGACCTGCTTCGACGACCGCTGGCTCGGCTCACCCGCCCGTATGCCGCCTGCTTTTCTCGCGCGCCGAGAAGGCTAGGTTCTCATGACACCTGACGGTCTTGCCGCGGCAACCTCTCCGGGGACGACTGGAGGCTCAACTTGCGGCGACATCGTCCCGTTGGTGCACCGGTTGACTGACGACATCGAGGCGCGGGTCTTTTCGGGGTTGACGCGGTCCAGGTCGGGGAAAGTCTCTTGCGGAGCCCCGACATCGGCCGTGCAGTCGTGGAGCTTCTTTCACTTCCCGCCGGGACGGAGCTACCCTTGCGGAAGAAGCGGCGAAAACGTGACGAGCGAAAGGGAAGCCCAATGATCAAGTCACTGCTGGTTCCAGTGGATTCGTCGGCGTACGCGAGATCAGCGCTGGAACACGCTCTCGAACTGGGCAAGGTCTATCAAGCTCGAGTCACGGGGCTGTACGTACTCGACGTCCGCTATCTCGAGATGCCGCCTTATCTGGACTACTCCTACGCCTTCGAGGCCGTCGCGCCCACGCTCGTGCCTCTCGACGTCATGGAGAAGATTCGCGCCAAGAGCGAGCGGATACTCAACGAGTTCCGGGCAGCGGTTGAGAAGAACGGGCTCGAGGCGGACACCCGCACCGAGGAGGGTGTACCGAGCCAGGCCATAGCCGACATCGGCGACGCTTTCGACCTGATCATCATGGGCAAGCGCGGTGAGCATGCGCAGTGGGGAAGGGAGTTGCTCGGGTCGACAGCGGAGAGTGTGGTTCGTCGCGCCGGGACTCCTGTGCTTCTGGTGGAGGAGAGATCTCGCCCCGTTGCCAAGATGCTCGTGATGTACGACGGCAGCCACTCCGCTAACCGGGCTCTCAAGCTCGCGGCCGACATCGCCCAGCGCACGTTTTCGGCCGTAAAAGTCTTCACCGCGAACGACGACGCGGCGGCCGGAGCTTCAGTCCAGGACGAGGCCAAGTCATACCTCGAAGCCCAGGGCTTGAAGGCGTCGTTCGTGCTGGAATCGGAGCGGGCTCCCAAAGCAGCACTCAAGGAACTCGAGAAGGAGCCGGCAGATCTTCTCGTTATAGGTATGCAAGGGCATTCGGCACTCTACGAGTTGGTCCTCGGCAGCACTGCTGAGCACCTCATGCGAAGCGTCGCTTTGCCGGTCCTCCTGGTCCCGTGACGTTGGCTACGTCCCAGAGGCCAGTAGCAGGGCACAAGATCAGGGTTCGGACTTTCTGAAGGGCTAAGGGAGCTGCTTCCCGCCAAGCTCCCCGCTGCGTTGTGCGACCTCAAGCAGCCTCAGTGCCCGGTTACGGGTGATGAAGCAGCTGACCGTGGTGGCCACGATGTTCATGCCACTATCTTTCGTCGTCGGTCTTTTCGGCACGAACTTCACGAGCATGCCCTATCGCAGTTTCGCGTTATTTATCGGCATGCTGTCCTGCTCTTCGTTTCGGTGGCCGTGATGTGGATCTACACGTGGCGAAGGACCTGAGACGAGCCACATCCACGGGGCTGAAGACGGTTCGTTCTTGTGGAGGCGAGGAAGCTATCGCGGTCGTGCGACCGCAAGTCGACTACTGGTTGAGAAGGATGCCCTCGTTCTCCAGGTACTCTTTCAGCGCCTGAGGCCGCACACCGTAGAGCCCGGAGAGGTACGCGAGATCGTCCTTGCGGATAGTCAGCAGTTCACGTGCTGGGTCGTTGCGCAATTCTCGTAGGAACCCGAGGTAGGTCTCCAACGGCCGGCGTTCGCTTGGGTTCAGTCTTTCCAGGTTGTCCAGGCGGATGCGTAGGGGACCGTTTCGGGTGAGCGTCCGCTGGAACTCGGGATCGTCCTCCACATCGAGGATCGACATCGGCGATTGGCCGTAGATCGAAGAGAGCTCAAAAAGACGTTCCAGACTTAAGCTGCGTTTGCCACGCTCGTACGCGCTCAGAGTCGAAACGACGAAGGAACCGCCCGAGCGCTCGCAGACTTCCTGCAGGCTCAAGCCCCGGTCCTGGCGAAGCTTACGCAGCTTCTCGCCGACCAGTTCCACGTACCGCTTTTCTCTTTCTTCGTGTTCTTGTTCCATTCCAAAAATACTAGCAGTAGGACAATACATAATCTACCCAGGCGGCACACGTTTTCCAACAGCACTTTGAGGTCATCGCCAAGTCTTTTCAAGCTGCCAAGAACATCATTCGCTTCAAGCTCGGTGATTCCTTGTCGCGCGCTCCGGCATGAGTTGTTCAGACGAGATCTGCAGCGGGAGCGTGCTTTCCGCGGGCCACTGTTGCATGGCCGCGGTTGCGGGTGCCGGCCGTGCGGATTGGCACCTCAGCGAGGAAGGATCTCACGCGTGGAAGAGGGCGAGACGGCGAGGATGGTGCCGAAGGCGGGAATCGAACCCGCACGAGGTGTGACCCTCACTGGAGTTTGAGTCCAGCGCGTCTGCCAGTTCCGCCACTTCGGCACATCCGGGAAAGGCCCGCAACTTTCTTGACCGGGCCCCATCGAGGACGGGAGCCATTATAGTCGATGACGGTCTTGCGGCCCATATCCGCGCCGTGCGAATCTTCCGTCACGCGAATGCCCACGGCAGCCTCTGACCGTCTGGGAGAAAGGACGAAGAGGTCCGCGAGCGACTGAAGCAGATCTCTTCTATAATAGAGAGCGCGATTTCCGCGCGGCGTTTCTCCTGACGTCCCTGCGGGTAAACTACTTGAGATTCGGCGCTCCGCGAGGTTGGCGAGCGCACCGCTAGGCGGAACGCGGTTCCGTAGGGTAGGAAGAGATGGCATTCTTGAGTAGACGTCGTCCCGAGGAGACCGCACGCCTCCTTCCCCTTTGGTCCGATAATGGTGTAGAGTTCTGGTCGTACTCTCCCTTATTGAGAGTGGAGTATCTTTCCTACAAACTCGGATGATCTCCTCTCACCAGAGCGATGTGTCGCTCATGTGCGGCACGGATGCTGGCTGGGATGACGGAGGAGGAAGATTTTCGGAGGTCCGCGTATGGAGAAGTTGATAATAACCGTAGCGACGACCGGGGCCATGACCACCAAGGAAAACACCCCGTATCTCGCGACCCAGCCCGAGGAGATCGCCGAAGAGGTCTACTTGGCCTACCAAGCCGGTGCTTCAGTCGCGCACATTCACGTGCGGACGACAGAAGACAAAGCCACGATGGACTTGGAACGGTTTAAAGAGACGGTCAGTCTTGTTCGCGAGAAATGCGACATCATCATCAACATGACTTCCTCAGGGGGTCTCGGCTTCAGCGACGAGGAACGCATCGCCCCCCACATCGAACTGAAGCCTGACATGGGCACCTTTGACGCCGGGTCCATGAACTTCTATAAAGGCATATTTCTCAATCCGCCTCCTTTCCTTGAGAAGTTGGGCACGGCCTACATCGAGAACGGCATCAAGCCTGAAGTCGAAGTCTTCGACGCGGGCATGGTCTGGAACGCGAAGCGTCTCTTGAAGGAAGGGTTCCTCAAGGCCCCCATCCACTGGCAGTGCTGCCTCCAGGTGCACGGCGGGATGGAAGGCACTCCGAAGAACCTGCTGCATCTGGTCGAGTCCTTGCCTGAAGGCTCCACATGGTCGGCCTTCGGTTGCGGTCCCACTGCACTGGCTATCTCCACCATGGCCATCCACATGGGCGGCCACGTCCGTGTCGGCATGGAAGACAACGTCTATCTCACCAAGGGTGTTCTCGCCAAGCATAATTACGAGTTCATCGAGAGGATCCAGCGCCTGGCCGAAGAGTTCGAGCGGCCGGTGGCGAACGTAGCAGAAGCCAGGGCGATCCTGGGCCTGCCTTCCAAGAAGTAAGGTAGACAGCGGGCGGAGGGTGAAGCCCTCCGCCCGCTGCACATCAGCCCGCGCGCCGCGCATTACCCGGGAGAGATCCCGTACTGCACATCAGCCCGCGCGACGGGGCTGCCGGACCCAAATTGCGACGACAGTCGCTAGACACAGGGAGAGAAGGATGAAGAAGGTTTCAATAAGTGACGCGGTGGAGTACCACCCGCCGGCACACAACAACTGCACCTGTCTGCGCCTGCAAGGCAAAGACGAGACGGGGACCAGCCAGTTCTCCCTGGGCTGTTCGCACTTCCTGCCTGGCGGGGGAGCCGATTTCAGCCCCGGGCGGCCGTTCGACACGGTCTATGTCTGCATCGCCGGCGAGATCACCATCACTGACAAAGACGGCAAGGACATCGTACTCAAGCCCAACGATTCCATATTTATCGCCGGCGATGAGGGCCGTTCCCTCACCAACAAGACCAACTACCCGGCGAGCATGTACGTGATCCTGGGCTATCCGACCACCTGAACCCAGGCTGCTTGGGTGAAGTGAGCAAACACGAGTCTGGAGGAACAGAATGGCTGAAGAAACACCTCGGAAGTCGGTCGACGAACTCAAGAAGATCTTCGATCTGACGGGCAAAGTGGCGGTAGTCACCGGCGCGGGCGGCACGCTCGGTCATGCGCTGGCGAAGGGCCTTGCGGTATTTGGCGCTGATGTCGCGTGTTGGGACATCAAGACCGACATCATGGAAGACGTCGTCGCCGACATCAAGGGCTTGGGTCGCAAAGCGACGAGCTCTGGAGTCGACGTCACCGACGATGCGAAGGTCAAGGCCGCCATGGAAGGCGTCGTCAAGGACTTCGGCAAGGTCAACATCATGGTCACCGTTGCCGGTAGTGCCGGCAACCGCCAGCCTGCCGAGACCTTCGACATCGACGAGTGGCAGAAGGTCATGAACATCAACGTCCGCGGCACCCTGCTCTGCGCCAAATACGCGGGCGCCGAATACATCAAACAGGGCGGCGGCGGCAAGGTCATCACCATCGGCTCGGTGCGCGGGTTCCTCGGCCATCCCGGTGGCTACGCCGCCTACGGTACCTCCAAGGGTGCCGTGCATCTGCTCACCAAGCAGCTGGCGACCGAGTGGGCGAAGCACAAGATCAACGTCAACGCAATCGCTCCTTCCATCTTCTGGACCCCGCTCACACAGCAGATCAAGAACGATCCCGAGATGGTCAAGATCTTCATGGCGCGCATCCCGATGGGCCGCGCCGCCGAGCTGGACGATTTCGTAGGCCCGTGTGTGTTTCTCGCGTCGTCGGCCTCTGACTACGTGACCGGTCTGATTCTGTCCGTGGATGGCGGGGCGGTCGCCGGATGATGACCCTGCAGGACGTCAAGAAGATCGCCATCATCGGTGGCGGCAGCATGGGTCACGGCTGCGCCATGGTGTTCGCCGCGGCCGGCTACCCGGTCGGGCTTTATAGCCGCAGGGCCGAGACGTTGCAGAAGGCTGTCGAAGGCATGCGCAGCGATCTGACTTTCCTGGCCGAACGCGGCCTCGGAAAGCTCGAGGACGTCGAGCCGACCATGGCTCGTATCACGACCACGCAGGACATGGCGGAAGCCGCTGCCGACGCCGACTTCGTGCTCGAATGCGTCGCCGAGGACATGGCCCTCAAGCAGGACACTTTCCAGAAGCTGGATCGGATGTGTAAGCCCGACGCGATCCTGGCGACGAACACATCCGTGATGAGCCCGACAGAGATCGCGAGCACGTCCGCGAAGCGCGATCGTATCCTCGGCACCCACTGGTGGAATCCGCCGTTCCTGATCCCGCTCGTCGAGGTGGTCCAGACTGATGAGACCCCGCAGTGGGTCATCGATGTCACGATGGAGCTTCACAAGGCCATCGGCAAGCATCCGATCCATTGCAAGAAGGACGTCCCTGGCTTCGTGGCCAACCGGCTGCAGCATGCCCTTTGGCGCGAAGCCCTGTCGATCGTCGAGCGCGGCATCGCCGACGCGGCGACAGTCGATGAAAGCCTGAAGTACGGTCCTGGACTGCGGCTGCCGGTTCTGGCTCCGCTGGAAAACGCCGACATGGTCGGTCTCGACTTGACCCTGTCGATCCACAGTTACGTTCTGAAGTACCTCGAAGACTCTCACGAGCCCTCCCCGCTCCTGCGCGAGAAGGTGGAGAAGAACGAGCTGGGCTTCAAGACCGGTGGCGTCGGGTACCAGACCTGGACTCCGGAAGAGCAGAAGGCACTTCGCACCCGTCTGCTCAACTACCTGACCAAGGCAGTGCGCGAGATGAAAGAGGCGGAAGGCAAGTAGCGGCAACGGACTACCCGGGCGCGGGTGCGCCCGTGAGTCGAAGTAACGAAGAGCAAAAGGAGAAGAAGAACTCGTCATGGGAAAGAAAGTATTTGTTGACCTGACACATCCCTTCAGCGCGGAGATTCCTCGTTGGCCTTATTTCGTCAAGCCGGTCATCGATTCGATGCACACCATGGCCAAGGGCGGCGTCCTCACGCAGAGGGTCGATTGTGTTCAGCACACCGGCACTCATGCCGACGCTCCTCGTCACGTCATGGAACGCGAATTCGACGGCAAAAGAGCTCGCTACACCCACGAAATGCCTGTTGATGCATACACGGGTGACGCCGTCTGCCTCGAAATCAAGATCGATCGTTGGGGCCTGATCCTGCCCGAGCATCTCGAGGATGCCTGCAAGCGCGCGAACATCAAGCCGGAAGAGCTCAAGGGCATGGTTGTTTGCCTGAATACCGGCATGCATCGCAAGTTCGACGACTCCAAGGAGTACTATCACTATTCCTGCGGTACCGGCGTCGAAGCCGGCAAATGGTTCGTGAAGCACCAGGTAAAGTGCGTTGCTATGGATTCGCAGGCACTGGATCATCCGCTTCACACGGCTATGGGCAAGAACGGCACGCCGCAGATGAATCTGCTCGGCGCTTCCGGCAAGCCTATCACGGAAGAGTACGCCGAGCAGTTCGGTGAAGAAGCGTATGCCGAATTTGAGAAAGTGGCCTACATCAAACTGCATGGCCAAGCCGCTTATGATGCCAAATTCGGTGATCTCGAAGCGCTTGGAAATGAAGGAACCTGGGAACCCTGCCACAAGCAGATGCTGGGTCACGGCATCGTCGGCGTTGAGAACCTCGGCGGAGACCTGGACAAGGTGTCCGGCAAGCGCTTCAGGTTCTTCTGCTTCCCGATCCGCTGGTACATGGGCGACGGCTCCATGGTCCGCTGCGTGGCCGAGATCGACGAAGTCCGAGCTGAACAATGATGTTCCGGATAGGACCTACACGTACTGCGGTACAGGGTACGGCCCAGCCGCCGAACGCTAGTAAGTGACAGGCGGTCCAATTTCGCTCGCCGCTAGGCGAGGGGGTTGGTCCGGTACGGAATGTTGCATGGAGCCCCCCGCCGGTTTGTCCGGCGGGGGGCTTTCTTCTTCTGAGCCTGGTCGCCGTCATGATTCCCACCTAGCGGAAGCGAGTTCCATGAAATGGTATGGAGGTCTCTCCGCATGGACATCAGCCGGCGATGGGCAGTCACCGACGCATGGTACTAGTATGTTAGATCTGCATGGAGAAGCTAAAGGCCCTGGGCGAATACGAGAAGAACGCTGGGGCCACCATCGTGGTCGGGCCCAAACGGGACGAGGAGATGCCGAAAGGGGTGGACCCCAACGACGTCATCCTCATCTGCGACTGCCTGAAGAGATTCCGGGGCAAGGGCGTGGGCCACTGGAGCGCGGGATGTCCGCCTCTCAAACCCCATCCCCTGGGGGTGATCATCGACCGGGCCGACCACTTCGAGATGGAACCGGACTTCCGGGAACGCATGGCGAAGGACGAGGAGCCCTGGATCAAGTTCATCGAGAAGCGCAAGGGGGAGAAGCACGCGACGACTGGGTGACCGGGCGCCTGATCGCAATCGAAGGGTTGGAGGCCAGCCCGTCGACGGTGGCATCGCGGGGATATCCAGCGAAGACCACGACAGCGGATATGGTTTAGAACGGCGCCACGGGGCTACGGCTGCCGACAAGGTCTGAAAACTGGAGGTCGACCGAGTATGGGGCAAGTGACGAGATACACGAACTGTACGACAGGCGGTCCGGTCTTCGTGGACGTGGAGGACGGCAAGATCGTCCGCCTCACGCCCATCGATCTGGACGAGAACGACAAAGGGGACTGGGTCATCGAGGCCCGGGGCCGGTCGTTCACGCCGCCCCGACGGACCACGCTGTCGCCGCACGCGGTGGCCCAGAAGTCCATGGTGTACTCACCCAAGCGGATCCTCACCCCGCTCAAACGGGTGGATTTCGACCCCAAGGGGAACCGGAACATCCAGAACCGCGGCGTGTCCGGCTATGAGCCGATCAGCTGGGACAAGGCTCTGGACATCGTTGCCGAGGAAGTCACGCGGTGCAAGCGCGAAGTGGGACCCGCGGCCATCCTCACCACCTGGCTCTCATCACCTGTGGGGCAACGTCGGCTACCGGCACAGCGCGTACTTCCGCTTCATGAACCTGGTCGGGATGTCACGTACGCGAGCACAACCCCGACAGTTGGGAGGGCTGGCACTGGGGTGGCATGCACATGTGGGGTAACTCCCACCGTCTGGGCATCCCCGAGCAGTACGACCTTCTCGAAGATGCTCTCAAGCACACCGAGATGGTCGTCTTCTGGTCGTCGGACCCGGAGACCACGGGAGGCGGCATCTACTCAGCCTTTGAAAGCACCTGCCGTCGCTTCTGGATGAAAGAGCTCGGCATCAAGATGGTGTTCGTCGACCCCTACTTCAACCACACCGCCGGTCTCTTCGCCGATAAGTGGTTCTCCCCGCGCATGAACACCGACGTGGCCTTCGGCTTGGGCATCGCCTTCACCTGGCTCACCGACGGCACCTACGACAAGGAGTACGTCTCCGTGCGCACCAGCGGCTTCGACGAGTGGGACGCGTACGTGCTCGGCAAGAGCGACGGCGTGCCCAAGACTCCCGAGTGGGCCGAGAAGGAGACCGGTGTCCCGGCCCGGGAGATCAAGGCCCTGGCCCGGGAGTGGGGGGCCAAGAAGACCATGCTGGCCGCCGGCGGCCTGGGAGGCTGGGGCGGTGCCTGCCGGGCAGCTTCCGGCAACGAGTGGGCCCGCACCATGATCGCCCTCGCCGCCATGCAGGGCTACGGCAAACCGGGCAGCAACATCTGGGGCACCTCCCAGGGCGCCCCCTCTGACGAATCCTTCTGTCTTCCCGGGCTATGCCGAGGGTGGCATCTCCGGCGACGTGGACAACTCTGCGGCCGGTTACGCTGGCTCTATCGCATGTTCGGGCGAACGGCCGGCGCCAACCCGTAACACTCACCATTCGACCGAAGGTCAGATGGTCGTCCGCGCATCCGTATCCCCGAAGCCATGAGGCACGAGCAGCATGGCGTGGCGACGGCAAGGGCTTCTGCGGCTCCTCCATCGAGTCGCAGCTCCAGAAGTACGAGTATCCCGCGCCGGGCTATCCCGCACGTCGAGATGTATTGGAAGTACGGTAGCTCGTTCATCGGCACCATGACGCGAGACCAACCGCTACGTCACCGCCTATCGCGAAGGCAAAGTGCCGTTCGTGGTCAACCAGTCGATCTGGTTCGAGGGCGAGGCCCGCTTCGCCGACATCATCCTGCCGGCCTGCACCAACTTCGAGCGGTGGGATATCAGCGAGTTCGCCAACTGCTCGGGCTATATCCCGCGACAACTTCACACCAGACCAACCACCGGGTGATCGTCCTGCAGAAGAAGTGCATCGAGCCGCTGGGCGAGTCGAAGTCGGACTACGACATCTTCGCGCATGTTCGCGCGACCGGCTCGGCATCGGCGAGATCTTCACGAATGGGCGGCAAGGACGAGTACGACTGGGTGAAGGACTACTTCCACGCGACCGACCTGCCCAAGAACATCACCTGGGAAGAATTCGAGAAGAAGGGTTATTACGTGGTGCCCTTCCCCAAAGACCACAAGTCGACCCCGGCCATGCGCTGGTTCGCCGAAGGGCGGAAGAAGGACACGCCGGACTGGGGCCCGTCACCCGGCGACACCGTCGGCCTGAAGGGTCTCCAGACCTCCACCGGCAAGATCGAGTTCGTGAGCTCCAGCCTCAAGCGTTTCGAGGAAAGCGGCGTCATCGACCCGGAGCGGCCGGTCATGGGCCCGCAGTACATCGAGAGCTGGGAAGGCCATCACACCACCGAGCTCTATAAAGACTACCCGCTGCAGATGGTCTCCCCCCACCCGCGCTTCAGCTTCCACACCATGGGCGACGCCAAGGGCAGCTGGCTGAACGAGGTCAAGGACCATCGGGTCCTCAGGTCGACGGTCACTACTACTGGGTTATGCGTCTCAACACCAAGGACGCGGCAGCCCGGGGCATCAAAGAAGGCGATCTGATCCGAGCCTTCAACGACCGCGGCTCCGTCATCCTGGCGGCGCAGATCACGGAACGGCTGCCCGTCGGGCACCGTCCACTCCTACGAGTCGTGCGCGGACTATCTGCCCGTCGGGTGAAGCCCGGGATGTCCCCGGACACCGCGGGTTGCGTCAATATCCTCACGTCCAAACGGTTCATCACCCCGACATCCACGGGTATGGCCAACAACTCGTGTCTCATCCAGGTCGAGAAATGGGAGGGCGCAGCCAAATGAAGAAGTGGAACCTCGTCATAGACGTCGCCCGCTGTCACGACTGCAACGACTGTTTCCTCGCCGATAAAGACGAGTTCGTGGACAACGAGTGGCCCCCCACCGCCACCTCCCAACCCCGCCACGGCCACCGCTGGATGAACATAGAGCGTAAAGAACGGGGCCAGTACCCCATCGTGCAGGTGGCCTACCTACCCCTGCCCTGCCAGCACTGCGACGACGCCCCCTGCCTGAAGGCTTCCCCGGCCGGCACCATCTACCGCCGGGACGATGGCCTCGTCATCATCGACCCCCTGAAAGCCAAAGGCCATCCCGAGATCCTGGACACCTGCCCCTACGGGGCCATCTACTGGAACGAGGAAGCGGGAGTCCCCCAGAAGTGCACGGGCTGCGCCCACCTCTTAGACGAAGGCTGGACCGAGACCCGCTGCTCCCAGGTCTGCCCCACCGACGCCATCAAGCTCTTCCTAGCTGAAGACGCCGAGATGGCCGCCAAAGCTAAGGCCGAAGGCCTCCAAGCCTACCAGCCAGAGCTGGGCACCTCCCCCCGGGTCTACTACAAGAACCTCTATCGCTGGACCCAGGCCTTCCTGGCGGCGAGCGTCGTCTATAAGGACTCGGACGAGTGCGCCGAAGGGGTGAAGGCGACGGTGGCTTCTGCCGGCCAGCTGGTGGCCCAGGCTCTCACCAACAACTACGGCGACTTCGAGGTGGACGAGCTTACCCCCCAAGCCACCTACACCCTCACCCTCTCCGCCCCGGGGTATAAGCCCCTCACCCGCGAGGTCACCCTGGAGGCCAGTCTCAACCTGGGCCAGCTCTTCCTGGAAAAAGCGTGAGGCTGACGGGTCCAGGCCGGACCTCACAGCCTGGAAGATCGAATGTGGGGCGCCCACTCAGTAGAGCGGGCGCCCCTTCCGCTTTCTGGCGTTTCTCGCCTTAGCCAAACGCCATCCTTCCGCGGACGATTACGTGCTGGTTGGGCGTCTATGGTTATGCGCAAAGAAGTATCACGTCATGGAGCGAACTCATTATAATGTTGCTACATCGGTACGGGGCTACGATACAAGGCTGAGCCAGGGGCCAGAGTAGGTGCCCGCTGCGCTCACTGGTCGGAGCTTAGCGGCCGCGAAGGGCCAGTCTTGCGGCATTACGGCGACGACAATTGGAGCGAGGAGAGTTGCCGATGAAAGCGTTTGAGTATGTGCGCCCGTCGACATTGGAGGAGGCCTGCAGATTCCTGGCGGAGTCCGGGGGAGAGGTGAGGCCGCTCGCCGGCGGCACCGATCTTCTCGTGCAGATCAAGCATGACCGATGCCAACCCAAGGCCTTGCTGAGTCTGAGGGATTTTGCGGACCTTTCTTTTGTGCGACAGGAAGCTGATGGCGGCCTGGCGTTGGGCTCGATGACAGAATTGGCGGCCATCGAGAATTCTCCCGATGTGTTGCGAGACTTTCCCGCCATCGCCGAAGCCGCGTCTTTCGTCGGATCGGTACAGGTCCGTAACCGGGCCACGTTGGGCGGCAATCTCTGCAACGCCGCCCCGTCGGCCGACATGGTCCCGATCCTCATCGCCTATGGTGCCACGGCTACCATCACCAACGGTCGCGTCGACCGCGCGGTCGCCCTCGAAGATTTCTTCACAGGCCCCGGGAAGACCGTGCTGGCCGGTGGAGAGCTACTCAAGCAGGTGTCGGTGCCAGCGCCGCGGGATGCCAGCTTCGCCAAGTACCTGAAAGCCTTTCGATCCGCAATGGACATCGCCATCGTCGGCGTCGCGGTGAAAGCCGACTTCGACGCGGGGACAGGAATTTGCCATGACCTGAGGCTCGTGCTCGGTGCTGTGGCTCCAACGGTCATCCGGGCCAAGGGCGCTGAAGAGATGGCAATCGGGAGGAAGCTCGACGCCGATCTCATTGACGCCATGAGCTGCGCCGCCGCCGAGGAAGCAAAACCGATCTCCGACGTGCGCTCGTCAGCGGATTATCGCAAGACGATGGTGGCAGTCCTTTCAAGAAGGGCCCTTAACGCGGCTCGAACGTGGGCGGAGAGAGGAGGCCTCGGGTGAAGAAGGAACTGAGGATCACGGTGAATGGCGACTCCTACCATCTCCTGGTCGATTCCAATCGGACGCTCCTTGACGTCATCCGGGACCAGATCGGTCTGACCGGTACGAAGAACGGCTGCGGAGCCGGCGAATGTGGCGCTTGCACGGTTCTTCTCAACGGCGAGCCGGTGAACTCGTGCCTGGTGCTTGCTCATGAGGCCGACGGACAAGAAGTGATCACTATCGAGGGCCTGTCCAAAGGCGGCGTCATTCACCCCATCCAACAGGCGTTCATCGACACCGGGGCGATCCAATGCGGCTTCTGCACGCCGGGGATGGTCTTGTCCACCAAGGCCTTGCTCGACCGCAGGCCGCAAGCTGATCGAGACGACATCCGCAAGGGGCTGAGAGGCAACCTCTGTAGGTGCACGGGATACGTGAAGATCGTCGAAGCCATCGAAGCCGCTCAGTGCTTGATCGCGGAGGGGGAGTCCAAATGAACACATGCGTCATCGGGAAAGGACTTCCGCGGATCGACGCGCTGCCGAAAGTGACTGGGGCCGCTCAATACACGGTCGATCTGAAGTTGCCGGGAATGGTCTACGGGAAGATCTTGCGCAGTACCGTTCCACACGCGCGCATCAAGGGGATCGACACTTCCGCGGCTGAGAAACTCCCCGGCGTTCTCTCCGTGATCACTGGGAAGGACGTACCCCAGAATATCTTCAGCTTCTATCAGTGGTTGGCCGACAAGACGATCTTGTGCACGGACAAAGTCCGCTACGTCGGCGACGAGGTGGCTGCTGTGGCAGCAGTGGACGAGGACACGGCGGAGGCCGCCCTCGCGCTGATCAAAGTGGATTACGAGCCCTTGCCGGCGGTTTTCGATATCGATGCGTCCATGGCCCCGGACGCGCCGTTGCTCCATGAAGACAAGGAGAGCAACGTCACCTGGACCGTCGAGCGTCTGTTCGGCGACCCCGACAAGGCTTTTGCCGAATGCGAGTTTGTGGTCGAAGGCAAATACGAGACCCAGGCGACCGCGCACACCTGTATGGAAGTGTCGAACTGTGTGGCCAGGTGGGATGTATCCGACCGATTGACCATTTGGACGAATACTCAAGCCCCTCACACGCAGCGGCAAGAGATCGCCCGGATCCTCGGCATCCCCAAAAGGAACGTTCGTGTGGTCAGCTCTATCATGGGGGGCGGGTTCGGGTCGAAGCTGGTCATGGACATGAAGCTTCCCATCGCCGCCGTGCTGTCGAAGAATACCGGCCGCGCCGTGAAGATTGTCAATACCCGCAGCGAGGAGTTCACCACCGCCAAGACGCGGTACCCGTACACGCTCTATCTGAAGACCGGGGCCAAGAAGGACGGGAGGATCTGGGCCCGGGAGCTCAAGGTGATCGGAGACGCCGGCGCTTACCACGATAAGGGTCCGGCCACAATCAACTTTGCCAGCATGATGTACGGCACGCTTTACGACGTGCCCAATATGCGCTTCGACGGGATGCTGGCTTACACGAACAAGGAGATGGGCACCGCCTTCCGCGGTTTCGGGAACCCACAGTTCACATTCGCCACTGAGACCCAGATTGACGAGCTCGCAGCGAAAATGGGCATGGATCCGCTCGAGCTCCGGCTGAAGAACTCCAATCAGCCCGGGCACACCACGAGCTGCGGCGCCGAGATCTGTGGCTGTGCGATGACGGAGTGCATGCTCGCGGCCGCCGAAGGGATCGAGTGGGATAAGAAGCGCCAGGACAAGGGCAGGAAAGGTCTCCGGGGAGTCGGGCTGGCCAACATGGTCCATACCGGTGGCGGTGGACGGTTCTATGGCTACAACTCTGCCGAAGCCTTCGTCAAGTTGTCGGACGAGGGCACGGTGACCATCATCACCTCGGCGCTTGACATGGGTCAAGGGGCACACACGGTCATGGCCCAGATCGTGGCCGAGGAGCTCGGAGTGCAGATGGACAATGTCAAAGTCATCTCCAACGACACGGACCTCACCCCTTATGACCTGGGCTCCTGGGGGAGCCGGGCGACCTTTATGAACGGCAACGCAGTCATGATGGCGGCGAGGGATGCGAAGAAGAGCGTCATCGAGGCGGCGAGCGAGATGCTCGTAGCCGATCCCAACACCATCGTGGTCTCAGAGGGGAAGGTGTACGTCGAGGGATCTGAAGAAAAGCATGATCTCTCCGAGATCGTCGAGCACGCCGTCAACGCCCACGGGAATCCGATCTCCGGCTCTGGGCGGTTCGTAGACACGCTGCCCGAGGGATACACGATCCCCACGGCGTTCACGAAGAACATTCCCTGCTTCTCATTCGGCACGCAAGCCGTCGAGATCGAGATCGACGAGGAAACAGGCGAGGTAAAGGTGCTCAAGGTCGTGGCCGCCCACGAGACCGGGACCACCATCAACTCCTTGATGGCTGAGGGCCAGATCGAAGGCGCCGTGGCCCAAGGCATAGGGTACGCGTTGATGGAAGAATTGATCCAAGAGAACGGCAAGATCTTGAACGATGGCTTCCTCGACTACAAGATACCCAACATCGGAGACGTCCCGGAGATCAAAGCGATCTGCGTCGAGAGTCTCGGCACCAACGGCCCCTATGGCGCGAAAGGGATCGGCGAGCCGGGTCTGGTGCCGACCGCTCCCGCGATCGCCAACGCCATCTACGACGCCACCGGGGTCTGGCTGCGAGAGCTGCCCATGACCCGCGAACGGGTCCTCAAGGCCATCGAAGAGGCCAAGAAGCGGTAACAAGAGAAGAGTCGTCGCGGCACGCGGTGCCGGCGACGCTTGCAGACTGATGTGGGGCCGCTCCCGTTCGGGAGCGGCCCCACATCAACATTACCGGTGAAAATGCCGCGATCACGTCTGAACAGAGCGATTTGCGGATAGAATAAAGTTGCTGGTGACAAGGCCGGATAAGCGACATCGGGCGGGATCATGACAAGGACCGGGGGTAGACCGAGAATACAAGTGGACGACCGCGACGGCGAAGACAGCGAGGTCTTCGTCAGGGCGCTTGCTCGCGGCCTCACAATCTTGGCCCTGTTCGACGTGGAGCACCCGGACTGGAGCTTGAGCGAGATCTGTCAGAAGACCGGCATCTCCAAGACCACTGCCTACCGCATGCTGCGGACGATGGAGTCGAAAGGCTTCCTGGAGTTCGACTCGCAGACTGAGAAACACCATCTCGGTCGGTCGATGATCCCGGGTGCCTACCTGGCCCTGTCTTACGTAGGTTTCGCGCGGGCCACGAGGCCCTTTCTTGAAGAGCTTGCGCGCGCCACCGGCGAGACAGTGGAGCTCACGGTCGAATGGGACGAAGGAGCCGTCGTGGTGGATCATGTCCCGACCACCCGCCCGTTCAAGCCCAACCTGCCAACAGGGCGTGTTCTGCGAAATCTCACCAACTCGGCGATGAAGATGCACGTCGCTCATCGCTCTGAGTCCGAGAGGAACAGGGTCTTGCGCTCTCCTCAGCCGAAACTCACCCCGTTCACGCTGACCGATCCGGGCGAGCTGGCAGAGCAACTCGCCAGGGTGGCGCAGGAAGGGGTCTCGTTCGACCTCGAGGAACAAGATCTGGGCGTCTGCGCGGTTTCCGCGCCGGTGTTCGGACCAAGTGGCGATGTGAAGGCCGTGGTGACCCTTGTGCTGCCCCCTGAGCGTTTCGGGCCGGAGGACCGGCAGAGCAAGGTGGATGCAGTGAAAAGCACAGCAGCAGAACTGGCCAGATATCTCAGCCGAACGAGGGCCGATCAAGCCGTTGCTTCCGGTTGACTGGGGGGCTGGAGGCTGGCATAGTATGCGATAGGCGTTTAGCGGAATAGCTATTCCGCAGAGAGGAATAGAGACCCAAGAAGCAAGGGAGACGTTATGGCGGAAGACAGGACCAAAACCGGAAAGTCAGGGGAACGAACGCTGGTGCGGGACATCAGCTTCTGCGGCGTCCCCGAGAACGGCTCCAATGCATCGATGGTGGATGTCAAGGATGGCAAGATCATCCGTATCCGCCCCATGCACTACGACTGGAAGTACGATCCAAAGACAGAGATGAACCCCTGGAAGTTCGAAGTCCGTGGCAAGACCTTCGAACCCAGCATGAAGACCCTGATCCCCCCGTACTCGATCGCGTACAAGAAGCGCGTCTACTCGCCGGCCCGTATCCGTTACCCGATGATGCGTGTCGACTTCGATCCCAACGGCGAGCGCAACCCACAGAACCGTGGCGTCAGCAAATACAAGCGCATCTCCTGGGACCAGGCACTCGACGTCATCACCAGCGAGATGAATCGCATCAAGGAGAAGTACGGGCCCACCGCGCTCCTCTACGAGAGCGACCAGCACGGCGAGAACAAGGTCGTCCAGGCCTGTCACGGCGCCGGTCGCAAGCTGCTCCGACTTTGGGGCGGCTTCACCCAGCAGAACCGGCAGCCCGACAGCTGGGAAGGCTGGTGGTTCGGGCAGCAAGCACTTCTGGGGCTGCGAGCCGGTAGGCCAAGGTCAGCAGAGCAACCTGCTCTATGACATGTCAAAGAACGCCGAGTTGCTCCTGTTCTGGGGCTGCGACCAGGAGACGACCCCGTGGGGTTGGCAGGGCCAGCTTCCCAGCCGTCTCAGCTACTGGTGGAGTGAGCTCGGCATCAAGCAGATCTACGTGTGCCCCGACCTCAACTACGCCGCGGCCGTGCACGCCGACAGGTGGATCCCGGTCCTGCCGAATACCGACGCGGCCCTCTACCTGGCCATCACGTATCAGTGGTTCAAAGACGGTACCTATGACAAGGATTACCTCAATACGCACGCCGTTGGCGTTGACAAGTATCGAGGCCTACGTCATGGGCGACGAGGACGGCGTGAAGAAGACGCCGGAGTGGGCAGCACCGATCTGCGGCGTGCCATCCCGCACGATCAAGGCGCTGGCCAAGGAATGGGCGTCCAAGCGCACCACTGTGGTCATCGGCAACGGCGGCCCGGGCATCCGCGGTCCATACGCCACCGAGCCCGCCCGTCTGCAGAACATCTGCCTGGCGATGCAGGGTCTGGGCAAGCCGGGTGTCAACCAAGCCAAGATGATCGAGTGGGGACTCTTCGACAAGCCGGATCAGTACGCTCAGCCCAAGCCGCTGCGAGTGCCGTATCTACGGGCAGCCTATACCGGTGGCCATCCGGACGAGACCAACCATCCCTCGTTCATTCCTAAAACCTACATCCCGAAGGCCATTCTTGAGGGTGAGTGCGACTGGTACGGCGTCGAATCCGAGTGTGCCGACCGCACCGACCAGTTCGTGCACTACAAGTATCCGGCCGACGGCTGCTCGAAGATCCACATGGTGTGGACCGACTCTCCGTCCTGGATCACCTGCTGGAACATGGGCAACGAATACGTCAAGGCCATGCGGCACCCCGACATCGAGTTCATGTTCTGCTCAGCATCCGTGGCTCGAGAACGACGCCCTGCTGGCCGACATCATCCTGCCGGTGAACACCAAGCTCGAAGAAGACGACATCGCCGGCGATATCTTCAGCGGCCAGTACAACCTGCTCTTCCCCGAGCACAAGTGCGTCGAGCCGCTGGGCGAGTCGTTCAGCGACTACGAGATCGTCGTGCAAGCTTGCGGAGCGCCTCGGCCTGCTGCAGGAGTACACGGGCGGCAAGACCATCCCCGAGCTGATCAAGTACGGCTGGGAGACCTCCCGCTGCGCCGACCTCGTCAGCTGGGAAGATCTGAACGAGAAGGGCTACTACGTGGTCCCGACCGTCCGACGGGTGGGAAGACGTCCCGGCCGGGTTCTACAACTTCTACAAGGACCCGGAGAAGTATCCGCTGACCACGCCTACGGGCCTGCTCGAGTTCGAGGCTACGGGCCTGCTCAAGCACTTCCCCGACGACATCGAGCGGCCGCCGGTACCGAAATGGATCCCCAGAGGCTCGAGCCACGAGGAGACCTTCGGCACCGAGCGCGCCAAGAAGTATCCGTTGCTCGTCATGCTCCAACCATCCGCGCTGGGGCGTGCACTCGCAGCACGAGGACATCACCTGGCTGCGTGAGATCGAGACCTGCAAAGTCAAAGGTCCCGACGGCTACCAGTACCATCCGGTTTGGCTGCATCCCGTCGACGGCTGAAGCGCGCGGTATCAAGCACGGGGACGTCGTCTCCATCTTCAACGAGCGCGGCACTGTCCTTGGCGGCGCGTACGTCACCGAGCGCATCATGCCCGGCGTGGTCTACATCGACCACGGCGCCAAGTGGGACCCGATCGATCCAGGCGTGATCGACCGTGGCGGCGCGATCAACACCATCGTGCCGAAGAACACGACCTCGAAGAACGCGGTCGGCCATGCGGTCAGCGGCTTCCTGGTGGAGGTCGAGAAGACCGACCTCGAAGACCTCAAGCGCAAATATCCAGAAGCCTTCGAACGGCCCTTCCACCCGTGCGCGGGTCCCGGCTTAGAGGCCTGCATCATGGGAGGTGGAATGATGGGTAAGGTTCTGGTCATCAACTACGACATCTGCAACGGCTGCTACAACTGCCAGGTCGCCTGCAAGGACGAGCATGTGGCCAACGACTGGTCGCCTATCGCCAAGCCGCAACCGGATACCGGCCAGTTCTGGAACAAGGTCTACGACAATGTCCGGGGTCAAGTTCCAAAGGTCAAGATGACGTACGAGCACAGCATCTGCCAGCATTGCGACGATGCCCCATGCATCGACAGCGTGCAACGTCCAAGGCCATCTACAAGCGTCCCGACGGCGTCGTTATCATCGACCCGGACAAATGCCGCGGCAACCAAATGTGCATCATCGGCCTGCCCGTACGAGAACGTCATCTACTTCAACGACTCACTCAACATCGCTCAGAAGTGCACGTTCTGCGCGCATCTGCTGGACGACGGCTGGACGGAGCCCCGCTGCGTGGATGCTTGTCCCACGGGTGCCTTCACCTTTGGCGAAGAAGAGGACCTCAAGGACCTCATCGCCAAGGCCGAACCGCTGAAGCCGGACCTGACCACCAAGCCGCGCGTGTACTACATCGGACTGCCCAAGAAGTTCATCGCCGGCGCGGTGTTCGATCAGGAAGCCGACGAGTGCATCGAGGGCGCGGCGATCACCGCGGTCGATGGCAGTACTGGCAAGAAGTACACCTGCGAGACCGACAGCTACGGCGATTTCTGGCTCAAAGGTCTTGCCAATGGCTCCTACACGGTACTCATCGAGAAGGCCGGTTACCTGAGCCAGAAACTTGGACCGTTCGATGCCACCCAGAAAGACCTGAACGTCGGCGACATCGCCATCTGGAAGGGTTAGTCTCCAAGGTCTTGTCGAATCCCGAGAAACTGGTCCACTGAAGGCAGGGGACCCGCCCGAGAGGCGGGTCCCCTGCGCCTTGTCGGCACCAAGCGGCCGCTCCTCTGGCGGCTCTTGGTGCCACTCATATGCGGTGACCCTTCACAGGGCGCAAGGGGGTCGACGCGCCCGGCGGTTGCGGAGAGAGCGTGCTGCTAGCTAGAATGCTTTGTGATCGACCATTTACTTAGGTCGATGTTCGGCAGGAAACTCCAGAGCGTCGATGCGGGAGTGCTGCTTCTCTAGCCCGCACCGTGGGTCAGCCCCAGGAGATGCTCCATTTGATTGACGGCGCAGGTTCGATAGAGCGAAGGAGGAGAGGATGGCGGAAGGGCCCAAACAGGGGGCAGGCAGCCGGGGCGACAAGACCATCGTCCGCGACATCAGTTGGTGCGGAGTGGGGAACGGCGCCAACGCATGCATGGTGGACGTCAAGGACGGCAAGATGCTCCGCATCCGTCCTGCCCGCTACTACGAGAAATACACCCGGGAGGAAGTCAAGCCCTGGGTGATGCACGCGCGGGGCAAGACGTTCGAGCCGAGCGACAAGAGCCTGGCTCCGCCGATCAGCCTTGCTTACAAGAAGAGGGTGTACTCCCCGGCCCGCATCCGCTACCCGATGAAACGGGTGGACTTCGACCCCAAGGGTGAGCGCAATATCCAGAATCGGGGCGTGAGCAAGTATGAGCGCATCAGCTGGGCCGAGGCGCTGGACATCGTCGTCGGCGAGATGCTGCGGATCAAGGAGACGTACGGCCCCACCTCCATCCTTTACCAATCGGACCAGCACGGCGAGAACAAGGTGGTGCATGGCCCCCACGGCTGCGGACGGAAACTGCTGAAGCTTTTCGGCGGCTATACCCTCCAGGTCCGTCAACCTGACAGTTGGGAGGGCTGGTGGTGGGGCGCCAAGCATGTCTGGGGCTGCGAGCCGGTCGGCCAGCAGATACCGCAGAGCAACCTGATCTACGACATCTCGAAGAACGCGGAGCTTCTGCTGTTCTGGGGGTGCGACCAGGAGACCACCACGTGGGGTTGGGAAGGACAGCTGCCCAGCCGCCTTTCCTATTGGTGGAGCGAACTGGGCATCCGCCAGATATACATCTCCCCCGATGTGAACTACGCCAACGCCGTGCACGCCGACAAGTGGATCCCGATCCTACCCAACACCGACGCGGCCCTGTATCTGGCCATCGCCTATCAGTGGTTCAAGGACGGCACTTACGACAAGGAGTATCTCGCCACCCACGCCTATGGGGTGGACAAGTTCGAGGACTACGTCATGGGCAAAGAGGACGGGGTGCCCAAGAGCCCGGATTGGGCGGCCCCTATCACCGGCATCAATGCCCGCACCATCCGGGCGCTGGCCCGGGAGTGGGCCTCCAAGCGCACCACGGTAGTGATCGGCAACGGCGGTCCCGGCATCCGCGGGCCTTACGCTTCGGAGCCGGCCCGCCTGCAGGTGCTCTGTCTGGCCATGCAAGGCCTGGGCAAGCCGGGCTGCAACCAGGCCAAGATGATCGAATGGGGGCTTCTGGACAACATGGACCAGATGTCGCCGCCGGCACCTTCTGTGCTCACCGATCTGTTCCAAGCCTATACGGGCGGCACCCCCATGGATACCAACAACGCCTTCATACCGAAGACCCTCATCCCGCGGGCCATCATGGAGGGTTCGCTCGAATGGTGGGGCAACGAGCATGAGATGGCTCCTCGAGAGAACCAGTTCGTCCACTATAAGTACCCGGCCGAGGGCTGCTCACCCGTCCATATGATCTGGACGGACTCGCCCGCCTGGATCACGTGCTGGAACGACGGCAACAACTTCATTCGGGCCATGCGCCACGAATCCATCGAGTTTATCTTCTGCCAGCATCCGTGGCTGGAGAACGACGCCCTGTTCGCGGATGTCATCTTACCGGTCAACACCAAGCTGGAAGAGGACGACATCGGAAGCGACATCTTTAGCGGCCAGATGAACCTCCTCTTTCCGGAACCTCGCTGCATCGAGCCCTTGGGAGAATCGCTGAGCGACTACGAGATCGTCTGCAAGATCGCCGAGCGCCTGGGACTCCT
The DNA here is from genome assembly GCA_963772095.1 of uncultured Thermoleophilia bacterium. Lineage (GTDB taxonomy): Bacteria > Actinomycetota > Thermoleophilia > RBG-16-64-13 > RBG-16-64-13 > Chersky-299. Next base: position 89,691 of record CAVYVU010000027.1, read on the forward strand.
CGAAGAGTACACGGGCGGGAAGTCGGTGCAGGATCTGATCAGGCTTGGTTACGAAACATCCCGCGTAGCCGACAAAGTGAGCTGGGAGGAATTGAACGAGAAGGGCTACTACGTGGTGCCCCCGGCCTGTGACTGGGAAGACGTCCCGGCTGGTCTGATCCGGTTCTATGAAGATCCTGTTCAGCATCCTCTCACTACGCCCACCGGTCTGCTCGAGTTCTACGCCACCGGCCTCGCCGACCACTTCCCCGACGACGAAGAGCGCCCGCCCGTGCCCAAGTGGATCCCCCAGGGTGTCACCCACGAGGAGACCATGGGCACCGAGCGCGCCAAGACGTATCCGCTTCTCGTCATGAGTAACCACCCCCGCTGGGGAGTGCATTCTCAGCACGACGACATCACCTGGCTCCGGGAGATAGAAACCTGCAAGGTGACCGGCCCTGACGGCTATCAGTACCATCCCCTGTGGATGAACCCCGCCGACGCCGCTACTCGCGGCATAAGGAAAGGCGATGTGGTCAGCATCCATAACGAGCGGGGCACGGTCCTAGCGGGAGCCTACGTCACCGAACGCATCATGCCCGGCGTGGTGGGCATCGACCACGGAGCCAAGTATGACCCCATCGTCCCGGGGGAGATCGACCGGGGCGGGGCCATCAATTCCATCGTCCCCCGCGCGACCACCTCTAAGAACGCCGTGGGCATGGTGGTCTCCGGCTTCCTGGCCGAAGTGGAGAAGACCGACATGGAGGCCTTGCGCAAGAAGTACCCCGAGGCCTTTGAGCGGGAATGCCACCCCACCGCCGGTCCTTGTCTGGCTGGTTCTCTCATGCCGGGAGGTGAATAGACATGGGTAAGGTCATGGTCATAGATCTCGCCATCTGCAACGGCTGCCACAACTGCCAGGTCTCCTGCAAAGACGAGCATGTGGGCAACGACTGGGCCCCCATCGCCCGTCCGCAGCCCGACACCGGCCAGTTCTGGAACAAGGTGATAAACCTGGAGCGAGGCACCGTGCCCAAGGTGATGGTCACCTACCACCACAGTATCTGCCAGCACTGCGCAGAGGCCCCCTGCCTGAAGGCCTGCCCGCAAGAAGCCATCTACCAGCGCCCCGACGGCATCGTCATCATCGACCCCGGTAAGTGCCGGGGTAACCAGCTGTGCCTGGAGGCCTGTCCCTACGAGAACGTCATCTACTTCAACGACGACCTAAACATCGCCCAGAAGTGCACCTTCTGCGCTCATCTCTTGGACGAGGGCTGGACCGAGACCCGCTGCTCGGATGCTTGCCCCACCGGGGCCTTCACCTTCGGGGAGGAAGCAGACTTACAAGAGGTGATCGCCCGGGCCGAACTGCTCAAGCCCGAGCTTCCCACCCGCCCCCGGGTCTACTACCTGAACCTCCCCAAGAAGTGGATCGCCGGCGAGGTCTATGACAAAGAGGCGGACGAGTGCGCCGAAGGGGCCACCGTCACCGCCACCAACACCGAGACCGGGGACACGGTGCGCAGCACCACCGACCACTACGGGGACTTCTGGCTCAAGGACCTCTCCGACGGCACCTACACCGTGCTCGTGGAGAAGGCCGGATACCTCACCCAGAAGCTGGGACCCTTCGACGCTACCCAGAAGGACCTCAATCTGGGCGAGATCGGGATGTGGAAGGGGTAGGCAGGGTCTCTGAGGGCGACACGCTGATCAGTCGATAAGTCAGGGGCTCCGGCCAACCGGCCGGAGCCTTTCTGTTGCGCCTGGTGGGATGGACTCCCTTCGCATTCGGCATATTGTTCCGCTATGCGGGAATAAGTCGCCGACCGTCCCTCCCAAGATTGCCATGCTACCGGGCGTGTGGTATGTCTTATACCGTGCCGCGCAACCGAGCCGGTGTTCTTTGGGCTTGCGGGACTGCCCGAAGGGGGGCCATCGGTTGCATCTAGCGGTACGCCGGCTTCCGGAGTTGGGGACGGTCGCTATTTCCCTGTGGGGCGCCCTGGCGCTTGTCGACGCCTACATTTTGTCGGGCGGTTGGAGGCGCCAAGGGCATACGCGTGTGAAATGCAAGGGCAAGTACAAGTACGACCTGGAGATCGTGGGTAGCGTGACAACCCCTGATATCAAGCCGACCGCCACGATGAAGGAAGTATCCTATCCCTCATAAAGCCGAACGGTCACAGCTGCAGCTCAACCTAAGGTTGACTCGGCCACTGGGGTGTCGTGTCGCCATCGGCGGCGCGACCCCTCGGACTTTGTGCGAGCGCAACAACGATCACGCAGCAGGCCAAGGACCCGTCGTCCTACCGCCAGTTCACTGGCGCAGATGCACGTGTAGCAGGTATATAGGACACTGGCGTGGCACGGGGTCCAGGCGGACGGACAGGAGGGTGGACCCGATGACCCGCGACTTCAAGGGGCGGGGAGCGGCGTAGTATCGTCTGACGAACGACAGGTTCTCTTGAGGAGGATCGAGTTAGAAAAGGGGGCTTCACCAAGGAAATCAGCGCTACTTCGACCTTTTGCTTTAGCATTCTATCTTTCGAAGGAGGGGCAAATGCCCGAAAAAGGGGAGAAATCTTCTGTCGATAAAGAGCAGCCGGGCCTGCTTGAAGGCAAGAACGTCAGCCGCAGGGAGTTCTTGAAGATCGCCGGCATCGCCGGCGCCACGGTCGGCGTCGGCGCCGGACTCGGTGGCCTTGTGGCCGCATGCGGGGGCACGACGACCACCACAGGATCTTCCGCTCCCGGCACCACGGGGAGCACCACCGCGACGACCGCTGGGGGCAGCACGACGAGTGTGAGTGCCACAGAGACTCGGCCGCGAGATCAAGATCGGTTTCGTCACGCCGCACACAGGGGGCCTGGCTTCGTTCGGCATCCCGGACAGCTATTGCGTGGATCGGGCGAAAGAAGCTATCGGCGACGGCATCGTCTGCGGCGACGGCAAGAAGCACCCAGTCACCATCGTCGTCAGCGACAGTCAGAGCGACTCCAACCGTGCCGCTCAGGTGACCGGCGACCTCATCAACAACAGCAAGTGCGACATCATCGTGACGGCTTCCACGCCTGACACGGTCGCCCCGGTCGCCGACCAGTGCGAAGCGAACGGCGTACCTTGCCTTTCGAACGACTGCCCGTGGCAGCCTTACGTTGCTTCACGGAGCAATGGCAAGCTCGATACCGTGTTCAAATGGACCTACCACACCTTCTGGGGCCTGGAGGACGTGCAGGCGAACTTCCTGGATATGTGGGGCCAGGTACCCAACAACAAGCAAGTCTCTGTGATGCTCCCCAACGACGCCGACGGCAACGCTTGGCGTCCGGGTTGGGCGAACGTGTGGGCTCCGGCAGGTCTCAAACCGACCGACCCCGGGGCGTTCCAGGACGGCACCGAGGACTTCACGGCCCAGATCACCACGTTCAAGAAGGCTGGCTGCGAGATAGGCATGGGCGTGTTCATCCCGCCGGACTTCACGAACTTCTACAAACAGGCGATCCAGCAGGGTTACAAGCCACCGATCTCCACCTACGCGAAGGCTCTGTTGTTCCCGCAGTCAGTTGAGGCGCTGGGCGCGATCGCCGACGGTCTCACCACCGAGGTGTGGTGGACGCCGTCGCACCCGTTCACCTCCGCGCTTCTCAACGAGACGTGCCAGCAATTCGCCGACAAGTTCACGGCAGCCAAGAACCAGCAATGGACGCAGCCGCTGCTCCACTTCATCATCTTCGAGTGGGCGGTGGATGTGCTCAAGCGCACGACGAGCGTCGATGACAAGGAAGCCATCATGACGGCCGTCAAAGCGACCAAGCTGGATACCATCGGCGGCCCCATCGACTTCACCGCCCCGGTGGAGCCCGTAGGCCCGCCCTGGAAGACCGGTCCGCGGCACATCGTGGAGAACGTTTACAAGACCCCGCTCGTCGGTGGCCAATGGCGGACAGGCACCAAGTACCCGTTTGAGTTGACGATCGTGAGCAATGCGGCGGCTCCGATCATTCCGACCCAAGACAAAGTCAAGGCCATCGCATAGCGCGAAGCCACTAAGGCGGCGACTCTGTTTCCTTCGGGCCGCGGCTCGGGTAATGCCAAAGCCGCGGCCCAAAGTGCGTCTTACATTGATATCAAGGTCACTCAGCGAGACGCCCATCCTTCGGCGCGGCCGGGTTTCTTGACCTCAGGCGTGGTCCTGTGACATTCTGTTACATTGCATGCCGAAAGCTCGGGACGAAGCGGCACGTCGTTTTATCAATAGAGCAAGGAAAGGGGGAAGGGGGATGAATTTTGGAGGTGATTCTACTTGACGGTAGCGCTTGAAACCCAGGGCCTTCGAAAGTCGTTCGGTGGGGTCTTGGTCATCGACGACCTCAGCATCGGCGTCAATTATGGCGAGGCGCTAGGTATTGTCGGCCCGAACGGTGCTGGGAAGACCACGTGGTTCAACCTGATCACCGGGGCCGTCCACGCCGATGGCGGCAAGGTAATTTTTGAAGGCAAGGACATCAGTGGCTTCCCCAGGCATGAGCGCTGTCGCCAAGGCATAGGCCGCACTTTCCAAATCCCGAAGCCCTTCCAGGAGATGACGGTCTTCGAGAATGTGCTGGTCGGGGCAACGCATGGCCGGAAAATGGGAGAGAGGGCGTCCTATTCTCGCTGTATCGAAGTCTTGGAGCTGACCCTGCTTCACGACCGGATCAACCGGCTGGCCGGTTCGCTCACCCTGCTCGAGCGTAAACGCCTCGAGCTGGCACGAGCTTTGGCAAGCGACCCGCAGGTGCTGCTTCTGGACGAGATCGCCGGAGGGTTGACCGAGGCCGAGGTGCTCGAGCTTATCAAGACCATCAAGGACCTCCGCAGCCACGGCATCACCATCGTGTGGATCGAGCACATCGTTCACGCACTACTCGCGGTCGTCGATCGCATCGTGGTCATCCAGTTCGGCCGCAAACTGTGTGAAGGTGAACCTCACGCCGTCATGAACAGCGAAGAGGTCCAGGCCTGCTACATGGGAGGGACGCCGGCATGAGCCTGCTTGAAGTCGAAAACGCCAGCGTCTATTACGGGGATTTCCAGGCCCTCTACGACATTAACCTGAAGGTGGAGCAAGGAGAGATCTACGCGGCTATTGGCGCTAACGGGGCTGGCAAGAGCACGCTCCTGCGCACCGTCTCCGGCGTGCTTCACCCGCGCCGCGGCCGGGTGCTCTTTGAGGGCAAGCCCATCGACCACATGCCCACTCACTTGCGGGTGACGCATGGGATCTCCATGGTGCCGGAAGGGCGCCGGGTCTTTCCCAGCTTGACCGTGGCCGAGAACCTGGAGATCGGCGGGTATCGCAAGCGGATCGGGCCTTGGACCGAGGAAAGGATTTACGACCTCTTTCCGCTCCTCGCGCCCTTGCGCAAGCGGCAAGCCAACTCGCTTTCCGGTGGTGAGCAGCAAGCTTTGGCCATCGGTCGCTCGCTGATGTCCAACCCGAAACTCATCCTCATGGACGAGGTGTCGCTCGGTCTGGCTCCGGTCGTCATCAAGAGGATCTACGATGCCTTCCAGACTCTCCTGGACTCCGGAAGCACCATCTTCGTGGTGGAGCAGGACGTTCAGCACGTGCTCACGGTCGCCACCCACGTGGCCTGCTTCCTCGAGGGCCGTATCGCCCTCCAGGGCGCCCCGAGTGAGCTTACGAATGAACAGATAACCGCGGCCTACTTCGGGGTGTAGACATGGACTGGGTAAATGCAGCTGTCCAAGGGATCCTTTTGGGTGGCCTGTACGCGCTGTTTGCCACAGGCCTGTCACTCGTGTTCGGGACTATGCGGCTCGCCAACCTGGCTCATGGTGACTTGACTATCGTCCCGGCCTACTTCGCGCTGCTTATCATCAATGCCATGCATTTCAGCGCGTTCTATGCCATCCCGATCACGGTCGTGATCATGTTCGTCGTCGGTTACCTCCTGCAGCGCGGGTTGCTGAACCTTGTCGTAGGGAAAGACATTACGGTGGGCGTGATCGTGACGTTCGGTCTCTCGATCGTCATTCAGAACGTCCTGCTCTTGGCCTTCACCGCAAACTCCCAAGGTCTGGGCGCAGGCAGGATCGGGACCATCAGTATCAAGATCAGCGACCGGCTGGCCATCGGTTGGTTGCCCCTCATCATCTTCCTCGTCGCCATCGCAGTATTGGCCGCCCTGCAGCTCTTCCTCCGCCGGACCCGGATGGGCCGCGCATTTCGCGCCACGTCCGACGACCACGAAGCTGCGCGCTTAATGGGCATCAACAACAAGCACATCTACGCCATGGCCATGGCCGTTGCCTTGGGTATCGTCGCCATTGGTGGTGTGTTCATGGGCATCCGGACTACCTTCGACCCTCTTCTTGGGTCCCAGCGTCTGATCTACGCGTTCGAAGCGGTGATCATCGGGGGCTTGGGCTCGGGATGGGGCACCCTCCTGGGTGGAGTCATTCTGGGATTAGCGCAGACTCTGGGCGCTCAGGCCTTCGGGTCGGCGTGGTCGATCCTGGTCGGCCACGTTGTGTTCATTTTGGTACTGATCTTGCGACCGACGGGCCTGCTAGCTAAGACGGTGGAGGCATGAACGAAGTAACTACATCACGAGAAGGCCGTGCAGTCAGAAGCGATTTCACCGTCAAGGTCGCCACGCGGACCAACGTCATCATCGCCGGCGTTGGTATTCTGATCCTGATAATTTGCATCAGCTTCCCGTTCTGGTCGGGCATCCCGCTCACCAGGCGGATGGTGGACTTCTTCATCTATTTGTCGCTGGCGCAGTCCTGGAACCTTCTGCTCGGCTACGCGGGCATCATCTCCATAGGCCAGCAGGGCTTCATCGGCATCGGCTCCTATGCGTTATGGCTGTTTGCCGACGTTCTGCACATCAACCCGTTCGTCGGCGTTCTCTTGGCCGGGTTCGGCGGCGCAATCGTCGCACTGCCGACCGCGGCTCTGGTGTTCAAGCTGAGAGGTGGATACCTGGCCATCGGTACCTGGGTCATCGCCGAGGTCTTACGGCTTATAGTCGCAAACATCAAAAAGACCGGGGGTGGGTCGGGGATAACGATCCAGGCGGCCACGAAGCTGGGCACGTCCGTCCGGGTGCCGGGCACGTATTTCTGGGCTTTGGGTGCGGCTATTATCGCTATTGCCGCGACGTATTTCCTGCTTCGCTCGAGGACCGGACTGGCCTTGGAGGCCATCCGGGATAACGATCTCGCGGCAGAGAGCTCGGGTGTCAACCTCTGGCGGACCCGACTGTACGTGTTCGTCATCGCCGGCGCGGTCAGTGCCATTGCCGGTGCCATTACGGCCATCCACCTGCTGAGGGTGCAGCCGGCGGCCGCGTTCAGCGTCAACTGGACCGCGTACCTCGTGTTCATCACCGTTATCGGCGGTCTCGGTACGATCGAGGGGCCGATCATCGGTACGATCATCTACTTCGTCCTGCGAGAGACTACGAGCAAGTACGGAGAGTGGTACTTCATCGTCCTCGGTCTTCTGGCGATCGTAGTGGTGGTGTGGAGCCCACGCGGGATCTATGGCTACGTCGTGAAGCGTTGGAACTTCTTCTTGTTCCCGCTCCAACGGCGCGTCAGGTTCACCGGACGACGCCAAGAAGCGCAAGAAGGGCATCGTTGCCGGCTCCGAAGGGGCTGCCAGCTAGGAGCCTTGTGGGCCTGTGGCCGAGAGACCGCAGGCGCCTAGCAAGTCTGATCGTCACGAGGGGGGCCGCCGATCCGGCGGCCCCCCTCGCTTTGTTAGGTGGAGCGCTCTACCAAGGTCACGCCGGGCTCGGCTAAAGCGCAGGAGCGAGCGAAGCCTTACCCGAAGAACACCCTAGCCAGCTCCCACAGCTCCTGAGGCACGAGCTTCCAGGAGCTCACCGCCTCAGCAAGAGGCACGGCTTCGATGGTGTCGCCTTTCAGCCCGGCCATCATGCCCCACTGGCCGGCTTCCACCATCTGAGCGGCCTTCACCCCAAAGCGGGTGCCTAGGATGCGGTCGTGGGCGGTGGGGGTGCCCCCGCGCTGGATGTAGCCGAGGATGGTCTCTCTCACTTCAAGACCGGTGGCTTTCTTCACTTCGCGGGCGACTACGGTGCCCACCCCGCCTAGCTTCACGTGTCCGAAGGCGTCGAGCTCATCGGAGGCGAGTATTTCCTGAGACTGGCCGGAGCGGAAGAGCACCTTGGCCCCTTCGCTTACCACGATGATCGAGAAGGTTTGACCCCGAGAGCGCCGGCGCTCGATGACCTCGCAGACGTCCTCGATGGTCAGGGGGAACTCTGGGGTCAGAATAGCGTCGGCTCCCCCGGCCATCCCGCTCATGAGTGCGATCCAACCGGCGTGCCGACCCATGACCTCCACCACCATCACCCGGTGGTGAGATTCGGCCGTGGTATGCAGGCGGTCGATGGCCTCGGTGGCGATATGGACGGCGGTGTCAAAGCCGAAGGTGTAGTCGGTGCCGGAGAGGTCGTTGTCGATGGTCTTGGGAACGCCGATGACGTGGGTGCCGTGATCTTCGAAGAGGCGCTTGGCTACGCTCAGGGTGTCGTCCCCGCCGATGGCGATCAGGGCATCCACCCCCAGTGCGCGAAGATTTGCCACTACTTTCTGCGGGCCGCCTTCGACCTTATAGGGGTTGGTGCGGCTGGTGCCCAAGATGGTGCCGCCCAGAGGCAGGATGTCCGCCGTGGCGTGGAGATCCAGGGGCAGGGTCTGTTGTTCTATAAGACCCCGCCAGCCATCCCGGATACCGGTGAGGGTCCAGCCGTAGGCGAGACCTTGCCGGGTGACCGCGCGGATCACGGCGTTGAGGCCGGGGCAGTCGCCGCCTCCGGTGAGAAGAGCTACGTTCATATTGTGTCCAGCCTCCTTGTTCCATCGTGTGGAATCGCTGTTCACAGAGTGGTATCCGTACGAATACCATAGAGGTGCTATCGAGGCAAGGAGCGCTCGCTGCCGCTTGGCGCGCAGCTTGTTCCTAGAGACCGCACTTCGCTTCGTGGGCGGCTTCGGAGCAGATAGGGCCCGCCGCCGGAACTTGCACGGTCAGGGACCCTGTGGTATTTTGACGCCACTTCCCACACAGCGGCGACTTGTTCCGCTCAGTGGAATATCACCCGGGAAACTGGGTCGACTCGGCCGGCGTGAAGGAAGTGAAGAAAGCTTCGTGACTCATTCCGTGAGCATGGGTACTTCATCGAGTAGGCGATTGTTATCCGGGCGCTCCATCGTCGATGCGGCCGGGAAGTCCAAGTTCGTCTTACCAGGAGGTTGCAATGTTGCCTCGCGGCAAAGAGGAACAGTTGCAGAAACTTGCCAACAAGCTGAGACGCCGGGTCATTGACACGTTGTGGCAGTCACAAGCGGGACACCCCGGCGGTTCTCTCAGTGCGGCTGACATCATGGCCACACTCTTTTTTGAGGTCATGCGTATCGATCCCGCCAACCCCAAGTGGGAAGATCGGGACCGTTTCATCCTGTCCAAAGGGCATGCTGCACCGATCTACTATGTGACGCTCATGGAGCGCGGCTTCTTCCCCGAGGAGATCCTGTGCACGTATGACTGTCTGGATTCGTGTCTCCAGGGGCATCCCGATGTTTCCACCCCAGGCGTCGACATCCCGTCCGGATCTCTGGGCCAAGGTCTGTCCGTGGGGATCGGGCTGGCGCTTGGAGCCAGAATGAAGAAGAAGGATTTCAGAGTCTTCGTACTCATGGGGGACGGCGAGCTGCAGGAAGGTCAAGTCTGGGAAGCGGCCATGGCGGCCCCGCAGTTCAAGCTTGACAACATCACCGCTTTCGTCGACTACAACCGCATACAGCTGATGGGCGGCATCGGCGAGATCATGGAGTTGGAGCCGCTTGTCGACAAATGGCGGGCGTTCAACTGGAACGTCCTAGAGATCGACGGCCACGACATCGCGCAGATCGCGAATGCTTGTGAGCAGGCGGGCCAAGTCAAAGGCAAGCCGACGATCATCATCGCGCACACGGTGAAAGGCAAAGGGGTCTCCTTCATGGAGAACCGGCACGAGTGGCACTCCGCTACGGTCACAGCCGAGGTCCGTGAGAAAGCGCTGGCCGAACTGGGCGAGGAGGTGGCTTAGTTATGGCTGAGATGATGGCGGCACGCGACGCGTTCGGTAAAGCGCTGGTAGACCTCGGCAAAGTGGATCCACGCGTCGTCGTTCTGGACGCAGATCTTGGGGTTTCCACGAAGGCAAGCATGTTCCAGGACGCCTATCCGGATCGATTCTTCCAAATCGGCATCGCGGAGCAGAACATGATGGGGATAGCCGCCGGGCTTGCCCACATGGGTTTCGTCCCGTTCACCGGCACGTTCGCCTGTTTCGCGGCTAAGCGGGCCACGGACCAGGTGCGGATCGAGATAGCCCAGCCGCGGTTGCCGGTGGTGATCATGGGTGCGTACAGCGGTCTTTTGGCCGGAAAGACCGGAAAGACCCACCAATCGGTGCAGGATGCGGGCATCTTCCGGGCCATGCCTAACATGACGGTGATCGTCCCCGGCGATGGGGTGGAAGTGCGGAAGGCTGTGTTCGCGGCGGCGGAATACGGTAAGCCGATCTATCTCCGGCTCACCAGGGACCCGACTCCGGTCATCTTCTCGGAGGATTACGACTTCAAGATCGGGAAGGCCGTGGTGGTCCGTGAGGGGACCGATGTGACGATCATGACGACTGGTGTCATGCTCTACCGAGCGGTCGAGGCGGCGGAGGTTCTCCAGAAGGAGGGCATCAGTGCCCATATCCTTCACGTGCCCACGCTCAAGCCCCTGGATGAAGAAGCCATCATTGCCGCGGCCCAAAAGACGGGACGGGTCGTCACGGCCGAGGAGCACACAATAATCGGCGGTCTCGGCGGGGCGGTGGCGGAGACGCTGGGCGAGCATGCGCCCACGTCCATGAAGCGGGTCGGGATCCAAGATGTCTTCGGCGAGTCAGCTCCCAACGAGGATCTGCTCGTGAAGTACGGCCTCACGTCGAAAGACATAGCTGAGGCAGCGCGCAGCCTGGGGGCTGCGACTAAACCACGTGCATAAAGCTAGTAGCTGAAGGAGGAAGCATGTCCCCGATGTTGTCTTGCAGTGGCGTGCCGGACCTGTTCTTTGAGGACACGAAGGTCGGCCGCATGTTCAAGGAAGTCTGGGAAGCGGACGACGCCCAGATCGACGCCTGGTTGGCCGAGTTCGGCCTTCCGTCGCCCTGCGAGTGGGCCAAGCCGGGTTGCTACATCCAGAACACGGTCCGCGGTCAACTGGAGAAGGAACGGCGCAACAACGACATCGTGCTCATCCCCGTGGGTACCACGGAGAACCATGGTCGGCACACCGTCAGCGCGATGGACACCTACTTCGTGAGCATCCTTTGCGAGGCCGTGCGGCGGAAGACTGCCCAGACCGGCGCTCCCGTTGCCATCGCCCTTCCCCCGCTGATGTATGGCGGCCATCCCTATCACCACATCGGCATGCCCGGCACGGTCATGCTGCGTGAGGAAGTGGTGGAGGAGAACCTGGTCGACGTCATGCTCGGGCTCTGGAACGATGGTTTTCGCAAGCAGATCATCGTCAACAACCACGGTCACCTGTGGATGCTGGAAACCGCCCTGCACAAGTTCCTCAAGCGCTACCAGTTGCCCGGCGTCTTCAAGATCGCCGAGTGGCACCGCAATGTGAAGCATTTCTGGCGGACCAAAGATCAGGGCGGTCCGTGGGAGACCAACTTTGTTCACGCGGACGAGTCGGAGACCTCCGTGGGTCTGCTCTTGTTCCCCGAGATGGTGGACATGAGCTACGCGGTCGACACCGAGATGAAGGTCTACATGCCGCCGGGTCACATAGACAACTCTATCGAGGGCTGGGACCGTCCGATGCGCTGGTCGGAGAACGAAGGTCACGCGGCCATCGAGTTCTTCGGCACTCCTGAGGGCGTCGTCGGCCGTCCGACCGCGGCGACTGCTCAGAAGGGCAAGCGACCGGTCGTGGCGTTCGTGAAGTACCTGACCATGGTCTGCGAAGACATCCTCGCGACGTTCCCGGCCGGCACCGTGCCGCCGGTAGAGGAGTTCACCTTCCGAAGCGCCAAGGACATGGAGCCCTTCTTGAGGGAGCCCCTGAGCCCAGGCTGGAAGCCGGTTCACGCGCTGCCGTACATCGGCCAGCATTAAGAGCACCGGAGACATTGGCGCGGGCGGGAGAGAGGACACGGACAGATATGAGTTCTGATCTTTACGTGCGTTCGGTCGCCCGCGCCGTCTCCATCCTCGAGCAGTTCACGTTGGAGCGTCCCGAGCTCAATCTCACCGAGATCAGCAACGGTATCGGTTTGAGCAAGAGCACCACACACCGTTTGCTCTCCACCCTCGAGACCACCGAGATGGTGGAGTTCGAAAAGAAGACCGGCCACTACCGGCTGGGTCTGAAGACTTTTCGGCTCGGCAGCGTCGTCTCCAAGAGCATGGAACTGGTCAAGCAGGCCGATCCGCTGCTGTGGAACCTGGCCGATGAGACGGACGAGACCTCGTTTCTCCTGGTCGCCGACGGGAATGAGGCGCTCTGTCTGCGTCGTTTCGACGGCACCCATCACGTGCGGGTGTTGTTTCTGGAGGCGGGCAAGCACTCTGCCTTCAACTGCGGGGCGGCACAACGCGTGTTGCTGGCCCATTTGCCGGAGTGGCGCTGGGAAGAGGTGGTCGCCAACCACGCCCGCCGGATGACCCAGTATTCCCTGGTGAGCAGGGACGAGCTGGAGCGTGACCGGCGTGAGATCCGCGAGAGGGGCTACTCGGTGAGCTGGGAGGACGTGACCATGCACGCCTGCGCGTTGGGAGCCCCGGTCCGCGACTCATCGGGCACGGTCATCGCGGCAGTGAGCGTTTCTGGGATCGTCCAGCGCTTTTCCGCCGAACGCCTACCTACTCTCATCAGGATGATCATGGAAGTCGGTGACGAGCTTTCCCGGCGGCTTGGCTACATGCTGTACGAGACCGGCGACCGCTCTGGGACTAGCTCTTCTGGGCTGGGCCGGGACCGTGGCCGGAGAGCTCCGAACAAGAAAGTCGACGGAGACTCCTAGTGGACTGTAAGGCGAGCTTCGCGACCTCGCCCGCGGCCACCGGGTTCGGCCCCTTGCTCTTTGCTGGGGATTTTGCCGCGGCGGCCAAAGCAGCTGGAGAGCTGGGCTTCGATGGCATCGAGATCAACATGAAAGGGCCGGAGGAGCTCTCGGCGGCTACGCTCAACGGACTTGTTGAGCCGGCACGGTCTGGAATTGACCGCCGTGTCCAGCGGAAGGATCTACCTTGACGAGAAGGCCACACTGTCGGAGCCGGACGAGAGTGCGCGCATCCGGGTAGTCGACCGGGTGAAGCGACTGATGGACTTCGCCGCGGAGTTCGGGGCCCCGGTCGTCATCGGCTTGTTGCGGGGCGAACGTCCGCCGGACGGCGACAATGAGAAAGCCGTGTCCTTGTTCGTGCGGAGCATGCAAGCGAGTGCCGATCACGCTGCCACTTTGGGCATCGACGTCATCGTGGAAGCGATCAATCGATACGAGACGAGTTTCTTCAACACGGCCGCACAGACCGTCGAGGTGATCAAGCGGATAGACCGTCCCAACGTGAAGGTCCTGCTTGATGTGTTCCACATGAATATCGAGGAAGTGTCCATGGGCGACGCCATCCGGGCCACCGGCCCCCTCCTGGCGCATTTTCATGTCGCGGACAGCAACCGGAGGGCACCCGGCATGGGCCACGTGGCTTATGGCGATATTGCCGCGGCCTTGCAAGAGATCGGCTACAACGGCTGGCTATCAGGAGAGCATCTGCCGCTGCCGGATAGCTACACGGCCGCGAAGCACACCCTTTCCTTCATCAGGGACCTATAGGAATCGACCGTCACGCCAAACAAGAACAAAGGGAGCGAGAACCATGGCAGACATTCCTTCAAAGATGCAAGCAGTAGTCCTCACCGGTCCGAACGCCTGGGAGCTTCAGGAAGTACACACACCTAAGCCTTCGGGCACCGACGTTATCTGCCGCGTTCATTCCGTCGCCATCTGCGGCACTGATCCAAACATCGTCAAAGGCGCCTTCCCGGGGATGTGGCCGGCCAGCTACCCGTTCATCATCGGTCACGAATGGGCAGGCGAGGTCGTGGCGATCGCCCCCGAAGTAGGGAATTCGCCCGCCATCGCGAAGAGGTTCGCTCCCGGGACAAGGGTGGCCGGCGAGGCTCACTGCGGTTGCGGCATCTGTGCTAACTGCCTGGTGGGCGACTACACCATCTGCCTTAATTATGGCGACAACGCCCTCGGCCACCATCATTACGGCTTCACCACTCAGGGCGCGTATGCGACTTACATCAAGACGTCGGTCAAGTCTATCCATCCGTTGCCGGAGAACCTCTCCTACGACGAAGCCGCCATGCTCGACATGGCCGGCGTGGCCCTCAACGGGGTCTACCGCAGTGGCGTCAAAGTCGGGGATATTTGCTGTGTGGCCGGGCCAGGACCAGCCGGCAACATGACCCTGCAGCTGTGCAAGGCCGCGGGTGCGAAGAAGGTCATCATGGTCGGCCGGGGCGCTCGCCTTCAGTCCGCCGTGGATCTGGGCGCAGTGCCGGTTGATTACGAGAAGACAGAAGACGTGGTCAAGGCCGTGTGGGATCTTACTGGTGGCCGTGGCGCCGACGTGGTGTTCGAATGCGCCGGGACCAAGGAGTCTTGCACCAAGTCGCCACTCATGGTTCGCAAGGGCGGCAAACTGGTCATGACCGCACTGGCCAAGGAGCCCATCCCCATCGAGTGGAGCAAGTTGACCCTCGCCCAGGTGAATTTCATCGGCGTGCGTGCCAATCCGAACACGTCGGATGCCGCTCTCGCCATGCTCGCCGACGGCCGGGTGAATGGCAAGGCTCTGCACACCCATTCCTTCCCGCTCGCCCAGTTTGGCGAAGCTCTGGCGACTTTCGTCGAGAAACGTGATGGCGCGATGAAAGTGGTCCTCAAGCCGTAGTTTTCGAAAAGACGTTATGCGGGCGGCTCGACCGCCGCGCCGTTGGACCGGTTGACAAGCCGGATAGGCTGACGGCTGGATAGTTTGATAGCGTGGGGCCGCCCATCGGGCGGCCCCACGCTTGTTCCGGCAGTTGCTAACCCGGCTCCTCGCTCGCCACCAGGTTCTCGTGTCGACGGAGGGCGATGCCCGTGAGTAGCGCGAGCGCACCCACGATGAAAGCCATCCCCAGGCCTTCCAGCAGACTGGGCTTCTCACCCAACTGGATCCAGGCGCCGACGATGCCTACGACTGGGGCCGTCAGCGTGCCGATGCCGGCAGTGCTGGCCGACAGATGGCGAAGCACGAACAGCCAGAGAGACCAGGCGACGACGTTGGCCACGACCATGTTGAAGACGAGCGCGATGAGGAAGGTCGAGGTCCAGTGGATCGGCCTGGACGGCACCAGAAACGCGATGAGCACCAAGGGGATGGCGCCGAATAGCATCTGCCAGGCAGCGAGCGAGACCAGATCTACGTCGCGATGCCTGTGTAGCAGCCGCGTCACCACCTGAACGGCATGGTGTAGCCGAGCACCGAGATGCGTCCGACCGCGCCACTAGACAGCGCCCACATCACCAGACCGAGGTTGCCCGTGACCTGCAGAACCCCGAGGACTATCGAATAGCGCAGGGCCTGGGGGCGGAGTGGCTTCCGCAGCACCACGAGGAGCAGGAAGAGGCAGGCGGCGCCGCCGACGTTGCGCAGAGCTACAAAGTCGAAGGGCGCGGCATACCGCAGTCCGATCTTCATGACCACCCAGTTGTAGCCCCAGATGAGGCATACGACGACCAGCGCGCCGAGGGCCAGGCGGGTAGAGTTGGCCGGGACCCCGTTGCCTCGAGGTGGCTCAACCGTCCGGGTCGCCGCTGTGGCGTGCTTCGAGTCCGGCGGGCCTTCTAGGGGTGCCGGAGGTCTGTTGTGGCTGTTCAAAGAGCGCTGTTTTCGCTCCGGGACCGGCGAATGCCCGCCGTCTCGCGCACCACCAGGAGGGCCAGCGCAACGACGATCAGCAACATGCCCGCCGCTTCCCCCGGAACCGGACGCTCCCCGAGTTGGATCCAGGCGGACGCGACCCCGACGACCGGCGTGGCCAGCGTGCCAATGCCCGCGGTCCCAGCAGGGAGGGTGCGAAGGATGAAGAACCAGACCAACAGTGCCAACCCGGTGCCCGGGACGATATTGAATAGCAGCGCAGCGATGAAGGCCCCGGACCAGACCGGCGCTGTCTTATAGGTGAGTGCGGCGATGACCACGAGTGGGATCGACCCCAACAGCATCTGCCAGGCGGTGAGCGAGATCAGGTCGATCTTATGGCGCTTGTTGAGCACTTTGGCTACAACGGCGCTCCCTGCCCAAGAAATCCCGGCTATCACTGCGAGACAGGTGCTCATCAGGCTGCCTTGCATCTTCCAAGGAGAGAGGATGAAGATCAGGCCGGCGAGCGCGAGCCCGACTGACAACCACTGCAGCCCGCGCAGCTTCTCGCCCAGCACGACCCAGGCCATGAGAAGCAGCCAAAAAGGCATTATGTACACGAGGACGGAGGTCTTTCCCGCGCCTCCGCTCTCGAGGGCCCACATGATCAAACCGACGAAACCGGTGGTCTGCAGTAGACCGACGAGTGCCGTCAGTCCGAGCGCCTTCGGGCGTAGCGGCTTGCGCATGACCAAGATCAAGATGAACAGAAAGAGTGCCCCGCCGAATGCTCGCACCGCGGCGAATGTGAACGGCTGGGAGTAATTGAGGGCGATCTTCATGACGACCCAGTTGTAGCCCCAGACGAGAGCGAGCCCGGCCAGACCCGCCACGGCCAGGAGCGAAGAACGGCTGTGGGACAGACTAGACGCCGGCGATACGCCGAGGCTCTGGGTAGTTCTGTTCGTCTTCATCGAAACAGTGTAGCAAGCGGCACTGCGCAGCCAGAGACCGCGGCTCTTCCTGGCGTGGGACCCCTCGAGCGCGGCCTGGATCTGGCTCAAGACGAATCGGGACATGAAGCTGTAGGCGAGGATGAGACTTGGGAGGCGGAAGATCGTATCAGCTCGAGTCCGCCTGGGTGCCGACGTTCCTCCGCCATGGGGGCTGGAGTGTGGTTTAATTCTCGACGGTGATCTCTGTCTTTCTTCGTTGGAGGCACAGTGCAACGGTCCGGGGACAGCTTGGGGCCGTTAGCCGGATGCGGAGGATGTTGAGCATGTCCAGGTGCGCCGGACGAGTATGGGAGCAGGCACGAGACGGTGATTCCGAACCAACGTGCCCGCGGTATTCGAGGCGGCATCCATCGCCCACGAAGCGCTGTCTAATGGTGTCGACGCCTACTTGTCCGTCCAGCTGTCCGTAGTGCTCTGATGCCTGCCCCGGAGAGCTTTGTCTATCTGGAGATCGCTGAGGCTGTTAGGCGAGCTATCGTCTCCGGCGAATTGAACGCGGGCCAACGCCTGTCGCCCGTTCGCGAAATGGCGAAGCGCTGGCGCTGCACTCCCAACACGGTAAGTCGGGCGTATGCTCTTCTCGCGAGAGAGGGCCTCATCTCGAGTCATCGCGGCGGAGGGACCCGCGTCATCTTCGGCGACGTCGGCGGGGCCGCACCGGAATCGCCGGGATGGCAGTGGGCAAGCCTGGTGAATCGCGCAGAGCAGTACTTACTGGAAGCGATTAGCCTTGGACAGTCGCCTGCGCATGCTGAATCCGCATTGGCGGCCGCCATCTCTCGGTGGGAAGAGATGCAGGACCGGGTAGGGCACGTCGCCCGTGATGTGACGTCCTATCCGGTCGCCGGCCAGTTGATCTTCGCGGGCAGTCACGATCTCAGCGTAGAGCTGCTCTGCCGTCTCCTGTCCGAGAGCGAGCCGCCTGTCCGAGTGTCTGTCGACTTTGTGGGGAGCCTTGGCGGGCTCATCGCGCTTGCCCGCGGTGAAGCCGACTTCGCGGGCTCGCACCTTTGGGACCAGGCTACCCAGCAATACAATGTCCCTTTCATCCAGCGGGTGCTTCCCAACCGGCCGGTGATGCTGCTCAATCTCGTTCAACGCGTCATCGGGATGATGGTTCCGCCCGGCAACCCGCTCGGTCTGCATGGTATCGCGGACCTTGCCAAGCCGGGCGTCGTCCTAGTGAATCGCCAACCGGGGTCCGGCACAAGGGTATGGTTGGACGTACAACTGAAGGTCGCGGGCATCGACCCTGCCTCTGTGCCCGGCTACGAGCGCGAGGAGTCGACTCACCTCGCGGTTTCCCGGGCTGTGGCGGACGGTGAAGCGACAGCGGGGATAGGCATCGGAGCGGCGGCGGCAGCGTACGGCCTCGACTTCGTGCCGCTGGGACAAGAGCGATACGACCTGGTCATTCCCGAGGAGAACTGGACTTCCCCGGAGGTAGGTGCTCTACGCGCCGTCGTGGGGTCGCCGAAGTTCAAGGACGCGGTGTTGGACATGGGCGGCTACGACGTCTCCCAAACGGGCACCGTCCAGGTGGTCAGCTAGACTCTGCTGCACGGTTGCGCTCGGTGACGTCGCGGAACGCTGTGGCGCGGACCCTCGTTCAGCAACGACTGCCAGCCGGGTAGAATAGTCTCATGAAAAAAGACTGTGCCTCAGAGGCGACAGACCGCGGGCCACTCTTCTTGCTCGACGGCAATAACATCGCCTATCGCGCCTTCTTCGCCCTGCCTCCCGAGATCAGCACCTCGGGGGGATTTCCGACCAACGGCCTGTACGGTTTCTGCTCCATGATCATCAAGATCCTGAGCGAGTACAAACCGGAGGCGGTCATCGTAGCCTGGGACTCCCCAGAGAAGACGTTCCGCGCGGGTGAGTTCGAGGCGTACAAGGCCCAACGCAAGCCTATGCCCGATCTTCTTTCGGAACAGTGGCCGTATTTTGTGGAATTCTCGTCCGCGTTCGGGTTCATCAACCTCGCTCTGCCCGGCTACGAGGCCGATGACATCCTGGCTACCTTGGCCACTCAGGCGGATCAAGAGGGGCGCACCACGGTGATCGTAACGGGCGACCGCGACGCCCTGCAGTTGGCCAGTGAGCACGTGAGCATCATGGCCAATACCCGCGGGGTCACGGAGGTCAAGATCTACGACCCCGCCGGCGGTGGAGGAGCGTTATGGCGTCCGCCGCTGCTAATCCCGGACTTGATCGGGCTGAAAGGGGATACTTCTGACAATATCCCCGGCATCCCCGGCATCGGCGAGAAGACCGCGGCCCAATTGCTGGCGCAGTTCGGCACCCTTGAGAGCGTTCTCGAACACGCGGGGGAAGTCTCAGGCGCGAAACGCCGCGAACTTCTCATTGAGCATCGCGATATCGCGCTTCTGTCGAAGAGGCTGGCGTTGGTCGACCGCGATGTCCCCATCGACATCCACGCAGCGGAGGTGGCGCCCCACCGCGTCGACCCGGCCACGATAGAGGAACTGTTCGCCCGTTTTGAGTTCAGTTCGCTTCTCGAGCGCGTGCGGCCTCTTCTTTCGCGCGTGGTTTCTGAGAACCCGGCTTCGGCGGAGGGACCGGCGTGCGTCCCCGAAGTGATGGACGCCGCAGCGCCGGGTTTCGATCGGGCTATCGAGCAAGCGCTGGACTGGAGCGGCGTGGTGGGGCTCGTGGCTGGAGCGGCCATGGAGGACCGGTCAGTTCGGGGTGCGTCTACTGCCCGGCCCGGTGAGGAGGGCCTCGTGCTCTGGGCGGCGCAGCCGTCTCGCACGGTGGAGGTCCGGCATGCGGTCGGTGCCTCGGCTGTGTTGTCTGAGCTGCTGGGTCGCGGCCGTCCGGCCTGCCACGACTTCAAGTCCTCCGTAGGTCTGCGCACACTGCTGCCGCAAGTCGGCCACGACACCTATCTGGCCGCCTACCTGTTGGCGCCGGGAAGGCGCGATTATCCGCTGGGAGAGCTGGGTCGCGATGCGGGATTGGCCACCTCTCGCTGTGAGCCTGGAGCCGCGCCCGAGGCGGCGCGCGCGGCGCTTGTGGCGGAGTTGGCCACATGCCAGGAGCGCGCGCTGGGCGAACAGGGGATGTGGGCGCTCTTCCAGGAGATCGAGCTGCCTTTGACGAGGGTCCTGATCTCGATGGAGGAAGCGGGTATCCACCTTGATTGCTACCGGCTGGGCGAGATCACGGGCAAGATCGAAGATCAGATCGAGGGGCTGGAGGCTGAGATCTATGAACTTGCCGGTGAGGAGTTCAATCTCGGTTCTCCCCAGCAGCTAGGTGGGATCCTTTTCGATCGCCTGGGGCTCGCCCGTCAGCGCAAGACAAAGACCGGGTACTCGACCGACGCCAAGACTTTGGAAGCGCTGCGCGAGAGTCATCCTATCGTGTCTCATATCCTCACTCATCGGGAACTCTCGAAGCTCATGTCCACCTATCTGCTCGCCTTGCCCCAAGCGGTGGACCCTCGCACCGGACGGCTGCATACCACGTTTCATCAGTCGATCACCGCCACGGGCCGGCTCTCGTCGACAGACCCCAATCTCCAGAACATCCCGGTGCGGACGGCCTTGGGTGCTCAGATACGGGGATGCTTCACTGCTGAGCCCGGTTACGCGATGGTGGTAGCCGACTACTCGCAGATCGAACTGCGGATCATGGCCTATCTGTCCGGGGAACCGGCTCTGCAGGAGGCCTTCGCCCGTGGCGAGGACATCCACACGCGTACGGCAGCAGAGGTTTTCGGCATGGCGGAGGAAGAGGTGGACACGACTCATCGCCGCTACGCCAAGGCGGTCAACTTCGGGATCATGTATGGGATCTCTCCGTTCGGCCTCAGTCAGAACCTCGGCATCGAGCGCGACGAGGCCGCGGCCTATATCGAGCGCTATTTCGAGCGGCTCCCACAAGTGAAGACGTTCATCGAAGCGACGGTCGAGCAGGCCCGTAGGCAAGGCTACGTGACCACCATCTTCGGTCGCCGCCGACCGATCCCGGAGCTGCAATCAGGAAACTACCAGGAGCGTTCGTTGGGCGAACGCCTCGCCGTGAACTCGGTCATCCAGGGGAGTGCGGCCGATATCATCAAGGTCGCAATGATCCGGTGTCATGACCGGCTGCAGCGCGAGTTCGCCGACGCGAGACTGGTCCTCCAAGTCCACGACGAGTTGGTGTTCGAGGTGCCGGCCGGGCAGGCGGAGGATATCAAGGGGGCCGTTGTGGAAGAGATGGCGGCCGCGTTTCCGCTCGACCCACCGCTCGGCGGTGGACGCTGGGGTCGGTCCCGACTGGCTCTCCGCCAAGTAGAAGGAACCCGGTCGTTTCCGGTCGCGGCTAGGGCCGAGTGACCGATGCTGCAGCGAGTGCCGCGCCGGAGCGTCGGCAGCCACCGGCATTTTGGGCCGGTATCGCGCTCGTAGCCCGGCTTACCGGTGTTTTGCTTTTCACGGGCGCCCCGGTATACTACGCTACCGATGAGCCATGTGAGGGCATGGTTCGCACATGCATCGCCTTGGAAGGGAAAAGACACTAAATGCCAGACGAACAAACCGACGAGAGCGTAGAGACACTGCAGGGCGGGCAGGACCTCATGATCGAGGTCGATGGGAAGATGGTTCCCAACTACGACGCCACGATCATGACCTTCGAGGAGGGGGACATCGTCACCGGGACGGTGGTGCGGGTCGACAAGGATGAAGTCCTGGTCGATATCGGCTACAAGAGTGAAGGTGTTGTTCCCGCAAACGAGCTATCCATCAGAAAGTCGGTGGATCCTTCGGAAGAGGTCTCGGTAGGGGATGTGGTCGACGCCCTTGTGCTCACCAAAGAGGATGCCGATGGGCGTCTCATCCTTTCGCGTAAGCGCGCGCGGTTCGAGCGGGCCTGGCAGCGGATCGAGAAGGCTGCCGAAGAAGGCACGCCGGTGTCTGGCACGGTCATCGAAGTGGTCAAGGGCGGACTTATTCTCGATCTGGGCGTTCGCGGGTTCCTCCCGGCCTCTCTGGTCGACATCCGCCGTGTCGCCGACCTGGACGAGTTTCTCGGCAAGAGTCTCGAGTGCCGGGTGATCGAGTTGAATCGCTTCCGGAACAACGTCGTCCTCAGCCGGCGCGCTGTCTTGGAAGAGGAGCGTCGTGGAGTGCGTGAGCAGATCCTCGACCGCATGAACGTGGGCGACTTGGTCACGGGGACTATCTCGAACATCGTCGACTTCGGTGCTTTCGTGGATCTGGAGGGCATCGACGGCCTCATCCATATCTCCGAGCTCTCGTGGAGCCACGTGAACCATCCGTCCGAGGTTCTCACCATCGGCCAGAAGGTCACGGTGCGGGTGTTGGATATCGACCGCGACCGGCAGCGGATCTCGCTGGGCCTCAAGCAGACCCAGAAAGACCCGTGGCAACAGGTCTTCGAGAATCGCCAGGTCAACGAGATCGTGCACGGCCGGGTGACGAAGCTGGTGTCGTTCGGCGCCTTCGTGGAGATCGAAGAAGGCGTTGAAGGTCTCATCCACATCTCGGAGTTGGCGCAGCATCACGTCGAAGATCCGGCCGAGATCGTACGTCCCGGCCAGGAAGTGAATGTCAAGATCATCGAGATCGATCCCGAGCGGCGCCGTCTATCCCTCAGCCTCAAGCGGCTTGAGCCCGAGTACCGCATCCACGAGGATGCATTGGCTGAAGAGGGCGACAGAGGGCGAAGAAGCCGAGGGCGAGGAAGTCGACGCGACGGAAGCTCCTGAAGCGGAGGCGGTCGAGACCACGAGCGCTGTCGAGGCGCCAGTCGAGGAAGCTGCTGAAACCGCCGCTGCCGAAGAAGCCGGCGAGGCAGAGGTTGCCGGCGAAGCGCCGGTCGAGGCCGAAGTCGCCGTCGCGGAAGAAGCGGGCGATACTGAGCCTGAGGCCCCGGCAGAGGCGCCGGAAGCTGCCGAGCCGGAGCGGCGAAGAGGCCGGCCTCAGCGAGTAGGCCGCTAGGCGATAGAGAGTCTGGTTCGGGGGCGCCTGCGGGCGCCCCCTTGCTTAGGAGAGCTAGTGACGCCAGGACCGGAAAAGATACAGCCAACCGGTCAAGGGGCCGCCGGACAGGCAGTGGCGGTGGGGCTGACCGGAGGCCTGGGCGCCGGGAAGACCACCGCGCTTTTCATGTTCCGGGAGCTCGGGGCCGTCACGCTTTCCGCGGACGCGGTCGTACACTCCTTATACCTTGCGCCCGAGATCAGGGCCGCCCTTGTCGAGCACTTCGGGCGCGCGATCCTCGACGATAACGGAGAGATCGACCGGGGGCGGCTGAGAGATGTGGTAAAGGGTGATCGTCCGGCCTTAGAGTGGCTCGAGCGACTCACTCATCCACGGGTCGGCGCGGCGATCGAGCGGGCGATCCGCGAGGCCCCGCCGGGGGCCGTGGTCGTATGCGAAGTGCCGTTGTTGCTCGAAGCCGGCTTTAGGGATCGTTTCCAACTGGTGGTGACCGTGGAGGCCTCGCCCGGAGTGAGGCTCGCGCGCTCTGCCCATCGCTTCGACGAGCAAGGCTTCTCGGAATTCGATTCCTTTCAGGCAGGCACCGAACGGCGTGTTCAGGGGAGCGACCTGGTCTTCTACAACGACGGCGGCTTGGAGAATATGCGGACTTTTGTTCGCGAAGCGTATGCGCGTGCCCTGTCGTTGGCCGGAGCGGATAGGTGAGCCGCCGGCGCGCATCGCGCCGCCGCGGGCGTCTGCGGCTGGTGGCTCTCGGAGTCGTGGTCGTGGGTCTAGTCGCGCTGGGCATCTGGCTGGTCGCCGGGCGGACGGTGGTGCCGGGTGTGACGGCGCAACTCAACCCGATCAGGTACAAGTCTGAGATCACGAGAGTGGCGGACAGGTACGACGTGGACCCGTATCTGGTCGCGGCGGTGGCTCGCACGGAGAGCAACTTCAATCCCCAGGCCGTCTCCAAGGTAGGGGCGGTGGGCGTGATGCAGATCATGCCGGACACGGCGGTCTGGATAACAAAGCTCGACAGCTGGAAGGGCAAGGCCCACCCGGATCTCACGGTGCCGGCGGATAACCTAGAGCTTGGCGCTTGTTACCTGGCCTTTCTGCTTCGAGAGTTCGACCAGAGCGCTCGAGCCGCGGTGGCCGCTTACAACGCCGGGCAGGGGGCGGTCTCCAATTGGCTGGCGGACGTCAACGGCAAGCAGCCCGGCGCAAAGACCACGCTTGCCTTGTCGGACATACCCTTCGGCGAGACGCGTGCCTTCGTGCAGAGGGTGGAGCGGTACCGGTCGCTCTTCAGGCAGGTGCACCCAGACGCCTTTCTCGCCGGATCTGGGCTGACGGAGGGCGCGAGCGGCTCGACAGGGACCTGACCGTGGCAGATTTCTCTATCCGCGCCGAATACCAGTTGCAGGGCGACCAGCCTCAGGCCGTGGAACGGCTTTCGCACGGATTGATGGCCGGAGATCATTTCCAGACCCTGCTCGGCGTGACCGGATCGGGCAAGACTTTCACCATGGCCAATATCATCGCCCAGGTTGGCAGACCGGCTTTGGTGATGGCTCCCAACAAGACCCTGGCTGCTCAACTCTGCAACGAGTTCCGCGAGTTCCTCCCCGAGAACGCGGTGGAGTACTTCGTCTCTTACTACGACTACTATCAACCGGAAGCGTACTTACCCGCCTCGGATACGTACATCGAGAAGGACTCGTCGATAAACCAGGAGATCGACCGTCTACGCCACGCTGCGACCAGCAGTCTGCTGATGCGCCGCGACGTCGTGATCGTGGCCTCGGTGTCGTGCATCTACGGGCTTGGCTCTCCGGAAGAATACCTGGGACAAGTGGTGCTGCTCAAGGAAGGAGACGAGGTCAGCCGGGACGAGGTCTTCGCCAAATTGGTCAAGATCCACTACGACCGCAACGACATCGGCTTCACGCGCGGTAAGTTCCGGGTGAGAGGCGATAGCTTCGAGGTATGGCCCGCCTACGACGACTACGCCCTTCGAGTGAGTCTATGGGGCGACCAGATCGAGGAGATCGTGAAGGTGGACCCGCTTACGCAAGAGGTGATAGCGCGGCTGCCGAACATCGCCGTCTATCCGGCAACGCATTTTGTGACCTCCGAGAACGCTATCGAGCGCTCCCTCGTGGAGATCGCCGCGGAATTGGAAGTGCGGCTGGCCGAGCTCGAGGCGCCAGGGCAAGCAGCTTGAGGCATTCCGTCTGCGCCAACGCACCAACTACGACATGGAGATGTTGCGGGAACTAGGCTACTGCAATGGCATCGAGAACTACTCTCGCATCCTTTCAGGACGACAGCCGGGAGAAGCTCCCTACACGCTGCTCGACTTCTTCCCAGACGACTTCGTGGTGTTCATGGACGAGTCGCACATGACGGTTCCGCAGGTGCATGGGATGTACGAGGGAGACAAGAGCCGCAAGACGATGCTCGTGGAGCACGGCTTCCGTCTGCCTTCGGCGCTGGACAACCGGCCCCTGCGCTTTGATGAGTTCATTCAAAAAGTGCCGCAAGTGATCTTTGTCTCCGCCACGCCGGGTGCCTGGGAGACTTCGGTTTCCAGCCAGGTGGTGGAGCAGCTTGTGCGGCCGACCGGTCTGGTGGATCCCCAGGTGGAGGTCCGGCCCACCAAGCACCAGATCGACGATCTCATGAACGAGATCCGCAAACGCGTGGAAAAGGGGCAGCGGACGCTTGTCACTACCCTGACCAAGAAAATGGCGGAAGATCTTACCGATTATCTCTTGGAGATGGGTTTCCGTGTCCGCTATCTGCACTCGGAGGTGGATACCCTCGAACGGATCCGGACCGTGCGGGAGTTGCGCTTGGGCGAAGTGGACGTGCTCGTGGGCATAAACCTCCTGCGGGAGGGGCTCGACCTTCCGGAGGTGACCCTGGTGGCCATACTCGACGCGGATAAGGAAGGTTTCTTACGGGGTGAGACTGCCCTTGTGCAAACCATCGGAAGGGCGGCAAGGAACGTCGAGGGCACCGTGATCATGTACGCGGATAAGCGAACAGCGGCGATGGACCGTGCGCTATCCGAGACCGACCGTCGCCGCGCGGCGCAGCTCCTTTTCAACGAGGAACACGGGATCACTCCCAAGACTATCGTGAAAGGCGTCACGGACATAGCCGAGCTGCTCGGCATCGGCTCGCACGTTCCGTACAAGGAGCGCCGGAGCAGACACCAGGAGGAGCATGTCCGTCGCGGAGCTCGAGCGGCTTATGGTCTCGTTGGAGGAGGAGATGTTCGCGGCGGCCGAGGAGCTGCGCTTTGAGTACGCCGCCAAGCTGAGGGATGAGATCAAAGATCTCGTCCGGGAACTCGCCCGCCTCAAAACGTCCGCCGGTGATTCTAAGCCGGGGGCGGCCGCTGCCGCGGCGGGCGGGCCGGCAAGCGGATCCAGCGCCCCGCGCGGAGGGCCTACCAGTGGGAAACGACGCACTGCGCATCGGAAAGCTCACTGACCGGCGCATTCGGCCTGGTCGCCGCGATGCCACCGGGGCGTGGGCTGCGGGTGGTGCCGGCGGCTGCTGGCTGGAATAATGGGTGGGCTGTCGGCGACGAAGTCCACGCGTGAGGCCGGTGACGGCCTGCGCGGGCTTCGAGGAAAGGATAATTGGCCAGAATGGCGCGCAGATACGATCCAGAAAAGGTAGAGACCAAGTGGCAGAAGGTCTGGGACGAGGAACGGACGTTCATCGTCCCGAACCCGCCGAGCGGCTCGGATAGCCAGGGCAAAGGTGCCGATGCCACGTACGTCCTCGAGATGTTCCCATATCCATCCGGCAGCGCGCACATGGGCCACGTCAAGAACTACACCATGGGCGATGTCATCGCACGCTTTCGCCGGCACCAGGGGCAGCGGGTGCTTGCATCCCATGGGTTACGACGCGTTTGGCCTCAACTCCGAGAATGTCGCCATCAAGACCGGAGAGCATCCTGCCAGTTTCACCGAAAGGGCCATCGCCACGATCAACCGCCAGTTGCGACGCCTGGGGGTGTCCATCGATTGGAGCCGGGAGATCGCCACGTGCCGGCCCGAATACTACAAGTGGACGCAATGGCTGTTCATCCAGTTCTACAAGAAAGGTCTGGCCTACAAGAAGGAAGCGCCGGTCAACTGGTGCCCCTCCTGCCAGACAGTGTTGGCTAACGAGCAGGTCATCGAAGGTGCATGCGAGCGCTGCGACAGCTTGGTCGAAGCGAAGAAGCTGACGCAGTGGTTCTTCCGGATCACCGACTACGCCGAGCGGCTCCTGCAGGACTTCGACAAACTGGAGTCTTGGCCGGAGCGCGTGGTCACCATGCAGCGCAATTGGATCGGCAAGTCGCAGGGCGCGAACGTGCTGTTCACGATAGCCCCGGCCGGCGAGACGCCGCCGGGCGCAGCGCCGGCAGCAGCAAGCCTGCCGGGCGCCCGCTCGGCCGCTGAGGCCGTCCCGCCGAAGGCTCGGCCGGTGAGGTCCCGACCGAGGTCACGGTCTTCACCACGCGGCCGGACACCCTTTTTGGAGCGACCTTCTTCATCCTGGCTCCCGAGCATCCACTCGTGGAGGAACTGGTCCGCGGCCTCCCGCAAGAGCATGAAGTCATGCGCTATGTGGCCAGAGCCATGGGCACGTCAGCCATCGAGCGAGCCAGCATAGAGAAGGAGAAGACAGGGGTCTTCACCGGGCGCTATGCAGTCAACCCGGTGACCGGCGGACTGATCCCCATCTACGTGGCCGACTACGTCCTCATGGAGTACGGCACCGGGGCCATCATGGCCGTGCCGGCTCACGACGAGCGGGACTTCGCCTTCGCGAAGAAGTTCGGACTTGACATAATCGAGGTCATCTCTAGCCCCGCGGAGCTCAAGGATGCCAGTGGGAACCTCACCGGACCTCACGCCGGGGATGGTCTCCTGGTCAATAGCGGTGCGTTCAGTGGTTTGGCCAAGGACGACGCTATCGTCAAGATCACCGCGTGGCTCAAGGA
Source organism: uncultured Thermoleophilia bacterium (assembly GCA_963772095.1). GTDB lineage: Bacteria > Actinomycetota > Thermoleophilia > RBG-16-64-13 > RBG-16-64-13 > Chersky-299. The sequence goes on from CAVYVU010000027.1 coordinate 117,693, forward strand.
GCAGGGCAAGGCTGAGTTCGCCGTGAACTACAAGCTGCGCGATTGGCTGCTGTCCCGGCAGCGCTACTGGGGCGCGCCGATCCCCATCGTCTATTGCGACAAATGCGGCGAGCTCCCCGTGCCGGATGACCAGCTCCCGGTGCTTCTACCGGATATCACCGACTACGCGCCGCACGGGCAAGTCTCCTCTCGCCGCCGCGGAAGCCTGGGTCAACACCACTTGCCCGGTCTGTGGCGGCCCGGCCGACGCGAGAGACCGATACCATGGACACCTTCGTCGATTCGTCCTGGTACTACATCCGTTACGCCAGTCCCTGGCGCGACGATTTGGCCTTCGATCGGGAAGCCGTGGACTACTGGCTCCCGGTCGACCAGTACATCGGCGGGGTGGAGCACGCGATCCTGCACCTCATGTATTCGCGCTTCTTCACCAAGGTGCTCTACGACCTGGGCCTTGTGGGGTTCGAGGAACCCTTCAAGAACTTGTTCACCCAGGGCATGATCTACTACAAGGGCGCCAAGATGTCCAAGTCCAAGGGCAACGTGGTCAATCCCGACGAACACGTGGCCAAGTACGGCGCGGATTCGCTGCGCACCTACATCCTCTTCATGGGCCCGGGGGAGAGCGACGGGGAATGGAACGACCAGGGCATCGAGGGACTGTTCCGCTTCCTCAACCGGGTCTGGCGCCAGGTGACCGACGTGGTGGACGAGGGATGGCTGGACGAGAGCGGCAAGACCTCCGGGCCGGTCACCTGGACGTTCGACGAGGCGGAGTTGACCGGCGCAGAGCGGGCCCTACTCGTGAAGACGAACCAGGTGATGAAGAAAGCCACCGCGGACATCGGCGAGCGCTTTCACTTCAACACCGCGCTTGCCGCGATCATGGAGCTGAATAACGAGATCGCCGCCGCGCGCGCCGGGACCGAGACCGGCACCGCGGTTCCGGTCGGCGGCGGCGCGCGGCGGCGGCGCTTCGAGCCTGGCCGCTACTGTCAAAGGACGCCGAGTATTGGGCTACGCCTTGGAGACGCTGGTGCGGCTCCTCGAACCTTTCGCGCCACATATGGGAGCGGAGCTCTGGCAGATCATGGGCCATGAAGCGATCTGGGATGCTCCATGGCCGGAGGCCGACCCCCGCTTTCTCACCGAGGATACGGTGGAGCTGGGCGTGCAGGTGAACGGCAAGCTTCGGGATCGAGTCCAAGTGGCAAAAGACGCGAGTCAGGCGGAGGTGCTGGCGGCAGCCAAGGCCTTGCCGGTTATCGCCAAGTATCTAGAGGGCACGTCGATCGTCAAAGAGGTGGTCGTACCAGGCCGTCTGGTAAACCTAGTGGTGAGGTAGAGCTTGAGCTTCAGACTTAGGCCGGGGAGCGGTCGCAGCCTGCGATGGCGATCGCCCTCGGGGTCGTCACCACCCTGGCCGCGTGTACCGGCAGCCTTGTCACCTCGACCTCGTCCACCCGACCTGCAAACACGGGAGGCAGCGCGACGCGCAAATGTCACCACGACTACTGCCGGGCCCTCGGTCGTCCGCATCGGATCATTGTTCCCGCTTACCGGCGATCTGGCCAGCTCTGGAGCTGAGTGTGCGGCTGGGGTCGAGCTGGCCGTGAAGGATGTGAATGCGGCCGGCGGCATCCGGTCTTTGGGGGGTGCCCAGCTTGCCGTGGTCACCGTCGATTCCGAGGGAAAGCCAGACGTGGCGGTGAGTCTGGCGGAAGAACTGGTGAAGAAAGATGGAGTCTCCGCGATAATCGGCACGTATCAATCCACGGTGGCATTGCCGGTGAGCCAGAAGGCTGAGGATCTGAAGATCCCCCTTGTACTGAGCGTAGCGGCCGCCGATAGGATCACGGAACAAGGGCTAAAGTTCACCTTTAGACTTTGCGCGAAGGCCGATTGGTACGCTCGCGACCAGGTGGCGTTCTTGAGCGACCCGACGAACGTCGGGGGTTTGGTGGTCACTAAGGTCGCACTCATGCATGAGGACGGGGCTTTCGGCTCTGCTACAGCCGCCAGTCAGAAGAAGTACCTGGCCGAAGCCGGGATCGATGTGGTGATAGAGCAGACCTACCCCGCCTCGACCGCTGATGTCCACGAGCAGTTGCTCAAGATCAAGTCGAGCGGCGCGCAGGCGGTGCTGACGGCGACGTATCTGAGCGATTCGCTACTGATCGTCGACGCCTATCAGGAACTTGAAGATGCAGATGCCCCTGCTGGATGCGGCGGGAGGGACCGTAGCCCCGGAGTTTCTGCAGAAACTTGGGTCGACCGCTGACGGCGTCTTCACCGAGCTCGACTACACGAAAGGGCAGGCTGGCTCGGCCGATGTGGCGACGAGATTCCAACGTGCCTATGGGTATCCGATGACCGCGAACGCGCTGTATTCGTATCAGGCGGTATGGGTGATCGCGGATGCGCTGGAACGTGGGGCCTCCAGCGACCCCGTGAAATTGCGGGATGCCCTGGCCGCAACGAACATGCTCCCGAGCGCCCGCATGGTGCTGCCGCAGACGGTGTTGGATTTTGACGGCAATGGGCAGAACCGTTTTGCGCAGCTCTTTGTCGCGCAGTTCCAAGATTCAAAACCAGTGGTCTTGTGGCCGCATGACTATGCTGGAGGGATTGCCACGATGCCTGGAGCGGCCCCTTAGGACAAGAAAAGGGGCGGCCCGGAGGCCGCCCCTTGGCATCGTCATGTTGACCCGGCCGCTTCTGCCGCCGGCGTCGGACTTTGAAACGCTATTTCTGCCTGTTGGCCACCAGGTTCTCGACCACGCTCGGGTCGGCCAGGGTGGAGGTGTCGCCCAGGTCGCCGATCTCGTTGGCCGCGATCTTCTTGAGGATGCGGCGCATGATCTTGCCGCTGCGGGTCTTCGGCAGGCCCGGCGCCCACTGGATGACGTCCGGAGTGGCGATGGGGCCGATCTCGTTGCGCACGTGCTTGACCAGTTCCTTCTTCAGCTCGTCCGACGGCTCGACGCCGGCGTTGAGGGTGACGTAGGCGTAGATGCCCTGACCCTTGATCGGGTGGGGCATGCCGACCACGGCGGCTTCGGCGACGGCGTCGTGGCTGACCAGGGCCGACTCGACCTCGGCGGTGCCCATGCGGTGGCCGGAGACGTTGATGACGTCGTCGACGCGGCCGGTGATCCAGTAGTAGCCGTCCTCGTCGCGACGGCAGCCGTCGCCGGTGAAGTACTTGCCCGGATACTGGACGAAGTAGGTCTCCTTGAAGCGCTTCGGGTCGCCGTAGACGCCGCGCATCATGCCGGGCCAGGGGCGTTTCATGCACAGGTTGCCCACGCCGGGACCGAAGATCTCGTTGCCGTCCTCGTCGACGAGCACGGGCTCGACACCGAAGAACGGGAGGGTGGCCGAGCCCGGCTTGATCTTCATGGCACCCGGCAGCGGGGTGATCAGGATGCCGCCGGTCTCGGTCTGCCACCAGGTGTCCACGATGGGGCAGCGGCCGCCACCGATGACGTCGTGGTACCACAGCCAGACTTCGGGGTTGATCGGCTCGCCCACGGTGCCCAGGACGCGCAGCGAGGAGAGGTCGTGCTTCGTGACCCACTCGTCGCCTTCACGCGCGATGGCGCGCAGCGCGGTGGGGGCGGTGTAGAAGATGTTGACCTTGTACTTCTCGACCACCTCCCAGAAGCGGTCGGGATGCGGGATAGCTCGGCACGCCCTCGAACAGGATCGCCGGTGGCGCCGTTGCACAGCGGGCCGTACACGATGTAGCTGTGGCCGGTGACCCAGCCGATGTCGGCCGTGCACCAGTAGACATGCTCGGGATGGTAGTCGAAGATCAGTTGCGTGGGTCATCGCCGGCGTACAGCAGGTAGCCGCCCGTGGTGTGCATGACACCCTTGGGCTTGCCGGTGGAGCCGGAGGTGTAGAGGATGAACAGCGGATCTTCAGCGTCCATCTCTTCGCACGGGCAATCAGTGGTGATGTCCGGAGCAGCGAGTTCTTCGTGGTACCAGGTGTCGCGCCCTTCGACCCACTTGATGCCCTCGGCGCCGGTGTGCTTGACCACGATGCAACTCTTGATGTTCGGAGCTTCAGCCAAGGCGGCGTCGGCAGCGGATTTCAGAGGCACTTGCTTGCCGCCGCGCAGGCCGGTGTCGGCCGTGATCATGACGATGGCGCCGGCGTCCACGGCCCGGTCGCGCAACGAGTCGGAGGAGAAGCCTCCGAACACGACGCAGTGGATCGCGCCGATACGCGCGCAGGCGAGCATGGCAACCGGGAGTTCCGGGATCATCGGCAGGTAGATGACTACGCGGTCGCCCTTCTTGACGCCCTTCTTCTTGAGGACGTTGGCGAACTTCGTGACGTCTTCCCACATCTGGCGGTAGGTGATGGTGCGCGTGGATTCCGGGGAGTCACCCTCGAAATAGTAGGCGACCTTGTCGGCTACGGGCGTGTCCAGGTGACGGTCGAGACAGTTGTACGCGACGTTGAGCTTGCCACCCTCGAACCAGCGGACCTTCGCGTTGGCGAAGTCGTGGTTCTGGACCCATTCCCACTTCTTGAACCAGTGCAGTCTCTTTTCAGCCTCTTCGGCCCAGAAGGCATCCGCGTCGTCAAGGGAGCGCCTATACATGGCTTGGTATTGATCCATGCTCGAGACCCAGGCTGTCTTCTGGAACTCGACAGGTACGTCGAAGATCTTCTCACTCAAGGACTCGTTTCCCACCATTTCCTCCGCTTTTCCCGAATTACAGATACTCGCTTCTCCGGCGTGCCACCGGGGGTTAAACGCCACCGGCAAGAATAACATACGGATTTGCCCAGAGGATTCGACCGGCACGAGCCAGCGTGCCGGGAGATAGTTCTAGTGAGAAGACCGATCGATATAGAAGACTAGCCGATATGAGAGAGTATACGTGGCTGGAATGGATGCCATCCGTATCTCGATAATGCACGGAGCCGGCGCGCCCTAGAGGGGCCTGCCCGGGGGAGGACATATGGATCTTCAAGTCTGCGGGGCAGCGAGAGAGGTCACTGGATCGTGCTACTGGATCCACGTGGGCAAGGCCAGCTTCTTGATCGACTGCGGGATGCACCAGGGCGGCGAGAAGGAAGAAGCCTTGAACTTTGCTCCCTTCCTCTTCGATCCCGCGGCGATCGATTTCATGCTTCTCACCCACGCTCACATCGACCACTCGGGGTTGATCCCTCGTCTGGTCAGGGAGGGCTTTGCCGGACCGATCTATGCAACGTCCGCCACCTGTGACCTCGCCGAGATCATGCTGCTCGACTCGGCGCACATCCAGGAAAGCGAAGCAGAATGGCGCGAGCGCAAAGCCCGCCGTGCCGGCCACCAAGCTGCGCAGCCTCTGTACACACAGGACGATGCTCGCAAGGTGCCCGCGCTCTGCAGGCCGGTGGAGTACGACAAGCCGCTCGAACTGGCCCCCGGGGTCGTTGTCGTGTTCCACGATGCCGGCCATATCCTCGGGTCGGCTTTCCTCGAGCTGCGTCTGGAGGAACAAGGCGAGAAGGTCATGGTCCTGTTCAGTGGGGACGTGGGCCAGCCCGACCAGCCCATCATCCGTGATCCCGAGGTGGCGGAGAAGACCGATTATCTGATCATGGAATCCACATACGGCGACCGAGAGCACCGCCACGACGGGGATCCCCGCGAGGAGCTGGCGCAGATCTTGAAAGAAGCGCACCAGACCGGTGGGAATGTGATCATCCCGGCTTTCGCCGTGGGCCGGACCCAGGAGTTGCTCTTCTTTCTGCGCGAGATCTGCGACGACCACAAGCTCGACATGCCCGTATATGTGGACAGCCCCCTGGCCGTACAGGCTACGCAGGTGTATCGACGCCACCGCGAGGATTTCGACGAGGAGTCACAGAAGATGCTCGCGGAGGCGGGAGGGCTCTTCGATTGGCCGCAGCTTCACTACACGGCGAGCGCGGACGAATCCCGGGCGCTGAACGAGAAGCGGGGCGTGGTGATCATCTCCGCCAGCGGGATGGCTGATGCCGGGCGGATAAAGCACCATCTCAAACACAATCTGTGGCGTCCGGAAGCGCATGTGGTGATAGTCGGATTCCAGGCGCAGAACACGTTGGGTCGTCGGCTGCTCGAGGGCGATAAGAGGGTCCGGATCTTTGGAGAAGAGATCGCCGTAAGGGCCCATATCCACGAGTTGAGCGAGCTGTCGGCCCACGCCGACCAGGGCCAACTGGTCTCCTGGGCCTCGCACTTCAAGCCGCCCAAGCTTACGATCCTCACACACGGGGAGTTCGCCTCGGCCACGGTCCTGCAGCGGATCCTGGAGGATCGCCTCAAGTTCACGGTGGTCATCGCGGAGAAGGGTGAAGTCTTCGATCTAGAAGAGGTGTCAAGGTGATCGTCGACCCGGTCTGTGGGAAGGTCCTCACCGAGCGGGAAGCCAAAGGCGCTGCCTTCTACAACGGGCGCATCTACTACTTCTGCTCCATCGAGCATCGCGATGTGTTCAACGCCGACCCGGCGCGCTATGCGGGCAACGTCAAAGCGATGGCGCTCAAGGTAGGGGTCATGGGGGCTGCTTCAGGGCAGTTTCCGCAGAGTGCGATGACGGAAGCGTACGAGCTCGGGCAGGTGATCGCCCAAAAAGGCATGATCCTCATAAGCGGAGCCGCTCCGGGCCTACCGCTGGAAAGCGCTCGGGGGGCCAAGTCGGCAGGGGGGCTGTCGATAGGTATCTCGCCGGCCCTCAGTCTCGATGAGCACGTCCAGGTGTACCACTCGCCGGCTGAAGACTTCGACGTCCTCATCTACACGGGCAGCGGGTTGATGGGCCGGGAGATCGTCAACATCCGGTCGAGTGACATTGTCATCATCGTCAACGGTCACTCCGGGACTCTGGGCGAGTTTGCCATCGCTTACGACGAGGGTAAGCTCATTGGGGTCCTTCAGGGGAGCGGAGGGATCGCCGACATCGTGCCCAAGTTGGTGCAGGCGATCGACAAGGAGACGGGCGCGTCGGTCATCTACGATGCCGATGCAGAGCGGCTCATCGACCGGGTGGTGGACCACTACGTGAACTTCCACTTCCAGCGCCCGTCGATATTCATGCGCACGGAGGACGCGGGCCTGCCGGTTGCGGGCTAGACGCGTAAGAACTCCTCGCCCGATAATTGGAAATGGACCAGTGCCGGGAGACGGGAATGAGCGACATCGACCCTCACGATTCCATGCGAGCGATGGTCTTGGACGAGGCCCGGCGGCCGCTTCGAGAGACGCGGATAGCCAAGCCGGAACCCGATTCGAACCAAGTTCTGGTCCGTGTCCATGCGTGCGGCGTGTGCCGCACCGACCTTCACATCCTGGACGGCGAGTTGCCGCGACCCAAGTTGCCTTTGGTCCTCGGGCACCAGATCGTAGGCACCGTTGTCAGCCGCGGCGACCGCGTGGAGGCGCCGGCAGTGGGTGAGCGAGTGGGCATACCGTGGCTTGGCTGGACCGACGGCGACTGCAAGTACTGTCGCACGGGTCGGGAAAATCTTTGCGACCACGCCAAGTTCACCGGCTACGACATCGACGGCGGCTTTGCCGAGTTCGCCGTAGCCGATCACCACTTCTGCTTCCCTATCCCGGCCGGATATCCCGACCTTCAAGCGGCACCGCTGTTATGCGCCGGTCTGATCGGCTATCGCTCGCTGGTGATGACTGAGGAGGGAGACCCGCTGGGGCTGTACGGCTTCGGGGCTGCCGCGCACATCATCACCCAGGTGGCGCGGTATCAAGGGAGACGGGTCTACGCGTTCACGAGACCCGGGGATATCGCGTCGCAGCGGTTCGCCCGGGAGATGGGGGCGGACTGGGCAGGAGACACCACCGAGGCCGGTCCGGAGGAACTGGAGGCGGCGATAATCTTCGCGCCCGCCGGCGAACTGGTGTCGCTGGCTCTCGGCCGGGTCGGCAAGGGCGGGGTGGTCGTCTGCGCCGGCATCCATATGAGCGACATCCCTACTTTCCCGTACGAGACACTCTGGGGGGAGAGGATGGTGCGGTCGGTGGCCAACCTTACCCGGCGAGACGGGCTGGAGTTTCTGACCCTCGCTCCCGAAGTCCCGGTGCACACTGAGGTCGAGGTCTTCCCGCTCGCTCGAGCCAACGATGCGCTTGATAAGCTGCGTCGGGGGGACATCCAGGGCGCCGCGGTCCTGGTCGTGGACGAGACGGCCGCTTGAAACCATGGCGGCAAAAATGGGCGCCGGCCGCTTTGCGGCCCGCGCCGGCTGACTAGGAGGTCGGGGTGCCGATCCGCACGCTCGTGTCTTTCTCGGTGGATCGTGTCGAGGTCCTGGACCCGCAGGGGAACGTGGACGAGACGCTCATGCCCGCGCTGACCCCGGATCAGATCAAAGCTCTCTACGAACAGATGGTGTTCACCCGCCACCTCGACGAGAGGATGTTCAAACTGCAGAGACAGGGCCGGCTGGGCACGTTCGCCCGGGTCACCGGTCAGGAAGGAGCTCACGTCGGAGCAGCGCTGGCTCTAGGAGCCGACGACTGGATGGTGCCAGCCTTCCGCGAACTCGGCGCACTGCTTCTCCGGGGGATGAAGCCGGAGCACTTGCTGCAGTTCTGGGGCGGCGACGAGCGGGGCTACGCATTGCCACCCGGGTCGCGGACGTTGCCGATCGCGATCCCCGTGGGCACTCACATGTTGCATGCCGTCGGGATCGGCTGGGCGATGAAGCACAAAGGTGAGAAAGCGGCCGTCCTTACGTTCTTCGGGGAAGGGGCGACCTCTGAAGGCGATTTCAGCGAGGCCATGAACATGGCCGGGGTCTTCCAGGTGCCGGTGGTGTTCTTCTGTCAGAACAACCAGTGGGCCATCTCCGTACCGTACGAGAAGCAGACGGCGTCGTGCCACAGTCGCACAGAAGGCGTTGGGCTACGGCATGACCGGTGTCCAGGTTGACGGCAACGATGTATTCGCCGTGTACAGGGTGACGATCGAGGCACTCGCGAGGGCGAGAAACGGGGAAGGCCCCACATTGATAGAGGCGCATACGTACCGCGTGAGCGACCACACTACGTCCGACGACGCTCGCCGGTATCGTTCGGACGAAGAGGTCGAGAAGTGGAGGCAGCGGGATCCGATCCTTCGTCTCGCGCTTTACATGCGAAAGAACGGGTTGTTGGACGACGCGTCCGAGGCCGAGATGCATGCCGAGGCCGAGGAGAGGGTCGGTGCCGCCGTGGCGGCTTTCGAAGCGATCCCCACTCCCGGACCGGAGGAGATCTTCAGGCATGTGTTTGCGGAGATCACGGAGCCTCTGTCCGAGCAGCGCGCGGCATTGATGGTCCGCGTCGAGGGGAAGGCCTAGCCGTGGCCCGGCTCAACATCGTGGAGGCGATCGACCAGGCTTTGCAGCAGGAGATGCAGGCCGATCCCTGGATGGTCATCATGGGTGAGGACGTGGGCAAGGACGGAGGCGTATTCCGCGTCACCGATGGGCTTGCCGAACGGTTCGGCACCGACCGGGTGATCGACACGCCGCTGGCTGAATCCGGCATCGTGGGGATGGCCATAGGGATGGCGATAGCGGGATACCATCCGGTAGCGGAGATCCAGTTCTTCGGCTTCTCGTACCCGGCCTACGACCAGTTGGTGTCGCACGCCTCCCGGATGCGCAACCGGTCTCGCGGAGCGCTCACGGTGCCCCTCGTCGTCCGTATGCCGTACGGTGGGGGGATCAGGGCCCTGGAGCATCACTCCGAGAGCATGGAAGCCGTATACGCCCACGTCCCTGGTCTCAAGGTGGTGATCCCCTCCGATCCGTACCAGGCAAAGGGTCTTCTGCTTGCCTCGATCCGCGATCCTGACCCGGTGATCTTCCTGGAGCCGGCGCGGATCTACAGGGCCATCAAGGCCGAGGTCCCGGAAGCGCCCTACACGATCCCTCTGGGTAAGGCTGAAGTAATGCGTGAGGGTTCGGACATCACAGTAGTCGCCTGGGGTGCGCATGTGCGCACATGCAAAGAAGCCGCGGCGAGGTTGGAGGCCGACGGAGAGTACAGCGTGGAGGTGGTGGACGTTCGCAGCCTTTCGCCTTTCGATCACGAAACGGTCGTGAACAGTGTCAAGAAGACGGGACGGGCGGTGGTGGTGCACGAGGCACCGCGCACGGGGGGTTTCGGCGCCGAGATCTCCGCTCAGATCGCGGAAAGGGCCATCCTCAGCCTCAAGGCGCCGGTGCGCAGGGTGACCGGCTTCGATACTATGCCTCCATTGGCCAAGCTGGAAGATTACTACCAGCCGAGCGTGGATCTGGTGGTGGACGAGATCATTTCGGTCCTGGAATTCTAAGAGACATGAGGAGACGATCGTGGACTACGACCAATTGCTGGAGTTCTTCAAAGAACGTCGCACGTTGCGGGCTATCAAGCCAGACCCCATCCCGGACGAGATGGTGGACAAGTTGCTCGAGGCAGCGCGCTGGGCACCCACCGGGTTCAACATGCAGCCGATGGAATTCCTGGTGGTGAAGGACCCGGAATTAAGAAATGGCATCAGCAAGATCGTCGACGAGTACAAAAACGACGACTTCTTCGCGCTGGAGGCCACCAGAGAAGAGTGGCAGGGCTCTCCATGGAAGATCGATACCCACGGCAAGTGGCAATGCCCGCCGGCTCCCGTGGACATCCTGATCCTGGGCGACACCAGGCGGCGCGTGGGTCTACCGATGCCCGCCCGCTATTCGAAGCAGAAGGGCGATTCGATCTTCGAGTCTTCGCTGTCCAACGCCTTCATGTACATGTGGCTGGCCGCCACAAGCTTGGGGTTGGCCGCCCAGCCGGTCTCCGCGGTCAAGTACCCATTGGTCCAAGGCCTGGTGAAGCACCTCCTGAACCTTCCTGATTACATCTACATCTATGACATCTTCCTGATCGGGTACAACGCGATGGATGGCGCCCCATCTTCCAAGCTCATGCGTCACCTGGACGAGATGGTGCACTACGAAAAGGCCAAAGACGATGAGTTCTTGAGCGAGGCGAAGCTGAGGGAGCAGATCAAGAGACTGACGAGCCGGCAACGTGGCGCGGCACGTGGAGGCCGACAAGGCTCTCAGCTGAACTCGAGTGCGGTTGATCACGGCGCCCTGGCCGCGGGCAGGATCGTCGGGCAAAGGTCCAGCACACGATAATCACGACAAAGGAGTGGTTCGGGCCATGACCTTCGAGTTCAAATTCCCGGACATCGGCGAGGGTATCGTCGAGGGCGAGCTCCTTGCGTGGAAAGTGAAAGAGGGAGACGTAGTCGCCGAAAACCAGACCCTGGCCGAGGTGGAGACCGACAAGGCCGTCGTGGAGTTGCCTTCGCCCCGGGCCGGCCGCGTCGCGAAGCTCTATGGGGCCGAAGGCGACATGATCAAAGTCGGCGCCATCGTCGCGGCGATCGAGGAATCGGGGACTCCTGGGATGCCGGAGTCTGCCGCGGGTGCAGTTTCGGCCTCCGCTCGGGCCGAGGCTCCGGCCGCGCCGGGCGCCCCGGTGGCGGCTCCGGAGCCGGCGGCCCCAGTAGCGCCGCCTGCTACTGCTGTCAGCTCGGAGCCCGCCGGGGAGGAAGTCCCCTATACCGGGTCTGTAGTCGGCCGGCTGGAAGAAGCGCCCGAAGAGGAGATGCCGGCCCCCGGGGCTTCTGGGTTGGAGCCTTCGGCGGCTGGGTTTTCTGCAGCCGCTGGGGTTGCTGCTGAGCGCCTGCGCGAAGCCCAGTCCGTGCCTAGCCCGGGGGTGGACATCCTCGCGATGCCGTCGGTGAGGGCTCTCGCGAAAGAACTAGACGTCGATCTCAGCGCTCTCCGTGGGACCGGGCCCGGTGGCCGCATCCTTAAGCAGGACGTGGAGGATGCCGCTGAGGCGGAGGCTTATGGAGGCGCCCGAGCGCGGACGGCTCCAGTTTCACCTTCACCTTCACCTTTACCTTCACTTTCACCCGCCACGGCGGCCGCCGCGGTAGCGCGGCCCGCCGGCGAGGTCAGTCCCGTCACCACGGCGGCCGCCGGCGGACCGGAACCCCCCGCGCCGGCTCGAGTGCCCCTCGTGGAGCCGACGGGCGAGCGGCAGCCTCTTATGGGGGGCGTCCTGGAGGACGACGGGCTGGGTGTCGTGGAGAGGGTCCCGGTACGAGGTGTGCGCCGCACTATGGCCCGGCACATGGCCGAATCGCTCGCCAAGCAGGCGCAAGTCACCACGATGGACGAGGCCGACGTCACCATCCTCAAGCGCATCCGCGATAAGGAGCGTACGGTGGCGACCGAGCGAGGGGTGCGAATAACGTACCTTGCATTCGTCATCAAGGCCTGCACCGCGGCCCTCAAGCGCTTCCCGCGTCTGAACGCCACCCTCGGGGAGTCGCGCGAGGAATTCTTGCTCAAGCACTACTACAACATCGGGTTCGCCGTGGACACCAAGGCCGGCCTGGTCGTGCCGAACATCAAGGCGGCCGACAGGAAGAGCATCTTCCGCATCGCCGAAGAGATAGTCGCGCTTGTCAACAAAGCCGATGATCGCCAACTCGACCTTGCGGATGTTCATGGTGGGACGTTCACCATCTCCAACTACGGTTCGATCGGCAGCACGTTCGCCACACCGGTGATCAACTATCCGGAAATCGCCATTCTAGGCATGGGAAGGGTGCGAGAGCTTCCGGTGGTGCGGGAAGGAAAGATCGTGATACGGCATATCCTGCCCCTGTCGCTGACGTTCGACCATCAACTGGTCGACGGAGCCGAGGCCGCTCGCTTCCTCAATCTCGTGATCGGCTATTTGGAGGATCCGGACCTGCTTCTGCTCGAAGGGGACTAATGAACTTGGAGGATTGCGGGTCGCTCCGCCAAGCCGTGCGCGATTGCGGGCTGGTGCTGCTGACAGCCACCGAGGGCGAGGCTGAGCCCCTGTTAGCCGCGCTGCGAGCGCCGGCGCCACTGGTGGTGGCCACCAAGAAGCTCTTCGTAGGCCTGCTTGAATTTGATGACGGTTCGACCGGGGGGAGCGCCCGCGCGAGATCCGTGCAAACGACGCTGGCCATCAGCGGGTGCGACAAAGCCAACGCCGCTCACGTACTCACCTGCATCTTGCAGGCCTCAACGCCGAGGCTCGTCCTTCAGATGGGTATGGCCGGCGCTTTTCCTCGCGAGGGATACGGGACCGGCGCCCGGGTCGGCGATGTCGTCGTGGCCACACACGAGATCTACTCGGACACAGGAAGCTCGAGCCCCAAGGGCTGGCTCTCGGCCGCCGAGCTTGGGCTGCCGCTGGCCCGCGTAGATGGCGCTGAGCTGGGCGGCTGCTTCCCGCTCGACGCCGGGCTCGTGCGGGGCGCGATCGCCGCGATCGAGGCAGAGGCCTGGCCAGAGCCTCGCCCCAGAGTGGTCAGCGGACCGTGCGTGACCGCTTCCCGCGTCACCGGACTGCTCGCGGAGGGCGAAGCGGTGGTGCGCAGGTGGGGAGCGGTGGCCGAGTCGATGGAAGGCGCCGCCGCGGCTCACATCTGCGCTCTCTACGCCGTGCCGTTCCTCGAGGTCAGGGGGATCAGCAACATGGTCACCGACCGTGACCGCGGCTCGTGGCAGGTGGACCGGGCCGTGGCGGTGGCGGCACGAGCCGCGCTGGCGGTGGTTGCGGCCCTCGATGGGCTGCCCATCTTCCGTCCCGATGGCCGGTCCGGAAGCGCGGGAGTTTCGCCCCCGGCTGGCGGTGGGGCCTGACATGGACCCGCTGCGCCTGGCCTATTCGCCCTGTCCCAACGACACGTATATCTTCCACGCCTGGGTTCACGGCCTCATCCCCAACGCCCCTCCCGTCAACGAACGACTTGAGGATATCGACACTCTGAATCGTCTGGCCTTGGAGGAAGAGGCGGACATCATCAAGGTCTCCATGCACGCCTTCGCCTATCTCTCGGAGACGTACGCTCTCTTGCATGCCGGCGGGGCAATGGGGCGAGGATGCGGTCCCCTAGTGGTGGCTCGAAAAGACTCGTGGTTGCGGCCGGCGCCTTCCGTCCAGCAGGGAGCTGTTCTTGCCGACCATTTGGGGAGGGCCCGGATCGCCATCCCTGGCGAACTCACTACCGGCGCGCTGCTCCTGGGGCTCTTCGCCGGCGGCAGGATGGACACTGTCGTGATGCCCTTCGATCGCATCATGCCCGCGGTGGCATCAGGAGGGGTGGAGGCCGGTGTGATCATCCACGAAGGCCGCTTCACCTTTGGCTCTTATGGCCTTCGCCGTCTGGTAGACCTGGGGGAATGGTGGGAGGACTCCACGGGGTTGCCCGTCCCCCTCGGCGGGATCGCGGTATCCCGGTCTCTGTCCGAAGCGCTCCAAGCAGACGTGGAACGTGCGGTCCGGGCAAGCGTCGATCATGCCTCGTTTCATCCGGACGCAGCTTTGGAGTACATCCACAACCACGCCCAAGAGATGGACCCTGCCGTGTGTCAGGCCCACATCGACCTATACGTGAACGACTTCACCCGTGATTACGGTCCGGAGGGCGAGGAGGCGATCCGGCGTCTGTTGGCAACCGCGGCTGAGCTCGGTGTGGCGCCTCGGTCCGACAAGAGCCTGTTCTGGGACAAATAAAATGGAACCATGTTCCGCTGTGTGGGATGACGGCTTGCCCGGCTCGAGTGGGGGATGCTTTAATCACCGCATGACATCCGCAGTCAACAAGGAGGAACACTTCCATGGCAGCTAAGCTCATCAAGATCACCAAAGACACCCCGTGGAACGACAAGGTGCCTCTCCACGAGAATTGCTTCGCATGGCCCATGGTCAACCCCAAGAGCTGCCCCGGGGCGCAATGCGAATTCGGTATCACTGAGCTGCATCCGCTGGTTGGCCGTGCGCTGGACGACATCCATGCCGACGAAGATCACGTCTTCTACGGCCTCGCTGGCCGCGCTGAAGCCGTCGTCGATGGCGAGACCTACCTCGTCGAGGCTGGCGACGCCCTTTGGGTCTCCAAGGGTAGCGTCCACAATTTCACTCCCGTGGGCGGCGAGAACTTCCGGTACGCCGTTGTGTTCGCGCCCGGGCGCGCCTTCTGGACGAAGCAGTAGCAGCAACAAGCCAGTCGCTTGATCACGCGCCCATCCTCGCAATGAGGGTGGGCGCGTTTTTGTGCGGGGGTGGGGGCGAGACTTCACCGATGGGCAGGGCTGCGACTGGGGCTGCTATCCTACCCGTTTGATGCTGCATCTCACCGACATCTCCAAGTCCTTCGGCAGCCAGGTGATCCTGGATGGCGCCAGCCTACACGTGAAGCCGGGCATGAGGATCGGACTCGTGGGGCCCAACGGTGCCGGCAAGACTACGCTCCTGCGGTTGATCGTGAGCGACATGTCTCTCGACGGCGGTGAGATAAACGCGCGCAAGGATTTGCGCATCGGATTTTTGCCCCAGGAGATCGAGGAGATTGCCGATCACGCGGTCATCGATGAGGTCTTGGCCTCGTACACCGACATTCTCGCTGCCGAGCAGAGGCTCGCTGAGCTCGGCGAGGCTCTTTCGCACGCGTACGACGGTGACGGCAGCGGCGACAAGGCGGCCGAATTGCTTCACGAGCTGGGCTCGGTGCAGACCGCCTTCGAGGCGGCCCATGGCTATGAGCTCGAGGCGCGCGCCCAGTCGATCTTGCGCGGAATGGGCTTTCGGGAAACCGACTTTCATCGTCCCATCGCGGAATTGTCCGGGGGATGGAGGATGCGGGTGGCATTAGCCCGGCTTCTCATGGAGCAGCCCGATCTACTGCTCATGGACGAGCCGACGAACCATCTGGACCTCGAAAGTCTGCTCTGGCTGGAGGAGTTTCTGCTGGGCTGGCCGGGCGCTCTTATCGTGATCAGCCACGACAGGTACTTCCTCAACCGGATGGTCACCCACATCGTCGATCTCGACCGTGGCCAGCTCGACCTTTACGCCGGCGACTACGATCACTTCGAATTGGAGAAGCGTCAACGCTTCGAGGCCCTGGTCAGCGCCGCCAAAAACCAGCAGCGCGAGATCGACGCCGCCGAGAGTTTCATCCGCCGGTTCCGGGCCAAGAACACGAAAGCCAAGCAAGTGCAGCAGAGGATCCGCCAGCTCGAGCGCACCGAGCGTATCGACGCGCCGTCGCTTGAGAGCGAAGACCATCAAGTTCCGATTCCCCCAGCCTCCGCGCACCGGACGCGTGGTGGCCGAGATAAAGCATGTGCGCAAGGCCTATGACGGGAACGTGGTCTACCAGCGCCTCGACCTCGTCGTCGAGCGGGGAGAGAAGATCGCCCTCGTGGGTCCCAACGGGGCCGGCAAATCGACACTGCTCAAGCTGCTGGCCGGGGTGATCGAGCCTGACGCAGGCACGGTGCGACTGGGGCACAACGTCCGCCGCGAGTACTTTGCCCAGCACCAATTGGAAGTGCTTCACGCCGATCGGACCGTACTCAAGACCGTTGAAGAGATCGCCGGGCCGGTGGGCCGGATGACGGAGGTGCGCTCGTACCTCGGCACGTTCCTTTTCAGCGAGGACGATGTCACCAAGAGGGTGGCCGTGCTTTCCGGCGGGGAGAAGGCTCGGTTGGCTCTGGCCCGGATGTTGATGGACCCAGCGGGGCTACTCCTGCTCGATGAGCCCACCAACCACCTGGACATGGATTCGCGCGAAGTCCTTGTCGAGGCTCTGCGACAGTTCGAAGGTTCTGTCGTCTTCATCAGCCACGATCGCCACCTCATCAACGCCATCGGGACCAAGGTCATCGAGGTGCGGGACGGCCGGCTTGCTCACTATCCTGGGGACTGGGAGTACTACCAGTGGAAGAAGAGCCAGGAAGCTGAGCAGCGGGCGGGTGCGGCTGCGGCCCCCGCTGGTCCGGGCGGCCCGGACGGCGCCGTCCCGTCCAAGCCGGACCTCGCCTCCCAGGTGGGCGCTTCAGCCGGCACGTCTCGAGGCGCCGAGCACAAGCCACCCGTGTCCGCCTCTGCAAAGGCCGTGGCCGAAACCAGCTGTGATCGGGCCGCTTCGGGCGCCTCTACCAAGAAGGCTAGGCAGTCGACTCCCGCCGTCGGGGTCGCCCTCTCCTACCAGGAGCGAAAAGAGGTGGTGCGGCGGCATCGCAAAGTGGAGAAGCGCATCCTCGAGCTGGAAGAACTGCAGTCGCGTCTCGCTCTCGTTCTGAGCGATCCGGAACACATGTCCGATTACGAGCTTCTCTTTTCCACGAGCGAGGAATTACGGCGGACCCGAGATGAGCTCACCGCCTTGTACGAAGAGTGGGAGGGGCTGGCCGAGACTGTCGCTTTGTTGGACGTTGGGAATTGAGCGGTCGCGGTGATCTGAGCCATCGCGGACGGCTCCCGCTGAAGCGCCTGCTGCCGCTGCTGCTGCTCCTGGCCCTGCTCGTTCTTTCGATCGGCTCATGGGCGTGTGGAGGCGCGGGGACTTCGAGCACCTCCCCGGTGCGACCGGCCTCGAGCGTTACCGCGCAGGCTCCTAGCTCGACCACCACCGTCAGCTCGACCACCAACGTCGCTCAGCAGTCCGGCGTCGCCTCCTCCGTCCTACGCAAGGGCCCCTATCTCATGTACACGGGCGATGACACGAGCCATGGCGGTGCTCTGGCAGACGGAAACGGCTGCGAAGAAAGCCACGGTGGAATGGGGGTCGAGTACGTCCTATGGTCACGGACCGACCACGGTCGCCGAGTCGTCTACGGTCACCGAGCTCCGTGCCACGGGGGGTCGCAATCGCCAGTCGACTACCGTCCACCAAGTCGACCACGGCCACCTGGGCGTCAAGGGGGGCCGACGGCCACCTGTTCCGATACGACATCACCGGGCTGCAGCCAGGGTCCCAGGTCTATTACCGGGTCATCGTCGACGGGTCGTCGTTTGTCGGCTCGTTCCACGCGGCTCCATCGTCCGGCGTTGCCTCGACAGTCCTGTACGCAGTCAGCGACACGCAGGACTATCCGCAAGCGTTCGAAGCAGGTGATCAAGGCCTTGCTCGCCGACGTGGACACGGCGCCCGCCGCCGGTCGACCATATGCCTGCACGCCGGGGATTTCGTGGGCGCGGGGCTGGTCGAGAACTCCTGGGACAAGGGTTTCTTCCTACAGTCGTCCCCTAGCGTCAGCCGGTTCTTGGGGAGCATGCCTGTGATGGGCACCCTCGGGAATCACGAGGGATATGGGGAGACGGAAAGCCAGAGGACCCTAGCCGCCCGCGGGGTCTTGCTGCGCAAATATTGGCCGGGTCTATTCACCGTGGCGCCGCCGCACTTCTACTATTCCTTCGACTACGGCCCCGTTCATGTGGCCGTCCTCGATACGTGGACCACGACGTTCGACCCGGACAGTGCCGAGTACAAATGGCTTGCCCAAGACTTGGTCAGCACGACCAGACCCTGGAAGATCGTGATGCTGCACAATCCGGCGTGGGCGGCCTTCCCGGGTCGGGACAATTACGCGAGCATTCGCGAGTACCTTTGCCCGCTCTTTCAGGCGGCAGCAGTGGATCTCGTGATCCAGGGCCACGACCACTTTTACTCGCGCTGTGAAGTGGACGGTGTCCAATACGTGACCATCGGCGGCGGAGGTGGGGAGTTGGTCGCGCCGGTCATGGATTCACCCCACCTTGTGACCGCGGCGAAGGTCCATCACTTCGTCCGGCTCGACGTCACGAGCGATTCCCTCTCCGAGACCGCCATCTCGGTGGACGGCAAGGTCTTGGACTCGTTTGTGCTCAAGCATTGAGCGTGTGCCGGTAGCGGCCACGCATGAGCCGAACATCGCGACTAGGGCTTCGCCATGGATTGGCTGGGGTCTTGCAGTCGATGGGGGCGGGATCTGCGCGATCGAGAGGGTCCGGTCTCGCCACGGGAGCGGCGAGGTCGCCGTCGGAGGCGCCGTCGGCTGCTAGCGGTGCGCCATGAGCAGCGCGTAGGAGGGGGCTGCCGCGCCGCCTCCCGGGTGATATTCGAAGTGAAGGTGCACGGCACCGCCCGCGGCGTTCCCTGTGTTGCCGGCGTAGCCGATCACTTCGCCCGCAGTGACGTGAACGCCTGGCTGGATGCCGCTCTTGACGGAAGACAGGTGCGCGTAGTAGTAGGAGTTGCCGTCACTGCCGTTGAGGTAGATTGTGATGCCTCCCAGGCCCGTGTCGGTGGGGGTCGTCCGGCCGATCACACCTTTCACCACTGCCACGATGGGCGTGTTCCGGGCGGTCATGATGTCGGTACCCTTGTGGGTCCTTCCGCCCGAGCGTGGGGCGCCCCAAGAATCGACGAAGCTGTTGGGGCCCTGCACGGGAAAGACCCAATCCGACGATACGTTCGCGGGGGGGGGACTGGTGTCGGTGGGCTCGGTGGTCTTGGTGGTGCCGGAGGAGCTGTGCTTCGTGGTGGTGGTCGTGTTGTTCGTCTGTGTGTTGGCCCGTGCCAATGCCGCAGCCTTGGCTTCAGCCGCTGCTTTGGCCTGAGCGGCCGCCAGTTGGCGCGCGGCTTCCTGGCGCTTCGCCTCTTCCGCTTGTAGCGCGGCAACTTTCCCGTGTAGGGAGTTGTACGAGTCCTTGGAGGACTCCATCGCCTGCAGCGCCACCTGGTTCGAGGCTACAAGCTGAGCGTAGTCCACTTGCTCCTGCTTCTTCTGTGACTGCAGTTCGGTGTTCAGATCCTTGAGCTCTTTGACCTGCGCCGTGACGTCTGCGACCAACTGGCTGTCGGAATGGGCGATGTTCGAAAGCATCTTGAGCTGCTTGATCACTGTGTCGAGCGACATGTCCCCGGAGATGATGGCGTCGATCACTTCCAGGGTGGCGGAACCACGGTCCATGTATATGTCACGGATGCGGCTTTGGAGTCGGGTCTGGAGGGCAGCGAGCTTCTTGTTGGCCGCAGCGGTCTTCGCCTGGACCTTCTCGATGCGGATCTTCGTGGCCTCGTCGCGGTTTTCCGCGGCAGCTTGCTTGGCCGCAAGCTTGTCCAGCTTCGCTTGCTCGGCTTTGAGATCGGCTTTGGCTTTTGCCAGTTCCTTCTGCACCGCCTTGAGGTCGGCGGCGGGGTCCGAAGTGGCAGCCAGGGCTGTGCGCTCACCGGAACTGGACGAGGGAAGGAGGGCTTGGGCGAAGCTGCCCACAAGGGCCGCGATGACCACCCAGGAAGCGATCCGCGCTGCTCGTGACCAGAGGCGCGCGGCCGGCCTCGACTTACCGAGGCGCGACCCGGCGTCCTTCCGTTTGACGTCAGGCGACATGGGAGCCAGTCTACAGGATGTGGTATCGGTTTCTACCGACCGGTCGGGGCTGAGGTATCCTGTCGCCGGCGACGGAGTCTTGCCGAAGGAGGGGCGATGCCTTCTTTTGATGTGGTGAGCCGGGTTGACATGCAGGAGATGGACAACGCTGTCTACCAGGTGAAGAAAGAGGTGGAGACGCGCTTCGATTTTCGCGGCTCTAAGACCGAGGTGGAGCTCGACAAGAAGGAAGGGAAGATCCGGGTTCTCACCGAGGACGACATGAAGCTACGCGGGCTGAGGGACATGCTGCTGTCGAAGGTGGTCAAGAGGTCAATAGATCCGGAAGCTCTTGATTTCGGCAAACCCGAGAAAGCCGGCGGCGACATGGTCCGCCAGGAGATCTCCATTGCCAATGGCATCGACATCGACACGGCTCGCAAGGTGGTCAAGCTGATCAAGGAGACCAAGATCAGGGTCCAGGCCGCCATCCAGGGCGAAGAGGTGAGGGTCTCCGGCAAGAAGCGCGACGACCTGCAGGATGTCATCAACGCGCTCAAGGAAGCAGACCTGGGCATGCCGCTTCAGTTCGTCAACTTCCGCGAGTGACCGGATCGGGGGACCCTTGGCCGGTCACGTCTATTTCTATGGGGACGATCGACTTGAGGGGATCCTCGAGAAACCCGGCGCCGCGAGCCCATCCGGCGACCCAATCGGAGACGTGCTGGGCGGCGTCGTGGTCGCACACCCTCACCCTCTCTACGGGAGCACCATGGCGCAACCGCTGGTGTACCGCATCGCTCGGGCCTGCCGCGATCACCGGATGGCCACTCTCCGCTTCAATTTCCGCGGGGTGGGCAAGAGCCTCGGTCGCTACCACGGGGTGGACGAGTACAAAGACGTGGAGGCCGCCGCGACCTTCTTGCGAGGGAACTTAGGGCTGGGCATTCCCCTAGCCTTGGCCGGCTACTCTTTCGGAAGCGTCATGGCCGCAATGGCGGCCGCGGGCCCACCCCGGTGGAGGCACTCGCTCTGGTGGCCTTCGTCGCAGCATGGGAGGGGATGCCGGACGGCGCTCTGGACAAGTTGCGCGCCTTCCGAGGGCCGGTGCTCGCGGTTTGCGGGGAGCTGGACGACATGGCTCCTCCGGAGCTGGTGGATGCGGTTCTGCGCGACTTGAAGCTGGACTTCAGACTTGACCGTTGTCCCGAGGCGCGGACCACTTCTTCGAGGGCAGGCACCAGGAAGTGGGTGGGCTGGTGGCGCAGTTCCTGGAGGACGCATTCAGGTCGGCGAGAACGCTCTGAAGGCAAGATCTTGTCGGGGATCGGAGCGAGGTCGGACCAAGATTAGAATCGCCTCAGCGGGGGTACTTAGCGGGACGGCGTCATGCTAGGGGCGCCGGAGTCGCACGGCGCGTGCGACAAAAGTAGCGGAACGAGGGAGAGATATCATATGGATCTGAAAGGTTCAAAGACAGAGCAATGCCTTATGAAAGCGTTTGCGGGCGAGTCCCAGGCTCGCAATCGGTACACGTTCGCTGCGGGCGTAGCGGCCGCGGAGGGGTACATGCAGGTGAGCAACCTGTTCCTGGAGACCGCGGATAACGAGAGGGCGCACGCCTTCGAGTTCTTCAGCCTACTGGAAGGCGGGATGCCTGAATTCACCGCTTCCTATCCTGCCGGCCCTGTTGGCAATACCATGGAGAACCTGAAGGCGGCGGCCGAGGGTGAGTTGGCCGAGTGGGGCACCCTCTATCCGGATTTCGGCGGGATCGCCGAGGGGGAGGGGTTCAAGAAGATCGCCGTCAATTTCCGCAAGATCGCCGAGGTGGAGAAATACCACGAGCGGAGGTACCGCAAGCTGCTCGCGGCGGTAGAAGGCGGCAATGTCTTCAAGAAGGACGCGCCGATGAAGTGGAAATGCGAGGAATGCGGCTACGTGCACGAGGGTCCGGAGGCCCCGAAGGTCTGCCCGGTGTGCAACAAACCGCAGGCTTACTTCGAGCTTTACTGCGAGTGCTACTGATAGGCGCCGGTTTCGGGCCGGCCTGATGCCGGTCCGCCAGACTGCCTCGACCGTGGGGGGCGGGGGCGCTCGTAGGAGCGCCCCCGCCCCCCACGTTCTTCCCCGCCACGGTCGATCCAAGGTCGTACCCACCGCCGGCCACGTCGCCGCTACGCTCCGGCCATGACGCACTTGCCCGCAAAACGACTTGCTGTCTATATCGCCGTGGGGCTCGTGGTGCTGGCCGTCGGCGGCATAGGGGTGCTGTCGCTTCGCGGCGGAGGCTCCGCGGCCCAAGTTGTCACGGTCGACTCCGGGACCGGCTCCGGGGCCAATCAGGCCGCCGCTTCCGAGGGGTCCTCCGGCACGGTCACGACCACCACCCTCGTTCCCAGCACGACCACTACCGTCGCCGCGATCATCTTCGTGCAGGTTGCCGGCGCGGTCCGCCGTCCCGGCGTCTATCAGGTCGCCGCCGACGCTCGCGTCTTTCAAGTGCTGCAACAGGCAGGCGGGATAACCGCCGACGCAGATCAGGAAGCGCTGCCCCTCGCAGCCCAGGTGTTCGACGGATGCAGGATCGAGGTGCCTCGCAAGGGACAACCGCACGGTGCCGTCTTATTGACGGGTCCCGCCGGGGCATCCGGGTCAGACCTGGGAGGGACGGCTTCGGCCGACAGCGCCACTGGAAGCGCGGGCAGCACTTCAAACGGGGCTCAGGCGCCCGGCGCCAAGGTCCCCTTGAACTCGGCCACTGTCGAGCAGCTCGACACGCTGCCCGGCATCGGGCCCAAGACGGCGCAGGAGATCGTGAGCTATCGCCAGCAACACGGACCTTTCACGTCGGTGGACCAGTTGACAGAGGTCAAGGGCATAGGCCCAGCGAAGTTGGAGCGACTTAGGTCGTTGGTGACCCTCTGATCGGGGCGCCATCGCAATCACGGGTGGCGGGACTGGCCGACTGGTTCGTCCGCCGTGCCGGCTTGGCCCGGTGGACGACGATGGCAGCCGCGGCCGGGCTGGCCGCGGCCGGCCTCTCTCCGCTGTCACCGATGATCGGTCTATGTGGACTAGCTGTTGCGCTCGTCGCGGTAGCGGGCGGCGTAGCCACCCAGCGTGGGTTCCACGTCTCGCTTCCCACGCTCGTGGGGGTCATTCTGATCGGGCTTTGCTCCGGCCTTCTACTGGGCAGTCTTCGGGTGGCGTCACTGGCCCAGAGCGTGCTCGTCTCTCGGGTGGGCCAGACCGTCACCCTCGAGCTTGTCGTGACCGGCCCCGTGCGCGTCAACAGTGGCTGGCAGAGTGCGAATGCGCGGGTCCAGCGCGAGGTACCTCGTCGAGCATCCGGTCAAACGAGCGGCTCCGTGGAACTTTCTGCCATCGGTGAGACCGTGTCGCTCGACGTGCCGCCTTCCTCCTCGGGTGCCTCGGGGCAAGCCTCGCTCCCGATGCTCGTGCAGGGCCAACGGGTTGTCGTCACTGGGCAACTTGAGACTCCAGCCGGCCCTTCCCCGTCCGGTTTCGATCAGGCTACCTACCTACATCGACAGGGCATCTCGGTGGTGCTGCAGGCTGATGCCGGCGGGGTGGAGGTCATCGGCCTCCGCGGGGGCATCTCCGGGTGGTTCGACAAGGTGCGAGAGCGGGCGCGCGATCACCTGAGCCGCGGCCCCGATCCCCGCCTCAACGAGATGCTTCAGGGTGTGGTCATGGCCGACAAGGAGGGGATCGACCAGGACTGGCTCGATGCCTTCCGGCGCTCTGGCACGGCTCACATGCTGGCCGTGAACGGCCTCCACATCGGTAGTCTGGCCGCTCTCATTCTCGTGCTGGCACGCAGGAGCCGGCTTCCCCGGGGCGTGGGATTCATCTTGGCTGCATGTGTCGCCGTCTTCATGGTGCCGTTCACCGGAGCATCGCCGTCGGTCGTACGAGCATCGACGATGATCGTCATCGTTCTTCTGGGTAGGTGGCTGGGGAGGCGGCGGGACCAGTGGCAGGTTCTCGCCTTCGCAGCGGTGGTGGTCTTGGCGCCCAACCCGCTCGCCGTCTTCAGCGGTGGATTCCAACTCTCCTTCGCGGCGGTGGCCGGGGTCTTGGTCCTCGCCGTTCCCCTGGAGCGGGCACTGCACCGCCTGCCCAAGACGGTGGCCTCGAGTGCCGCGGTCTCTCTAGCGGCCACTATCGGCACGGCACCCGTATCGCTGGTCGTCTTCGGGCAGGTCTCTCTGGTCTCGGCGCTTGCCAACGTGTTGGTGGTGCCCCTTCTTCCGCTGATCCTGGGTCTGGGCATGGCCAGTGTGATCCTCGGGTTCATCTGGACCGGGTTCTGCGGCGTTCTTGATGCCCTTGCCGCGGTCCCGCTCGTTTGGTCGCTACGCGTGGCTCAGTTGTTCGCTTTTGTGCCTGTTCTCAAGCGACAGGATCTCGGGCGAGCAGTGGCCGCGGTGGTGGGAGTGGCCGCGGCGCTGCCTGCGGCACTCTCTATCGCCGGTGCGGCCGGCCGCCGTTCCGCTCTCTTCGGTCTGAAATCATTGCGCTGGCTGCGCGCGCATCGTCCGCGGGGTCGGCGTGCGGCGTT
Source organism: uncultured Thermoleophilia bacterium (assembly GCA_963772095.1). Classification (GTDB taxonomy): domain Bacteria; phylum Actinomycetota; class Thermoleophilia; order RBG-16-64-13; family RBG-16-64-13; genus Chersky-299. Next base: position 142,519 of record CAVYVU010000027.1, read on the forward strand.
GGCTCTGGCCGGCTGCGCTCTGGTGGTGGGAGGTCTCGTCGGCACAGGAGCCTATCCACTCGCCTCCGCCGCCGCATACAAGATCGTCTCGCTTTCTCCGGGCCGGGGTTGGCCGGGCCAGGTCGAGGTGCGGGTCCTGGACGTGGGGCAGGGCACCGGAGTTCTGATCCGCACCCCCGAGCACCACGCCCTGCTCTTCGACAGCGGCCCGGAGGGTTGTTCCCTAGGTGCGCAGCTCAGATCCCTCGGGGTGAGTCGACTGGATCTGGTGCTGATCTCCCACCCGCACGCCGACCACTACGGCGGGCTTCTGGAGGCTCTTGGCAGCGTCGGCGTGGCTACGTTCGTAGACGACACGTCGATCGTGGCTGACGAATCGGCATCTGACGGTCAATCACACGGGGTGACCACCGGCTCGGCCATGGCGGAGCGGACCTCCGGCTCAAAGGAGGCCGTGGCCTATCTCGAACTGCGGAGGCTGCTGAAGGAGAAAGGGACGCGATACCTCGAGGCCCAACAGGACCAGATCATCCGAGTGGATGGGTTGGTGATCAGCCTCTACGTTCCGACCCAGCCTGTCGTCCTGGTCGACAACGCCGACCCGTGGTCAAAGAGGGGAGGGCCTCCCACTGGAGACCAGATGAACGCGGAGTCGGTGGTTGCGGTCGTGCGCGCCGGCCCGATTGGTATACTCCTGCCAGGAGATGCCGAGGCCGATACTCTGGCGCACTATCCCTTGCCTCGAGCGGACGTCATGGTGGTGCCGCACCACGGGAGTAGCCGAGGCGTGTCCGACGCCCTGCTTGAAGCAACGGGCCCACGGGTGGCCTGCGTGTCCGTTGGAGCGGGGAACCCGTACGGGCACCCGGCTCCAGAGACAATGGGGTTTCTGCACGACCACGTGCAGACGGTGTTCCGCACCGACCAGGTGGGATGGGTCGCGATCCGGCTGTTAGGGAGCGAGATGGCCATCACTACGGAAAGGAAGCGCGCGGAATGAACCGATCGGCTGGGACGGCGCAGCCGCCGGCGGCCGGTTCCGGACGGCGGCCTCTTAAGCCCGCCTATCTCATCTTGGGCGACGATCTCCCCAAGATCGAGACCGCTCTGCGCCGCCTCCGGGCTCGCATCAGTGAGGAATCCGGCACCGAACTGAACATCGACGAGTTCGACGCGCGCACGAGTTCGGGCAGCGTGGTGGTGAATGCCGCAAATACCCTGGCGTTCCTCGGGGGCACCCGTCTCGTCCTGGTTCTTCAGGCGCAGGCTTGGGGGAAGGCCGACAAGGAATCGATCGTCAGTTATCTCCGTTCTCCGTCGCCGGACACCTGTCTGGCGTTGATCGGTGACAAGCTGCCGCCCAGCGATGTGCTCCGGGGGGCGATGGCCCAACATGGAGAGATTCTCGAGTACAGCGCGCCCAAGGAAGGGCAGCTGCCTCAATGGCTCGTCCAGGAAGCAGCGAGGATTCGCCTGAATCTGGGACTCCCGGAAGCCCGTCTCCTCGCCCAGCGATGCGGCGACAACCAGAACATCCTGCTCCGCGAGCTGGAGAAGCTCAAGTCGTACGTAGTCGATCAGCGAGTAACGGCGGATGACGTTCGCCTTCTGGCCACGCGCACCATCGAGGCCAGCATCTTCGACCTGCTGGACAACCTCGCCCTGGGACGGGGCGCGGAGACTTTCGGGGTGGCGGAGGAGTTGCTGGTGTCCGGGGAAAGGGTGGAAGTCTTGTTCTACCGCATCTTGCGACATTTCCAGAACCTGAGCCGGGTGGCGGCGCTGCGGGACGGGGGCAGCAACCGCGACGCCATCCAGTCAGAGCTCAAAATGAAAGCGTATCCGGTGAGGAAGCTCATGGAGCAGTCGGCCCTTCTCGGTCCGGAGGGAATCGCGAGGAGGTTGGCCGTTCTGGCCGATACAGATGCCCGCATGAAGGGGTTAGGCACACTCCCGGCCGAGATGGAGTTGCAGCTCTGCCTGGGGCGGCTTCTCGCCGCGTGAGGATTCTGGGGCCGTATCGACGCGCTGGCCGGTGTGTCCGGTTGCGTGCCGCTGCGCTACGGCGTCCGACCGTGCGACGGCGTGCAGGGAGGACGCCGCTCTTACCCGGCGTTCAGTGAAAGAGGTGGGGGTCCGGGCTCTAGAGCTGGGAGAGGAGCCGCGCCACCCTCGACTTTTTGCGTGCCGCGTTGTTGCTATGGATAGCATTCCGGGCGGCAGCCTTGTCGATGGTGGAAGTCAGCTTCTTGGCCGTTTGAGCAGCCGTGTCCGCATCGCCGGAAGTGATGGAGTCCTTGAGGCGCCGGAAGTGCGTCTTTATGGACGACTTGTAGCGCAGGTTCTCCAGCCGTTGTCGCTGAGCGATACGCACCCGTTTACGTTGCTGCTTGGTATTAGCCAATCTTCAATCCTCCCGTCTTCCCTTCAAAGTCGCAGCAGTCTAGCATAGCCATAGCCCATGAACAATGCCACTAAGAGAACTCTGGCGGCCGCGACCGCCTTTCTGATCGTCGCGACTGCGGCCTCTCGGGTCCTCGGTCTCGTCCGCGAGATCATACAGGTCTATTACCTGGGCCTCGGTCCACAGATGGGCGCCTTTACGGCGGCCCAGAAGTTGCCGAACCTCATCCGTGCCCTCCTCGCCGACACGGCCTTGAGCGCGGCCTTCATCCCGATATTCTCCGGGCTCCTTGAAAAAGACAAGCGACGCGAGGCGTGGCAGGCGGCGTACACCGTATCGGTCATGGTCGCCATCGTGCTCGGCTTCGTCACCGTTCTTGGCATCATCTTCGCCCCCGAGGTAGTCAAGCTTGTTGCCCCCGGCTACGGTAAGCACCCGGAGCTTATCCCGCTCACGGTTTCTCTCACGCGCATCATGTTCCCGCAACTTATCGCGCTGGGACTCGCCGGGATCGCGATGGGGATCCTCAACTCCTACAACCAGTTTTCCATTCCGGCGATCGCCCCGATCGTCTGGAACGTCATCATCATCGCCAGTCTGATCGTGTTCTCGTTCGCCACCGGCTACACGACCAGCCAGGGTCTCATAAAGAACAGCGGCTTCGAGATCCTCGCCTGGGCCACGTTCCTGGGGACGGTGGTGCAGTTGCTCATCCAACTGCCGGCCGTCTGGAAGCGCCGGTGGCGGGAGGCAGGACAGCGCATCCGGCTGAATTTTCGCGATCCTGCACTGCGGCAGATGGGGTTGATCCTTGGCCCTGTGATGATCAGCCTGGGCATCATCAATTTCAACGCGCTTGTAGACACCCAGTTCGCCAGCTATCTGGGAGACGGTTCGGCTGTGGGATGGATCGACAAGGCTTTCCGCCTATTCCAGCTCCCGCAGGGGGTTTTCGCGATCGCTATCGGCACCGTGCTCTTTCCCGCCCTGTCCCGTCACGCGGCCGGCAACCGGCTCAAAGAGTTCAAAGAGGATCTTTCCTTGGGCATCAGGCAGATCTTCTTCCTCACCCTCCCGTTCGTGGCGTTCTTCGTCGTGCTTGCTGTGCCTACCGTCAGGCTGATCTACCAGCACGGCCGTGAAGTGGATTCGCAGCAGATCGCGTCGGTGGCCTCGGCGCTCACGTTCTTCAGCGTGGGTATGGCGTTCGTGAGCGTGAACACGCTTCTCAACCGGGCGTTCTACAGCATCCGCAAGAGCTGGTGGCCACTGGTGACCGGGGTCGTGAACCTGGGGCTCAACGCTCTTCTCGACTGGGCGTTCTACAGGCGGCTGGGCGTGGGGGGCATCACGCTCTCGACGTCGCTGGTGTCGTTGTTCAACTTCTTCGGGCTCATGGTGCTCCTGCGCATGAACATCGGGAGCGTCGATGAGTTGCGGGTTCTGCGCTCCTTCGCGCGGGCCATCGTGGCGCTCATCCCGCTGGCCGGGGTGGCGTACGGTGTCTGGTGGGGGCTGGACCATCTGCTGGGTCGCTCGAACCCGGCGCAGATCCTTTCGGTGGGGGCCGCGTACGTTCTCGGGGCGGGGGCGTACTTCCTGGCCGGCCGGGCGATGCGCATGGAGGAAGCGCGGGATATCGTGGGCGTGATCCTTCGCCGCCGCAACCGGGAGCGGCCGTCGGACGGCGGCGCGGCGGGCGGCGGGACCACCGACGATCTGCCTGAAGGCGGGGCCGGCGTGTGAACGTGGATCGGAGCACCACGGCCCTCGTGGTGGATTCGACCGCCGACCTGCCCGAGACCTTGCTGAAGCATCCCAATCTGACCCTGGTCCCGCTCACCGTCTACTTCGGGGAGGAAGCCTCCCTGGACTGGGTGGAGCTGAAGCCTGAGCAGTTCTACGAAAAGCTGAAGTCGGCACCGGCCCTCCCCAAGACGTCGCAGCCGCCCCTTGGAGTGTGGTTGAAACTGTACAGGGAGCTGCGCGAACGGTACCAGCGGGTGTACTCCGTGCACCTCAGCGCACAGTTCAGCGGCACCTTCGCCACGGCTTCCATGGCAGCCACGGAGGTCGGCCGGGTGAAGGTAGTCGATTCTCAACTGGCAACAGGGGGGATCGCCCTTCTTGTGGATCGGCTGGTGGAGCGGCTCGACCGGGGGATATCGGAAGTAGAGTTCGACGCCTATATCGCCTATTTTCTGGGTCACAAGACGTTCTTCTTCCTTCCCACCACCCTCGATTACCTGTACAAAGGGGGCCGCATCGGCAGGGCCTCGCACCTGGTGGGCACGCTTCTGAATATCAAACCGGTGCTGATGATCGAGGGTGGCGTCGCCGACGTGTACAAGAAGGTGCGCGGCCTGCGGCCGGCTTTGGAGGTCATGCGGGACGGCTTGTTGGAGCGGACCCGGCCGGGGTCGGAAGTGTTCGCCAACCTCTCCCACGGGTTGAACCTGCCGGTGATGGAGCAGTTGCAGGAGATGATATCGGCCATCTCCGACCGTACGATCCATCTGCGTCCGCCCAGCATCGTGGGCTCGGTCATCGGCACCTACATCGGTCCTGGCGCGGTGGGACTGGGCTTCATCGAGGAACCGCACGTGCGGTATTCTTAAGCAGTCATGACCGCCTCATCCACATATGGGTTTTGGCTGGGGTCTTTCTTCCGTACGGAGAAGCTCCCAGCGCTGGTGTTGCTCATCGGGATGGTGGTGACCTTTCTCTGCATCCGGGCGAGCACCAGGGCCATTCGCAGGGGAGTAGCTTGGTGGCCAGGTAACATCCGCCGGGGCGAGGTCCACGTGCACCACATGGTGATCGGCTTGCCGGTGATGTTCATCATCGGAGTGCTGATGTTCGCCACTCAGCCGAAGACGCCCTGGCTCGAAGTCCTCGCTCTGATCTTCGGTGGCGCGGCCGGTCTGGTCTTCGACGAGTTCGCCCTTATCCTTCACATGCGAGACGTGTACTGGGCGCGGGAAGGCCGCAAGTCGGTGGCGGCAATGTTCCTCGGCACGTCGTTCACGGCGTTCATGGTCATCGGGCTCATCCCCCTCGGATACAGTGACCCGATGTCCGGGGCGGCCCTCATTGAATTTGTCTTTATCGGCATTTTGGTGCTGAACCTCGCATTCGCCGTGGTGGCTTTCCTCAAGGGCAGGCTATGGATGGGATGGGTCGGGCTGTTCGTGCCGGTCTTCGCTTGGATCGCCGCGGTCCGCTTGGCGAGGCCGTGGTCCGCCTGGGCCAGGTGGCAATACACACGCAGGCCGGCCAAGATGCTGCGAGCTCAAGCCCGGGCCATCAAGTTCGACTTGCGCTGGGGCCGATGGCAGCGTCAGCTCATGGACCTCGTCGCAGGGGCGCCCAACGCGCACGTGGACGACCTGGCCGTCGTTCCGGTCGAGTCACCGGTCCGACAGTTGGATGATCTGCTGCCGCTGGAGATCGAAGGCGAGTAAGCCCCGGGATGGGTCGCCAGGATGAATACTTCGCGCAGCTGCGACGGACGCCCGAGACAACCCCGTTTCTTCGGCAGCACTCGGGTCTGCCCGGACCTCGAGGGAATCTGGAACTGTTAGAGGCCGCCGCGGACTTCGGCGACGAAGCCATGTTCCGGGAATGGATCATCGCGGGCTCGGGAAGCGATCCCACCGACGAGTTCGTCGCTATGTGCGGGATCGTCGGGCTCGGCAGGCTCATCGGCGAAGGGCGCGAAGAGTTTGTCAACGAACTCCGGGCTCACGCGGCAGATCCGCGCTGGCGGGTCCGCGAAGCGGTGGCGATCGCCTTCCAGCGCGTGGGAGACCAGAGCGTCGAAGCACTTTTCCGTCTCATACGACCGTGGGTCGAGGATCGGCCGTATGTCCAGCGGGCGGCGATCGCCGCGGTGAGCGAACCCAGGCTCCTCAAGACCCCAGGTACAGCTCGGCAGGCGGTGGAGCTGGTCGATGCCGTCACTTCGACGCTTGGGGCCGTGTCCGACCGGCGATCCGACGAGTTTCGCACCCTCCGCCAGGCTCTGGGGTATTGCTGGAGCGTCGTCGTATCTGCCGATCCTGTCGAGGGCAAGCCGGCCATGGAGTGCTGGGCACGGTCCGATGATCCCGACGTCCGCTGGATACTACGGGAGAACCTCAAGAAAGCACGTCTGGCAAGATCGGACCCGGAGTGGGTCGCCGGTCTGAGGGCTAGACTCGACTGACACCGTTCCCACGGCACGACTCGCCCGGCCCCGGGCGAGGTTCCCCGATGGCCGCTGTGGCAACCACCTTGAGGGCTGCCGGCTTGCGAGCGGGTCATTTGCCGCGGCTGTGCGGCCGGGTGCGCTAGAATACTTCGCCTATGGCACGCTTCGAGAACATCCGCAATTTCTCCATAATCGCGCACATCGACCATGGGAAGTCCACCCTGGCCGACCGCATACTCGAGGTCACCCACACGGTGGAGGAACGGGAGATGCGCGAGCAGATGCTCGACCGCATGGACCTGGAGCGCGAGCGGGGCATCACCATCAAGGCCCAGGCCGTTCGCATCTACTACACGGCGCGCGATGGCCGGGACTATCAGTTCAACCTCATCGACACTCCGGGGCACGTGGACTTCAGCTACGAAGTGTCGCGGAGCCTGGCCGCATGTGAGGGAGCCATCCTGGTGGTCGATGCCACGCAGGGGGTGGAGGCGCAGACTCTGGCCAACGCTCTCCTTGCGCTCGAGAACGACCTGGAGATAGTCCCGGTGCTCAACAAGATCGATCTGCCTGGCGCCGAGCCGGAGAAAAGGGCAGACGAGATCGTGAGCCTCATCGGCTGTTCGCGCGAAGACATCCTCTACATCTCCGCCAAGACCGGGCAGGGCGTGCCAGACGTTCTGGAAGCCATCGTGAATCGGATACCGCCCCCGCAGGGCGAGGCCGAAGGCCCGCCTCGAGCCCTCATCTTCGACTCCATGTACGACCAGTACCGCGGGGTGGTGGCGTTCGTCCGGGTCAAGGACGGCAGCTTCCGAAAGGACGATCCCCTGCTGGCCTTCGTCACCCGGCGGCGCAGCGACGTGGAGGAAGTCGGCATCTTCAGCCCCGACATGCTCAAGACCGAGATCCTGCACGCGGGCGAGGTGGGCTACATCATCCCGGGGGTGAAAGAGGTGGCCGACCTCCGGGTGGGCGACACCCTCACCAACTCGCGGCAGCCTGCGTCGGAGCCGCTCCCGGGGTATCGCGAGGCTGTTCCGATGGTGTTCTGCGGGCTGTTCCCCCTCGACGGGGAGGACTATCCGAATCTCAAGGACGCGCTTGGAGAAGCTCAGACTCAACGACGCCTCCTTCACTTCGAGCCGGAGACCTCGAAGGCCCTCGGCTTCGGCTTCCGCTGCGGCTTCCTGGGGCTGCTGCACATGGAGATCGTCCGCGAGCGGCTGGAGCGGGAGTTCGGACTGGAGCTGCTCGCCACCACGCCCAACGTGCGCTACGAGGTGGAGTTCCTGAGCGGCGAGGTCCTGTCCATCAGCAATCCCGTGGAGTTCCCGGAGTCCGGGCTCATCAAAGAGGTGCGCGAGCCGTACATCGCCGCCACCATCCTGGTGCCGACGGAGTTCGTCGGCCCGGTGATGGAGCTCTGCAACGACAAACGCGGCCGCTTCCGCCACATGGAGTACCTCACCGCCGACCGGGTCCGCCTGGATTACGACCTGCCGCTCGCCGAGATCGTGCTCGACTTCTTCGACCTGCTCAAGACCCGCAGCCGTGGCTACGCCAGCCTCGACTACGAGATGAAAGACTTCGAGCCCGGCGACCTGGTCCGGCTCGACATCCGCATCGCGGGCGACATCGTGGACGCTCTCAGCCTGATCGTCCACGCCGACCGCGCGTACGCCGTCGGCCGGGACCTCACCGAGCGGCTGCGCAAGCAGATCCCGCGCCAGATGTTCGAGGTGGCCATCCAGGCCGCCGTCGGCAGCCGCATCATCGCCCGGGAGAGGGTGGCTCCGCTGCGCAAGGACGTCATCGCCAAGTGCTACGGCGGCGACATCTCCCGCAAGCGCAAGCTTCTCGAGAAGCAGAAGGCCGGGAAGAAACGCATGAAGATGGTCGGCACCGTGGAGATCCCGCAGGAAGCCTTTCTCGCGGTCCTGGACCTGGGGGAGAGCAAGGACGGCAAAAGGTGAACAGGGAGTACCTGGTCTTGGGCGTGGTGGTCATCGGGATGGGCATCGGCCAGATCTGGCTGCGGCACGGCCCGGGTTCGAAGGACCTTCAGGCCCGAACCTAAGCCTGGCGCCGATCCCCGGGCGGCGCGGGTGTGGAACGCGTGGACGGCAGTGCTGGGTGGCATCGGCATCGCGCTGGGGATCGTCCTCGTCGTTTTGGGCGTTCTCGGACGCTGAGACCAAAAGTGCCCGCGTCGCCGGGTGCCCGACGCTCCGTGTGGTGAGCAGCCGAAGTGCCGCGTGGTGGTCGCCGGGGTCCGCCGAGCCGGTGGTCCGCCGAGCCGGTCGACCGCCGAGCAGCGACGCCGGTGCGCGGCGAGGTCGGCGATGGGTCGTCGGGCTGGTGGACCGCCCACGCTGCCGAGTCCCGCGTGGCCGGCCGGCCGGGCCGCGGATACGCGCGAAGGGAGCCGTTCGTGGCAGTCAGACACCTCTACGTGCACATCCCCTTTTGCCGGTCGCGGTGCGCATACTGTGATTTCGCGTCGGAACCTATCGGCGCCCACCAGCGGTCGGGCCGAGTGGGACTGTATCTAGCGGCACTCCGGGCCGAGCTCGCCCGAGATAGGCCTCTCCTGGATGTACCTCTGGATACGGTCTATCTGGGTGGAGGCACCCCTTCGGTATTGCCCCGAGGCGATCTTCTAGCCCTAGTTCGCGAGTTGGCGGCCTTGTTGCGGGCGCCGTCTGAGGGGCTTCGGGGCGAACGGTCCCCGGCCGAACCGCCTCCGGCTGAACGACCAGCGGACGAAGGGCCCTCCGGTCGGCCGGCCTCGGCCGAACAACTACCGGCGAGGCCCGGGCCGGAGTTCACCATGGAGGCCAATCCCGGGAACCTGGATGCGAGCCTACTCGGAGGGCCTCGTCGAGGCCGGTGTGACCCGGCTGTCCATGGGCATCCAGTCGTTCTCGGCCCGGTTGCGCGCCACTCTTGGCCGCTCGGTCAAGCAGGCAGACATCGCCGAGAGCCTCGCCGTGCTGCGCGAGGTAGGTTGGGTGGAGTGGAACCTTGACCTGGTGTTCGGCATCCCCGGTCAAACCTGGCCCGACGTCGCCGCGGACCTCGAGGCGGCGTTGGCAGCGGCGCCGCCCCACATCTCGCTCTACGATCTGACCTATTCGGAGCGGTATTCGCGCCTGTTGCTGTCCCGCACGGTGCGGGGTGCTGAGATGGGCGCGGGGGCCCGGATGGCCGCCGAAGCATTCGCCGAGAAGTGGTATGCGGAAGCGGTGCGCACATTGGTCGACGCCGGTTACGAGCGGTATGAGGTGTCGAACTTCGCGCTGCCCGGCCATGAATGTCGTCACAATCAGGCCTACTGGCTGGGGGAAGACTACGTGGGGCTGGGCGCGTCCGCCGTGTCAACCGTGGCCGGCATCCGCCGGACGAACCCGAGCACGGTGGCTGGGTATCTGGCCGGCGAGACTCCCGGGTTGGAGGAGATCGACGATCGCACGCGCATCTTCGAAAGAGCGATGTTGGGCTTGCGAACGAGCCAGGGCATCGACGAGGCGGAGGTTATCGGCGTGCTCGACATGGGGGCTCTGGACCGTCTGTCACAGCAAGGGTGCGTCGAGAGGCGCTATGGTAGAATTCGCTTGAATCCAGGGTTTATGGATGTTAGCAATAGCATTATCGCGGCTCTCTTGGAACCGCCGGAGGCGCCGTGATCTTCGATCCGGCCGACGACTAATGGCACTCACTTCGAGACAACGGACGATACTGAACGCCGTCACCCAACGGCACATCCGGACCGGCGCGCCGGTGGCGTCGAAGGACGTCTCGGCCATGACCGGCCTGTGTGTCTCCTCGTCCACTGTCAGGAGCGAGCTGGCGGAACTCGAGGAGAGGGGCTATCTCACACACCCGCACACCTCGGCGGGTCGCGTACCCACCGACCTGGGATATCGGGAGCTGGTTGATTACCTGATGGGCATCGCGCCTTTGCGGGCGGGGTCTCTCGGCGCCGGCGGACAGGAGGTGCTCACCGGGGAAGTGGAGACCGCTTTGAGGCAGGCCACGGAGGCCATGTCGCGGGCCACAAACCTTCTGGCCGTAGCGCTCGGTCCCCGGATGAGCGGCGCGCGCTTGTGCCACGTGGAATTACTGGCCCTACATCCGAACCAGCTCATGTATGTGTTCATAGTCTCTACCGGCAGCGTCATGAAGGGCGCGCTGGAGTTTTCGCAGCCCATCGACCCCGGCCTGGTGGAGTGGGCGCGCACCTACCTGAACGAGACGCTCAACAACCGCACGCTGACCGCCCGTCTCGTCCGGCGCGCGCTGGACAACCCCGAGTTGAGCACAGGGGAGGCAGCGTTCCTCCACACCTTGACTCCCGCTCTCGACAAGCTCTTGGACGAGCACGATCAGGAGGAGCTTTTCATCGGCGGCGCTTCGAGGCTCCTGTCGGAACAACGGCTGGAAGACGTTCGGTCGCTCAGCGATCTGTACTCCTTGCTGGAGGAGCGGTTCATGCTGCTCAGGGTCCTCAAACTGGCGCTTGGGAGCGGAGGCGTGCTCGTCAGTATCGGCGCCGAGCATGAGGCGCTTCCACTGAAGCCGTTCTCCGTCGTCGCCGCCAGCTACGGGCTGCCACAACGGCGACTGGGCACGGTCAGCCTGGTAGGCCCCACCAGAATGGACTACGAGAAGGCCATCAGCACGGTCCGTGATACCGCGCAGCTTCTCTCGTCATTGGTGGGAGACCGGTACGAATGAAACGTGATTACTACGAGGTGCTCGGAGTCCCCAAGGACGCCGATCTCCAACAGGTAAAGAAGTCATACCGCAAGCTCGCCCGGGAGCTCCATCCGGACGCGAACAGCAACGATCCGAACAGTGAGGAGAAGTTCAAGGAGGCTACCGAAGCCTACGAGGTCTTGTCGGATCCCGAGAAGCGCGGCATCTACGACACCTACGGACACGAGGGACTGCGCCGCGGCGCCGGGGGCGCCGGCGGCGGCTTCGACGGTTTCCCGGACTTCGGCGATATATTCCAGTCGTTCTTCGGCAATTTCGCAGGGGGAAGCCCCTTCGGCGCGGCTCAGTCGACCGGCCCTGCCCGGGGCCAGGACATCGGCGTCGAGATCGAACTGACCTTGGAGGAGGCCGCGTTCGGGGTCGAGAAAGAGCTGACCTTCGAGGCATACAACACGTGCCCCGAGTGTGAAGGCGCCGGCACCACCGATCCCTCCAGCATCAAGGCCTGCGCGGACTGTGGCGGTCGCGGCCGGGTCCGCACCGTGCGTCAGACCATCCTGGGCCAGTTCGTCCAGACGGGCGCGTGCCCGCGGTGCGACGGTTCCGGGAAGGTCATCGAGACTCCCTGCAAGGATTGCCGGGGCACGGGCCGCGTCTTTCGCAGAGCGGACGGTCACGGTCAAGATCCCTGCCGGCATCGACGAGGGCCAACGTATCCGGGCCTCCGGGAGCGGCGGTGCCGGAGAACGCGGCGCCCGGGCCGGTGATCTCTACGTCCAGGTGAAGCTGGCGCCACATCCTCAGTTCCGGCGCCGCGACGACGACATCCTCCACAACGTGAACCTTACTCTCGGCCAGGCCGCCTTGGGGACCACGCTCGACATCCCCACCCTGGATGGCGAGCAGGAAGTGGTCTTCTCGCCCGGGACCCAGCCGGGAGAGATCAAGATCTTGCGCGGTAAAGGGGTGCCTCATCTGCACGGCCACGGTCGAGGCAACGAGGAGATCCTCGTGAACGTCATGGTGCCCCGTAATCTCGACGACCAGCAGAAAGCGTTGCTGCAGGAGTTCGAGGAGTCCACGGGCACCGAGCACTACGGTGACAACGGCGAGCACCCGGACGGGGTGCTCCGGCGGCTGCGCAACCTTTTCGCCGGCTGACGCCCATGGCCGCGCGCTCTGGTGGTGTCGACACGGCCGTCCGCATCGTCGTGCCTTCGGAGTGGGCGGAGACGGTGGGGGCATTGCTCATGGAGCCGCTCGGCGCCTACGAGCAGCAGGACCGCGGATCGGATGTAATTCTGGTCTTCTACCCGCCTTCCCAACACCAAGAGCCTCGCGAGATCCTGGCCCTCCTGCCCCCGGAGCTACGCGCGAGCCCACTCGTAACGGTCGAGACCGCCGATGTCGCGCGGGACTGGGAAGAGGGCTGGAAAGACCATTTCCATCCCATCGTGATCGGCCGGGTGCGCATCCGGCCGCCGTGGGAGCCACCACTCGCTCAGGGAGAGGCCGCCGGCGACGATCGTGCTGCCCAGTCCGCCGCTCCTAGTCGGTGCTGCCGCGCCACTGCCTGCGCCGCCACTGCGTGCACGGGGTCTGCCGCCTCTTCGGAGCCGGTGGCCCGGCCTCCGTGGGTGCCGAGCTGGTTGAGGTGGTGATAAACCCCGGGATGGGGTTCGGTACCGGCCTTCACCCCACGACGCGGGGGGCGCTCGAGCTGCTGCAGAAGGTCGAGCCCGAAGGGGCACTGGTGGACGCGGGCACGGGCTCAGGCGTCCTCACCGTGGCGGCCGCCAAGCTGGGGTGGGGGCCGATCTTCGCCTTCGACAACGACCCGGTGGCGATAGACGCCGCCACGGAGAACCTGGAGCGCAACCAGGTCGACCGCGGACCTCAAGCTCGACGACGTGGGCTCGGTGCCGCTGTCCCACTTCTCCAACGTCACCATCCTGGCCAACATGACGCTCGAGCCGCTGATCATCCTGCTCGAGAGGCTCTGCGCCGGGCGACCACAGGCTGGCGCCGGGCGACCAGGCGCCGGGACCGGATCATCCGCCCCCCGCGGGGGGCAATGCACGCCCGCCGGGGGGCAGGGCGCACCTGCCGGGGTGGCCGACGCCGACCACGAGGCCGGCACTGTGCGACTCCCTCGCCGGATGATCGTTTCGGGGGTCCTCGCCGGGGAACAAGAAAGGGTGCTCGTTCAGTTTGCCGCAGCGGTGCGGGCTGATTCCCGGCGCGCGCGTCTACGAGACCGAGTGGGTAAGCATGGAGTTGATCCCTGAGATGTTGCCCTCCGGCGTGGCGTGCCGCGTGCCGCGATTGCCACGGCCGCGGTGGGACGCGGCGGCGCAGAGCCGGCGGTCGCGGGGCGCGTCGACCGGCAAGCGCCGGAAGGCTAGACCGCGTTGGCCCATCGTCGCAAAGGACGCAGCCGGACCGAACGCCGTCGCACCACTCTCTTGCGGGCAGGGCTCGTTCCGCCCGGAGATGCCACGGGGCGCTCGGCCAGCATCGCCGGCTTGGTGGTGAAGCACGGCAAGAGCCTCGAGATCGAGCCGCTCTTCCAGCCGGGCCCTGCTCTCCCCGTGGAGCGGGCCGAGCATCAAGCCGCAGCCCGGCGATCTGGTCTTGTTCAGCTTCTCGTACGGCTTTCGGGCCAAGATCCTCTGTACGCTCGGCAAGAGCAGCAAGCTGCGCGACGTCATGGACGCCCTCCTCGCCGACAATCTGGTGCAGCGGGGGTTCACGGCGAAGGTCCTGGCCGAGGCAGCCGAAGCCGCGGAGTTCGCGTCGCGTCGCGACTCCTACCGGGCCGACCTGCGCGACCTCTTCACCTTCACCGTCGATCCGGCGCTCGCCCATGACTTCGACGACGCTCTCTCCTTCGAGCGATCGGATGGCGGCGCCACGGTCTACGTCCACATCGCCGACGTCTCCTACTACGTGCTGGAAGAGACGGCCCTCGACCGCGAGGCCCTGCGGCGCGGCAACTCCGTGTACGTGGCGACCGGGGTGGAGCCCATGCTGCCGCCGCTGCTGTCTTCCAACGGTTTGCTCGCTGCAGCCGGGGCAGGACCGCAAGGCGGTGACCGTGGAGATGGAGGTGGACGACGAGCGGCCGGGTGCTCCAGTCCCGGTTCTACCGATCACTCGTCCGCAGCGACCAACGTCTGGACTACGAGGAGCTCGAGCGTATCTTCCGCGGCCAGGAACCGGCCGAGGGCGAGTTGGCGGCGCGTGCTCGAGGTCGGCCGTCCGCTGGTGCAGACCCTACGCGACAGCCGGGCCCAGCGGGGCAGCCTGCGCATCGACTCCCCAGAGCCCGAGTTCGAATGGGACGCCGCCGGGGCGGTCAGTGGGCGCTGACCCGAGCGAGGAGCTGGAGAGCCACTGGTTCATCGAGGAGTTCATGGTGCTCGCGAACGAGCAGGTGGCCTCCTTCCTCGAGCGGGAGCACGTGCCCACCGTCTATCGGGTGCACGACCTCCCCGACCCGTTCCGGCTCGATCATTTGCTCGACATCCTGTCCAGCCTGAGCCTGCCCACCCCGGTCTTCGACCCGATGAGCGCCACGCCGCAGGACATCCGGCGGGTGACCCGCGAGACCGCGGAGTGGGTGGACGGCTACACGCCCAAGAACCGGGGCAAGGCCGCGCTGGTGCAGCAGGTGCTTCGGGCCCAGGCCCGGGCGGTCTATCAGACGGAGAACATCGGCCATTTCGGCCTGGCCTCGCCGGCCTACTGCCACTTCACCTCGCCCATCCGGCGCTACCCCGACCTGCTGGTGCACCGCGGGTTGCTGGCGCAACTGGAGCTGGGCCGACAACCCACCACCTCGACCCTGGCCGACTGGGCGGAGCACTGCTCTCGCATGGAGCGGGAGGCCGCCAAGGTGGAGCTCAAGGCCGACGACATCGTCCTCGCGCATCTGCTCAAGCGGCGCTTGGAGGCCGAGGGCTGGCACAACAACGTCTTCCAGGGACAGATCCTCAGTCTCACCCCCCGGGGGATCTTCATCCTGTTCGACCGCCTCTATCAGGGCTACCTGTCCACTCGCGAGCTACCCCGTGACACTTTACCAGTTGAACGACCTGGAAACGGCGCTTGTGGGTCGAAGGTCTGGCAAAGCGTACCGGGTGGCTGATATCTTGAACGTACGGGTGGTAGCTGTGGATGAGGCCCGGGGCAGGACTGATCTTACCTTGGTGGAGGAAGACGCTGAGCCCTGATGAACCAACCAGCGCACACGGAGGAATAGAACCGGAATCGGAGGACACTGCGTCGGACTGGTTGTCCGGCATATCCGGTCCAGAGACGCCGTCGGCCTCCGCGAGTCCTCCGGAAGAAACCCCGCCCGTCGCCTCCGCTGACGCTTCCACCGCCGACCTCCGCCGACGCCACCTCGGCCGACGCGCTGGAACGCTTCACCGGCGACCCGACTGCCATCTCCACGGAGGCCTCCGCGCGGCGAGCCCGCTCCGGCGACCCCGAAGCCTCCCAAGAAGCGGATGGTCCCGGCGGCGCAAGATCATCTACATCGTCATCGCGGCGGTGATAGTGGTCCTGGCGGTGAGCTCGTACGTCACCGCCGAGGTCTACAGCTCGAACAACGTCATGCAATAGCTGCCACGAGATGAACCCCTACTACAACAGCTGGAGCGTTTCGGTCCACAAGAACACGAATTGCGTCCAGTGCCACATCCCGCCGGGTTTCCCGTCCTTCGTCAAGACCAAGATCCTTTCGCTGCGCGAGCTGTGGGTGCACGTTTTCGGCAAGGCGGAGCCGCCGCTCGCCGTGACCCGGAAGATCCCCAACAGCAACTGCCTCGCCTGCCATGCGAACCCGCCGACAGTGCACGAGGAAGCGCAAGGAGACACCACGCACCTTCCCGCATTCGGCGCATGCCGCGGTGAAGTGCGTGGATTGTCACGTCCGCCTGGTGCATCGCACGGTCACCCCGCCGGTCTACGTGGACCCGATGACCATGTCCCAGTGCCTCACCTGCCACAACGGCCCGAGCGGGGCGCCGCCCAAGCACCTGCAGCACCTGTCACACCCCGCCGCACGAGCCCAGGGGCGAGTGCAGCAACTGTCACAACACCAACAGCTTCTCCCGCGCCCAGGCTGCCCCCGCGAATCACCCGCTGGCGCTTACCGGCGGCCACGAAGGGGTGCCCTGCGCCTCGTGTCACGTGAGCAAGCCCGGCGTGGCCGTCATCCCGGGCACGTCGCTGCCGACGCCCGCGGGTCTCACGTGCGTCTCCTGTCACGCGGTGCAGCACCCGGGGCTGACGGACTGCGCGAGCTGTCACACGCGTCGCCGGCTTCGCCCAGACGACCTTCCAGCACCAACAGGTAGGGGAGCACATACCCAGCGGAGAGCGCCCGTTGACGTGTGACAAGTGCCACACCACCCCGCTGGACTGGGCAAAGGCTACCTGTACGCCCTGCCATAGCGGCACTCCCTCGGGCGACTAGCTCCTCGGGCCGGAGGTCTGTCCTTTTTCGGGCCCGGTGTGGCTGAGACCCGGCGCCGGTGTGGGTGAAACTAGCGCTGAGACTCACCACCGGGGTCCGGCGCATGAAGGTCCCAACGGGCACGCTTGGTATACTCCCGCAACTATGAAAGTCACCGGGATCAAGCTCATCGCCCAGAACAAGAAGGCCTACCACGACTACCACATCGAGGAGACGTTGGAGGCCGGCATCGCGCTCACGGGCACCGAGGTGAAGTCGGCCCGCGACGGGCGGGTGAACCTGCGCGATTCCTACGCGGCCATCACCGACGGCGAGCTGTTCCTGGTGGGCGCGCACATCAGCACGTACACGCAGGGCAATATCTTCAATCACGATCCGCTACGGACGCGCAAGCTGCTGGTGCACAAACGCGAGCTGCGCCGGCTCTTCGGGAAGGCCAAGGTGGCGGGCTACACGCTCGTGCCTACCAAGATGTACTTCAAGGACGGCCGGGCCAAGGTCGAGATCGCGCTGGCCAAGGGCAAGACGAGCTACGACAAGCGCGAGGCTCTGGCCAAGAAGGAAGCCCAGAGAGACGTGGACCGGGCGCTTCGCGGCCGCGGGCGGGAGTAGTTGGGACAAAAAAGACGCCGGCCAAAAGGCCGGCGTCTCTCTGGTTTCGCTTGTAGGCGATTCTACCAGCGACGATTACCGCCGCCGCCACCGCCACCGTAGCCACCGCCGCCGCCACCGCCGTAGCCGCCACCCGAACGAGGTGCTCTGGGCACTTGTTCCTTAGCAACGTCTACTTTGAGCGCGCGACCGTCGAGCTGAGTGCCGTCGAGAGCGCCTTTAGCAGCCTGAGCTTCTTCGGCCGATCCCATTTCCACGAAACCGAAGCCCTTGGGGCGGCCGGAGTCGCGGTCAGTGATGAGAGTGACTGAAACGACTTCGCCGTGCGGTTCGAAAACCGTCCTCAGGCTCGCTTCGGACGTCTCATAACTGAGATTGCCCACGTACAGTTTTGCTGAATTCACTAAATCCTCCAAATACGGAGTTACATTGCGACAAACGAGAGGGCAAAACTGGAGACGTGGCGGGGAGGTGAATAGCTCGGCGCTGCGCCTTGAGAATGTTCCTAACGTATGCTGGTAGCAGTATACCACGCCCACGCAGCGGCCAAACACATGTTCGCCAAACTGTTACGTGGCCGCGAAGGAAGATCAACGCAGCCGGATCTATAGTGTATCAAGGTTCGCAAGAGGCGCGATAGGGGACTAGGTGGCGAGTACTAAAGCGGCAAATTCTGGTGCTGCTCGTTTTGGTGGTGGCTCTGGAGTTGGTCGGGCTGAGGCGCTCGAGGGTCGTCGGGCGAAATGGGAATCGTCTCGCCGGACATATACTGTAACGAGGTTCACGCGAAGCCCAGTGGGGTGGGGGAGTCGGGGGGAACTTGGACACTGGTCAGCCCGTGAGGTACGTCGCCTTCCTGCGCGGCGTCAACGTGGGCGGTCACAAGCCGGTCAAGATGGCCGATCTGCGCGCGGCCTTCGAGGGGATGGAGTTCCAGAAGGTCAAGACGGTGCTGGCGAGCGGCAACGTGGTCTTCGAGAGACCGCCCGGGGCGGACCTGCCCGACAATGTCCTCGACCTAACCGCCTACATCGAGAAGCACCTCGAGCTGAGCTTCGGCTACCCAATCGCCGTAGCCCTGCGCACTTTGGCGGACCTCCAGCGGCTGGTGGACTCCGACCCGTTCAAAGGGGTCGCGATGACTCCGGACACGAGACTCTACGTCACCTTTCTCTGCGACCCGGCCAGGAGCCGACCAGATTTTACCTACAGTGCGCCCGAGGGCGACCTCAGGATCGTGCGGGTGGGGCCCGGGGAAGTGTGCAGCGTGCTGACCCTCTCGCCGGCGCGGGGGACGACCGAGCTGATGACCCTGCTCGAAAGGGAGTTCGGGAGCGGAGTTACCACTCGGAATTGGAATACGGTTGGGAAGGTCTTGGCGGGGTGGTGATGCAGCGAGCGGTTCATGACACAACATTGTCGCCCTCATCCGGCCTTTTCCAGGTCGTCGATGTGGGGACAACGGGTGTATACGACTCCCCCCGAGTAGTTGAGACTGCCGCCGTCACGTTACGGCCGGCGGAGACGTGCACGATGAGTGGGCCAGCCTCATCAACCTGGAGCGCGACGTGGGTTCGACCCACATCCACCGGGTCACTACATCCATGGTCTCAGCCGCGCCTCGGTTCGAGGAAGCCGCCCCAGCCCTAGGAAAACGCCTGTCGTGGATTCAGTCACCAGGAAGGGTTGTCATCTGTTGGTTGCTGATGAGCAGGAGCCCATGATCCCTGTCGAGGACTGCCATCGCAACATCGCATCCGGACGCCGAACGTAGAAGGCCACGCCTTCGTGCACGCTATCGTTGAAAACCAGCTCGCCCCCGGAGAGCCGGTGGTCGTCGCCACTCTTGCTCGCCTTCGTCGTGAAGGCCCCGACCGACACGACGCCATCCACGCGATCGGTTCAGTGCTGCCTAGTCAGCTGCAGTCGCAGCTTACGAACCCGAAGAGCCAGGCTCAGCTGGCCGAGCGATACCACGAGGCGCTCAGGAGGATCTCAGCCGCAAAGTGGAAAGCCAGCTAACCGTCCGTTAGGACGGACCTGCGGCTCACGATCGCCGTCAGGTAGAAACAGCTCGTGATGTTTTCCGTCTTGTAAGCGGCGACCACATCCGTCCTCTGACATCCCCGAAAGCAAGCGGGTGATTCCTTTCTCTTCGGGCAAGACTTACACTCGGTTTGTAGCAGTCGCTTAGCCGGCAGTAAGGGTTCATGACAATCTCCGGGGGAAGCAAGATGAAAGGCACCGGCGCCGAGATTCTAGTTCGCTATCTGGAGAACGAAGGCGTCAAGTACGTCTTCGGTCTGCCTGGGGGTCATCTCCTTACGTTCTACGACGCCCTGCGGCAGTCGAGCATCACCTCTATCTTGGCCAAGCATGAAGGAGGGGCGGCCTACATGGCGGCCGGCCATGCGCTGGCCGGAGGTGGTCTCGGCGTATGCTGCGGGACGGTGGGACCGGGAGCGACCAACCTCGTGTCAGGGGTCGCCGCCGCCTACATGGGCTCGCTGCCGATGCTCGTGCTCACCGCTCAGGTCGGCACCTCCTCCATAGGCAGAGGGGCGCTTCAGGAAGCCGCCGGCGAGGGCCGCACCTTCTCGCAGACCCGGCTCCTTTCCTCGGTCACCAAGTACTCGACCATGGTCACTCACGCGAGCAAGCTCCCCGAAGCTCTGCGCCGGGCTCTGCGCATCGCCATGAGCGGCCGCCCGGGACCGGTCCACCTGGACCTTCCGGCCGACACTCAGCGGGGCGAGGTGGAGGACGAGATCGTCAGCCCCGACCGCTACCGTCCCGCTCTCGCCGTTCGTCCCCTGGATGAAGACCTGCGTCGCGCAGCGGAACTGCTCCTTGCTTCCGAGAAGCCGGGCATGCTCGATAGGCGGGGGCGCGAGGAAGGGGAATACGCCGGCCCAGGTCCTGCGACTCGCGGAGCTTCTTGCCTGCCCGGTGGCTACGACGCTACCCGGCAAGGGCGCCATCCCGGAGGATCATCCCCTCGCCCTGGGTTGCATCGGGCTCTACGGCACCCGCGCGGCAAACAGCTACCTGCGTTCCGGACTGGACGTGCTCCTGGTGGTCGGATCCAGCCTGCACGAATTCAGCACTCACGTCTGGGACCCGGCGCTGCGACCCAGCAAGGCGCTGATCCACATCGACGTCGACCCCGACGAGATCGGCAAGAACTACCCGGTGGATGTGGGGCTGCTGGGCGACGCGGGCGTCATTCTCGAGGCGCTGGTGGAGCAGGTGAGAGCGCTGAAGACCGGCGAGCGCCGGCCGGCGGAGGACTTCGCCGGCTCTCAAGGCCCGCACCGAGTACTTCGCCGAGCCCGCCATGACGTCCACCGAGGTGCCGCTGAAACCGCAGCGGGTGATGGCTGAGCTGCAGGAGGCCCTGCCGGAGGACGCCCTCGTGTTCACCGATATCGGGAACACCGTCACCTGGGTGGAGAGATGTCTCCTCGTCAGGCGGCCCGACATGACCATGTCGCTGTGCGGTCTGGCCGCCATGGGCTCCGGGGTGGCCGCCGTGCATAGGCGGCAAGCTCGCGGCCCCGGACCGTCCCACCCTGGTCGTCTGCGGAGACGGCGACTTCCAGATGCACGGGATGGAGGTGATGACCGCCGTCAGCCACAACATCCCGGTGGTCTGGCTGATCCTTCAGAACGACACGCTCGCCATGGTGCACGACATCCAGACGATGACCTACAAAGGCCGCTACGTGGCCTCGAGTTCGTGACGCCCGATTTCATGAAGCTGGCGGATGCCTTTGGAGCCTGGGCCTGAGGGCCGAGCGCCCGGGGGAGGTGGCCGAGGCGATCAGGAGCGCGTTCGCTGCCGACCGGCCGGCGATCGTGAGCGTGCCCATCGACCCGAACGAGATGCCGCCGGCCAAGGCCAGGATGATGGCCATGGACCGGTCCCTTGGGAATCCCCCCTCATGCAATCGCTCAGCCTTGGGGGGCTGAAGACCATCTGGTGTGCAGCAGTGGCCTGCACGTGGACGTCGACATGGACATGCTGCGCGACAGGACGCTCCGGTAGGAGCATGTTCCGACGTCGGATCCTGCTGACCGTACTCCAGTGGTGCTGCATGGCCGTTACGGCGGCGGATTCACTCTTCTAGCGCATGCGAGACCGGTGAAGCTGGTCCGACGAATCTTCAGTAGGGTCTGTACGAAGTCCGGAGAATTCACCGTTGTGACGCGATCTCCTGACGCAGATGTCGGTTCGCTTAGGGGTGACGCCGAATGGCGAGATCACGGTCCTTCATGTCTAGCCGTGTCCGTTAGCAGTGTGACGGAACTGCCGTCGAGGTGAGTCGATCGGCGCGGTGGATTCCCGGATACCTGCTCTGGGACTCGTGACTACGCCGTCTCGGACCTCGCCCACGGTCCCCGGCGCACGGTCAAAACAGCCCCAGAGTCTTGCCCCAATCCAGGCGGTTAACCCGACGATCTCCCAGCAAAGGCGTATACTAACTCCACTACCATTCAGGGCGCGAGGCCTTCCTGGCCACGCTTCTCACAGTCCGTGGGGGCGACATGGTTTCGACGGGGCTCAGGTCTTGGTTTGGGTAGCGAGCCGAGATCCCAACCGTTCTCGTTAAACAGGTTGGAAAACACAATTGCCAAACCTGAATTGGCTCTGGCCGCTTAGTCTGAACAAGACTTAGCGCCTGTCGCGCCTCCCGTGCCTGCCGGGGAGGGGAGCGGCATAAACCAGGCGGGCTTACTCTCGGCGAGTGTCGCCGGCGTCGAGGGAAAATGAAGGTGGCTGGCTAAGCGCACCCTGCCTCTACGGGGGCGTGAGGCGAGAAACGTAGTAGGGGCTACGCTCGTAGACACCCAGGTCAGACGAGTTTCGGACGGGGGTTCAATTCCCCCCGCCTCCACCATCTTGACGCACGGAAAAACCCGCTCAGGCGGGTTTTTGCACGTGGGGCGGCGCGATGTCGCCGGTGGCTCGTCCTAGGCGGAATACACGCGGACATTGTCACCGCTGTTCGCGTCAACGTTGATCTCCATCTCGCGCAGGGCCACCAACACGTCCTCGACGTCCTCGCTCTTCAGGTTGGCGAGGTCCATCGACATGCCGTGCTCGGACATCGATTTGTTGATCTGATCCATCGCCTGCGGGGGGATGAGGGAGGTCAACTTGAGGCCGGCCCGCACCAGGCTCAGCGGGATCTTCACGTTGACGTTGTCGCCCTTCACGCTCACCACCTTGACGTACAGAAACTTGGGAGGGGCGGTCGATGACGTCTTGGCCGGGTTCTCATCGGGATTGGGTGTGCCGGGACGCGGCTCGAGCGCGTCCAGTAGCCGGGCCGCTTCCTCGGCGGTGATCTTGCCGGAGGCCAGCAGGTCGAGGATGCGAAGACGTTCTTGGTTCATTTCAGTGCTCCCTTTTGTTCAGCGGACGGTAAGGACGACGGTTTGACTCTCGCTATTGACGAAGACCTCGGTGCCTCGGGCCTCTCCCATCAAGCCAAGGCATCCGACGACGAACGCCGTATAGCGCGGCCGCTGCCCGCCTACGAGGAATACCAAGTCGGCGAGAAGGGCCACTATGACGGCGAGCAGCCCCAGCACCAGCAGCAAGGGCCAGAATATGAACATCGGCAGCCAGAGGCGCACCTTCGTGCGGCCCGCTTCGACCACCCGCAGATAAAAGGCATAGGGCGGGACTCTCATTGCCCCAGCCTTTCCGCCGCTTCTTGGACGGAGATCTCACCGCGCTCCAGGAGATCGAACACTTCGTCGTGCGCCGACAGCTCTTCCACCTGGGCCAGCTGCAGTTGCTGGGTGATGCGGTTGAGGCGGTTCTTGATGGTGGGGTAGCTGACGCCGAAGGCCTTCTCCATGTACTTGATGGATCCATGGCAGCGCACGAACTCGCCCACGAACACCTGGTCCTCGCTTCGCAGGCGGGCGAGAGGCGGGAGTTCGAACTGCCCTTCGATCTTGATGCCGCTGCCGCCCAGGGAGACACCGGTGACCACGAACGGGCGGTCGCCCGTCAGGTCGGTCAGATCGTGCCAATCGCTCATGCGTCACCTCCTCAAGATTTAGTATCTTAAGCAATTATGACATATTACTTAAATAAATCAATACCAGAATTCAATATGTTCAAACCAGCTGTTTCTCTCGCCGTCCGGTGATTCGTTCGTCCAGAGGTCCTGGGGCCAGCAATCTCGGTGGGGGTGAGGTGGAGGCCCGGTGCCGGTGATTGTCGGATCGACCGGTCCGCGGAGGTCGCGCTGCCTGCCGAGGTGTTTAGCTCCCGATGTCCTCGGCGACATTACACTCGCACGTCGTAAGAGACGGGACGTGTCTTGGCAAGGCTTCCGACGACGTACCCTGGGCCGCCCGATCGGACGAGCGAACGACGACGCGAAGTCTCTAAGAAGGCCCTGGCGTTGACAAAGATGGGGGTTGACGATGAGCAAGCGGTTTCGTGACCAGAGGGCGGAGACGAAGGCTGTGTCCCGGGTCGCCGAGGACGCAGGCGAGCAGACCTGGGTGTACTGCTCCGCCTGTGAGAGAGCCATGAAGCAGGGAGACTGCATGCTTGGCGACGACGGTTCGCTGCAGTGCGCCTATGACGACTGCGTCCCCGAGGGCAACCTTGCGTTCAAGAGCCTCTACGGGTGGGATGCCTACCGGTTGGCGCATGGAGTCGAGACTGCCCACTGGCCGGACACGCCGACTCTAGGGGAATGCTACGAGGCGGCGGGGATCGGTCCGTAGAGAAGCTGGTGGTGCATTGACACCCATCGCAGTCCGCTCGTAGGCGCGCGTTCTCCGGCGCCAGGGAGTCCTGCAGTCGCGTCCATACGACGTTCCGGCAGAGTGCCGAGCCGCTTTAGCCAATTGGTGCGCCAGTCGATACTAGCGGGGACGGGATTTGCAGGTACGACCAGGGACGAGGCGGGATCAGCATGTGCTTGTTGCGGTTCGACACCTATCAGACGCGGCAGGTGCCCTTCGAGACGAAGGGCTGCCTCAACCTCAGCCGCACGCACCAGCAGACCCGGGCATCACGTTGCGCCGCTCGTGTCGAGGTAGACCCTGCCTCGCTCAGAGCAGGCGCGATCTTCGACATCGCCCCCGAGCCCGCGGGCGAAAAGCAATGGTCCTAACCCCGAGCAAGACGCGTTCCCGCCGGACGTCTGCCTCTGGGGCCGGCCCTCTGAGCGCCGGTCAGGCAGAAGAAGCTCTAAGAAGGAGCGAGGAGCTCTACCGTTCGCTCATCCAGACCATGATGGACGGTTTCGCCTACTGCCAGATGCTCTATGACGAAGACGGCCGACCCGTCGACTGGGTGTACCTAGCGGTCAACCCCACATTCGTCTCTCTCACCGGTCTCAATAACATTATCGGCAAGAAGGTGACTGAGGCCATCCCCGGGGTCAGAGACTCCTCTCCGGAGCTCTTTGAGATCTACGGCCGAGTCGCCTCGGGTGGCCCTCCGGAGAGGTTCGAGATCGAGTTTGCTCCCCTTGCAATGTGGCTGAACGTCGCAGTCTCCTCTCCAGCTGCGGGCTACTTTGTCGCGGTCTTCGAAGACATAACGGGGCGCAAGCAGATGGAGGCGGCTCTTCGTCTCTCACAACTCTCCCTGGATCGCTCCGGCGACATGATTCACTGGATAGCGGCCGACGGGCGCTTGATCTACGCGAGTGACTCGTCCGCCAAACGTTTCAACTGCACGCGGGAGGAACTCCTTTCGCTCACCGTTTTTGATCTGGATCCGACTATGACACGCCAGGCCTGGCCGGCCCATTGGCAGGAACTCAAAGCCCGTGGTTCCTTCACCTTCGAATCCGTGCACAAGACCAGAGCCGGGGAAGTCTTTCCGGTGGAAGTCACGGTCAACTACCTGGAGTACGACGGCAAGGAGTACAACTTCTGCTTCACCCGCGACATCACGAATCGCCGAAAGCTGGAAGCTTCCTTGCGCCTCACCCAGCTCTCGGTCGATCGAGCCGCTGACCTCATCCACTGGGTGGCCCCCGACGGTCGTTTGCTCTACGTGAGCGATTCCACCTGTCTTCGCCTGGGATACTCTCGCGAGGAGTTGCTGGCCATGACCATCTTCGATCTCGACCCGGTTCTCACGGGCAAGACCTGGGAAGAGCAGTGGCACGAGATGCAAGAACTTGGCTCCTTCAGCTTCGAGAGCGTACATAAGACCAAAGCGGGGGAATTGTTTCCGGTTGAGGTCGTGGTGAACTACGTGCGCGAGGACGGCTCCGAATACAACTTCGTCTTCGCCCGCGACATCGGCCGGCGCAAGAAGGCGGAGCAAGAGCTGCATAAGGCCACAACCGCCCTGGAGATCCAGAACCGGGAGCTGAAACAGACCGGTCGTCGGCTCCGGGAGACGAACCGGGAGCTTCTCAAGGCCCGCGATGCGCTGGCGCTCCTGGCTCGCACCGACTCCTTGACCGGCTGTCTCAATAGGGGGGCCGTCCTTTCCCGGTTAGATGAAGAGCTCCAAAGAGCAAACCGGGGGGGCAGCTCGCTGGCTGTCGGCATGATCGATGTCGACCATTTCAAGGAGATCAACGACACCTACGGCCATCCGGCCGGTGATCAAGTGTTGCGTGAGGTGGTTGTGCGTTCCCTGGCCGCGCTACGTCCCTATGACGTGTTTGGTCGTCTCGGCGGGGATGAGTTTCTGGTCGTGATCTCTGTGGCCGGGGAAGAAGAGGCGCGAAGCGCTTTCGAGCGTATCCGGGCGGCGATCGCCGCCGAGCCTGTAGCGGTTGACGCCGAGCAGATCCCGATCAAGGTGAGCATCGGCGGCGTTCTCAGAGGCGTAGAGCCGGCCGTCGACCTCATACGTCTGGCCGACGAGGCGCTCTACCAAGCCAAGGCGCTGGGGCGCAACCGGCTTGTGCTACGCGGGTCGTCCTGGGACTCTCGCCCTGTATCAGGCGCCCAGGTGCGGCTGGCCTGACCGCTGAGCCAAAGTGCAGTCGTCCCGGCACGCCACCTACCTGAGCGAAGTTGTCGCCGCACCGCTAATGAACGACATGTGGGCAGCACTTGACAGTTTCTGTCGGGAAATACAGACTATCGAGTAGCGTGCCTTAAACTGGCCGACTGTTTGGAGCGGCCTTGCGGGAACCGCTACCGAAGCCGAGGTTTCCTCGATGGCTAATCGCCATTTTGATCGTGGTCGCCCTGGGCATCGCGGCGGGTGGCTTCTGGTTCTACAGCGACCAGAACCACGGTGCGCGCAAGAATGTGGAGGCCGACCTCCTGGCCATTGGCCAACTCAAGACCCAGCAGATCGCCAACTGGCGCGCTGAGCGTCTGGGAGACGCGGGTGTCATCGCCGGAAGTCAGGCTTCTACTGCTCTCGTGGCGGGATGGCTTGACTCGAGACAGCCGGCGGACGCCGCGGAGATCCTTGCCTGGTTCCGCACCCTCCGAGGAATGTACCACTACGCAAACGTCCAACTCGTGGACAGCAGTGGCAGCGTCCTACTTGACCTGGCCCAGGCAACAGAACCCTTGGCCCCGGACGCCCTGCAGGGCTTGCACACCGCATTGACAGACAGGAAGGCCGTCCTTACCGACCTCCACTTCGCCGCCGACCACAAGACCATACATCTCGACGCCATCGCTCCGCTGTTCGGTGCTCAGGATCCGGGCAGCCCGCCGCTTGGCGCCGTCATACTGACGGCCAATGCCAGCGATTTTCTCTTCCCGCTCATCCAAACCTGGCCCACGGCGAGCACTTCCGCCGAGACGTTGCTCGTGCGGCGCGAGGGCGGCCAGGTCCTGTACTTGAACGAACTGCGCCACGAGAGCGGCGCCGCCCTTAATCTGACCATCCCGATCACTCAGACGGACGTACCGGCGGTGAAGGCCGTGCTGGGGACGCACGGCATAGTGGATGGGATCGACTACCGCGGGGTGAAGGTGGTCGCGGCGGTGCAAAGTGTGCCGGACTCCCCGTGGTTCATCGTAGCCAAGATGGACACCTCCGAGGCGTTCGGCGGGGCGCGGTTCAGATCGATATTGATAGTCATTCTGACCGTGCTCATCCTGGCTGCGCTCATTGGCGGCACCTTGTTCACCTGGCAGCGGAGCCTCAAGAAGCGCTACCACGAGGCATACGACCTGGAGGTCTCTCGCCGAAGCCCTGGCGGCCCGTTACGAGCATCTCGTAAAGCAGGCGAACGACATTATCCTCTTGGCTGATGAGGATCTGCGGATTGTGGAGGCCAACGAACGGGCCGTTGAGGCCTACGGCTATTCGAGCGAAGAACTGTTTAGCCTTCGGCTCTCCGATCTCATACCGGCCGAGGGGATCGCAGCTTTCCATGCCCGCATGGAGGAGCTGGAGCAGGGGGGTTCGTACGTTCGCGAAGCGGCCCATCAGAGAAAGGATGGCTCGGTCTTCCCAGTGGAGGTCAGCGGCCGCACGATCTCCATGGACGGCGGGAGATATCTCCAAGCTATCGTCCGCGACATCAGCGAGCGCCGGCGCGCCGAAGCCTTGCTCCTCCTCACCCAGTTCTCCGTGAATCGGGCCGCCGATTCGCTGTTCTGGACGGATTTGGATGGCCACCTCGTTTTTGTGAGTGACTCAACCTGTCTTACCCTCGGCTATTCACGCGACGAACTGCTCACAATGACACTCTTCGATCTGGACCCGAGTCTCTCCAGGGAGCACTGGAATGAGAACTGGGAGAGGATCAAGGATGAGGGACCGGGGACTGAAGTTCGAGACGGTCCATCAGGACAAGGAGGGAGAGGTCTTTCCGGTCGAGTCGAGCGCCAACTACGTCGAGTTCAACGACATGGAATACAACTGCGTGTTTGCCCGTGACATCACCGAACGCAAGCAGACGGAGGAGGCGCTGATCGTTTCAGAGGTCGGGTATCGCCGACTCTTCGAGGCCGCGCGAGACGGCATTCTTATCCTCGATGACGCCGGCGCGATAATCGACGTGAATCCTTTCCTGGAGCAGATGCTGGGATACTCCCATCAACAATTCCTGGGAAAGCGGATATGGGAATTGGGGCTCTTCAAAGCTGTGGTGGCCAGCCAAAGCAAGTTTGAAGAATTGCAGCAGAAGGGCTACGTCCGCTATGAAGATCTGCCGCTGAAAAGTAGCGATGGCAGGCCGGTCAATGTCGAGTTTGTCAGCAATGTCTACGAGGTGGACCACCGGACGGTAATGCAGTGCAACATCCGGGACGTCACTGAACGTAGGCAGGCCGAACAGGCCCGGCGCGAAAGCGAGGCACGCTACAGCTCGCTCTTTGACAACATGCTGGACGGATTCGCGTACTGCAAGATGCTTTTTGACGACCAGAATCGCCCGGCGGACTTCGTCTACTTGGCGGTGAACCCCGCATTCGAGCAGTTGACTGGACTGAAAGACGTGGTGGGGAAACGGGTGACGGAGGTGATTCCGGGAATCAAAGAGGCGAGTCCGGAATTGTTTGAGAGCTACGGACGGGTGGCCTCGACCGGCCAGGCTGAGCAGTTCGAATTTGACTTCAAATCGCTGGACATGTGGCTGTCGATCTCTGTTTACAGCCCGGCGCAGGGCTATTTTGCGGCCGTGTTCGACGACATTACCGGTCGCAAACGGGCCGAGGAAGAGCGCCTCCAGCTGGAGCGCCAGTTCCAGCAGAGCCAGAGACTGGAGAGCCTGGGGGTGTTGGCGGGCGGCATCGCGCACGATTTCAACAACATCTTGATGGCTGTACTGGGATACGCCGATCTGGCCTTGGCAGACCTACCCCTAACCTCTCCGGCCCGTGACAGCGTGAAGGAGATCACACGCGCCTCACACCACGCGGCCGAGCTTTGCCGCCAGATGCTGGCCTACTCCGGGAGGGGCCACTTCGTCGTCGAGGCAATCGACCTGCACGATCTGATCGATGCCATGGTCCACCTCTTGTCCAGCTCCATCTCCAAGAAGATCCTGCTCAATCTGAATCTGGAGAAGAACCTGCCGGCGATCATGGGCGATGTCAGCCAGCTAGACCAAGTGATCATGAACCTGGTCATCAACGCCTCGGAGGCTATCGGCGAGCGTAGCGGGGTGATAACCATCTCGACCGGAGCCATGGAATGCTCGCGCGAGTACTTGCGGGAGACCTATCTGGACGAAGGGCTGACCGAAGGTCTCTACGTGACCCTCGAGGTGTCCGACACCGGCGCGGGCATGGATAAAGAAACGCAGAGCCATCTCTTCGAACCGTTCTTCACCACGAAATTCACCGGACGCGGCCTGGGATTGGCCGCGGTGCTAGGGATCGTGCGCGGCCACAAGGGCGCAATCAAGGTGTACAGCGAGAAGAAGAAGGGCACCACCTTCAAGCTGCTCTTCCCGGCCGTTGAGTCCGAGCGGGTGAATCACGAGGCCGAGAGGGAGGGGGTCTTGTCGTGGGAAGGTTCGGGCACTGTTCTCCTTGTCGATGACGAGGAGACCATTCGTGTCCTTGGAAGGCGCATGCTGGAGCGCCTGGGCTTTCAGGTACTGACTGCCGCGGACGGCCAAGAGGCGCTTGACGTCTATGGGGAACACCGGGACGAGATAGTACTGGTACTCTTGGATCTGACCATGCCGCACATGAACGGTGAAGAGGCCTTCCGCGAACTCAGGCGTATGGACCCGGCCGTGAAAGTACTCATGTCGAGCGGCTACACCGAAAACGACATCACCTCTAGGTTTGCCGGAAAAGGCCTGGCCGGTTTCATCCAGAAGCCCTACACGCTGGCGCTGCTTGTGGACAGACTTCAGGCGGCGTTGCAGGGCACAACGACCAGCTCAGGGGCCTCCTCAGGCTTGAGTCCGGAAGAGCCGTAGGCAAGCCTGATGCGCTCGTGCCGGGCTCGTGGTGATCGGCCACGCCGAAGCTACGAGACTGTATCTCCGCGCTTGCCCGCGCTGCTGCCGGCAGCAAATGTGCCGGCTATGCCCATGCGACGGTCCACCAAAGAGGTGACCGAGGCCAGCACTTCCTGCTCCTCTTCTCGATCTTCCCTGGCTTTTGCCGCGCGCTCGCCCCGTCCGCTTTCCCACGCCTGCACGCGCATGAACGCGTCCACGATCTCGGGGTCGAACTGGCGGCCCCGCTCACGCTGGATCTCGGCGAGGGCTTCCTTCACCGGGCGGCTGCGGTTGTAGGGTCGGTCGTGGGTGAGGGCGTCGAAGGAGTCGGCGATGGCCACGATGCGGGCCAAACAGAGGGATGCTCGCGCCCTGGAGGCCCTGTGGGTATCCTGCGCCGTCCCAGCGTTCGTGGTGCGAGAGGGCGATGACCTCGGCGGTCTTTACCAGCTCCGAGTATCCCCGGGAAAGCAGCTCCGCGCCCACGGTGGTGTGGCGCTTGATCCAGTCCAACTCGTCGGAACAGAGGCCGCCGCGCTTCTTGAGGATGCCATCGGGGATGGAGATCTTGCCGACGTCGTGGAGGGGGGCGGCTCGTCCTATGAGCTCCACCTGCCGTGAGGGCAAGCCCAACTCCGCGGCTATCAGTCGGGACATTCTCCCTACCCGCTTGGTGTGCTGCCCGGTCTCGTCGTCGCGGTATTCGGTAGCCCGAGCAAGCCGCTCGAGGATCTCCAACTGGGCGTTCTCGAGGTCTGAGGTGCGTTCGCGCACCCGCTCCTCGAGCATGTCGTTGCTCTCCTGGAGCTCGCGATAGGCCATGCGAGTCGTCAAGAGGTTGCGCACCCGGGCGAGGATCTGATTGGGGTCGGCGGGCTTGACGAGGAAATCCTTGGCTCCGGCGCCGAGCGCCCTTTGCTCGATCTCGATGCTCGGGTACGAGGTGAGAACGAGGATCGGGAAGTACTCTCCAGCCGGGATGAGCCGGGTGACCTGCTCCATTACCTGGAACCCGTCCATATGAGGCATACGGATGTCCAGGATCATAAGGTCCGGGCGGAATTCCTCCACGAGGTCCACGGCTTGGCGGGGATCGGAAGTGCCCCAGTGGTGCTCGAAACCGCCGGAGTGAAGCACGCGACGTATCAGGCGCACGATCGACTCCTCGTCGTCCACCACGAGAATGCCGGCGCTTCTGATGGTCTCGTCGTCCATGCCACTCCAGTTGGATAGTTTCCGCAACGTCGCTGCACCCGAGAAAACGGGCGTCAATCACTTCATCGGGCGTGGACTGTGGAAGCTTTAGCGCCGTTCCCCTTGGCCGCACCCCGCCCTTGCCTTAGAATCTCCATGCGTGTTTTGCCGCGTCGTTGTGGGAGAGTGATGGAAGTTCCCAGGGACCCTGTCGATGGCTGACGAGCGCTCACCGGTGCCACGCGCATTGCCGTATCGACTGGTCATCGCACCGGACCTAGGCCAGCTTCCCCACGCGCGGCGCCTGATGCAGCAGGTGGGGGAGGTAGCCGGTCTCTCGGAAGACCGCGCCTTCGACCTTCAGGTGGTGGTATCGGAGGCCTGCGCCAACGCGATCGAGCATGCGGCGAGCGAAGTAGAGATCGCTGCCTACGTGGTGCCTGACCGAGTGATCGTCGAGATTACCAATGACGGTGTGTTCCAGCCTGGTCTCTACAAGGACGATGCTTCCCGCCGGCGGGGACTGGGACTGCCGCTGATGGTGTCCCTGGCCGACCAGGTGCACGTCGCTCGCTTGCCCGGAGACAAGACGCAGGTCTCCTTGACGTTCTTGGACGACCGCCGGAGCGACGGCAACGTGGCTCTCCCCGTGGGTGGCGCGGCGTCGCAGAAGTCGCCGGACAATTGGCAGGCGCCGGAACCCGGGAAGGCAGTCGGCTCCGAGACGTTGCCGCTCGCGCGAGCCTTGCGCGAGAGCGAGGACCGGTATCGGAGCCTCGTAGACCTCAGCCCCGATGGGATCCTTGTGCATGCCGATGGGTACTACGTCTTCGCTAATCCCGCTGCCGCGAGGTTCTTTGGGGCTCGTTCCCCCGACGAGATAGTCGGGAGGCACGTGATGGAGCTCGTC
>CAVYVU010000028.1:0-226404 GCA_963772095.1 uncultured Thermoleophilia bacterium
TACGAAAGATTCTGGAATACGCTTGCGGTGGAGTCCGCAACTGATCTTCAAGGCCCTTCTCTTAAGTCCATTTCGTCCACCCAACACCGCTGCATACCATCTGGGTAGGGGTGTGAGGCTAGTTCAAGGGGGCGAGGTGACGTACCTAGTACGGGCAAAGAGGGACTGAGCCACTGGGCGGGGGGTCCCGAGATTGGCACAATGCCACAATACTCGGCGGACCATTGCACCCTTGCACGGGAATCGGGACCCCCCCACCTACCTCAGTTGAGCCCGCACCTCGGGGCAGCACTGACGTTTGGCCTGTGAGTTGCAACGCGTTGGACGCTCCGCACTTCACACTACGCCCTTACTTCCATATGTGTCCGGCAGGGGCGAGATTGTGCCGGATCTTCAGACGTTGTCGCGGCGATCGTCAGAGTCCGGACGGTCCATGCGCTTTCACTGTTTTCACGTCGTGTCTTGTTGGTTGTCTAAGTGGCATGGCCAGAACCATCGCAAGGATGTAGACGGCGGCCGCCAGGTATGCCGCGATCTGGAGCCCCAAGATCTCAGCTGTGTTTCCAACCACCATGCTCCCTGGCTTCGGATGAGCCCACCAGAATGGGGCAGCCCAGGGCAGGACCGCGTCATTCACATGCAGGGGCCACAGCGCGTGGGTGACCGAAGGTCTGTAAATGACCAGAAGCGCGGCCACGGGTGCAAGCGCAGCCGCGAACCAACTCCAGTGTGAGCGGCCTCGGAAGGCCCGGTAGACGACAACAGCGCCGATAACGCTGGCAAGAGCGAGTAGTCCAGTGGGAAGATGGCGGACCACTTGCTCCGGAAAAGAAAGAGATAGGAATAACACATCTGATCCAGCCTGAAATCCGTGGAGTGACACCTCGCTGTAGATGGCGCACCCCAACTCACCGAGGACGACCAAGAACCCTACAAGGGCCGCACCCAGCCTGAGCCTTGAACGTAACAAAGGTCGCACCCTCACCGCCCGCAGTTGATTAGCTGCCCACCTAGTATATGTCCGGCAGAGACCCGAATGTGCCTGAAGGATCAGCCTGACCCTTGGGACTTACGAAGGTAGCTCGTCCGCACGGTAGCCACGACGGTATGTCGTTCGGTGTCATCTCGTCCGTGTCTGTCCATTAGCTGCATACCTGGCCCGGACGCCTAGGAACTGCTTCGTCGCAGCTGGGTAGGGGTTCCAGGAGCGGTGACATCAATGGCTCTGGTGTCGAGTGTGCTCGGTGTCACCCCAGACAGTCCTGGACCAAGCGGATGGGCGGACGCAACTCCCACGAACACCAGGATCAGGACGGCGACGGCCGCCCCCACATGCCAAGGTCTGAGCCACCTGGGCTTGCCATGACCAGCAACAAAGGAGCGAAGATGCACGCCGGCAACGCCACTTCCCGCCATTCCCAGGAGCGTGCCGAAGAAAACGATCACAAAGGCCCAAGCAGCCATGTCTCCGGCAGTCACCCCCTCGTCCGACGATACCCCCACTAGATACAAGACGGTGACGCCCACAGCCGCGCCAAGATCGAATGCCACCCCGCGCCGCCACTCCGGCTGGCTTCTCTCTAGGGCGGTAAAGACGAAGCCACCGAGGACCAGCGACAGGCCCAAGAAGACCACTTCCACGTCTACGCGGATGAAAAGGTGGACGCCAAAGAACAGGAGCAGGGAGGGAGTAACTGCTACGACCAGAGCGACGAGAGCACTGGCGGCGACGCGGAGCGATCTCGCTCGCCGAGTCGAGTGGTGTATGACCTCAGGTTCGGGCACGAGCACCCCTGCACATGCACGTAGACGGCGATTCCTTCGCTTCATCGTATGTCCGGCAGGGGCGAGATCGTGCCCCGCGCGCCGGTCGGTGAAGCCACGAGCGTCGTCACTGAATAATGTGCCGATATCCGTCGTCCCCTTGCTCAAGGCGGATGGTGGCGTTCTCCTGCCAGAGCTTGACGAGGAGATCGCGCTCGTCTGGAGCTAGAAACTCCGCCACAGGCGGAGCGCCTCGGGGATGAGAGGAGTCATAGGTAATAACCTCCGGCGGCCACGCAAAACCGGTCGGAATGCGCTCCGGCAAAGGCACAACGTAGTGACCGTTGCCCATCGAGATCACAAGTCCATGATGCTCCCAGAGATACTTCATAAGCTGGCCGAGCGGACCTTCCTGCACGGCTGCCTGCAGGATATCGTTCGGCACAGGGCCGCTCGCAGGCTCTCCGGCGACGTTGTCGTAGACGAACTCCTCTTGCGCGCTAATGGTTGTGGGGGCATTCTCCACGGATAGGGTCCGAGAAGTGGAGGGAACCGAGGTTTCACTAGTCCCACAGCCCAAAATGACTAGCGCGATCATCAACAGCAGTCCCGGCAGGACAACCAGCACCAAGACATGAGACCTAGACTTCACTTGCGCGTCTCCCCAGGTTTGCCGCTCTGTCCGCGTGGTTATTCGCCGTCAAGCGCTAATCGCGTCCAACGCTCCTCTCTTCATCCTACGCCTCACTCCTCATATGTCCGGCAGGGGCGAGATTGTGCCTAGGGCGTCGAGCCCTATGTAAATCAAGGATGCAGATACTCCGCCTGAACGACCAGCCACTTGGTGAACGCGATCAGTTGTTCCGGGGTGAGCGGCGAAGCTATGGCGGGGGGCTGGAGCTTGCTACGCGGCGGACCGAAGGTAGCTGACGTTGGCGGTCATGCCGTCGGAGAGCTGGAGAATGGCCTGGTAGCCCATCCTGGGCCCGTGAGCAGGATCCCTTTCGATCCTCCGCCCATGTCAAAGGGAGCGGACGGCTTGCCGCCTGTGTTGCTCGAAATGAATGCAAGCTGATCCTGGGCGGACCAATAGACGCCGTAGGTGAGACACGGTAGGGTCCCTTTCCCTCGGGGCCGACGAGGGTGAAATCGCCGGTGTGGGATAGCTCCTCAATCTTGTCTTGTGGACCGATCATCTGAATCTCCAGGGCCTTGTCCAGTTGGAACTTCTCCCCAATTAGAGCGTAGAGTTCCTGGGCGGCCTGCTTGGCAAGGTTGTCAGCCTGGGCCGACTGGACGTTCTTCTGGATGGGGTAGCGATTGCTCTGGTCGGTGGTCGTGGGACCCCCCTCGGTCGTTGAGGTCGTTGCGTTGGCCTTGTTGTTCTCGGTCACCCGGTGACTCTTCCTCGATCTCCATGGTTACGGCCGCCCCGGATGCATAGACCGCTGCCGGATCGTAGTCGACCCGTAGGTAGCTTCTGCTCCCATGTCCACCCATTTAAGCCACCAGTAGGGTCCTACCTCGGCGAACACCTTGTCTCGCGTCAGCAGGGGCCTCTGCGTGAAGAGGGGGGAAAGCTCGCCCACGGAGCTGGGTCTTTGCCCTACCGGCACATCAAGCAGCTCGGCCAAGCGCTCGGAGGGATCGAAGATGAGGATGGTCTGGGCTGTGCTCGTAGCGTTCTTGACCGCCGCGACCAGCTTCTTCGGGGGTGAGCTCGCCGGCGAAGATCCACAGGGGCTTTCCCATTACCAACTGGGCCGGGTTCTTCGGCTCCGACGTAAAACTCAGCCGGGAGAGAGCTGGGATGCTGCGGAACCGTCTGCACGTTGCCCGCCCAGAGGCCCTGGAAGTCGAAGGTTGCGGGAGCGAGGGAAGTCGTGGTGCTGCTGGAGGTGCTGGTTGAGGTCTCGGAGGTAGAGGAGTCAGTGATCACAAGAATGGTCGAATGTCTTCCCAGGTGCCAGGTCGCCTCCAAGACGCCGACTGATACGCCGGCAACGAGAAGCACGGCGGCACAGGCGGTCACTACGAGGCGCAAGGTTCGACTCGGGCGATGCTTACTTCGTGCGGAAGCTAGCTTAGCCTCAAGATTGTCACAGAAGGCTCCGCTATCGACCGCCGGAGCGGCGCTGCGAAAGGCCTCCCGCAGCTTGGCGTCGGTTTCACGTGTGTCCATCAGTCGGCCTCCAACGTCCTTCTTAAGCTTTCCCGCGCCCGGTAGAGATGACGATTCACGGTGCCCTCGGAGATGTTCATGACCCGGGCGACTTCCGCGACAGAGAAGTCGGCCAGGTAGAAGAGGGTGGCGGCCGTACGCTGCCGCAAGGGGAGATCATGAAAGACAGACGCGAACTCGGTGCTGATCGCTTCGGGGGCCGCCCACTCGGCGGGACTGGAGGCGGTGATCAGTCTCTCGAGGAGCCGGGCGCTTCTCGCCACGCGTCTTCGGTAGTCGTGTGAGCGGTTGATGGCCACTTTGTAAAGCCAGGCCACGGGATCGTGAATCCCCTCCATCTCGTCCCAGTGGAGGTGTAGCTGAAGAAAGGCGTCCTGGGCCGCGTCCGCTGCCACTTCCCGGTCGAGCACGATGAGTGACAGGCTCTGTAGAAGACGAGGGCACTGCTGTCTTACGAAGCTCTCGAAGCTTCCGTTCCCCGGCGTGCCCAACGAGCCCGCGTTGTCTCTCTCCCCTAGCCCACTCGCGCCGCCGGCCAGAGCTGCCACCTCCCCGGGTGCCGCTTTTAGGTGCTTCCTAGAAGTAAGACGACGCGAAGGCCCCTCTAGCTTGACACGCCCAACATTTCTTTTGCACGAGAGCCGACCACCACTCCGGAGCAATGGTCCCGGGGAGCCAATCTCGGGGAATTACCAAGGCAGCTCGACCGCAGGCAACCACGACGGTATGGCATCCGGTGCCTTTCCGTCTGTCTCCATCCATCACGTGCTGTCGAGTTTGCCACCGAATTGCCCCCGAACTCGCCCAAAAAACGCGAGAACCCGGCCTCTTTGGCCGAGTCTCGATACGTGATTCTTGGCTTTCCTAGGCGGAGAGGGGGGATTCGAACCTCCGGTACCGCATTCGCTAAGCTGACGCGGCGACGCCTACGATCTATGGCCCTCCAAAACTGTCATCTGGCCTTGGCCATCCTCGCTGAGATCGCGTCGGATAGACGCCCTGTCAGCTTCTTGGGCAGGCCCAGGCGAGTCGGATAGTAGTAGTCGGATTCGAACCAGCCGTGGTCGCGGTAGTAGTTGTAGTCACACCAGCTGTCATCAAGGATGAGCCTGATGCTCGTTCGGCCCATCCTGAATATCACGAGCTTGAAGAAACTCGGAACGGGCGGAGACGACTTGAGCAATGTCTTATGGAAGCGCCCGCTCTGCTTCGCAAGGACGAGGTCGGTCTGGCGTTGCTGCTTCGGGGTCATCGGCTCCAGCGACGTGACCACGCTCCCCTTGACCGTACTAAAACCTAGGCCGTTGCCAACGAAGTCAAGGTACTTGACTACCTTCGGCCCGCCGTAGATCCCTTGGACGACGATGCTCGTGAAAGTCTTGCCGAAGAAGCGCGGGCGGTGGAAAACGAAGCCGAGCCTGTCCAGGAAGATCTTCGTAAGCGCAGATACCTGGAACGAGTAGACCGGGGACGCAAAGACCACCCCGTCAGCCGACATCATCTTGCCGATGAGCGCGTCGCGGTCGTCTTTGAGCGGGCAGAGCTCCTC
Organism: uncultured Thermoleophilia bacterium; assembly: GCA_963772095.1. GTDB lineage: Bacteria > Actinomycetota > Thermoleophilia > RBG-16-64-13 > RBG-16-64-13 > Chersky-299. The sequence goes on from CAVYVU010000028.1 coordinate 5,496, forward strand.
ACCCCGGTCCAAGCATTGTTTGCAGCCCCGGCAGATCCCAATCTGATACTCGCTGAGGGGAACAAGCTCGCACTCGACGTCACCGAGTGACTGCAGGTTGCTCAGAAACTGCTCGACGGCGTGGTAGGTATGTCGCTTTCGCCCACTCCCAACGAACGCGACGACCTTCTTCACGGTGGCCTCCCTGCGCTCCTGTGTGGGCGGAACAGTCATGCTCTTTGGACGGTACTCTCGGGCGTCCCTATCGAAGATACGCTTATGGAATTCTACGCTGAAAAGCCCTTAGAGTGGCTCCCCACAGGTCCCGAAGGAGCTCTCGAGTATTCACGGGGCTTTACCGGATTTGTCAAGGAGACCTGATGTTGGCGAGGAGCCAGGCCCCTTTGCTCTCCAGTGTCATTTCGTCCGTCTCGGGCCATTACCTGCTGGCGAGTTTGCCCCCGAATTGCCACCGACCCCGGCCTTTCGAAGACTGGGCGGGGGTCCCGAGATTGGCACAATGCCGCAATACTAGGCCGGGTATTGCACCATTGCACGGAAATCGGGACCCCCCCACCTACCTCAGGTGAGTCCGCCGCTGAGGGCAGCACTGACGTTTGGCCTGTAGTTGCAACGGGTTGGACGCCCCGCGCTTGATCCTACGCGTCACTCCCACATGTGTCCGGCAGGGGCGAGATTGTGCCTTCACCTGGACACGCCTACGGACTCGTGGTCGGGCTTGGAGGCTGGTTGGCCCAATAAGGCATGTATCTCTGCCCACTCCACCAGTCGGCAGTTGAGCCAAGCTGGAAGTCTTGTACGCTGCGCAGAGCCGGGCTATCGGCGCTGTCGTTCACGCTCAGGTTCAAGAGGGCAAGGTGACCGCCTTGCCGGTTGAGCGCCTGGACTGGAGGCACGAGATCCTCCAGAAAGGCGTTGAGCTGATCGGCGCTGTCCTTGGTGAGGGTCACCGCCACGTCTAAAGTCCGTCCATCCGCTGGAGCCGCAAAGAGGGAAGAGGTTAGACCGACTCCCGTCTTCTCCGCTGAGTCCTTAACGAGAGCCTGCAGTTTCGCGTCGAGGGTGGCCTCGCCCATGAGAGGTGTGGTCCATTGCCACTGCTCCACTATCCCGGCAAGGGTGCTGCTCTCGTAGGGCGATTCCTTGCCCTGGGCATCGACGGTGACCACCTCAAGCCACTTGAAGGGAAGACGGTCATGCAAGACCAGGAGGACCGCTTGGCGCTCAAGCTCGTGGTCGGCAAAGACGCCGTTAGGTCCCGCCACCGTGGCCTCAGGGACTTTGACAATGACATGGGAAGCGTCTCCGGGCTTAGTGGTAACTGCAATGACCTGGATGCCGTGAGCCTTCCAGGCCGCGACGAGTTTGTCGAGATCGGGTGTGGATGCGACAAAGCTGGTCTCTGTTGTCTCTTGCGGCAAAGAACTGACGGTAGTAGTCGAGCTGATGAAGTCGGTCACGACGGAGGGCGCGGTGGTCACACTTGCGGAGGAGGCCGTTTTGGTTCCGCATCCGGCCAATAGCAGGCAGAGAACTAAGACAACCGCCAAGGCCAGCCCGCCGGTAAGGTGTGCTTCCGTCCTGTGGGAACCAAGTGGCACTTCTCGTCTCCTCGCCTCAGGTTCCTGCCTTCATCCTGCGCCCTCGCTCCATTATGTGTCCGGCAGGGGCGAGATTGTGCCGCATAAGCCGGGTGTTCTTGAAGAGAGGGTGGAGGGGATGGACGCGAAATTGGTAGCTAGCTGCGCCCCTACGGTGACGGTTGAGTGATTATGTAGCCCGCGCCGTGACTTCCTACTATGCCGCCCAGGAAAAGGAACAGCAAGAACGAAGCCACGAGGTAGGCCCCAGCGATAGCCCACACCCATCGCCTATGGGTAGTGATTCCGTAGACAACCGCGGCAATCGCAACCACTGGCATCGGAATTCCCCACCGGGCCATCAGACCCCCTCCGCGATGCGTAACCGTGTTCATACAGTATATGTCCGGCAGGGGCGAGATTGTGCCTCCCTTCGTTGGCGGCCCGCCAGAGTTCGTCGCGCATGATCCGGCCGTTACTCGGGGGGTATCATTGAAACATGAACATGCGCGTTCCCGGACATCGCAACAGACATGGGTTGACGGAGTGGATTTTGCTTTCCATCGCGGTCCTGATCTGCCCTCGCCTTCGCTGTGGCTCTGGCCTACGTGGGATACCTGACTCTCCTCAGTTTGGCTGGCGTGCCTCTGCCTTATGCTCTTGTGCTTGCGTTCCCACTCGCGGTGTCTGTGGCCGCTTGCCTCTTGTTGGCTCGGCTTGGACAGAGGCGGCAACTGGCTTCGTAATGAGCGACGAGACCAACGCTTACTTCTCGCGACTCATTGAGTCAAAGGCGGTCGTGATGCCGCGAATCGAGGCCTTGCTCGCGGAGTGCGAGTCGCTTCCCGTAGGCAACGGCTTCATCGACCTGATCACCCCCAAGGAGAGAAACGAGCAGCTGATTGCGGGTGTCACCGAGCTTGGCGTGGCAATCCGCGGCGTCAGCCTCTGGTGTGACTGCACAGACGAGAACAAGATTCGTTACGGGTGTCCTCACGGTTACGGGGGTCCTCTCCACGACACGGGTTTCTTCAGCGAGATGTGCGAGACCGACTGGTTTAATGTTAAGGATCTGGGCATTGACGTCTCGGCAAACGACGTCGACCCCGAATCGCTCGTTGCGATCTGTAACGACCTGGCGCGACAGTACGTGCGGGTCGGAATAGCGCAGAGGTCTGACTACTCGCCGTGCCTGGTTCCCGGATTTTGGCTCTGCGTGCCAGAAGGTTGGGTGCGGCAGTCCTATATGGTAAACGTCGAGATGCGGCGCAGGTACTATCTAGAAGGACGCACGACCTAGCAGGCGATTCAAAGGGTCGCCTCTGGGCAGGTGGTGGACTACAAGCGCGTCGAACGCCCACGCGGAGTCGCAACACGTTCGCGTGGCCACGCCGGTCGTCAGGTAGGCGTGATATCCGGTGTCATTTCGTCCGTCTCGGTCCATTAGCTGCTGTCGAGTTTGCCCCCGAATTGCCCCCGAACTCGCCTGAAAGACGCGAAAACCCGGCCTCGGCGACCGGGTCCGACAGACGATTCTTGGCTTTCCTAGGCGGAGAGGGGGGGATTCGAACCCCCGGTACCTCAAAGAGGCACAACGGTTTTCGAGACCGCCGCATTCAACCGCTCTGCCACCTCTCCGCGCAATTCTCGCGGCGACTGTGGCCACGAGTCTAACGCCAACATCAGAGCGCACGCTGGATTGTAGCCGATTAACTAGGCTCACTAAAGGCCGGGCGCGGCGCCAAACCCTAAGCCACAACGATCTCCCGGCCCACCTTGATATCCTGGCAGCGTTCGCCGAAGGTCTCGCGAAACACGCTTAGCGTCCAGTCGCAGCTGTCATGCGCAGACAGCGCGACCAGGCCGGGATGGAGGGCGGCCAGTCTTGCGGCAGCCTCTCTCGTCTCGCGTCGGGTGATCCTTTGCCAGGGCAGCTTGCCGTTTCCCAGGATGATCTGGGCGCCCTTGCCCGCCCGGGAGGCCGTCACCGGAAAATGCAGCCCACCGACCACGCCATACAGCGGCGCGTCGACCAAGGCCTGTGCCCTCTCCAGGAGCCGCTCCAGCGATGGGTGCCCGCAACCGACGATCATCACAAGGCCCTTGTCGCGCACGTTCACGAGCAGCGCGTGCTCGTAGGAAGGTCCCATCAACCAGATCGCTCGCGCCAGGGGGCCGGTGCTTGCCATGCCCGCGGCCAGCTTCCGTGGACCGGTGACGACCTCCACTACGGCGCTGGGATGGGTCATCGGCTCGGGTACGAAGGCTGGGATGCCATGCAGGTCCACCGGCTCGGTCGACAAGCGCGAAGGTCCTCTGTCGCATCTGAGGCATGCCGCCCACGTGGTCGAGATGGGCGTGCGAGATGAACACGCCGCTCAGGTCGGCCGGCCGGACGCCGAGCCGCTCCATGTTGCGCAGCAGCGGCGACGGGTGCTCCTCTTTGAGGTTACGACCCACGTCGAAGAGGTATTTCTTGCCATCCACCGTCACCAGATACGAGACCCCTGGCTCTCCGATCAAGCTGGGATCCTCCGGATAGAAGTCGATGAGGGGAAGGATGGACAGGTGTGTGACGGTGCCCAGGCCCTCGAGACGGGCCGGTATCGTGGCAGCGTAGTCTTCGTCGACGGTCCGTTTGTCGCGCAGGAATTGCATGGTCTTGCCTGCGTGGGTCACGCCGCGCACGGCCCACAATGCCGCCCAAAAAGGATCAGTCGCCGGCATGGATAGCCTCCAGTCTCGACGCGTGCGGGCGTCTTCGTCGACCTAACGCGCGCCCCAGTTTACCTCTCGGCCACCGGGGGCAAAAGAAACGAGCAAGGTTTCTTCGCGGAAAGGCGGTCACTGTGAACGAGCTAGAGAAACTTCTCACCGAAAAGGCGGGGCTGTCACCGGAACAAGCACAGAAAGCGGTGACGACGATCATGGGGTTCCTCAAGGAGAGATTACCCGCTCCGCTCGCCGAGCACCTCGACAAGCTCACGGCGGGTGGGGCAGGCGGCACAGCCGGTGTCGGAGGCATCATGGGCGAAGCCGAGAGTGCGCTTGGAGGGCTCTTCGGCAAGAAATAAGGATTGAAGTACCGGTGGCGCTCGAGAGGAATGCGATCGCGGAGGATTTGGAATGACGAATCTGGCTGACATCGAAGGTATCGGTTCGCGTCACTCTGACAAGCTGAAAGCAGTAGGCGTGGGGAGCGTGGAGGCCCTTCTCAAGGAGGGAGCGACACCCAAGGGCCGCGCCGATCTCGCGGCGTCGAGCGGGATCAGTGACAAGTTGATCTTGCGCTGGGTGAACATGGCTGATCTGTTCCGGATCAAAGGGATAGGCGAGGAGTATTCCGATCTTCTCGAAGCGGCGGGCGTCGACACCGTGCCCGAACTCGCTCAGCGCAAGCCCGAAAACCTTGCCGCCAAGTTGGCGCTTGTGAACGAGGAGAAGAAGCTCGTCAAGAGGGTCCCGACCGAAGAGCAAGTAACAGACTGGATAGCGGAAGCCCAGAAGCTGCCGCGGGTGGTCAGCTATTGAGCCAGCCCCAAGAGGTCGTCGCGCAAGAGATCATCGAGAATATTGGGCACCCGAGTAGGTCGGCTGCTCTAGGCCGGACCGATCTCTCCAGCCGTTGCCTATCGTCGGCGGGCTTCGGGCCGTGGCGCGCCCGCAATGTCGCTTATCGCCGTTGCTCGAAGAACCCGCGTAGTAGGCCGGCTGATTCGGCCGCGAGCACGCCTGCTGTCACCTCCAGTCGGTGGTTGAGCGCCGTGTGCCGGACCAAGTCCATCACCGAGCCGGCTGCTCCGGCTTTCGGGTCGTCCGCGCCGAAGACCAAGCGGTCGATCCGTGCCAGTACCATAGCGCCGGCGCACATCGCGCACGGCTCCAAGGTCACGTACAGCGTCGACCCTTGAACGCGCCAGCCGCCGAGAAGGGCTGCCGCGTCGCGAAGGACGAGCATCTCGGCATGGGCGGTGGGGTCGTGCCGGCGTTCACGCTCATTGCCTCGTGAGGCGACGATCTCCCCATCCACGACCAGGACAGCGCCCACGGGTACCTCCCCCTGGCCGCCTGCTCGGCGCGCCTCCTCGAGCGCCAGGGTCATGAAGCGTAGGTCGTCGGCATCGCCGGGTAGCAAGCCAACGGTTTGGGGTTCCTTTGCGTCGCGCGACTCGTCGCTGGGTTCGCGGACCGCCGCGGCTCCGGGATCTGTCACGCTGGGCCCCGCCGGAGCCGCCGGATTATCCTTCAACCGGAGCTTCCGCTGCTGCCAGATATCTCCCGCCACTGCGGACGTTTCCTCGCCCTCTTCGGAGCAGCAAAGCCAGCAACAGTCCTTGCGGCCGATCGTGAAGTACGCGATCGGGCCTAGGAAGTCGACGAACGACAGGGCCGCCCACATGGCCCGCGGTCCTCGTACTTCCTCTGCTTTGCGGTGGGCGACATCCCACAGAGCTGCAGCGAGCAAGCCGAACTGCGTGACCGCCAAGACCACGATGGCCGCGCGCTGACAACTGGTCAACTCGTTCCAATGTCTCTTCTTCATGCTGCCTCCTTCCTGTTCCCACACATGATACCCCCCTCAGAAGACGTACTCGGAGTAAAATGCTCGACTGACGCCGTAATACACGGCTGCGAAGCCAGTCACCTAGTGGGGGGCCATCTTGAGTGAGGCATGCAGCGAGATACTCGCTGACATCGAACGCCTGAGAGCCAGTTTCGCTGAGCTGAGAGAGCGGCGGGCCGTTGGAGAGTCCGGCCAAGATCCTGCGCACAGCGCGGATCTTGTCGCTCGTTTTGACGAGCACCTTGACGAGATCGCGCGAAAGATTCAGTCACAAACCGAGATGGAAACGCAGCGGCATGAAGATTTCTTCCGGGAGATGGTCGAGTTCTTGCCGGAGGCCGTTTTCCGCACCGACGCGGATCTCTGTCTTGGTGTACGCAAATCCGATCGCCATGGAAATGCTCAGCGCTTCGCCCGCTGACATCGCCGAGGGGCTCAGCCTTCTGGATTACATCGACGAAACGGATCATACTCGGGTCATGCGCATGGTCGGGGAGCTCGGCATGGGTAGGCTGCCCGAGCCGGCTTTGTTCAAGACGAGACGCCGGGACGGGAGCACGGTGTTCGTAGAGGCAGTGGCTACGCCTATCTTCGATCCGGCTGGGGGCATAGCGGGTATCTGGGGCGCCGGGCGCGACGTGACGCAACGCGTGCACTCGGAGACTGTCGCTTCGATGATGAACGGGCTTCGCCACACTCTTGCCGCCACCAGCGATCTCCAGGAAGCGCTCGAGCAAGTACTCGATACGGCCATGCTCTTGGATGGAGTAGACGGAGGCTGCATCTACGCTGCCGATGCGGAATCCGGCGACATCAGGTTGGCAGCTCCTCGAGGCCTTTCCCCGGAGTTTGTGGACGCCATCTCGTCACGCGGGTCCGACCCGAATCATGGCGGGCGCATGGGCGAGCTCGCCGAAGGCAAGAATATTCTGCATCAACCACGACTACATCGTGTCCCGCAGCGATTCGGTCACACAGTACGAGGCGGCCGAGGGATTGCGCGCGGCGGCAATGCTCCCCATCATGCACTCAGGGCGGCCGCTGGCCGTATTGGTCGTCTCGGCGCGCGCTCTCGACGAGATTCCAGCATCCACGATCGCCACTCTGGAAGAGTTCGCTTTTCAGCTGAGGGGACCTATTGCCAGGATCCGAGCGGAACAGGCGAGGAGTGAGGTGGTCGATACCCTGCAAAGCCTCATCGCCACTGCCCCTCTTGCGATATATAGCTTCGACCTCGAAGGCAACGTGACCATGTGGAACGCCGCGGCCGAGAAGATCTTCGGTTGGACCGAGTCCGAAGTGCTTGGCTCGCTGCCCCCGTTCATTTCCGAGGAATCTTTGCTCGAGTTCCAAGCGAATGTCGATGCCGTCAACGTGGGCGGGCCGCTGGAGGCTATGGAGGTCCAGCGTGTACGAAGGGATGGGTCGCCGGTCTTTCTGAGAGTGTCGCGCGCCCGTCTGTATCGCCGCGGCCGTCTCGTAGGGCAGATGGCTGTGGCCGAGGACGTGACCGAGGAGAAGCGTGCCGAGGATGACAGGCTGCGGCTCACCCGTCTGGAGTCCTTGGGCGTCATGGCCGGGGGTATAGCGCACGACTTCAACAACCTGCTGATGGGAGTCCTGGGGAACATCAGCCTCGCCCGCAACGAGACCGACCCTGAGAAGCTCGATGAACTGCTGAGCGGGGTGGAGAGCGCCTCGGAGAAAGCGGTGAGCCTTACCCGGCAGCTGCTTACCTTTGCAAAGGGGGGAGCCCCGGCGAAGGAGCTCGCAGTGCTGAACGATCTGGTTGCAGACGTTGCGGGCTTCACTCTGAGCGGCTTCAGGGTGCGCGCGGACTATTCTCTGGAAGAGACTTGGCCGGCCGAGGTCGATCTGGGGCAGATCGCCCAGGTGATCCAGAATCTCGTCATCAATGCGAGAGAAGCGATCCGCGGCGAGACCGGCAAGATCACCATCTCCACGAGAGACAGGACGGAGCCGAACGGCGAGCAGTATGTCGAGATCGCGGTCTCCGATACGGGGACGGGCGTACCGGCGCGCATCCGGGACCAGATCTTCGATCCGTACTTCAGCACGAAGAAGGCTGGGAGCGGCCTGGGGCTGAGTGTGGCCCATTCCATCGTAGCCAGGCACGGCGGCAAGATCGAGATCGAGTCGGCTGTTCGGGTGGGTACCACGTTCAGGGTCTTGCTGCCGGCGCGTCCCGGGCTAGTCCAACAGCAGGAGCCACCCACGCCTGCGCTCGTCGGGGGAAAGACCTCGCTGCGCGTGCTCGTAGTGGACGATGAAGACATGGTGCGCAAGATCTTGACGCGGATGCTGTCGCTGTTGGGGCATGAGAGTGTCCTGGCCACCTCCGGCGACGAGGCGGTTGAGCTCGTTCAGGCAGCTAAAGACGCGGGCGAGCGTTTCCATCTGGTGATAATGGACCTGACCATGCCGGGCAGCCTTGGCGGTACGCAAGCCACCGCTGCTCTCCTCAAAATCGACCCTGAGGTGAAAGTGATCGTCTCCAGCGGTTATTCCGACGACCCTGCCGTCGCCGAGTATGACAAATACGGCTTTGCCGCGGCGCTCCAGAAACCCTACACGTTGGATGCTCTCCGCGAGACGCTGGAAAGGATCGTGTGAGCGGCGCGCTCGAGCCTGCGGGAGCCCCGTTTCCCCCGGTCGCCGCTCAGGACCTCGAAGGAAGGGCGCTGACCATCCCCAAGGATCTACCCGGAGCCTCCAACCTGGTCGTGCTGGCTTTCTCGAGGGAGCACCTCGCACCGATTGAGACGTGGTCGCCACATTTTTCGCGGCTGGAGCAAGACTTTCCGGGGCTCGGAATCTGGCAGGTGGCGGTTCTTTCCAAGACCTATCGCATTTTTAGGACCGCCATCGACGGCGGCATGAGGGCCGGCGTCGCGGATGCTCGCATGAGGGCTCACGTTCTGACGACCTATCTGGACCTACCGTCACTGCAGAAAGCGCTAGCCTTGCCCGACCTTAGCGACATCCAGCTGTATCTCGTGGCCGGCTCTGGCACCATCCGTTGGCACACGAGCGGAGCCTGGACGGTGGATAAGTTGGCTGGGCTGGTAGAGGCCCTGGCGTAGCCGCAAGCCTGAGCGACGCCTCCTAGCGGACCAGCCACCGGAGTCGCGGCGAGCCTGATACGCTCTTCGCCGGAGGCCGGTCAATGGAGTCCACAGGCCTGGTCCGCGCGTGGCCGGCGCGCCCGTCACTGAAGTTGGCGCAAACCGGGTCCGTGCCCGGCCGCGGGTGCCGCGGCGCAAGGGGTTCTGTCTTGGGGCGGGCCGTGCAACGCTCAAGCGACTGTCAGGCAGCTCTGACCCCTTTCACCTCGTTCATGGTGCCGTCCTCGAAAAGGATATAGAGGCTGCGCACCGTGTCTTCCTGGATATCGAGACATATCGCGGAGACTCCGTTCTGGGGCGCGCCAAACTCGATCTGCTGACGCGTGACGGAGAACTTGCGGAGCAACACGTAGCCGAGGGGAAGGACGAGGACTGCCACGGCTATGACCGCTGGGACCAACATCGGGGGGACCTCCTTTTTCCGCAGAGTGTGCGGAACAGACGATAACGTGCCGGTCGGACAGAAAGTGCGCGCGCGGCTGCGTCTCCGACGCGGGCCGGGTGGAAGAACCGGACGATCGCGGGCTTGACATCCATCGCCCGGCCGTGTTCCTCTGGGTTGGGGGTGCATACCCCATGGCAGGCACCAGAGGACCAAGGAGGCCCTACATGTACAGCCAGATCCTCATCCCTGAGGTTATGGCCTCGATGATGCCCGATGATTTCCCCGCCGACCAACTGAGCACGCCCTGCTACAAGGTCAAGGTGGAAAAAGACGTGATGGTCACCATGCGCGACGGCGTGCGCGTCGCCGTGGACGTCTACCGGCCGGACGCGCCAGGCGAGTTCCCTTCGCTATACGCGTCGTCCCCGTACCAGAAGGACCTGTACTGGCTTCCGCCGGTGCCCACTTTTCATATGCGGGAGACCAACAAGATCGAGTGGTTCGTGGAGCGGGGCTACTGCTACGTCAACCATGACATCCGCGGCAGCGGGAAGTCGGTGGAGGGCCAGTGGCGGTGGCACAGCCAGGAGGAGCAGAACGACCACTACGACGTCATCGAGTGGATCGCGAGCCAACCCTGGTGCACCGGCAAGGTAGGGATGATCGGCGAGTCGTACTACGCGTGGACGCAGTGGATGGCAGCGGCTCAAGCGCCTCCTCATCTGGCCTGTGTGGTTCCCTTCGACGGCGGCGCGGACATGTACCGGGACGTGGCCTACCACGGCGGCATCATGGCCACGGGTTTCCCGGCCGGCTGGCACATCACCGAGCTTCGCGGCCACTACCGGGTGGGTCGCGTGGCCGAGAATGCCACCCAGGGCGACTGGGACCTGGGTTGGAACGTCATCAACCACCAATTGGCGGACGACTTCTGGAAAGTGCGGAACCCTGACTTCTCGAAGATCAAGTGCCCCGTCTACAGCATAGGCATCCTGCATAAGGTCGGCATCCACCTGCGGGGCAACATCCGCGGATACGAAGAGGTGAAGACGCCCAAGAAGCTCATGCTTTGCCACGGGGACTTCGAAGGCGACGAGGTGGCCATCTTCGAGTCGATCCAGGTGCGCAACCAGCTCCTGCGCTGGTACGACCACTGGCTCAAAGGCAACGACACCGGCATCATGGACGAGCCGCCGGTCAATATCTTCGTGCGCGGGCAGGAGCAATACCGTCCCGAGAACGAGTGGCCGCTCGCCCGCACCCGGTACAAGAAGATGTACCTGAGCGGCAAACCGAGCCGGGCCGTGGAATCGCTCAACGACGGCGGTCTCGGCTGGGACGCGCCCATCGCCGGCGCGGATTCAGTCACCTACTCGTACCCTGATCCCGACTGGACCGGGTTTTCCGGGGTGGGTACCGCGGTGATGGACAGGGGAATGCTGCACCCCTGCAAGAAGATCCTCACCTTCACGAGCGACCCGATGCCTGAGGACACCGAAGTGATCGGCAACACGGTGTTGGTGCTCTACGCCTCGTCGGACCAGCCGGATACGGAGTTCCTGGTGCGCATCTGGGATCAATTCCCCGACGAGATGCAGATGCCGGGGATGCCGCCGGCAGGGCGGATACTCACCCGGGGTTGGCTCAAAGCCTCGCATACGTTTACGAGAAGCGAAGAGCTCAGCAAGCCATATCGTCCGTACTACCTGCACGATTCTCCGAAGCCCATCGAGCCGGGCAAGATCTACAAATATGAGATCGAGATCTGGGCCACGTCCAACCGCTTCCTCAAGGGACACCGGCTCCGCCTCGACCTCGCGAACGGCGACTCGAATGCGCTGGACTTCGGCGGGCACTACTACGGCCTCAAGGTGGGCAAAGACACCATCTTCTTCGACAAGGAACATCCCTCGCATCTGGTGCTGCCGGTAATACCTCCCAAATAGCCTGGAGGGCGCCGGCCGTCGGCCGGCGCCCCCACGCACGGGGACGAAGCCCCGCGGGAGGACCGGGGGGCGGGCCTCACGGCCCGCCCCTTTGTTATCCGGGGAAATGGATTGCCCCTCAGTCCACCTCAGCCCGTCCGCCGCTCCCGGTACCAGTCTCGCCAGATCAGCCGGTAGAGCCTGATTCCTCGCGGAATGCGGTTGAGACCCGGGATCACCGGGGTGAACAGGATGATCAGGAATATCACCAACATGATCAATCCCACTTCGAGGTCCCCGTTGGCAGACTGGTTCATCGGCGGGATCTGGTAGAAGAACGCGTATGGCCAGAGCCACCAGGCCCCCGGGAAGCCGCCGGTCTCGTGGATGATGCCCCACTGACTCCCCAGCATGTTCAGACTTTCAGCCACGTTGTGGTCCACGTCGTCTTCGAAGTAGAGCAGCGGGAGGCTGGAGTCGAAGGCATATGGCAGTTGGGCGTTGTTCTGCAGGGCTCCTTCGAGAAGACCCGCCTTTGCGAGCACGCAGCATGCCGTCCATCATCACCGGGACGGGCCCGTAGTCGCCGGGCGGCACCTGCACCTTTCCGGCTACGATCGTGGCTTTGTCGAGTGAGTCAGAGTAGGCGCCGGTCCAGGCGCTTTGCTGGTCGCTCGAAGCCTTCTGGTAGATGTCGAGAGCTTGCGAGACATCCGAGCGGAAGAGCGCGACCCGCTCCAGAGGCTTGATCACGAGATCTTGCGTCGCGTCGATGGGGTGGGTGACCCCGAACCAGGTGGAAGGAGCGATCCCGACCAGCCGCTGGGCGTTCTCATTGTTGTTCGTGTAAGGGGGACCGTATTCCTGGAGGCTGCTGTCACCGGAGAGGATGCCGGTGGATGTCTTCAGGAAGGCGATCGGCTGATCTGTGGCGACGGCCTGACCGGTGACTGTGGGGTAGTCCGGCGAGCCGAAGACCCCTGCGAGTACCACAATCACGACCACCACCACGAGAAGGATCAGGAGTCCCTCACGGATGAGGTCGTAGGACTTCTGCGGCACTCCCTGCTGGTATTCGTCCGACCTACGACTCATGCCAGCCCCCCTTCTTGGCAAAGGGCTTTACCGGGCTGTCGCGGCGGACGAGATAGAGGTGGATGCCGATTAGTATCGTGCCCAGGATCGGCAGAACCGCGATGTGCATAGTCAGCATCTGGCCGACGTTCGCGGTGTTGAACCAGGACCCTATCCCCATGGCGTTCATGGCATCCTTGGCCTGAACGGCGATCCACTGAGAATCCCAGCTGGACTGGAGAAGGAACCCGGTGAGGCCGGTGAAGACGACTACCACAAGGGACAGCGTTCCCCAGATCCAGGTGGAGAAGCGCTTGTCACGCCAGGCTGCCATGAAGAACTTCACCACCAAGTGGATGAGAAGGGCGGCGAAGAAGATCTGGGTGCTCCAGAAGTGGAGCGAGTTGACGAAATGCCCGGTGGCCGAAAGGTGGTACCAGTTCGGACCGAACAGGGCCATCACCACTCCGGTGACGATGAGCATCAGGAATCCCATGAGCGTGGCCGCACCGAACAGGTAGGCCACGGAGTTGACATACGCCGGCATCCTAGTGGGGAGTGCGTCCTCCAGGGTGAGGTTCCGCTCTACAAACGACTGAGTCCGCTTCGTGAGACTCATGGCCGATCGGTCCTTCCTGCGGGGGGCGTCTCGCCCGGATCTGCGGCCTCGTGGGGCCCGGCGATCCACCGAGGGATCCGCGCCCACGCCCCAAGGAAGAACGCGACGATGACGACGGCGATAGCGATGATCGTGGGTATGGCGAAGTTGAAGATGCTGAAAGCGACATGCGGCACGGCTGGGAGCATCTGCGTGGGCAGCTGCTGATCCATGGACCCCCCTCCACTCGCGATCGACTGGGTCGCCTCCCGTGACGTCTGTCACCCTCGCCACGGAGGTGGCCTATGTAATAGATGGGGGTCTGTACCCAGGTACTGGGCTGCCCTAACTTGAGCCGAAGCTCGAGCTCGGTCGAATCGCAGGGAGGAGGCCCCGAATGCTGTGGGCCGTGCGGCGCCCCGCCTGTCGCTACCTTGCCAGGCCGAGCTCCCGGGCGTTCTCCTCGAAAAGCTGCGCCTGCTCGCGAGGCGATAGAGAGAGAGCATCCAGGAAACCCAGTGCCTCGTCGGTCTTCTCGTAGGGGTAGTCGGTGCCCAGCATGATCCTTTCGATGCCAAGGGCCTCGCGGGTGCAATGAAAGGCGGCAGGTAGGTAGTTGCCGCTGGTGGTCACCCGCATGTTGGCGAGCAGGTAGCGGCTTGGATGCTTCTCGAGCTGAGGCATAGAGCCCGATCCCGCCGGCACGTGGTACTGGAGGAACGACCGGTCCACTCGGGCCAGCAGGAAGGGGAGCGCTTCCCCGTAGTGGCCCAGGATCATCATGAGCTTGGGGAAGGCGTCGAATACGCCGCTCAACACCAACCGCATCATCACAATGGACGTCTCGATGCCGAAGCCGAAGCTCGGCCCGGCGAGCGCCAAGCCGTACGTGGTGAGCTGAGGGATGATGGGGAAGGTGGGGTGGAGGTAGATGGGCACGCCCAGTTCCTCAGCTTTTGCGAGGATCGGCCAGTAGGTCTTGTCGTCGAGGTAGGAGTCCCCGAAATTGGAGTGGGTGTTCCAGCCCAGGAACCCGAGTTCCTTGACGCAGCGCTCCAGCTCTTTGACAGCCTCTTCGGGTTCCTTGGGAGCCAGCGTGGCGAAACCCAAATAGCCGCTGAGGGTGCCGGTCGATCGCGGAGGCCAGCACGTCGTTCGCTTCCTTGGCCAGGGCGGTGGCTACTCTGGGTTCCAACTGTTCCAGCGCCGGCGCGGTGTGAGAAAGCACGGCCAGGTCGATGCCCACGGCGTCCATGGCCGCGAGACGCGCGTCGTCCAGGTCGAGGAGTCTCTCGACCAGGGGATCGCCGAACGGCTGCCAGTACTCGGGCGAGTGGTACACGTGGCGCTCCCGGGTGACCGGATCGTCCACGAAGCGGGGATAGCCGGGATTTCTGTAGAGGGCGCCCACGAACGCCTCGGTGGCGAAATGGTTCTCGACGTCGATCCTGACCATCACATGCCTCGCTCTCTGTGCTCGAGCACAATTCGTCGCATCTTCAATCGTTGGCCGCCAGAGCTCTGTTGGGCGGCCGCCGCCATGGCTCTGCCGGCGGCTTCCACCACCTTGTCACGCGGCCGGTGGTATCCGCAAGCTCCTGGTTTCACGAGGTGCCTCAGAGCCGGCGGCGGGACGCACCTCATGTGGCTCAAGAGCGGAGGCCGGGGAGCACGAGGCTTGCATTGGCGCCGGGAGCGTGATACCTACCGGGTAAGCTCAAAAACTCGGGCGTTTCGGCGATGGTTCCTCCCGCTCGAAAGACAGCGGGGTGCTGTTTCGGTCGCCCGGGTATGTACTCCAGACCTCGGCCCACGAAGGAGGAAGTGCATGTACACGAAGATCCTCAAACCGGAGATCATGGCCACCATGCTCCCCAAGGACTTTCCGGCGGACAAGCTGAGCAAGCCGCATTACAAGATGGTGGTGGAGCGGGACGTCTTCGTCACCATGCGCGACGGCGTGAGGGTGGCCTGCGACATCTTCCGGCCGGACTCTGCCGGGGAGTTCCCGGCCCTCTACGCCACCTGCGGCTACCAGAAGGACCTGGAGTATCTGCCGCAGTGGCCCGTCTTCCACTTCCGGGAGACCAACGACATCGAGTGGTTCGTGTCCCGGGGCTACGTCTACGTGCACCAGGATGTGCGGGGGAGCGGGCAAGTCGGTGGAGGGGGAGTTCCAGCTCTTCAGCCAGGAAGAGCAGAACGACTTCTACGACATGGTGGAGTGGATCGCGGAGCAAGCGCTGGTGCACCGGCAAGGTGGGGATGATCGGCGAGTCGCTATCTGGCCTGGGTGCAGTGGTTCACCGCCGCCATGCAGCCGCCCCACCTGGCCTGCATCGTTCCGTTCGACGCCGGCGCCGACATGTACCGGGACGTGGCCTTCCACGGCGGCATCATGGCCCTGGGCTTCCCGGCCAACTGGTGGACGGCGGAGATCCGGGCCAACTACCGGTTGGGCAAGTACGGGCCCGGCCGACGAACGTGGGCAAGTGGGACCTGCCCTGGAACGTGATCCACCACCCCACCTGCGATGAGTTCTGGAAGATCCGCGACCCCGGACTTCTCCAAGATCAAGTGCCGGTCTACAGCATCGGCATCCTGCACAAGGTGGGGATCCACCTGCGCGGGAACATCCGGGGCTACGAAGACGGTGACGACGCCCAAGAAGCTGCTGCTTTGCCACGGGGATTTCGAGGGCGACGAGATGGCCATCTTCAACTCCCGGGAGATGCAGCTGCTGCATCTGCGCTGGTACGACCACTGGCTCAAGGGCAACGACACCGGCTTCATGGACGAGGACCCGGTGACGGTGTTCGTGCGCAACCGGGAGGTCTACCGGCCCGAGAAGGACTGGCCGCTCCCCAGACCCGAGTACAAGAACCTGTATCTGGCGCCGGGCCCGAGCGGCGGCGTGGAGTCGCTGAACGACGGCGCTCTCTGGGAGCCGCCGACGGCCGACAAGCCGGCGCGCGCCCGCGCCGGCGCCGGACGCGCCCGGCACCGGCGACGGGGCGGCCGCGCACCGCCTGGGCGCCGGAAGATGTGGCCGCCGGCGAGACCAAGGCGACGGTGACGCCAGCTCGACCAGCTACGACTATCCCGACCCGGACTGGTCGCACTTCTCGGGGCTGGGCACGGCCGTCATGGAGGACGGGGTACCGAACCCGGTGCGGAAGATCCTCACCTTCGCCACCGAGCCGCTGGACGAAGACCTCGAGGTGATCGGCAACATCGTGCTCAACCTCTGGGCGTCGTCCGACCAGACCGACACCGACTTCTTCGTGCGGCTCACCGACCAGTTCCCGGACGCGGAGCAGGTGCCGGGCATGCCGCCGCGCGGCACCATGCTCACCCGGGGCTGGCTGAAGGCCTCTCACGCCGTGCACCAAGGACGAGGCCAAGAGCCTGCCGTACCGGCCGTACTACCGGCATGACGAGCCGAAGCCCATGGAGCCGGGCAAGGTCTACAAGTTCGAGATCGAGGTGTGGGCGACGTCGTGCTTCTTCCCGAAGGGCCATCGGGTCCGGGTGGACCTGGCCTGCTACGACTCGAACGCCTTCGACTTCGGCGGCCACTACTACGGGCTCAAGGTGGGTCGGGACACGATCTACCACGACAAGGACCACCCGTCGCATATCGTGCTGCCGGTGATCCCGGCGTAGTAGTCAGTAGCCCCGGGCGCGGGAGGGGGCGCCGAGCGGCGAGCGGCCGTGACGTGGCGGCGGGCCTTGGTCGGCCCGCCGCCACCGGTCGCAGCCCGGCCATCCGCAGCCGAGCTCCCACCCTCGGTGAGTCCGCCGCTCCGCCAGACCATCGGCGCGGCGGCACCTGTAGGCTGCGCTAGCAGCCAGAGCGAAGGAGGCATCTCGTGTACACCAAGATCCTCGAGCCGGAGATCATGGCCTCGATGCTGCCGGAGGGCTTCCCGGCCGACAAGCTGAGCCGGCCTCAGTACAAGATGATCGTGGAGCGGGACGTCATGGTGGTGGTGCGCGACGGCGTGCACATCGCGGTGGACGTGTTCCGGCCCGATGCCGCCGGCGAGTTCCCGTCGCTGTTCTCGGCCTCGCCGTACAACAAAGACCTGGCCTATCTGCCCTCGGTGCCCACCTTCCACATGCGGGAGACCAACGACTTCGAGTACTTCGTGTCTCGCGGCTATGCGTACGTGCACATGGACGTGCGCGGCACCGGCAAGTCCGTGGAGGGCCAGTGGCAGCTCTTCTCGCCGGACGAGCAGCGCGACCTGCACGACGTCATCGAGTGGATCGCCGCCCAGCCCTGGTGCACGGGCAAGGTCGGGCATGATCGGCGAGTCGTATCCCGGCATCGTACAGTGGTTCGCCGCCGCTCAGCAACCGCCGCATCTTGCCTGCATCGTGCCTTACGACGCGGTCTCCGACCTCTACCGGGAGAACGTCTACCACGGCGGCATGCTGGCGGTGGGTTTCGTGGGCGGCTGGCACACCACGGAGATCCTCGGCCACTACCGAGTGGGTCGCAAAGGCGAAGACCCCACGTCCCGGAGACTGGTACTTCTCCTGGAATCTGATACAGCACCAGACTTTCGACGATTTCTGGGAGGCGAGGCGGGCCGATCTCAAGAAGATCCAATGTCCGGTGTTCAGCATCGGCATCCTCCACAAGAGTGGGGCTGCACCTGCGCGGCAACATCCGCGGCTACGAGGAGATCGAGGTCCCCAAGAAGCTCATGCTCTGCCACGGCGACTTCGAAGGCGACGAGATGGCCATCTTCAATTCGCCCGAGATGCGCCTCCTGCTGCTGCGCTGGTACGATCACTGGCTCAAGGGCAACGACACCGGCATGATGGACGAGCCGCCGGTGAACATCTTCGTGCGCGGGCTCGAGCGGTACCGGCGCGAGAACGAGTGGCCGCTGGCCCGCGCCGAACACGCGAAGCTCTACCTGCACGCGGGCCCGAGCTGGGGCGGTGCGGTCGCTCAACGACGGCCGGCTTTCGTTCGAGCCGCCGACGGCGGAGGACAGCTCGTTTCTCTTCTCTTATCCTGATCCCGATTGGACCGGGTTCTCCGGGGTGGGCACGGCGATCATGGATCGACGGTGTGCTCGACCCCTGCCGGAAGATCATGACCTTCACCAGCGACCCCCTGCCCGAAGATCTCGAGGTGGTGGGGAGCATGGTGCTGGTCGTGTACGTGTCGTCCGACCAGACCGAAGCCGACCTCTTCTGCCGGCTCTGGGACCAACTCCCGGACGAGGCGCAGGTGCCGGGGATGCCGCCGGCCGGCCGGCTGCTGACCCGCGGCTGGCTCAAAGGCACACACCGCGAGAAGGACGAGGCGCTGAGCAAACCGGACCGCCCGTACTACACGCACGCGAACCCGCAGCCGGTGGAGCCGGGCAAGATCTACCGGTACGAGGTGGAGATCTGGCCGACTTCGAACCGGTTCCTCAAAGGCCACCGCATCCGTCTCGACTACGCCAACGGCGACTCGAACGCCCTCGATTTCGGCGGCCACTACTACGGGCTCAAGGTCGGCACCGACACCATCTACCACGACCGAGAGCGCCCGTCGTACCTGCTTCTGCCGGTGATTCCTCTAGACTGATACTTCCCCGTAAGCGGACAGAAAGGCGCGTGGAACAGGTTCTTGAATGGAGGAGAAGATAATGCAGCTCGAAGGTAAAGTCGCTTTGATTACCGGCGGAAGCGCGGGTATCGGGGCCGCGGTCGCGGAGCGTTTTGTCGCGGAAGGTGCCAAAGTCTGCATCACGGGCCGGCGCAAGGAGATGCTGGACAGTGTAGCGGCATCGCTGCCCGCCGGGTCGGTGACGACCTGCGTGGGAGACGTGACGAACTCCGAAGACGTCCAGGCGATGGTGGACGCGACGCTCGCGATGGGCGGCAAGCTGGACATTCTGGTGAACAACGCGGGCATCGATCCGGGTGGCTCGGTCACCGAGATCGAGCCGGACGTGTGGCGAAAGGTCATAGAGACTAACCTGACCGCCCCATTTCTCATGATGCGGGTTGCGATTCCCCACATGATCCGCGGCGGCGGTGGATCGGTGATAAACGTCGCTTCTCTGGGAGGCCTTCGCTGCCTTCCCGGGATGCCGGCGTATTGCTCGTCGAAGGCCGGCCTTATCATGCTCACACAGCAGGCGGCCTTGGACTACGGCGCCGCGGGAGTCAGATGCAACGTGGTGTGCCCCGGCCTCACGAGGACGGCCATGGTCGAGCACTCGCTGAGCCCGGTCGCGGCGGCGCTTGGGACGAATATCGACGGTGTCCTCGAGCGGATGATAACGAACGTACCTCTTCACAGGGCTGCGACACCCGCAGAAATATCGGGGGTCTTCGTGTTTCTCGCGAGTGACGACTCCTCGTTCATGACTGGTGCCGCTCTGGTCGTCGACGGTGGCACGGCCATCGTCGATGCATGCGGGGCCTCACTCGCGGATACCGGCGTGAAATGGGGGTCGACGGTCAGATAGAAGTCGCTCGCTCGCCTTCGGCTGCGCAACGCCGGATGCGCCGGACCCAAGAGCGGCTCGACGAGGGCCACGGACACGAGAGCCGGTGCACCGAGGTCGCTGAGCCTGCTCGGGGCTTGATCTGAACCCGGTGGCGCCGAGCTAGGAGGCTGCTGAAGAACGAAGCCCCGGCCGCCGGAACGCACTGGGCGGCGCGATGGTGCGTCCTCGGTCGCGCAAATAGCGCCGCTATCGCGCTTCCTGCGTCCTTCTCTCGCACTCGCCCATCGCGCCCCGACGGCGAGACGTCATACTTCAGCAGCCTGCTGGCGCCGGCGGGCCATTGCCCGCACTATCCGATGGTCGCGGTCACGTGGAATATGGGCGGCTCTTTCAGGTGGCGCCGGACGATGCAGAGTCCGGCAGCTCGGACGATTGCTGCCTTATATCGTTCCGGGAATGAAGCAGGCAGCTTTATCTCCAGAAAGACCTCGGTCAGCGTTCCGGAGTCGGGGTCGCGCTCGGCCTTCAGGGACATGCGAGCATCTTCAGTCGGAAGATCACGCTGCTGCAAGAAGTCGAGCACGTGGACACCCGCGCAGGTGCCCAGCGAGCAGAGGAACAGGTCGTATGGGCTGAGTGCCGTGCCGTCTCCACCCACCGCTTCGGGCCGGTCCGTCTCGACAACGAAGCCTTTGTAGCTAGCCTGCACCCGCTTGTTACCGGGAAAGCAGATATCCATCATGGTCACCTCGGATCCGTCGACACTCAGCCGCGGGCCGCGAACATGGCCTTCACGTTCTCCAACTTCGCACTGTAGGGGATATCGCACCCCGAGGATAGGATGAAGCCTTCGGGGCCGATGTCCCTGAGAAGGCGGGCGACGTAGTCCTGCACCTCGTCCGTGGTGCCTATGGTGAGGAGCTGTGCAGGGACGTCCCCCATGAGACACATGTGGTCCCCCAGCAAATCTTTGGCCTTACGGATGTCTGTGGCGCCGTCGAGCGAGAGCACACAGGTACGCGCGGGAAGTTCGCGGAGACGGGCCAGGTCGCGGTCCCACTTGGCATCGAAGTGAAGGATGGGAATGACGCCTTCGTCCACGACCACCTGCACGAGCTGCTGGTAGTAGGGGAAGACGAAGCGTTCCCAGAGCTTTGGGGCCAGGAACTGGCTGGCAGTGCGCCAACCTCCCACCCACACCCCCATGACGTCGGGAAAGGCGCGCACGAACCCCTGCGTCTCCTTCACCATAGCCGGCATGATGGTCTGCATGACGGCCTCGACCTTGTCGGGGATCTGCATCAGGTCGAGGACGAAAGCGCGCAGCGACCGCCCGCCACACAGTGCCTCGAATGGGATAGTGACGACACCCAGGGCCATGACCGGTAGGCCGCGATCGTTCCAGGCCTTGAGAGCGCCGGGCACACTCTCCATGAATGGACCCAGCTTCGCCAAAGGATCATCGAGCCTCTCCCGCTGAAAGCGTGCCGAGAAGGCCTCATAGCCTTGGTCGATGATGATGTCGTAGTCTTCCCGGGTCACGAGCTCGAGTTCCTCCACCTGCCACAGGCTATCGTCGGGCAAGTCGCGGCCGGGGATCTTCACCCGCGAGTTCCACATCGGGCTCAAGAGATAGGGGTTGAAATGGGCTTGCTGTGTGCCGTCGATGTCCCCTAAGCTGCTGAAGACGTCGACGAGCATCTTGTAGCCCGCCTCCGGCTCCTCGACGAACTGCTTGAGAGACATACCCGCCACCTTCGCGGCAAAGGCATTGCCCAGTGCGACGGCAGGCACCCGATCCGGCTTCTCCAGTGCTATGGCATCGAGGATCCGCTTCTTGCGTTCCCCAAAAAGCTGCTTCGTTTCCGCCATCTCAGCCCACCTCTATCAGGGCTTTGGCCCGATCGACGGCGTTCTGAGCATCCGTACCGTACGCATCTGCCCCGGCGTAGTCGCAGGCCATCTGGTCCACCGGACCACCGCCGACCATGATCTTCACCTGGTCGCGCAGTCCGGCTGCCGCGATGGCGTCGACTGTAGCCTTCATGTTCTCGAAGCAGGTGGTGAGGAGGCAGGACATCCCGACGACCTCCGGCTGGTATTCCCTGATGGCTTTGACGAAATCCTCCGCCGGCACGTTCACGCCTAGGTCGACCACCTTGAAGCCGTTAGAGGAAAGGACCATCGCCACGATGTCTTTGCCGAAATCGTGGATATCCCCGGCCACGGTGCCGAGCACGAAGGTGCCGATGGTGTTCCCGCTGTCCTTCTGGAGCCTGTCTCCGAAGAGAGCCGTGGCTTGCTTGAAGATCTCGGCGGAGTAGATCAACTCCGAGAGGAAGTAGTCCTCGGCTTCGAAACGGCGGCCGACGATCAACATCCCCTCCTGCAGATCCGCGAGTACGTCCAGGGGGACGGCATCGCTATCGATGAGTCGCTGCACGTCGGCGAGAACCCCCTCGAGGTCCAGGTCGCCGAGTTTGACTGTCAGTTCGCTAGGCACCACGGGCCTCCCTGAGCTCGAGTCTGGGGCAGATGACAATGACGTACTTGGAGCGCATTATCCGTTCCTTCTAACAAGCCGGAAGGGTGAATGTCAACAGAGCGCATGTTTCTTCCAGGTTCCGCCCGACGGAGAAAGCAGTCGTTCAAGGGCGTCTCCCACCAAAGCATCGACCCTCGCGGCCGGCAGACCGAAGACGAGTACCGCCAGATCGAGCTCCACCTCCGATCCCGGAGGGAACGGCACGCCCCGCTCACCACGGCAAACGGCGCCTTTCCGCGTGGACGTCAAGTTGCAGTTGACCAGCTGGTCTGCGAGCCGAAGAAAGCCCTTCAAGTGTCCGATGATCGTGGCACCCTCCCTCTCGCAGGCTTTCGCCACGTCTTCGAGCAAAGCCGTCAGGAACTCCTTCGGGTCGAGGGCTTTCTCGGCGACGAACACGACCACGCGTGCTCCATAAGGGTCCAACTCAACGTTCACGAGGGGCGCTCGGACCCGACTAGAGCCGCGACCAGAGGGGCAATCGACTCCGGCCGCAGCGAATCCGTCACGTGCAGTGAAGCACCGGGGCGAAGTGTCTGAACGACCCGCCGCGCGGCGTCCACTTCTTCAGGGGTCGCCTCAAGCGCCTTGGTGATGACCACTCGATCGGCTCCCGTGATCTGGTCTTCGATGAGAGGCGTGAGTACTTCATGGAGAGCCTCGAAACGAGTGGGGTCGACGATGGTGATCGTCACTACCGGGCCGGCGGCGCTTGCGCCGCCGCTCAGGCCCTCGTCGTTTGGGCCGGCAGTGCTGGTACCGTCGGTCCGGTTTGCGCTCGCGGCAAGGTACCGATCCACTGATTGCATGACTCCTGCCGGAGTAGCCATCCCCGAGGCCTCGATCATCACGAAGTCGGGCGCGACCACCGCGACCACCTCTTGCAACGTCCGGATGAGGTCCACCCCCATCTGGCAGCAGATGCAGCCGGCCGTGATCTCGCGCACCTCGAGTCCACCTAGGCGAAGCACCTCTCCGTCGATGCCCACGTCGCCGATCTCGTTCACGATGACGCACATCCTCTGACCTGTTTCTGCAAGGGTCCTGGCAATGGCTAGGATGAGGGTCGTCTTGCCGGAGCCGAGAAAGCCGGTGAAAAGCCATATACGCGGACGTTCTTCGCTTCCGGGCTCCCCGGCATGGTTGGCAGCGGCGGCTCCGGCGCGGGGTGAAGGCCCCGTGGGACCGGCCGGGACGCGATCGTCCGCGCCTGCGATCTCAGGCACCCGAACGCTCCAGCACAAGCAGGGAGGACAGGTGGCCGCTCGCCGGAGTGTGGAACGGGATGATGCTCGCACTCGCGGTCACGTGGGAGCCGTCCTTGCACATGCACTCGAGGCGGAACGAGCGGACAGTCCCGCCGGCGCGACGCAGGTTGTTGAGTTCCTTCCACGCAGGGTCGTCCACCATGGCGAAAAGGGGTCGATGGTTCTTGGCCTCCGCTTCGTTCCAGCCGAACATCGACTCCGAGCCGCTGTTCCAGGCAGTCACGACCCCTCTGTAATCAAGGACGCAGATCGCAGTCGGAGAGACCGCTATCAGCGCCTTGAGGGTGGAAGTGGCCTCCTTCTCCGCTCGCTCGGCTCCGATGCGGGTCAGTGCATTGCCCACTTGGGTCCCCAGGCTCTCAAGGGCGGCCCTCGTGGTGCTCTCGATGCGGGCTTGGGTACTGGAACCTAGATACAGAGCGGCCGTCAGCCGACCCTCCCGGGTGATGGGTACCACCACGATGGCTCGGGGATCTCCATAGCGGGCCGGTGGTTCGAGATAACCGGCGACCGGGCTAAGATGGGCGATCGCCTCTAGGCATTCCTTGGAGAGACCCTTCCTCGCCACCAGGCGCATCTCATTTGCCCGGGGATCGTTCATGAACGCGCATCCCGAATCGATGTCCTCCACCAAGAGGGCCACGTCAAGAGCCCTTTCCAGCGCGCCGCTGGGACTGGACACCTCTGCTAGGGCCAATTGGAGCTTAGTCTGGATGGCAGCAAGTCTTTCCGCCCGCTTTCGTTGAGTGATGTCCTCGACCATCTCTATGAAGCCGGCCGACCGGCCATTCGGCCCTTGGACGGGTTGCGCCCGGACCCTCGCGTAGAAGCGTGAACCGTCGCTGCGGAAGCCCTCGGTCTCCGCTTCGTGAGGCTTCCCGGTGGCCAATGCCACCACCCCTGGGCAATAAGGACAGACGCCCTCTCGCTGTTCGAACTCCACGTAGCATTTCTTTCCGATCAGCGCAGCGACCGGCTTCCCGACCAGTGTCGCGTTGGCCGGGTTCACCACCAGAAGGTCGAAATCGGGCGACACCACGTTCATGGCCGGCTCCCGGTTCTCCGCCAGCAAAGTCCCTTGCCTGTGGAGACCTTCGCCAGGGGTTCCGTCGTGGCCGTTGAGGGCCGTAAGACCGATGGCGACCAGGATGACGCCGCGGATCGAGCCCTTTTCGTCGAAGATTGGTGTCGCCGTGGCGGCCCATCGACTGGCGCGCGGCCCCGGCATCTCGGATTCCCATGGGGCTCTAGTCTCCAGGGAACGCACCACGGGGCAGTCGGGGCAGGCCGAGTCCCGTCTGCGGAAGACCTCGTAGCAGAGCCTGCCGCGGACATCCTCGTCCTCCAGATGGTAGTGCTCCCGCGCCGACGAGTTGCACCATTGGACGCGCATGTCGGGCCCGACGAACTCGAGCAGCACGTTCTTCATGCTTTCAAGAAGGGTCGCTCTTTCGGCGGCCGAGGCATGAAGGGCGCGGGTCGCCGCTAAGCGGACGGTGAGGTCTTGAGCGGCTTTGGCAATCTCGTCGAGAAGGGGGGCAAGCGCGCCCAGTTCTGCGCCCAGTTCTGCCCCTCGAAGAGCGATATCGGCGCCAGACGAAAGTTCGGCAAGAGCACCGATACGCGAACTGACCGAGATGATCTCCGCCAGGATGTCCACTTCCGGTTTCTCCGGGATGAGAGCCAACGTCCTCACCTCTTCACGATAGTCCCGCGCACCACGTCGACTTGTCGATCCTAGGCCGCCTCTGCGATCCGGTCGGCCTGCCACGCGGACATGTTACACCTGGGGTAAGCCACGAACGCGCGGGCAAGCCACGGACCGGAAGTGCGGCATGCGTGCGCACGCCACGGACTGGAAGTGCGGCACGCGCGAGGAAGCTGCAGAGGCACGCGTGAGCCTGACCGCCCGACCGTTCCGTTGTGCGGCACAGGACCCCATCTGACGGGATCCGGGTGTGCCATATTTGACATGCGGCCGGTGCGGCCTAAGCTGAACCGATTACGGGCGACGAACGCTGGGCTCGTGAGGCAATACGAACGGAGGAGCAACATGGCATTAGTCCGCAGACTTACGAGTGGCACCAATGGTGGGCCCGTGTTCGTCGACGTGGAAGACGGCAAGATAGTCCGCATCTACCCCATCGAACTCGACGAGAGCGACGCGCCTTCGTGGAGCATCCAGGCCCGCGGCCATACTTTCACTCCGCCGCGCAAGACGACTCTATCGCCCTATTCCGTCATGCTCAAGTCCATCATCTACTCTCCCAAGCGCATCCTCACGCCGCTCAAGCGCGTGGATTTCGACCCCAATGGCGAGCGTAATTGCGAGAACCGGGGCGTCTCAGGGTACGAGCCCATCAGCTGGGACGAAGCTCTGGACATCGTGGCCAACGAGATCATGAGGCTTAAGACCGAGGTCGGCCCCGCGGCGATGCTGTCGACCCCCAGCTCCCACCACATGTGGGGAAACGTGGGCTACCGGCATAGCGCCTACTATCGGTTCATGAATCTGGTGGGCTTCACGTACGGCGAGCACAACCCGGACAGCTGGGAAGGCTGGCATTGGGGTGGCGTCCACATGTGGGGTTTCAATCACCGCCTTGGCATCCCCGAGCAATACGATCTCCTCGAGGACGCGCTCAAGCACACGGAGATGATCGTCTACTGGTCTTCCGACCCCGAGGCCACCTACGGCGCGTACGGCGCTTTCGAAAGCACTCCCCGGCGGCGCTGGCTCCATGACGACCTGGGCGTGACGAAGGTCTTCATCGATCCTTACTTCAACCACACCGCGGCCCATTTTAAGGGCAAGTGGTTCGCGCCTCGCCCCGGCACCGACGTGGCCATGGGGCTGGCGATCGCCTTCACGTGGCTCACCGAGGGGACGTACGACAAACAATACGTCGCCGATCGCACCACGGGCTTCGACGAGTGGAAAGACTACGTACTCGGCAAGACCGACGGGCAGCCCAAGACGCCGGAATGGGCCGAGATGGAGAGCGGCATCGCCGCTCGTGACATCCGGGCGCTGGCCCGGGAGTGGGCTTCCAAGAAGACGATGCTGTCGGCCGGGGGCACGGGTGGCCAGGGAGGGGCCTGCCGCTCCGCGACCGGGAACGAATGGACGCGCACCATGATCGCTCTGGCAGCCATGCAAGGGCTGGGCAAACCGGGTAGCAACATCTGGTCGACTACCCAGGGCACTCCGGTGAACATCTCCTTCATGTTCCCCGGCTACGCGGAAGGCGGCATCTCGGGCGACCTGGACAACTCCGCCGCCGGGTTCCGCTGGGCGTACCGGATGTTCCCCGAGGGGCATATCACCCGGACCCCTCACCACTCCACCGAGGGACAGACCATCCCGCGCCTGCAGATCCCCGAGGCGATCCTCGAAGGCAAGCTGCCGCCCTGGCGGGGCAAAGGCTTCTGCGGGTCGTCCATCGAGTCGCAGATGCAGGAGTACAAATACCCCGCGCCAGGATATCCACAGGTGCAGATGTACTATCGCTACGGCGGGTCGTACATCGGGACGATGACCGCCACCAACCGCTACGTCAAGGCATATCGCACGGACAAGCTGCCGTTCGTTGTGAACCAGTCCATCTGGTTCGAAGGGGAAGCGCAACTCGCGGACATCATCCTGCCGGCGTGCACGAACTTCGAACGGGTGGATATCAGCGAGTTCGCTGGTTCCGGCGGCTACCTGCCCGACACGCAGATCTTGTGCAACCACCGGGTCATCACGTTGCAGAAGAAGTGCATCGAGCCGCTGGGCGAGAGCAAGCCGGACTACGAGATATTTGCGGAGCTTTCCAAGCGTCTCGGGGTGTACGAGATGTTCAGCGACGGCGGCAAGAGCGACCTGGACTGGGTGAAGCAGACTTTTTACGCCACCGATCTTCCCAAGTACGTCACCTGGGAGGAGTTCGAAGAGAAGGGTTACTTCGTGGTGCCCAACGAGGATCGTACGCCCACCCCGGCTCTCCGCTGGTTCGCGGAGGGGCGCAAGAAGGACACGCCGGACTGGGGACCGCATCCGGCGGACACCAGGGCCTTGACAGGTCTGGCCACGATGTCCGGCAAGATCGAGTTCGTGGCGTCGAGTTTGACGAGGATGGACGTGGACGACCCCGAGCGGCCGGCTCTTGGCCCTCAGTTCATCCCCTCTTGGGAAGGCCATCACACGGAGGAGCTGTACGGCAAGTACCCGCTGCAGATGATCTCGCCTCATCCCAAGTTCAGCTTCCACACCCTCGCGGACGGCAAGAGCAGCTGGCTCAACGAGGTGACCAATCACCGCACGCTCGTTGACGGCTACTACTACTGGATCATGCGGGTCAATTCGAACGATGCCGCCGCACGGGGCATTGGGGACGGCGACCTCATCCGGGCCTTCAACGATCGCGGTTCCGTCATCCTCGCGGCGCAGGTCACAGAGCGCGTACCGCCGGGCACGGTGCACTCCTACGAGTCCTGCGCTGTCTATGACCCGGTCGGGGAGCCGGGCGAGTCACCGGACCGCGGAGGATGCGTCAACATCCTGGCTCCCAAGCGGTACATGACGCCTACCTCTACAGGTATGGCGAACAATTCCTGTCTTATCCAGGTCGAGAAATGGGAGGGCACAGCCAAATGAAGAAATGGAACATGATCATCGATGTCTCCCGGTGTCACGACTGCAACGATTGCTTCCTGTCGGACAAAGACGAGTTCGTAGACAACGATTGGCCGCCGTATTCCGTGGCCCAGCCCCGTCACGGGCAACGGTGGATGAACATCAACCGCCAGGAGTCCGGGCAGTATCCCAAGGTCCGGGTCTGCTACATGCCCACGCCGTGCCTGCATTGCGTGAACGCTCCGTGTCTCACCGCCGACGGCGCTGTCTACACGCGACCCGATGGCCTCGTCATCATCGACCCCGAGAAGGCGGTGGGGCGCAAGGAGATCGTGCAGTCGTGCCCGTACGGGGTCATCTACTGGAACGACGAGAAGAACGTGGCCCAGAAGTGCACAGGCTGCGCGCATCTCATGGACGAAGGATGGAAAGACACCCGCTGCACGCAGGTCTGTCCCACGGGTGCTCTCAAGCTCGTCTTTGCCGACGACGCCGAGATCGCGCGCATGAAGGCCGACGAAGGCCTGCAGGTCTACCGGCCGGACATCGTGAGCGACGCCCGCGTCTACTACAAGAACTTCGACCTGTGGACCAAGAGCTTCATCGCCGGCAGCGTGGTCTTTGCCGACACCGATGAGTGCGCCGAAGGGGCGAAAGTCATTCTGCGCAGCGGCGGCAAGACCATCGCGGAAGCGACCACAGACAACTTCGGGGACTATCTGATCGACGGCCTCGAGGTGGGAAAAGACTACGAGGTGGACATGCAAGCCGCCGGATACAAGCCGGCTACCCGCGCGGTCTCCCTCGAGAAGAGCCTGAACGTCGGCTCGATCTTCTTGGAGAGATAGTGGAAAAGCTCACCAACTGCACGAATAGCGGTCCTGTCTTCGCGCATGTTGAAGACGGCAAGATCGTCCGTCTCACGCCCATAGAGCTGGACGACACCGATGCTCCTTCGTGGAGCATCGAAGCCCGTGGCCGTACGTTCTCGCCGCCTCGGAAGACCACCATGTCTCCTATGACGGCCGGACACCGTTCGATGATCTATTCCCCCAAGCGGATACTCACGCCGCTCAAACGGGTGGACTTCGATCCCCACGGGCGAGCGGAACTGCCAGAATCGCGGCGTGTCCGGGTACGAGCCGATCAGTTGGGACGAGGCGCTGGACATCGTCACCGACGAGATCGTCCGCGTCAAGCGCGAACTGGGGCCGGCTGCGATCCTTTCCACTCCCGGCTCGCACCACATGTGGGGCAACGTCGGCTACCGGCACAGCACGTACTTCCGCTTCATGAACCTGCTCGGGTACACCTACGGCGAGCACAACCCCGACAGCTGGGAAGGCTGGCATTGGGGCGCTACGCACATGTGGGGCTTCAGCCACCGGTTGGGCATCCCGGAACAGTACGACCTTCTCGAAGACGCGCTCCAGAACACGGAGATGGTCGTCTTCTGGTCGGCGGACCCGGAAGCCACCTGCAGCGGCGTCTACGCGGCGTTTGAAAGCACGCAGCGGCGCTTCTGGCTCAAGGAGCTCGGCGTCAAGATGGTCTTCATCGACCCCTATTATCAACCACACTGCCGGACTGTACGGCGACAAGTGGTTCTCCCCGCGTCTGGGCACGGACGTGTGCTTTGGCTCTGGCTATCGCCTTTACCTGGCTCACCGAAGGCACCTACGACAAGGAGTACATCGCCGGCCGCACCACCGGTTTCGACGAATGGAAGGCGTACGTACTCGGCGAGACCGACGGCCTGCCCAAGACGCCGGAATGGGCGGAAACCGAATCCGGGATCGCGGCCCGCGACATCCGGGCACTGGCGCGGGAGTGGGCTTCCAAGAAGACCATGCTCGCCTCGGGCAGCAACCACGGCATGGGCGGCGCCTGCCGGGCCTCGTGGGGCAACGAGTGGTCCCGCACCATGGTTGCGCTGGCGGCCATGCAAGGCATGGGCAAGCCGGGCAGCAACATCTGGGCAACGACCACGGGCGCGCCCGTGGACTGCGACTTCATGTTCCCGGGCTACGCCGAGGGCGGCATCTCCGGAGACGTGGACAACTCCGCCGCCGGTTTTCGCTGGGTCTACCGGATGTTCCCGAAAGGCGGCGCGACGCGCAATCCGCACCACTCCACCGAGGGCCAGACGGTGCCGCGCCTGCGCATCCCCGAAGCCATCCTCCACGAGCACCTGGAGTGGAGAGGCAAGGGCTTCTGCGGCTCGTCCATCGAGTCCCAGTTCCAGAAATACGAGTATCCCGCCCCCGGCTATCCCAACATCGGCATGTACTACCGCTACGGCGGCTCCTTCTTCGGCACCATGACGGAGACCAACCGCTACGTGAAGGCCTATCAGACGGACAAGCTGCCCTTCGTGGTGAACCAGTCCATCTGGATGGAGGGAGAAACCAAGTTCGCCGACATCATCCTGCCGGCCTGCACCAACTTCGAGCGCTGGGACATCAGCGAGTTCGCCAACTGCTCCGGGTACATGGCCGACAGCTACACCCAGTGCAATCACCGGGTCATCACCCTGCAGAAGAAGTGCATCGAGCCGCTGGGCGAATCCAAGTCGGACTACGACATCTTCGCGGAGCTCGCCAAGCGGCTGGGCGTCTACGAGATCTTCAGCATGGGCGGCAAGGACGAGTACGATTGGGTCAAGGACTTCTTCTACGCGACCGATCTGCCCAAGGCCATCAGCTGGGAAGAGTTCGAGAAGAAGGGCTACTACGTGGTGCCGGCGCCGAAGGACCGCAAGCCCACCCCGGCCCTCCGCTGGTTCGCGGAAGGCCGCAAGCGAGACACCCCCGACTGGGGCCCCGCCCCCTGGGACACCGTCCGCCTGGAAGGGCTGCAGACCACGAGCGGCAAGATCGAGTTCGTTGCCTCCAGTCTCAAGCGGCTGGAAGCCGGCGGCACCATCGACCCCGAGCGGCCCGGCGATGGGACCGCAGTACATCGAGAGCTGGGAAGGCCACCACACCAAGGAGCTTTACGACAAGTATCCGCTCCAGATGGTGTCCCCGCACCCGAAGTTCAGCTTCCACACCATGGGTGACGGCAAGGAAAGTTGGATGAACGAGGTCAAGGACCATCGGGTCCTCAAGGAAGACGGCCATTACTACTGGATCATGCGAGTGAACTCCGCGGACGCCGAAGCCCGCGGCATCAAGGAAGGCGACCTCATCCGGGCCTTCAACGACCGCGGGTCGGTGATCCTGTCTGCCCAGGTCACCGAACGGGTGCCCCCGGGGACTGTCCATTCTTACGAGTCTTGCGCGGTGTACGACCCGTTGGGCGCGCCGGGCGAGTCGCCTGACCGGGGCGGCTGCGTGAACATCCTCACGCCCAAGCGCTACATCACACCGACATCGTCGGGAATGGCCCCGAACTCCTGCTTGGTGCAGGTGGAGAGGTGGACGGGCGAGGTGAGTTGACTCCCTGGAGGGCACTTTCCGGGGGTTCGCCCAGGTGTGCCCGACAGCCTTTGGCTGGGACGACGCGCAGCATCCCGGGAGGGGAGGACGCGAAAAGAGGGAGTGGATGAGATCACGCTTTGTCATTGGTCGCAATAACAGGGAGAACGATGTGCGACGCATGCCCTTCTTCGTGGTAGATAGTGTCATTGCCAACTTTCAAACCATAGTAGTGGCCACCGAAGTCCAGCGGCGGAGAATCCGCGCACGCCAGCTCCACGCGGATGCGGTGAGCCTTCATGAAACGGTTCGACGTGGACCAAATCTCGATCTCGTACTTGTGGATTTCCCCAGGCTGTATGGGTCGAGGCTGATCATGGCGGTAGTAAGGCCGATACGGTTTGCTCAAGGCCTCATCTTTGGTGGTGGCGTGCGATGCCTTGAGCCATCCGCGCGTGAGTATGAAACCTTTGGGCGGCATCCCTGGAATCTGGTCCGCATCCGGCCATTGGTCGACAAGCCTGACAAGGAATTCCGTGTCCGTCTGGTCGGAGGAAGCGTATAGGACGAGCACCACGTTTCCGATGATCTCGAGATCCTGGTCCAGGGGCGCGGATGTAAAAGTAAGGATGCGTTTGGTGGGGAAGATCATGCCGTCTTCGATGACCGCCGAACCCCCGCTCGCGAAGCTAAGCCAACCGGGGTCGGGGTAGTGATAGGTAAAGGAACTGCTGACTTTCGTCGGTGACTCCCACGAGAGGCCGCCGTCATTCAACGATTCGACGGCCCCGCTCGGGCCTGGATGCAAGTACAGGTTGCGGTACTCCGTTTGCGGGAGGGGCCACTCCTTCTCCGGTCGATAGCGATTCGTGCCGCGTACGAAAACCGTCACCGGATCCTCGTCCATCAGGCCGGTGTCGTTTCCTTTTAACCAGTGGTCGTACCAGCGAAGCAGCAGGAGGCGCATCTCGGGCGAATTGAAGATGGCCATCTCGTCGCCGTCGATCTCGCCGTGGCAAAGGAGCAGTTTCTTCGGTCCTTCGGCCTCCTCGTACCCGCGTATGTTGCCCCGCAGGTGCAGCCCGATCTTGTGTAACACGCCGATGCTGAAGACCGCACACTCGATTTTCGAGAAATCGGCGCTGCGAGTTTTCCAGAAATCGTCACAGGTCTGGTGATTGATGATGTTCCAAGCCAGGTCCCATTTGCCCAGATTGGGATCCGGGCCGTGCTTCCCTACGCGGTAGTGGGAGCGGATCTCGACGAAGTGCCACGCCGATGGGAAGCCGACCGCCATGATCCCGCCGTGGTAGACAACGTCCCGGTACATGTCAGCGCCACCGTCAAAGGGCACGATGCACGCCAGATGGGGAGGAGCCGTAGCTGCCGTGAACCATTGGGCCCACGCAAGCAGTGACTCTCCGATCGTTCCCACCTTGCCGGTGCACCAAGGCTGTTGCGCGATCCATTCAACGCAGTCGTAGAGGTCGTACTGCTCCTCCTGGCTCCAGTACTGCCACTCGCCCTCCACGGAGTGACCGGTGCCCCGGATGTCCATGTGAACGTAGACGTATCCCCTCGAAACGAACCAATCGACATCGTTCGTCTCACGCATGTGGAATATGGGCACCGCGGGAAGGTACGCGAGGTCCTTCTGATAGGCATCTGCGGCCAAGATGGCTGGGAACCTGCCGGCCGCGTCTGGCCGGAAGACGTCGACAGCGATGCGAACGCCATCGCGCATCGTGATCATGACATCTTTCTCTACGGTGACCCCGTACGTGGGCTTGCTGAGCTGATCCGCGGGAAAGGCCTCTGGGATCATGGAACTCATGATCTCAGGCTTCAAAGTCTGGTAGTACATGCGCCTCCTCCTTCGATAGCCGGGCTAGGTCCTCTTCATTCGACTGGGAATGCGTCCCAACAGGGGCAGGGCTGGGCCACCGGCTCTTGGCCCCCGCAAACTGCGACGAGACGGCCCCATCCACTCGCGGGTCCAGCTGTGGGAACCAAGAAGAGAAGGGCCCCGCCGGAGCGGGGCCCTTCCTGGAATACCACGTGGAGGCGCGATAGCATCCGCCTCGGCACGATCCTACGCGTATTGCATCGGGAGGGTCTTTGCAGTAACCGTCGCGGCGGGGTAGTCGGTGTTGTCTACGATGGCTAGGTCGGTGAAGTACTTGGTGCCTTTCACCCATTGGCAGCCGCTAAGCGGCGCCCTGTAGACGTTGGGAACCGGGTGATCCGTGCCTTGCGCCACCGGCGAAGTGAAGTCGATGTGACCGAGCACCGTGTCCATCTTCGTAGAGGCCACGTTCTTGATGATCTCTTCTTTGTCATCCACGTTGGTGGTGCGCTTGAAGATGTCTACGCACCATTCGAACTTGGCATACTGACCGATCGGCTGGATCCACTGCTTGCCAGTGGTCGACTCGAAGTCGGCTGCCAGCTGATCGGCGGTCTCTCCGGTGAGCGAGCTCTTGGACGGATAGGAGCGGTGCCACGCGCCTTCGACGGTCACGTTGTAGGCGATGTTGCCGGCCGCTTCCACGGCTGACTGGAAGAGCAGCGCTTTCCCGATCGTGGCGATCTTCGGTTTGAACCCTTGTTGCACGGCCTGCTTCCAGAAGTTCACGAAGTCCGGCGGGATGAGCACGCCCATCACGATCTCGCATCCGGCATTCTTGAACTTGGCGATCTGGGAGCTGTAGTCTTCGGATCCATCTTGGAAAGACCCACCGTCGATCATCTTGAGCCCCTTGGCCGCCCAGACTGGATCCCAACCGCTGCGCCAGGCATTGCCGTCGGCGTCGTTCGGGAAGAGAGCGCCGATCGTCTTGTTCGTGGACAATGACGCCCAAATGGCTGTGAACTCGTCCTGCAATTGTTCTAGGCCGATGGCGTGCGCGTACGTCCACTTGTACCCGTTGGCGGGCGGGTTGGCGCTGCGGAAGTAGAAGGGCTGCCAGGGGACGAAGTTGGCGATCATGGGCGTGCCCAGGGCTTCGCATTGGTCGGCCGTGGGAGACACGGTGTCCGGGCTTGAGGAGACCATGACCATGTCGACTTTGCTGTTGTTGATGAGGTCGCCCGTGACTTGAGCGGCCCGGTTGGAGTCAGACTGGCTGTCTCCTACCACGAACTGGAACTTGTGGCTCTGGTTGTCGCCAAGGACGATGCCGTTGGCTGCGTAGGCCTTCCACTTGTCAATCATCCAGTTGTCAGATGCGGCGAAAGGCGCCAGCGATCCGGTAAGGGCGTTAACAAGGCCGATCTTGATGTCGCGACCGGCAGTCGCACCCGTGGTGACCGTGGTGCTGCTGCCCGTTGCCGGGGTCGTAGTAGTGGAGCCAGCCGTGGTAGCTGTGGTGGCTGCAGTGGTGGTGGTAGTTGTACCGCCGCATGCCGCTACCAGGCCGCCGAGGCCGGCCCCCATGGCGACCGTGGCGCCGCCTATACCAGCCAGCTTCAGAAACTCGCGCCGGCTAACGCTCTTGCGCTCCAACAGGCCGGCTTCCTCAGAATTGTGACACTCGCGTTCTTCGTTCTCCTGCATGTCCTCTCCCTCCGCCGATACAACTCAACAAAACGTTATCTCTTCGTTTGGTTGACAAGGGCCCCCAAAAGCGATGCGATCCCTCCTCTCTGGGCGTGACGATTTCGCACCGATCTATTCTAACTACCTATCACGGGTGAGGCGCCTTTTCAATAGGGTCGCTATTCACTCCCGAATTGATGCTTTCCCAGTTGTATAGTGATTTTGGCCTGCTAGGACGGAAGAACCGGAAGCTCAACCCCGTGCTATCTGCGCCTCGCGAGGGGAGGCTCGAGGTGGGGTAGGAGGACCGGTCCTAACCAATTCATCTAACAGGTCCGAGTACTCGGCGCTCCGCGCATGGAAGTCGATCTCCCCTGTGTAAAGGGCCTGAAGTGCGAGCAGCATGCCGAGCGCGGCGCTGAAGTAGTCTCGCTCCGAGTATTCCGCGTCCCAGGATATCCGCATCACGAGCGTTTCGAGGACACCGATAAGCGCATACGTCACCAATTCGCTCGCGATTATGGGTGGGCCGTCGTTCGACAGCCTCAATTGGTCTAGTTCCTCCGAAATGGGTTTGAGCAGCTGCCAGTACATCCGCTTCACCAGCGCGCGGATCTCCTCGTCCTCTCCCAACGCCTCCGCGCGGACGAACGCCAGCATGTCCGGGCTGAGCGCCCGCAGGCCCAGGAAGCCCGCCACCCGCCGCATGTTCCGCTTCACGAAGTCTGGGTTTGCGGCGATCTGTGGCTCGACGTATTCGACCATCCAGTCGGCAAAGACATTGACCACTTCCAGGAAGAGCTGGCGCTTGGTGGGGAAGTACCGGTACAACGTCAGCGGTCCGATGCCTAGTTCGGTCACGATGTCGGCGACCCGGGTACGCTGGTAACCCCGCGCGGCAAATTGCCTCGTGGCCGTATCGAGGATCCGGGTCTTGAGGGCTTGATCACGTTGAGCGACAAGGTCGACGTGCTCTTCCGCCTGCGCGCCCACGTCCTGTTCCAGTGCGCGCCGGATGTCCTGAAGCCCGAGACCGCGTTCCTTCAACCAGAGGATCTCTCGCAGCCTGGCGACGTGGCGCTCGCTGTAGAACGCCACACTCCTCCCCGTCTTCTGAGGAGGCGGGAGAAGACCTTCGCGCACATAGAAATGGATGGTGGTGCGGGGCACCCCGGTGGCTTTCTCAAGTCCCGAGATCTTAAGCGCTCCCATGACAGCTCCTAAAGAACTCCGCCGCGGTTTCCCAGCGACGGCGAAATTGTCTGGTGTGATAGTGCCACGTCTGCCATTGCACCCGCAAGCTCCCGCTAGAACCCTCTTTGATAGTCAGGTCCGGCAATTGTATTGAAGCGAGCTAATGGTTTGTTAAAATACATAAGATTTTGTAATGTATCCGGGTTCATCCGTGCAAAAGAGGAGTGCTTCCGTGGCCGAGGTTAATAACGCCCGTCCTCTCATCCAGCAATGCAGCGAGGCCATAGCTCGTTTGACTGGGGTGTACCGACCGGAAGATCTGGGCTGGCTCGATCTGGAGATGAGCATGGGGCAGCTGAAGGCAGTGATCTTGCTGAATTGCTCCAGTCATCTCACGGTCGGGGGGCTCGCAAAAGCGTTGGGCATTGCCGAGCCTTCGGCAAGCATCTTGGTGGACAAGCTCGAGAGGCAAGGACTGGCGGCACGTGAAACCGACCCGGTGGACAGGCGGCGCACGCCGGTGGTGGTGACGGACTCCGGCCGACAGCTCGTCTCTCGGCTTCGCAGCGTCCGCGACGTCAGACTCAATGCATGGCTTTCCGAGGTGGACGATCGCGATCTGGTCGCTCTTCTGCGCGGCCTCACGGCGCTGCTTCACGCGGCCGAGGCGCCGGGACAGTGCGCTCTCCCGGAAGAGGCGCACTGATGGCTCGGCTATGGCGGCGCGGCCCGACTGCTGAAGTGCAACTGGAGCGGGCCGGGCGGGGTGCGCCGATCGTGCTGCCCATCGACGGCGCGGTCCATCAGCCCTGGGGCGAGACACTGAGTCGCCGCCGCATCGGCTTTGTGCTGGCCAGCGTCATGCTCGGTATGTTGCTGTCCGCGCTGGATCAGACGGTCGTGGGCACCGCAATGCCCCGCGTCATCGCCGACTTGAACGGACTGTCGCATTACGCATGGGTGGCCACCGGATACCTCCTTGCATCGGCTGCCTCGATGCCCATCTGGGGCAAGCTGTCGGACGCTTTCGGCCGCCGGCGGTTCTTCATCGTGGGCATGGTCATCTTCGTGGTGGGATCGGCTCTGTGCGGACAGAGTCACTCGATGATGGAGCTCATCATCTTCCGGGCTCTGCAAGGGCTTGGCGCCGGAGCCATGATGCCCATCACGCAGGCCATCATCGGCGACATATTCCCTCCCGCCCAGAGAGCTCGGTGGGCCGGGGTCCTCATGAGTCTGTTCGGTTTCGCCACGATCGTCGGGCCGCTCCTTGGGGGCTGGATCACCGACAACGTCGGGTGGCGCTGGACCTTCTACGTCAACCTTCCGGTGGGGATCATCGCCGTGGTCTTCGCCGTCATCGCGCTTCCGGGCCATGTCCAGCTCCGCCGGCATGTGATCGACTATCTGGGAGCGGCGCTGCTGGTGGTGGCGGCCGTCCCGCTGTTGCTCGCCTTTAGTTGGGCAGGAAGCACCTATCCTTGGGGCTCTCCGGTGGTCATCGGTTCGCTGGTCTTCTCCGTGCTCATGTGGGCGGTCTTCGTCTACCGCGAGACCAGGGCTTCCGAGCCTATTCTCAATCCGCGGCTGTTCCGCAACCGGATCTTCGGCATCTCCTCCGTTGCCAGCGCTCTGCAGATGGCGGGCATGTACGGGGCGATCATGTTCTTGCCTCTCTTTGTGCAAGGCGTCGAAGGCAGGACCGCGACCAACTCGGGCATCGTGCTCATGCCGCTGATGATCGCCGCAATCGTGACGAGCATCGGGTCCGGACAGATCCTGGCGAGAACGGGGAAGTACAAGATCGTTGTCGTCGTGGCATTCGCCGCCGTCACCGCTGGGTCTTACCTGCTCTCTCGCATGGGGGTAGCCACGTCTCAGACCGCGGTGGTGCGTAACATGATCGTGATGGGGTTGGGTCTGGGTGTGGCCATGAGCACCTTCACCGTCATCGTGCAGAATCAGTATCCAGCACATAGGCTCGGCGAGGTGAGCGCGGGGCTCCAGTTCTTCCGCTCGATCGGGGCCACTATCGGATTGGCTGTCTTCGGGACGATCTTGAACAACAGGTTCGCGTCGTCGCTCCAAGCCTCCCTGTCACCGCAGCTTCAGGCCCTCACGGGCGGCGAGTCCGGCCTTCAGCTGAACAACCCGCAGGTGCTTCTGTCGGACCAGGCTCGGGCTCAGCTATCGGCGTCGTTCGACAAGCTGGGGCCCCAAGGCCATAGTCTGTTTGCGACTTTCATGGACTCGGTGAGGCACAGCCTCTCCACCGCCATCGCCAACGTGTTCCTGCTCGCGATGTTCGTGAGCGTACTGGCGTTCTTCGTCGTACTCTTCCTCAAGGAGGTGCCGCTCCGGCGAACGCACTCCTCAGAAGGCTTGGACAGCTTGGAGGGCCGAGAGTAGGTCGACGCTCGCTTCTGTGGTCCGTCGGATGATGCAACGACTCCGGCCCGCCCTTTCTGGGGCCGGGCCGGAGTCGTCTGGGGGCGCGAACTGAACAGAGTGGGAGGGCGTTTTACTCGGCCACGTTCAGAGCAGCTGCATTCTTCCCATAGAGCATGGCTTTCTCATCGTCGGACAGGTCCAAACCCTCCAGGAAGGTCAGGCATTCCTTCATGCTGTCGTACGGATGATCGGTGCCCAGTAGGATCCGGTCCATACCGAGGGCTTCACGTGTGCATTTGAAGGCAGCCGGTAAGTAGTTGCCGCTCGTGGACACCCACATGTTCTCTTTCAGGTAGTCGGCAGGCTTACGCTTGAGCGGGGGGGTAGCCCCGGCATCGGCGACGATGTGGGGAGTGGCGTACGCCCAATTGATCCTGTGCATGAGGAAGGGCAGGAACTCCCCGTAGTGGCCGATAACCACCTTCAGCCCGGGGAAGGCGTCGAATGCTCCGCTCAGGATCAATCGGAGCATGACCAAGGCCGTCTCGACCCCGAAACCGAAAGGCGGTCCGGAAAGAGCCACGCCATAGGTGCGCAACTCCTTGATCATCGGCACCGTGGGATGCAGGTAGATAGAGGCATCCAACTCCTCGGCCTTGGCCAGGATGGGCCAGTACCTCTTGTCGTCCAGATAGGAATCTCCATAGTTGGAGTGGGTCTTCCACCCCACCAGTCCAAGCTCCTTGACGGCACGCTCCAGCTCCCCGACGGACGCGTCGACGTCCTTGACCGGCAAGGCCGCGTAGCCCCGGTAGCGATCGGGATATTTGCTGATGGCATCGGCCAAGCGATCGTTCGCGTCTTTCGCCAATTTCACGCTCAGGGCCGGCTCGAACTGTTCGACGCCGGGAGCCGTCAACGAGACCACCGCGATGTGGACGCCTTCGGCGTCCATCATCTTGATCCGCCCATCCCCGATCTCCAGAAGCTTGTCGAGAAGGACGTCTCCAAACGGCTCGCCCCCCTCGGGTTGGTAGAACAGGCGCCGGTTCTTCGTGGTGGGATCGTGCTGGAAGCGGGGGTAACCCGGATTGGCGTAGAGTGCGTCTACCCAGCCCTGGGTGACGAAGTGAGTCTCGAAGTCGATCCTCTTCACCTGGTGCCCTCCTATCATCGTGTCCTGCCGAGCGGCTACGATAGCCTAGACCCTGAGGCCGCCTCGCTCAAGGCCGGCGGGCCGTCCGTCAGCAGCCAGATACCCATGGGCGGCGCGTCGGATGTGTCGAGGCTATCGCGAAATGGACCAGTCGAGTATCCTGGACAAGGCGTAACGCGACCGGGAAGGGACCATGAACGAGGCCTCCAGCAACAAGGTTCTGCAGGTAGTGGCGTACTTTTTCCTCGGCGTCGGCATTCTGGCCGGCATCCTCGTCGGGTGGGTACCGCTGTCGCGGGACAATCGCGGAATCGTTCTGGGCGTCGCGCTGGTCCTAATCATCATCGGGGTGATCGTGGAATACGGGATCCGCCGGCCTCGGCTCACCCGGTTTCGCTAGCTCCCGGGCGGACCCGTTGGGTTTTGGCCCCGGCAAGCCGCGGCGAGGCGACCATCCTGCTCCTTCAACGTCCCCACCTGGAACCTGGTGCATCACCGGTTAGCCACGCGATGAGCATCAGCACCACGATCAGGATGATCACGACAGCGACGCGCGCCGCCCCGGCCAGATAGAAGCCGGAAAGCACGATCGCGGCCATGAAGGCGACCACCACCAGCCACCCTTGCCAGGCCACCGGACTCCAACCCCAGCCGAAACGTTTTGGACCAAACCACGGGCGCTCCGTCAGACGAGACATGAAAATCTCCTCCCGCCGGCCCCAGGCATGTCGCCGAGCTTGGGCGTCTCGCCAGAGTCCAGGCCTTTATCAGGGTCTAACCATTGATCTTTTTGAGCAGCCAGGCCATGTTCTGGCCCAAGACACGCATCGTGCGCTCGCCTTCCGCGTCTTCCTTGACATCATGGTCGTGCCAGCCGTATCCCATGTTCCAGTACGACGAGCCGGGAACGATCATTTGGGCGTGGAGAAAGAGATGGTTCACTGCGGTGAAAGCGTCGATGGCGCCGCCGCGGCGGGCCACGATAGCCGCTGCGCCGACTTTGCGCTTGAGCATCCCGCCGTTGGCGATGTTTACGTAACCGAGCCGTTCGATCACCGCTTTCACGCCTGCAGGCACGTTGGCGAAATAGGTGGGCGCCGCGATCACCAGACCATCGGCTTCCACCACCTTGTCGATGAGATCGTTCATGGCGTCCGTGGTGACGCCGCACCTGCGGTCCTTATTGCTGAAGCATCGCTTGCAGTCGATGCAGCCCGCGATCGGCTTGCCGGCTAGGTCGAAGACCTCTGTCTGCATCCCCTCGGTCTCCAGTTCCGCCAACACCCACCCCAGCATCACCGAGGTGTTGCCATCGTTTCTGATACTGCCGTTCACTCCAACTACTTTCATGTGAG
The DNA here is from genome assembly GCA_963772095.1 of uncultured Thermoleophilia bacterium. GTDB lineage: Bacteria > Actinomycetota > Thermoleophilia > RBG-16-64-13 > RBG-16-64-13 > Chersky-299. Next base: position 46,719 of record CAVYVU010000028.1, read on the forward strand.
ACTCCCTCAGCCATTCGGACGGGCGGCGCGATCGCGCGAGCGGATGATCTCAGGATACCAGGACGCCGGGTGGCGTTCAGACCGGACCGGCCGCGATCCGGGTTCATCCACCCAGCGTACTTACAAGCAGATCGGGTGAGACACCCAGGGCAAGATGCAGGCGGCAACTTCCTGCGGTCTTTCGTGGATAGGCGTGTATTCCCGCAAGGTCTCTCCGAAATACACTTGTCGCGGCCGATATATGCGACTCTCGCCTTCCCGTACTTCTTTCCAGTTGGCCATCCAGCCGGGCATCCGCCCGATTGCGAACAACACCGTAAACATGTTCACGGGGATGCCTATGGCACGCATGATGATGCCGGAGTAGAAGTCCACGTTGGGATAGAGCTTCCGTTCGACGAAATAGGGGTCGCTGAGCGCCACTTCTTCCAGGTGCTTTGCGATCTCGAGGAGCGGATCAGATTTCTTGAGATTCCCCAGGACTTTGTCCGCCATCTTCTTGATGATCATGGCCCGAGGGTCGTAATTCTTGTAGACGCGGTGGCCGAATCCCATGAGCCGGGTCTTGGAGTCTTTCTCTTTGACACTGGCGATGTACCCGGGGAGGTCGACCTTGTTGTCGTGGAGGTACTGCAGCATCTCGATCACCGCCGCGTTGGCACCCCCGTGCAGCGGACCCCACAGTGCGCACACGCCGGCAGCGACGCTTGCGTACAAGTTGGCTTCCGACGACGCCACCAGACGCACGGTGCTTGTAGAGCAGTTCTGCTCGTGGTCCGCATGCAGGATAAGGATGAGTTGGAGCGCGGCGACGACGATCGGGTCCGGTTCGTAGTCGCGGAAGGGGATTGAGAACATCATGTGGAGAAAGTTCGAGCAATAGTCGAGATGTGGCTTCGGGTAGACGATGGGCTGCCCGATGGAGGTCTTGTAGCTCGCCGCCGCGATAGTGCGGATCTTGCTGAGAAGGCGGGCGGCGGCCAGTTGGAAGGTCTCCGGACTCTCCGCCATGATCAACTCTGGCTCGTAGCAGCTCTCGGCGTTGATCATGGCGGAGAGTATCGCCATCGGGTGCCCATACGACGGGAAGCCGTCAAAATGGTGGTAGAGCCCTTCGTGGATCATCTCGTACTCGGTGAGGAGCTTGCTCCAGCAGTCGAGCTGGTGGGCCGAGGGTAGCTCGCCGTAGATGAGCAGCCAGGCCGTCTCAAGGAACGTGCTCCGCTCCGCCAGCTCTTCGATGGGAATCCCGCGATAGCGGAGGATGCCTCGCTCGCCGTCGATGAACGTGATCGAGGATTTACAGGAGCCGGTATTGCTGTAGCCGTCGTCCAGAGTGATGTAACCGGACTGGTCTCTCAACTGAGAGATATCCACCGCCCGCTCGCCTTCGGTGCCTACCACGACCGGCAATTCGTATGTCTTGCCGTCAAGTTGCAGTCTTGCCATCTCAGGCATGGTTCCCCCTCTGGAGCTGTCTGACCTCAAGACGTAGATACCCAGTATTTGTGAATCTCTCAAAAGCTTCGTCCGTACGGCGAACGGCACGTCTCAATGCGGATGCGTTCGTGTCGCCCGAGCCGGTAGACGCGCACTTCGAACGGCCGGAACATCAAGTGCCGGATATCCTGCGCGATATCAACCGGATAGTCCATCATCAGCATATCCGGTTCAGTGGCCGGTGGCGGTCCGGTAGCATAAAGCTCGCCATGCCGGTCGTGAAGTTGACCTGGCTTGTCACTCGGCTGAATCTCTCCCAGCAAAAAGGAAAGATACCGCCGGCGCCCGCTAATTGGCGACCTTGATATCAGCCAATCGCTTGACCACTTCAAGGTCTTCCTGTGACCTCACCTGCAGGCGCACACCCCGGCCCTCAGCATACCGTCGCGCGCTGTTGATCTCATCAAGCAACGCACGTGGTAGTCCCCTCTCATTGGCGACGGCCACCGCCTTGTCGCCGAGGACTACAGCCTCGACGAAATGTTCCCTCCGCGGAGTCATGTAGATGATTCTTCTCTTCTTGTGGATCAAGCGTAAAGACCAACCGTACTTCTGCCCAGGAAACGCCCACTCTTCGGTGACAGGTGGGTAGTGATCGGCAAGGTACTCGATGAACTCGAACCACAGAGGGCTTGTGGAAGCCAGAACTTCATGGATCGCCTCCTTTGACGGCCTTGCAGCGGGATCGTCGAATGCGTTGAGCGTCACTTGAGGCCTGTCTCCTTCTTCGATGTGGGCGTCCAGTTTGCGGTGAATGATCTGCACTGTGTCGACGTCCAGCTAACGCGACGGATGCCCCATGGCGGAGTCATCAGAAAAGGAAAGCCCCGGCAGTGCCGGGGCTTTCCGAAGCCGCGAACAGTCGCACAGATCGACTTTACTTGAACGTGGTATCCGGCAGTATGATCGGCTTGGCTTGGTTGGTGAGCATGGGCGCATCGGTGTTCTCGACGATGAGCAGGTCGTATTGCCAGACCTTGGTGCTCCAAGGATTCTGCTTGGTGCCCTTGACCCACTGGCCCATCCACAGCGGGCTGAACACCACGTTCGGGTAGCAGCGCTGGCCCACGGTGGTGCCGCCGGTGTTTACCGCGGAGGTGAAGTCGATGGGGCCGACGATGGTGTCCATCTTGGTGGCGGCCACGTTCTTGATGATCTCGTTCTTGTCGTCCACGTTGGTGGTGCGCTTAAGCACATCGACCGCCCATTCGAAGAGCATGTAGTGCTCCTGGGGCTGGGTCCACTGCTGGCCGGTCTTTTTCTCGTAGTCGAGGCACAGGTCCGCGCAGCTCTCGCCGGTGAGGGAGGACTTGAAGGGGTTGGTGGGATGCCACCAGCTGGTACCGCACAGCCCGAAGCCGGTGGTGCCCAGGGCTTCCTGGGTGGTGGGGAAGAGGGTCTGGATGCCGACGTCGACCACCTTGGGAACCCAACCTTGCTGGTAGCACTGCTTCCAGAAGTTGGCCCAGTCCGGCGGGATCATGAGGCCGGTGATGAGTTCGCAGCCCTGCTTCTTAAACAGGCTGATGACCGTGGTCCAGTTCTCCATGCCCAGCTGGAAGGGGCCGGCATCGACCACGGTGAAACCGGCGGCCTTCATGGGGGGTTGGTAGAAGCTGCGGCGGTCGTTACCCTCTACGTCGTTGGGCCACAGGCAGCCGACCATCTTGTTGGTGGGCAGCGCGGGGTCGCCCAAGAGGGCCATGCTGCAGTCGACCAGGCCTTGGTTGTCCCAGAACACGAAGTAGGACCACTTGAACTGGGTGGTCTTGTTCCCGCCGCTACCGTTGATCCAGGAGTCCGCCGGGCTGTCGGTAAGGACGCAGGGGCAGCCGAAGGCTTCCGCCTGCTGGCCGGCCGGGATGGTGGTGTCGGTGGTGGAGGCGGCCATGAGGATGTCGACTTTGTTACTGGTGATGAGGTTGGCGGCCACGGTACCGGCATAGTTGATATCGGACTGCGTATCCACCACGGTGATAGTCATGGGATGGGCTTTGCCGTCGGCGGTGAGCAGAGAGCCGGCCTTGGCGTATTCCTGCCAGCGGGTCGCCGCCCAGTTATCGGCGGTGCCGAACCCGGCCAGTCCGCCGGTCTTCGGGGTCATGAACCCGAACTTGATCTCGCGCCCGGTCTCCGGGGCGGAGCTCACTGTGGTGGTGCTGCCCGCGACCGCGCTCGTGGTGGTCTCGCCGGCGGTGGTGGCGGTGGTTGGCGCCGTGGTCGTGGTGGTGGTGCCGCCGCAGGCGGCCACCAGGCCGCCCAGGCCGGCTCCTACCCCGACCGTGGCTCCGGCGATCCCGGCGATCTTGAGGAACTCGCGGCGGCTGACCGCCTTGCGTTCCAAAGGACCCGGTCCTTCCTGCAGATCAGAGGTGTTTGGTTCCTTCTCCGACACGACGCCCCCTTCCCCAAAAGTTGACTGCCTCTATCGCTGATAGGCTTCCTTCGCGGACCCCCCCGGGCTCGAATGGCTGGCGATGCCGCTCCAGGCAAACCCAGCCAGCGATAGCTGAGTAAAGTTACCACCTTTAGCAAGCGTCGTGCAATCGAGGCAACAGGATCAGATCATGGAGTTCTTGAGACGGAGCTTCACCGCTTCGTTTCTTGGCGGCCCTGTAATGAAAAGCGGAGTCGGTAGTTCGTCGTGACCGCCGCAGACTGGGTCTTGACGGCTGCCGTTAGCGGAATGTTTGCGGGTCATCCTCGCCATCGCTCTCGGCACATTGCAGAGAAACAAAAAGCCCCGCAATAGCGGGGCTTTCTGAGGTGCGCCTGGCGCGACTCGAACGCGCGACCTTTGGTTTCGTAGACCAACGCTCTATCCAACTGAGCTACAGGCGCACACTGGCGGAGAAGGAGGGATTCGAACCCTCGATAGGAGCATTCACTCCTACACTCGCTTAGCAGGCGAGCGCCTTCAGCCTCTCGGCCACTTCTCCGATCGGCGGCTTAGCGCCGCCCGGCGAGCGCTTATTCTAGCAGAGCGAAACCGGCTCGTCAGCGTGGCGTCGGGACGGCCGGTGGGCCCCCCGGCGATTCTTGGCCGCGCTTTCCACAGCGCCCGAAGATCCGCAGAAGGAGCCTGCGTAGCCCGCTCACCGCGTGGGTTCCACGCCGGCATCTTGTTTGACAGGCAAGCTTCCCGGGCACCAAGGAACGAGAGAAGGATAAGACGGCCAAAGGAGTAGCGAGATGAGGCTCAGTGCGAGGAACGTTCTGAAGGGCAAGGTCAAAAGTGTGACTCAGGGCGCTGTGAACTCGGAAGTCATCGTGGAGTTGCCGGGCGGTGCCGAAGTAGTCGCCATCATCACAAAGCGGTCGGCTGAGGATCTGGGGCTCGTCTCCGGCCGCGATGTATATGCCGTGATCAAGGCTACCAATGTGATGATCGCCGTCGACTGAAAAGGATAGCGGCCACCGGGTCGCGAAAATAGCTGCAGCAGGACGACACAGGGAGCCTGAGGAGGCTGAGATGGGACTGCTGCGGTTATTTAGATTCGTAGTGTTCGCCGGAGTGATCGCCGCGGGCGCGATGGCGCTGTGGCGGCGGCGTGAGTCTGTGAAGCAGGTCTGGGACTCGGCTGGGGGCGCGAGCGGCATAAAGGTCTCAGCGAACCGTTTGATGGAGTCGGCCGGGCCGATCAAGAATTTCGTCTCTCACGTGGCCAACCTCAAATAGCCGTGCAAACGTACATAATACTGATGCGCCTCACCGACGAGGGCATCAGGCAGGTGCGTGACCTGCCTGAGCATATAGACGGGGTGGTCCCGTTGCTGGAATCGCTGGGTGGCCGCCTCGTCACCTTTCACGCTGTGCTAGGCGATTACGACTACGTGGCCGTGGCCGAGGCTTTCAACGAAGAGGTGCTTCTTGAGTTCGTCCTCGCGCTGGGTGAGAAAGGGTACGTGCGGACGGTCACATGGCCGGCGTTTCCCAGGGAAGACGTGATCAGGCTGTCGAGAAGAAGGGTCTGACGGACAGGAAGTTCCCGAGTCTGGACGAAGTCGTGGATCCATCTGCCCAATCCGGCGCGGAACCGGGGCCTCGGGCGGAGTCGGTGCCTCTCGACAGGGTGGCGTCTCCCGCGCATGTCCTCGTTCTGGGGGCCACTGGCTATATCGGCGGCCTGCTGGTTCCGCGACTACTCGCACTGGGGCACTTTGTGCGGGTCTTCGTGCGCGACCCGAAAAGGTTGGCCGGCCGGGAATGGGCGTCCAGAGTGGAGGTGGTCGAAGGCGATGTCCTCGACCTAGAGTCCTTGAGCCGGGCGTCGCGCGGAATGGACGCCGCATACTATCTGGTGCATTCCATGGGTAGCGAGGCTGGCTCTGCCTTCGTTCAGCGCGACCGTCACGCTGCATCCAATATGGCTCTTGTCGCCCGGGAGGCCGGATTGAACCGGTTGATCTACCTCGGCGGACTCGGCGAGCGAACCGAAGACCTCTCTGAGCATCTTGCCAGCCGCCAAGAGGTGGGGAGAGTTCTTGCGGCCGGCGGAGCGCCGGTGACGGAGTTCCGTGCCGCCGTCATCGTGGGCGCGAAGAGTATCTCTTTCCGCATGGTCCGCTATCTGGCCGAACGGCTTCCGATCATGGTCGCCCCTAAGTGGGTCAGTACGCGTATTCAGCCCATCGCCGAGAACGACGTTCTTCGCTACCTGGTGGACGCCCTCGTCCAGCCTGAATCGGCAGGTAAAGTGATCGAGATAGGAGGGGCGGATGTGCTCACCTACGGTGAGATGATCACCGTATACGCTCGGATCCGAGGCCTGCGCCGGGAATTGATCCCCGTGCCGGTCCTGACGCCTGCCTTCTCCTCGTACTGGGTATCACTCACCACGCCCATCCCGTCGTCCATCGCCCGCCCCCTCATCGAAGGGCTGAAGACGGAGGTGATCGTCAAAAGTCCGCTGGCCCACGAGCTGTTCCCTTTCGAGCCCGTGGGGTATGAAGAGGCCGTCCGCCGGGTGTTGGCGTTGGATCCTGACTTCCGATGAGCGCGGCGCTAGGCCCACGGAGCCGACGCGTTGACGCTCTGCAGGGGGGCGGATAAACTCCGAGGCGGCGTTCTGTCCCCGCATTCGCAAAGGATCGTCCTCATGAAGCCCACTGTGCGACCTCTCAACCCATGCTTCTCCTCGGGGCCGTGTGCCAAGCGGCCCGGTTGGAGCGTGTCGGCTCTGGAGGGGGCGCTGGTGGGCCGGTCGCATCGGTCAAAGGACGGCCGGGCTCGCATCCAAGAGGTGCTGGATCGTTCCCGCGCGATCCTGGGCGTGCCAGACGGCTACCGCATCGGGATCGTGCCCGCCTCCGACACCGGGGCGGTAGAGATGGCTCTTTGGTCCCTGCTCGGTCAGCGCGGGGTGGATGTCCTCGCCTGGGAAAGCTTCGGCCAGGGCTGGGTCACGGATATCGCGAAGCAGCTCAAGCTGCCTGACGTGCGGATCTTGGCGGCAGATTATGGGCGGATCTGCGATCTGTCCCAGGTCGACTGGGATCGCGATGTGGTCTTCACCTGGAACGGGACGACCTCGGGCGTCCGGGTGCCGAACGCCGATTGGATCGCGGAGCCGCGGGAAGGCCTCGCTGTGTGTGACGCCACGTCTGCTGTCTTTGCCATGGAGGTCCCTATCGCGCGGCTTGACGTGGTTACCTATTCGTGGCAGAAGGTGCTCGGGGGCGAAGGCCAGCACGGCATGCTCATCTTGAGTCCGCGGGCCGTGGAGAGGCTGGAGGCCTATGAGCCACCGTGGCCGCTCCCCAAGATCTTCCGCATGACCAAGGGCGGCAAGCTGAGCGAGGGTATCTTTCGAGGTGATACCATCAACACTCCGTCCATGCTGTGCGTCGAAGATGCGCTTGACGGTCTCAGGTGGGCGGAGGAGATCGGCGGGCTGCCCGAGCTGGTGCGCAGGAGCGAGGCTAACCTTGCGGCCGTAGCCGAGTGGGTGGCACGCACGCCGTGGGTGGAGTTCCTCGCGGAAGCTCCGGCGAATCGTTCCTGCACGTCCATATGTCTGAAGATCGTCGACCCTTGGTTCGCGGCTCTGCCGGACGACGAGCGGGCGAGAGCATCGAAGCGGATAGCGTCACTGCTGGAGACGGAGGGGGTCGCTTTCGATATCGCCCCCTATCGGGAGGCGCCGCCGGGGCTGCGGCTGTGGGGCGGCGCCACGGTAGAGCGGGATGACCTGGAAGCCCTCTTTCCGTGGCTCGACTGGGCTTATCTGGAGGTCAAGGCGGGATAGAAGAGGCGGCATCGGGGCGCCGCGGTATCCCGGCCCGGCTTCTTGGGCCCCGACCCAAAGAAAGCCCGGGGAGCGACCTCCCCAGGCTTTCGGTTATACGTACTTGAGTGTCGGGCAATACACCAACGCAACGCCCGCGCACCAGCGGCGAATCTTGACTCAGTCGGCGACCAGAGAGTCGCCGAACAGCTAGTTAGATCAGCTGTTTTCCGTGGTCTCGGCTTTGGCAGCCGTTTCCGTCGCCGTGGTCTCGGCTTTGACTTCAGTCGCGGTCACGTCCTCTTTGAGGGCGGCTTTGACCTCCTCAGAACTCTCCTTCAGACCTTTCTTGAAGCCGGTGATCGAGCGGCCCAGAGACTGGCCGAGATCAGGGAGCTTCTTGGGGCCGAAGATGAGCAGCGCGATGATCAGAACGATGGCTATCTCCCACGGTCCTATCCAACTAGGCATCCAACACTCTCCTCGTTAGCACTCCGAACCTTCCATCGGAGCACTCATTATCTCATGGTTTCTTGTGATCCGCATCCACTTCACTCTCAGAAAACGCGAGGAATTCAGAAGAAGTCCTTGAGCCGGCGGCGGATCTCCTCGGTAGTGACGGCGCCCTCATATGCTCCGGCTTCGTGTTCTCCTGGAGACGGCTCCGCCGAGCCGAGGAGGTCCGAGGCCGATCTCTGCTCGAAGAAAGCCTGGACGTCGCTAGAAACGAAGCGGGTGAGTAGCGCGTAGCCGTGAGCGTCGCTGAATGTGCGCGGATAGCTGTAGTAGCGCATGGGGAAGCACACGTACAGCCAGTCCTTTGCCCGGGTCAGGGCCACGTAGAAGAGCCGGCGCTCCTCCTCGATCTCCTCCGCGTTGCCGGTGGCCATGTCGGAGGGGATGTTGCCGTCGGCCGCGTGGATCAGGTAGACGGCATCCCATTCCAAGCCCTTGGCCGAGTGCATGGTGCTGAGGATGAGGAAGTCTTCGTCCAAAAGCGGGGGCCCGGCCAGGTCTTCCGTGTAGTTGGGCGGGTCGAGGGCGAGTTCCGTGAGGAACCGGGACCTGTCGGGAAAGCGGGAGGCCAGCCATTCGAGTTGCTCGAGGTCCATGAGGCGGGCGCGGGCGTTGTCGTAAAGACGTTCGAGCAGCGGGGCGTAAATCTGGCGGATGCGGTGGATCTGGGAGGCGAGATCGCCGGGGTCGGGTTCGGTCACGCTTTGCATGAGTGCGACCAGATCGTTCCAGACCTGAGCGGCCGGGGTGGGCGGAGCGATGTTCGCCCACGCTGCGAAGTTGCCGGCGGTGGCAGCCGGACGGGCGAAGCTCTCCGAATCGGCGGCGTCCTCTCCGTCGATGGCCGAGGTGACGTCAAAGTCCGGTGACCGGGGTTCGGCGCCTAGGAGGGACGCCCGGTGCCGCCGCACCGAGACGGTCCATGAGGTTACTGGCCCGTTTCGGTCCGATGCCGGGCAGCAGCATCAGCACCCGGGTGCCGGCCATGAAGTCGCGCGGGTTCTCGGCCAAGCGTAGAAAGGCCATGAGGTCTTTCACGTGTGCCGTCTCAACGAAGCGCAGGCCCCCGTACTTGTGAAAGGGGATGTTGCGGCGCGTCAGCTCCAACTCGAGCGCCAGGCTGTGATGCGAAGCACGGAAGAGCACGGCCTGGCGGCGTAGAGCAAGGCCGGCCTCCCGGTGCTCGAGGATCTGGCGGATCACGAACTCGGTCTGCTCGTCCTCGTCTTCGCAGGAGACCAGCTGCGGCTTGGCTCCCTCCGCGCGGAGGGACCAGAGGTTCTTGGTGTGGCGCTCGGCGGCGGCGGCGATGACCTGGTTGGTGGCGTCGAGGATGGGCTGGGTGCTGCGGTAGTTCTGCTCCAGGGTGACGACGGTGGTGCCCGGATACTCCAGGGGAAAATCGAGGATGTTCCTCACCGTGGCGGCTCGGAAGGAATAGATGGCCTGAGCGTCGTCCCCAACGGCGGTAAGATTTTGCCCCCCCGGACGAGAGCATCTGTAGGATCTCGGCCTGGAGCCGGTTGGTGTCCTGGTACTCGTCCACGAGGACGCAGGCGAAGCGGGAACGGATCGAGCGGGCGGCGCGCTTGATCCGAAAGTAGGCCGTGCCAGAAAAGCAGCAGGTCGTCGTAGTCGAGCACGGATTGGGCCTCTTTGCGGTCGACGTAGGCGGCGAACAGGCGGCGGAGATCGTCGGCGTTGTCCTTGCACCAAGGGAAATGAACCTCCACAGCCTCCTCGACCGGTTCGCGGGCGTTCACGCAGCGGCTGTAGATGTCCATGCACGTGCCCTTGAGCGGGAAGCGGCGGTCGCTCTTGGCGAGGCCGAGCTCGGTGCGCAGGACGCCCATGAGGTCTTCGCCGTCGCCGCGGTCGAGGATGGTGAACGACGGTTCCAGTCCGATGGAGCGCCCGTGAAGGCGGAGCAGGCGGGTGGCGGTGGCGTGAAAGGTGCCGCCCCAGACCCGGCCGGCGGCTACGGTGCGCGTGGCGGCCACGGTACGCTCGAACGCCTCGCCGAAGACGGTGTCTGCTTGCTCGTCATCGTCGACGGTGGCCCAGGGGTCCGCGGAGGCCGCGGAAGAGGTCGAGACGGCCGGCGCGGTCCCCGCGGCAGCATTTGCGCGACGCGTCTCAGCCTCCAGACGGCGCAGGATGCCATCCACCCGCCGAAGCATCTCGGAGGCGGCGCGGCGGGTGAAGGTCAGCAACAGGATGCGGCTGGGGTCTGTGCCGGTGGCGATCTTGTACGCCACGCGATGCGCCAGGGTGGCTGTCTTCCCCGTACCGGCGCCCGCTACGATGAGAAGCGGTCCGTCGCCGTGGACGCAAGCTTCACGTTGCTCGGCGTTCAGGTCGGCCAAAACAGCGTAGATAGGGGCCGGGCCCCCGTTGTTGGCGTCGTCGGTAGTGACCAGCCTTCTCAGCCTCCTGCGTGCCTAGTTGTGCCTGCCTACGGGTAGGATACAGCCGTTGACGGACAGAAGAACGATCAGCCGCGAGGCGCACGCGGCGACGAAGCCGGCGCGCGACGCCGCGACCGAGCCGCTCGAGGTCGGACCGGAGGTAGCACGATGCCTAGACCCATAGATGGCCCCACACTGAAATCCTTGCTCGAAGCGGGTGAGCCACTGCAGCTCGTGGATGCGCGGGGGTGCCCTTCTTACAACATTTCTCACATTCCCGGCGCCGTTGAACTCAATCGCCGGGTGGCAGAGAAGCGCGCGCCTAAGCTTCTGGATAGAGAGCGTCCAGTCGTCGTCTATAGCGCCGACGGCAAGTCGCCCGCCAGCGGGCTCCTCGCGAGAAAACTGGAAGATCTGGGCTATTACCCGGTTTACGACTACAACGACAGTTTCGCCGACTGGGCGGGCCGCGGTTATCCCGTGGACGTCGTGGGGGCGTGACGCGGCGAAGTCGAACCTCACTGCCGCGGTCGTGAGGGCGTGGCGCGCAGCCGGGTGACCAGAAACACGAGCACTATCAACGCCACCACGGCGACCGCGATGCTGACTATCGCCTCCCAAGGCAGTCCACCGTTGTCGCTGGCTGAATTTGCCGTATTCGACGCGACTGTTGCCGGCTGCGTGATTCCCGTGCCTGGCGCGTCCGTTCCAGCGTCCACCGTGGTGCTCACCGTGCCACTCTCCGTGGACGTCGTCGCGGGGCCTTGCGTCGTGCGCGGGGCCTTGCGTGGTGGGTGGTGCCGCTGTCGTGGGAGGAGCTTCCTGCCCGATCAATTCGGAGTAGTTGAGGAAATTCGGCGCAGGTTCGTGGCCGAACTCGATCTCTGAGATATAGGTGTCATTGGTCTTGGTGCCCGGATAGATCCCCAGGATCTCGACCTTGGCCCAAGTCGCCGAGCCGGAGAGGGCGAAGCGTTGCAACGAGGGCTCGTTCTTGAGTTCGAGCACCTTTGTCGTGCCGTCGGAAAGTGTCACTCTCAGCGTTTTCGGTCGGCCGTATTCGCCAAATGACGTGAGCGTCTTGTTGTTCCCCGGAAGCACGCGGATCTCGCGGACGTTCTCGTCGCCCGCCAAGGCGATCTTGATCCAGTCGCCCGCGGCCGGACGAGGCACTCCCCAGGCCGAAGCGGGATTCCCGTCGACCACCGCTGACCCCGCTGCGGTGTCAGGGCTTTGATGAAGGGCGGCAGAAGCGGAAGTACCGATGGCGAACGGGCCCAGATTATCGGGAACGATATTTGACGGAGGCGGCTGGGGTATCCAGGGGTCGGTGAACGCGAAGTTGATGTCATACGGATAGTGCGCATAGCCGTTCTGGTCCGTGGAAGCCCCCGGCTCGAAGTCCTCGAACACCCACTGATACGTGTGGGGATCGAGCTTGGCGTAACTCTCTGGGCTTGTCGTGTCGCCGTTTGTCTTTCCCTGCGCTTCGAGCGCTCTGGCCTGCGAAGACGTTAGGTCGACACCCCACCCGAGGAAGCTGTCGGCGGCTTGGAAGCGGATAACGGCCTTGCCGATCGTTCCTTTCCAGCCGGCTCCGGTGTGAAGCCAGTAGTTGTACCACCCAGACTGACCCCCGAACTCGGCCATCGCTGGCGGAACCAAGTCGGGGAAGCGGTTCCCTGCCGAGAGGCTGGGTTCAGCGAGGTAGCTCACCCTGATCATCGTCGTCCCGTGCCGGAAGGTGGCTTGGTGAAGGTAGTAGCCGATCTCCCCGCCGCTGAGGTCATGATCCCCGCTGGTGTCTTTGCCCAGGGTCACCTTGAGCGGCTTGCCGTCCTGCCAAGCTCGGAAGGCGACAGGAGCGTTGCCACTACCTTCGGTGACCGTGACTGCGAATGGAAAACCCAGTTGGACCGCCTGTTCGGGGCCATCGTTGACGAACTTGAAGTCCACCTGGTAGTCAGCAAAGCCGTGATAGAGAACAGCCTGAACCGTCTCCGACTCCATGCGGATATCCGCGTTGTATAGGGGATAGACATCGCCGCCTATCCCGCCCACCGACCCGTCATCGGCGAACGCCGCCGTCGGAGAGAACTGCAGCGCAAGGACAGCCAATGCGAGTGCCGCGGCAGCGATGACGGCCATTCTGAGTAGAGAGAAGATTCGTCCTCCAAAAATCTGACCAGGACAAATCATGTCTCGCGCCTTCCTCCCGGTGATGCGCCGGGAATGACCCGACATCTCGACCTTTTGGCCCAGGTAGTCAATGACGCCGCTCACTCGAGGCCGCAGGATGGCGAGCTGCGAGATCGAGTCTTCACCTACTATATGTCCAGACGCGGCCGATTTGTGAAGCTATCGTCTCAAGCGGCGGATTGCTTCGCGGACTTGCGCCCGCACCGCCTCCATCTCGGCGTCGCTGGCGTAGCGGGTGCGGGGCCAGAAGAACCCCTTGAGACCGTCGCCGCGGTTGCGCGGCACGACGTGCACGTGGAGGTGCGGAACGCTTTGGCTGATGCGATTGTTCATGGCTACAAAGCTGCCCTGCGCCGACATCGCGGTCTGCACGGCCCGGGCGAGCAACTGCACGTCGGCGAAGAAGGGCTCGATGAGGTCCGGGGGCAGGTCGGTGAGGGTCTCGATGTGCCGTCTCGGTACCAAGAGACAATGACCCGGGAAGAGCGGCCGGTGGTCGAGAAACCCGAACGACACCTCGCTCTCGTAGACCACCGGGGTGGCCACTTCTCCCTGGATCATTCTGCAAAAGAGGCAGGTGTCCGGCATTGGCAAGAAACCTCGGACATTCTTGGACAATAACGGGTTTGCCGGGGGCAAGTATACTGGCATGGTGTGACTCGAGCGGGAGAAGGGTTTCGATGGACGCAGAGAACGTGAACATCCTGGGCCGGTGGCAGGTGACGAGGCGGCAGCTCATTCTGACCCTGCGGTTCTCCGGGATCATCCTGCCTGTACTCGCCACATACGCGCTACTTTTCAGTAGGGGCCTCAAGGAGTCGACACTCATCCCGGCGGCGATCGCCAGCGCCGCTATCTGGCTGGTGTTTTCGCTCGTGCTGTTCATCCGGCACGACAAGAACGGCCTCAGCTCGATCACCATCTTCTACGCCATCCTCAACGGGTGGATCTACATCTTCCTGTTCTCCCCGGGGCTGCTGAAGAAATAGCGGGCCTGGATCGCAGGGCTGGACCGAGGAGAGCGCACCTGAAGCCGGACGCAAGCATCTCGCTGGATGTGTTTGGTCGGGAAGTGCGGCTGAGCCATCCCGAGAAGATCATGTACCCGGAGCAGGGGTGGACGAAATTGGACGTCGCCCGCCACTACCTTGCCTGCGCCGAGGGGGCCCTGCGCGGAGTGTACGCGCGGCCGGTGATCCTCAAGCGGTGGCCCGACGGGGCCGGCGGGGAGCCGTTCTACCAGAAACGCGCGCCGAAGGTGGGGTCGCCGTCAGGGGGCCTGGGCGCCGACTCCGCGGGCGCCGGCGAGCACGAATACGCCGCCGTGCGTTTTCCGTCTGGCCGGACCGCCGACTTCTTCGTGCCCCGCCACCCGGCCGACATCATCTGGATGGTGCACCTGGACTGCCTCGACTTGAACCCCTGGCCGGTGCGGGCCGACGATCTTCAACACCCTGACGAACTGCGCATAGACCTGGACCCTTCGCCGGGCGTCAGCTTCGAGACCGTGCGGGAGGTGGCGCTGGTCTGCGGAGAGGTCCTCTCGACGCACGGACTGCAGGGCTGGCCCAAGACCTCGGGTTCCCGGGGCATGCATGTGCTGGTGCGGATCGAACCGCGGTGGTCTTTCAGTGAAGTGCGACGGGCGGCGTTGGCTCTAGCCCGGGAAGCGGAGCGGCAGGTGCCGGAGAAAGCCACCAGCGCTTGGTGGAAAGAAGAGCGTCATGGCGTGTTCATCGACTACAACCAGAACGCCGGGGACCGCAGCGTAGCCAGTGCCTATAGCGTGCGTCAGACGGGACTGGTCTCTGCGCCGCTAGCCTGGGACGAAGTGGTGGGCGTAGACCCGGGCGGATTCCGTCTGGATACCTTCGCCGGCGAGCGCTACGCCCGGGTTGGCGATCTCACGCGAGGTATCGACGAGGCCGCAGGCCGGTTGGATGGGCTTCTGGAGCTGGCGCAACACCAAGAGCGCGGGGGACTCGGGGATGCTCCCTGGCCTCCGCACTTCGAAAAGCAGGAAACCGAGCCGCCGCGGGTGCAGCCGTCGCGGCGACGTTACCGCGAAAAGTAGCGACTCGAGGCTGAGGAGGGGCATGGAGGGACCAAGATACGCGCAGAGCGACCCCAGGGGGAGCCGGCCGTTTGCGACCAGGCACGGCATCGACCTCTGGCTGCGGTGGTTAGGGATACTGTTGCCCCTCGCGGCGTTGTGGGGCCTGCTTTCCGGTAACGCAATGCCCGTCCTGGCGACCGCGATCGTCAGCCTCGCCTTGTGGGTGGGTTTCACCGTCGCCCTCGCAGCGCGCCGCGACTGGAGGGGAGCCTTGGCAATCTCAGTCATCTATGTGATCTTGAGCGGGCCTTGGCTGGTCATCATCCTGGCGTTCCACGGTCTGGGGGATTAAGGAGACACGCCCGCTGCGCGGTGATGATGCTACTCATTTTCGGCATGATGCTTGACACTGAGGGCGCGACGCGGCCGAGAGTACCGCCCACCGCGGCTACGGCGCGCCGGCACTCGCCCTCCTGATGGCCTCGATCAAGGCCGGTCCTTTGGGACGCTCCAGCTGGTCTATCGTGCAATCACGGGGGTCCTTGTCCGGGCGCCAGCGCTCGAGGCGAGTAGCGTGGCGGAAACGGTCGCCCGTGAGCTGGTCATAGCTGATCTCGACTACCAACTCGGGTCGCACGGCCACGAAGTCCAGCTCTTTGTCGGCCGACCAGCGGCTCTGCCCTCCGGGATGTCGGGCGTGTTGGCCGAAGCCACCAGTCTCAGCGCCGCCCGCGGCCGCGGCTTCGCTACCGCCCCCGCCCGCGGCTTCGCTTCGGCCCCCGCCGATGTTACCGACCGTCACTTCAAGTCTTCGTTCTGGAACCTCGAGCGGTCGCAAGGATTCCAGCAGGGCGGCAGCCTGGGCCTCACTGAACGACGAAGTGTGACCGATGAAGTGCAGCTCCCCCTGCGCGTTGTACAGACCCAGCAGCAGGGACCCCACCCTCCGCCCATCCTTGTGCAGGCGGTAGCCTCCCACGACCGTGTCGACGGTCCGGCGGTGCTTGAACTTGATCATCTCCCGGCGGCCCTCGGCGTACGGGCGGTCGAGAGCCTTGGCGACGATGCCGTCGAAGCCCGCAGGCTCGAAGTCGTGGAACCAGCGTCCCGCGACCTTCACGTCCTCAGTGCTGGGAGATAGGAGCCAGTGGCCGAAGGTCGTCGAATTTTCGCCGCGCCCTGGCGTCAGGCCATCCTCCGCGCCGAAGGCCTCGAGGCTTGTCGCCAACTCCACCAGTCGCTTCCGGCGCTCGCGGAAAGGCAGCTTTCGGGTGTCTTCGCCGCGTAGAGCCAGCACATCGAACAGCGCCAGCTGCGCTGGGGTCTCTTTTGCCAAAAGTCTTACCCGACTCTCGGCAGGATGGATGCGGTTCTGCAGGGCGTCGAAGTCGAGCCTACCGTCAACGACCACGACCACTTCTCCGTCGGTGACTGAACCGGGAGGAAGCCGGGCGAGCGCCGGCTCCAGCTCCGGAAAATAACGGAGGAGCGGCTTACCGTTGCGACTGTCCAAGCGGGGCGCCCGGGTGCCGTGGCCACTCCATGAGACCACCCGAAACCCGTCCCACTTGGGCTCGTAGGCCCAGCCCGGAGGCGGAGGCAGCTCGTCGGCTACCTCCGCCTCCATCGGGGCTATCGGCGGTTCAAAGGGCCAGTCGGCCAAGACATCAGTCGGGATCAGAGGGTTCGTTCGTCATATAGCTGCGGGTTGATGGCATTGCCGTGGAGGTTGTTCCCGGAGAAAGTCGGGCTCGCCGTCGCACGCACGTAGATGCCCCATTTATTTCCGGCACATTCGTTCGTACGGGCGGTGCCGTAGCTGCGGTCGGCAAAATAGATACCGGCCTCCGCATTGTTCAGGCAGGTGTTGCTCTCGACGAGGGCATTCGAATCGTCATACAGACCGATGCCGTCGTAGTCCTTGCTGCCCGAACAAGTGTTGTTCTGGATCGTCCCAGTGGCGGTCTTCGTGAACAAGATGCCGTTGTCTTGATTATCCGAGCAATCGTTGTTCTCCAGTGTCACGTTGGACGAGTCGTTGGCAGAGACGCCGTTGTAGGCATTGCCGGAACAGGTGTTGCCGGTGGCGGTGCCGCTTGAGCTGTCCCAGAAATCGATGCCGTTGGATTCATTGTCGGAACATTCGTTGTCTTCCAACGTCGCCTGCGCATGCTCGTTCGCGCCGATGCCGCTGTAGGCGTTGGAGTCGCACGTGTTCCCGCGGGCGACGCCGACCGAACTCCCCCAGAAGTTGATGCCGTCGGAGCCGTTGAACGAGCAAGCGTTGTTTTCCAATGTCACTTGCGCCTGCTCGTCCACGTCGATGCCGTTGTTGTCGTTGTACCCAGAGGCGCAGCCGGCCACGGTGCCGGTCGTAGTCCCATGGAGATAGAGTCCGTCTCCCGCGTGGTCATTGACGCGTGAGCCTCCGGTGAAACCGCAACTCTCGAGATCTATGGTCGCGTCACTCGCCTGTAGGACGTCGGTCGCCACGGAGGTCGCACTTGATTGGAAAGTGATGTCCTGGGCCCCGAAGCTCACGGATTCGACGTCGACCACTGTGCCGTTGTAAGCGACCGTCGTCTGGTCCATCCCGCTGCCCACGAGATCGAAGGAGAAGTTGACCAGGAGCGTATGGCTCAAGTGGAACGTGCCGGGTCCGAGGTAGATCGTTTCACCCGTATCGATATTGGCTACGGCGTCCTCGATGGTCGGATAGTCACCGGATCCGTCGGCGGCCACGTAGGGGCCTTCGGGCTGCAGGATCGCAGACAGGTTGTACAGCAGTTGGGCGCATTCGCCGCGCGTGGCCGACTGGAAGAAATCGTAACTCTGGCCCATGCCTGCCAGACCGTCCAGCAATCCGGCGTATGCGGCCTTCCGCGCCCATGGGTAGTGGGTGGTGGAGAAGTTCCCGAACGGAGGGGCGTAGTCGACCGGCGGGTCCACCAGGTCGGCTGCGCGCGCCACCATGGTGATGAGCTGGGCACGGGTGACGTTCTTGGTGGGCGCGAACTTGGTGGGCGTGATGCCCTCCGTGATCAAGTGCGCTGCGCATACGGCCACGTAGTTGTATGGGTAAAGCGGGTCATGGGGATCGAGACCTTTGTCCACATCGGTGAACGCGCAGGTGTCATTCAGAGTCACCGGGTACCCCAAGGTGAGCACGATCATCTTCGCGAATTGTTGCCGGGTGACGCTGTTATTGGGGCGGAACGTGCCGTCGGGAAAGCCGCTGATGATGTTGCGAGATGACAGATCGTTGATCGCCGTGATGTACGGGCTCGTCCCCGTGTCGGTGAACGCGAACGCGGGAGAAACGAGCACCAGCACGAGGACCACCGCGAGGCAGATCGCCCCCGCAATGCCCAACCGTACGTGACGCGTCGACCAACTCCGCGCCTTCTCCAAAGGTGGCCCCTGTTCAGACATGATCATGGGCCTGGGTGTGTTTCGAACGCGCATCCTGCCCCCCTCTGTTGTGGCCTTTGACGTGGCGCTCTCCGCCGGCGTCGCGCTCAGGTGTTGACCCCGTTTCGCGCTAGCGCGAGCGTATGTCCCGCCGGCGTAAAACGCAAGGGGAGAGGGCGTTATCGTGGCCTTGGGACCAAGCGTAGGGTCGCCAAAACGCCATCCAGGCCTACTCGTAGCCTTCGAAGCGCTCGGTCTTGATGGAGTCGCGATCGACGCCCTGGCCGACCAGGATGTCGCGGAGGGACTGCACCATGGAGGGAGGCCCGCTCACGTAGTACATGGGGGCGGCGATGTCATCGAGCTCCTCGGCGAGCATGCCGGCGTCGATGTGCCCCTCACGCCCGATCCAGGCTGGAGAGGGACGGCTCACCACGTACACGACCCTTAGGCCGGGCAGCATTTCAGTCATAGCGTCCAGCTCCTCGCGAAACGCGATGGTGTCTTCGCCTGAGTTGGCGTACAGGAGGACGGCGGGCCATGCCATCCCCGAGTCCGCCTGCCAGCGGAGGATGCTTCTCACCGGGGTGATGCCGATCCCGCCGGTGATGAAGACCAGTGGTCGACGGTGGCCTTCGGGTGCGCCTGTGGGTGCCTTACCGGCGCCGACAGACATTGCCGTGTCGAGCGTGAACATTCCAAACGGGCCCTCCATCTCCACCAAGGTGCCCGGCGCAAGAGCATCCAGGGCGTTCTTGAACTCCGTCCCGCGCATCCGGGTGGTGAACTCCAGATAGGGCTCGGTGGGAGAGCTCGAGTGGGTGAAGTGATGTGTGAGCGGCTCGGGAGTGGCGGGGATCGTGACCACATGCCACTGGCCGGCAGTGTAGTGGTAGTCGTCCGGTCGCTCGAACCGAAAACTGACGATGTCCCCGACTCGCGGAATCTTCTTGGCAAACCGGGTTTCAAAGATGGTGCTGGCCATGCCGGCTCCTCTCGGCTGATCGGTCTCCCCGCGATGATACTGCCGCGGGAGCCACCCCACGTGTCTTGCTGCCGCCTTTGTCCCTGTCGCGGTAGCACTCGCGTGTGTTTGGTACCCACCGGGACGCTCAATGTAATCTGGCCGCAAGGAGCGGTGACCCGCCTCGTCCCAAGCGCAGCGTAGAGGTCGCTTGGAGGCACCCGCCTGTTTCGCCAAGTACGCGTGGGGAGACACTCATTGATGCGACTACCAGCCCCAATAGACCGGGATGTGCCGTGGACGCCCAACGCCGGATCCTTCGTTTTGTGCTTGCCGAGAGGCTCGCCCACTGGGTGTATGCCGGGTTCTTCTTGCTCGCGGCTGTGAGCGGCTTGTTGATGTGGATCCCCGCCACCCGCGTCTGGATGGGCGGAGTCCGGCAGAGCGTGATCCATTATCACGGCGCTGCCGGGCTTGTCATGGTCTTCGCTCCCCTCGCTCTTTTCCTATATCTGGACCGCCACAGGCTCGTGGAAGACATACACCAGATCGACCTCTGGGACCTCGATGACACCGAGTGGTTCTGGGAGGCGGCTAGGGGTGGCACACTGAGACACAGGCCGATGCCGGACCAGGGCCGTCTCAACGCCGGGCAGAAGATGCACGCGATACTTGTCTCGGCTATAGCGGTGGGCTTTGTGGTCACCGGCGGCATTTTGCTGGCCAAGCGGCATTTCGCCCCGGGACTGGTCTCTCCGGCTCTGTCGCTGCATATTGTTTTGGCTGTTGTCGCCATCGGGTTGTTCTTGATTCACCTGGCCCACGCTGTCCTCACTGGGCACGGACGGGAATCTCTGCGCGCGATGGTCGTTGGCACGATGGCTGAGGCAGTCGCCAGGGAGCATCATCACAAGTGGTGGTGCCGGGAGGCGGGCGGCGTAGGGAGTGGCCCGGGAGGTCACGGCTCCGCGGAGTAGCTTCTCGGAGAATTACGGCCAAGTAGGTGCCGCCGAGCAGTCTACTCCGGTAGATCCCGCTGAGCAGTTATCTCCCTCCGCTCGCCTGGCGGTATCCTCGTGACATCGGCCTTGCCACTCTCATCAGAACCCGCAAAGGGAGGCACCCATGATCGGTTCGCGGAAGAAGCAGCATCAGGCCACCATTCGGGCGGCCGCCGCGGGTGTGGCTCCCAACAGAGCCGTCCGGGAGAACATGTCTGGTCTGGACCGGCTGGCGGTGCGCGTGACCGATCGCGTGGGCACCATGGGCTTCTTCCTCATCATCTTCTTCTGGACCGTCCTGTGGGTGGGGTACAACATACTGGCCAGCAAAGTGCACGCGCTGCACTTGCACGCGTTCGACCCGTTTCCGGCCTTCGTCGCCTACCTGCTGATCAGTAACGTGATCCAGATATGGCTCATGCCGTTGCTGATGATCGGACAGAACTTGCAGGGCCGCCACTCGGAGGCTCGAGCGGAGGCCGATTTCAACGTCAATCAGAAGTCCTTCGCGGACACTGAGAACATCCTGAAGCACCTCGAGGAGCAGCACGACCAGATACTCCGGCTGGAGACCAAGCTCGAGGAACTCGGTTCGCGATTGCTGACTGAATCGGGGCATCAGCCCGGCTAGAGAGACGGAACCGTGGGGCCTCCGCTTGGCCGAGAGGCGTATGGTAACCTTCCCAATCACCTCAAACAGAAGGGACACCCTGGATGAAAGCCACCCGCGGAGCTGTGGTCAGCCTGAATTACACTCTGAGCGACGACGAGGGCACCATCCTCGACACGAATGAGGATTGCGGGCCTCTTACATATCTGCACGGTTTCGACAACATCATCCCTGGCTTGGAGCGCGCACTCGAGGGAGCCGAGCAGGGCTTGAAAAGTGCCATCGTGGTGGAGCCTGTGGACGGCTATGGAGAACTCGATCCGGAAGCGATCTTTACGGTCTCCCGGGCCGATTTTCCCGAAGAGATGATCATCACAGAAGGTATGCAGGTGGTCGGAGATACGCCGAACGGGCCTGTCTCCCTCGTGGTCGCGGAAGTGCGCGAGGACGAGGTCGTGGTGGATGCGAACCATCCCCTCGCAGGCAAACGGCTTCATTTCGACGTCGAAGTGCTGGGTGTCCGGGCCGCGACGGATGCGGAGCTCACGATCGGTCATCCGCAGGACTAGGATCATGGAGGTGCGCCGCTCGCGTGCCGAGCCGGCGCAGCAGGCAGGAGGACCGCGAAACCTCGAGCGACGAGAGAAGGCCCGCAGTGGGAAAAGTCGTTCATACCTCTCATATCACGATCACCCGCGAGAACGGGCCGACGCGTAGGGCCGAGATCGAAGGCTTCAAGGAGCCGATCTACTACGGCGTTCACGGCGGCATCAAGAAGTTCTACAAGGTGGAGCCCGAGGAAGAGCACGCTGCCACCCTCGATCACATAGTGGCCGCCGTCGGTGGCTGAATGATGGGGACACTGGCCACGGCGCTGGCCAGCCGCAAGATCCCCACCCACACCGACCGGTACAAGGCCATCGTCGAAGGCGACATCGAGGATGTGGACGGCGTGCTTCGCATCGCCCGTATCCGCGTCGAGTACGAGTTGAAGGTCCCGGCCGGCAAGACTGAAGAGGCGCGCGAGGTCTTCGGCTGCTACAAGTCCGGCTGCCCCGCGTACAACAGCGTGCGTCGGCTGCATCGATATCGTCGACCATCTAGAGATCAGCGAACTCGAGGCTCGGTAGTTGTCGCGTCAACGCGTTCTCCGATCTGTCAAGCTGGGAACATCCTCACTGGCCGCGCATTGATGCGGCGAAGCCGGA
The DNA here is from genome assembly GCA_963772095.1 of uncultured Thermoleophilia bacterium. Lineage (GTDB taxonomy): Bacteria > Actinomycetota > Thermoleophilia > RBG-16-64-13 > RBG-16-64-13 > Chersky-299. Next base: position 68,819 of record CAVYVU010000028.1, read on the forward strand.
TGGTTCGGCGCGGTATCTCGGCGACGAGGAAAGGCGGGGGAGATGAGAGCGCTAGCGCGGGGCGTGTCCTTCACCAGGTTGTCGGCGCGGGCCGGAACGAGGCATTTCAGCGGCTTCGCCTTCCTGGCCGTCATCCTGCTTGTCCTGGTTTGTGTTCTTGCGCTCCCAGGTTGTGGCACTCAGAAGTCTCCATGGGACTCGTCCAGCTGGACAGCGGTCCGATCACCGGCGCCCAGCAAGCGAATATCTGGTCCTACAAGGGAATCCCGTATGCGGCACCTCCGGTCGGCGACCTGCGCTGGAAGCCGCCTCAACCGGTCGCTGCGTGGACAAGCCCACGAGCATGCACAAGCTACGGGCCGGCGTGCCCGCAACCCACCGGCGGCGAGTTGCTGCCCTCTCTGGCAGTTGGCACCACGAGCGAGGACTGCCTCTATCTCAACGTGTGGTCGCCGGCGAGCAGCCCTTCGCAACGGTTGCCGGTGATGGTGTGGATCCACGGAGGCAGCTTCGTCACCGGTGCCGGCTCGTTGCCGGTGTACGACGGCGCGAACCTGGCCGACAGAGGGGTCGTCGTGGTAACGATCAACTATCGGCTCGGTCCGTTGGGCTTCCTGGCCCTTCCGGCGCTGTCCAAGGAGTCCCCGCAGGGCGTTTCCGGTAACTACGGACTTCTCGACCAGATCGCGGCCCTCCATTGGGTGCAGAAGAACATAGCAGGCTTTGGCGGCGATCCGGCCAAGGTGACCGTATTCGGGGAGTCGGCCGGAGCTATCAGCGTCCTCGACCTGATGGTGAGTCCGCTTGCCAAGGGTCTCTTCCAGCGCGCCATCTCCGAGAGTGGCATCCTTCTCGACCGCGGCTTCGGGGTGAAGACGGCAGGGACTCTCGCGCAGGCCGAAGCCGAGGGGCAGAGTTTCGCGAAGAAGCTCGGGGTCGACCAGGCCGCCGACGTCGCTGCCGCCATGAGGGCCAAGACCCCAGCCGAACTCCTGGCCGCGGCGCAGGGCGGCGGCGGCTTGACCGACATTGGCCTTCCCTGGAGGCCTGTGGCAGACGGCTACGTTCTCGCAGACCTGCCGACCGTCTTGTGGGCTGCCGGCAAGGAAATGTCTGTGCCGCTTCTCCTGGGCACCAACGCCGATGAGGGCAATGCCTTCCTCTCCGAATTCCCGAGCACGGTCTCCACTTACACGAGCACGATGGATTCTATTTTCGACTCATTTGCCCCTCAAGCTCTTGCGCTGTATCCGGTCAAAAGCGACGCCGACGTCAAGCCCACTTTCAGCCGCGTGCTGACCGAGGTCGGGTTCGCCGGGACCGCGCGTTTCGTGGCCCGGGGCCTGAGCGGATCCGCTGCCGGCTCCTCCAAGGTCTATCTGTATCAGTTCACACACGTGCCCCTGAACAATCCCCTGGGTGCATTCCACGCCGTGGAGATACCGTATGTGTTCGGGAACATCTCGTTGTTTGCGGGAGCCGGCCCGGTGGATCAGCAGTTGTCCGCGGCCATCATGGGCTATTGGACCAGGTTCGCGGCAGCCGGGGACCCGAATGGTGGAGGATCGACGATCTGGCCGGCCTACTCATCCGCCACCGACCAGAATCTGCAACTGGGAGACTCGATCAGCGTGGGCAGCGGCTTGTATAAGCAGGCTTGCGATCTTGCCGATCAGGTGCGAAGTTCCAAGTGATAGAGGCAAGCCTTCGAGTTACAGCGCCGGCTTGAGCTAAGAACGGCCGCAGGTTTCATGCTTGGGCTGATGCGCAGTTCGAGCTAAGGCTTCGCGCTTGGACCGCGCTTTCGCGTGGGCCATGTGCAGATTCAAGCCGACTGCTGGTCGGCGGCGCGACCGGGTGAACAAGCGCTACGATTCCCGCCCGACCGTTTAGCCACGTACATGGCTTCGTCGGCGCGCTGGATCAGGTCTTGCGCAAGATCTCCCACCTCCCATTCTGCGATGCCGAAGCTCGAGGTGACGGGATCGTCGCGGAAGGAAAAACCGGCACGCTCGAGGGACTCCCGCAGCCGTTCGGCGAGGTTGTAGGCGTCCACCAGTCCGGTGTTCGGCAGGACGAATAGGAACTCCTCACCCCCGTACCTTCCCACCAGGTCCGTCATCCTGACCTCGCGGCGGAAGACCTCCGCGGCAACCTGCAGGACCCTGTCTCCCACCAGATGGCCAAAGCCGTCGTTGATGGACTTGAACTGGTCGAGGTCGGCCATGATGGCGGAAAGGAGGCACCCGTAGCGCCGGCACCTCTCGACTTCGAGGGTTAGTACCTCGTCGAGCCAGCGCCTGTTGGCGACGCCAGTAAGGGGATCGTGCCGGGAAAGCGCCTCGATGCGAAGATATGCTTCGAGCAGGGCCGCATTCTGCTTCTGCAGCTCGGTTTCCTGTTCGCGAAGTTGTTTCTTGAGGCTCTTGGCCGCCTGTTTGGCCTCCTCGAGCCGCGCCTCGATGCTGTCCGGCACCCGGAGCTCCCCCCGATGATCTTGGCCCCATGGCAACGCACAGTCGCCCGGGCGTGAGCACAAGTGTACCGCTACCGATGCATAACTCAAGCGAAAGCATGCAGCGTCAAAGCAAAGGCGGAGCGCCGGCGCGTTCGCGCCGACGCTCCGCAGTCAAGCCCTAGGTCCCGCGAACAGTCAGTCCAAGCTGAACGGCGGGTACTGGTCGGTGATCAGCAGTGCGGCATAGGCGCTCACCCTGAGAGTCCACCGGTTGACGCCCACGACGAAGTCGAAGAGGCTGCGCGGGTATTTGCCTGTGAAGAGGATGGCGAACCAGGCGATCACGACGCAGACCGCTGTCGCGATCCACAGGAACCAGAGGACGATGTAATGGGGGATGGCCAGGAACCATTTCACCAGCGGCAGCCCGCGGCTGAGCTGCTGGGCGTCGGGGTAGGAGAAGTCGACGCGGGCCGCTTGCTCCTCATCCGTGGACGGATACTCGTCGCGCAACAGCTCCAAATAGCACAGTACTCGCGTCGAGAACTTGGTGAACTGAAGGTTCCAGTCGAACCACCAACGGGGGTATTTCTTCCGGAAGAGCAGCATCAAGAGCACCGGCGCAAAAAGCACTCCACCGGCGAAGACCACCCCCCAGCCGGCCGCGTGGCCGTGAGAAGAGTAAGTCCCGTAGCCGAGCAGGCCGAGGATCACCAAGATCGGGATGGCCCAGATACCGCGAAAAAACGAGCTGAGGCGGTCGAGCTTTTCCGGATAGGCCACGCTGAATGTGAGAGGAAACGCGGGGGAAGGCGGAAAGGGCGGAGCGGGGGGCACGGGTGGCACGGGTGGCACGGGTGGGTACTGCGTAGATGGCTGTTCCACGAGCTTTCCTCCCTGTATAAGGCGTTTTCCGGCCCTACCGGCCGGGTGATCAGGCGCTGTCTAGATACTAACAGGACCATTCTCACGTTTCGCAACGATTTGCCGGGCTTGGCTTCCTTGATTGTGGGCATGAGGTCACCCATAATGGGCCGATGCACGCGGACGGCCAGGAAGAGCTCTCATCCCCGGGCGACTTGGGGGGTACAAAGCCCGTCTCGCTGCCCGGCCAGGCCCTTGTGCAAGACCTGGCCGGCGAGACGGGCGGACAGGCGCGAAGCCCGGCGGGCCTGACGCGAAGTACGACCGCCGCGGTCAAAGGCAAAGCGCTCCGCCGCGGAGCTCTCAGCGGACTGGTCTTTTTCGCCGGCATCGGCTCGATGGCCACAGAGATCTGTGCGTCCCGTCTCCTTGCCCCGTACTACGGCTCTTCTACCATGATCTGGGCGAATGTGATCGGCTTGATCCTGATCGCCCTGTCGCTGGGATACGTACTGGGTGGCAAGATCGCGGATCGTTGGCCGGATCCCCGCGTTCTGGGGGCGATCGTGCTTGCCGGCGCCGTCCTTATCGCCATCGTCCCCTTCGTGGCCAGGCCGTTCCTGAACGTGACCCTAAACGGCATCGCCACGGTTTCGACGGGAGCCGTCATCGGCTCCTTCGCGGCCTCACTGGTACTATTTGTCCCCCCCGTGCTGCTCCTGGGGATGGTCACCCCGTTCGCCATCCGCATCGGCATCGAGGATCTCGACCGAGCAGGATCTACCGCCGGTCGCATCTTCGCCCTTTCCACCGCCGGGAGTCTCCTGGGCACCTTCCTACCCGCGCTGGTGACGATCCCGCTCATAGGCACCCAACGTACCCTTTTGGGCACCGCCGCTCTGATTGCGGCCGCAGCCGCGTTGCTGCTAGGCGTGCGCTGGCTGTGGGTGGCCGTCGTCCTGGCCGGTCTTCTGGCGGTTCCGCCGGGAGCCGTGAAGGCGACCGCAGGCACCATCTACGAGAAAGAGTCGCGCTACCAGTTCGTCCAGGTGGTGCAGGAGGGTTCGACGCGCTATCTCTACCTCAACGAGGGTTTCGCCATCCACAGCGTTTGGCAGCCGAACACTGTGCTCACCGGCGGGGAGTGGGACATGTTCCTCACGGTGCCGCCGCTGCTGGATCGCCCGGTGAAGAAGATCGCCATTCTAGGCAACGCCGCTGGCACGACCGCCCGTGCCTTTGGAGTCTTCTATCCGGACGCCCAGATCGACGGCGTGGAGATCGACCCGGCGGTGACCGCCGTGGCGAAGCAGTACTTCGGCTTGGCCGACAATCCCCGCCTCACCGTGATCACGGCTGACGCCCGGCCGTTTCTGCTCACCACCAAGGAACGGTACGACCTGATCTTCATCGATGCGTACCGGCAGCCGTACGTCCCCTTCTACCTGGCCACGGCCGAGTTCTTCAAATTGTGCCGAGAGCGGCTGAACCCGGGTGGAATAGTCGCCTTGAACGTTTCCACCGTTCCCGGCAACGACCGGCTGCCGAAGTCGATCGCCGGAACGCTTGCCACGCAGTTCCCCCTGGTGATGGATTGGCCTGCGCTCCACTTCAATCAACTGGTGCTGGGATTTGCGAACGACGAGTCCCTGTCGGTGCTCGATCAGAGGGCCCAGAACGCACCATCCAAGATTTTGCCTCTTACGAAGTTGCTCGCGGCGAACTGGACCCAGGTGGCACCGATGGCCGGCTACTGGACGGATGACCGCGCGCCGGTGGAGTGGATCACCGATCGCATGATCGTGAGCTACGGGGTCAGCGGCAAATCCCGGGACGAAGTGCTGCTTCCCACTGCGCCGTAATCCTTGTCCGAAAGGCCTGTGCCGCCTAGAGGTTCGCGAAGCCGGGAGCGTCGGCCAGTCCGAATAGGTGTTTGGCCCGTTCCTGGCGGGTCGGCGGCGGCGCAGGTGTATCATCGCCCTATGCTCGCGGCGATCGACAAGGTCATCCGGGGTGCCGGCCTATCCTACGAGGTAGCGCCCGCCGGCATCGCGATACAACTCGAACGCAGGCTGAACGATCTGCTGGAATGGGGATCGCTGAGCGCATCTCTGTACGAGGCATACTCCTCCAGCCTGGAGTGGTCCGCTCCTGCTGAGCTCCCTGTCGCGCGGTCGCTGGTGGTCATCGCCGGTCGTGCTCCGTGCTATTCGGTCGTCTTCCATGCGGGGAGGCGAAAGTTGACGGCCGTCATCCCGCCCACATATCTCAGGAGTTCTTTTCGAGCCTCGTGTCGCCGGTTGTTGGAGGAAGTGCTGGTGCCTGCCGGGTTCGGCGTGGAACGGCCGACGCTTCCCGTGAAGCTCCTGGCAGTGCGGACCGGCCTCGGTGAGTACGGACGCAACGACCTCTGCTACGTTCCCGGCATGGGCAGTCTCGCACGCTTGGAGGCGTTCGTCACCGATGCGGACCTCCTCGATGGAGACTCCGCTGCAGCCCTGGATAGAGGACTGCGCTCAGCACAAATGCGCATGAGTAGCTGTTCCACATGTAGCAGCTGCCACTGGGCGTGTCCGACTCGCTGTATCCCCTCCGACACGTCGCTGGTCGGCGCCGAGCGTTGCCTCACCTACCTCAACGAGAACGAGGGCCCTTGGCCGGATTGGCTGGACCCCGGTTCCCATAACTGCCTGGTGGGTTGCATGCGCTGCCAGCAGATCTGCCCAGTCAATCGGGAGCATCTCGCCGACCCGGAGATCGTCGCCGAGTTCGACGCTGCCGAGACCGACGTCATCCTGCAAGACCTTCCTCAAAACCTGCTCCCGGAGGCCATTCGCGCGAAGCTGGCGGCACTTGACCTTGATGATTACTCAACCGTCCTGGGCAGGAACCTGCGGGCGCTCATGCACCATGCGCGCACTGAAGAGGAATAGACCGAGGTTCCAACGAACTGTGAGCCATGCCTGAACAGCCCAAAGTCTCGCGCGGTGCCAAAGCTGTGGCGTTGATCTGCTCCGCCCTTCATCGGGCGTATAGGGACGTGCGCTTCTATCCTGCGGGCCACCCGGTGGCTCAGCAGACGTTGGACGCCCTCGGCTGCGTCCTGTTGGGCTTCATACGCGACGAGGACAAGCTGACTCTTACCGTGGAAGAGAACCGGCTCGTCTACCAAGAAGAAGATGTCTATTCGCACGGCGAGACCCGCGACAACCTGGCATTCATCATGTTCAGAGACGGCCTTCGTAGGATCACGTTCCAATCCGGGCTCGAGCAGCCGGAGATCGAGTCTTTCGTCGATTGCCTCGCCCGCGCCGACGAGCTGGTCCGCTCCGACCAGGACTTGGTCACGGTCTTCTGGGAGCAGGACTTCGCGCATATCGAGTATGGCGCGGCCGACCCATTCCAGTCTGGAGGATATCTGCGAGAGGGAACAGTGGACGCCTTGCGGGAGACCGTCCTTCACAGGCTGGACGAAGTGGTGGTGAAGAGCAGCCGCAAGGGAGGGTATGGCGAGGCTCGACTTACGATCGTACCCAGCACGGGCGTCGGCGCGGACACGCTCGTTCTTACGCCGCAGGAGCTTGAAGAGAGCGAGACAGCGGCGGAGGGTTCGGCGAACGTCCTCGACGATTTCGCAGTGGTGCTGCTGGAGGTGATAGGGGGCACCGGGAAACCGACGACGGACACGGGAGTGATCGGCCGGGCGCTGACCAACGTCCTTGAGGCATATCTGCAGGCGGGTGACCTGAAAGCGGTGAACTTCCTGCTTGTGGAGCTGCAGAAGCTGGAGGCGGCGGCGAGGACTACCGCAGGCCTTCCGGGCATGGTGATCACCCAGGCAGTCACCATGGAGACGATCCAGTCGCTTTCGGCGGGTCTGGGGACGGCCCCGCCGGAACGAGTGGCTGAGGTCGAGACTTTTCTCAGCGCTATCCGGGAGTGGACCTATCCGGCCCAGTTGGAGCTTCTGGCCGAGTCGCCTGATCGCGCCGTGCGCAGGTCGCTGCTGACCATTCTGCGAAAAGAAGGGGGAGTCCCCGCGGAATACCTGGAAAAGTGGCTGGGTGATCCCCGTTGGTACGTCGCGCGGAACGCCGCCCAACTGGCAGGGACATGCCGAGACCCGAGCCTCGTGGCCCCACTCGAACGGCTCATTCGACACGCCGATCCTCGCGTGAGGCGCGAGGCGGCGCACACGCTCGAGGGATTCGGGGGCACGGCAGCCTTGGCCGGCATGACCAGAGCCCTGGACGACTCCGACCCGACCATGCGCATCCTGGCAGCCCGGGGGATCGCCCAACTCGGCGGAACCGCCCAGGAAGACCTGGTGGCGGGAATCGTGCTCGGGCGCGATTTCGAGACGCGCTCCCCAGAAGAGATCGAAGCCATGCTGCTTGCATACGCCAGGTTGTCAAAGGACGGGGCGGTGCCTTTCTTGGACAAATTCTGGCGGCGCCGTTTGCTCCGTCCTCGTCCAGTGGCGTCGCGGCTAGCGGCGATCCAGGCGCTTGCGAGCATCCCCGGGGATATGGCACGCCAGAGCTTGCTCCAAGCCGGCAAGTCTGGAGATGGTGCGGTCCGGCGGGCGGCGGCTCGGGCTCTGCAGAACCCACAATCCCAACAAGCGGACTCGTGATGAGCGGCCCGAGCGCACAGGCCTTGGCACTCTCATTCGCAGTCGCAGTCAGGACCGCGGCCTACTACGAGCAGGACAACACGGTCATGCAGCAGACCACCGCTTTCCTTCGGTCACAGCTCCTTGAGAATAGCCAAGAGAGCGGCGGCACGATCATGATCGGAGTCCACAGTCACTGCGTCTTTGTGGGCCCCCAACGCATCCGGTCGACGGTCTCCACGTATCCGCGTTTTGCGTACCTCATCGAGCTGTACAGCTCTTGGGATATCGATGGCCTTACCTTCTTCGAGGGATTGAGCGACGCTGAACTCATGGAATTGCTCACCATCCTCGCAAGAGACAAGGACCGGAGGCCCGACCACCTCAACGAGCGGCTCGATCAGGCGGGAGTCACGAATGTAGAAGTGAACCTCGTAGGGGGCGAAGCCACTAGGCCGTCGGTGATCGCTCCGGTGGAGGCCTACGCGGCGTGTATTCAGATGGGCCAGGAGTTTATCGATCCCACGGCCGATACGCCGGAGGCAAGCATCCGCCAATTGCGGCACGTCACCCAGGTCGCCGTGGATCAGATACTGCAATCTCCGAATTCACTCATCGCGCTTACCACCATCAAGGATTTCGAGCACTACCTTATCTACCACTCCACCAACGTGGCCATACTCTCCGTGGTTCTGGGCCGGCGCCTCGGACTCTCGAAATCTCGCCTCGGTGAGCTGTGTCTTGCAGGCTTCCTTCACGACGCGGGGAAACTGGTGGTGAGGCCGGAGGTGCTCGACAAAGCCGGGCCGCTGGACGCAGCCGAGTGGGTCGAGATGCGACGCCATCCCAGCCTCGCAGCGCGCAGTCTCCTGGACCAACCGCGGCTCACCTCGGCCGGCATGCGATCCGTCGTGGTGGCGTTCGAGCACCACCTTCATTACGACATGAGCGGTTATCCGCGCACTCGGCTCAAGACTAACGTCAGCCTTTTTGGGAACATCGTCTCGCTGACTGATGTATACGACGCTATGACCACCGCACGGGGTTACCGGCGCAACAACGTGACGCCATACGAGGCGCTGAACTTCCTCATCGCGAAATCCGGGTCCTTGTTCGATCCGATGCTGGTCAAGCTCTTCGTGGAGGTGATGGGGCTTTACCCACCTGGGACCATGGTGGAGTTGACCACAGGCGAGCTAGCCGTAGTGTCGGAGCCGCCACCGGTAGGTACGCCGCTGGACAGGCCTCAAGTCCGCGTGCTGGAAGGCGGCGAGCCGGATGCCATCCTGGATCTGGGCGAGGAACACAACGGCGCCTTCACCCGCGGCGTCAAGCACGTGCTCAATCCAGGCAACAAGGGAGCGGTGCCCGCCGTTACGGCATCTCTCTTCAATTGGCGCAACACCGAGGAAGCGAGCCCGACCGGCCCACCCGGGGAAGGCCAGCCTCCGGTCTCGACCCCGCCCTCTACGCCGCCGCCCTCCCCGACAGTGCCCCCCGCTGGGGTAGACATCACGATCGACTAGACCCCGCGGGTGCCCACCGCGCCGGCTTGGTCTATGATTCTCCGGCCAGCCGTTCCGCGGCTTTGCGCTCGACGCTCTGGCTGAGCTCGTTCGGACTGCCCTGCATGAGCGCCTTCGTCGGGCAGACGCGTACGCAGGCCGGTTCCAGTCCGTTGGCGAGACGCTCACCACAGAGGTCGCACTTCTGCATCTTGCCGTCCCGGCCGAAGCGGGGTACGCCGAAAGGGCACGCCATCGAGCAACTGTGGCAGCCGATGCAGAGGTCCGCGAGTACCCCCACCACTTGGGTACCCGGCTCCCGGCTGATAGCTCCGGTGGGGCAGGCGAGAAGGCAGGGGGCATCCTCGCAGTGCATGCAGGCTAGTGATACGTAGCGCAGGCGCGCATCCGGATAACTGCCTGTCTCCACCTTGAACACCTGACGCCACGCCGTGGGCTCCTCACCGATCTCGAGGTCGTTCTGGTCCATGCAGGCCACGGCGCAGGCGAAGCAACCGGTGCAACGCTCCACATCCAGATAGAAAGCGTGGCTCATCGCGAGGCCTCCTTGGCACCCGTACCGGTGCTGATCCCTGGACCACTTGCCGCCTCGGCTCCTACTTTGGTGACCGAGCAGAGGAGCGCCTTGAAGCCGGGAAAGCCCGAAAGCGGGTCCAGATAGTCTTCCTCAACGAGGGAGTTGACGTCGGCACTTGAGTACCCGTGATACATGTGAACAACGCCGGGCTGCGCCAGCTCGGTAAGATTCGCACGCACGCGGATGGCCCCGGCCGTGGTGGCTAGCTCGATCTCATCGTCTTGCTGGATGCCCAAGTGGCGCCCGTCCGCCGGGTTGAGGTCCGCGGCCGGATGGGGTCGCAAACTACGCGTCCAGGGGAGCCGGTAGGTGCGGGTGTGCACGAACATGGGTAGGCGCGAGCCGGTGTTGAGGATAAAGGGATACTGCTTGGCCAGCTCCGGGGTCGCCTCGAGGCTTTGCTGTGGCGGGAGATATGCCGGCAGAGCGCTCAATGCCAACTGGTCGGCGTATTTCTCGATGAGGGAAGACTTGAACTCCATCTTGCCGCTGGGGGTGGGAAAACCCTTCTCCCGGTACTTTCTCTCCAGGCTGGGAAGTGGGGTCGGGACGGACATGCCGCTGGGATGATTCTTGAGCCCGGCCACGCTCATGCCACTCGGCTCGAGCAGCCAGTCCAAGGCGGCGTCGAACGCCGCGGCCGGCGTGACTGAGCCATCGGGCGCCGGGTTGAGGAGAGGATCGTCCAACTTGAGCTCTGCGCGCCAGATCGAACACGATGTCCGTGTCCGAGCGCGATTCGCCTACGGGGGCGATTACCGGCTCTGTTAGCACCACATACTTCTCGGGATAGCAGCGCAGCTCACTTCGCTCGAGCGAACTGGAGGCGGGCAGCACGATGTCGGCGTACTTGGCGGTGTCGGTGAGGAAAAGGTCCATGTCGCAGATGAAGTCGAGTTTCTGGATGGCTTCCAGCACGCCGTTCGAGTCGGCGAACATGTGGTAGTTCATGCCGAAGGCCATCAGGCCCCGCAGGGGATACGGTTCGCCGGTACGGATCTGACGCTGCATATCCATCGCCTGGCCCTGGTTGACGAGCTCGGCCCATACCGGGAAGCGCTCGGCTCCCAGGCGCGGTGGGAGCTCGGCCCACTGGCGGGGCATCTCGAACTCGTGCTGGCGGGTGGTGAATCCGCCGCCGCTGATCTCCAGCCAGCTCACGGGGTCGGCCATGTTGCCACCGGCCACATCGAAGTTGCCCGTAAGCCCGATAAGTGAAAAAACGGCCCGGTAGTTTTGAACCCCGTTGGTGTGCTGCACGATAGGCGAGGCGCTCGGCTTGAGCGCGGCCGGTTTGCTCGTGGCGTAGAGCCGGGCGGCCTCGCGGATCTTATCCGCCGGGACCCCGGTGATGCCTTCCACTCGCTCGGGGTCGAACCCGTCCACGTACGCACGATATTCCTGAAAGCCTCGCGTGTATTCGGCCACGAAATCCCGGTCGTAGAGGTTCTCGTGGATGATGACGTGCGCCATTCCTAAGGCCAAGGCCCCGTCCGTGCCCGGCTTGAGTTGCAGGTGGACATCCGCAAGCGACGCCAGCGGCGATTTCCGCGGGTCGACCACGATGAGCTTCATCCCCCGGTCCCGGGCATCCAGGAGATGGCCCGCGCTGGGGGTGTTCGAATGGAGGGGGTTCGCGCTCCAGACCAGCAGGCATCGAGTGTTATACACATCGGGGCCGGCCTCTTGCCCGAACACCAGCTGAAAGGCCATGGCCGTCGCGGTGTGACACGTACTCGACTCCGTTGCGTAATTGGGACTCCCGTACTGCAGAGCGAGGCGCTGCACGAAGGGCCGCATCTGCTTGGGATACCCGACGAAGAAGACCACTGACTCGGGGCCGCTCTCGGCCTTGAGACGCTCAAGGTTGGCGGTGATCGTCTCCAGAGCTTCGTCCCAGGAGATCGGCTCGAACTGTCCGGACCCTCGGGGCCCTACTCGCTTGAGCGGGGTGCGTATCCGGTCCTCATTGTAGACGTACTGCCGAGTAGCAGCGCCTTTGGAGCAAAGAGTGCCACGGCTGTGCGGATTCTCTTTCGAACCTTCGACCTTGATGATCCGCTCTTCGCTCACGTAGCAGTCCAGGCCGCACTGTGTAGTCGGGTCACAGATAGCACAGATCGATTTGCGTATCTCGATCCCTGTTTCCGGGCCCGGGATCTTGCTCTTCTTCATTCGTTCAAGTTTGTCCATTTGACCCTTCCACGTGATCATTCAGGTCGGCCGTGCAGCCGAACTCGCTCAAGCATTATCCCCTTGTCCGACTCCCAAGACCAGGGTACTTCCAGCGCGGCCGGCGAAAAGATCCGCCTGGCCCTCGACCATCCGATAAAGATCGCCGTCCGGTGGGAGCAACGCTCCACACCGGACGGAAGACTACGGGTTCTTCTCCACAATGCTTCGTCTTACTCGCAACTTGGAAGCGCACGGGGAAGCTCCGAGGCGTCCGCGCGCAAGCCAGGAGCCAGAAGACCTACTTTTCCATGTGCGGATTCTTTTGGATCTGCGCCTCGATGAAATCTTTGAGTCCTTCGGGGAACATGTAGGTTACTTTGGGCTTTGAGCCCGCGGCAGCCTGCAACGGCTCCGAGCGGTCGAGTTTTCCATAGATCGGGCTGGCGGGGTCGTCTAAGTCTCCGAAGATCATGGCCCTCGAAGGGCAGCCGGCCACGCAGGCAGGTATGCGGCCCTCGTCGATACGGTGATAGCACAGCGTACACATGGATGCCTTGCCCGGCACGTGGGTCCGATGAGCCTCGCCTAACGCTTCGTACGGCATCTTGTCGCCGGAGAAATACTCATCTTGCGGCGTCATGACGATCACGTCGTACGGGCATGCCTCGACACAAGCCCCAACGCCGGCGCACTTCGTCTTGTCCACCAGGACGACCCCGTCGGGCCGCATGTAGATGGCTTCGTTCGGACAGGCTTTGGCGCAGGGCGGGTTGTCGCAGTGCATGCAGGCATAGCGAGCGTACGTGATGCGGTTGGTTTCCTCGTTTTCGACCTGCAAGATCTGGTTCCACCACACGCCGGGGCGGGTGAGGTTCTCCTCTTTGCAGGCGATCACACACGTCATGCAGCCGACGCAGCGATTCATGTCGACGACGATTCCGTATCTAGCCATTATCGGATCTCCCTCTCAGGTCGGCAGCCATCAGACTTTGATCGCTTGGCAAGGCGTTTCTTTGAAGGGCGGGTACCCTGAGATGGGATCGAACTCTCTGGGGACCAATTCGTTCACGTTCGCTTTCTCCCATCCATGCATCATGCCGACCACGCCCGGCGGCATCAGGATGGTAGGTTCGGCTTTGACCTTGATCTCGCCCCAAGCGGTCTTGAGAACGATCTCGTCGCCCAGTTCGAGGTTCCTTTCGGCGGCGTTCTTGGGGTTGATCATCAGCAGCGGATCCTTCCGCAACTCCAGCAGCCAGGGCGAGTCCTGACGCCACTTGCTGTGAGTCACATAGGGCAGCCGGGATCCGGAGACCAGAATCAGCGGATACTCGGCCGAGGTGGCCATCGGTTCCACGTATTCGCAGAGAGCGGTGTTTCCGTGTTTTGCGAGCGCCACGGAGACCGCCTCGATCTTACCGGACGGCGTCGTGAACCCGGGTTGTCCGTCCGGACGGTTCATGCCTTTCTCGTGCTTCTGGAAAACGTGGGGACCTTTGGCCGGGACGGTGATCCCAGTCTCGACCTTGTCCCTCAGTTTCCCGTAGTCGAGGTCCCACAACTTCAGGATGTCATCGCACGCCGCTTCTACGTCTCCGTTGAAGCACACGTCTTCATAACCCAGGCGGGCGCCGAGCTCGAGGGCGATCTTCCAGTCCTCGCGGCATTCGCCCAAAGGTGGCACCGGCGTGCGGCCGTAGACCGACCGGCCTAGTATGGAGAACGGGGCCTGGCGTTCGTAGTTCATGGCCGCCGGTAGGACGATGTCCACAAGATCATGGGTCCAGGGCCGGTAGAAGTAGTCGACCGCCATCGTAAATTCAAGGGATTCGATGGCATCCTGGTATTCGTGGGACTGAGCCCAGATCATTGTGTTGAGACCCCAGCCGAGGAAAGCTTTGACCTTGCCCTCTTTGACCCACTCGACCAGGTAATTGGTCTCGACTTCCCAAAGCTTCTCGGCCCAGGCCGGAAACGCTTCCAAATCCAGACGGTGCTCCTTCATGGAGAGCATCTTCTCCCTCAGAGAGAACGCGGGCGGCCCATCAGCCCACGGTCCGGGTGCGCCTTCCAACGGATAGGTCGGTTTGTCTATGCCTCCGGGGATATCGATGTAACCGCAGATCGCCGGGACCATCAGGATGGCTCGGTGGTTGTTGACCGCGTTGAGGTTATGGGTGGTCCCTTGACCCCCGGTCAGCATGCCGCCGGGGCGCGCGGTGGCAAACAGTCTGGCCGTTTCGACTATCTTTTCCGCCGGTACCCAAGTGATCTCTTCCACTTTTTCCGGCGGGAAATCCTGTACGTACGCTTTCAGCTCGTCGATGCCGTTGATCCAGTTCTCGCAGAACGCCTTGTCTTCCAGCCCCTCTTTGAAGATCACGTGCATGATCCCCGCGGCGAGTGCGGCGTCGGTCGCCGGCCGCGGTGAAAGGTAGATATCGGCCAGCGTTCCCACGAGGGGGGTGTTTCGAGGATCGACGATGATGAACTTGACACCCCGCGCTTTGGCATCGGCCAGGGCGCCGTGGCACATATACGGTTGGCCCGAGTAGGCGGGGTTGGTGCCCCAGATCAGCATCACGTTGGTCTCGGCGCTCGGGAGGTTGCCCATGGTACCGTAGCCGTACGTGAGCATCTCAGCCAACTGCGCGGCTCGCCTGCAAGCAGTGGAGCTCTCGCAGCCATAGTTGACCGATCCAAATGAGGCCGCCAGACGCTGAACCGCGGCGCGGGGCTCTTTGGGATCGCCCACATAGAAGAAGACAGAATGAGGTCCGTACTTGTCTTTGATGCGCGTGAGCTCGGCGGCCATGGTGTCGTAGGCTTCGTCCCACGAGATCCTCACGAACCCCGGATCGGCGGAGCCCTTCGGGTTGGTCCGCTTCATGGGGTACTTGAGGCGCTTCGGGTGATAGAGCCGTTGGTGGGTGGCGTATCCCTTCGAGCACAGGGGACCGGCCGGGTACCCGGGCCACGGCTCGACATGGGTGACCACATCGCCGCGTCGCGTGAACCGGATTCCGCAGAACGGCACCTCGTTGCAGCCGTCGCAGAACGTGTATCCGAATTCCTCGGCTTCGGCGGATTTGCCCGGTGCCTGGGAGAGTAGCGAGGGGTCGTCGATCGGCACTGCCGTCGCCCCGGCTCCGGCGATGTTCTTGAAGGACTCTGGTCTTAAATCTGCCATTATGCGTACCTTTCCACGCGACCGTTTCTTCTGTGATCAAAGGCCCGTTGCGTCTGTCCTGAATGGTGATCCACGCTAGGGCGATTCATCCGCGTCCATGAAATCGAGCAGTTCCTGATCCAATCTGAGGAAACCAGCCAGCAGCCGGGAGGCGGAGGCATATAAGGATCCCGGCGCCACCGCGTTGATCCGTTCGGTCAGCTCTGGCACCCAGTTCAGAAGATGTTCGGCCATGAAACGTCGTTGGGTTACCAGCACTTCCCGCCACGTTGAGGCTCCCGCGGATAACTCAATGTCCATCATCCGGCTCAGACAGGCCATTTGAGCCAGCTCCATCGCTACATGGTCCTCGGGCTCGGAGAAGTCGTCGGCTTTTGCCCACCCCGTCTCGCGCAGACTTCTCCTCACGTCAAAATAGGCCCCTTGACACAGGGTAGCGGTGGCACCCGTATAGACCGATTCGCACAAGGGCACGGTCTCTCGTCCCACCCCCAGGAACAGAGCGGCATACTGTCGTCGGAGCTCCGTAAGCACCTCGGGCAACTCCTGCCGCTCCACCGCGCGGAAGTATTCCCTCAACTCGCGGCGGGCGACCACCATGTCGTCATTACCCGGCCAATCGGAGATATCTCCAGCCCGGTCGATCAAGTCGATGGACTCTCGGATCTTCGGCCAGAATCCTGACTCGATTTCTCGACCGAACAGCCGGGCCAGAATGCTATACAGAGTCTCCCGAAAGCGGTTGACTCCGATGAGCTCTTCCCATGCATCGCCGGTAGCGCACACGGATTTCGACCCGATCCCGGTGTCAGGCTCGAAGGTCTCGTTGCTTGTCATGCTTTGGATCTCGTCACACGAATCAGCCCCCTTCGCCTCGCGTCAGGCTCTGACGTCAGACTATGAATTTCGCTGCTCGCTCACTCGCCCAGTAGGTTCCGTCCGACTCAAGTGCCAGAGCGGCCGGGACCATCTCCCTCAATCCGCTGCGAACGCGGAACAATGGGAGTCCGGTCGCTTGAGCCACCTCCTCGGGGGTCATGGGAGCGGTGGCGATTACCTTGAGCATCTTGACCCCACTCTCGGTCGGCCGGCCATCGGGCCTCACGCACGCCACGACTCGCCTCCGCTCACAGGTCGCGCTTGCACAGATACCAGTCCACACACTCGTAGCCCTCTTGGACCCGCTCCACGGCCGCTTCCATCGTCTGCGGAGGTGGGATCACGACCTTGTCGCCCGGCCGCCAGTTGGCCGGCATGGCCACGTGGTCCTTGTCTACCGCTTGTAGTGCATCCACGAGCCTCACTATCTCGTCCATGTTCCGGCCGACGCTCAGGGGATAGTAGAGGATCGCTCGGATGATCTGCTTCGGATCGATGATGAAGACGCACCGCACGGTCTCCGTCTTGCTATCGCCTGGGTGGATCATGCCATAGGCGGTCGCGACGACCTTGTTCAGATCGGCGATCACCGGGAAAGCGATGCTGGTGCCGGTCTTCTCCTCGATATTGCGCAGCCAGGCGATGTGCGAGGTCACGCTATCCACGCTGAGTCCCAAGAGCTCCACGCCACGCGCTTGCATCTGCGGGTAGATGTTGGCAAAGGCTATGAATTCCGTGGTGCAGACCGGGGTGAAATCCGCCGGGTGGGAGAAAAGGACGAGCCAACTCCCTTTGTAGTCTTCGAGCCTTAGCACGCCCTCGGTGGTGGGCGCCTCAAAAGCCGGCGCGGCTTCACCGATGCGCGGAACCGGGACGACTCTTGTACCGCTCTCTTCCATGGTGGTCTCCCTCTCAGGTCTGCTTGGCGCTATCTCGTCCAAGTGATCGTTCCCAGCCAATCGGCCGCCGAATCGACCTGCCGGAATGCCGCCGTCACCGTCTCTCTGGCCATCGCGTTCAGGACGACTCCGGGTCGGACCTCACCGTTCAAGATGTTGACTCCCACCAGTCGCCCGCCTTCAAATGCCCAAGCGGAAAGCTCGTGCGCTCCTCGTTTGATCTCCAGCTTGTCGTATTCCTTCATGCATCCGATGGTTGCGAACATCATGTCGCCCACGTGGGTGATGTTGCAGGGGACGCTCCCGGGGGACTCGGCATGGGTGCCGGCCATGTTCAGGCCCGCCACTCGTCCTTGCCGTCGGGCGCTCGCCCACAGGCCCACGATTTCGTGTCTGCCCGTCAAAGGGTTGCGACCTTGTGCGACGTCTCCGGCTGCATACAATGTCGGAACGCTCGTGGCGGCGTGCTCGTTCACGATGAGCCCCACTTCTGCCGACAGCTGCCCTTCGCGGATGAAGCTCAGATTGGGTCGGGCTCCCGTGCAGACGACCAGCAGGTCTGCCGCTTCGGCCTCGTCGGACCCGGCGAGATGGACTCGGAGGCCCCCTGGCGTGCATTCGACAGAGCATACGGTGGTCCCCACGCGGAGCCGGGTGCCTTTCTCGAGAAGGTGCTCCTGCATGACGACGGCACACTCGGGGTGCGCCGCGAGGGGGAGGATGAAAGGCTCCCTCTCCACGATCAGCACCTGCATGCCGGCCTCCTGCAGGACGGCCGCGACCTTGATCCCCGCGAAAGACGCGCCGAGCACGACGGCCTTGGGTGGGCGTCCCGACGACGCCGAACCTTCGAGTGCGCTTGCAACCGCGTCCTTGAGGCGGATCGCGTCGTCGAAGGTCCGCAGCCCGTGCACGCGCGGGTCGTCGAGCCCGGGGATGGGGGGGAAGGCCGTGCTTGCCCCGGAGGCTATGAGGCAGCGCTCGTAGGAATAGCGCGAGCCATCGTCCGTCGTAAGGGACCGTGCGGCAGCATCGATGTCCGTCACCGGCTGCTCTAAGTGGGTGTGAACGCCCTTCTGCCGGTAGAAGCCGGCGTCTCCGAAGGGAAAGCACTGCTCAGCCGGAATCGCCCCCGAGACGAAGTACGTTCCCAGCATCGGGTTGTACGGGGGGTAGGGGTTATCGGCGAAGAGGTCGATATCGCCCTGGTAACCGGCGCCGCGCATGGCGAGCACAGCCTCCGCCGCCGCGGCGCCGTTACCGACAATGGCTATCCCGAGTGGTTTCCGCGTTGGGTTCACGCGGGCCAGAGCACCGGGCTCACGTCGTCTCGACTACTTCCTAGTAGTTCAGTACGGCCGACGACGTGATCGCTTCCTTGATCACGCGGGCGCCGGCGATGAGTTCGTGGCCTTCGATCAGCATGCTTTCATCGAGTTTGCGGTCTACCACGCAGGGAGTGCATACGAGGAGCTTGCCGCCCTGATCGAAGAACGACTTGATGAGGTCCTGCAGCGCCGGGAGACCGGGTGCGAAAACGTGATCGTAAATGCCTTTTTGGGCGAGCAGCACGCCGTTGCCCTGCAGCACGACCACAGCTTCGACATCCATCGCCAGAGCCGCGTTGGCCATCATGAACGGAAGGGTGGCCCTTTCTCTGTCCTCTGGACCGTGGGTCGCGATAATGAACACCTTGTTCGCTGAATCTGCCATCGTGCCGCCTCCTGACTGGTCATTACTGGACAAACGCACACTTCTAGACTTGTGCCGCACGCAACCGCCGGAACTCGGTGAACCAGATCGCCGCCGGGCGGTAGACGATGTGCGCGAACTTGGTGAAAGGCAGCAGTAGGATCAACTCCATGGCAAGCGCTATGTGCGACCAGGAAGACGACGTCGATCCAGGTGCTGCCGAGAGGAGCGTAGTTGGCGATCTCCAAGATGAACCCGCTCACGCCGATCACCCAAAGAAGGAGCAGAAAGACCCAATCGGACGAGAGGAGTATGCGAATGGTACTTGTCCGATTTCCTCAAGCGCTGGACGATGACTACACTGGTGCCGTAGACCAGGAAGATGCCCGCGATGGTCCCCAGCAGCCGGATCGGGTACCACACCGGCACGTACGAGCCGGGGGTCTTAATGAGATAGTCCAGCGCGGTGGCCACGCCCAGCCCTACCATGCCCATCATGATGGAGTAATGCACGAACCACCGGCGGAGCGGCAGTGGCGGCGGGGTGGCCGGCTTGTCTTTGTCGCAGTCTCGATAGCGTCGCTGGCCGAGTATCTCCGCCAAGGTGGTCTTTGCGGCCAGGAGCGCGGCTCTGAGCGGGAATCGCTCCGGCCGGACGGCGGGCGCTCCGACGCCTCCCGGCGCCGGAGCGCGAGAGATCATCCAGAACATGTTGAGCACGGTGACTACGGCCACCAGCACCATGGCTATGACGACCCCCAGGCCGAGCCAGTGGATGACCTCGAAGGGAACGAACTTGAGAAGGGTCAGGCTGGTCGCCCGGCCGCTCGGGAGACCGGGAGACCCGGCGACCAGGACGGCTAAGAGCACGATGAAGAGCACCAGCATGGCTGCCGCCGGCAAAAGCTTTGGAGCGGTACAGTCCGTCTCGAGAAGGTGGTGGGGTCGAAGCGCGAGATGGCGTAGCGTCGCGCTGAGGCCATGAACTCACCCGGCTCGGCCTGACGCGGACAGGTGTCCGAGCATTCAGCACAGTAGTAACAGAGCCACAGTTCCTTGGTGGCCACGAGGTGGTGGGTCTGACCGAGTTGGGCGTAGCGGATCAGCCCGCCGCGGGAAGGCATCGTTCTCCTGTGAGAGAGGGCAGACGGCCGTGCAGTTGCCGCAATTGAAACAGGCGTCTATGTCGAAAGCCCCAAAACGCTTCATTTCGGGGAGCACGGTGGAGTCGATGCGAAGCGCCATCAGCTACTCCCCTTCGTCCTTCGCCTGGGCGCCCTTCGCCGGGGTCGCGGACTAGGAGGCGATACTTGAAGTAGTCCCCGGCCTGGACGTCTTCGACGAGTTCGCCGTACTTGCGCATGCCGGCGACGTGCCACAGCACCTCGTTCGTCGGGAGGTCGCAGGCAGTCGCCAACTCGGGGACGGTCTTCGGTCCCTTGGAGAGCTCGTCTCGGATCTTGCGGCGCGCCGAGCGGCGGCGTTGGTTGCGCTCGTTGGCGACTTGCACGACGGCGGCTCGCTCGGCGCGTAGGCAGCTTCAGCGCGTCCCTCGACTCGGCTCTCTGATCTTCCCCGGGCTTCATCGCGCGGACACCTCCGAGCCTTGCAGGAGCGCGTCGACCATCGCGTCATACTGATCGAGCGTCCACCCTGCCAGGTCGATGGCGCGCACCGGGCAGACGGCAACGCAAGCCCCACAACCCGCGCAAAGCGCCGGATTCACGACCGCGCGCCGCCGCCCGTCCGCGTACTCCTGCATGACGATGGCGCCCGGGTACGGACACTCCTCGACGCAAAGGCCGTGGCCCTCGCACAGGGTCGCGTCGACATGCGCCACGAACGGATCCAGATCTACGTGGCCCTGTGACAAGATCTGGGTGGCCTTGGCGGCAGCGGCCGAAGCCGAAGCCGACGTTTCCCCGGCATCCTTCGGGCCCTGGCTGGCTCCGGCCAGGAACACTCCGTTCACGGCAAGCTCCACCGGCCGCAACTTGGGATGGACCTCCAGAAGGAAGCGGTCGGTGCCGACCGGCATCTTGAGAGACTGGACCAGCGGCGAAATGTCGGAGGGGGTCATGCCCACCGCCAGAACCACCATGTTTACCTCGGCTTCCACCTCTTCGCCCCAGGTCAGGCCGTCTTTGCAGCGCACCAAGAGCGAGTCGCCCTTGGCGGATTGCAGCTTTGAGACCACCGGCGGGGTTTGACCGGCGTAGCGAACGAAAATAGCGCCGGCCTTGGCGGCCTTCTCGTAGTACTCCTCATGTCCGCGGCCGTAGGCGCGGATGTCCTGATAGAAGTCCTGGATGGCCACCGAAGGGCATTTCTCGTGGAGGTCGATGATCGCCTGGAGCGTCGCCGTGCAGCAGACCCGAGAGCAGTATTCGTTGATCTTGCCGTCGGCCCCCGGCTTGTTGACCCCTTCCACCTGACGGGAGCCCACGCAATGGATGAAAGCGACGGAGCGAACGGGCTGGCCATTGAACTGGGGCGATCCTTCGCCGGTATCACAGTCGCTCAGCCACTTGATGAAGTCGGGCAGCGTGACGACTTCTGGGTATCGGCCGAAGCCGTACTCGCCTTTGGCGGGCACGTAGTGGTCAAAACCGGTTGCCACCACAACCGCACCGGCTTCGATGACGATCTGGGGACTTTCCGCCGGCGTTGCCTCGCTGGCCGCCGGTGTTTCGAGCGGCCCCGTATCAAGCGGCGAGGTCCCGAGCGGCGGCGTCTCACGCGACCGTCCTGATGGAGAACCCCTCGAACCGGCGAAACGAGCCCGTGACGCCGGCTTCGCGAGCTCGCGCGTCCAGGACGATCCCTTCCGGCTCCTGCTTCACCGTCAGACGCGAATTTGCCCACGTAGCCCTCGGCGCGTCTCGACCGTGGCCCGCGTGTAGAGAGTGATGCGTTCGTCTCGGAGCACGTCTTCGCGCCAGCCGAGTGACGATGTCCGCGGCCGGCTCCTCATTCGGATACAGACGGTCGAGCGCCGCGACGTTGCCGCCGAGAAGCGCGTTCCTTTCGATGAGTGAGACCTCGAGGCCCGCCTGCGCCAGATCTCGGGCGGCACGCAGCCCTGCCACCCCTGCTCCGATGACGGCCGCGCGGGCCGTGGTATCGACGCGAATAGGTACGAGGGGCGCGAGTCGCGCGGCCTTGGCCACTGCCGCGCCGATCAGCGACACGGTCTTCTCTGTCGCGGACGCAGGGTCGTCGGTGACCCAGCTCACCTGCTCGCGGATGTTCACGTTCTCGTAGAGGTAGGGGTTCAGTCCGGCCCGCTCAAGCGCCGCCCGGAACGTGGTCTCGTGCAGTCTCGGCGAGCACGAGGCGACTACGACTCGGTCCAGGCCCTCGTTCTCGATGTCCTCGCGATGAGGGTTCTGTCCGGGGTCGGAGCACATGAACATGTTGGTGCGCGACACGATCACGTTCGGGAAGTCTGCCGACCCGGTCGGCTACTTCCTGCACGTCCACCACGTCGGAGATGTTGCCGCCGCAGTGGCAGATGTAGACGCCGACGCGCGGCTCTCTGGGCGAGCGGATTGGGGTTCTTCTCAGGCATCGGCCAGCACTCACCTCCGCCACGGCACGAGTCGAGACGGTTGCCGAGTCATCGGCTCCCGTCGGGCGCCTGTTGCGACGCCGGCAGGCGGCGACTCACCGGAGGGCGCCGTCCTGCGAAGGTACAGCGAGGCTTCGGTTGCCGCCGCGCCCGCTTCGACTATCGTGTCGACGATGTCCTTGGGGCCGGTCGCGGTACCGGCCACGAATACGCCCTCGACAGCCGTGCGACACGGTGCATCCTTCGGATAGGGCACCTCTGCGAAGCCGTCGGTGCCGGTCGGCAGAAAGGAAGCGCGGCTGAAGGTCTTCGGCCGGAGTGAGCCCGAGCGAAAGGACCACCAGGTCGTGTGCGTGCTCCTCTACCTGCCCGTACTGATCGATGCGCTCGACGCGCAGGGTCACGCTTTGGTCGGCGTTCTCGGTAAGGCGTGCGACCTTTGCCTTTATGAACTCGATGCCCATCACCTGGGCGGAGCGATAGAACTCCTCGTATCCCTTGCCGAATGCGCGGATGTCCATGTAGTAGATGGTGATCTCAGCGAACGGAAGCGAGCCGCTCAGAAGCATCGCCTGCTTGATTGCATACATGCAGCAGACGCGCGAACAGTAGGGGACTCCGAGCGTCTGGTCTCGCGAGCCGGCGCACTGGACGTAGGCCACCGATTTAGGGATCTTGCCGTCGGAGGAGCGCGAGCACCCGGCCGTACGGCCCGTGCGGAGCCAGCATGCGCTCCATCTGCGTGGGTGCGATGACGTTGGTGATGCGCCCGGACCCGTATTCCGCCTTCGCGTCCTTGGGGGTGAGCTGCCAGCCGGTGGTCAGCGATGACGGAGCGCGCGTGCAGTTCCCACTCGCGAGGCTGCTGGTCGAGCACCACCGCGTCGGTGGGGCATGCAGTCACGCAGCGACCGCAGAGGATGCAGTTCTCGGGATCGATGAGGGCGGTCTGGGGGATCGCGTTGGTGAACGGGATGTACGCGGCTCTGCGAGCACCCGAAGCCTTCTTCGAACTCATCCGGGACTTCAACGGGGCAGGCATACTCGCACTTGCGGCAGCCGATGCACGCGTCTTCGTCCACGTACCGAGGCTTCTGCCTCAGCCGGGCGGCGAATCGCCGGGCCGCGACGCTCAACGGACAGCACCTCGGTGTACGTGTAGATGGCGATGTTGGGGTGATGGGCCGCAGCCGCCATCTTGGGAGTGGTTATGCAGCTCGAGCAATCCAGCGTGGGGAAGACCTTGCTCAGCCCGATCATCGCTCCGCCGATGCTGGGCTTGCGCTCGACGATGGCCACCTGGAAGCCCTGGTCGCCGAGATCCAGGGCGGTCTCGAGACCGGCGATGCCGGCTCCGATGACCAGAGCATCGAAACTCGGATTCGTACCAGCGCGTTCCAGAACGCGAGACGTCATGCCGCCTCGCCTCGTTCCGCCGCCAGGAGTGCGTTGAGTTCGTCTATCTCCTTGAGGAACGGTTTTGTGCACACGGTGCAGATGGCGCTCAATCTCAACCGATTCGGATCGATACCGCGCTCTTTCAGGCCCATTTTGACGCGGTCGAGGCGCGCGCACCAGCTTCTCAAAGGCGTTCTGATAGGGACACTCGTGCCCGCAGGACATCACCAGGATGCCGCCGATCCCCTTTTCGAAGCAGCGGTAGTAGAACTCCTCGGGAAAAACCACGGGCGACGGCACTCTCAGTATGTACGTGTTCGGCGCGTAGTGAAGATGTGCCTGACCCGCGGCGTCGGCAGCGGGGTAGGCACAGGTCGCCGTCGCAAGTATGAGGATCTTCGGCGGATTCGAAGTGCCGGGCATGTTATCGGTCATGTGTGGGGAACACCGACCCTCGGGGTTTCCACAGGCTCTGGCGTCGTCGCCTACTTGCCGCGGCGCACGAAGATCCTGTCGTAGCCTTCCTCCGCTTTCAAGGCACCTAGGTACTCGTGCCCCACTTGTTCAGCCCAGATCGGTATGTCCCCTTTGGAACCCGGGTCGCTGGACCGGATCTCCACCACGCCGCCCACGCCCACGGTACCGACACCTTTCTTCGCTTCCAGCAACGGTCCGGGGCAGGCGCTTCCGCGTGCGTCGACTATTGCATCCGGCTCGAGATCGAGCAGTTCGTCTGGTTCCATGACTATCTCCTCCGTAAGTTTGCGTGCGGAACCCCGAGGTGCCGCACCGCGCCTCCCTCAGCCACTCGCGTTCGTGGCTACCATATCATGAGAATCCAGATTCCGGTTCGGGCCCGCTGCGGTCAGTCGATGTTGGCTGTACCAGCCAGCGGCTGCTAGATGAACAGGTTGACGTTGGCCTCGTCGGCTGTGCCCAGATAGGTAGCCACGCCCTCGTACTCCATGCCGTCGAGCAGCTCTTCCTTCTTGAAGCCCGAGCACGTCCATGGACATGGTGCAGGCGACGAACTTGACGCCCTGCTCCCGCGCGCTGGTGATCAGCTCGTCGAGCGACATGACGTTCTGTTGCTTCATGACCTTCTTCATGAGCGGCGCGCCCATGCCGGCGAAGTTCATCTTCGAGAGGCCCACGCGGTCGTGGCCGCGCGGCATCATCTTGCCGAACATGCTCTGCAGGAAGCTCTTGCCGCTGACCTTGACCTTCTCGCGCTTGCGCAGCAGGTTGAGGCCCCAGAAGGTGAAGAATATGGTGACGTCGTCGCCCATGCCGCAGCGCCGTTGGCGATGATGAAAGCGGCCATGGCCTTGTCGAAGTCGCCGCTGAACAGGATGATGGTCTTCTTGGTGGTGTCCACTTGGTTCCTCCAGTGTCCGGCGATCAGGCTACGAACGCGCGATGCAGGTAGTGGGAGATGTCGTTGAAGGTGACGTCGTCGGGCGCGGCGTTGCTCAGGTTGACGAGACACATGGGGCACATGGTGACCACTTCGGACCCGGCCTCGCTGAGTTGCTCGACCCGCTTCTGGGCGTTCGCCAGGGCCTTCTCCGGGTAGAGCGACTCGACGGGCCCGCCGCAGCACCAGGTCATGCGGCCCGACTTCTCCGGTTCCCTGATCGTGGCCCCCGTGGCCGCAGCAGCTTGCGCGGCTCGTCCACGATGTTCTCGTAGCGGGCGAACACGCACGGATCGTGGATGACAAGCTCGCTGCCAAGGGCGTTCCGCAGGGGCAGGCCCTTCTCCGCCAGCACCTCGAGGTAGTTCTTGACCTGGATGTCGTAGCCCGGGAGCAGCTTGGGATAGACGGAGCGGAGCATGTTGGTGGTGTGAGGATCGATGGTGATGACGTCTTCACGCCGTGCTTCTTGAAGACCTCGTACACCCGGCGAGCATGCTCGGCCACGGCCTCGTCGGCGCCCAGGTCGTAGGCCAGCGCTCCGGAGTAGAGGTCGTCCTTGTAGAGGTAGCCGAACTCCACTCCCGCCTGCTTCAGCAGCCGGGCGACGTTGATGGGCACCTGGTCGTAGGCCGCTCTTCAGCTTGCGCCGACGGCCGGACCATGAAGGCGCTCATGTTGATGAGGCGGTTGATCTTTCGGCCCAGGCCGGTGAACTTGGCCAGCCGGGATTCGCCCAGCTGCTTCTCGGCCTTGACCAGTCCCTCGATGTAGGGGATGAGCTGATACATCATGCCCGTGTAGAGGACCGTCTCTCCGCCGCGGGGCAGACCGAGACCGCGCGCCCACCGGGTGGCGTTTCTGCTTCGAGATGGGCAGCACCGACTTGCGCAGACGGAGGTTGTCCGCCAGGATGCCGATGACGTCGCCGTGTTGGTAGCGGCATGACCCTATCTCCTAAAGTCCGAAGACCTTGTGATTGATGTGATGGCGCAGACAGCGGACGTTCT
Source organism: uncultured Thermoleophilia bacterium (assembly GCA_963772095.1). Classification (GTDB taxonomy): domain Bacteria; phylum Actinomycetota; class Thermoleophilia; order RBG-16-64-13; family RBG-16-64-13; genus Chersky-299. The sequence continues at coordinate 95,090 of CAVYVU010000028.1, forward strand.
CGGCGATGTGCACTCCCGCGGGGCAGTTGACCTCGCACATCTTGCAGAGCAGGCAGGAGTAGATGCTCTCGGTCTCCTGCAGCACCTGCTCCTCCATGCCCAGCAGCACGTGCGGAACAGCTTGCGCGGCAAGCACGTCGATGCCCATCGGGCAGACGGCCGTGCACACGCCGCAGTTCATGCAGGCGGAGGCGTTGAATTCGTCGCAGCTCCCGACCTCGGTCGGCCAGCCGGGGATTGACGAGCGTGCTCATTCGCCCTCCTTCTCGACGGCCTGGTACAGGTAGAAGCCGTCGTCGTTCGCTTCTTTGATCTCGGCCACGTGGCCGTACTTGCGCATGCCCATCACCCAGAACACGACCTCGTGCGTCGGCCGGCCGATCGCCTCGGCGATCTCGGGCACCGTCAGCGGGCCCGTCTCCAGCGCCGCCAGGATGCGGCGGCGCATCAGGTGCTCGTCGCGGATGATCTCGCGGACGTCCCGGTTCACGTCTGGCATGGGGTCAACTCCTCGAGCTAGGCCGTCGATCATGGCCCGTGATCTGCGCGTCGGTGTAGCCCTGCAGGTCGATGGCGTTCTTCGGGCAGACCGGCACGCAGCCGCCGCAGCCCTTGCAGGCGGTCCTGTCGATGATGGCCACGGCCTTGCCGTCCTCCTCCGACCTGCCGGGGCGCGTCGTAGGGACAGGCCTCCAGGCACAGGCCGCACCAGGCGCAGGCGTCGGCGTCGACGACGGCGACGAGCGGATCGAGTTCGGCGTAGCCGCGCTTGAGGATGGCGCGCGCTCTGCGTCACCGCCGCCAGTCCGGAGGTGACGCTCTCGGCCGAGTTCTTGGGACTCTGGCAGGCGCCGCAGATGAACACGCCGTCGACCACGGTCTCCACCGGCCGCAGCTTGGGATGGATCTCGTTGAAGAACCCGTCGTTGCCCACCGGCAGCTTGAGCGCCTTGACCAGGTCGTCGTTCTCGCGCGGCACCATGCCGGTGACCAGCACCACGAGGTCGGCCGGGATGATCAACTCCTCGCCGCCGGTGAGCAGGTCGCGGGCGGTCACCGTGCAGGCCGTCCGCCGGCTCGCGTCTCATCTGCCACCACCGGGCGGCTCGTCGTCGGGGAAGCGCAGGTAGAGCGAGCCCTTCTCGCGCGACTCGTTGTAGAGCAGCTCGTACTTGCCGTACGAGCGGATGTCGCGATAGAGGTGGTACTGACGGACGCGGTCCTCCGTCTCGCCGCGTCTCGCTCGGCGGCGACCTGGAGCGACGCGTGGACCGCCGCCGTGCAGCAGTAGCGCGAGCAGTACTCGTTGCCTTCCGGCTGGCGGCTGCCCACGCAGTAGATGTAGACGATGCTCTTGACCGGCTTGCCGTTGTAGCTCAGCGGCCCGTCGCTCGCGTCGACCAGTCGTTTGAACTCGGGCAGGGTGAGCACGCCGTCGAGGCCGTAGCCGAATTCGCCCTCTCGGGGACTGATAGCTCTGGAACCCGGTGGCCACGATGATCGAGCCGGCCTCGCACCGTGATGGTCTCCGGGCCGCTCGCCGGTTCACCCGGATGCCCACCTCGTAGTTGCCGAAGCTGCCGCTCTTGCTCGACCACCTCGGCGTCCGTGAAGACCGTGATGTCGGGGTGCTTCGGATCTTCTCGACCAGGCCGTCGATCAGCTCGCGCGCCGTTCTTGCCGTGCGGGTACATCTCGTCGAAAGCTGCCGACCCAGCCGCCGAGCTCGTCCTCCTTCTCCACCAGGAAGACCGCCAGGCCGATCTCGGCCAGGCCGAGCGCCGCCCGCAGGCCGGTGATACCGCCGCCGATGACGACGAGCCTTCGGGACCGTCTCGACCACGATGGGCTCGAGCGGCTCGGTCAGCCGCGTGCGGCCGATGCCCGCCCGCACCAGCCGGGTCGCCTTCTCGGTCGCGCCCGCCTTGTCGTCGGTGTGTGTCCACGAGCACTGCTCGCGGATGTTGACCTGCGTGTACTGGTAGGGATTCAGTCCGGCCCGCTTCGCCACTGTCGCGGAAGGTGAAGGTGTGCAGCTTCGGCGAGCACGAGGCGACGACGATGCCGTCGAGCTTCTGCTCTTCGATGTCCTTGATGATCTCCTGCTGGGTGGCGTCGGAGCAGGTGAACATGGCCGTCCGCGCCACCACCACGTCGGGCTCGGATTGGACCTCGGCGATGACGTCGTCCACCGACACGTAGTCGGAGATGTTGCCGCCGCACTGGCAGACATAGACGCCGATCCTGCGCTCGCTCATCGCGGGACCTTCGCTTTCTCCAGGTGGGCAGCCGCCTGCGCGACCGCCGCGCCGGCGTGGAGGATGGAGTCGGGGATGTCTTTGGCTCCGGAAGCCGCACCCGCGACGAAGACGCCGGGCAGGTCGGTGCGGCCGGGTTCGAGGTCCTCGTCGGCCTCGCCCACGTAGAAGTAGTCGTCGAGGGATGGACCGCCTTCGGGGAACAGGCGTTCCACGTCGACGCTCGGCTGCACGCCGACCGCCAGCACCACCAGGTCGTGCTCGGCCTCGGCCAGCGTGCCGCCGTTCTCGATGTCCTCGTAGTGCAGCACGAGGTTGCCGTCTTCTTTCTCGGTTATCTCCGAGATGCGGCCCCTCACGAAGTTCGCGCCCATGGCCTTGGCCTGCTCGTAGAACTCGTCGTAGCCCTTGCCGACCGAGCGGACGTCCATGTAGTAGACGGTGACGTCGGCCAGGGGCAGGGCGCCCATGATCAGCTGGTTCTGCTTGATGGAGTACATGCAGCAGATCTTCGAGCAGAGCGGATTGTCGACGGTCTCGTCGCGCGACCCGGTGCAGAGGATGTAGGCGATGTTGTCGGGTATCTTGCCGTCGCCGGGACGGACCACCGCGTTGTAGGGCCGGGTGGGAGCCAGGAGCCGGTCCATCTGCATGCCGGTGATGACGTTCTTGTACCTGCCGTAGCCGTACTGCGGCTTGGCGTCGGCCGGGAAGAGCTTGAAGCCGGTGGCGAGGACGACGGCGCCCACTTCGGCCTCGACCTGCTCTTCGCTTCATCTCGAGATCGATGCAGTCGGCCGGGCAGATCGACGACGCACTGCTGACACTCCGAGCAGACGCCGCAGTCGAGGCAGCGACTCGCGCCGTGGAGCGCCTCTTCTTCGGTCATGGTCTCCTCGTCCGGGAAGAACTCGCCCGGGGCCAATGCCACCTCTTCTCGGGGATTCAGGGGATCGATGCGGCTGTACGTGGCTTGCCTGCCGAGAACAGCGTCTTTGTCCACCACCGGGAGCGCGCCGTCGAATTCGGCGGGATCGAGGTTCTGGCCCTGGAGCCAGCGGTCGATCATGAAGGCGGCCCGCCGGCCTTGTCCCGCGGCCGAGGTGATCATCGAGGGGCCGAGAACCACGTCGCCGGCCGCGAACACGTACGGGACGCTCGTCTGCAGGGTGTCGTGGTCGACTTGGATGGTCCCCGATGCGTTGATGGGGAGCCCGAATGCGCCCGAGTCGGGCCTCATGCCCGCGGCGACGATCACCAGGTCGCAGGCGATGCTGCCCAACGTGCCGTCGCCGTACTGCGGGGTGAACTCGCCCCTCTTCGTCGAAGACCGCCACGCAGTGGCGGAGCTCGACGCCCGCACCTCGTCTTCGCCCTCGAACCAGGCATACCGCAGGAGTTCTGAAAGGCGACGCCTTCGGCCTCGGCCTCTTCGATCTCCCGCGGGTGGGCGGGCATCTCGTCGTGCGACTCGAGGCTGACCGCCTGGACGAAGCGGCCTTCAGTCGCAAGGGCGGTACGCGCCACGTCGATGGCGACGTTGCCGCCCCCGACCACCACGACCCGCTTGCCCTTGACCTCGATGTCTTCTCCCAGCTTGGCCGCCTCTCAGGAAGTCGGCGGCGCGCATGACGCCGCGAAGATCCTCGCCCGGAACCCGCAGCTTGACGCCCAAGTGTGTGCCGATGGCCAGCAGCACCGCGTCGTAGCCGTCTTCTTTCAGCGCTTCCAGGTCTTCTACGCGAGAGTCGGTCACGATGTTCACGCCGATATCAGTGACATTGGCCACGTCTTCGTCCACCACTTCATTGGGGAGACGGTACGGCGGAAGGGCCAAGCGCATCATGCCGCCCGGCTGAGACGCTGCTTCGAAGATCTTCACCTCATACCCTTGGCGGGCCAGCTGCCAGGCCGCGGTTAGGCCCGCCGGGCCGGACCCGATGACCGCCACCTTCTTGCCGTTGCGGTCGGGATCGCCACGGCGGTCTGCCTTTGGCATAGTGGGTGTCGGCGATGAAGCGCTTGAGTCTGCGGATGGAGAGAGGCCCCTCCAGGCTCCCGCGCGTGCATTCCTCTTCGCAGGGGGCGTAGCACGCACGGCCGAGACTCCCGACCAGAGGGGTTGCTTCGCAGACCAGTTCGAAGGCCTTCTCGTATTGACCGCTGCGGATGAGCGCCACGTAGCCGTGCGACTTGATCCCCGCCGGACAGGTGAAAGTGCAGGGCGAAGTGCCGGCCCGCTCGATCACCGCCTTCTTTGGCACGGCCTGGGGAAAGGCGATGTACGCCGCCCGCCGCGAGACCATGTCGGCGTTGAACTCGTCGGGCACCGCCACGTTGCAGACCATCTCGCATTGACGGCACCCGGTGCAGGCGGACTCGTCTACGAAGCGGGGTTTCCGGCGGATCTTGACTTGGAACCCACCGTTGCCGTCACCGCGTATCTCCTTCACCTCGGAGTAGGTGAGGACGGTGATATTCGGATGATGGATGGTGGCGGCCATCTTGGGAGTGGAGATACAACTGGCGCAGTCCAAGGTGGGGAATACCTTGCTGAGCAGGATCATCTTCCCGCCCACGCTCGACTGTGTCTCGACGACGAGCACCTTGTAGCCCATGTCCCCCAACTTCAGGGCCGACTCCATGCCACCGATGCCACTGCCGACGACCAGAGCGTCGTACTTCATGCTTTCTTCTTCCCAGACGGGCCCAGCTCGGCCAACGTCTCTGAAAACTCGTGCATATACTTGACGAAAGGCTCGGCGCAAACCGAGCAGACGGCAGCCATCCGCAGCCGTTTGGCCTCGTGGTCATGTTGCTCCAGCAGCGCCTGGGCTTCGTCCACGATGCGCGAAGTCCGCTCACTGCAGTCGGGCAAGTAGGCGCACTCGTCACCGTCCGACGCGATGAACACGCCGTCGAAACCTTGCTCTATCGCGTAAAGCACCCAGCTTGGCTTGATGCCGCTGGTGCAGGGAAGGCTGATGACTACCACGTTTGGTGAGTAATGCAGGTGGGAGCTGCCGGCGAGATCGATGCCCGGGTCGGAGATGTTGTTGGTCGAAAACACCATGATCCTGGGCACGAACGTCGGACTTTCGCCTGGCTGGACCTCCACAGGAGCTACTTCGTTTTTCTGACGTACAGTTTCCAATAGCCGGCCGCTTCGACGACGCCCAGATAGTCGTAGCCCAGCTTCTTGCACCAGGCGGGGAGGTCCTTCATGGTGCCGGAGTCGGTGGCCATGACTTCCATGATCTCGCCCACTTTGACGTCGGCGATGCCCTTTTTGGCGGCGAGAATAGGACCAGGACACGAGGTCCCCCTGGCGTCCACTACCTTATTGGGCTGGATGGAACTTAGATCTTCCGTCATGGTCGGCTCCTTCTTTACGGTGCTGAGTTTGTGTAATACTTCACAAGGCACTGCGTGCTTCAGTCTCTCTTTGCTTAGAATCGTGTAAGAACTGAGCTGTTTGTGGGTTTGGACGGGTCCTAGTTGCGCAAGGCAGGCTCCGCTATAGGCTTGGGAGTGCCGCCTTCAAAGAGAGGTCGCATCAGGGCGTCGAGCGTCTGTGCTGCCACCAGAAACTCACCAGCGGCTTGATGTTGCTCGATGAGTGCTTGCCGAATGAGGCTACAGCCTTGGATGAACTTCGGGTTGGTGATGGAGTAATAAACCGTCTGGCCCTGCTTCCGCGACTGTAGCAGCCTCCGCTCTTGAAGCAGGCGCAGGTGCTGTGACGCGTTATGTACAGAGATATCGACGGCGCGAGCTATGTCCGTCACGCACATCTCTCCCTGATGGAGCGCGTACAGGATTGCGAGCCGATGGGGGCTTGCAAGGGCTTTGCAGAGCTCGGAATGCATCTTGAAAAGAGGCTGGAGCTCGCGGAGTTGTTCGTCGCCGACGTTATCCTGTATTTGCATAGTTGCTTGAATACAGCATCAGAGACGAACTGTCAAGTGGCGACTATCTAGAAAAGCAACGGGCCCACGCTTTGGCGTGGGCCCGAGGTCACGATGCCCGGGGGGAAGGGGGTACAACCGACCGGGCCGGCGCGCAAACGATAAGTGAAGACACTAGTGGCAGCTGCCTCCTCCGCATACCTGAGCCGGCGACATCACGGGGACAGAGTCGCTCAGCAGGGCATCGATCACTTCTCCCACGGTCGGGAGCTGTTGATCCGCGAACACCTTGATCCCCATGTCTCCAAAGAACGCAAGCGGTCTGGCTCCCATGCCGCCCACGACGATCTCCGTTGTCCCGTAGGATGCGAGGAGGTTCACGGGGTCGAGGCATCCGCCTTCGTGATGGGGCGTGTTATCGACCACGCTCACCTCGGCGATGGTGTCTCCACTCACCTTGACGAGCGTGAAGAAGTCACAATGCCCGAAGTGCCCCGAGCGCTGGGCGTGTAGACCGCCAGGCGCGAGAGAGGGTACCGCGATGACCCTGGTTGTTTCGCTCTTTGCTTCGTTTAACATCTTTGCTCTCCCTACCTATTTTCTATTGCTCGTTGTCATGGTCATTCGGTGCTCGACCCTGGACCTCGACACCGAGCTGCTTGCGCGCCCGGGCGGCCAGAGCTTGCATAGCCTCCGCCCGGCGCTCCAAAAAGGCCGCCCACTCCGCGAGCAGTTCGCGTCCAGAGGGAGTGACGGAGTAGATCCTCCGCGCCGGTCCGGACTGCGCGGGCTGCCACGTGGAAACCAGGTGCTCCCCATTCTCCAAGTCTCGCAGCAGCCTATACGTGCTCCCCGGGTCGACGCAGACATAGGAACCTATCGTCTGCTCGATCTTCTCCACGAGCTCGTAGCCATGCAATTCGCCCTCGAGAAGGCAGGTAAGGACGGTGGCTTCCATCATCGCTTGGCGGTATAGCCCTCGTCCGCGAGGACCAGTCCCCGGGCCGCCGGACTCGCCGGCCGACACGTCAGAGTCATCCTGACAGCCTCCGTGGTGCCGGCCTCGGCCTCGGCCGCCGGACGGTCCCTGGGGGATGAAAGGTTGATCCACGGCATGTCTCCAGTAACATGTAGATGTGATTTGCATTTAAACACGCCTTCGCTCGTCTGGCAAGCGGCCGTATTTCGCCTGGTTCTGCCGCAGTTGCCGCGCGTGCTCTTGGAGGCCCAAGAGCAGTGGCACCGGCACTCTAGTAACGGTTGACACCACCTAAATAAAGTCTATACTTAGATGCATGTTACATCTAGATGTAGAAAATTGCTCCCTTTACGTGGATGAGGCTCTGTGTGTGGCCTGCGGGCAGTGTGCGGAATCGTGCCAGCGCCATGCCATCAGTCTAGTCGGAGAGAAGGCCCATATCGACTGCGGCCTGTGCAACGCTTGCGGCATCTGCCTGGACATCTGTTCACGGGGAGCCATCATTTCTCTCGAGGTCGTCTCCGGCGAACCTCTGCCGGCTGTTCGGCGAACGGACGCGGTTCTTCAGTCGATCCTGGTGGCGGCTCCTCCTGCCGCCACAGCCCAGGGATCAACTCCCCTTTCCGTCGCCCGGGGTGTCGGAAAGTTCATGTTGCGTTTCGCGTCCTTTTTGTTCGACGCGGACGACCGAAGGGAAGGACGCGGTGACGGGCGCCTGGGCGGGTTGACGGAATCGCGGAATGCGCCCCACCCAGACAGGGTCAGGCGGAGCGATCACGATCACGGACGAGGCAGAGGCATGCGACGTCGAGCGCGGCATCACGCGCGATGAGTATTGCCCGTCAACGCGGCGGGACGCGAACAGTGCGAAAAGGTGCTTTCGACGTCTTGGAACATCAAATAGCAGCGAGGAGGACTCTGTGAAGCTGGCAGTAACGGCATCAGGCCAGGAAAAGGTCAGTGAAGTGGATGTGCGGTTCGGGAGGGCGCCATACTTCGTCGTGGCGGACACAAAAACCGGTGCGATGACGGTCGTCAACAACCTGGATTCCCAGAATCTTGCGCAAGGCGCCGGTATCCAGGCGGCTCAGAAGATGATCGACCACGGTGTTGAGGCCCTCATCACGGGTCACTGCGGGCCTAAGGCCTTTCGCGCTCTTTCGGCGGCGGGAGTCTCCGTGTATTCAGGGGCGGAAGGGACCGTCGCCGAGACGCTGGAGAAGTACGCGCGCGGCGAATTGAAGCAGGCCACAGGCGCAGACGTCTTGGAACAGTGGTAAAGGAAAGGAGTCAAGATGCCAAGAGGAGACGGAACCGGTCCATTGGGACAGGGCCCGCAGAGTGGCAGAGCTGGAGGCTTTTGTGCCGGTAGCGGAGAGCCTGGTTATGTGAGCGCTCCCCGGCCCGGCTGGTGGCAGGGGCGCTTCGGAGGGGGAGCGGGTTACGCTCATCGGCGTTGGTTCGGCGCGAGTGGTTCGGCCTTTCGCCCGGGTGGCCGGTATCCGGCGGTGGCCGACACCGCTCAGGCCGAGGTAGACTTCCTTAAAGGCGAAGCCGGACGGATGCAGGCGGCGTTGGCCGACATTCAGCGGCGACTCGAGGAACTGAACGACAAGTGATCGTAGTCGTCGCGAGCGGCAAGGGCGGTACGGGGAAAACCACCCTCGCCGTCAATATGGCTACGGCCGTCGCGGCCGATCGGCCGAGTCAGGCTCCTCGACGCGGACGTCGAGGAGCCTGACTGCCATCTGTACATCCGCCCTCCCCACGAGGAGACGATTTCCGTAGGGGTGCCTATCCCGATCGTCGATAGCGAACTTTGCGACGGTTGTGGTCTGTGCGCGCGCACCTGTCGGTTCAAGGCGCTGATCGCCTTACCTCGAGAGCCTCTGCTCTTCCCCGAGCTCTGCCACGGTTGCGGGGCTTGCACCTATGTGTGCCCGCGAAAAGCAATAAGCGAGCAGCAGCGGCCGATCGGCGCGATAAGGACAAGCCACCTCGGAGGGTTGGAGTTCGTTCAAGGGGTGCTGAACGTAGGGGAGACCCGTGCGACTCCGCTTATCCACGCCTTGAAGCAACTGGACGAGGGCCGGCAAGAATGCGACGGCCGGGATACCGTCATCGACGCACCTCCCGGCGCCTCCTGCGCAGCCGTCGAGGCTCTCAAGGGGGCCGATTTTGCCGTGCTCGTAACCGAGCCGACGCCGTTCGGATTGAACGATCTGCGGCTCATCGTGGAGGCAGTGCGCAGGCTCGGGGTCCCCTTCGGCGTCGTCGTCAACCGGATGGGACTAGGGGACGGGCGGGTGCAAGAGTACTGCTCAGAAGAGGACATCCCAGTGCTCATGGAGATCCCTGACGACCATAGGATAGCGGTGGCGTGCTCTCGCGGCGAGATCGCCGTCTTGGAGGATCCGAGTTTAGCCGAAGGCCTGCGTTCGCTGTTCGCCAGAGTGACCGGGCCATGAGCGGCGGCCGGTCTGGAAATCGGCCTAAGCAGCTGGCAGTGATCAGCGGCAAGGGTGGTACGGGCAAGACCAGTATTGTGGCGTCGCTGGCGGCCTTGGTGCGCAGTACAGTGATGGCTGATTGCGACGTAGATGCTGCGGATCTTCATTTGCTGCTCTCGCCCACGGTCGTCAAAAGCGAGATATTCAAGGCCGGCAAGGCGGCGAGAATCGATGGTTCGCGGTGCGACGGGTGCGGTCTATGCGCCTCGCTGTGCCGTTTCGAAGCCATCCTCGCCGGCGTTCATGCCGGACCAGGTGCGCGAGAAGGCAATGTCCACGTGGTCGATCCCTCGTCCTGCGAAGGCTGCGGTCTGTGTGCGCTCGTATGTCCTCAGGAGGCCGTTGAGCTTTTCGAGCCAGAGCGAGGGGAGTGGTTCGTCTCCGAGACTCGACACGGTACCCTGGTGCATGCTCGGTTGGGCGTCGGGGCCGAGAACTCGGGCAAGCTGGTGACGCTGGTTCGACAGGAAGCCGCCGCTCTAGCCTCCGACCGGGGGGTCGACCTAGTCTTGATCGACGGGCCTCCCGGGATCGGCTGCGCGGTCATCGCCTCGGTGACCGGGGTGGACCTCGTCTTGGTGGTGACAGAGGCCACCGTTTCAGGCTTGCACGATCTAAAGCGTGTGGGCCAGTTGGTGAGGGGATTCGACATCCCATTGGCCGTGTGCGTCAACAGATACGACGTGAACGTGGACCTGACGGCCGAGATCGCCCTGTTTTGTCGCGAAAGAGGGATTCCTCTGGTCGGCAAGGTACCATTCGACCGGACAGTCGTTCTCGCCCAGATGGAAGGGAAGAGTGTCGTCGAAGACGGGCGCGGCAGCGCAGCAAACGAGATCAGAAACGTGTGGGCCGCGGTGGCGCGGCTCCTTGAACCAGGGAGTACTGAATGAACGAGCACAGGGAGTACGGCCGACCAGACGGCGGCGGCGAAAGAACGGATGGGCCACGTGGCGCACAAGATCATCGTGCTCTCCGGCAAGGGAGGCGTAGGCAAGAGCACGGTGGCGGTGAATCTGGCCGTCTCTCTGGCGCTCGAGGGCAAGCGAGTGGGCCTTCTGGATGTGGACCTTCATGGTCCCACGGTTCCCCAGCTACTGGGCCTCCGCGGCCAAAGCGTACTTTCGGAAGGCGGGATCGTTTTGCCCATCGACGTCGAGAACAACCTCAAGGTCATGTCGATCGACTTCTGGATCGCCGATCAAGATGGGCCGGTGGTGTGGCGCGGACCGATGAAGGCGGGGGTCATCCAACAGTTCCTGGGAAACGTCGAGTGGGGCGAGCTTGATTACCTCATCATCGACTCTCCTCCGGGTACCGGCGACGAGCCCCTCACTGTGGTGCAGACGATCGGCAAGCTGGATGGGGCGATAATCGTTACCACGCCACAGGAGACAGCTCTCGGCAACGTGCGTAGGTCCATCAATTTCTGTCGTCTTCTCGAACTCCCAGTGCTGGGAGTGATCGAGAACATGAGTGGCTTTGCTTGCCCCCACTGCGGGGAAGTGACCGATGTGTTCGGTAAGGGAGGCGGGGAGACCATGGCCCGCAAGTTCGGGGTGCCCTTCCTCGGCCGCATCCCGCTGGAGCCGCAGATGGTCGAGGCGGGCGACGCCGGGGCTGCCTACATGCACCGCTACTCCAAAACCCGTGCCGCTGATGAGTTCAGAAAGATCATCGTGCCCATCCTTGAGTTGGATCATGAGGATGGTCGTCACGACGGCAAGAGTCGACTCGCTAACCCCGAAAACGCCTGAGCAGGGCGTCGGGGCTGAGGGCTGAGCTTGGGGCCGAAGACGGTATGCAGTGAGGCCGAGCCAAAGCGAATGCTTTGGCTCGGCCTCACAAGATGACTTGCGCACCCCGGCTCGTTGTCGCCGGCCTCCAGCTCTTAGCGCGAACTCCCTAGGACCCTGCCCAGCGAGACCCTGGCCGCCCCGGCGGCCCCGGCCATGTCGTTCCCGTGTTTCCCTCGGGTCAGATCTTGTCCCGCCGAAGGCGCTATGACAAGCGTCGACTTGCGCCGATCCCCGTCTGCGCCGGCGTGGTTACCAGTGAGAGAGATGCTGCGGTTCATGGCTCCGAAGACAAGACCCCCCGCGACACACACGATAATGACCACCCTGGCGATCTTTCTGATCATGGCTCCGGCTCCTCCGCAGGCGGCCTTGTCAACGACCGACCGCGGCCGGCGTCCGCAGCACGGCAGGAGTGACGCGAGCCAGCCACTTCCAGCGCATCGTAAAGTGCACGGTGACCGCGATGATGAAGGTCACGCTCGACCCATGTATGGATGAGATCCCAGGTCGAACGGCTGAAGAGGAACGAGGAACTGCCGCTCACCCCCGGCGTGGCTGCCTCCCGGCACGAACAAGAAGTAGAGCGACGATGCAAGCACCACGACAAACGGCGCGGCGACTGCCAACACGGTAGCCACTCGCACCCATATCTTGCGGTTGAATGACCTTCTCCTGCCGAAAGAGCACGGCAACAGTCCGTCGCAGCATCTCGACGAGCCACTTCCAGTGAAGCGCCAGATGAAGTACCGCCAAGGCTAACAAGGCGACTCCAGACCAGGTGTGGATGTCGGTCCAGGTACGCGCGGCTGAGCAGGAACCCAACGTCATACGCCGGATTGCGTACCGCCTTGAAACCCGCCTGGTGGGTGTGAACAAGAAGTAGACGCCGGTGAGTGTCGCCACCAGCCCTGAGACCGCAAGCAGGCAAGCCAACGCCCATTGCACCAGGGTCCTTACGCTGAGCCTCGGGTGAAGTGCGAAGACGATTCGTATTCATGATGGATATCTCCCTTGCTTTCCAAAGTCCGCGCCAAGTCGCGTGCCCAGATTTGGGCCGCGTGTTTCAGCAGAAATCAGTCTAGAAACGCCACATGAGGCATTCATAAGAGCCAGATGAGATGTCTCTTAGAAAGACCGCTGGCGTTTAGGCCTCCTGTTAACATTGGGCTGCGCTGAAATGGGAGCCTGTCGCGCAAGGAAGGGACGGAGCCGCTCACATGGGTTGGAGCTCGAGTGAATGATCGAACGACCTCTCTGGCTCTGGTTCAGATTTCCACTGGCGTGGCGGGATACAGCGCGGGCGGCGGATGGACTGCAAACGAGGGCGCGAAGCAAAGTGTCGAGAATGGAAAGCTGGAGGAGGTGAAGACGCCATGCGCTTGCTCCTAGTGGAAGATGAGAGCCGTGTCGCCTCTTTCATCTCGAAAGGACTCGAGGGGGCCGGATTCGTGACGGACGTGGCGGTCAAGGGCCAGGATGCCCTCGACCGCGTTCATCGAGGTGGCAAGTGGGACCTCATCCTGCTCGACGTGGGTCTTCCCGATATGGATGGGTTCGTCGTGCTGGCGGAGATCCGCAAGGCCGACCAGGCGACTCCCATCATCATGCTTACCGCGCGAGGCGACGTGCCATCCAGGGTCAAAGGTCTCGATCTAGGCGCGGACGACTATCTGCCAAACCTTTCGACTTCGATGAACTGATCGCACGGATCCGCGCTCAACTGCGCCACGACCGCCAGCCGCACGGCTCGGTGCTGGAGGCGGGGGACCTGATGCTCGATCTGAAGACGAGACAAGCGCTCCGTGGAAGCCGGGCGTTCGAGCTCACTTCCAGGGAATTCAGCTTGCTCGAGTTCTTTCTGCGGCACGAAGGGCAGGTGCTCAGCCGTTCGCAATTGCTCAACGGGGTCTGGGGCTACGATTTCGACCCCGGGAGCAACGTCGTCGATGTCTACGTGGGCTATCTCCGCAGCAAGCTGGATGAGCCGGCGAAGAGTCTATGATCGAGACCGTGCGAGGCGGAGGTTACAGACTGCGCTCTTCTGCGGCGCACTGGCTGATCGTGAGGCTGCGCCTCACCCTTTGGTTCGTTCTAGGGGTGGTGGTCGTCGTTCTGGCCGGCGCCTTCGGGATGTACGGCGTACTCTTCCGGGCAGCTCCACGGCGAACTCGACTCGAGACTGACCCAGCAGCTCACTCGCTATCAGCAGATGACTTCCTCGGCCACCGATGAACAGACGCTCACCGACCTCACGAAGACCTATCTTGCTGGACCCCAGTCGAACCCCCTCCGCCAGGGTGGATTCATCTTCTCGATGCAGACGTCCGGGGGAACGGTGGCGTCCAATTCGACCGACATCAAGCTGGAAGACTTGTCCGAGACCAAATCTCTCCTGGAGTCGGGCCGTGGCTACGCGATCGATATCCAGGCCGGCGGTCGCTCCTATCGGGTGATAGGAACTTCAATAACGCTGGCAGGAAGCCGCGTGGGAGCAGCGGAGATCGCCGGCTCCTTAGATGACATCAATGACACTCTCAGCCGATTGATCCTCTTGCTGGCGGTCGGTGGAGCGCTGGGCTGCATCCTGGTCAGTTTTGGATCATGGTTGCTAGTGGGCCGAGCGCTTGACCCCGTGCGGCGGATCACGCGTACCGCGGCTGCCATTTCGCATGAGGACCTGATCCCAAAGGATCGACTACGTAGGACCGAACGACGAGATCGGCGAGCTCGCGCGAACCATGGACGCCATGCTCGACCGGCTGCAGTCAGCCTTCGCCACCCAGGAGCAATTCATCTCCGATGTCTCCCACGAGCTCCGCACACCTCTCACCATCATGAAAGGTCACCTGCAGGTACTCGATCGCCAGGATTCGGCGGACCCCGAATTTGTACGCCAGGAGCATGCTCTGGTTCTCGACGAGCTGGACCGGATGAACCGCATGGTTGCCGATCTCCTCACGCTCGCCCGCGCGACGCGGGTCGACTTTCTGCGCAAGGAGGAGATCCACCTCGACCCCTTCCTCACGTCCCTTGCCAGCGAGGGACCTCATCTAGGCGAACGCTCGTGGGTGATAGATGCCTTGCCGGGCGGCACCATTCGCGCCGACCAGGACCGTCTGACTCAGGTGTTTCTCAACCTCATGCAAAACGCAGTCGCGCACACGCGGACCGGAGCGGTCATCGGCCTCGGAGGCGAACGGAGTGGCCGACGGCCCGAAGACGAGAACGGCGGCGCGGACAGGCAGGCTCTTCGCGTAGTCGATCTCTGGGTGAGAGACGAAGGCGAAGGCATGACGGAAGCCACGGCCGACCGGGTGTTCGAGCGCTTCTACCGGGGAGCCTCGGAAACTGGTAACGGGGAAGGCCTTGGCCTCGGCCTCGCTATTGTCAGAGCCATCGTCGAAGCACACGGGGGAACCGTCTCAGTGGAAAGCGCCCATGGAGTAGGCACCCGCTTCACTGTCTCGCTGCCCGCATAGGCATATTTCGGGGAGGTGACGACTGCCCATCCGGTGAAAGAGCGCCGCATCCCTCCGTTGGCGCCGTCCAGGCTGTTTGCTCTTCCTAACGTCTCCATGTCCTCTCTAAGAGTTTTCTCATGGGAGTCTCATGGAGGTCTAACGACACCTTTCTAGACTCACATGGACGGTAGCGCGCCGAGTCGTTAGGCCCGAATGCGTTACCGCGGAAGACCAAACAGATACTTAGGAGGTCATCGACATGCGAAAAAGGAAGCTCCTCATCACCTTGGCGGTGGCTGCGGTGCTCACACTCACAGTGGCCGGCGCAGCATTTGCCGCGACCGGAGCGAACAGACAAGGCAACGGTGGCGGCAAGGCCGCATCTCAGGCGGTCCAGACCCGCACCCAGACTACCTCGAGCGCCGGCGTTTGCGACGGCACGGGGCCGAACGGCGCGATCACCGGGGCATCGACTCAGAAGACGGGTAGCAATCTGGGCGCGCGGAACGGCAACGTCCCAGCAAACGCGCGTGGTGCCGCCACCGCCAACCAAAACGGAGTGGGCGTTCGGCAGCGCGATCGTACGTGTGATGGCACCTGCGACGCAGCTCAGACAAGCACTCAGGATCAGCAACGTGTCCGCGACGGTAGCTGCAGTCGCTAAGACAGGCAGGACGGTCTTACGCGAGCGGGCCTAGAAGGTCGGCGCGGGGCGGGGCGGCATTGCCGCCCCGCCCCCGTCTTGTTTGCTCGTAACCGGCACCGCTCACACGATATCCTAGACGTCCTGAGAGAAGGCTCATCCGGGGGCCGGCTGCCGAGGCCCATGGTCTGTCTTCCGACGAAGTGCTGATCGTGGGATTGACGCGAGATCTTGTCTGCTATCTATCCGGAGGGCAGCGGGGTGGACAGAGAGTGGGCGACGAGGGGTGAGTCGTGGCGGATGGACGCGAGCGCATGATCGGGACACGGCAGGTCGAGCAAAAGCGAAACCAGAGGAGGTCGTGAGATGAGCTCAACGAGAGTGTGCCTGCTGAATAACGGGTCTATGGCAATAGACGGCTATAAGATCTTCTGGAACCGTGGCCCGGCGGCGACGTTCGCTTTCCCGTGTACACCACGTTGATCGAGCACAAGGACGGCCTCTTCGTATTTGACACCGGGTTCGACCTTGACCATATGAATAAGTACATCCCTCACGACCAGCCGATCCAGACCGCGGACCAGACGGTCCCAGCCCAGCTCGCCATAGCTGGATATCGGCCCGAGGACGTGACCCACGTCATAAACTCGCACCTGCACATCGACCACACCGGCGGCAACAAGTATTTCCCGAACGCCCTGTTCGTCTGCCACGAGCAGGAGTACGAAGCGGCGAAGAACCCCGAACTCTTCGAGCGGATGAGCTACTCGTGCATCGGTTTCGCTCACCAGCTGGCCGGCCAGCGTCCAGATCTACCTCCAGAGATCGACTCCGGTCTGACGCCTCGCTTCGAACTTCTGAACGGCGACGTAGAACTGTTCCCCGGGATCACGCTCTTCGAGACGCCCGGCCACTCCGGAGGCCATTACAGCTTGATGGTCGAGCTCCAAGGCCGGAGGCCCATGATCTTCACCGGCGATGCCGCGATGACCCCCCGTAGCGTGGCCGAGCTGATCGTCGGCGGCTTCCATCTCGACCCGGTCAAGGCCACCAAGTCACTGCAGAGGCTGCAATCGTTGAGCGAGGAGCACAACGCGGAGTTCTTCTGCTCACATCATATGGAAACGTTTGATTCTTGGGTCAAAGCTCCCATTTGGTACGACTGACAGGATAGTCACGGTCGAGATCACGGTCACGAAAGGCGGCGCACGGGGAGGCCCGGCGGAGAGCTACCTTCTTGCTGGTCCGGATCTGTCTCCGGGCCGCCACCCAGACCGCGGCTGCATCCTTCCAGCCCGAAATG
This sequence comes from uncultured Thermoleophilia bacterium, assembly GCA_963772095.1. Classification (GTDB taxonomy): domain Bacteria; phylum Actinomycetota; class Thermoleophilia; order RBG-16-64-13; family RBG-16-64-13; genus Chersky-299. Next base: position 111,951 of record CAVYVU010000028.1, read on the forward strand.
GTTGACTGTGTCCGGGGCTGGATCACGCCACGATGATGTCGGCCTTTATGTTGAAGATGGGCTCGCCGGTTACCTGAGCCACGCGTTACGTGCGAAACGGTTCTCGATATCGATGACCTTCAGGTCTTTTCTCCCTCCCGGGCCTCACGTGACAAGGCCATCAAATGCAAGGGCCAACGGGATGCGCGCGCCCCTTCCACACGGCCCGGTCGGTGAGGCTTCAACATCGTTCTCACGCCATCAACTGCTCCGCAACCAGCCGCTTGGCCAGCCCCAAGAGAGTGAGCACGGGCGGCAGGCCACATGGCTGGGGAAGGACGCTCGCATCGCACGCGTAGAGACCGGCGATCTCGGTCTGGAGATTGCGGTCGACCAGCTCACCGATGCGCACGGTGCCACCAGGATGGGCGCCCTTCAAGGGGGTGTGCACGATCGAGGACGGCTCACAGCCGGCGCGGCGAAGGATGCGCGCCGCGAGTTCGGAGCCGCGTGCCAGCTTGACGCGCTCCTCCTCGCCGATGGGCTTGGAGACCGAGCCGTCGGCGGCGATGGAGCCGCTCAACTCGTCGCGGACTTTGGTCATGATGCCCAGGGTATGGGGGTAGCGAATGAGACGGCGCGGACTGAAGTTTCGCGGCCCACCGAGCATCATCCCGCCCAGAAATAGTGGCCAGGGGTCTATCGCGTCCGTGAGAAGGATACCTTCGTTCTGCAGGTCGGTGGTGCCGCAGCTCATGGGAATGTCGTGGCCGCAACCCGGGCCATGGTATGTACCGTACGTGAGGACCAAGGGGTCGATGAAGAAACCCTGTCCGGCGGTGGGGAAACCGGAGGCCTGGAGGATGATCGGCGTGCCGATGCCGCCGGCGGCGAGCACCACGACTTCGGCCTCTACCTCAAAAGGCCCTGATGGTCCCACGCCGCGCACGCCCCTCACTCGGCCGCCGTCCGCGAGCACTTCTTCGACCAGCGCTTTGGTCATCAACCGGGCTCCGGCGCCGACGGCCTCCTCTATGTAGTCGCGGGCAGTCCACTTGGCGCCTTTGGCGCAGCCGGCCATGCACTTAGGACAGCTGAGGTCGCACTTGTCGGGGTCGATGAACTTGAGGAGAGGCCGCCAGTCTAGACCCTCCTCGACCGCGGCCTGCCGGATATGCTTTGCGCCTTCTCCGATCAGGCGCTCGGGCAACGGAGCCAGGTGGAATTCCTTGGTGACTTCCTCGACATACGGCGCCAGGTCGATGTCATATCGGTCTTTGAGCCAGGCCGGCGGAGGCAGGGCGGTGCCCAAGAAACTCACCGAACTTCCGCCCACCGTGAGGAGACGGACCATCGGAGTGCCTTCCTTGGAGGCGAGCAAACCGAATCGGTCCATCATGCGGAATAGGGTAGTTGTGCTGCCTACCCGCCCATGGTAGGCACCCCTCTCGAGCACGAGAACCTTCCGGCCCTGGCGCGCAAGTTCGCGCGCCACTGTTGCGCCGCCCGGCCCGCTACCGACTACCACTGTATGGGCGCTGAGACGCTCGATCCCCGCTGCCATGGTCCCTCCTTCTTGATCGATGTCCCGCTGTCTGCTATTCCTCGAAGTGCGCACCAATCTACCTAGTCTGCGTGGGTCAAACCGAGAACAAAGGGCGACCTGCTGCCGTGAGGCACGCCTCGCCCAGCGACTCGCAAAGCGTGGGATGCGGCCGGATCACCTCCGCCAGCTCGTCGAGGGTCGAGCCCTTCTCTATTGCGGAAACAGCTTCCGCGATCAATTCGCCGGCCTCGGACCCGACCATGTGCACGCCGAGTACTTTGCTGGTTACGGGGTCTGCCACCACTTTTACGAATCCTGCCTCTTGGCCTCGTGTGACGGCTCGAGCGTTCGCAAAATTCGGGAACCGCCCTACAGAGATAGGAAGACCTCGTTCCTGGGCACGGACCTCTGACAGCCCGACACTAGCCACCTCAGGCTCCGTGTACACAACGTAGGGAATGTGGTCGACACACGCGGGATTGGGAGATAGCCCGGCCAACTTCTCCACAGCAACGAGGGCATGGCGAAACGCCGCGTGGGCGAGCAGACACTTGCCGGTGACGTCTCCGATGGCAAGAACGGATGCAGCGCTGGTCCTCAGATACTCGTCGGTCTTCACCCAGCCCGGGCCTTCTGTCTCCACTCCCGCCGACTCCAGGTTCAGACCATCGATGAGCGGGAGTCGTCCGGTGGCGGCCAGCACATACTCAGCTGTGACCGCTGGTTTGCTTCCGCCCTCAAAATCTACCTTGACGGCATCTTCTGATCCCGTGATCGACCCCACGCAGGTGTCCGTGAGAACAGTCACGCCTCGGGCGATCAGGCTTTCGGCCAAGACCGCCCCTATGTCCGGGTCTTCTCGCGGTAGCACATGCGAGCGCCTTGTCACCAATGTGACCTTGCATCCCAAGCCCGCAAAAATGAAGCTCCATTCACAGCCGATGGCACCGGCTCCCACGACCACCAAACTGGAAGGCACCGTCCTCAGCGCCAGCAGGCCGTCGGAATCGATCACGCGGGGGTGCTCCCCGCCGGGGCAAGGCAGACTGGCCGGCCTGGACCCGGTGGCGAGAATGATGTGGTCGGCCTCAACCTGTTCCACGGTAGGACCGGTGCCGCTCGAAGCCCCCGAGACTGCCGCAACCGGGCTGATAGCGAGCGCGTTCGGCCCGAGGAACGACGCATGCCCCGATATGACAGGAACGCCCGCGAGCTCGAGCAGGTCACCCAAGCCACCGCGTAGGCGCTCCACCACCTCGTCCCTCTTCTGAAGCAAAGCCTCGTAGTCGATCCCCGGGTCGCCCGAAACGACAACGCCGTAGGTGGCAGCTCGCCTTATCTGGTTGGCGATGCTGACGGCCTGGAGCATCGTCTTGGTGGGGACGCAGCCCCGGTTGAGACAGACGCCGCCTAGGTGCCTGCACTCGACGACAGCTACCCGCATGCCCAACTGGACGGCCCGGCGAGCGGCAATGTATCCGCCCGACCCGCCGCCGACCACAGCGAGATCCACCTTCATGAGCAACAACTCCTTGCAATCGCGGACGGCACAATAATAGGCGGCGGTTGGACGTTGTCGGGGTGATCGTCGTTCATAATTCTAGAGCTGCCTCGAAGCCTTCGTGGATGGCGTCGTAAAGAATTCGAGGCGCCTTGCAGTCACCCACCACATGGAATTCGGAAGCAAGATCCTTCAACGCGTTCACAGTCTCAAACCTTGGGCGCCTATTCGTCGCAAGAACCAGGGTATCCATTGCGATCTCGTCTCGTGCGCCGTTTTCGGCTCTTACCTCAACCGAACCGACGCCGATGTGGTCAAGCACCCATCCCGTGCGCGGCTTGATGCCTTGCTCCTGGAGTAGCTCGACGAGAAGCCGGAAGTCGACGATGCTGACCGTCTCATCCTGGGCGGATCCACCGGGCACCTCCACTATCTCCACGTGCTTGCCGTCTCTGGCCAGAACCAGTGCTGATTCGAGGCCGATACCCCTGTCGCCAGCAACGACCACACGCTGCCCCGTCGCGGCCTTCCCGGTAAAGACTTCGGCCGCCCAGACCATATCCACCGCGTCGCTGCCCGGCAGCTCAAGTCCCAAAGGTTCAGCCCCCACAGCCAAGATCAATTCATCCGGACTTTCCGCCAAGACAAGATCCGGTGTGGCTTCAGTGCCCAGTTTGACCTTGACGTTGGATTTGGACAGCTGCCGCAAGAGGTAGCCTAGAAAGCGTTTCATGTCTCCTTTGAAGGCCGGCGCGGACGAGACGGCGAGGTTGCCCCCCAATAGAGGCTCTTTTTCGAACAGGACAACGTCGTGCCCCCGCGAAGAGGCGACGATCGCCGCCTCCATCCCGGCCGCACCCCCTCCCACCACGACGACTTTCTTCCGGCTCTTCGCCGGTGGCAAACACCGGTAGTACTCCTCCTGCAGGCTCCACGGGTTTGTCGTGCACTGAACGGTCCGCATGTGCGCCCCGCGTGCGAGGCACTGGTTGCAGCGGATGCAGGGCACCACATCTTCGACATGTCCGCGAAAAGTCTTGGCGACCAGAGATGTGTCCGCAATGAGGGCCCGAGACATGGCGACCAAGTCCGCTTTGCCCTCGGTCACCACCTGGCCGGCGAAGTCCAGATCTACGATTCCGCCGACCACCGCGACCGGCTTGTTTATCGCCCGTTTGATAGCGAACGCCCGCTCGACATTCTCCCCGTACGGTAGATAGCAGGACGGGTGGGTCAGAGGATATGTGCGCGCCTCGCTGATCATCCCGGCCGATATCTGGAAGCAATCCACTTTGTCCTGCATGATCTTGGCGTACTCGATGGCGTCCTCGAGCTCCATCCCGCCTGGGACAAGGTCGCTCGCACTTATGCGGAGCTCGATCGGGAAGTCGGCACCGCATCGGGCCCTGATGGCCTCCACCACTCGGGTGACGAACCGCGTCCGATTCTCGAGGCTGCCTCCGTACTCGTCGGTTCTCAGGTTCGCGACCGGGGAGAGGAACTGCGAGACGAGGAAACCGTGCCCGCCATGCACCATGACCATGTCGAAGCCGGCGGTCTTGGCTCGCAGCGCGGCGGCAGCGAAGTTGCCCACCACCGTGTCGATCATTTGCAGACTCATCTCTTCCACGGTCACATCGGGCCGGCGTCGGTCCTCGGTGAATTTGCCCGTCATGGAGCTCGGGCCGATCGGCATGCGCCCGCCGATGAAAGCGGAGGATGACTGGCGGCCGCCGTGATTGAGCTGGATCGACGCGACGGCGCCGTAGTTCTTGATCGCCTCGACGACACAGGTGAGACCGGGGATGAACCGGTCATGGCCGAGATTCAGCTGGAGGGGCTGCGTGGTGGCGCGGTCCTCGTCGACCGCGGTTTCCATGACCGTGACCAGACCGGCGCCGCCCTTCGCCAGAGCTCGGTAGAACTCGATCACGTGCGGGCTGACAGATTGGTCCGCGTTCGCCCTTTGGGTGACCGTCGGAGCTGCCTCGATGCGGTTCTTGACCGTCAGCCCGCCGATCTGGATCGGTTCGCGCAGAACATCCCAGGACATCATCTACAAGCCTCCTTCTCCCCAGCATTGCCCGCGAAGGTCAGACCGAACGAGCGGCCTTCGCGGGTTGAACAGTTGCGCCATCGAGGCCGACGACTATGGAAGAGGAATAATCGTCTGCTGTGCCGGGATATTCTTCGCCACTGTGTTGGTTGTGATCACCTGTTCGTATGGCCACTTGGTCCCTTTGATCCACTGGCCCGCGACCAGTGGGGAGCGGTAGCAGTTGGGAACCGGATGGTCCGTGTTTTCCGCGACGGGCGTGGTGAAATCGATGGGACCGCCCATTGTCTCGAGTTTCATGGTCCTCACTTGGGCAGCGATGTCCTGTTTGTCGTCCACGTTCTTGGTGCGCTTCAGGCTGTCGAACACCATTTCGAAGAGCACATAGTGGCCCAGTGGTTGTGTCCACTGCCCGTTGCTCTTTTCAAAGTCGTCCGCGAGCTCCTGGCTGGTCTGACCTGTCAGCGACGATTTGAACGGGAAGGTGGGATGCCACCAGATTTCCTGCAACAAACCGATGCAGAGGTCGCCCAGGGCCTCAGCGGAAGTGGGGAACAGCAGTGCTTTGCCGATGTTGCACATTTTCGGCTTCAGGCTTTGTTGATGGGCTTGTTTCCAGAAGTTGGTGAAATCGGGAGGATCCATCAACCCTTGAAGAATCTCGGTGCCGCCGTTCTTAAAGGCGGAGATCATGGCCGTGAAATCGTCCATGCCGTCCGGGTAAGGACCGCCGTCGACCAACTTGTAGCCTTGCTTGGGAATGATCGGCGTCCACATCGGCCGCTGGGCATTACCGTCCGGGTCGTTGGGCCACACCCCGCCGATTATCTTGTTTGTCTGGATGCTGCCCCACATGTCAAAACAGGTGGGAATGTACTGCTCGACACCAAAGAAGAAGTTGTAGGTCCACTTGAAACCCTCGGCCGGTGGATTGCGGCTCAGATAGTAGGATTGCCACGGGCAGTCATAGCTTACACAGGGCGTTCCGTAAGCCTCGCACTGGTCTGCCACCGGAGGGACTGTGGTCGGGGTCGAGGCGGCCATCATCATGTCGATCTTGTCATTGTTGATGAGGTCCCCGGCCACTTGAGCGGCCCGGTTGGAGTCAGATTGACTGTCCCGCTGGATGACCTTGATGGGGTGTTTCTGGCCGTCGCCCAGCACCTGGCCGTCTCCGACGAACGCCATCCATTTTTCCACGCACCATTTGTCTGACACGCCGAATGCGGCAAGGGAGCCAGTCAATGGCGTCACAAAGCCCACCTTGATCTCGCGACCGTTCTCGATGGCGCTCACCGTAGTGTGTCGCTTCCGCCGCGGTGGCTGCGGTGGTGCTCGGCCCGCTGCTCGTGGAGCTGGTGGTCGTCCCGCCGCCGCACGCCGCCACTAGTCCCCCAAGACCCGCTCCCGCACCGAGTGCCAATCCGGCAACGCTCGCCATCTTGAGGAATTCACGACGGTTTATCGGCCGCCTGGTCACAAGCTCGGGACCGTCGGATTCATGTTGCCGCTGGATTTCTGCCATCGCTGGAACCCCCCACTCTCGCTGCAGACTTATGACCGAATCAGTGCGCTACAATTCCCATTGAGCTTAGACTCATTGAGCGCACGCTCGATGGCCAACACTACTAGTCGCCACAGCCTCTGTCAAGATAGACTTGCTGGCATTCCCAAAGGGCAATAGCGGTCTCGAGAGGACGGATTAATGCCGCCAACGAACGCTCCGAAAAGAACACTTCCCCCGGAGGAAAGGAGGAAGCAGATAGTGGAGGCGGTCCTACGCGTGGTCGCGGAGAACGGCGTGCCAAACACTGCGGTCGCTCGAGTGGCCGAGGAGGCTGGCGTGGCAGAGGGCACTCTGTACTTCCATTTCAAGAATCGGACGGGGCTGCTTCTGGCGGCTTTGGACTCTATTTTCGGCGACATGCTCGGGTTGGTGGACGTACCTGACGCCACCAACGAGCTGGAACGCTTGAGAGAAGCCGGGCGAAAACACTCGCGGATCATGGCGACGGAGCGAGGCGGCTTTGCCTATGCGTGGGTGGAGTTCATCGCTGCTCCGGCCGAGATGGGTCTTCGCGACGCAGTGGCCGAGACCCAGCGACGCGCCTTTCGCGTTCTCAGGGACATCGCGGACGAAGGCAAGGCTCAAGGGAGCATCAGGGAGGATGTGGATTCCAGTCAGCTGGCGTGGGAATGGCTGATGTTCGCCTGGGCGGAAAACATCGCATGTCTCATGGGCCTGAGCGAATTCTTCGAAGAAGATCGGTCGAGGCCGTTGTTCGATCTGATTATCGAGCAGGCCGCGCCCAAGAGCTAGGCTCCGGCCAGGATTGCGTGACTGTCTCCAGTCCGGGGGAAAGAGCCGTCTGGCCGAAGGCGGGGCAACTCGACCCGCCGGGCGAGCAAACCCGCCTTCGGAGGCGATCCGTCTCTCAGAGCGGCTCTCCGGGCAGAGGCGCCACAGGCCAACCAGCGCGCGCCGTCCGCGTAGAGCTTGTCTACCTCCGGTCCCCGTGTCCCGGGCAAGCCAGGCTTTAGTGTGAAAAACGGGCGCGGGGTCGGTACTCGGAACGACGCGTCCGCTCAGGCTCTCCTCCTTCTTGCCGCCTTCCCCAGGAACGTGGAAGCAAGGGCGGAAACGATGCTGATGATGAGCGCGCCAAAGAAGGCCGACCAGAACCCATCCACGTGGAAATTGAGGCTCAGCCAGTGGACGGTGATCCAGGAGGCGAGCCAGAGCATCAACCCGTTTATGACGAGCGTGAACAATCCGAGGGTAAGGATGATCAGGCCGCACGAGAGGACCTTTATGATCGGCCGGATGAAGGCGTTGACCAGACCCAAGACCAAGGCGACCAGAAGCACTGCCAACACGCGGTGGGGTTGATCCACGTGTATCCCCGGGACGATCCAAGTAGCCAACCACACAGCGCCGGCTGTGATGGCCCAACGTACTATGAATCTCATCGTCACCCCCGGTAGGAGCTTAGGAGCTGGTCTGACCGGCATCTCGCTCGCAGCCCGCGTGGTCCGCGCTCGACGCACGTCGCCAATTGTACCCGCAGCTTAGTTCTCATAATCAGTGCTGGAGAGCGAGGGGAGGGCTTTGCAAAGGCTATCGCTCGTAGCCTCCCATCTGATACTAGTGGAAGCCACCATGATCCACACAGCGCCCTTCCATTTTGTCTGAGAGACCTCACACCACGTTGGCCGCGCGGGAACGCGAGGAGCGGCGCGGGCTGGTGACCACGCGGCGTGGCGCCGATACCCTTGCACTCTCACTAATGCTCATCTTCGTGACCGGGGCGATCACCCTCACTCTAATGCCGGTGGTAACGCAGGACCTGCAAGATCGGTTCGGCTACTCCGCGGCCGACATCGGCCTGATGACCTCCGTCTTCCTAGGCTTCTACGGCGTGTCGGGCATCACGTCGGGAGTCTTTGCCGCTCGCTGGGGCGGCAGGTTGTTGGCCATCAGCTGCGGCTGCTTCGTGGTGGGATCGGCGATCTTCGGGCTGAGCACCACCTTCGCCGGCTTCCTGATCGGTCGTAGCATCCAGGGCATCGGTGGCGGGATGGTAGTGGCCACCTGCAGTCCGGTCATGGCCTACGCGCTGCCGCCGGAGCGGCTGGGAAGGGCCTGGGGGATCTTCGGCTCGGGCTGGGGTCTGGGGACCGTGCTGGGATTGTTCATCATGCCCAGCATCGAGAAAGCCGGCGGGTTTCGGGCGGTCTTTCTGACCGCCGCCGGTCTGGGACTCGTCGTGGGGATCGCGGCACTTTCACAAAAAGCGGTGAGAATTTTGCCCCAACATCCGATAGGGGCGACTACTCTGCGCGGTCTTGCTCGGTCGCTGGGAGCCGTGGTCCGCAACCATCGGGTCATGTTACTGGCTTTCACCAACACGGCGGCTCTGGCCATTGGGGTAGGCCTCTTGCAGTGGGCTCCGGGGTTATTGGAGCACATCCACGGGACAAGCGAATCGTTTTCATTCTACCTGGTCGCCATCGGCCTGGGCGCCGCTCAGCTGTTCGGGAACCCGGCGGGTGCGGCCGCTGCCGGCCGATGGGGGAAGTACGCGACGATCCTGATCTCGCTCGTGTTGATGACGGTCTTCGCGGTCCTCGTGGGAGTGGTTCCCGGGGTGATCCTTGCCTTCGCTATGGTCCTGCTGACAGGTTTCTTCAGCATGTTCTTCTTTTCGCCGATGTTGGCGTACATTCCAGAAGTGGTGGCTAAGCCCGAGCAGGTGGGGGCGGCCACGGGCATGAATACTCTCCTGGGGTTCGCAGGCTCCATGGTCGCTCCCTGGCTCTTCGGGCTGTTGCTTGACGCCGGCAACGGCTCGCGGGGCGCATACTTGTGGGGCTTCGTGATGCTGGCGGCCTTTGGCGTGGCGTCCACGGTGGGCATGCTCCTCTTCGGCGCTTCCAGGAAACGGACCGCCTGATCGTGAGAGAGACCGGGACTCCGGGGTGGAGACGGGACAGGTCTCCGGGACCGTGGTTCGCCACGGCGACGCCCTCGCTCTGACCCTCATGATCTTCTATCTGATGTCGACGCTGACGCTCGCGCTGATGGCTGTGGTCACGCCCGAACTGCAGAGGCGTTTCGGGCTTTCGGGCTCGCAGATCGGGCTGCTGACCTCAGCCTTCATGGTGGCCTATGGCGTGGTGGGTATCCCGGCGGGCGTAGCCGCTGCGCGCTGGGGCGGGCGGGCCCTAGCGGTTAGTTGTGCCTTCTTCGTGCTGGGATCGGTGCTATTCGGGCTTAGCTCGTCGTACACCGGGTTCGTTCTTGGTCGCGTGCTCCAGGGGCTCGGGGGCGGCATGGTCGTCCCGGTGAGTGCGCCCCTGCTCGCTCACGCCCTCGCGCCTGGACGGCGTAATCGGGGGTGGGGTGTCTTCGCCTCCGGCAAAGGAGTGGGCGCCCTCGTAGCCCTGCTCGTGATGCCCAGCGTGGCGACGCTTGGAGGGTTCAGGGCCGTGTACCTGGTAACCGCGGGGCTGGCTCTGGTAATCGGGGCGGCGGCGCTGGCACAGCGACCAGTCCGGGCGAAGCCCGGTCACCCGGAGGAGGCGACCTCGTTCCGAGCGCTGGGCAGCACACTGCGCGCGGTTGCCGTCAACCGTCGCGTCCTCCTGTTGGGGTTGTTCAATTGTGCCTCGCTGGCCGTGGGCACGGGCGTCTTGATGTGGACACCCGATTTCCTGCACCAGACCTATGGCGCGAGCGTGGGGGTGGCGGCGTATCTGACGGCGGGGCTGGCGGTGGCCCAGTTGGCGGGCGCCCCGGCGGGAGCCGCGGGCGCGGCCCGGTTGGGGAGGATGCCGGTCATCGCGGGGTCCATGGTGGTGATGACGATCGCCTGTGCGCTCGTCCCTGTCGTTCCTGGCGAGCTCGTGGCTTTCGTGATGGTCGTGGCGGTGGGATTCGCGAGCCTCGCGTATTTCTCTCCCCGATTCGCGATGGTGCCGGAGGTGGTATCGAAGCCGGAGCAGGTAGGACCCGCCACCGGGTTCATCAACGCGCTGGGTTTCGGACTTTCGATGCTGGCGCCGTGGCTGTTCGGGTTGGTGCTCGACTCCGGACACGGCTATGTTGTCGGCTACCTCGTGCTCGCGGCTTTTGGGGCGGCCGGTGCCCTGGGCGTGCTGGCTTTTCGAGCTCCCGTGCGGGCACAGGTCGGGCCGGACACGGCGTCGGCGCCGGCGGACATCACCCGACCAGGGTGATCGCCAGGCGGAACCGAGCAACCTGCGGGGGTGGCAGTATCTCCCATGCACCTCGCGCTCCCAGCAGCCTCGCTCCCACCTCGAAGTGCAGCATGGCGATGCCGCAGTCCAAGCGGCGGGCGATCCGACCTTCCATCCCTTTTTGGACTGCCGAGACGATAATGGAGTCCGCTGTGCCCGGTTCGAGCTCGAATCTCCAAGGCTGCCGATTCGCGGCGGAAGGCGCGATCACGGCCAGTCTGACTCCTTCGGCCGCCCAGTCCGGCCACGAGCGGGCGTCGAAACCGGGAGCGACTTCCTCGATAGGCTTTCGCTTGTGTGCGCCGACCATCCTCTTGAGCACCCGCTCGCCCGGACGGGCCCGGGCGGCGGCGTAGCCCACGGGAGATATCGCATAGATGCGCTCGCCCGGAGCCAGAGGTGTCAGGCGGTTGGCTACGTTGCGGTCGTAGAAGCCTGCCACCCAACAAGTGCCAAGGTCCATCGCCGTGGCTTCGAGGACGGCCGCCTCGCCCAGGTAGCCCACCGCCTCTTGTACGCTGGGAGCCGACTCTCGGCCGATCATCATCAAAGCCGACGGCGAATCGAGGACCTTTCCATAGCCGCCCGCCAGGCCGGTGAACAACTCCGGCGGTGCTTCATCGATGAGAACGACCCGTGCGGTCTCTTGGCCTGGCAATCCCGTGCAAAAAGCAAGAAGTCGAGCCATCAGGACCGGGTCCACCGCACCACGGGTGTAGGTCCTGGCGGAATGGCGCACGTCGATAGCAGCGGCCCAGTCCGCCACCGGCAGCTCAGGTAGGCCGACGGGGAAGGCGACGGTCACTTCAGAATCAGCGGCTTCCCCATCTCCCATATCTTGCCCACCACCTCTCCACCAACCCAATAGGATGAACTCGGCATTGTCAGAACCATCGGACGGAGGACTGCTCTGGCCACAGGGGGCGCTTTCATGTTACCCGGGAGTGCCGCCGATAAGTCTCGGCCGTGAGGGAGCTTGCGGAGTTTGAGCGAGGCCGCAAAGTGTACTAGTCTTGACGAGAAGGAGGAACCGATGGCTCCAGATCAGTACGACCAAAGGCACGACCAAAAGCACGACGAGAAGCACGACGAGAAACGCCAAGAGAAGGGCGTGGACGAGAAGTACCGTCGTAACCCTTTGGGGACGCTCTCCCTGGCTCTGCTTATTGTCTGGTTGGGTGTGATCCTCTTGCTCCAGAACACCCACACCATCAAGGTCAGCGAGCACGGGTGGGCCATCTTCTTCTGGGGGGGCGGAGGCATCATCCTCGCGGAAAGCATCCTGAGGCTGTCGGTGCCGCACTGGCGCCGGTCGGTGATGGGCTCCTTCATCTGGGGAGCGATCTGGATCGGCGTAGGCTTCGGCCTGTGGTTCGGTACGTGGGACGTCATCGGGCCGTTGATACTCATCGCCGTCGGGCTGGCGATTCTGGCAGGGCGGTTCACAAGGCGCAGGTAAGGCGCGACTTCAACGCGGCTACCCGCTCGGTGAGTGGGCGTTCTACGCGGGCAGTCATGTGAAGGGTGTTTCAGAGCCGCCCCAGGTTGAGAGTCAGCAGCTCGTCCCAGCGGTAACGAAGGTGGGTCCACCAGCGGTCGCGGCCGATGCAGCGATAGTAGGGTGGCCGCACGGCGAGGATAGTGTCGCCGATGCGGTAGCGAGCCAGGATGGGCGTAGATACCACCAGACTTCCGACCTCCCCCGGCCGCATCTCGTGCAGCATCTTGATGCCGGAGCGCGTCTCCACCTCGAAGAAGAACAGGTCGTAGTTGGGCACCCAAGCGCGGTACTGGTCGCGTTGCTGGCCGAACATGCCCTCTGTGGCCCCGTAGATCTCCCGGATGGCCGCGGGGCCATAGAGCGCGTTGAGCGCGGGTCGGTGGCGGGTGTTGATCCCGGGCGTGCTTCCCAGGGTCATGATCTCGGTCTTCCAGATCCCCTTGGGGTAGATGCCGAGCTTTCGGTGGAGATAGCGGCCGAACTGGAGAGCTGTATTGCAGACGCCGCCAACCAGGGTCACGTTCTCATCCTTGCATTTCTCGTATGCCAGATCGAACCGGCGCTCCCAATCCCGTTGTGTCGTCCCGCCGCCGAGCTCGTCGATCTCATCCTGAGACGGCACGGAACGGATAGGCGTGAATGTGGAGACGTATTTGGTGTAGATGCCGGAGCTGTATCCGTATTCGAGCTCGCGGTCTCCCACCCGAACGGTCCCAACTGTGGCCGGGAAATTGAGATTGAGGTTGACGCCGGCGAAGAGATCCAGGCGACCTGATGCGGCGACGTATCCGAGCATCGCGCGGCCCGCGCTGACTCGCATGCGTAGATCGGTGGCGGTCATGGGGATGAACTTGGACTCACCTTCGACGGTACCGCGGGTTATCGCCCAGCCCACGGGCTCCTCGCAGAGAAGGAGCCGCACGTGCCCCTTCATCACCTTCTGAATGAGCGGCCTGTACTCGTCGTAAGTCATCACTGGGAACGCGCGCCGGTAATCCGCGATGATCTCCGCCCCGGCCTGACCATAGGCTTTGGCCCCGGCCGCGGTCTCGGTCTCGGCCCCGGCCCGGGCGTCCGGCCTGGTCGCCTAGCCCCGACCGCGGTCTGGCGCCGGTCTCGGCTCGGCCGGCGCTGGCCTCGGCGCCGGCTCCACTCACATTCATCGCCCCGTGGTCGGCTCCGTAATCCGTCCGCGCGTAGTCGCGTAGAAGTCGCCTGAGGACCGTCTCCTGGGCCTGTTCGGGCCTCGCGACAGACTCACGCCAGGGCCGGAGCTGCTCCTCGAGCGCTCCCGCGGCCGCTCCGGCATCCCAAGAGATCATGGGCTGACTTCCTGGATGGACGGGACCGCCTGCTCCACCAGCGGCTGCACCGGCCAGTTGTCGGCCACGTGCCGGGCGAGCTGCGCTTCAGGTGAAGTGCCGTGGACATTCGTGAAACTTACGACGGCCCCGGAGACCACCACGTCTCTCGTTCGCCGATTCAGGTCGCGGAGGGCGCCCCCCGTGAACATGAAGCTCGCCAGCAGCAGGGGAAGGCGCTGACGATCCACTGCAGACCGGACAAGCCGGAACCTGGGGTACGCTGAATGGTGAGGAGGGCTAGGTTGACGACGGTGTTGTCCAGCATCACCATGAACAGGCCGAAGCACATGGCTGCAAGAGTGAACAGCTTGACTCTACGATCCTGCTCGAACAACGTCCGTCCTCACACGTTCAATTGCGACCATCGCACGCGGACCACCGGTGAATTCGGGTGGTCTGGCGTGTCTTCTCGATCCGGGGCACCCCGGTGGGGGCTTAGTCTACGCGGCGATCCAGTAGCTCCCTCACCCTGGCGACCAGTGAATCGGGCGTGAAGGGCTTCTCCAGGTAGTTCACGCCGTCGTCGAGCCTGCCCGAGTGGACGATCGCGTTGCGCGTGTAGCCGGACATGTATAAGACCTGCAGGTTGGGATCCGTAGCGCTCAAGGAGGCCGCCAATTCGTTGCCCTGAGTACCTCCGGGCAGCACTATGTCGGTGAGAAGCAACCGCACCGGCCATTTTGCATTCTGGAAAACAGTCGCGGCTTCAGCGGCGGTCGCCGCTGCAAGCACCGCGTAGCCGTGACGGGAGAGGATCCGGGTGACGAGATGGAGGACCGCCGGTTCGTCTTCCACTACGAGTATCGTCTCGCCTTCCCCTGCCTTCGTCCCTTCAGCGTCATGTCGCTTGGACGCCCTGCCGTCTCCGTTCACTCTGGGCAGGTAAATGGTGAACTTCGTTCCCGCGCCCGGATCGCTCTGCACATAAACGTTCCCACCGCTCTGTCTCACGATCCCGTAAACCGTCGACAGCCCGAGGCCCGTGCCTTCGCCAGGGGCCTTTGTGGTGAAGAACGGTTCAAAGATGTGGGATAAGGTCTCAGCATCCATTCCCATGCCCGTGTCCGAGACGATCAGCACTATGCAGTTCCCAGGGGGGCTTCCTGGATGGGTCCGGCAATATCCTTCGTCGACAACAACGTTTGCCGCTTCAATGGTCAGCCTGCCTCCAGAGGGCATCGCGTCACGGGCATTAAGAGCGAGGTTCATGAGCACTTGCATCAACTGGGCCGGGTCGACCTCGGTGAGCCCGAGTTCGGGGTCTAGCGTGGTCACCAGTTCGATGTTCTCGCCGAGGGTACGGCGGAGCAGCGGTGCGGTGTCGCTCACCACATCGGCCAGGGATATGATCTGGGGTTGTAAGGCTTGACGGCGGGAAAATGCAAGAATTTGCCTGGTGAGGGCGCTCGCCCGCTCCGCGGCGTGTTTGATCTCGTTGACGTCGGCTTGGACCTCCGCGGTCGGAGTATCGGCCGGTTGAGCGAGAACGAGGTCGCTGTAGCCGATGATGGCGGTGAGCAGGTTGTTGAAGTCGTGGGCGATACCTCCCGCGAGCTGCCCTATCGCCTCCATCTTCTGGGATTGTCGCAATTGCTCGTCCCTCTCGCACAGGGCGGCCTCGGCGGCCTTGCGCTCGGTAGCGTCCTGCACCGCGGCCACCGCTCCGACGAAGACCCCGTCCGCATCGAGGAAGGGGCGGGTCTCGAGTGTGGCGAAAAGAACGGTGCCATCCTTCCGACGAAACTCGAAATCGAAGTCCTCCGCGGTTCCCCGGGTGCGGCGTTCCATCAGCTCGGCCATGGTCTCCACCGTGTCCGGGGGTATGAAATCGAAAAGGTGGCGTCCCACCATCTCGTCGGTGGCGAATCCGAGCATCTCCGCCATGCGGGCGTTCACGAACGTAGTGACCAGGTTCTGGTCCACAGCCCAGACCCCCTCGCGCATGGTCTCCACGAGTTCACGGTACCGTCGCTCGCTTTCTCGCAGGGCCTTCTCGGCCAGCTTGCGCTCTGTGACATCTGTGACGTAGGCAAAGTAGAAGGCCTGTTCTCCGGGCGCGTCATGGACGAGGTGGACGAACAAATCCACCGGGACTCGGCTTCCATCCTTGCGGACGTACTCTTTCTCATAATGCATGGGACGCTTGGTCCGGTCTATTTCTGCCAGACTCGCCGCTTCCATCGCTCGATACTCGGGAGGCGTCAGGTCGGTGGCCCAGGTGAGAGTCTCGAGCTCCTCCTTGCTGTACCCGACCAACTCGCAGAATGCCGAGTTCACGATGTCGACGCGACCGTCGCCGTAGGCGGTGGCAAAGGGTTGCGAAGCGTGCTCCACGAGGCTGGCCAATAGGCTTGCTCGGGCTTCGCTATCACGGACTCTGTCTGCTTGGTTCAATCGAACCTCGCCCTGGTCTAGATGTGACCGGGGCCGGGAAGCCCCCACGAACACTATCGGCTCAGCCGGGCGACGAGTCAATAGTACGAGCGACGGGTGGCCGGCGGCGCAGCCCGCCCCTATAGGATTCTTCATCGCAGGCCGATAACCGTTTCTGGTGCGGTCGAGCATCTCCGGCATGCTGCGCGGCGAGGTTCCCGCCACTTTGTGCAGTCTCTCAGAAGAGGGGAAACAGAATGCGCTCGGAACCGATCCTTAAGAGCCTCACCGCCCTCTTGCGTTTTCTCGGGTCGATCCGGCGGCCTTGGGCGGGCGGCCTGCTAGCGGTGGTCCCCTTGACGCTTGTCGTCTGGGCCGCTCTCTCGGGACCGGCGCTCTCGCTTGGGACAACATCTGGAGGGGCGTCGGGGTCGCTGCCATTGCTGCGTTCCACCTCGGGCCGGCTCGTGGACGTCTCCGAACTTCCCGGCACCGCCGCAGCCGGGGCTGCAGGTACCGTCGACCGCTCGACCGCGGTGGCCTCCAACTCTGCCCGACCCATCCCAGGGCGCCTGCTGCTCAAATTCGCGCCGGGCGTTTCGGACTCTGCCAAAGCGGTCACAGTCGCCTCTCTGGGGATGTACGAGACTGAAAGCATCCCAGAACTTGGGATAACGGTCGCTCAAAGTCTGGTCGACGGCAAGGACCAACTGGGCAACGTGGTCCAGCTGAGCCAAGACACGGTCCGGATGGATGCCGGACAGACCTTGGAAGCTGCCGAAGCATCTTCAGACGTCGTGTGGGCCGAGCCCGACGCGGAGTACAAGCGGCTCGGAGTCCCCAACGATCCCTACTATAAGGACCAGTGGGCGCTCCCGGCGGTGGGTCTGCCCGCCGCGTGGAACCTCACGACAGGTTCCAGTTCCGTGACCATAGCGTTCCTGGATTCGGGACTGGGGAACATACAAGATTTTGCGAATCGGATCGTGTACCCCTACAGCACCGTGTACAACAGCTCCGATTACTGGGCGTGGCGGGACTTATTCGGCCACGGAACGGCCTGTGCGGGCATAGCCGCTGCCGCCGGTGACGACGGTGAAGGGGTGGCCGGCGCTGCTTGGAACGTCAAGATCATGCCCGTCCATACGGGCGACGAGGTGGCCACCATCTCGGCCGACATAGCCGCTTGGGTCTACGCGGTGGATCACGGAGCAGACATTATCAGTTACAGCTCAGGCGGGTCCGACTACACCCAGGCCCAGAAAGACGCCGTCGACTACGCCCTCTCGCACAACGTTCTCGTCATCGCCTCGGCGGGGAACGACGGCGCCGGTGCCGGAGTGAGCTACCCCGCGCGCTTCCCGGGCGTCATCGCAGTCGGGGCGACGAACTCTTCGAACGTTCGCGCATCCTTCTCCTCCACCGGCAACGAGCTGGCACTGGTCGCGCCGGGCGAGGATGTTCTCACGTACTGGTACGGCGGCGTGGACAGCAACGGCGTCCACTACTATTCCCTCGGGATCGGGTCGGGGACCTCTTTCTCATGTCCTCTTGTGAGCGGAGTGGCCGCCCTGATGATGTCGCGCAACCCGTCGCTCACGCCCAGCCAGATAGCGAGCATCCTGTCGGCTACCACGGACGACCTGGGGCCATCGGGTTGGGACGATGGGTACGGCGATGGTCTTTTGAATGCAGGCAGGGCCGTGGCCAGCGCCGCCGACGCTATTCCTCCGTCTGTGAGCTTCACGCAGCCGGCGAACGCGAGCACCGTGAAAGGTCTCGCTTCCTTTGTGGTCATCGCGAACGACAATGTCGGGGTGGCGAAGACCGAGCTGTATGTGGACGGTCACATCCGTCTGACATATATGCCCCGGATCCCCCACTACTACGATGGCAAAGTGAGCGGTGCGCTCTATGTGGGCGATCCCGCGCAACCGGTAGGTTGCGTGTTGGACACTACGAAGTTGGCCAGCGGCAGCAGTCATACGGTGATGGCCAAGACCTACGACGACGCGGGAAATGTGACCACGGCGCAGGTGACCGTGACGGTCGACAACTCGCTCTCCACGACCACCACCGGCTCCACCACGTCCACGACTTCCAACTCCTCGACCACATCCACCACCTTACCGTCGACCACCACGACCACGTCCCCCCCCTCGACAACGACGACCACACTCCCGGGGGCAACACAGTTCAGCGACGTTCCGGCTTCGAATCCCTACTACGCTCAGATCAGCGACCTTTCCGGGCGCCACGTGGTGAACGGGTTCCCGAACGGCACCTTCCAGCCGGAAGCTTGGGTCAGCCGGCAACAGTTCGCAAAGATGATCGTAAAGAGCCTTGGCCTTCCCGTGTCGCCCGCTGACGCTTGCACCTTCACCGACGTGGACGCCAATGTGGATCCCTCGGATCCTCTTTATCCCGACCACTATGTCGCGGTCTGCGCGGCCAACAACATCACCCAAGGTTTGAAGCCGGACCAGCACCTCTTCGGCCCGTACGACAATCTGACCCGGGCTCAGCTCATCACCATGGTCGTTCGGGCAACTGACCTCGTCGATCCTCCCGCCGGCTACACGCCGCCGTTCCCGGTCTTCGACGATACGCACTATCCCGACGCCCGCAAGGCGGCCTACGCCGGACTGTTGACCGGCATCCAGGGGATGGGGCCGAGCTACGACTTCTTCACTCCGGCCAGCCGGGGCGAGGTTTGCGATCTCCTATACAACCTGATGCACCGATAACGAGGAAGCCAGTAGTCGCCGCACCACATGGGCGACTACCTAGCGCGCCAACATGGAACGCAACAAGGGCTGGAGATGTCTCCAGCTCTTGTTGCGTTCTACGTGCGCCTGACTTGCGTCCGACTCGCGAGTGACTCGCGCCTAAGGGTGCGCCGCGCCCGTCGGGCGAACGCTATTCGGCCCAGACCGCCGCCGCGGCTTCGATGGCGCCGGCGTTCACCTTGATGCCCTGGCCCATGAGGACGGCTTGCAGAGCAGCCAGCAGGAGCAGGACGTTCCGGGGCTGAGCGTTGTAGCCCATGAGCCCGATCCGCCAGACCTTGCCGCCCAACTCTCCGAGTCCGCCGCTGATCTCGATCCCGTATTCTCGCAAGAGAGCTCCGCGGATCTTTGGCGTCCTCCGCCCCCGCGGGTATCCGCACCGAGTTCAGCATGGGCAGTCTCTCGCCCTGGGGCACCAGCATCGACAGTCCCATCGCTTCCAATCCGGCGACAAGAGCGCGGTGGTTCAGCATATGCCTCGCGAACCGGGCCTCGAGGCCCTCCTCGAAGACGATCCGCAGCGCTTCGCGCAGACCGTAGATCATGTTGATCGCCGGCGTGTGGTGGTACTTCCTGGCCGGTCCCCAGTAGTCCCGGATCATGGTCATGTCCAGGTACCAGTTGGGCACTTTGGTCTTGCGGGCGTCCAGCGCCCTCATCGCCGCCGGGCCGAAGGACACCAGCGAGATGCCCGGGAACGGCCGAGATGCATTTTTGCGTGCCGCTGTAGGCCACATCCACGCCGTCGGCGTCGAGCGACACGTCTATCCCGGCCAGCGAGGTGACGGTGTCGGCCAGGAACATGGCGCCGTGATCGTGGGCCAGCTTGCCGATGTCTTTGAGCGGCGTGCAGGCCCCGGTGGAGGTCTCCGCGTTCACGACGGCGACGATCTTGGGAGTCTTGCCCTTGAGCGCGGCTTCCATCTTCTCCGCGGGAACGGCACGGCCCCATTCCACATCCACCCGCACCACGTCGCATCCCAGGCGTTCCGCGATGTCGCACATGCGGGTGCCAAACAGACCATTCACCCCGATGACCACCTGGTCGCCCGGCTCGACCAGGTTGACGAAGGCGGTCTCCATCCCCCCGCCGCCGGTGGCGGACATCGGCAGGGTCACCGGATTGTCCGTGCGGAAGAGGGCCCGGAGCAGCTCTTGGGTCTCGTCCATGATCTGGAAGAGGTAGGGATCCAGATAGCCGACAGAGGGAGCGGCCACGGCCCGGAAAACCCGCGGCGGCATGTTGCACGGCCCGGCGCCCATGAGGAGCCTCTCGGCAGGATCGATGTCTTTAAAATCTTGGATATTGATTGCCAAAGCTCACCCCTAGACTAGTCTTAATCGAAAATCATGCGACCAAGTTACCACGAGACGGGAGCCGAGCATCGCGGCGGCGCGACCGCACTGCCTCGAAGGCACGGCAGCCCTATGCGCAGCAAAGAGAGTTGCAGCTCCGACCGGCACAAGCACCGCTGCCCCATCGGTACCAGCAAACGCCGGCGGGGCTACCTGCTTCCCGCGGCTTCCACTACTCGTAAAGCTCTCGCTACTAGCTACTGACCGATGCAGCAGGTCGTGGAGAGTCTGAGCTACTCCTCGACGAGGCGTACGGTCGAAAGGATTAAGAGCTAGCCAAGGAAAGACCTGACAGGAGCCAGTAGTACTCGGTGCGCCGGGGTATCGCAGGGGCTTTCTGCTATCACTGCTCATCCTTATCTCGGACGGTACCCGCTTCCGCAGAGACCTTGGCCCGCAGGATGGAGGCAAGAGACGGGTTCGACCGGCTGCCGTGTCCGAAGCGCGACACTTCTCGCCTCCCCGCCGGCTCTCATATTACTCACAGCCATATATCACAACAGAGCCTCAGCCTGCCTTAAGACTCGAATGATGCAATGAAGCTACGGAGTCTCAGATTCAATCGTCCGCAACGGAGGTGACCTGCCCGATGGGCGCGGCAACGACGACGAAGAAGCAGTAGCAACCGATCCAGAAACCGATCGTTCGTGCTAAAGGAGACACCATGAACCAAGATTCGTGCAATCCAACCCCAAGTGCTCCCGACTCGCGGAAAAGGCGACGACGAAGACTTTGGACCCTCCTGCTTGCTCTGGGTATCGCCGCGGTCCTGGTTGTCGGCACGTGGGCTGTGACCACCAGCAGTTCGAGTGCCGCACCGACCAGCAGTCCGAGCGCGGTCGCCAGCGCCGGCTCGAGCCAGCCTCGGCTTCAACGGCGACCACCGGTCAGACCGACCTTCAAGCCGACCTGGCCAGCCCGGCCCAGAGCGTGCTCGACAAAGCCTACACGAGCGTGGTCAACATCTCGGTGACGCTTCCGCCGGACGGCGGTCGGCCACCGGAATCGGCTCGGGCGTCATCTACACGTCGGACGGCTACATCTTGACGAACGACCACGTGGTCACGCTCGACGGCGCGGTGAGTTCCGGGCAGTCGATCACGGTCACGTTCAGTGACAAGAGCACGGCTCCGGCGACCATCGTGGGCGAAGACGCCACCAAGGACATCGCGGTGATCAAGGTGGACAAGACCGGCCTGATTCCCGTCACCTTCGGCTCGTCGAGCGCGGTGCAGCTAGGCGACTGGGCCACGGTGATCGGCAGCCCTCTGGACTACCAGAACAGCGTCACTCTCGGCATCGTGAGCGGATTGGACCGTTCCCTGCAGGTTTCCGCGTCGCAGACGCTGACCGGTCTCATGCAGATCGACGCCGCCGATCAGCCCGGGCAACTCCGGCGGCGGGTGCTTCAACGCGCAGGGCCACTTCATCGGCATGCCGGAGCTGTATCTCCCTCCGGGCAGCACCGGGGCGGAGAATATCGGCTTCGCCATTCCGGCCGAGGCGGAGGGGGCGGGATTCGAACCCGCGACGGCTTGCGCCGTGCCGGTTTTCAAGACCGGTGCAATCAACCGAACTCTGCCACCCCTCCGCGGTTCGCTCCGATGACGGCTCGCAGCGGATGCTCGGTCAGTCCACAAGCCATCCGACACCGGCGGCGGCCACGAGTATAGCGTAGGGCGGTCGGTTTCCCGGCCGCCCCATGCGTCAAGAGTCAGATCGTCCCGGGCGAAGCCCGAAAATGGCCGGGAAGCTACGAGTTGACCACCGCGGCGGAGATGACCACCCCGATTATGGCGATGACGAGGCCCGCGATCAGCACGCCGAAGCTTATCCAGCACCAGAGTTTGGCCCTGCGCGAGGAATGAAGCGGCCCCGTTGTAATCGCCTCGAGCCAGCTTGCCGTTCACCTGGGAACCGTAGACGATGGCGACCACGCTCGCCGGCCAGAAGCAGAGGATGAGGGTGACGATCGCCCATACCAGATATGTCGGCAGCGTGATCGGCATGCCGTAGTTGGTGGGCGTGGGCTGATACTGCGTCTGGTACGGGCCTCCTTGGAATGGATTCTGTTGGGAAGGCGGCGAGCCGTATGGGGCCTGCTGATACGGCGGTGGCTGATACTGCTGCTGTGCATATTGTTGGTTCGCTGGTGGTGCGTATTGACCCTGTCGAGAAGCCGTCGGGCCATTACCCGGGGCTTGCGAAGTCATGTCTGTGCCGCATGCCACGCAATACCGGTCCAGGTCCGCGTTAGAAGCTCCGCATTGCGGACAGAACATCCCTTTCCTCCTTAAGAAGCCCGACCTATCGGCCCTATCGGCCGAACAAACAGATTAAACGAGTTCGCCGGCAAAGGGTAACTCCCTTGAAATTATAGGGTCGTCTTCTCGGGCCGTCCGGGAGTCCCCGGGACGGCTCGAATCCGGAGGTCGCGTCTCCGGTGACGCCCCCCGGAGGAAAGCACTAAGGTCTGGCGAATCTTTGCCGACAATGGATGCACAGGGCAAACGGGGTATGCGAAGAAGGGGCGGGAACAGGCCATGAAAACCGGGTATCTCGGCGGCACGCGAGGTTATCAGTCGGCTTTCTATCGGCCGGGCGCCGGCTGGACGTCCAGTCACAGGCGCATCCATGTGGGTCTCCAACCGGCCGCTCACACTCACGCCCGCGCCTGCCAGGTGTCACCTCTCACCGTCGCACACCGACGCCGCCCTGGCCTGCCCACCAAAGCCATCATCATCACGGGCATCATCCTGGTCGCTGCACTCTTGACGGTCGTGCTCACGGGCATGGCCTCGCTATAGGTTAAGGCCCCTCTTCTTCCCCCCCTCGCTCCCGGTCACCAGCCCGGCGCGACGACGGCGCCGCCAGCGCCGCCGCGCCCGCGATTATCCGCAGGCGGCGGGCCATGGTAGTTTGGACGGCATCGATTGGGGGGAGCGTGGTGACCGATCCACGATGTGCAGAAGCGAATAGACCTCATCAAGACGAACGACCGAGTCATCCGCCTTTTGGGAATGGAGGTGGATGCGGCGGGAGAAGGGGTCGCTCGGGTCTCAGCGGTCGTGAGCGAAGAGGTTCTGAACCATCACGAACTCGCCCACGGTGCGTTCGTGTTCGCAGTAGCCGACGTCGCATTCGCCCTGGCGGTCAATTCGGTCACCGATTCGGTGGCGGTGCAATGGAGTCTCAGTCTGTTCCGGCCCGCGCTGCTGGGGGAAAGGATCACCGCTGACTGCTCAGTGATCCATCGCGGTCGACGGCTCATGGTCGTAGACCTCGAGGTGCACAACTCGGCCGGAAAGCTGCTCGCGAAGGGGCAGGCGACTGCGCTCCGCGAAGACTCGTCGGCGGTGGCGAAAGGAGTCGCCAGCGAAGGACTCGCCAGCAAACGACTTACCAGCGAAGGACCCGACAGCGAAGGACTTGCCGGCGAAAGACCCGGTGGAAGGTTAGTCGGCCTTCGCCGCGGGTCCGGGTGCGATCACGCCGGGCGAGCGCGCGGCCAGGCGCAGCTTGACGGCCGCGAGGTCCGGGGATAGGCCCACCGTGTAGATCTCGGGATTGCGCAACCGACGAACCTCTTCCGGCAGGGAGGCGATCTGTTGCTGAGCGCGAGCGCGGATCTCCTCGAGGGAGGGTGAGGCGCCTATCCGTTCGCCGTCGACCATCACCGGCTGGAGAAGCTCCTCGCGCGACACTGCCCGCTCCACCCCTTTCAGGAAGAACAAGTCGTGGCGTTCGGCGTACGGCACGGTCCCAAGCTCGCTCAGCGAACCCGGACTTTTCGGAGTGTCCCCAAGTTCGATCAGATCGGCGAGCGGCTGGCCTGTCGCGTCGACGTAGCGCACCAGCGCTTGCGGCCCGGGTCGGTCATCTTGGCGGGGTTCGACGACAGCTTGATGCGCGGTTCCCACGCTCCGCCGTTCGTCCTTGACCGCCACCAGCTTGTACACGCCGCCGAGGGCCGGGCAGTCCGACGAGGTGATGAGGTGCGTGCCCACGCCCCAGGAGTTGATGCGGCGCGCCCTGCCGCTTGAGGTCGGCGATGAGGTCCTCGTCGAGCTCGTTCGAAGCCACGATGAGCGGGTCGTCGAAGCCCGCCTCGGTGAACATGCGGTAGGCCGCCTTGCTCAGCCGGGCGAGGTCGCCGGAGTCGAGCCGATGGCGGCGCGCACCGGCTTGCCCGGCGGCGCGCAGCTCCTTGAACACGGTCACGGCGTTCGGCAAGCCCGAGGTGAGCGTGTCGTAGGTGTCCACCAGCAGGATGGGGTCTGGGTAGCAGGCCGCGTAGGCCCGGAAGGCCGTCCAGCTCGTTGTCGAAGCTCATCACCCAGGAGTGGGCGTGGGTGCCCCGCACGGGGATGCCGAACAGCTTGCCGGCCAGCACGTTGGAGGTGCTGTCGGCCCCGCCGATGTAGGCCGCGCGGCTGCCGCTCAGGCCGCCGTCGGGACCCTGGGCCCGGCGCAGGCCGAACTCCACCAGGTCGTCGCTCGCCGCAGGCCAGCCGGATGCGCGCGGCCTTGGTGGCGATGAGGGTCTGGAAGTTGAGCGTGTTGAGCACGACGGTCTCGAGGAGCTGGGCCTCGATCAGCGGCCCCTCCACCTGCAGCACGCGGCTCGTGCGGGAAGACGACGGTCCCCTCGGGCACCGCCTGGATGGTGCATCGCGGCTGGAATCGACTGCAGGTACTCGAGAAAGGCGTCCTCGAAGCGTTCCCAGACCGGCGCAGATAGGCCAGGTCCTGCTCGGTGAAGCGCAGGTTCTCGATCAGGTCGAGCAGCTGCTCCAGCTCCGGCGGTGATGGCGAAACCGTTGTGGGCGGCAGGTCGCGGAAGGTGTAGTTGAAGCAGGCGCGCAGGTCCTGGCGGCCGGTCTTCCAGTAGCCGCCCATCATGGTCAGCTGGTAGAAGTCGGTGAGCAGCGCCAGGTCCTCGCGGCGGGCCCAGCGTTGCGAGACGTCGGGTCGCAGCCCTCCGGTCGCCGGGTCGGCCGGTCGTCGGCGTCAGTCGTCATGCGTGCTACCGGGTTGCCGTGCTCGTCGTAGGCGGCCGGCGGCCGCTCCCCCGAGTCCTCGATCTGCTGGACGAGATGACGGATGACTCCGGCCGCCTCCATCTCGGCGAGGGCCGCGGCGGTGGTGTCCGGCGCCACCCCGCGCACCGCGTCCTCGACCAGGTAGACGGTGAAGCCCGCCGCACGCGCGTCGAGCGCGGTCTGCCGCACGCAGTAGTCGGCGCCAGCCCGGAGATGAAGACCCGCTCCACCTTGCGGAGCTCGCAGGAACGTCGGCCAGGTCGAGCCGTTCGACCTGGAAAGCCGCTGTACTCCTCGCGCTCGGGATCGTCGCCCTTGCTCACGAGGATGGCGTTCATCGGCATCTCCAGCCCGTCGCACCAACGCGGCGCCCGGAGTGCCCTGCACGGCGTGCGGAGGCCAGGACCCGTCGCGGAACTCCGGGTGCGTCGGAGAAGCTCACGTGATCGGCGGATGCCAGTCGCGGGTGTAGATCCAGCGGCCGAACATCGGGATGCAGGCGGTTGATGACCGGGACCACCTCGTCGCCGTCGGGCACCGCCAAGCGCTCCGCCGGGGCAGAAGTCGCGCTGCACGTCGACGACGATCAGGGCGTCGTGGGCGCCGGTCAGGACACGGGCGCGTGCCGTCGCGCGCCGTCCGCCGTGCCGCGCGGCGGTCCGTGTCACGCTCGCCTGCCGCTCATCCTCCGAGGATCTCCTTGCCGGCGGGCAGGAACGGCCGCAGCACCGCCGGCACCTCGATGCGTGCCGTCCTCGGTCTGGTAGTTCTCCATGATGGCGATCATGGTCCGGCCCAGCGCCACCACCGTGCCGTTCAGGGTGTGCAGCAGGTAGGGGCTGCCCTTCTCGCCCTTGGCCCGCACCTTGAGGCGCCGCGCCTGGTAGTCGGTGCAGTTGGAGCAGGAGGTCACTTCGCGGTAGCGCTCCTGGGTGGGCAGCCAGGCCTCGCAGGTCGTACTTCTTGGCGGCCGGGGCGCCCAGGTCGCCGGCGGCGATGTTGACCGCGCGGTAGGGCAGACCGAGCTCCTGCAGGAGCTCCTCCTCGACGGAGCGCATGAAGTCGTGCTCCTCGCGCGGACTTGTCGGGCGCGCAGAAGCTGAACATCTCCACCTTGTCGAACTGGTGCACGCGGAAGATGCCCCGCGTGTCCTTGCCGGCCGCCCCGGCTTCCCGCCGGAAGCAGCTGGAGTAGCCCACGTAGCGCACCGGGCAGGTCGGCCTCGTCGAGGATCTCGTCCATGTGCAGCGCCGCCAGCGGCACCTCGGAGGTGCCCACCAGGTTGAGGCCGTCGGCCTCCACCCGGTAGACCTGCTGCATGTCGGTGGGGAAGAAGCCGGTGCCGTACATGGCCTCGTCGCGCACCAGCACCGGCACGATCACCGGGCGGAAGCCCTTGGAGGCCAGCTTCTGCAGGGCGAACTGCACCAGCGCGAACTGCAGGAAGACCAGGTCGCCCTTGAGGTAGGCGAAGCGGCTGCCCGACGTGCGGGCGCCGCGCTCCATGTCGATCAGGTCGAACGGGCGCCGCCAGGTCGAGGTGGTCCAGGGGCGTGAAGGCGAACTGCCGGGGCGTGCCCCAGGTGTGCATCACCACGGAGTCTTCCTCGCCGCCGCCGGGAGCCGAGGCGTCGGGCAGGTTGGGCACCTGGAGCAACTCCTCCTCGAGCGCGGCCTCGATCTCTTTGAGCCGGGCTTCGAGGTCCTTGATCTCGTCGCCCACCGCGCGCATGGCCTCGATCTTGGCCGGACGCGTCCTCCTTGTCGCGCTTGGCCTGGGCGATCTCCTCGCTCACCGCGTTGCGCAGGCCCCGCTTCTCCTCGACCGCCACCAGCAGCTCGCGGCGGGACCGGTCGAGCTCGAGCAGCTTGTCGAGGGCGGCTTCGGCGTGGGCACCCCGGCGGCGCAGGGCGTCGCGGACCACGTCAGGATCGTTGCGGATCAGCTTGATGTCGAGCATCGGACTCTCCTCGGGTCTCGTTGACGGTCGGACGTACGCGCGCGGTCTATCGCGAAGCCCCAGCGCGCCGGCTACCGACAGGATAGCTGCCCAGCACGGTCGAGCCGGGGCAGTTTGCAGCACAGGCAGCGCAGCGCGTCGGCGATCGGGCCGTCGTCCACCTTGCCCTCCATGTCGACGAGGAAGATGTAGTCGCCCAGCCGGCGCTTCGACGGCCGCGATTCGATCTTGGTGAGGTTGATGTGCCGGAAGGCGAATTCCTGCAGGATGAGCAGCAGGGCGCCCGGCTGGTCCTTGGCGATCTCGCAGACCACCGAGGTCTTGTAGGGCTCGAACCAGTCCTGCCGCTCCCGCTGCCGGGCCAGGAAGACGAACCGGGTCTCGTTGTCCTTGTGGTCCTCGATGTCGGCGGCGAGGATCTCGCAGCCGTACGTCTTGCGCGGCCAGGTCGGTTGCCGATGGCCGCCCAGGGCTCGGTCGCACTTGGCCACCCGCTCCACCGCGTTGGCCGTGGAGTTGGCGGCCTCGACGTCCCGGCCCGGCAGGTTGTCGGCGCAGCCAGATGCGGCACTGCGCGTTGGCGTGCGGATGGGAGACCACCTTCGTGATCTGGTCGAGGTGACCCCGGGCCGGGCCAGAGGCGGTGGCGGATGGGGATGCCGCACCTCGCGCACGATCTGCAGGTTGTCGATCTCGTGGGCCAGCGATGTCGACCGTGGCCGAGACCGAGCCCTCGATGGAGTTCTCGATGGGGACGATGGCGCAGTCGACCTCACCGGTGCGACACGGCCTCGATGGTGTCCTGCATGGAGGCGAAGGGCGAAGCGGCACGTCCGCGGCGCGCTTCTCGTCGAGGGTCGCCGCAGGCATTCTTCGGTGAACGTGCCGCCGGGCCCAGGAAGCCGATGGTGTCGCGCGCGACCGGAAGCGGCTCCGAGTAGGACGAGACCGCCCAGCGGAGCAACTCCTGACCCGGCGGATCACAGCTCATCGATGTCTCCGTCTCCGGCACGTCGTCGCTCGCCTCAGGCGGCCTGGCTGCGCACGCCTGGCGCGCCGAGCCGTCGGCGTCTGCGGGCTCTGTCCATCCCAGCGGCGCGACGGTACGGGCAGCTCGTCTATCACGGCGGCAGACCCCTGCGCTTGCGCCGGCGGTTCTCGCGGGCCAACACCCGGTCGTCAGCGCGGCCGCAGGCCCGGGATACCGCCCGCCACGGGAGCATCGAGGCCGGCCGTCAGATCGTCGATCTGCGAGGCAGGCGCCCGATTCCTTGCCTCCACCCGCGGCCGGATGGTGAACGGCGCGGTGCCTCGGGCCGCTTGGTCCACCGCCTCGGCTTCCTCGGGGGCCAGCGGGATGTCGGCCTCGCCGTCCTTGGAGGAGCTTCACGTACATGCGGGCGAAGTCGCGGCTGACCACGGTGGTGATGACCACGCCGTTGCCGAGGCTGTTGAGGAAGGCCACCGCCGTGCTCTGCCGGCCGCCGAGGTCGTGGTAGGCGTCGAAGCGCACCACCCCGACGCGGGAGAGGCAGTCGTCGATGCGGACGTCGTGGTCGCGGGCCGCCAGCGTGAGGTCCTCGACGGCCACGCGCATGTTGGTCCAGCTTCTCGTCCAGCGACGTCACGTGCTCGACGATGTCGACCGTTGCCCCGCGAGCCCATGATGACGTGCTGGTTGCGCTGGTAGCGCTGCAGCCGCCGGTACACCAGTACGAGGCCGACACCGGCCGCGAGCCGCGACGGCGATGGCGACGATGGCGACGATCTCGAATGCCTGTAGTTGCGCTCACGTTCGACCCCTCGTTCGACCCCTAGAGTTTGAAGATGACGTATGGCTTCGAGCGAGTTGTTGTCCGGTGAACTTCTCGTCCGTGACCGGCCCGACCTCCACCGTGAGGTGGCGACTTCTCGCCGTAGGGCGTCGGGTTGATGCCCTTGACCGTCGACGGTGAGCTCCTCCTTGGGCTTGATCTCGGGGATGTTGACCGTGACTTGCTGCGGTCGTCCGCTGCCTGGAGCCGAGGGTGACCACCACCGGGACGTCCTTCTCCGACATGTTGCCCTGGTTCTCGACGGTCACCTGGAAGGTGAGTTGGTCGCTGGCGCCAGTGAGGTTGTACGTCTCGCCGTCTTGATCTCCTTCTCGTCGGGCAGGGCCACCACCTTGACCGACGCCACCCCGTGCACGGCCTGGAGGTTGCCGGTGCTCTTGAGCTGCGGCGAGCATCTCCTGCACCCGGGACTTGGAGGCCAGGTCGGGATCGGTCGAGGAACTGGGTGGCTGGGGACGGTGACGCCCGTGAGGTTCTTCTCCTTGAGGATGTCCGTGGCCCTTGGCACGAACACCTCGTCGTAGAGGAAGTCGGAGTTGCGTCAGGTAGTTGAGGGCGCGCGAGATCTGCTCCGACGGCCACCTCGGTGTCCTGGACCTCGAGGGCGTTCATGAGCGACGGCTTGAGGTTCGACCAGGCCCTTCTGCGCGGAAGCTCATCGTCAGCACGAAGAACTGGTGGACGTTCTGCTTCGACCAGGTCCTTGGGCACCTCCAGCTCCTTGGCCTGGGTTCTCGAGCTCTCCGACTTGGCTACGAACTGCGTCGAGCCTGGTCTGGATGTCCTTGCGGTTGGTGTCGCCGGGGTTGGTGAGCAGCTTGGTGAGCTCGGCGCCGATCGCGTCGGACTGCTTGAGGATGTCGGCGACCGACGGTCATGTATCTCTGGTAGTCGGCCGCTTCGCCGCTGCTGCATGGCGCTCGCGACGACGACGATGACCACGACCACGATGACGACGATGGCCGCCAGCGACGACGAGCAGCCGGAGGAGGGGCTTGGGCAGGACCTTCTTCTGCCGCCGCTTTCTGCTCCCCCCGGAGCCAACTCCTTCGATGGTGTCGTCCTCTTGCAGATCGGCCATATCCCGGCGGCAAGAGCTAGAAGATGATGGTGGGCGAGGGGGGACTTGAACCCCCATGAGCGTAAGCTCACTAGACCCTGAACCTAGCGCGTCTGCCAATTCCGCCACTCGCCCGGGCCACGATCACAGGGCGTCTAACGAAAGGCACCGCGTGGGGCCGCCCTGAGTGATTTCGCAGTATACCACGGGCCGCTGGTGAGGCGGCGTGCAGCCCGGCTCCAGCAGCGCGGAAAAGCCTCCGCGAGTCTTCCGCCGGGCTGGCGCCGCCTCACTTCCGGTTGGTCAACATCCTCGACTCATCCCAGGCTCGGACCGCCGCGGTGGTCTTCGGCGACGAATCGCGCATGCGCAGCTGAGCCAGGGACTACGCCGGCGATATACTGGCGCCATGGCTGAGCCGCCACTCCTCTACGATCGCTACCGGATCGTCCGCAAGCTGGGCAGCGGGGCGTTCGCCACCGTCTATCTCGCCGACGACCTGCGCATGGGGCGGCCGGTCGCCGTCAAGGTCGTCAGCAGACCGCCGACGTCGACGACCGGGTGGTGCGGGAGGCTCAGGCGGCGGCCAAGCTCAGCCATCACCACATCCTCACCGTCTACGAGATGGTACGCGAGCCCGATCAGACCCTTCTCATCACGGAGTACGTCCAGGGCAAGACGCTTACGCGAGCACTTCCGCGAGCAGAGTCTCACCGACGCCGACATCCTCGAGATCGGCGTCCAGCTGTGCCGGGCTCTCGAGCATGCGCACAAGCGGGGAGTGGTGCACCGGGACATCAAGCCCGAGAACATCATGCTCGTGGACGGCGATTCCATCGACGTGCGGCTCATGGACTTCGGCGTGGCCCATGCTGGAGGACAGGGCGTCCATCACCGTGGACGGCGACCTGGTGGGCACGCTCGCCTACATGTCTCCGGAGCAGGGGGAGGGGAAGAAGGTCGATTCGCGCAGCGACGTCTACTCGCTGGCTCTGACTCTCTATGAGGGCTTCACGAGGAGGAACCCGTTCAAGGGGCAAGAAGCTGCAGGAACTGCTGCGCGACGTGTCGCGGCCCGACATCCCTCCGCTCCTCAGCGAGCGCCCCGACCTGCCTCCGGCGCTCAGCGACGCTCTTGCAGCGGGCCATGGCCCGCGACCGCTACGCGCGGCCCGACGCCGCCACTTTCGGCCGCCTCCTGTCGCGGGCGGCGCACGACATGCCGGGGACGTGCGCGACGAGAGTATCGCCACCAGGGTCTTCCGCGGCTGGATCGTGCGCAGGCTCGACCGGGACCGCCTGGCCTATCTCGGGCAACATCTGGCCGCGGGCGTCTTTTCGCTGTGCTGCTCGCTCTATCTGCTGCCGCGGGCTCCCTTCTATCCGAGCGACTCGATCATCCCGTTGATCGCGGTTCCGGCGTTCCTCGCTCTCGTCTGGCCCTTCGCCGGAGGGGTCTTGACTCTGGCGCTCCTGGCCCCGCCGATCTTCGCGTACGGGGCCGGATGGGGGGTCATCTACGTGATACTGGCCATCGTCTCGATGAGTCTGCTCCGCTGGCGCAGGCGCGAGTGGGCCGCACTGTTGCCGGGCGTGATGCCGTTTGCCGTCGCCGGGGGGGTGGGCCTCGCCGTTGCTTCCTCTGGCCGCCGTCGCTCTTCGGCGCTGGGGACCCCTCGTCGGGTTCTTCAGCGGACTGGTGCTCACGGTCACCGCGGGTCTGGCCGGCTGGGCGAGGCTGCCCTACGCCTTCAGCCAGGGAGTGGGCGCCCCGTTGCAGGCCGCGCAGTCATGCGGCGTCTCCCTGGACCGTGCTCACGGAGATCGCCCGCTTCCTCGACGCCCGGCCGGAGCTGCTCCTGCAGATCGGCCTCTTCGCCGTCTTCTCGCTGCCGTTCTTCACGTTGACGAGCCGGTCCACGGAGCGCCGGCTCTGGGGCGGAAGTCTTTACTCGATGGTCTGTTGTTCGCCGCTTTTGTCCTGCTCCCGGCGCTAGTCGTACACGTGAGGGTGGCGATCGGACCTTTTCTGGTCGCGTATGTGCCGTGCGTTATAATCGCGTTTCTGTCCGCCCTTTTCATCCCGTCCAAGGGTCCGGGGTTCCTCTAGGAGGTACTGTCTATGGGTTTGATGCGGAGGGTCGAGTCGCGAATGGAGAGTGCTGCCGGGGTCAAGAGCAAAGACGCTTCCGGCACCGAACGTCGTCGCGGCCGCTCCAAGCGAGAGTCTAGACCGTACGTCGAACCGGCCGAGCTGGCGCGCAAACTGACAAGGAGATGGACGACCACAAGGTCGCCCGGGTCCTCGCGCGTCTCGGCGCGCAACCGCTACACCGTCTACCTCTGTCCGGAGGACTCTGAGACACTTAGGGGCCGAAGGGACGAGATCATCCGCGATCTCGAGCGACACCTTCGCCAAGCACGTCGCGCGAAGAGGTACGAACTGCCGGGGGACCTCAGCGTCGAGCTGCTGGTAGACGAAGATCTGCCGTCTGGGCCATTTCGGCATCCTCGCGGAACGGGTCGCGCCGGATGCCGCGGGCCCATGCCCGAGCGAGCCCCGGGCTGAGGCGGTTGCGCCCGCGCCTGCAGCCGGCCGCTCCCGCTACGCCAAGACGGCCGCCTCGGACGCGGCCCGTGACGCCGGCGGCCGCGCAGCGGTGTAACAACCGGCGACACGGGTCATCCAGCCGGAAGAAGCCGGCGCATTGGGTCTTGCCCACCAGACGCATCGTGCTTCGATCCGGACAATCGGGTGCGAGAGTTCAGCAAGGGCCGGATCGTGGTAGGGCCGGGCAAAGATGCCGATTTTCAGCTCGACGACCCCAACGTCTCCCGCCGCCACGCGGCCATCTACTGGAACAACGGCCGGCTCATGGTCGAGGACCTCGGTTCCACGAACGGCACCATGGTCAATGGCTATCCGGTCACGACCACGCCGCTCAAGCAGACGGACGTCGTGTCCATCGGGGGCCAGCCGGCTGACGGTGGAGAGCAGGTAAGACGATGCCACCGGGCAGGGAGATGCGGCCAGGGAGAGGACGCCATGCTGCAGATAGTGCTGCTGGCGGGGAAGTTCATCTTCCTCATCATCCTCTACGTGTTCCTCTACAGGGTGATCCGCTCCACCACTCGGGAGTTGCGGGCCTGCGGCGCGCCCGGCCCCTGGCGGGCAGAGCGTACCCGGCGGCTCCGGCCTGTCTCCGCAGCCCGCGGCTCGGAGCGGCCAAGTTTCTCGGCCGAGCGGCTCCGCGGTCAGCCTCCGGCAGCGATCTGGGCCTGGTCGTGGAGAAGAGCCCTTCGCTTCGGCCTGGAGAGGCCTTCACGCTGCGCTCGCGGCGCCGCGCGCTCGGCCGGCCGCTCCTCCGACATGGACATCTACCTCGACGACACCTTCGTCTCGTCCAAGCACGCGCTGTTCGAAGTCGACCGCCGACGGGCTCTACGGTGGAGGATCTGCTCAGCACCAATGGAACCCCAGTGAACGGTGCCGACATCTCTCAGCCGACCCTGTTGTCGCCGGGTGACCGCGTCGAGGTGGGTGACACTATCTTCAGGGTCGAGGTGCGGTAGTGCGTTTGCGAGCCGGATTCGCCAGCAACGCGGACTGGTCCGGCAGACCAACGAGGACTCGTTCCTGGTCGCGCAAGGGCCTCTACGTCGTCTGCGACGGCATGGGCGGGGCGCGCGGCGGGGAGGTGGCTTCGCAGATGGCGTGCGAGGGCTGGTGGCTGTCGATCCGCGGACGGCCGGGCAAGACGACCTGCGCGACGCCATCGTCGAAGGCCAACACGAGCCATCGTGCGGCCGCAGCCTCGCGGAAGACCGTCTTCTCGGCATGGGCACCACGCTCACCGCCGCTCTGGGCATGGCGACCGGCTGGTCTTGGGCCACGTGGGGGACTCCCGAGCCTACCTGCTCCACGACGGGGAACTCGCGCCAAGTCACCGACGATCATTCCTGGGTGGGCGAGATGATGCGCCGGGGTGAGCTGACCCCGGCCGAGGCGGCGGTCCATCCGCATCGCAGCGTGATCACCCGAGCGCTCGGCACCGAAGGCGACGTCGAGCCCGACATTCTCGAGGTGCCCCTGGTCGCCGGTGACCGGCTCATGCTGTGCAGCGACGGTCTGAGCGGCATGGTGCTCGACCCGCAGATCCAGGAGCTCCTGAAGGCCGCGGCCGACCCGCAGCAGGCGGCCGACTCGCTCGTCGGGGCTGCGCTTGAAGGCCGGCGGAGATGACAACGTCACCGTCGTGGTCGCGTTCATGGACCTGATAGCGCAGATGGCCCCGAGGACGCGGACTTGGCCGGGGATGCGGACGACAGCGAGAACACACATGTCGCTTCGGGATCGGAGACCGTGCTCATCGGTCCGGTCGATCGCGGGCGGGAAGGCGAGGGCACCGGACTTGGCCGTGGTCGAAGGCATGGCGCCGGCGCGCGGCGCAAGCTGTCAGGCCGGGCGCTTCTGCGGCCGGCCGTACCAGGTCAGAAGTGGGAGCAGCGACGGCCGCCGGGGATGAGATCGCCCATGGTGGCGCGGCCGCTGACGGTGGATCGGCCGGCGACGGAGGCAGCGGTCTCGCACCGCAGTCCGGAAACTCTGGAACCATCGGTTCAGTGGCAGGCCGGGCCGCTGCCTCCTGGATGGCTCCCGTCGCTGAACCGGCGGCTGTCGTCAAAGCAAGACGGGGCTGGTCGCGGCGTCGGTGGGTGCTCACCACGACCATCGTCGTGCTCGTCATCGTGATCGCCATCGCGGCATTCGCCGTGTACAACTCCACCGTCTACTACGTGGGCGCTGCCAACGGCAATGGTGGCCCTCTACCAGGGACTTCCGGCGAACTGTCCTGGGCATCGAGCTCTCGTCCGTCGTCGAGCGAGGGCCGGGTTCCCTACTCCGTGCTGCAACCATCGTCCAAGCGCAGGTCGACGCTCACGACCACGTCAGGAAAGGAGGAGGGGCAGCGTTCTTCCGCGGGCTGGCGTCTCTCCGTGAGTAGCCGCATCCGTGAGCGCGCGCAACCGCGAGCTGCTGTTCCTCATCCCGGCGCTGATCCTGACCACTCTGGGGTTCGCCCTGGTCTACACGGCAGAAGTCGGCGACGCTCAGCTGGTCGTCGCTCACGTACGGCGTGCTCTTCCTGGCTGCTCTTCGCCATCGCCCACATCGGCCGCCGGTTTCTCGCTCCCTAGGCCGACCCCTATCTGCTGCCGGTCACGGCGCTGCTCTCCACCCTGGGCCTCCTGCTGCTCTACCGCATCAACCCGGACTTCGCCCTCAAGCAGGCCATGTGGCTGGTGGTCGGCCTGGTGGCCTTCCTGCTGGTGCTCGTGCTTCGTGCGCGACCTGCGGCTGCTCGCGCGGCTACAGGTACTGTCTCGGCGTGCGCGGGCTGCTCCTGCTGCTGGTCGTCACCGCGGTCATCGGGCAGGAGATCAACGGGGCCCGGCTCTGGCTCGTCCTGGGCCCGATCCACTTCCAGCCGGGGGAGTTCGGCAAGATCTTGCTGGTCATCTTCTTCGCCGCCTACCTGGTCGACGTCCGCGAGGTGCTCACCGTGAGCACCCGCCGGGTCCTGGGCGTGCCCTTCCCGCCGTTCCGCTATCTGGCGCCGCTCCTCACCATCTGGGGCTTCTCGATGGTCCTCATGATCTTCATGAAGGACCTGGGCACCAGCCTGCTCTTCTTCGGCGCGCTGCTGGCGCTGCATCTACGTGGCCACCGGCCGGTTCTTCTACGTGATCGTGGGGCTGGTGCTGTTCCTCGTCGGCGCGACGCTGCTCTACTTCGTCTTCCCGCACGTGCAGACCCGGGTGGACGTCTGGCTCGAACCCGTGGAAGGACCCGAGCGGCAAGGGCTACCAGATCGTGCAGTCGCTGTTCTCGCTGGCCTCCGGCGGGCTGTTCGGCCGGGGCCTGGGGCAGGGATATCTCGATCCTGCAGTCGGGCAACCCCATCATCCCCAACCTGGAGACCGACTTCATCTTCTCGGCCATCGGCGAGGAGCTGGGGCTGGTGGGCGCGCGTGGGCATCATCCTTCTCTACCTGATCTTCACCTACCGGGGCTTCCGCATCGCCATCGCGACCCGCGACGACTTCTCGCGGCTGCTGGCCACCGGGCTCACCAGCATCTTCGCGCTGCAGGCCTTCCTCATCATCGGCGGGGTCATCAAGCTCATCCCGCTCACCGGCATCACCCTGCCCTTCGTGAGCTACGGCGGCAGCTCCATCGTGGCCAACTTCGTGCTGCTGGCCCTGCTGCTGCGCACCAGCGACACGGTGGCCAAGCGGCAGGCGAGCTGACGGCCGGCGGCAGAGTGGCGGCCGGCGCAGGCCGTCGGCGTGGCCGACGCCGGCGCGGGAGGCGGCGAGCGTAGATGGATAAGCCCATCCGCACGTCTCTTCTCTTCTTCGCGCTGCTGTTCGTGGCGCTCGATCCTCATGCTCACCTACGTGCAGGTCTGGGCGGCTCCCAAGCTCAAGATCAACCCGGCCAACACCCGGGCCATCGAGGAGGAGATGAAGGTCGAGCGCGGCCTCATCCTCTCGGCCGACGGCGAGTCAAGCTGGCCGTGAACACGCAAGCAGGGCCAGTACTTCCTGCGCGAGTATCCCGCAGGGCGACCTCACCTCGCCCTGGCTGGGCTACAACAGCCTGCAGTACGGCCGGGCCGGCGTCGAGCGCGTCTACAACGAGGAGCTCACCGGGCAGTCCGGCCTGCTGGGCATCACCAGCTACCTGGGACCAGATCCTCGGCCAGACCCATCGCGGCGCCGATCTCAAGCTGACCGTCGACATGACGGTGCAGCGGGCGGCCGCGCGAGGCGCTCGGGAACCGCAAGGGCGCCGTCGTCGCCCTCGATCCCGCGCACCGGCGCCATCCTGGCCATGGTCTCCTATCCGCGCTACGACCCCAACAAGCTCGACGCGCAGCTGGAAGGACCTCAACGCCAACCCGGACCGGCCGCTCCTCAACCGCGCCATCCAGGGCCTCTATCCGCCGGGCTCGGTCTTCAAGATCATCGTGGCGGCGGCCGGCGCTGCAGACCGGCGCCGTCGACGCCCAGACACCGAGTTCAACGACACGGGCAGCGTGACGGCGGGCGGCTACGTGGTGAACAACTACGGCAACAAGGTCTACGGCGACGCACGACTTCACCAAGGCCTTCGCGAGCAGCATCAACACCACCTTCGCCAAGGTGGGCGTGCAGCTGGGCGCCGACGACCCTGGCCGAGCTACGCGGCCGACTTCGGCTTCGGCAAGACGCTGCCCTGGACGCTGGGCGGCGCCACCAGCTTCTTCCCCGACCCGGCGAGCATGGACAAGGCCCACGTGGCCCAGGCCTCCTATCGGCCAGGGCGAGGTGCTCGCCACGCCGCTGCAGATGGCGCCTGGCCGCCTGCGCGGTGGCCAACGACGGCAAGATCATGAAGCCCTACCTCGTCGACCAGGTGCTCGAGCTACAACGGCGACGTGCTGTCGAGAAGACCACGCCCGAGCGCTGGCTGCAGCCGCATCACGCCGGCCACGGCGGCCACCATGCGCGACCTCATGGTCCAGGTGGTGAACAGCGGCACGGGAACCGCGGCGGCGCATCAGCGGCGTCCAGGTTGCAGGCAAGACAGGGACCGCCGAAGTGGCCGACGGCCGAGTCGCACGCCTGGTTCGCCGGCTTCGCGCCCGCGGACGACCCGCAGGTGGTGGTGGTCGTGCTCGTGGAGAACGGCGGCACCGGGCGGCAGCGTCGCCGCGCCGATCGCGAGGCAGGTCATCGCCGGCGGCTCTGGGACGATCAGTTGCCTGGATTGCGGGTGAGGTAGTATTGCCGCGTGCATGACGCGCGGTGCGATGGCGCTCGAAGAGCGCCGGAGGACGGTAGGAGTCTGTGATAGGACGAGTGTTCGACGATCGCTACGAGGTCGTCCGCAAGCTGGGCAGCGGCGGCATGGCCGACGTCTACCTCGCCAACGACCGGCTGCTCGGCCGGCAGGTAGCGCTCAAGGTCCTCTCCACCCGCTACGCGCACGACGAGCAGTTCGTCGAGCGCTTCCGCCGGGAGGCGAGCAGCGCCGCCGGTCTCAACCATCCCAACATCGTCCAGATCTACGACCGCGGCGAGGCCGAGGGCACCTACTACATCGCCATGGAGTACCTCGAGGGACGGTCGCTCAAGGAGATCATCGTCAAGTACGCGCCGCTCAGCCCCGACCTGCTGGTCTCGGTCTCGGTGCAGATCGTCGAGGCGCTGCGCTTCGCGCATCGCCGGGACGTCATCCACCGCGACATCAAGCCGCAGAACATCATCATCGACAACGACGGCCGGGTGAAGGTCACCGACTTCGGCATCGCCCGGGCCGGCAGCGCCTCCACCATGACCGAGGCGGGCTCCATCCTGGGCACGGCCCACTACCTCTCGCCCGGAGCAGGCGCAGGGCCAGCCGGTGGAGGCCGCCTCCGACCTGTACTCGCTGGGCGTGGTCATGTACGAGATGGCCACCGGGCAGCTCCCCTTCGACGGCGACAACCCGGTGAGCATCGCCATGCAGCACGTGCACGACACAGCCGCGCCGCCCGCGGAGCATCGATCCCGACGTCCCCGAGAACCTCGAGGCGGTCATCCTGCGGGCGCTGGGCAAGCGCCCCATCGAGCGCTATCTCACCGCCCAGGCCATGCTCGACGACCTGCGCACGCGTGCAGGAGGGCGAGCCGGTCAGCGCGCCCGGCCGGCTTCATCGAAGAGAGCCACCCGGGTCATGACGCCCGGCCGCAGCTGCCGCGGCGGCGGCCATGTCGCGGCGCAGCCCACCATGGTCGCGCCGGCGCGCCGACGAGCTGCCGGCCTGCTCACCGAGCCCTACGAGGAGCCGGCCGCGCCGCCGCAGCGTGTGGCCCTGGGTGCTGGTGATCATCCTGATCCTGGCTCTGGCCGGCGCCGCCTACGCCATCTTCTCCAACTGGAGCGACGGCGCCGGACGAACTGACGGTCGGTGCCCGGCGTTCGTCGGGCTGAGCGAGGCCGACGCCACAGCGAAGGTCGAGGACGCCGGGCTTCAAGTTCGAGAACGAGGGCACGCAGGCCTCCGCCGACGTCGCGGCAGGGCAAGGTGGCCCGCCAGGACCCGGACGAGGGCACCAAGCTGGACAAGGGCAAGACCGATCAGCGTCTGGATCTCGTCCGGGCAAGGGCAAGGTCGAGGTGCCCGAACGTGGTGGGCATAGACCGAGATCGAGGCGGCCGCAACGAGCTGGCGCAAGCTGGGTCTGAAGGTGACACCCGAAGACCGAGGTCAACGACGCGACCAAGCCGGTCGGCACGGTGCTGCGCCAGAACCCGGCGGCCGGCACAGAAGGTGGACGCCGGCACGACGGTGACGATCATCGTGGCGGCGGCCAGCAACACCGTCGACGGTGCCCCTGCTTCATCGGCATGAACCAGGACACCGCCGTGGCTACTCTCACAGCATGAACCTGGTGGCCAGCGATGCAGGCAGATCGATTCCGACGCTGCCCGGCGGCACGGTCGTCGACCAGAACCCCAAGGCGGGCCAGGAGGTCCAGCCGGGCTCGACGGTGACCATCTACGTCAGCAACGCGCCCGATGTCGACCACGGTCAAGGTGCCGGCGGTCGCGGCTCGGGCTGCACCGAGCCCAGGCCGAAGGCCAAGCTCGCGCTCTACGGGCTGAAGGCCAAGGTCATCCACCTGGAGACGCCCGACTACCCAGCCGGGCCTGTGCATCCAGCAGAGACCCGGCGGCCGGAGTGAGGTCAAGATCGGCAGCATCGGTGGAGATCACCATCGCGCGGGACGCCCACGACCACCACGACCACGCTGCCGCCGACCACGACCACGACCGCTGCCGCCGACGACCACGACCACGGCGACGACCGACACGACGCAGCCGGCTGCCACGCTCCGAGGCGCGGCCAGCGACTGCTGGGCCGCGACCGGGTCGCGACGGCATCGCGCTGCCAGCGCTGGTACGACAATCGCGGCTTCCGAATCGCGAAGGCGAGGTCGACCGTGAGCACAGAGAAGCCCACGTTCCAGGACGTGCTCCTGGGACTGCAGGAGTTCTGGGCCAAGCAGGGCTGCATCATCTGGCAGCCGCATCACACCGAGGTGGGCGCGGGTACCTTCAACCCGGCCACCTTCCTCAAGGTGCTGGGTCCCGACCCCTGGAAGGTGGCCTACGTCGAGCCCTCCATCCGGCCCACCGACGGCCGCTACGGGGAGAACCCCTACCGGCTGGGCCACTACTACCAGTACCAGGTGATCCTCAAGCCCTGCCCGGACAACGTCCAGGACCTCTACCTGGCCTCGCTCGAGCACCTGGGCATCGACCTCTCCAAGCACGACGTGCGCTTCGTGGAGGACGACTGGGAATCGCCGACGCTGGGCGCCTGGGGGCTGGGCTGGGAAGTGTGGATCGACGGGATGGAGTGCACCCAGTTCACCTACTTCCAGCAGGTGGGCGGCATCGACCTCGATCCGCCCAGCGTGGAGCTGACCTACGGCACCGAGCGGCTGACCATGTACCTGCAGGGCATCGACAACGTGTTCGACCTGGAGTGGGTGCCGGGCGTCACCTACGGCGACGTGCTACAAGGCCAACGAGGCCCAGTGGTCGGTGTACAACTTCGAGCTGGCCGACATCCCGCTGCTGCAGCGCGTCGTTCACCGACTACGAGCGCGAGTGCGAGCGCTGTCTGGAGCGCGGGCTGGCGCGGCCGGCCTACGACTTCGTGCTCAAGACCTCGCACACGTTCAACCTGCTCGACGCCCGCGGCGCCATCAGCGTGACCGAGCGCACCGGCTACATCGCCCGGGTGCGCAACATGGCCCGCAAGGTGGCCGAGGCGCTACGTGACCGCAGCTGACGGCGAGCGCCGCCGCGGACGCGGCGGCCGCGGACGGCGCCGCGGCCGGCCGAGCGCCGCGCGCGCCGGCGCCGCGGCCGCGCCGGCGCCGAGCCGCCAGCCTGGATCTCGCCCAAGGACCGCGAGCGCGCGCGACTTCCTGCTGGAGATCGGCGTGGAGGAGATGCCGGCTTCGGCCTGCCGGGCCGCCATCGACCTGCTGCCCGAGCGGGTGGCCGGGCATGTTCGCCGCCGAGGGCGTGGACGTGACGCCGCGACGACGTGCAAGGTCATGGTGTCGCCGCGCCGCATCGCCGTGCTGATGACGGACGTGCCCGGCGAGCAGGCCCCGCGCGAGATCGTGCAGCGCGGACCCGCCTACGAGGCCGCCTTCGACGCCGACGGCAACGCCGACCAAGGCCTGCGAGGGCTTCGCCCGGGCCAAGGGCGTCACGCCCGCCGACCTCGAGGTGCGCGAGGAGGCGGGGCGCCGGTTCGTCTACTACGTCACCCGCAGCGAGAGCCGGCCCACCGCCGCGCTGCTCCCCGACATCTGCCTCAAGATCGTCCGCGACATGTACTTCCCCAAGAACATGCGCTGGGGCTATCGCGACCTGCGCTTCTCCCGGCCGATGCGCTGGCTGGTGGCGCTGTGGGGCGAGACGGTGATCCCGTTCGGCATCGCCGGGCTGACCTCGGGCCGGACGAGCCACGGGCATCGCTGGCTGGGCGGGCCGGTGCAGATCGCCAAGCCCGCGCGACTACGTGGAGGCCATGCGCACGGTCGGGCGTCGATCGTGGACCACGCGGAGCGCGAGCGGCTCATCTGGAGCGAGCTGGAGCGGGTGGCCGCCGAGCAGGGCCTGGAGGTGATCGATCCCGGGCGGCAAGCTGGAAGAGGTGCTGTTCCTGGTGGAGAGGCCCACCGTCGGCGCAGGGCCTGTTCGCCGCATCAGCATCTGGCGCTGCCGTCCGAGGTGCTCGATCACCGCCATGCAGTCGCACCAGCGCTACTTCCCGCTGGTGGACGAGACCGGCGGCGCTCTCCAACCGCTTCCTCTACGTGAGCAACGGCGACCCCGCCTGGACCAAGCAGATCACCGCCGGCAACGAGCGGGTGCTGCAGGGCCGGATCGAGGACGCCGAGTTCTCCTTCGAGAAGGACAAGGTCACGGGCCTGGAGGCCATGGCCGCCCAGCTCGGACAAGATCGTGTTCCACGTCAAGGCCGGCACCATGCGGACAAGACCGAGCGCCTGGTGGCGCTGGTGCGCTACCTGGGCGAGCAGACCGGCGCTCCCGGCGACGCCCGGGAGCGCGCCCTCGAAGCCGCCCGGCTGGCCAAGGCCGACCAGGTGTCGGTCATGGTGCGCGAGTTCGCCGACCTGGAAGGCGTCATGGGCGAGACGTACGCGCTCATGGAAGGGCATCATCCCGAGGTGGCCCAGGCCCTCCGCGAGCAGTTCCTGCCCGACGCGGC
Source organism: uncultured Thermoleophilia bacterium (assembly GCA_963772095.1). Lineage (GTDB taxonomy): Bacteria > Actinomycetota > Thermoleophilia > RBG-16-64-13 > RBG-16-64-13 > Chersky-299. The sequence continues at coordinate 154,425 of CAVYVU010000028.1, forward strand.
CGGCGGCGTGGTGCCGGAGACCGTCCCCGGCGCCCTGCTGGCCACGGCCGAGAAGGTGGACAACATCGTGGCGGCGTTCGCCTGCGGCGAACCGCCGTCGGGCTCCAAGGACCCCTACGGCCTGCGCCGCGCCGCGGCCGGCATGGTGGCCATCGCCGCCAAGCACGGTCTGCGCTACGACGTCGAGAAGCTGGTGAGCCGGGCCTACGACGGACTGGAGCGGTTCCCCGGCCTGGTCGACGCGCGACGCAGGTGGTGCCGGAAGCTACGGCGTTCATCCTCGAGCGGCTGGCCAAGAGCGCTCACCGACGACGGCATCGTCGCGCGACACCGTGGACGCGGTGCTGCCCACCTCGCGCGACTTCCTCGACCTGCGCGCCCGCGCCGAGGCCCTGCACGAGTTCCGGGCTCGCGAGCCTGGGAAGACCTGGTGACGGTCTTCACCCGGCCGTCCAACCTGGCCAAGAAGCTGCCGGCGGAAGCGGCCGGCGGCAGCCGGTCGTCGCGCCGTCGCTCTTCCAGCGGAGGCCGAAGCGCTCTCTGCATGGGCATGGTGGCAGGCGGCCGGCGAGGTCGCCGATCGCCGTGGGAAGCGCAACTACACGCGGCGCTCTGGCTGCTCTGGCCGGCTGCGCCCGTCCGTGGACCGGTACTTCGACGACGTGCTGGTGATGGCCGACGACGAGGCCGTGCGGCTCAACCGGCTGCGCCAGCTGGCCGCCATCGCCGGCGACGGTGCGGTCCGTGGCCACTGGACCTGGTGCAGGGCGACTAGACGAGAAGGGGCGGCGCCCTGCGGGCGCCGCCCCTTCATGTCTAGCTGCGGCACCCAAGGCGCGGCGCCTACGGCCCGGCCGAGTGCCACGAAGCGATCGGCTAGTTACGGCGCGCCTACCTCTTCGGTCGCCGGCTTCGCCGGCTTCATCCGGACGGCGTCGGCATCGCGGCCGCGTTGCTTGCGGCGCTGATACTCGGCGTCGGCGTCGAGCCACTTGTGCGCCCACGCCATCTCGTTCTGCCAGATGGGGTTGAGCATTTCCCTCACGCCCGCGGCATACGCGTGCAGGCCGGGCTGCAGCTCGGTGATCAGCGACTCGGCGCCGTCGTGCGTGGGGTACGCGTTGTTGCGCTCCACGGCCCTCTTCATCACGGCCGGATGGTCGATGATGGGGCAGGGCCGCAGCAGGTTCTTGCCGAAGGGCTGACATCCTGCGCAGATCGCTGAAGAAGTCGGAGCACAGGCAGTCGAGGAGCGGCTTGTCCTTGATGTTGTCGGTGGCGAAGTGCGCGAAGATGCACGGCTCCACATCGCCCTTGTTGTTGATGTGGATGTACTTGCGTCCGCCGGACAGGCAGCCGCCGGTGAGGGTGCCGTCGCCCCAGAAGTCGGCCACCAGGAGCGGCCGGGTGTTGCGGATGTGCATGACGCCGTTGCGCAGTTGGTCGCGCTGCTCGGCGGTGGGCATGAGACTCAGGTCGGGCTCGCGACCCACGGGCATGTACGAGAAGTACCAGCCGTAGAACGCGCCCTTTTCGACCATGAGATCCGCGAACGCGTCGGAGGTGATCTCGTCGATGTTCTGGCTGGTGGCGGTCGCCGAGAAGGCGAACATGACGCCGCGCTCGCGCAGCCGGTCCATGGCCGCCATGATGCGGTCGTAGGTGCCTTCGCCACGACGGGCGTCGGTGGATTCGCGGCCGCCCTCGATGCTGATGGTGGGGCAGATGTTGCCCAAGCTCGAGGATCCTGTCGGCGACCCGATCGTTGATCATCGTGGCGTTGGTGAACACCAGGAACACGGACTGTGGATGGCGCTCGATGACGTCCAGGAGTGGACGCCACACGAACGGCTCGCCGCCCAGCATCATGTAGACCCGGGAGCCGATCTCTTCGCCCTGGTTGATGATGCTCTCGACCTTTTCTTCGGAGAGATCGTCTTCCGAGTCGTACTCGGCCGCGTAGCACCCCACGCAGCGCAGGTTGCAGCGCATGGAGGGGCTGATGAGGATAGCCGTTGGAGAAGAGATGCCGCGCTCTTTCGAGAAGCGCTTTCGTGTACTCCGGGTCCCGCATGAAGAAGTTGGCCATCATCCCGGCGACAAAGCGTTTGCGAACGTTAGGATGAAGACGACGAATGTTCTTGAAAAACGCGTTGCCTGGCTGGCCGGGAGCGGTGTAGTTCTTGAACCAATCGGCAATCATCTGCTGTTGCGGCGACTTGGCTGTTCTCTTCACAGCCGCGGTGAAGCCGCGCATGGCTAGATCGGACGTACCGACTACGGCGAGGGCCCCAGAAATGATCGAGGCCGTTCTCTCGTAGTCGCGCCTATCCCGAGCCTTAGCCATTGACTGCTCGGGCATATAGACCTCCCTTCTCTCTTGTCGTGTACCTTCGGATTTTGTCACCATAGCACAACCTAAGTCTCATTTTTTCATGGTTTAGGAGGTGCCAAACACTGCCTCTCGAGGGCGACTGGCTCGATCTCCCAAGAAGCCCTGCAAACGGTCGTCACTCTCTGAGAGACGAGCGCGCCCATACCGCATTTTGCTAGAATTGCGGTTTCCGAGGGGTTGTTCGGGTCCGTAATCAGGCCGAAGGGAGCAGCTGTTCCGATGAGCCAGAAGAAGTATGTCTACGACTTCGCCGAGGGCAATACGAGGATGCGCTCGCTACTGGGCGGCAAGGGAGCCAATCTCGCCGAGATGACCGGAATCGGGATCCCAGTGCCACCCGGGTTCATCGTGACCACGGAGGCCTGTGTCTACTATTCGAGTACGGGTCGCTATCCTGACGGGCTGGGCGAGGAGATCGAAGAGCACCTGCGCGGTCTGGAAAAGCTCACCGGCAAGCGGCTTGGCGATCCCGGGAATCCCCTGCTCCTCTCCGATCCGCTCGGGCGCGGTGTTCTCCATGCCGGGCATGATGGACACGGTGCTCAACCTCGGTCTGAACGACGCCACGGTGGAGGGGCTCGCCAACGGTACCGGCAACCCCCGTTTCGCATACGACTCGTACCGGCGGTTCATCGCCATGTTCGGCGATGTGGTCATGGGCGTGGATCCCCAGCTCTTCGAGGATGCGCTGACCGCGAAGAAAGATGAAGTCGGCGCGAAGCTCGACACCGATCTCTCGGCGGAAGAGCTCAAGGACCTCACCGTCCGATTCAAGAAGATTCTCGGCGAGAAAGCGGGCAAGCAGTTCCCGGACGATCCTATGCAACAGTTGCACATGTCGATCGTGGCCGTCTTCAAGAGCTGGGACAACCACCGAGCCAAGGTGTACCGCCGCACGCAAGGCATCCCTGACGACCTGGGCACCGCCGTGAACGTGCAGGCGATGGTCTTCGGCAACAAAGGGGAGACATCGGGCACCGGCGTGGCCTTCACCCGCGACCCCTCCACGGGCGAGAACTGTCTTCTACGGCGAGTTCCTCATGAACGCGCAGGGCGAGGACGTGGTGGCCGGCGTGCGCGTGCCGAGGCCCCTGGAGGAGCTTCGCCAGGTCATGCCCGCGGCCCTGGAACAGTTGTATGCCATCAGGGAGACCCTGGAGAAGCACTACCGCGACATGCAAGACGTGGAGTTCACCATCGAAGATGGGAAGCTCTACATGCTGCAGACCCGCAGCGGCAAGCGCACTGCCCCCGCCGCCCTGCGCATGGCGGTCGACATGGTGAAGGAAGGTCTCATCAACCGGGACGAAGCCCTGATGCGGGTGGACGCCTCCCAGCTCGATCAACTGCTGCACCCCCGTCTCGACCCAAACGCCAAGTACGATGTACTCACCATTGGGTTGGGTGCCTCGCCCGGCGCCGCGGTGGGCCAGGTGGTCTTCGATGCCGACGTGGCAGAGGAGCGCGGCTCTAATGGCGAGCAGGTCATCCTGGTGAGGTGGGAGACCAATCCCGACGACATCCACGGGCTCATCAAGGCCCAGGGCGTCATCACCAGTCATGGTGGCATGACGTCGCATGCGGCTGTGGTGGCCCGCGGCATGGGCAAGCCGTGCATCGCCGGTGCCCAAGGGATCAAGATCGACGCCGAGGCTGGTACGTTCTCGGTGGGCGACAGGGTCCTCAAGGAGGGCGACTGGATCTCCATGGATGGGGCGTCCGGCAAGGTCATGGTAGGCAAGGTGCCGCTCACCGAGGCCTCGATCGACGCGAACGTGGACACCGTTCTGGCCTGGGCCGACGAGGTGCGGAAGCTGGGGGTGCGCACGAACGCGGACACTCCCGAGGATGCATCCAAGGCTCGCGAGTTCGGAGCCGAGGGGATCGGCCTGTGCCGCACCGAGCACATGTTCATGCAAGAGGAGCGCCTTCCGCACGTGCGGAACATGATCATGGCCGAGACCCTGGAGGAGCGCGAGAAGCATCTCGCCAAGCTCCTTCCTTTCCAGCGCGAGGATTTCGACGGCATCTTCCGCGCGATGGCAGGACTGCCGGTGACCATCCGGCTGCTCGATCCGCCGTTGCACGAATTCCTCCCCAACTACACGGATGTGATGGTCGAGTTGGAAAGGCTGCGCTTGAGCGGGGCCGCGGCTTCCGAGGTCGCCAAGCAGGAGGAGTTGGCCGGTAAGGTCAAGTCTCTGAGCGAGGCCAACCCGATGCTCGGCACGCGTGGATGTCGCTTGGGCGTCGAGTTGCCGGAGATCTACGCCATGCAGGTGCGGGCCATCATCGAAGCCGCATGCGACGTTCTCGGTGAGACCGGCGAGAAGCCACACGTGGAGATCATGATCCCGCTGGTGGGCTTCGAGCAGGAGTTGATGCTCATGCGCAGAGCTCACCGAAGAGACGGCGACGAAGGTGCTCGAGGAACGCACGGTCTCCATCGACTACAAGATCGGGACGATGATCGAGGTGCCGCGCGCCGCCTTGACCGCCAATGAGATCGCGAAGCATGCGGATTTCTTCAGCTTCGGCACCAACGACCTCACCCAGATGACCCTTGGCTTCTCTCGCGACGACGCCGAAGGCAAGTTCCTCACCTTCTACCTGCGTAACGACGTGCTGAAGACAAACCCGTTTGAGAAGCTTGACCAAGCCGGCGTGGGGCAGTTGATCGCCATGGCGGCCAGCAAGGCCCGTGCGGTCAAACCCGGAATCAAGCTGGGCATCTGCGGGGAACACGGCGGCGAGCCGTCGAGCGTGAAGTTCTGTCACCGCACCGGACTCAACTATGTGAGCTGCAGTCCTTACCGAGTGCCGTTGGCTCGCCTGGCTGCCGCCCAGGCGGTACTGGAGGAAAAAGTAGCCGCGGCTGAGGGCGATTGACCCAGATCCCGTGCCAGGCCGGCCAGCCTGGGTGCCGCGTGAGAGCCGTCTGTCCGGACGGAGCAGCGCGGAGACCGTGGGTCTGTGGCCGAGGGGCTGGAGCTTGATGACAGTGGACTGACCGCTGGGGACTCGGTTCGGGTCCCCAGCGACTTCTCGCGGGAAGCGCGCAGCTTGTATGATAGGTCGGGGTGAGGCTGTGAAGCACGAGAAGACCGGGAGGATCCGTGTATCGCCCGACCTCGTTGAGGCGGGACTCTCACCGCTGGCCCAACGGTCGGCGGCATCGCGCGGCCGCGAGACGCCCGAAGAACCTTGCTCGCTTCGCACCCCTTACCAGCGCGACCGGGACCGTATCGTCCACTGCAAGTCGTTCCGACGCCTGAAACACAAGACGCAGGTCTTCATCGCCCCAGAGGGCGACCACTACCGGACCCGCCTCACCCACACACTCGAGGTCTCCGGAATCGCCCGCACCGTGTCCCGGGCACTCCATCTGAACGAAGATCTCACGGAAGCTATCGCCTTGGGTCACGATCTAGGCCATACCCCGTTCGGACACGCGGGGGAGGACGCCCTCGACGATGTGTTATCCACACTCGGGGAGGGCTGCTTTCGCCATAATGACCAAAGCGTGAGAGTGGTTGAGGTACTCGAGAACGAAGGCCGGGGGCTCAACCTCACCTGGGAGGTGCGGAACGGCATCCGCTGGCACACCGGGGACCAGCTGCCCGCTACCCTCGAGGGTCGCGTGGTGCGCGTCTGCGACCGCATCGCGTACGTGAACCACGATATCGACGACGCACTGCGGGCCGGTCTGATCCGCCCGGTCGATCTGCCGTCCGAGCCGATCGCACTGCTCGGCGCCACGGGGAGCGATAGGATCGACACCCTGGTGCACGACCTGGTGGACACGAGCGACCAGATGGGCGACATAGTGCAGAGTCCGGCAGTTGGCGAGGCGATGGAGAGACTGCGGACATTCCTTTTTCAGACCGTGTACGCGCGGTCCCTGGAGGAAGCAGGGGAGGACCGGGTCCGCAGGCTCATCGCGCAACTCGTCAGCTACTTTATCGAGCACCCGGAAGGCCTGCCGAGTCCCGCCGATGGATCCAAAGTCGTCGCCGAACCCGAAGTCGTCACCGGATCCACAGTCGACAACGGAGCCAAGATCGCCGATGGGCCCGGAGCCGCCGGCGAAGCGAAAGTGGACGACGGGGCCAAGATCGCCATCACGGACCGCTCTGCGCTTGTTCGCGCCGTCGTGGACCACGTCGCCGGGATGACCGACCGCTACGCACAGCGGACATACCTCGAGCTCTTCGTCCCCAAGTTCTGGGCCAACCAATGAGTCCGCTCATCAAAGACTCCAGCCTGGAAGCGGTCTTGAACGCGGCCGAGATAGTCGAGGTGGTGTCCGGGTACACCAGCCTCCGGAAGCGCGGAGCGACGTACCTCGGGCTCTGTCCATTCCACAAAGAAAAGACGCCCTCATTCACCGTGAGTTCCGACAAGGGACTCTACTATTGTTTCGGCTGCGGCGAAGGCGGAGACGTCGTGCGCTTCATGGAGCGGATGGAGAACCTGTCGTTCTCTGAGGCCGTCGAACAGCTCGGCGAGCGGTTCGGAGTGACGCTAGAGTTCGAGGAGGGCGCGAAGGCCGACTCCGGACGTAGGGACCGGGACACCCGACTGCTTCTCGCTCTTGAGAAAGCCGCCACGTTCTATCAGCGATACCTATGGGAGACGGAAGGCGGCCGGACCGCCCGCGATTACCTTGAGAGTCGGGGCTTGGGGCGCGAGGTCTGTGACAAGTTCCGAGTGGGGCTGTCTCCTGACGAGTGGCGAGGGCTGCACCGAAGGGCGGTGAAGGAGGGCTTCACCGACCGGCAGTTGGAGGAAGCCGGTCTGCTGATAAGTCAGTCGGGGAAGACCTACGACCGATTCCGCGGCCGGTTGATGTTTCCGCTGGTGGACCATCGGGGCCGGGTCGTGGGGTTCGGCGGGAGGACACTCAAGGACGAATCGCCCAAATACCTCAATTCCCCCGAGGGGCCCGTCTACCAGAAGGGTCATCTGCTGTACGGCCTATTCCAAGCGCGGAGGGCCATAGCCGAGGCGGACGAGGTGGTGGTGGTAGAAGGATATACCGACATTCTCGGGCTTGCGCAGGTGGGCCTCTCAAATGCGGTGGCTTCCATGGGCACGGCGCTCACGGACGCGCAGATAGGACTCATGATGCGGTTCACCAACAATGTGACGTTCATGTTCGACGCCGATCCGGCCGGCACCGAAGCCGTGCTGCGTTCCGGCGAGCTGGCCAGGCACCAAGGGCTGCGGCCATTGGTGGCAGTGCTGCCCAGGGGCCAGGACCCCGCGGATTTGGCTGTCACGGGGGGCGTGGAGGCGGTGACCCGGGTCATGCGGAACAAGGTGTCCTTACTCGGTTTCGAAGTGCGCAAGACCCTCGACGAAAGTGACACCTCCAGCTCCGAAGGCAGGGTACGAGCTTTCGAGGCGGTTCGCGCGGTCATGGCTCGCGCCATCTCACCCAAGGAGCGAGAGGAGGAGTTGGCGGTGGTGGCCGACCGGCTCCGACTTTCCGCGGACAACGTCGCGCTGCTGATGCGCGGTGCGCCGTCCCGGTCGCCCAGCCGGGAGAGAGCCGGGTCTTCCGCGGCGGGTGGCCGGGCGGCGGCTGGTCACGACCCCGGGTCTGCGACTGGCGTAGGCGCCTATCGCGGGTCGCGGGAGACTCTGGCCGACATGTCACTCGTGCGCGAGGCTGCGGACGAAAAGGAGCTGTTGGTCGCGGCGGTCTGCAACCCAGCGCGAGCCGCGGAATTACTCGGGGCTTTGACCCCCGAGCACTTCATCGATCCGGGCAACCGGGAGGTGTTCGAAGGTTTGCGCCAAGCCCTGGTGGCCATGGAGCATTCCCGCGATCTGGAAGCCGCTCTCTTGAAGCTGAAAGACCAGGCCCGACCGGATTCGGCGGCGGGGAAGCTGTTCGTTCGTTTGGTGCTCGAAGCGGACGCCGGGCGTTACAGCCTGGGGGCGCTGGAGAGACTGCACCTCCGTGTGCAGGAACAGTTCTTGAATCGTTCGGTCACCTCCCTGCGAGCTCAGTTGGGAGAAGGCCCCGACCTCGTCGAGGTCCAGCGCCGGCTCTTCCATCTCGATCAACTCCTACACAGAGTCCGGCTCAATCTCAACGGCCTCGACACAGATGAGGGCGAGGCCTGACCATGGCCGAGGATCAACGGATAGAGCCTGAACACTCGAGCGACATCCTCACGGAGATCGCCGAGCAAGGTCTCGAGAAAGGGTCGCTTACTTTAGATGAGGTCGGCGTGCTGGTCCAGGACGTAGATCTCTCGCCCGACGAACTCGAGGGACTGTACAGCACGCTCCTCGATCTGGGCATCGAGATCACTGAGGACGGTGGCGACGGGCTCGACGACTTCTCCGAAGCCGAGGAGTTCCTGGGCCAGCTGGATGTCGCCATCGACCACAGCGTGGACGATCCGGTGCGGATGTATCTGCGCGAGATCGGTAGAGTGCCGCTTCTCACCAGCGCCGAAGAGATAGATCTGGCCAGATTGATCGAGCAGAAGGACGTGGAGGCCAAAAGGCGCCTCACGGAGGCCAACCTGCGGCTGGTGGTATCGATCGCAAAGCGTTACATGGGACGTGGATTACTCTTCCTCGATCTCATCCAGGAGGGGAATCTCGGTCTGATCCGGGCGGTGGAGAAGTTCGACTATCGTCGGGGTTACAAATTCTCCACGTACGCCACCTGGTGGATCCGGCAGGCCGTCACGCGGGCGATCGCAGACCAGGCTCGTACCATCCGCGTGCCGGTCCATGCGGTGGAGACGATGAACAAGCTGAATCGAGTGCAACGGGAACTGCTCCAGAGGAACGGCCGGGAACCGACCATCGCCGAGATCGCCGCGGAGATGGGGATGTCCCCGCGTAAGGTGGCCGAGATCCAGAAGGCCTCCCAGGATCCTGTATCGCTCGAAACCCCCGTGGGGGACGAGGACGATTCCGAACTGGGTGATTTCATCGAGGACGCCGATGCGGACCAGCCGCTTGAGTTGGTCTTTCGCCAGATGCGGCGGGAGGAACTCTTCAAGGTACTGGACTCTCTTCCCGCGCGTGAGCGGAAGGTCCTCGAGCTTCGATTCGGCCTCAAAGGCGAGCGGCCGCGGACGCTCGAAGAGGTGGGCGAGCGCTTCGGCGTCACCCGCGAGCGCATCCGTCAGGTGGAGGCAAAGACCCTCAACCGGCTTAAGAATTTCCGCGATGCCCAGCGCCTTCGCGACACCGAAGGCTAGGTTTTCGCTTTTTCCTCACATTTCCTCAGAACTTCACCTTGCGAGAGCTTGACCGCGCCCCTTGCTTTCGCTACTGTACAGCGGCGTGTCCCCATAAAATTGCGGACCGCGTGCGTTACAGAGGGGTGGGCTCGGGTGCCGCGTCGCCCCGAAACATATGGAGGTTGTAGGGTTGGCTGAGGGGACTGTCAAGTGGTTTAGTCCCGAAAAGGGCTACGGCTTCATCGAACAGCCGGAGGGCGAAGACCTCTTCGTCCATTTTAGTGAGATCCAGACCGAGGGATTTCGCACGCTGACCGAAGGTCAAGCGGTTCGATTCGACGTGGTACAAGGCCCCAAGGGTTTACAGGCGGCTAACGTTTCACCCACGTAGATCGAGACGGAGGAATCTCCTATTTCGGTCTTTACGGCCCCGCTTAGGCGGGGCTTTTTTCTTGCCCCTGACTAGTCCTGTGCGGTCACGATGCTCTTTTCGCGCGCGGTGATCGGCACGGCCCACGGAGCGCTAAAGCATCACGCGTAGATGCCGATAGAAGGGATGAGAGTTTCCCATTCAAGACTCTCCTTTCTCCTCTCGGGCGCCCGACCAAGGCGCCCATTTCTTTTCGGCTATAATCCCCCGAGTCCGTGAGCCGCACAGGGCTTTCCTTCCGAACTCGGCAAGTGTCAGCCTGCAGGCCCCTCGTCCAAGGAGAGCTGCGCCATGATCACCAGGAAAGAAGTCGAGCATGTCGCGCGTCTTGCTCGCCTTCATTTCGAAGACGAGGAGCTGGAGCGGCTGCAGCCGGAGCTCTCGCAGATCATCGACTACGTGCAGCAGCTCGCGGAGTTGGACCTCTCGGGGCTGGAGCCCACATCACACGCCGTGGCCCTCAAGAATGTATTCCGGCCGGACGTGCCTGTGCCCGGGCTAACGCAGGAGGAAGCCATGAGCAATGGGCCCGATGTCGAACGGGGGCAGTTCGTCGTCCCCCGGATCGGGTAGGCGGCCATGGATCCCGACAAGACCAGCGTTCTGGCTCTTACCGCTCACCGCTGCCGCGAGCTTCTCGAGACGGGTGAGATCTCTTCCACCGAGCTGACCAGACTTTATCTCGACCGGATAGCCGCGGTCGACGACCGCGTCAAGTCCTACTTGCTCGTGAACGAGCAGGGCGCGCTTGCCCAGGCCGCGGCGGTGGATGCCAAACCCCGCCGTGAGCGAAAGCCGTGGGAAGGCGTGCCGATTGGCCTCAAGGACATCTTCTGTGTGAAAGGGATGGAGACCACCTGCGGGTCGCGCATCCTCAAGGGCTACCATCCGCCTTACGACGCCACCATCGTCGCCAAGCTGCGCGAGGCCGGTCTGGTCTTTCTCGGCAAGCTCAACATGGACGAGTTCGCGATGGGCAGCTCCACCGAGAATTCGGCCTTCCAGACCACTCACAATCCCTGGGACCTGGAACGGGTGCCCGGCGGGTCCAGCGGAGGCTCCGCGGCCTGCGTGGCGGCGGCTGAGGCGCCGTGGACGCTCGGCACGGATACCGGTGGCTCCATCCGGCAGCCGGCGTCGCTCTGCGGAGTGGTGGGGCTCAAGCCCACGTACGGAGCGGTCAGCCGGTACGGCCTGGTGGCCTTTGCCAGTTCACTCGACCAGATCGGTCCGCTGACGCGCGACGTGAAAGACGCCGCAGCCCTCCTCGACATCATCGCCGGGCGCGATCCCCGGGACTCCACGAGCATCGGCCTCCTGGAGCCGGTCGGCATCCCCGAGCGCACGGACCTGAAGGGCCTGCGCTTCGGCGTGATCAAGGAGTTTGTGGGCGATGCCTGCGAACCTGGGGTGCGTGACGTCTTCGATTCGACTGTGGATATCATCTGCCGACTGGGCGGCGTCTCCGAGGAAGTCAGTCTGCCCAGTGTCGAGCGGGGTATCGCCGCCTACTACCTCATCGCTCCATCCGAGGCCAGCTCCAACCTGGCCCGGTTCGACGGCGTCCGCTACGGGCACCGCACGTCCGGCGCAGCCGATCTCTACGATATGTACACCCACACGCGTAGCGAGGGGTTCGGGCCTGAGGTCAAGCGGCGCATCATGATCGGTACCTACGCGCTTTCGGCGGGATACTACGATGCCTACTACGCTCAGGCCCAACGGACGCGGACACTTATCATCCGGGATTTCGAGAGCGCTTTCAGGCGGTTCGACTATCTGATCTCGCCTACGTCGCCGTCCGTGGCGTTCAAGATCGGCGAGAAGACGGCGGACCCCCTGGCGATGTATCTCTCCGACCTGTGCACCATCCCCGTCAACCTGGCCGGACTTCCCGGCATCAGTCTGCCGGGTGGCTTCTCTGAAGGGCTGCCGGTGGGCGTGCAGATCATCGGTCCGCACTTTTCCGAAAAAGGGATGCTGGGAGCGGCTCACGCGATCGAGCAGGAGCTACAATTGCCCCTGGTCCCGCCGCTCGCGGAGGTGGCGCGATGACCCTGCTCAAGAACGGATGGGAGGCTGTCATCGGCCTCGAGATCCATGTGCAGCTGAGCACGAGGACCAAGATGTTCTGCGGCTGTGAATTGAGCTTCGGTGATCCACCCAACACCCACGTGTGCCCGGTGTGCCTGGGCCATCCCGGAGTGCTCCCCGTGACCAACGAGAAGGCCGTGGAATACGCCACGCGCATTGCGCTCGCTTTCGATTGTCGGATAGCGGATCACACCATCTTCCACCGCAAGAACTACTTCTATCCCGATCTGCCCAAGGCCTATCAGATCTCCCAGTACGACCTACCTTTGGGCATCGGCGGGCACCTGGATGTAGAGCTCGACGACGGCAGCAATCTGCGGGTGGGCATCACCCGGGTGCACATGGAGGAGGACGCGGGCAAGCTGGTGCACGCGGGTGGGGCGACCGGCCGCATCGACGGCGCCGACTACTCGCTGGTGGACTTCAACCGCGGGGGTACGCCGTTGGTGGAGATCGTCAGCGAGCCGGACATCCGGACGCCGGACCAGGCGCGGACCTTCCTGACGCAGTTACGTAGCCTCGTCCAGACACTGGGCGTCTCCGACGTCAACATGGAAGAGGGCTCTCTGCGGTGCGACGCCAACGTGTCGGTGCGGAAGCCCGGCGAACCGTTCGGCACCAAGACCGAGCTCAAGAACATGAACTCTTTCCGGTTCCTTCACCGGGGTCTGGAAGCCGAGATACAGCGGCAGATCGAGTCCCTGGAAGCGGGTGAGCGGATCGTGCAGGAGACGATTCACTTCGACCCGGCTACCGGACTGGTGTCCACGTCTCCGCAGTAAAGAGGAAGCGCACGACTACCGCTACTTCCCCGAGCCCGACCTGGTTCCCATCGAGCTGGACGATGCCTACATCGAGAATGTGCGGGAGAGCCTTCCCGAACTCCCGGCTGCCCGCAAGGAACGGTTGATCGCCGACTACGGTCTGCCCGCCAAGGACGCCGGCCTGCTCAGCGCCAACAAACCGCTTGGCGACTATTTCGAGGTGCTGGCCGCGGCCACCGGGCGACGCTCGCACGTCGGCGAACTGGGTGCTGGGCGACCTATCCGCGCTACCTCAACGCCGGCGGGCTCGAGGTGTCCGAATCGGCAGTGAGCGCGGACGAGCTTGGCCGGACTGCTGCGCCTGGTGAGCGACGGCACGCTTTCCGGCAAGATGGCGAAGGAGGTCTTCCAGGCCATGATCGACACCGGCATAGCCCGCCGAGACCATCGTCGCCGAGAAGGGCCTCGGGCAGATCTCCGACGCGGGTGAGCTGGATGAGATCGTCGGTCGCATCGTGGCGGCCAACCCCGGCCCGGCGGAGGAATTCCGCCTAGGCCGCGACCGAGTGCTGGGCTTTTTCGTTGGACAAGTCATGAAGGAGACCAAAGGCCAGGCCAACCCGCAGCTGGTGAACGAGTTACTGCGCAAGCATTTGGGGGCGAAGGATTGAACTGGGGAGATGACCGCTCGCATAAAGCCCGCGTAAGGTTGAAAACACCCGCGATCTCTGCTACTTTTCCTTACCTTTTGCGGAACTTGCCCGCATGGGACTCCAGACAGTGAGTGTCAGAACAACGCTCGGACATCCCAGGAAGGTTCAATCGTAGTGGAATCCAGCAGCGCGCATCCGGAGTCCTGCCCCGTGCTTAAGACGGCGGACATCATTTCAGGCAAATGGACGCTTCTTATCCTCCGGGATCTTTCGAAAGGCATCAATCGGTTCAGTGCGCTCGAGCGCTCCCTGACCGGCATCAGTCCCAAGACCCTGTCTGAGCGGCTGAAGGGGCTGGAGAAAGCGGGCATTGTTACCCGGAAGAGCTACGCGGAAGTACCTCCGCGGGTGGAGTACACCCTCACCGAGATGGGTTGGGATCTAATCCCGCTCATCGATCACATGCGCGACTACGGGGCAAAGTGGCTGAGCGACGGCGAGCCACCCACCAAGTCGGACCCGGTTGACGACACTTGCGAAGCCTAGACATCGCCATCACGTGAGAGCCGGAGGCTGCAGTTGAGCGGTACGCCCGCGCCGGAAGGCTGGATAATCAACATCGAGGAGGTCGACGGCCTCATCGAGCTCGGTCGCGGCCGCGGTTTTGTCACTGCCGACGATATCGCCGAGATCCTGGCTGAAGTCGATCTGACCACCGAGCAGATCGAGCTTGTCTACACGACCCTGTTGGATCAGGGGATCGACGTCATCGATGAGTCGTGTGCGGATTCGGACGACGAACTTGAGCTCGATGCCCAGAGCGAGCAGCTGGATTGGAGACGCGGCCCTGAGGAGTTGGATCTTTCAGTGGATGTCCCTACCACCGATCCGGTGCGGATGTACTTGAAGGAGATCGGTCGGGTCAAACTTCTCACGGCCCAGCAGGAAGTCTCTCTGGCCAAGCGCATCGAGCGGGGCGACATCCGCGCCAAGCACGAGCTCACGGAAGCGAACCTGCGGCTGGTCGTCTCGATCGCCAAGCGCTATCACACAGACGGCATGAGCTTCCTCGATCTCATCCAGGAGGGCAACCTGGGGCTGATCAGGGCGGTGGAGAAGTTCGACTACCGTAAGGGCCACAAGTTCTCCACGTACGCCACGTGGTGGATCCGGCAGGCAATCACCCGTGCTATCGCCGACAAGGCTCGGACGATCCGCATCCCCGTGCATATGGTGGAGAAGATCAACAAGCTCATCCGTGTACAGCGCCAGCTTTTGCAGAACATGGGGCGCGAGCCGCTGCCGGAAGAGATCGCCGCGGAGATGAGCATGAGCGACGCGGAGATCCGGGAGATTCTTCGCATCAGCCAGACCACGGTCTCTCTCGAGACGCCCATCGGTGAGGAAGAAGACTCCGAATTGGGCGATTTCATCGAGGACGAGGACGCCGTGCGGTCGTTCGACGCGGTCGCCTCACAGCTCGACAAGGATGGGGTCAACGAGGCCCTGAACATGCTGCCCTATCGCGAGCGCAAGGTCATCGAGTTGCGCTTCGGCCTCAAAGGCGAGCATCCGCGCACCCTTGAAGAGGTCGCCAAGCGTTTTGGGGTCACCCGGGAACGGATCCGCCAGATCGAAGCCAAGGCACTCGCCAAGCTGCAGGCCATCGACAAGACTCGGAATCTACGCAGTCGGGTCCAGTAGCGGAGTCCGCCGGCTCCGGGCGGGCCGTGATCCGCCCTCCTTACGATTACCCCAGAGGGTATACTCCTTCCTCTATGGATAACGCTCTTCCTCACACTGACGCGGACACGACCATCCTCCTGCCCATCGAGGACATGAGCTGCGCAGCCTGCGCGGCCCGGGTGGAGAAGGTGCTTGGCGAGGTGCCGGGCGTGGCCGAGGCGGTGGTCAACTTCGCCACCGAGCGGGCCAAGGTTCGCTACGATCCGGCCAAAGTCCAGCCCCAACAGCTTGTCTCGGCGGTCCGCGGCGCCGGCTACGGTGTTCGCGTGGAGACCGCCTCATATCCCGTGACCGGCATGTCGTGTGCCGTGTGTGCGGGGCGCGTGGAGAAAGCGGCCGCGTCTGTGCCCGGGGTGGTCCAGGCGACTATCAACTTCGCCACCGAGAAGCTCACGGTCAGTTACCTGCAGGACGCGACTTCTCCACTCATGATCGCGAAGGCCGTGGAGGCTGCCGGCTACACGATGATGGTGCCGGTGGCCGGAGCCGCGCCGGCGGAGCCGGGCGCGGCGGCCGAGGAGGCTCGCAGAAAGCACGTTCGCACGCTCCGGCTGAAGTTCATAGTAAGCTTGGCGGTAGGCGCTGTTCTCATGCTCATGATGCTCATCCCCAAGAGCTGGCTCCGCATGGAATGGCAGTGGTACATCATGTTCGCCCTGGCCACCCCCGTGCAGGTCTGGGCGGGACGGCAGTTCTATAGGGGGGCGTGGGCTGCTCTCAAACACCGGTCGAGCGACATGAACACGCTTATCGCTGTTGGGACCTCCGCCGCCTATCTGTACTCCGCCGCGGTCACCTTCTTCCCCGGCGCCTTCGAGCGGGCTTCCGGCGCCGGCTTCAAGGCGGCTGTCTACTACGACTCCGCGGTTCTGATCATCGGTCTCATCCTGCTTGGGCCGATATCTGGAAGCGCGGGCGAAAGGGCCAGACGTCCGCCGCCATGCGCAAGCTAATGGGGTTGCAGGCCAAGACTGCTCGGGTCGTACGGGTGCCGGCGCAGAAGATTGCGACACCGCTCGTGTCGGCGTGTGCGCTCGCGGGCGGGACCAGTCCACGCCGGTGGGCGAGCCGATCTCGGAGGCCGCTAGCAGATCTTGCCGTCGACGACACCGGCGGCTGCGAGATCGCGGCCGGCCCGCGGAAGCGCCGGCCGGCGAACCGGTGGAGATGGACATCCCTGTTGAGGACGTCCAGGCCGGCGACGTGGTGATCGTGCGGCCCGGGGAGAAGATCCCCGTGGACGGGATCGTGCTGGAAGGGCACTCAGCGGTGGACGAGTCCATGCTCACCGGCGAATCCATCCCGGTGGAGAAGGGTCCCGGAGACGAGGTGATCGGCGCCACTCTCAACCGCGTCGGTTCCTTCCGCTTCAGGGCCACGAAGGTCGGGCGAGACACCGCCCTAGCCCAGATCGTGCGGCTGGTGGAAGAAGCTCAGGGCTCGAAAGCTCCCATTCAGCGGGCCGCTGACTACATCGCCAGTATCTTTGTGCCGGTGGTCTTGGCGATCGCGGTGATCGCTTTCCTGATCTGGTTCTTCGCGGGACCGCAGCCTCACTTCACGCTGGCGTTGCTGGCTTTCGTCTCGGTGGTCATCATCGCCTGTCCCTGCGCCATGGGTCTCGCCACGCCCACGGCCATCGTCGTGGGTACCGGCAAGGGGGCCGAGAACGGGATCCTGATCCGCTCGGGGGAGGCGTTGGAGCGAGCATACAAGCTGGACACTATCGTGCTGGACAAGACCGGCACGCTTACCCGGGGTAAGCCTGAGGTGACCGACGTGGTGGTCGCGGACCGGCCCGGGCCGGAGAGCGAGGAAGCCGGCGACGCGAGTCGTCAAGCGCGTCGGACGTTGAAGCCCGCGAAACGGAATTGCTGCGATTAGCGGCGTCGGCGGAGCGCGGGTCGGAACATCCCCTGGGCGAGGCCATCGTGGAGCATGCGCAAGCACTGGGCCTGACGCTATCGCGCCATCGAACACTTCGAGGCGATCCCGGGCCGTGGCATCGAGGCGACGATCGCCGCCACGTCTGGCGGAGTTCCGGTGCGCGTGCTGCTCGGGAATCGGCAGCTCATGGACGAGCGGGGTTATCCGTCGGCTCGACTGGACGCGACTGTCGAACGCCTCGCGCTAGAAGGAAAGACGCCCATGCTCGTGGCGCTCGACGGTGCGGTGGCCGGTCTCATCGGGGTGGCCGACGTCCTCAAGCCCGACTCGGCGCAGGCGGTGCGCAGCCTGCAGGCCGCTGGGCCTCGAGGTGTACATGCTCACCGGGGACAACCGGCGGACGGCCGAGGCCATCGCCCGCCAGGCCGGGATCACTCATGTGCTCGCCGAGGTCCTCCCCGATCACAAGGCCCAGGCCATCAAGGACCTTCAGGCGGCGGGGAAGGTGGTGGCCATGGTGGGCGACGGCATCAACGACGCACCGGCCTTGGCGCAGGCGGACATCGGCATCGCGATCGGCACCGGCACCGACGTGGCCATGGAGACGTCCGACATCACCCTGATCCGCGGCGACCTGCTCCCCATCCCCACGGCCATCCGCCTGAGCAAGGCGACCATGCGCATCATCCGTCAGAACCTCGGCTGGGCCTTCGGCTACAACATCGCTCTGATCCCGGTGGCCGCCGGGGTCCTCTATCCGGCCTTCGGGGTGCTCCTGAATCCCGTGTACGCGGCGGTGGCCATGGCCCTGTCGTCGGTGAGCGTGCTCTCCAACTCGCTCAGGCTGCGGCGGTTTCGGGTAGACTGACGCGCTGAGTTCACGCGTTCCTGGGAAAGCAGGCGCGCGTGAGATTCGGGCCTTGGCGGGGCGCACGGCCTGCTGGTATCATTCTGACCCCTGACACGGGCGATTAGCTCAGTGGGAGAGCGCTGCATTCACACTGCAGAAGTCACTGGTTCAAATCCAGTATCGCCCACTTCTGTTGTCGAAGCGACAACGTTCTTCCTGTAAATGACCTGCTTATGATGTCCAGTCGCCTACCCGATCGCGCGACTCTCCATCGGTGGCATTCCCCAGGTCACCTATCCCGATTACGGCTCGTACCCAGGATGGAAGTCTTCTTTGAGTGACGCGACCTGCCACTGACCGGAGCTTTGCTTGACCATCTGAGCCGCGAAGTCGTCCTTGAACACCCTCCGATACTCTTTCCAGGTGCCCTCGGGACTCTTCGCCTCCCATGTACGCAAAGTGGTGACAACGCTTGCCACAGTGGCGCTGGAGCCGGAGAATTCGAACACCACAAACCGGTAGTCGATCTTTGTGACGCTCTCCCGGACATCGCGGGTAGTGGCCGATTGTTCGATGGCGGCTAGGTCGACCCCATCCTGGGACCATCGTGCGGTCATGGCCGACGAAAACGTGTCTCTTACCTCGCCTGCCTGGCCATCAGCGGTCCGTAGCCCGATGACCGACAGCGGGATAGTGCAAAGGAGGGGAAGGAGAAGCACGATCACCGCCTGCCTCCACCTACGCCAGCCCAAGAGCACAAGACCGGCGATCAGGTAGATGACCACACCAGCGAAGACCGGGCTCGGAGAAACTCCGTGAAGGGCGAGGGGAAGGAAGTAGATCAGCGTCACGGCGCGAAGCGCGAACACTGCCACAGGAGCGAACAGCGCGTGTGTGAGGGCGTCTGCGACTGCCGGAGCGGCGCCACCGAGATAGCAGCCGAGAAAGACGATCAACAGCAAGGGGACGACCACCGCCGACCAGAATGCGAGACGACGGGTCAGAGGGTTGTTCGGCGCGTGCACACGGGGCCAATGGTCACGCCTGTAGTCGCGCGGCTCCGCCGCGAAGATTGTCTGGGCTGCATCGCCTTTGTCGCGTCTTGCAGGCACTGTTCCCCCCAAACTCCGTCCGAACGGACGGACGTCACCGGTGCATTCGGAAACGTGTACCAGCAAAGCGACATGGTAGCGCTTGCCACCGGCCAGACCAAGCGGCGCTGGGTCCGTCAGCCAGCCGGCGGAGGGGACGGTGAGTCGTCTCTGCACCTCTTCCCCGCAGGGTCAAAAGTTGTCCACTCAGGTCCACTCGTGTTTCGGGAGCCCGCGCCCGAGGGCTCCTTCTATTTCGCGGTCCTAATGGGTAATCCGTCCCGTTAATTCTCCTGCGGCTCGGGCG
This sequence comes from uncultured Thermoleophilia bacterium, assembly GCA_963772095.1. Lineage (GTDB taxonomy): Bacteria > Actinomycetota > Thermoleophilia > RBG-16-64-13 > RBG-16-64-13 > Chersky-299. The sequence goes on from CAVYVU010000028.1 coordinate 173,856, forward strand.
CCTTCTTGCGTCCATTGCATAATGCTCAAAACGCAATACATGTTGCGTAATTCTGGTCTTGGTTGGCCCGTGAGCGGCGAACGAACCGTGGCTCGTGGCCGCCTGCCGCCGGTCTCCATGGATCGACCTTTCCCAGTGCCATATCGAACGGAGTGCCAAACGCGGCATCCCTGCCTAACCAGATGACAAGTGGGGGAGGACGAGGGACCAGCTTCTCAAACTCATGCCGCCCTACAAGACGAACTTTCGAATTCCAAACCCCCTTCTCGAGCCGTTGGCTTCCGCGCGTGGCCACGTTGCATATAACCATAGACGCAACAGCTATTGCATAAACGCGCTGGGGCCGGCCCTTGTCTCGTCGGACGGTGGTGTGATAGGGTGCGACACACTGGGGAATAGTTTCACAATCAGTTGGGGTTAATGGTTACTCAGCTTCTTGTGAGCGGCCGGCTCGATTCCGGGGGGGATGGAGCGCCAGCGCTTGCGTTGGCAGCGCCTCCCGTCATTGCGTCTTGGCGAGTGCCAAATGGCGTCCAAGCCAAGCGTCTCCGTGCGGACTCCCTCAAACTGTCTGCGATCATCGCTGTCCTCGGGCCTGTAACCCGCCAAGGCATGGCTGGCGGCGCAACAAGTCACGGGTGTCCGCGTTGAGTCGGGTTTGTGATGCTCTCGACCTAGCCTCGTCGGACGGTCCGCTCAGCAACCCGGGGCATCTTTCGAGTGATCCTCTTTGTCGTTCGGCTCATCCGATACACCACTCTCGCATCACTGAGACGCGGGTCTGCATCTCCCGGTCGGTTTCTGTTCGGCTACCGCGCCGCCTGTGTCTCGAGGAGGCTGGTCAGGGGCCACGTCCGGGGGCCCGTTGGCAACTTCGTCAGGAAAAGAATTCCAACCAAAGCCAGACGGGGGGATCATGAGGACGGGTGTGTACATTTGTCAGGCGGGTGGGGGCGACCCGGCGGCCGTCAATCTCCGCGAGGTGGAGTTGTATGCCGCCAATCTGCCCAGTGTGGAAGTGGTCAGGAACCTCGGGCGTGCTTCCACCTCTGGATCCGAAGGCCCTCTCCGAGGAGATAACCAGGGAGCGGCTCGAGCGGATCGTGCTTGCGGGCGATTCCCCGGGGTTCTTCAAACCGGTGTTCACAAGGGCCATGGCCCTCGCCGGCAAGGACCCCGACGAAGTCCGCTGGCGTCGTTCCGCGAGCACGGCGCGTCGAGCGGGATCGGGCACCCCGAGGGCCGAATCCACCGATCGCCTGTGCGGTCCTGGGGGTGCCGTTCGCCCTGGCTGCTCGGCCCGACACCACGGCTACTCACCCGGGGACGCTGATCATCGGAGCCGGGGTCGCCGGCATCCAGGCGGCCCTCGAGATCGCCGACGCCGGGAAGCAGGTCTACCTGGTCGAGCGCACGGCGACGATCGGCGGGCACATGGCGATGTTCGACAAGACGTTCCCCACTCTCGACTGCGCCGCCTGCATCCTCACGCCGAAGATGGTGGCGGTCGGTCAGCACGAGATGATCGACCTGATGACGTACTCCGAGGTGGAGGACGTCACCGGCTCTCCGGGCGCGTACAAGGTGCCGCGTCCGCAAGACAGGCGCGGCACGTGGACCTCGACGCCTGCGTGGCCTGCAACGCCTGCACGGAGTCGTGCCCGACGCAGGGCCCCCAGCGAGTTCGACTCCGGCATCGCCACGCGGAAGGCGATCTTCATCCCCTTCCCGCAGGCGGTGCCGAACGCCTACGTGCTCGATGAGGCCTCGTGCCTCTACTTCGAGAGCGACGGGGAGAAATGCGGCGTCTGCGCCAAGAAGTGCCCCAAGGAATGCATCGACCTGGCTCAGAAGGACGAGATGATCGAGTTCGAGGTCGGCAACATCGTCATAGCCACCGGCTATGACGTGCTACGACGCCACCAAGATCGAGCGCTACGGCTACGGGGTGCTCCCCAACGTCCTGACCGCGCTGGAATTCGAGCGCATGACCAACGCCTCCGGGCCCACCGGCGGCAAGATCGTCACCAAGACGCTCAAGCACAACAAGCGCAAGAAGGTGGACGAATGGGTCCTCGACCCGGACGGGCCACCGCCCCGAAGCGTGGCCATCATCCACTGCGTCGGCTCGCGTGACGCGCAGCACAACCCCTACTGCTCGCGGGTGTGCTGCATGTACTCGCTCAAGTTCGCCCATCTGGTGAAGGAGAAGCTGCCCGACGCGACCTGCTACGAGTTCTACATCGACATGCGGGCCTTCGGCAAGGGCTACGAGGAGTTCGCCGAGCGCATCGCCGCGGAGGGGACCTTCGTGGTGCGCGGCCGGACGGCCCGTATCGTCGAGGTCGACGGCCAGATGATGCATCAAGGGTGAGGACATCGTGAGCGACCGGATGGTCGACTCGCCGGTCGACATGGTGATCCTGGCGGTCGGGCCTGATACCCGCCCACGGCAGCGACCGCGTCGCCCAGATGCTGGGGATCGGCCGCGACGACGACGGCTGGTTCAGCGAGCTCGACTACAACTCCGACCCCACCGACACGGAGCGGGGCGGGGTCTTCGTGGCCGGAGCCTGCCAGGCGCCCAAAGACATCCCCGACACCGTGGCCCAGGCTTCGGCGGTGGCCGCCGGCGCGCTCAAGAGCGTCACCACCGGGCGGGGGCTGGATAGCCGGGCGGAACTCTCGCTCAGCGACATCGAGGCGCGCGCTCGCAATCTCGCCCGGATTTGAGGAGGGCAGACATGGCGATCACGAGTCAATCCCAAACTCATCGACGAGCTGGAGGTGTATGGGGCGCGAGGACGTCCAGAAGTGCTACCACTGCGGCAACTGCTCGGCGGTCTGCCCGTTCTCCAAAGAGCCGTACATCTTCCCGCGGCGCCCGATGCGCTTCCTGCAGATGGGGCTCGAGAAGAAGCTCGAAGAGCAGCCTCGAGCCGTGGCTCTGCTACTACTGCGGCGAGTGCTCCGAGGAGTGCCCCGCGGGGCGCGAGCCCGGCGAGACCATGATGAGCCTGCGGCGCTGGCTCACCAGCCGGTACGATTTCACCGGCATCTCCCGGCTGTTCTACCGGTCGGGCAAGATCGAGCTGGCGGCCGTCATAGGGGCGGCGCTGCTGACCGGGCTGGGGTTCGTGCTCTGGGGCAGTGTCCCGAGGAGGCAGCATCCACCACTACGACGGCCCGAACGCCTTCATGCCCAGCGGCGAGCATCCACATCTTCGACTGGGTGCCTGGCGGCAGTGCTGCTGGTCCTTCTTGCTCACCAACTGCGCCCGGATGTGGTGGTTCACGATCGGGCGGGACAAGAGCCTGCACGTCCCGCTGTCGCTCTACGTGAAGAGGCTGTATCGCCTTGCCCCTGCACTTCTTCACCCAGAAGCGATACGCCAAGTGCGAGAGGAAGCGACCGTGGGTCGATACACCTCGCCTTGATGCTGAGCTACGTGACCATGCTGGTGTTGATCATGTTCTTCCTGCAAGACATGCAGGCGGGACCCGGCATCGACTGGCGGGTCCACGTGTTCGGCGTACCTCGCCACGGTCGGACTGCTCGGCACCACGATCTTCGCGATACGAGGACGCCTCAAGAAGTCCGAGCCCCTGTACGCGCACTCGCACGAGACGGACTGGATCTTCCTCGTGCTGCTGGTCTTCGTCGCCTTCACCGGTATCCTGCAGCACATCCTCCACCGGGCCGGGCTCGACATGGCGGCGAACGTCACCTACGTGGTCCACCTGATGGGCGTCGTCCCGATGCTGGGACTGGAGGTGCCCTTCAGCAAGTGGTCTCACCTGGCCTACCGCCCGCTGGCGATGTACTTCGCCGCGGTGCGGGCCGAGGCCCGGTTGCCCGCGGCCGGAGAGCAACGGAGCCGGTCGTCGTGACCCAACGTGTGATCGGGTGACGTGATGGAACAACACAGGATCGGCGTCTACGTCTGCAACTGCGGCACCAACATCGCCAAGGTCGTGGACTGCGAGGCCGTGGTCCGCTCGGCTTCGGAGCAACCGGGGGTGGTGGTGGCCAAGTCGTACAAGTACATGTGCTCCAACCCCGGCCAGGAGATGATCGTCGAGGACATCAAGGAGCAGGGCCTGGACCGCGTCGTCGTGGCCGCGTGCAGCCCCCGCATGCACGAGCCGACCTTCCGGAAGGCCCTGCAGAGGGCCGGCATCAACCCGTACTTCCTGGAGATGGCCAACATCCGGGAGCAGTGCAGTTGGGTGCACGACGATCCGCGTGGTGGCCACCGAGAAAGCCCGGGCGCTTGACGCTCGGCGCCATGCGGCGCGTGGCGGCCACGAACCGCTGGAGCGGCGCTCGGTGGACATGTGCCCGAACGTCCTCGTCATCGGCGGCGGGATCGTCGGAATGACGGCGGCCCTCGAACTCGCCGACGGCGGCAGCCGGGTCTATCTGGTGGAGAGGCAGGAGCAGCCTGGGCGGGAACGTGGCTCGGGTGGATCTCACGGCTCCTTACCTCGACTCCGCCCGCGACCTGATGACCGCGCTCGTCACCCGGGTGAGCGAGCACCGGCGCATGGACGTGCTGCTCGAGTCCGAGGTGCAGCTCGCTCGAGGGCTTCGTCGGCAACTTCACGGCCACCGTGGAGACCGATCTGGGGCGACGACGGCGTCGGTCAGCCAGTTCAAGGTCGGCAACGTCATAGTCGCCACCGGCTACAAGGAGTTCGACGCCTCTCGCGTGACTCACTACGGCTACGGCAAGCTGCCGAACGTCATCACCTCGTTCGAGTTCGAGAAGATGCTGCGCGCCGGCCGGATCCAGACGAAGGAAGGGAAGATGCCTCAGTACGTGGCGATCATCCACTGCGTCGGGAGCCGGAGCAAGGAGTTCCACACCTACTGCTCGCGGGTGTGTTGCATGACCGCGCTCAAGTACGCGCAGCGAAGTCAAGTCCGCCATCCCGGAGTGCTACGTCAGCGACATCTACATCGACATGCACGCGTTCGGCAAGGGCCACGAGGACTTCTACCGGCGCGGCTCGGAGGCGAAGACCCTCTTCCTGATGTACGGCAAGAACGACCACCCGGTCATCCGCAAGGCGGGTCCCAAAGACGATTGCGACATGCTCATCGAGGTGAACGAGAAGCTGTCCGGCGAGGTCATCGAGATCCCGGCCGACCTGGTGATCCTCATGGTGGGCATGGAGGCCCGCGAAGACTCGGACGGCGGTCGCTCGCCTGGTGAACATCAGCCGCGACAAAGACGGCTGGTTCATCGAGAGCCATCCCAAGCTCGACCCGGTGGCCACGACCACCGACGGCATCTACATCGCCGGCACGTGCGCGGCACCCAAGGACATCCCGGACTCGGTGGCCCAGGCCAGGGCCGCGGCCGGCCGCATCCTGGCGCGGACCATCCGCGGCACGATCGACATCGACGCGGTGTTCGCCGAGGTCGACGAGGACAAGTGCTCGGGGTGCCGCATCTGCAACGAGCTCTGCCCGTACTCGGCCATAGTCTATGACGCCGAGAAGAAGCGAAGCAGCGTGATCAGCGCCCTCTGCAAGGCGTGCGGCGCCTGCGTGGCCGCTTGTCCGTCCGAGCGCGATAACGGCGCGCCACTTCACCGACGAGCAGATCTTCGCGCAGATCGAGGGGGTGCTGGCATGAGCTTCGAGCCCAAGATCGTCGGGTTCCTCTGCAACTGGTGCTCCTACACCGGGCGCCGATCTGGCCGGCACCAGCCGGATCCACTACGCACCGAACGTGCGCATCATCCGCGTGATGTGCACGGCCCGGATCGACCCGACCTTCGTGCTGAAGGCCCTCGTGGACGGGGCGGACGGCGTGCTCATCTGCGGCTGCCACCCGGGCGACTGCCACTACTCCGAGGGCAACTACAAGATGATGCGCCGCTACCCGCTTGCTCAAGAAGATGCTGGCCGACTATGGCATCGAGGACGCCCGGGTGCGGCTGGAGTGGGTGAGCGCGAGCGAAGGCCAGCGGTTCGCCGACCTGGTCAACGACATGACCCAGCGGGTGCGAGAACTGGGCCCGAGCCCAGTCCGGACGGCGTTGGCCCACCGACATGGCGGAAAGGTGAGCCATGGCAGACAAGAAGCTACAGATAGCGATGTATTGGGGCGCGGCCTGCGGCGGCTGCGACGTCGTCGGTCCTCGACACCAACGAGTTCATCCTCGACGTGGCCGCGGTCGCCGACATCCGCATGTGGCCCATCGCCGTCGACGGCAAGTACAAAGACCTCGAGGCCATGGAGGACGGGGAGCTCGATCTGGCCATCTTCAACGGCGGCGGTCCGCAACTCCGAGAACGAGCACATCGCCAGGCTGCTGCGCCAGAAGAGCAAGATGCTGCTCGCCTACGGCGCCTGTGCCTACATGGGCGGCATCCCGGGGCTGGCGAACCTCACCTCGCGGGAGAAGATCTTCGAGACCGCCTACCTTCGCAATCCCTCGATCGAGGGCGGGAACGGCGTCGTGCCGCAGCCCGAGACCAGTGTCGACGGCAAGGTGCTCGATATCCCGCGTTTCTATCGGCGGGTCTACAAGTTGGACGACGTGGTGGACGTCGACTACTACCTTCCCGGCTGCCCGCCTCAGCCCGACCAGGTGAAGGCGGCGCTCCTTGCCGTCGTCAAGGGGGAGCTTCCGCCCAAGGGTTCGGTGGTCGGAGCCTTCGAGCACGCGCTCTGCGAGGACTGCCCGCGGACCAAGAACGAGAAGAAGATCAAGCGGTTCTACCGTCCGTGGGAGATCATCGCCGACCCGGACACCTGCCTGCTCGAGCAGGGGATGCTCTGCTGCGGGGTGGCGACCCGCTCGGGCTGCGGAGTCCGCTGCCCGAAGAGCGGGATACCGTGCCGCGGCTGCTACGGACCGGTGCCCGGGGTGGTCGACCAGGGCGCCAAGCTTGCCAGCTGCCGTCGCCTCGATCGTCGACAGCAAGGACCCTGACGAGATCGAGGCGATCTTGGCGGGCCTGCCCGATTTCACCAGCTTCGCCTATCGCTACGGTGTCGCCTCATCGCTTCTGCAAAGGAGCTATCGCCAATGACGAGAATGATCACCATCGATCCGATCACCCGGCTGGAAGGGCCACGGGAAGATCTCGATCTTCCTGGACGACGCCGGAGCGGTCGAGGACTGCTACTTCCAGATCCCGGAGTTGCGCGGCTTCGAACAGTTCGTCGTCGGCCGGCCCATCGAGGAACTGCCCCGCATCGTCACCCGCATCTGCGGCGTGTGCCCGGCCAGCCACCACATGGCGAGCGCCAAGGCCGTGGACGGCTGCTTCAACAACGAGGTGGCGCCGCTCGCGCACAAGCTCCGCGACATGTACTACAACGCCCACTACATCCACAGCCACACCGCCCACTTCTACGCGCTGGCGGCGCCGGATTTCGTCCTGGGCCCGGACGCCGACCCGGCGGTGCGCAACATCCTGGGCGTGGTGGCCAAGGTCGGCCTGGAGATCGGCGGCAAGGTGATCCGCGTGCCGGGGTCTGGCCCAGGAGATCCAGCGGATCATCGGGGGCCGCAACACGCAGGACATCTGGTGTCTGCCCGGTGGGGTGGCCAAGAGGCTCAAGCCCGAAGAGCTCGACGCAGATCAAAGAGTGGGTGGACGAGCTCTACGACTTCACCCAGTTCAGCCTCCAGCTGTTCCGCGACGTGGTGCTCGCCAACCCGCAGTACGTCGATCTGATCGTCAACGGTCCCTACACGCTCGACGTCCACAACATGGGCCTGGTCGACGAGAACAACGCGCCCAACTTCTACGACGGCAAGATCCGCGTGGTCGACTTCGAGGGCAAGGAGATCCACAAGTATGAGGCCAAGGACTACGCCGAGTACGTGGCCGAGCACGTGGAGCCTTGGTCGTATCTGAAGTTCCCGTATCTCAAGAAGCGCGGCTGGAAAGGGTTCGTGGAGGGTATCGACTCGAGCATCTACTGCGCCACTCCGCTGGCCCGTCTCAACGTCGCCGACAGGATGGCCACTCCCAAGGCCCAGGAAGCCTTCGAGGAGATGTACGCGACTCTCGGCGCCCACCCGTGCAAGGCGCTGCTGGCGCAGCATTGGGCGCGGCTGGTGGAGATGGTCCAGAATGCAGAGACGCTGCAGCGCTACTGCGACGACCCGGAGATCACCGGCGAGCAGGTGCGGGTGATCCCCCAGAGCATCACCGGAGAGGGCTTCGGCGTCGTGGAGGCCATGCGCGGGACGCTCACCCATCACTACACCTGCGACGAGCGGGGTATCTGCACGAGTGCCAACCTCATCGTGGGGACGACCAACAACAACGCGCCGATCCAGATGGTCACCAAGAAAGTAGCGCAGGCGCTCATCAAGCCGGGCGTCGAGCCCGACCAAGGCATCCTGAACATGGTGGAGATGGGCTTCCGGGCCTTCGACCCGTGCTACAGCTGCGCCACGCACAGCCTGGGGAAGATGCCACTCGAGGTCGTGATCTACAAGGGCGGCGAGCTCGTCCAGGGTGATCAAGCGTAATTGTTGAGGAAAGGCGGATTCAAATGGTTGATATTGCGCTTCTTAGCGACTCCGAGGTCTTCGCCGACCTGAGCAAACGAGAACTCGAACAGGTGGCCGATATCGCCGCGGTGGAGAAGCACCAAGCGGGCTCTCAGGTGATTGAGGAGAACGAGATCGCCTCGGCCCTGTACCTGGTCTCTGAGGGACGGGTCGCGGTCAAGATGAGGAGCCGCGACGGCCAGGAAGTGGTCATAGACGAGCTCGGTCCCGGGGCGGTGATCGGGTGGTCGGCCGTATTGGACGATCAGACGTTCACGGCGGCTGTGTCGACGCTTGAGCCATCGACGCTTGTCGCGCTCGACGGGGCCGAGCTCCGACAGCTCTTCGAGAAGAATCCGGTTATCTGGCGGCCGGGTGGTAAACAGCATCGCCAACGTGATCTCGAGCCGTCTCGCGCATCTGCAGAGCCAGGCTGGCGGACGAGCCTTTCGCTTCGGAATGGCTCATGTCACCGACTCAGGCCGGGCCCCTCGGTGCACCGTGCTTGTCACCGACGAGCGAGATGCGGCAAATGGCCTGCCCTGCGTGCGCCACCGTCAATGGTCCCTTCGGCGTCGTGAATGAGACCGCGCAGTACCGGTGCCGGAACTGCGGGATGGTGTTCTACGCCCCGGCCTGCTGTGAGACAGAGGGAGAGTAGCGGCACGACGGGACCAACGGCCGATCCATGTAGCCCCGCGACGAGCGGGTATCTGCCCTCCGCTACTCCTGCAGCAGTCGGAGCACTTGGTGGATGATTTCGAGCGAATACGCCGGGTACGCGGACTCCAGCTCGGAGTCATGCTCTCCGAGAACGTGGTGTTGTCGACGATCTCGACGGCGAAGATGTGGACATTCCTGGAGGACGGTATGTGAGCCCCCAATCGCCTGCCCAGTTCCAGCGCGGTGGTGAAGTTGGCGTCGTGCACGTTGTTCAGGTTCATGGTCTCGCGGAAAGACTCCCCGGTCATGCTGTACCAGGTGCCGGGCGGTCCGCCCGCGCCTCGTATCGAGTCGAACACGATCAGGCGGTCGTAGCCCGTGACAAGGTCGAGAAGGTTGAGGCCTCCCACCGAGCAGTCGACGATGTAGTCGACGATCCGGTCTTTCCTTCGCCTGTCGGCGAAGATCGCGCGCGAGCCTGATCCCGACGGCGTCGTCGCAAAGTATCGGATTTCCCATGCCGAGCACGATGGTCTTCATGCTTTCTCCGTTGTTCTCTTGCCTGTATCGCACATCAGACCCGCCGCGACAAGTCACCCGCGACGTCACCGGGGCGGCGTTTCGCGGCCGGGTGCTCCTCGGCCGACAGGGGGAGTATCCCAGCGTGCACGAGTTGAGCATCGCCGAGGCGCTCGTCGAGCAGGTGGAGGAGGTCCGGTCTTCTCATGAGGGGCGCAAGGTCGTAGCCGTCGGTCTGCGGATCGGGACCTGGCGGTTGGTGGTACCGGAAAGCCTGACGTTCTACTACGAATCACTCACACGCGGGACGCCGCTCGAGGGTTCGCGGCTGGAAATAGAAGCAGTGGTGGCCCGGGCCCGGTGTGAGCAGTGCGGAGAGGTCTTTGCCGTGGAGGAGCCCTGGGTGGTCTGTCCGACCTGTGCCCGGGTGTGCAGCGATCTTGTCAGCGGCCAGGAGCTAGACTTGGTGAGCGTCGAGCTGGAGGACTGAGCGGGAATGGAGATAAAGGTCTTACAGAACATCCTCGAAGTCAATAACGAGGCGGCGGCGCAGACCCGGCGGCGGCTCGCCGCCGCCGGGGTGACGGCCATCAACTTGATCAGCGCCCCAGGGGCCGGTAAGACTTCCGTGCTCGAAAAGGTCATACCGCGTCTGCGCGATCACTTCAACATGGCTGTCCTTGAGGGCGACATTGCGACCACCCGCGACGCGGAGCGCATCGACCGGCTTGAAGTGCCGGTGATTCAGCTGCTGACAAATGGGGGCTGCCATCTGGAGGCGGCCCTGGTCGCCAGAGGCCTGGCGGAGCTTCCCCTGGAACGCATGGACCTCGTGTTCATCGAGAATGTCGGCAACATAGCCTGCCCTGCGGAGTTCGACCTGGGCGAGGCTGCGAAAGTGGGCGTCCTGAGCGTGGCCGAGGGCCATGACAAGCCGGCCAAGTATCCGCTGCTCTTTCACGAGGTGTCGGCGCTCGTTCTGAACAAGATCGACCTTCTCCCCCATACCGATTTCGATATGGGAGTCTTCTTCAGGGACTTCCGCGGTCTGAACGCACATGCGCCTGTGATCGAGGTGTCGTGCCGGACAGGTGAGGGTCTGGAGAATCTCGCAAGTTGGATCGAGGGCATGGTGGAGCAGGACCGGAAGAGGGCGGGCGCCGCCAGATGAGCCGCGGTACCGGGCAGGGAGTAGCACGCGTCCGAGCGAGAGTCGAGGGAAGGGTCCAAGGGGTAGGGTTCCGCCCGGCGGTCTACCGGCATGCGGTGGCCTGCGGGCTGACAGGTTTCGTCCGCAACGATCCTCAGGGTGTCACGCTCGAGGTCGAGGGCGACGAAGGGCAGCTGTCCGATTTCTTCGACCACCTGGTCGAGCGTGTGCCCCGGCATGCTTCGATCACTCGGGTGACCAGCGACAGGATGGCGCCCAGGGGTTATGGAAGCTTCGAGGTGGTCGCCTCCGAAGTCGAAGGTGCGGTGGGGGTCCATCTGCCGCCGGATCTCGCCACCTGCGACACTTGCCTGGCCGAACTGCGCGATCCTGGCGATAGGCGCTATCGGTACCCGTTCATCAACTGCGTCGATTGCGGCCCCAGGTTCACCATCATACGAGGGCTTCCCTACGACAGGGCCAACACCTCCATGGCTCAGTTCACGCTCTGCCCAGCCTGTGAGCGGGAATACCGGGATCCCAGCGACCGCCGGTTCCACGCCGAGCCCAATGCGTGCGCGGACTGCGGGCCGCGACTGTCCTTGATAGACCGCGAAGGAACACTCCTAGCCGAGGCCGAGCAGGCGCTGCTGGCCACTCAAGCATTGCTCAACAAGGGCGGGATCCTCGCGGTGAAAGGGCTGGGGGGCTACCATCTTGCGTGCGATGCCTTCAACGAGGAGGCCATCGGGCTTCTGCGATCCCGCAAGCAGCGGCCGGACAAGGCGTTGGCGGTGATGTTCCGAGATCTGGCCACGCTCCGGAAGTATTTGGCGATCAGCCCGCTCGAGGTCGGCGAACTGGTCTCAACGGCACATCCCATAGTCGTGGTCGAGGGGTGGATCAACCCGGCCATCTCTCCGGACACCAGGGACACCGGCGTCTTTCTACCCTACACACCGATCCATCATCTGCTTCTGGAGGCATTCGAAGGGTTGGTCCTCACCAGCGGCAATCGCCGGGAGGAGCCCATCGCCACAGGATGAGGGGCAGGTCCTCTCCCTGCTCGCCGACGGGATAGCCGATGCGGCTCTCACCCACGACAGGCCCATCCAGCACCGGTGCGACGACTCGGTACTGCGGATCGTCGATGGCAGCCGCCAATTCATGAGGCGGGCCAGGGGTTTTGTCCCCTCGCCTCTGCGGATCGCCCGCGATTCTCCTGCCGTTCTCGCTACCGGCGGGGAACTCAAGACCACGTTCTGCCTCGCAGTCCGCGGAGAGGCTCACGTCTCTCAGCACATTGGTGATCTTGCCGACTTCGCAACGTACTCCTTCTACCAGGAGGAGATCGGTCGCTGGCTCGAGTTGCTGCGCGTCTCGCCTCAGCTTGTCGCTCACGATCTGCATCCCGGGTACCTCTCCTCGCGTTACGCATCCGGACTGGAGGGGGTGAGTCTGGTCGGGGTTCAGCACCATCACGCGCATGTCGTCAGCGTCATGGCGGAATGCGACCTCGAGGGTCCGGTGCTGGGAGTGGCCCTGGACGGAACTGGATTCGGCCCCGATGGGACGGTGTGGGGAGGAGAGTTCCTCCTTGCCGACCGCCGGGATTTCAAGCGTCTGGCCCACTTCAAGACGTACCCTTTGCCGGGAGGGGAGAAGGCCATCGAGGAGCCCTGGCGCATGGCGGCGAGCGTCTGCGCCGCGGAGGGGATCTCTCTGCCGAGCGAGGTCCGCGTGGAGGGCCTCGGGCGGTCCCGTCTGCGAGTGGGCTCGGGATGGTCGGGCGGAGACGATTCGGCGGCTCATATCGTCTGCCTTGAACTGTCCGTTGACCTCCAGCGCGGGCCGGCTCTTCGACGCCGCGGCGGCTCTCCTTGGTCTTTGCGATCTTGCCGGCTACGAAGCGCAGGGCGCCATCCGGCTGGAGACGGCGGCAGACCCTGCTGCGAGCGGGAGCTACCGCTTCATTATTCGTGACGGCGACGAGCCTTGGATCCTTGATCTCGGGCTGACGTTCGGGGAGGTGGTCGGGGACATCAACCAGGGGGTGGAGGTCGGGACCATAGCGGCTAGGTTCCACAACACCGTGGCGGCGGCGGCTGCGTCTACCGCCGTGCGATTGTGCGCCGTGCACGCTGTGACCGATGTCGTCCTGTCGGGAGGAGTCTTCCAGAACAAGCTGCTGCTGCGTCGCGCCATTGAAGCTTTGCGCGCGTCTGGATTGAGCGTGCACATCAATACCAAAGTGCCGCCTAACGACGGCGGGATATCGCTCGGCCAAGCCGCGGTGGCGGTGGCTCGGGCGATGGGAGATGCGCGATGTGCCTAGCCGTGCCGGCCGAAGTCGTGAGCCTGACCGGGGTGACGGCCACGGTATCGGTGGACGGTGCTCTGCGGGAGGTCGACCTCTCCCTGGTGGAGGACGTCGCCATTGGTGACTACGTGCTGGTGCACGCGGGGTTCGCCCTGGAGCGCTGGGACGATCAGGACGTACGTGAGTGGAAGGCCATCGTGGACGGGACATGGTCCGGTGGAGGACCACAGTGATCACCGGAGACCGTCAACCTTCCAGCATGTTCATGCACGAGATCGAAGAGCGCGCACAGAAGATCGGACGTCCCATCAGGCTTATGGAAGTGTGTGGGACGCATACCATGGTCGCCTTCAGGAGTGGGCTGCGCGGGCTCTTACCCGAGTCGGTATCGCTCATCTCCGGTCCCGGATGTCCTGTGTGCGTCACGCCGGCGGGTTACATAGACGCTGCCGTGGAGTTGAGCAGAAGGCCGGAGGTCATCGTGGCGACCTTTGGAGACCTGCTGAGGGTGCCGGGCAGCACGTCGTCTCTGGAGGCGGAGCGGGCGTCCGGGGCCTCGGTGCGCGTGGTCTACTCCCCAGCAGACGCTCTGGCCATGGCCCGCGAAGATACGTCCCGGCTCGTGGTGTTCCTCGCGGTCGGGTTCGAGACCACCGCTCCCGCAGTTGCCGTGACCCTGCGAGCCGCGCGGGACGAGGGTGTGTCGAACTACCTGGCGCTGAGCGCGCACAAGACTATGCCCCGTGCCATGGAGGCGCTCGTGACCCAGGGAGAGGTCAAGATCGACGGGTTCATCTGCCCCGGCCACGTGTGCGTGGTCACGGGGGCATCCGCGTTCTCGTTCCTGGCGAAGGAGCACGGGATCCCTTGCGTGGTCACCGGCTTCGAAGACCTCGATCTGCTCAAAGGGGTGGCGATGCTCCTCTCCCAACTCTCCGAGGGCAGGAAAGAGTTGGAGATCGAGTACGCGCGCGCGGTCACTCCGGAGGGCAACCGAGTCGCGCAGCGGTTAGTGGCCGGCGTCTTCGAAGTCTGCGACAGCGAATGGCGCGGTCTGGGGGTGATTCCGGGGAGTGGTCTGGCCGTGGGCGCTCATTACAAAGAGCATGACGCCGCCGTGAGGCTGGGCCTCGAGGTCCGGCCCGGCCGGCCGTTGGAGGGGTGCCGGTGCGGCGACGTGCTCCGGGGCGCGCTCGCGCCACCGGAATGCCCTCTCTTCGGTCGCAGGTGCACCCCGACGAATCCCGTGGGACCATGCATGGTCTCGAGCGAGGGAGCTTGCGCAGCCCATTGGCGCTACGGGAGGGGAGGAGTGTCGTGACATCGCGTCGGATGATGTCCGACCACGTTCTTCTGGGACACGGCGGGGGAGGACTGCTGACCAGGGAGTTGATCGAATCGGTGATCCTCCCCGTGCTCGACAATCCTCTCTTACATCCGCTTGACGATGCCGCCATCCTTGACGTCGAGAAGGGCAAGCTCGCTTTCACCACCGACAGCTACGTCGTATCTCCGCTGTTCTTTCCCGGCGGCGACATCGGGAAGCTCGCCGTCTGCGGCACCGTCAACGACTTGGCGGTGAAGGGCGCAAAGCCGCTCTGGATGAGCCTGGGCCTGGTGCTCGAAGAGGGACTGCCGCTGGTCGACCTCAAGAAGGTGATCGAATCGGTGGGGTCCGCGGCCCGAGAAGCGGGAGTGAAGGTCGTGACCGGAGACACAAAAGTGGTGGAAAAAGGAAGATGCGACGGACTTTACATCAATACGGCGGGCATCGGGTCCCTGGTCGCCGGCAGTCCACTTGGTCCCTCTGCGATCCGGCCGGGCGATGCAATAATCGTGAATGGCTTCTTGGGCGATCATGGCGTGGCGATCATGGCGAGACGCTCCGGTATCTCGTTTTCACCGGAGGTAGTGAGCGATTGCGCGTGCTTGTGGGATCTCGTCCGTACGGTGTTGGACGCTGGAGTCCACGTGCACGCGATGCGGGATCTCACCCGCGGTGGCCTTGCCGCTGCCTTGTGTGAGTTGGCTGGGGCGGCCGGTCTCGGGTTGCGCGTATGGGAGACGCGGTTGCCGGTCCGCGATGCCGTGCGAGGCGCATGTGACCTCTTGGGCTTCGAACCGATGGCGGTGGCTAACGAGGGCAAGATGGTGCTCTTCTGTCCGTCGGCTGAGGCGGGAAAGGTCGTCGCGATTCTCGGGGAGCATCCCGACGGCCGCTCGGCGAAGATCGTCGGAGAGGTGGCAGAAGGGCCGGCAGGTATGGCTCTGGTGGTCAGCAGGATAGGTGGCGAGCGGGTGATCGACATGCCGCTAGGCGAGATGCTGCCGAGGATCTGCTGAGCTTCCGCGGAACTCGGTTGGATAATAACCCTCCGCTTCCAGCTCGCGTGGCCGGTTTCTTTAAGTCTGCGATCGGCGGCCCGAACGGCAGCGGGAACGTGTCGCCGCGGCACGCGTGCAGGACACACTCTTCTAGCCTCCCCAAGACCTATGTGCTATGCTTCACAAGAATCCCACGATTCCGCGTGTGTGTGCTCGTGCACGGTGTGACGGTGGGCTCATTCGAGTGAGGGAGAGTGCATGTCCAGGATCCTAGTCGTCGACGACGACCCAGACATGGTGGCAGCCAGCCGCTTGGTGCTGGAGAGGGAAGGCCATACCGTCGACAGCGCGTCCAACGCCGCAGATGGCCTCCGATCGGTCGAAGCGCTCAAGCCGGACCTACTCGTCCTGGACGTCATGATGGAAGAGCCCGACGACGGCTTGCGTGTGGCGCGGGAACTCCGGCGGAGAGGGTATGACCTACCCATTCTGATGCTCACCAGCGTGAATCAGGCGATGGGCATCAGCATCGATAAGGATACGGAGATCGTCCCGGTGGATGAGTTTCTGGAGAAGCCCGCGGACCCTTCGACGCTCGTGCGTATGGTGAAGGAGCTCCTCGAGAAACGGGGAGGCGCGTGATGCTCATCACAGAACGCGACAGGTTGCGTGAGGACGTGATGGCCATCGCGGAACTCACCAGGTTCAATCGGAGTTCACTCATCCCCATCCTCCAAGAGGTCAAGCAGAAGTATCGCGGCATCGACAGCTACGCCATGCAGCTGATCGCCGACGTGCTCGACATCCACCCGGTGGAGGTCTATGCAGTCGCCACCTTCTACGCTTTTTTGAAGCCCGAGACGGAAGGACGCTACGTCTTTCGCCTGTGTCGCACGCTGTCGTGCGAGTTCGCGGGCAAGGAACTCGTCGCCGAGCAACTGCGGGAAGCCCTCGGAATCGGCTTTGGTGAGACCTCCGCGGACGGTACCTTCACGCTAGAGTGGACGAACTGCATGGGCATGTGCGATCAGGGACCCGCGATGCTGGTCAACGAAAAGGTCTACACCCGATTGACCCCCAGCAAGGTTCGCGCGATCGCCGAAGAGTACCGTGCCACGGCGGAAGAGCATGGGGTGCAACGGATTCCAGAGCGTGTGCGATGACGGTCGAAAACACGATAGAGACCAAGGTCCATGGGCTGACCTTCGACAGCATCGTGATCGGGGAAGGCATCGGCAAAGCCCTGGCCATGTCGCGTGCGGACATCATCGACGCCGTCCGCGATTCCAAGCTGAAAGGTCGCGGGGGTGCCGGATTCCCCACCGGCATGAAGTGGGACTTCGCCGCTGCCGAGAAGCGCTCTCCCAAGTACATCATCTGTAATGCCGATGAGGGCGAACCGGGCACCTTCAAAGACCGGGTCATCCTCACCGACTATCCCGACCTCGTTTTCGAAGGTATGACCATCGGCGCCCGGGCTATGGGTGCTTCTCTCGGCCTCATTTACTTGCGGGCCGAGTATGCGTACTTGCGGGCTCACCTGGAGAAGGTCATCGAGGAACGCCGCGCGGCAGGGTTGCTGGGCGAGAGCATCGCAGGCATCGAAGGCTTCGATTTCGACATCGTGGTGGGTCTTGGAGCAGGCGCCTATGTCTGCGGCGAGGAGACGGCGCTGATCGAGTCGCTCGAAGGCTTCCGCGGCGAGCCGAGGAACAGGCCGCCATTTCCGGTCGTGTCCGGTTTCCTCCACCGTCCGTCGGTGGTGAACAACGTCGAGACGCTCGCCTGGGTAGCGTGTGTGTTCGCTAAGGGGGTCGACTGGTTCAAGAGCTCCGGCACTGCCAGCTCCACCGGCCGCAAGTTGTTCAGCGTCTCTGGTGACTGCGCCCGGCCGGGAGTCTACGAGTTTCCTTTTGGCATCAGCGTAGCGGAGCTGCTCGAGGAGGTCGGTGGCGAGAACGCCAAGGCCGTACAGGTCGGCGGCGCTTCCGGGCGTTGCCTGCCTCGCTCGGCTTTCTTGCGGCGGATCGCCTTCGAGGATATTCCGACCGGGGGCTCGATCATCGTCATCGGTCCGGGTCGCGACATGCTGGCAGTAGCCCACAACCTCCTCGACTTCTTCGTCGACGAGTCGTGCGGGCAATGCACTCCCTGCCGCTTGGGAAATGGGAAGTTGCTCGAAGGCGTGGAGATGTTGATGGACGGGACGTGCTCGGCGGAATATCTCGGCGATCTGAGGGCCCTTTGCAACACGATGCAGGTGGCCTCCAAGTGTGGTCTTGGCCAGACCAGTTCCGTCGCTTTTTGTTCCATCGTCGAGAACTTCGGGGACGAGATCATGGGCCATGCCAAGAAATCACGCTAGCGGGCAAGCACTCACCCGTCACAAGGAAGCACATACATGAGCGATACGACCAACACAGATTTCGCCCCCCACGGCGACAAGACATACGCCTCGAGACGCCGGGCCCCACTCAGCCAGCTTTTCGAGCCGGTGGCAGAGCCTGGGTCGCCGGAGGCCATCGGTGCCACCATTACGGTGACCATCGACGGCATCGAGACAAAGGTGCCTTTTGGGACCACTATCCTCCAGGCAGCCAAGGGCATCGGTGTCCACATTCCCACCCTCTGTTACCACCCAGACCTTGAGATCGCCGGAATCTGCCGCATCTGCGTGGTGGAGGTGGAGGGGCAACGGACGCTGCAGGCCGCTTGCTCTTACCCCATCACATCGCCGATAAAGATCAACAGCTATTCCAAAGCGGTGCGGATCGCCCGCCGACATGTGCTCGATCTACTCCTCTCCGAACACTGCGGTGACTGCTACTCCTGCAAGCGCAATGGGAACTGCGAGTTGCAGTCCCTGGCAGAGGAGTACGGCATCGACAAATTCCGTTTCGGCCATCCGGAGACGCCGGTGCCGGTGGACGACTCCAGTTACTCAGTCGTCCGCGACATGAACAAGTGCATCCGTTGCCGCCGCTGCGTGCGCACCTGCATCGACGTGCAGGAGGTGGGGGTGCTCGAGGCCATCAACCGGTCGAATCGAGTGGAGATCCAGACCTTCCTCGACAAGCCCCTTCTCAACGTGGTGTGCATCAACTGCGGTCAGTGCATCAACCGCTGCCCGACCGCCGCGCTCTACGCCAAGAATGCGAGTGAGGCTGTGTGGAAGGCGTTGGACGACCCCACGAAGCACGTGGTCATCCAGACCGCTCCCTCTCCGCGGGCGGCCATGGGCGAGATGTTCGGCTTAGAGCCGGGCACGTCGGTGACCATGGAGATGAACACCGCGCTACGGCGTATCGGCTTTGAGAAGGTGTTCGATACCAACTTCACCGCCGACCTTACCATCATAGAGGAGGGCACTGAGCTTCTTCTGCGTCTCTATAAGGCGCTCGTGCTTGGAGACAAAGACGTGGCGTTGCCACAGTTCACGAGTTGCTCGCCGGGCTGGGTAAAGTACCTCGAGCATTTCTATCCCGAGTACCTCCCGAATGCGTCTTCGGCGAAGAGCCCACAGCAGATGTTCGGGGCTCTCATCAAGACGTACTATGCCCAGAAACTTGGACTCGATCCCGCCGACATCGTCAGTGTGGCCTTGATGCCGTGTTCGGCCAAGAAATTCGAGTGCAACCGGCCGGAGATGTATTCGAGCGGCTACAAAGACGTCGATTTTGGCCTAACCACCCGTGAACTGGGCAAGATGTTCCGGCAGGCCGGGATCCATCTACCCGGGCTGCCCACGTCCGATTTCGACAGTCCGTTCGGCACGGCCACGGGCTCGGGCCTCATCTTCGGCGCGACCGGCGGCGTGATGGAATCCGCATTGCGCACGGTGATCGAGCTGGTCACCGGCAAGAAGGTCGAGACGATATACGAGCACGGCGACATCATCCCTGTGCGCGGCTTCGAGGGCGTGCGATACGCCGAGATCAACGTCGGCGAGGTGGGTCCCGTGCCGGAGATTCTCAAGAACCTAGTCCCAGATTGGGACTGGCTGAGAGGTGCCACGCTGAAAGTCGCGGTGGCTCACGGCACCGCCAATGCGAAGAGGGTCATGGAAGACATCAAAGCGGGCGGCAAGTTCAGCGAGTGCCATTTCATCGAGTTCATGGCTTGTCCCGGTGGGTGCCTCGGTGGCGGCGGCCAGCCGATACCGACCAGTCCGGAGATCCGCGCCGCGCGCGCGAAAGCCATCTACGCGGAGGAGAAGACTCTGACTGTGCGGAAGTCTTACGAGAACCCGGCTGTCGAGCGCATATATGCGGAATTCTTGACCGACGGTCCGTGCGGCCACAAGAGCCACCAGTTGCTTCATACGAAATACAAAGCTCGCGGCAAGTTCATCGAATAAGAGCTCGTTTCAGGCGCCTGGCGCGCATCAAACGACAGAAGGCCGGAGGCCGGGCATTTCGCCCGGCCCCCGGCCTTCTGTCGTGGGAGTTGGGTGCGACGTGCTGCCTAGTCGCGCCCAGCCGAGTCCGATTCTTGTTGATCACTCCGCTAAATCAGACGATATCCCCACAAGCACTTGACGTATGGACCTCTCGACCGCCGTCCAATGACCGAATTATTGACAGTAGGAGCGTATTCTAGAACAATGCTTCTGACTGGCGACCCCACTGGGCGTTGCGGAGGTGAATGTGCCGACTGGATCGCATGATGATGGAGAGAGTGTCTTGCAGGATCCTCACGGCATACACGAGGAGGACCTGGAAGGGGCAAGCTCTCGCTCGCTCGTGCACGCAGTCCAGCGCGCCATGCGAGTGGTCGGCTGCTTCGATGCAGCTCACGCGGAATGGACCCCCGCTGAACTCATCAAGCACTCGGGGCTTCGCAGGACCACAGCCATCCGTCTCATCAAGACGCTTGAGGCGGAGGGCTTCATCTTTCTCAGCGCGAATACGGGCAAGTACTCGCTCGGCCCCTCGGTCTTCCAAATGGCTTACGTATGGATCTCGGAAGCGAGCCTCGGCCGGATAGCCATCCCACGGCTGGAAAGGCTCTCCGAGGTCTTGGGCGAGAGCGTGGGCCTGACGGTATGGAACGGCATAGGACCGCTCTGTGTCGCCCATTCGCCCAGTCCGCGTCCGTTCAAGTTCCTCATGTACGTGGGGCAGACCTTCACGGACCTTGCGAACGCCCACAGCAAGGTCCTGCTCGCCTTCGGACCGGAGGCAAGGCGCATCCAGTGTCTGAGCCGTAGGCTAGAACCACTTACTCCGTTCACGATCACTGATCCGGAGCGTCTGGGCGAAGAACTCAAGAGAGTGGAACGCGAGGGCGTGGCCTACGACATCCAGGAGCAGCAACTGGGGGTATGTGCGATCGGCGTGCCGGTCTACGACTTCACCAACGAGGTGAGGGCGAGCTTGACGCTGGTTGTCTCCGAGGTTCGCTATGGGCCGGCGGAGGCCAGGAGCTACGTCCAGGCGCTCAAGCAGGTCGCAGCCGCCCTGTCCTACGATCTGGGGTATCGTGGCGACCGGAACCTGGCTCAGATGATGCCCGTTGGCGAACGAAGCGGGCCTGTATGACGCTCGCGGTAAGGTGGATGGGGATAGACATGGGCGAGTGCCTGATGGATGTCACTCCGCGGCGGGGGCACGCGTTGGCCGCTGACACCACGAAGCTCATCCGCGAACCGGAGCTGAGCGAGCAGAGAATCCACAGATGGCGCGTGCTCAAGGAGAAGTACGGGTCGGTACCCGTCGTCTTGGAGCGCCATAAGACTGAACTCATCGAGTACGTCTTCGACGGGCACGAGGAGGCCGCCAAAGCGTTCCTTAAGGTCGAGCAGGACTACCTTGAACTTGCTCCCGGTGCGAAAGAGGCCTTGGAATATCTTCGGAATCGCGGGATGCGGCTGTCCGTGGTCACGGCGGCGAAGAGCACCCTGGGGCCGATCGAGACCGCTACCGAGGTGAGGTTCTTGCAGAAGCATGATGTGCTCCAGTACTTCGACGAGGTGGTAACGCCTCAGGGCAGACTCCGTCTGAGCGACGGGGCTGTTGACGAGAGATACCGGGGCACTTCAAAGGAAGAGGGGACCATATACGATGCGCTGGTCGAAGATCTGGCCGCGATCGGCATCGGGCCCTCGGAAGGGCTCATGATGGGCGACAAGGAATGGACGGACATCACGCCGGCTAAGCAGCGCGGTCTCAAGACGATCTTGTACGCTGGCTACGTATGCCGGGGTCCCACTGCCGCCGACGCGGTCGTGCATCGGTTCTCTGAGTTGAAAGAGATCGTGAGGTTCAAGTCTTCGGTGAGCTAAGGGGGATTTGTGGCGAGTACGGTGATCTGGCTGGAGGATCTGGGGCAGGGTGACGGTGCCCTCGTCGGCAAGAAGTGCGCCAATCTGGGAGAGCTGATCCGGGCTGGTTTCTCGGTGCCCCCGGGCTTCGCTCTATCTCTGGAAGCCTACGTGGCGTTCCTTGCGAGCAGCGGCGCCGCAGACGAGATCGGCCGCTACTTGGCGGCATTCGAAGCCGATCCGGACGACCCCAAGGAGCTGCCCCGCTACACCGAGGCCTCCAGGGTCGTCCGCGGCATCGTGGAGTCGAAAGAGCATGCCGAAAGACCTGCGGGACGAGGTAGCCGAGTTCTACGACGAGCTCTGCGCGAGGGCCGGCGTGACAGACGTGCCGGTCGCCGCCCGGTCCGCCGGGCCGGCGAGCCACCCCGGCCAGTACGAGAGCTACATGAACGCAGCGGGGACGGCCGACGTGTTGGAGAACATCGTGAAGGTGTGGTCGAGCACCTTCAACACTCGTTCCCTCATCGCCCGGGCTAGGAAAGGGCTGCCCCTCGATCACGACCCGATCGGCGTGGCCGTGCTGCAGATGGTGGATGCTCGCGCCGCCGGCGTGATGTTCACCGCCGAGCCGACGACCGCGGATGCCAATACGGTGGTCATCGAAGGCAGTTGGGGCCTGGGCGAGGTAGTGGTGAGCGGCGCCGTGATCCCCGACAACTGGACGGTGGACGCGACAAGCGCTGAAGGTCATCGAATGTCACCCTTCGCCGACGTCGCCGGCGCTCGCCGACAGCGCGGCTGCCGACGCGGCCGGGCAAGCGACGTGCCTCGCCGACGACGAGGTGGTGGAGATCGCCAGGATCGGCAAGCGCATCGAGCAGCATTTCGGCAAGCCGCAAGACATCGAATGGGCGGTGGAACGCGGCCCGACACGCGAGCATCTTCATCCTGCAGGCAAGACCTGAGACTTTTCGGATCAATTTCAGATTCTGAAGCGAGGGAGAAAGATAATGGGCGGATATCAAAGTGAAGGCGTACTCGTCAATTGGGACGAGGATCGCGATATGGCGCTGCTCGACAAATACAAGGTCTGGATACTAGATCGTAAAGAGACTTTACGCTGTGCTAATCCTTTCGATCTATGGATGCTCCAGTACAGCTATGACAATGGCGGACTTCAGTATGGTCACGAGTATTTCTCTGTACCGGAATGCAAAGGGTTCGACTGTAAACTAAAGGATGGCTGGGTCTACGACGGCAGCATCTTCACTACACCGGAGGAGCGCAGAGAGCGCACGGTGAAGTTCGAAGAGCGCATAGCTCCCTGGATCGAGGACTTCGGGCGCGAGTACCAGAAGGGCGTCGACGAGGTGATGGCGCATGTACGAGAAGGCCAAAGCCGTCGACCTGGAGAACGTCGAGGACTGGCAGCTCTCAGGACGCATTCGAGGACTGGACGCAGGCTCTATCGCCGGGCCGGCAACCTGCACATGGTGTGGCTCCTGGGATACTGCAAGATCTACGAGATGTTCGAGGAGATGTGCAAGGAACTCCTGGGCATCGATCGCAACGACCGCCTGTTCAACGACCTGATGGCCGGCTTCGACCACAAGATCCTGCAGACCGACCGCGAGATGTTCCGGCTCGGCGTCAAGGCCCGCGAGCTGGGGTTCGAGCCGCTTTTCGACAGCCACGCGGGACGACGATGCGCTGCTCGCGGAGTTGGAGAGTCCGAGGCCGGCCAGACGTGGCTCGAAGCCTTCCGCTCTTTCTTGCAGGAGTACGGCTGGCGGACGGTCGAGAACTGGGACGCAGCCAATCCCACTTGGATAGAGAAGCCAAGCCAGGTGCTGCCGTCGATCCGCCGGTTCATGTCCGTGCCCGACGTTCGCCCTCGACGAAGCGGCGGCCGAAGCTCAAGGCCAGGCCGGCACAAGGCGGAGCAGGACGCCATCTCCCGGGTGCCCGAGGACAAACGCGAAGAGTTCGCGAAGCTGATGCGCGCCGCCCAGTGGTCGAGCATCGTCGACGAGGAGCACCCCTTCTACGCCGAGAACTACGGCAACGCGCTGGCGCGCCGGGTGACCAAGGAGATCGGCAAGAGGTTCGCGCGCCCAGGATCTTATCGACGACCCGCAGGACGTCTACTTCCTGCTGCCGGAAGAGATCAGCGTGCGCATCCTCGGCCGGTTCTCGGCCAAGGAGCTGGTGAAGATCCGCAAGAAGCAGCACGCCCAGTTTCGGAGGGCCGAGCCGGAGTTCTTCATCGGCGACATCACCAAGCTCGGCGAGGTGATCGCGAGCAGCCCGATGCTGCGGAGCACGCAGCAGCCTCATCCGCGGGTGACGGCCGGAGTTGAACGCCGACCTTTACGGCACGGTCTCCACGCCCGGCGTCGTGGAGGGCGAGGTCAAGGTACTGCGGTCGGAGGAGGACTTCGACAAGTTCGAGCCGGGCGACGTGCTCGTCACCATCGAGACCTCGTCGGTGTGGACGCCGCTGTTCAACATCGCCAGCGGCCGTCATCACCGACGTCGGCGGCATCCTCAGCCACTCGGCCATCTTCGGCCGCGAGTACGGCTTGCCGGTGATCTCCGGCTGCGTGGAGGGCACACAGAAACTCAAGACCGGGATGCGGGTGAGGGTGACGGCGACGTGGGGGTGTCTACATCCTTCAGACGTCCGGAAGCCTAGTCAGCAGGACCAGAGCGGCGTAGCCGCTACGCGACCGAGCTGCATCTGGCCGTGCGCACTAGGCGGCCGCATTGTCGAAACGGAAGGAGCATCGCCGCATGGTGATACATGCAAAGTGGGTGGGCATCGATTTCGGGCAGACACTCATGGACTCATCGCCGGAGCGCACCTATTGGATGATCGGCGACACGAGCAAGGAGATCGGCGAGCCGGAGCTGGTGGAGGAGCGTTGCCACCGGTGGCGCATGATGAAGGAGAAGTACGGCTCGTATCCGGTCATCAAGGAGAAGGCCCGGCCGGAGATCATGAGCTACGTCTTCGACGACCGGCCCGGGGTCGCTGAGATCTTCTCGCGCATCGAGCAGAAGTACCTGAAGGTGGCCGACGGCGCTCTTGACGCCATTAAGTTCCTGCGCGACCAGGGCATCGAGGTGTCCATCGTCGCCGAGCTCAAGCGCACACTGGGACCCATCGGCACCGACATGGTCAGCCGCTTCTTGCTGAAGCAAGGAGTGATCGAGTACTTCGACGAGCTGATCACACCTCAGGGCAAGATCGACCTCCGCACCGGAGACACGGACCTCAACTACAAAGGCCTGTCCAAGGAGGAGGGCAACATCTACGACCTGCTCGCCGCCGATCTTCGCAAGCGCGGCATCGAGCCGCAGGAGGCCGTGATGGTGGGCGACAAGGAGTGGTCCGACATCACACCGGCCCAGAAGCGCGGGTTCAAAGCCATCCACTACTCGGGCTACATCTTTCACGCTCCCTCGAATGCGGAGTGTCAGATCAGGCATCTTTCGGAGCTGAAAAACATAATCAGACCGATCGAACCGGCGGTGAAACGATGAGTGCCCCTACACGACTGCTGGTGGCTTACGAAGACGGCTCCACCCGCGAGGTGGACTTCGGCAAGACTGAACCCCGAGATGCGCAGCGAGCTGGCGCGGCTCGGGCTCGCGCCCGTTCCGCAGTCGATCGGCTCGGCGAAGCAGTACCTGCTGATGAAGTGGCGCGACGGCTGGCAGGAGGTCGGGGGGATCGACCGAGACACGGCAGAGCTCCTGCGCTACTACGTGATCGAGCGCATCGAGGATCGCGGGCGGCTCTCGCTCGATGTCGGCGCGGACTACCCGGAGCTGTTCGTCATCGAACGGACCCCGCGCGACCTGACCGCAGCCTATGCTCGTAGGCCACGACCGAGGCAACATCGTACGCGCTGGATTCCGAGACGGAGCGCTGGGAAGGCATCTTCGAAGCCGGGGGCAAGCTGGAGTTCGTAAAGTACGACAGGACGAGCCCCAAGTATCCCCACGAACCGGAGGCGAGAGACCAGCGGGCTGGACGAGTTGCTCGGGTCCCTGCGCGACGAGCTGGCCAACAAAGGGCAGACCCCTCAGTCGGTGCTGGCCATGGATGAAACGCTGCGCGTGGCCGAGTACAAAGGGTTGGCCGCTGCGGCCGGGCTTTGTGGAAGCAGGCGGCAGGAAGATGTATATGGTTTGGTCGAGTCACTGCTCAAGAAGATGTAAGAGCGGCACTCCTTTTTGAGAACGTCAAGGACCACGACATCCCGGTCCTTAGCAGCACGGTGAGCAGCGATAGCCTTCCCAAGTAGCCACCACAAGCCTGGTGCAGAAGCGGGCTAACCCGTGCGCGCGGCGCGTGCTTCGCAGCGCCGCGGCTGCAGCTAGGCCCTCAGTCGACCCGCCGGTCCCCGACGCCACCAGAGTGTCGCCTCGGCGGGCTTGTCCGCGCCGGCATCAGACTGGGAGGCGCGCACGGCGTCGTGCAGGGTCACGGTGAAGGTGCTGCCCGCACCCTTCGTGCTGGTGACGGTGGCGTCTCCGCCGTAGAGCTGAGCGAGCTTGCGCACGGTGGAGAGCCCGAGGCCGCTGCCCAGGACCTTGATGGTGTCCTCGTTCTTGATGCGGACGAATTCCGAGAAGAGCTTGGCCGCCTCTTCGGGAGCCAGGCCGATGCCGGTGTCGGTCACGGATACCTTAAGGGTTCCGTCGTCCCGGCGGATCTCAACCTTCACGCTGCCGCCGTCGCGGTTGTACTTGACCGCGTTCGATATGAGGTTGTTCAGCACGATCTCTATCTCGCTCGGGATCCGCGACCATCTCAACCGGGCCCTGCAGGCTTCAAGTCGATGGTGATGTGCCGCTCCGCCGCCTCGGCCGAGAACAGATCCGTCGCCGACTTCGCGAGCGCCCGGACGTCCATCGGCACAAAATTGCGTTCCTTCTGGCCGGATTCGATGCGCGTGAGGTCGAGCAGGTCGAAGATGAGCTTCTTCATCCCGTCCAGCCGGATCAAGCTACGATCGATCATCTGCAGGCGCTCGGGTGGCTCATCGGTCTGCAGGATCCTAAGGTAGCCCTCGATCGCATTGAGCGGCGCTTTTAGCTCGTGGGCGAGGACGGAGATGAAGTTGAACCGCACCTGCCGTTTCTCTTCGGCCAGCCGCCGGGCCTCCTTGCTGAGGATGAGCTGACCGGTGGCCTTGCGGACCGCGTAGCGGAGCTCGTCCGGGGAGAAGGGCTTGGGCAGGAAGTCGTAGGCCCCGAGCTTTGTGGCCTGGACGGCCGTCTCGAAGGTGGCGTACGCGGTGATCATGATGGTGAGGGTCGGCCGGTTCTGATGGTTGAGCTCGGTGAGGATGTCCAGTCCGCTCATGCCTGGGAGCTTCAGGTCCAGGAGGAGAAGGTCGAACTGGTCCCCGGCGGCGACAGCTTCTAAGAAGCTGCTCTCCAGTGGTGAAGTACGTGAAATCGTAGGAAGCATCAACGCTGACATCGGGCACGTGCACGTTGTATTTGGCGAGAATGCGGCGTACGCCCACACAGAGCGGCTCCTCGTCGTCCACCATGGCAACTCTGACCACTTGCTCCTGAGATTCCACGAGGTCCTCCACTTTCGCGGTTTTAGGCCGGGCGCTCCTCGTAACGCGGCAAGCTGACCGTGAATGTGGTGCCGGTCGGGCCGGTTTCCGGGTCTGCGTTCGATTGCACCGTGATCTGGCCGCGGTGCATCTTGACGATACCGTGGGTCACGGCAAGCCCGAGGCCGGTGCCCATGCCCACCTGCTTCGTGGTGAAGAACGGATCGAACAGCTTCGCCATGTTCTCTTCCGGGATCCCGCTGCCGTTGTCGGAGACCTGGATGATCACTTCTTCCGGCTTGTCGCTCAGGCCGACCATGATGCTGCCGCCCTCGGGCATCGCATGT
The DNA here is from genome assembly GCA_963772095.1 of uncultured Thermoleophilia bacterium. Taxonomy (GTDB): domain Bacteria; phylum Actinomycetota; class Thermoleophilia; order RBG-16-64-13; family RBG-16-64-13; genus Chersky-299. The sequence continues at coordinate 201,556 of CAVYVU010000028.1, forward strand.
TGGGCGTTGCTCAATAGGTTGGTGAGCACCTGGACTATCTGATCCGAGTCGATCTCGGCTATCGGGTCTTCCAGTCGGTCGTCGACCTGCACATGGACGCCTTCGTTGACCGGGGTCGTATGGAGCACCTTTCTGCACCAGTTCGGCAAGATTGGTCGGCTGGCGCACCACCCGGCTTTGGCGGGCGAAGTTGAGTAGACCGGAGATGATGCGCTTGCAGCGGTTCGCCTGGTCGACGATCGTCTCCAGATCCTCGTGGACCTGCGATTTCTCCTCGCATTCCTCGAGGACAAGATTGGCGTGCAGAAGCAAGATGCCGAGCGGGTTGTTCACTTCGTGGGCGATGCCGGCAGCCAGCTGACCCATACTCGCAAGTCTGCCCGATCTCTCCAGGGCCTCCTTGGCGTCCTCCAGGGAGCGATGGGATTCCTCCAGCTGACCGTAGGCGGTTCGCAACTGCTCGATAGTGCTGGGTAGGCACATCTCCGAGTCGGCGAAACCGGCGTAGACCGCGCGGGCATGGTCGAGGCAGGTGTCGTACCCGCACGCGCCGCAGTTGAGGAGGTCTTCCTCACCGTGTTTGCCCATCCGCTCCAGGATCTCCTTGAGTTCCTCGGCGGTGGCAGGAACCCCCAATGTCTGAATGTCCGGCCGGAACGTCCGGGATAGGTCGACGCCGGCATAACGTTGGTGAGCCTCGGCGATCTCGGCCCTCTGCTTCTCGCTGAACCCCGCGATCCTGCTCCTGGCATAGTTGCTGATGCGGGTTCGGCGCTGGAGGTTCGTGTCTTTGCTGGTCATCCCCGCGCCCGCGAAGCAGCCCTGGCAGGACAGTACGTCCAGGAGACGGGCACCCTCATGAGCCACATCGAACTCGTTGATGGCATCGACGAACTCGTCTCGCCCCTCGGCCACGACGATCTCACCGCTCAGCAGGTCCTGCTGAAGGCCGGCCGTCTGCAGCAGCCCGCCCGAGATGGGAAACACAGCTCCCACCCCGCCGTAGGGAGGATCGAAATCGTCGCTCGCATCTACCGCGCCGGCGTCGATCCCCTTGTGCTCGAACATCTCTCGCAGCTCGGCGAACGTGAGAACCGCGTCTATCTCAACGTGGGTCGTGTCGATGCTTGCCCGTTTCTTGGCGATGCAGGGACCTATGAAGGCGACATGGAGGTCATCACCCAGGTCGTGGCGGAGCGCCCGTGCCATTGCCACCATCGGCGAGGTCACCGGGGCCAGGAATCGAGTAAGTCTGGGTTGGTACTTGCGAACGTAGGAGTGTACGGCTGGGCATGGAGTGGTGATATACCGGCTCCGCGGTTCGCGCTCCAACAGTTTGGCGTACTCATGCGCGACCAGATCGGCACCTAGAGACAATTCATGGACGGACGAGAAGCCGAGCGCGCGGATCATCGCTACCAGGCGTCCTGGCTCGATATCCGTGAATTCGGCCGGGAAGCTCGGGGCTATCATCGCCGCGGTCTTGACTCCGGAATCCAGTAGGGCGAAAGCCCGCTCCGTGTCGTCCCGGACGTGCTTGGCGTTCTGGCTACAGACCCGCAGGCAGTTGCCGCAGCCGATGCAGCGCGACTGGATGACGCTGGCCTGGCCGTCTACCACCTGGATGGCTTTTGCGGGGCATTCGCGAACACACGCGTAGCACATGCGGCATTTCTCGCCGATGATTGTGACGAGCGGATTCTCTACCGTTGGCATCTAGCTATCCTCGTGTGCGCCGCCGGCGGGTGCGGCGTCGGCCCTCTCGGAGACTTGGGCGGCCTGAGGGGCGGCGGCATCCGCGGACGCGCCGGCGAGAGGGGCGTCGCCGGACACGGGAGAGGCGCCGGTCTCGTGCCGCGCTGCAAGTAGCTCCGCGACCTTGGCCAGCAGCCGTCGGGCGTCGAGCGGCTTGTCGAAGTAGGCATCGACGTTCATCTTGGTCAGCTCCTCCGTGGAGCGTGGCCGGAAGTCGAGGCCCAGCGCGCTCGAAACAGAAGTGGAGATGATAACGGGCAGATTCGCGAAACGTGGGTCCGTCTTGATCGCGCGGGAGAACGAAAAGCCGGAATCCAGAGCTGGTCATCATCAGGTCGGTGATGACCAGGTCCGGCTTCTCGTTCTCCATCTTGGCAAGAGCCTTCGCCCGGTTCGGAAGCCGTCACCACGCGGTAGCCCGCCCGCTCGAGGATCATCCGGTTGATCTCGAGAAAGTCATAGTCGTCGTCGACGATGAGTATGAGTGCGGGGCTATCCGCTGTCATGTCGTCTCCACAATAGCATCGGGCCCCGCTTGTCGGCCGCCTGGTCCTGGCTCACTAGACGCGCTCTTTCTCGGTGTACTTGGTGTGAAGCAGTTTGTGCGACTTGTCGCCGAGCGGCTGCCCCAGGAATTCGTCATACAGCTTGAGCACCTCGGGGTTCTCGTGTGACTTCCGCAGCCCGCGGCTTTCGTCCTCGGCGTAGATGGCTCGGATGCGGGCCTCCCGGACGGCGTCCGAGGTCAGACGCGGCTGCCCACCGCCCCCGATGCAGCCACCAGGGCAGGTCATGATCTCCACGAAGTGGTACGACGCTTCGCCCGTGCGGATGCGGTCGATGACTTTCTGCGCGTTCGCCAGCCCGTGGGCGACGGCCACGTTGAGGGTGGCTCCCTTGAGGAACGCCCATTCGGGCACGGTCTCCTCGATGGTCACCGAGGCTTCCTTCACGCCTTCGAGTCCCGCGATCGGCTGGACGTGCAGGTTCTCGAACGGAAAGGAATCACCGGTGACGATCTCGTACGCGGTACGTAGGGCCGCCTCCATCACCCCACCGGTCACGGCGAAGATGTCTGCCGCTCCGGTCGAGATGCCGAGGGGCTTGTCCATCCTACCCTCGGGAAGGCTGTTGAAGTTGATGCCGGCCTGCTTGATCATGCGGGCCAGCTCGCGGGTCGTCAGTACCATGTCGACATCCTGGACTCCGCTGTCGGCCATCTCGGGACGGTTGCACTCGAACTTCTTCGCGGTGCAGGGCATGACCGAGACCACGACGATATCCTCGGGCTTCATGCCTCGGACCTCGGCATAGTAGGTCTTGGCCAGCGCACCGAACATCTGCTGGGGCGACTTGCAGGTGGAGAGGTTGCTCAGCATATCCGGGTTGAAGTGCTCCATGTAGTTGATCCAGCCCGGGGAGCAACTGGTGAACATGGGGAGCGCCACCGGTTGGCCGTCCACCAGCGCCTTCTTGAGGCGGGTGAGCAGCTCGGTGCCTTCCTCCATGATGGTCAGGTCGGCGGTGAAATTGGTGTCGAACACCGCATCGAAGCCGAGCCGGCGGAGGGCGGATACCATCTTGCCGGTGACGGCCGTCCCCGGCTCGTAGCCGAACTCTTCGCCGAGGGCGCCGCGGATGGCGGGGGCGGTCTGCACGATCACGTGCTTGGTGGGATCGTCCAGAGCGGCCCAAGCTTGGTCTATCACGCTATTCTCGACGATCGCGCCTACCGGGCACACGGCCGCGCACTGACCGCATTGCACGCAGACGACGTCGCTGAGGTTACTGGCGAAAGCCGGGCCGATGACGGTGGCAAAGCCACGATATTGCGGGAAAAGCCCTCCGACTCCCTGTATCTGGTTGCATACTGTGACGCACCGTCGGCACATTATGCATTTGCCGGTGTCGCGGATCAGGGCTGGGGTAGAGGCGTCGATTGTCTTGCGGGTCCTCTCTCCCTGGTAGGTGATCTTGTCGATGCCGAGGTCGTAGGCGAGCTGCCGTAGTTCGCAGTCGCCGTTGCGGCCGCAGGACTGGCAATCGCCGTCGTGCTCAGAGAGGAGCAGTTCGACCACGGTCTGCCGGCCCTTGCGCACGCGAGGCGAGTTTGTCTTGACCACCATGCCGTTCGTGGCGGGTTGCGCACATGAGGCGACCAGCGTTCGGGCGCCTTCCACCTCCACCAGGCACACCCGGCACGCGCCGATACATTGCACGCCCTCCAGGTAGCACAGAGTGGGGACCCTGGCCCCCGCCTGGCGGCAGGCGTCGAGTAAGGTGGTGCCTTCGGGGACCTCGACCTTGATGTCGTCAATAGTCAGAACAGGCATCTCACATCTCCTTGGTCTCAGCGGTGGCCGGGACCTTGCCGTAGTCGCAACGGAGGCACCTGTGAGCCTCTGCCAGAGCGACATCCGTCTCCCAGGGCAGCTCGACCTCGACGAAGCTGCAGGCCCGCACGCTGGGATCCACACAGCCGACGACCGCCCTCGGGGTATCGCAGGGATCGGCGTCGGGATCGAAGTAGCAGTCCACCGACGACGTCGCGTCGCCAGAATGCATGATTCGCCCCGGTCAGGCTGCTCGTCGATGGCGACGGCGGCTTTTTCGCCCGCGGCGATGGCTTCCACCACGGAGGCGGGACCGGTCGCGGCGTCGCCCCCGGCGAAGACCCAGTCGAGACTGGTGGCGCCGGTGGCTCGATCGGTCTTGATCCAACCGTTGCGCATCTCGAGCGAGTAGCCGTCGAGCATCTCGTCCGCGGCGAGCGATTGTCCGATAGCCGCGATGACCTGGTCGCACGTCACGATGAAGTCAGGATTACGTCCGGCCACGGGCCGGCGACGGCCGCTCTTGTCGTAGTCACCGAGCACCATCTGCTGGCAGAGGACGCCGGTAAGCTTGCCGGCCTTGTCGCGCAGGATCTCCTTGGGCGCGACCATCGGCATGATCTCGATGCCTTCGAGGTGCGGCGGAGTCGATCTCCTCCACCCAGGCGGGCATCTGCGCGCGCTGGCGCCGGTACAGGATGGTGACTTTCTTGGCGCCGAGGCGAAGGGCAGTGCGGGCCGCGTCGATGGCGGAGTTGCCGCCGCCGATGATGGCCACCTGCTCACCCACCCACGGGTCGCCGTGCACGTTGTACTGGCGCAGGAAGCGGAGAGCCTCGCTGACTCCGGCTCCGTCCTCGCCTGGCAGGCCCAGGTTCACGCCCTTCTGGGGCTCCTACGCCGAGGAACACCGCCTCGTAGCCTTGATCCTTCAGTTGCTGGAGGGTGAACTCGCGACCGAGCGCCTGGCCGGTCTTGAGAGTGACTCCCATGCTCTCGATCATGCTGATCTCGCGGCCGAGCTCCTCCCGGGGGAGCCGGTACGCGGGAATCGCCTGCACCAGCATGCCGCCGGGGCTGACCTCTTTCTCGAAGATGGTGGGCTTGTAGCCCAGACGGGCCAGGAAGTAGGCGCAGGAGAGTCCGGCCGGACCGCTCCCGATCACGGCGATCTTGCGCTCAGCGTTCTCGGGGTTTTCCAGGATCTTCGGCAGTTGTGGCGTCGTTTCCTGTTCGGTCATGAAGCGTTTCAGCCCGCGGATGGCGACGGGATCGTCGAGCGCGGCGCGCTGGCACTTGCTCTCGCAGGGGTGGAAGCACACGCGGCCGCAGATGCTGGCCAGCGGGTTCCGTTCGCGGTGCAGCGTCAGTGCTTCGTCGAAGCGTTTCTCACCGATGAGGCTCACGAAGCCGGGCACGTGCACGCCGGCCGGGCAGGCGTTGGAGCAGCGAGCGGTGAACATGCTCGAGCAGACGCCGGCTTCGCAGTAATGGTCGCGGATGTGCGCCTCGTACTCGTGCCGGAAGTGGCGGATGGTGGAGAGCACCGGGTTGGCCGCGGTCTGACCCAGGCCGCACAGCGCGGTGTCCTTGAATGGTCTTGCCGAGGTCGATGAGCTTCTCGATGTCGCCTTCTTCGCCCTCACCGTTGCAGATGCGGGTGACGATCTCCAGCATGCGCTTGGTGCCCACCCGGCAGGGCGGGCACTTGCCGCAGCTCTCGTCCTGGATGAAGTCCAGGAAGTAGCGGGCCACGTCCACCATGCAGCTGTCGTCGTCCATGACGATGCAGCCGCCGGAACCCATGATGGCTCCGAGTTCCTGCAGCGATTCGTAGTCCACGGGCACGTTCAGGTGGCTCTTGGGGATGCATCCGCCGGAGGGGCCTCCGAGCTGGACGGCCTTGAAGCTCTTTGTCGCCGGGAACGCCTCCGCCGATCTCGTAGACGATCTCGCCCAGCTGGACGCCGATGGGCACTTCCACCAGGCCGGCGTGCTGAATGGCGCCGCCCAGGGCGAAGACCTTGGTGCCCTTGCTCTTCTCGGTGCCGGTGCTGGCGAACCATTCCGCGCCTTTGAGGATGATCGGGGCGATGTTGGCGAAGGTCTCGACGTTGTTGAGGACGCTCGGTTTGTCCCATAGACCTTTGACCGCCGGAAATGGCGGGCGGGGCCGCGGCTCGCCGCGGCCGCCCTCGATGGATCTCATCAGCGCGGTCTCTTCGCCGCACACGAAGGCACCGGAGCCCATGCGGATCTCGAGGTCGAAGTCGAAGCCGCTGCCCATGATGTCCTTGCCGAGCAGGCCGAGGTCGCGCGCCTGGTCGATGGCGTACTGGAGCCTCTCGACCGCCAGCGGATACTCGGCGCGCAGGTAGACGAAGCCCTCGTGCGCACCGATGGCGTACGCGCCGATGGCCATGCCCTCGATCAGGCTGTGCGGGTCGCCTTCCAGCACCGACCGGTCCATGAACGCCCCGGGGTCGCCTTCGTCGGCGTTGCAGAGGATGTACTTGACGTCCGACTCTGTCTGCCGGGCGAACTTCCACTTGAGGCCGGTGGGGAAGCCGGCACCGCCGCGACCGCGCAGGCCGCTGCGAAGCACTTCGCTCACCACCTGGTCGGGAGTCATCTCGGTGAGCACTTTGGCCAGCGCTTGATAGCCCTCGCGGGCGATGTACTCCTCCACCTTGAGCGGGTCGATGATGCCCGAGTTGCGCAGGACGATCTTGACCTGGCGGTTGAAGAACTCCACATCCTGCATCTCGGCGAAGGTCTTGTCGGTTCCCGGGGCGTGGCTCACGAGGCGCTCGACCACGCGGCCCTTGAGCAGGTGCTCCTCCACGATCTCGTGGACGTCCTCGACCTTGATGTTCTGGTAGAACACGGCGTCGGGGTAGACGAGGGCCACCGGGCCCACCGCGCACGGGCCGAGGCAGCCGGTCTCGATGACCGCGACTTCACCGGCGAGGCCCTGGTCTTCCAACTCCTTGGTGAAGGCGGCGCTTACGGCAAGAGCGCCGGACGCAATGCAGCCGCCGCCGGTGCAGATCAAAACATGGTTCTTGATTTCGTTCATATCTGGTTCCTTCGATTTCCAATCCGCATGACGGCTACGATTGCTTGATGAGGTAAGCGGTCACAGGGACCCGCCCACCAGATGTTCCTGGACGATCTTGTGGACCTTGTCCCTGTTCTCCAGCAGCCCGTAGTGATAGACGGCGCCGTCGGCGCCGCGCACAGTCGCCATCGGCTCCATCTCGCACAGGCCAACGCAGCCGGACTGGCGGACGGTGACGTTGTCGAGCCCAGCCTCGGCCACCTCGGAGAGGAATCCGGCCACCACGTCGCGGGCCCCGGCGGCGATGCCGCAGGTGCCCATGTGCACCGTCACGGTGATCTCCTTGGCAGCGGAGCGCATGTCCACTCCACCTTTGGCCTTCTGGGCCAGGGCGAGCAGATCCGCGGCACTCTTGATCTTGTCGGCCATCAGACGCTCCTTTCGCCCACGCCTGCTGCCACGGCTTCCGGTGCGTATTGGGCGATGATCTCGCGGATCCGCGCCGGCTTGACACGGTGGTGCACGATGTCGTTTACGGTGAGCACCGGGGCGAGGCCGCAGGCGCCGAAGCAGCGAGCCACTTCGAGGGAGAACTCGCGGTCTTCGGTGGTCTCGCCCACGTCGATGCCCAGCTCTTTCTTGAGCGACTCGAGCACGTTCATGCCGCCGCGCACGTAGCATGCGGTGCCCAGGCAGACCCGGATGAGGTTGCGTCCCCGGGGGACGGTCGTGAAGAACGAGTAGAAGCTCACCACGCCGGCCACCTCGCTATAGGACTTGTGCATCCCCGTTGCGACCCGCTTGAGAGCGACTTCGGGCAGGTACCCGAAGATGCCTTGCGCCAACTGGAGCACCGGGATCAAAGCTCCTGGTTTTTCTTTGTACCGATCGATGACGTCATCGAGCCGTGAGAGAAGTTCCTCCTCCGAGGCCTCTTCGCAGCACGTACACTTCACGTCCCTATCACCTGTCTCCGCCGTCACGCCGTTGCCTCCTTGGCAGACTTGAACAAGCGCCTCCCCGGGCCTGGGCAACGCCTCGACTGTTTCGCAGTTGGTAAGGGCTGCCGCCGCCTCACGCGAGCCGCTCCGCGGAATGCAGGAGCAATTCGGTCGCTTCGGCGAGCGGTGCCTCGATGAGTGGTTGCCCGAACTCATCGCCCTCGAGGCTGATAGTGAACAAGACATCCGGGTTCGTCACCGCCGTGACCACGAGAGTCGTAGCCACGTCGCCGAGTGGCGGTCTGTCCACGTGACCGATGCGCATGGTGACGCGTACTCGGGCCCCACCGAGGACAGGGGAAGGACCAAGAGAGAGTCCTCCTCCCGCTGCTTCGGCCTCTGCCCTCAGGAGGCTCAGTCCAAGCCCCGTCTTCTTGCCCTCCTTAGTGGTGAAGAAGGGATCGAGGATCCGCACGGGGTTCGCGTCGAAACCCCGTCCGTCATCATCGACCGTGAGCCTGAGTTCGTCGGAAGCGTGGTCGATGCGAAGCCCGACGTTGATGTGGCCGGCGCGTGCGCGCACGGAGTTTTCCAGCAATTCGAGCAGATAAAGGGAGACGTCATGCACGGCCGACCGCCCTCCCTTGGGCCCCGGCGAAGGCGAGGGCCAGCTCCGCGAAGGACGGGGCCTTGACGGTGAGCCCGGTCGCCGCGGACCCGATCTCTTCGAGGTAGTGGCTGTCGGATGAGCTGGTCATAGCCAGGCCGAGAGCTTCGAACTCCGCCATTCGAGGCGAGTCATCCCCGGTGAACTGGGTGACCTCGACGGCGTCGAAACCCGATTCACTTGGGAAGAACCCCAGCTGGGAGAAGACGCTGAAAGCCTTACGATCGATGTGTGCCGCAACCGCCAGACCGCCATGCCTCTTGACCAGCTCGACCACCGCATCCAACTCGAGCGAAGTGGCGAAGGCAAGCGCCGCGGTCTCGGTGTCGAGCACGCGCCCATCGGCGGCGAAGACCTGCTGTTCGCCGAAGAACTCCGTGTAGCCGCTACCGCCGTCAGGCAGACCCGGAGCTATCTCCGCTCCGGCCGCTTCGGCCGCTGTGGCATCAGGGAAAAGGCCGACGACGTGCACCTCTTCCGCGCTGGTTATCTCTATGCCGGCGAGCACGGCCAAACGCCCGTCGCCCGCCTCTTGCACGGCGGCCACGTTGCGTGCGCTGTTGTGGTCACATATGGCGATCATGTCAAGCCCTTTGGCCAATGCGGCCTCCACGATGGCGCGAGGAGTCATCTCGTCGCTCCCACAGGGCGACAGAGCCGTGTGGATGTGCAAGTCCGCGGTCGCGTGTCGCAGGTGATCTGCCATGGATGCTCGTCCGTTCTTCAAGCATGATTTCCGTGGGTAGCGACGCTCACGCAGCCCGTCCTTTGACCCCGAGTCGATACAGACGTCCGACGACATCGAACGTGTCCGCCGGCGACACGAAGAGAGAGAGCCCTTCGTCCACCGCCCGGGAGATGATGTCGTCTTGGGGGACGCGGCCGGACGAGAAGATAACCGCCCTCAGGCCCGAGTGGCTCGCCACGGCGATCACGTTGAGGTGCACCTGCAATGTGACAAGCACCCCTCCAGCCGGCGCATGGGCAAGCACGTCGCTGAGCAGATCGGAGGCATATCCGTATGCGATGTCGGCGTCAGTGTCGCCGGCCATGTGAGGGGTCAGTTCCTCGAGGTCCAAAGCCTGGACGAGCTCCTGCAGTCTCATAGGTCCCGCGCCTCCTTCTCGTTATCGCAGTAGGGGCAGAGGTCGGCCGTCGCCCGTCCCATCACGGTGTCTTCGGCAAGCGCGGCACAGGTGGGGGCGCCACACGTGCCGCAGTCTTTGCCGGGCAGCGAGCGAGTGAGCGCCTGCATCCGGCCGAGCTTGTCGATGGCCCGTGCCATGTCCGGGTCCAAACGTATCCCCGGACGGGCCGTGTAAGGGCGTCGCCGGGGGAGCGCCGCCGGTGTTTCGCCGCTAGCTAACGACGATTCCTCTCGAGCCCAACGGCGCGCAGCCACGTGGAAATCGAGGGGGAAGAGCGGCGAGCCGAAGCAGCCACCCGCGCACGCGTAGAGTTCCACCACTCCGACGTCGGCCAAAAGCCCATTCTCGATCTGCTCGAGCACGGCCAGAACGTGGTCCATGCCGGTGACCGTGAGCACGTCTTCAAAGGCTGTCGGATAGCCGACTCCGCCCGCTACCAGCGTGTCCGCGCTTCCGGTCGGCCCAGCGGTCGTGGGTTCTCGGCCCTCGTCCGCCAGAAGAGTCATGACCGAATCGCGGACCAGGTCGGGGGAGAGGTACACGGCGCCCGGCTCGACACAACTTCCTGCGCTGTCCGCTGTTTCGTGCGCCACCAGCGCCGAGCGCTGGGCGGGGCAGGACACGACGTACGCCACACGGCGATCCCCCTGGGATGCTTGCAGGGCCTCCCAGGGCGAGTCGAATGGCGCCAACTGTGAAAGGAGCGACGGATACTTGAGTTCGATGAGGTTCACTACGGCAGGGCAGGCCGGGACGATGATGGGCGATTCCCGTGCTTCCCCGTCTTCGCCAGTGTTCTCCTTGAGCGAGGCCGCCTGCCGGAGGGCGCGCTCGAAGGGAGCCACGGTGATGACGTCCGCGAATCCGAGTCTTCGCAGTCCCTCGAGGACCCGGGCTGGGGAAAACCCGGCTCCACAACTGGCGAGAAGCGCGGGAGGCACCGCGAGGACCAGGTCTTCGATGCTCTTCAACTCGCCCAACGAGGAGACATCCTCTCGCACGGCAAGGGCCTTCGACGAGCACGCCGCGATACAACTCGTGCAGTCCACGCAGAGATGCTCCAGGATGGAGGGCCGGCCGTTCCTTACCCGCACCGCATGCGTCGGGCAGGCCACCAGACAGCGGCGGCAATCGCGGCAGTTGTCCGTCGAGGCAGCTAGGGAGACGATGCCCGGCGCACACGCGGATCCTCGTTTGAGGTACACGGTGAAGCTTACGCGTGTGCCCTCGCTCACCCTCGAGGTCACTCTCAGGCGGTCGCTGCTCTTCTTGATGTTAGGCAGACCTAGACCCGCGCCAAAGCCCAGGGCCCGCGCCTCGGAGCTGGCCGTTGAAAAACCTTCCTTCATGGCCAGCTCGATATCGGGGATGCCTGGGCCCTCATCGATCACGTCGACGTCGATGGCCGTCTCCGAGAGCGAGGCTTCCAGGCGGCCGCCGTGCGCGTGGATCACGACGTTCATTTCGGCTTCGTAAGCGGCGATCATCGTGCGCCGGATGCTCTCTGCGTCCGCCCCGATGCGTTTCAGTTGCTCCTTGATGGCGCTAGAAGCCGCTCCCGCCGTTTCGAAGTCACTGCTCTTGATGTCGTAGGAGACGAATTCCATGGCCGAGCTAGTGCGACTCCGCCTGTTTCTGGCCGTTTTCGGAAAGGATCTGGAAGATAAGGCCGCAGGTCTCGAAGACTCCTACAGGTGAGACCAGGATCACCGTGTTGTTGGCCCTTGCAAGCTCGATGATGTCCGGGTCCGGGTCGATCCCGTCGACGAAGCAGATACCCGGCACGTCCATCAGTTCCGCGACCCGCACCATTTGCAGGTTCGCCAGGTTGGTCACAAGCAAAGTCTTGTCGGATGCTTCGTTGAGCAGGTCGCTCACGCGGTCGCCTGCGTAGACCTTGGTCACCTCAGTGCCCCCCGGGGCCCCAGGAGCGAGCACGCGGGCGCCGATCCTTTGCGCCAATTCTTCCAGCTTCATGTTCGTCCTCGCCAAGAGGGAATCGATGGTGCGGATGATGGGGTCCATCTCGCTCTCGGCCACATCCTCAGGGGCCGAATCCTTGACGCTGTCGTCCCGGGCGAAGAATGCCGCGGACTCGACGGCGGAAGTGATGTCCATGTAGTCCACGAAGACATCGTCGGGGACGCGGAGGGGTACCGCGGCGAAATTCACGATGCTTCTCACGCCGGCTCGCACAAGCGCGGCTGCCGCCGGCTGCGCGGCCTCCGGAGGCACGGCGAGGATACCGATACGGATCCCTCTGTCGTTCACGACCTCCTCGATGGTTTCGGCCGCGTGGATCTCACAGCCGTCCAACGATCCGCCGACGACGGCTGGATCGGCGTCGAAGGCGACGGCGATCCGGAGCATCTGTTGCTTGCTCGAGAAATGGGCCAGGAGGGACCGGCCTAGACGTCCGACTCCCACGAGGGCCACGTCCTGGCAGCCCGACCCATCCAGCAGGCTTCCGATGCTCTCGAGACAGGTCTTTACCTCGTAGCCGCGATTCGGGCTGCCCGAGTAGCCGATGGTCATGAAGTCTCGTCGCACTTGGGCCGCGCTCACTCCCGCGAGATGCGCCAACTGATGGGAATACACGTGTATGGCCCCGGACTCTCGGAGGAGATCAAGGAGTCGGCGGTAGAGACTGAGCCTTCCCACCGTTTTCCGAGAGACTATCGGCTTTCCCGCCTGAGCCACGCATCCTTCTCCCGGCTCACTCGCCTCCGCAACGCCAGCCGCCGTTATATCAGTAACACTGTTACGTGTTTCACAAATTACTCCGCGCGGGTATAATCGTCAAGTGCAAAGTCGCACAAAAGCCACCCGCTGTCTCGGGGAGCCGCCACTGACCATTGAAGATTGCCACTAGGGTAGACTTGGGGTCCATTCGGGAACATGTGGTCGAAGCCGCGAGACTCGCGACCGGGTCGGTCAAGGACGGCTCGGCGGAGGACCAGACCGCAATGCGCTCCCGTGGGGCTCGAACACAAGAGGAGGAATCATCGTGAAACACCACATCTTCGGTGTACACATCACTCAGCGTACGGAGAACGTGCCGTCAGTCCAGGCGACGTTCACAAGATATGGCTGTAACATCCGCACGAGACTGGGTATCCACGACGCCGACGCCACGAGCTGCTCGCCGAGCGGGCTTGTCCTTCTCGACGTCTTTGGCGATGAAGCCACGGTCGAGGCCTTTTACGCCGAGCTTCAAGCCTTGAACGGTGTCGATGTGCAGAGGATGGACTTTCTCCAAGTTTAGACTGTAGTTCCGCTGAGCGATCATGTGCGCGGAAAGCGTGCGTGCAAGAAGGACAAGATTAGATGACATATCCAGTGAGGAGCCACCCGGTGGCCAAGTCCCGGCGACCAATCGCGATCAGTGTCGCCGTGACGCTTTTGATAACAGTGGTCGTTGCTATCGGGTGCGGCTCCGGCTCGTCCACGCCGACCGCCTCGTCGCCGGCAAGTTCGACGACGGTTTCCACGAGTCCCACCACGACCGCCGGCGGTCCTGGCACGACTGCCGCGAGTTCCAGTACCAGCACTGCCGCGGGCGGGGCGAAGTTGGCCAAGATCACCCTTGTCGCGCCTCCCGGCCCCATGGCCATCCCGATGGCCTACATGGCCGCCAACAACATGCTGTCGGCCGTCGCCGACAAGACGGACGTGGTGGTCTGGGAGAATCCCCAGCAGCTGCAGGCTATGGTGGCCGGAAAGCAAGGCGACTTCGTCACGATGCCGTCCAATAACTCGGCCATCTTCTACAACAAAGGCGTGTCTCTCAAGCTGCTGGACATCACCGTTTGGAACATCACGTATCTCATATCGAGCGATGCCGGCGCCAAGAGCTTCGCGGACATCAAAGGCCAATCCATTGCCGTGCCGTTCCAGGGCAGCGTGCCAGACTTGATGTTCCAGTACATCGCCAAGAAGGAAGGGCTCGACCCGCTGAAAGACTTCACTGTGCGCTACGCGACAGATCCCACCCAGGCGTCGCAGCTACTGCTGGCGGGCAAGGTGCAGAACGCGGTGCTCAGCGAGCCCATGGCGACGGCCTCCATCCTTCAGAGCCAGAGCACCAAGACCAAACTCTACCGGGCGCTCAGCTTCGACACCGGCTGGCAGAAGTCGACGGCCAGCTATGAATTGAGCCCTATCGCCGGCACTGTGGCGACAGCCAACATGCTCGACAAACCGGCCGTGATCGCCGAGTTCCTCAAGCAGTACCAGGCGGCGGTGGCTTGGATGCTCGCCAACCCGGAGGCCGCCGGCAGGCTGATAGAGACCCAATTCCCCCAACTCGGCCTCAAGGCGGCCCCCATGACCGCCTCCCTCAAGAACATCACGTGGAAGTTCACGCTCGCGGCGGACGCCCGCAAGGACACGGACACTTTCCTCGCGCAATTGGCCACGCTGTCGCCGGACGTCATCGGGGGCAAGGTGCCGGACGCCGGCTTCTACTACGCTCCCTAGACTCGGCCATGGAGCCTTTGGCTTGGCCGAGTAGGGTTCGGCGAAGCGATAGCCAACTAAGTTAGCCGAACACCGAGCTGGGGGCGCCCGCCCGGGACGGGCGGGCGCCCCCAGCCTTCAGGCAAACGAGGCGGGATCTCTAGAGCGATGTCCAGGACTGTGCCCAGTATGGTCTCGAAGCGCACCAGGCTTGTCTATGCAGCCATGGGCGCCGTCTTCATCATCGTGGTCTGGCAGATCTTGTCCATGGTCATGGACCCCATCATCATGGCCTCTCCGATCGCCACGGTGAAAGCTTTGGGCCATCTGGCATCCACCCGCGTGCTCTGGACGCAGCTTCTTATCACCTTGCGCCGTCTGGTGATCGGGCTGGCGATCGGTGCGATTCTCGGTCTCGTGCTCGGCGTCTTTGCCGGCCTGCAGCCTCGCGCTCGCTCCTTCTTCGAACCCATCCGCTGGGTGGGGATGACCATGCCGGCGGTCGTGCTGGCGGTGCTGGCCCTACTCTGGCTGGGATTGGGCGATGGACCCGTGATCTTCCTGGTAGCACTGATCGTCCTGCCCGGGATGTACATCAACACGGTAGCCGGCGTACTGGCGATCGACCCCAAGCTTCTGGAGATGGGCCGCGTCTATCACTTTCCCCGCCGGCTACTGCTCACCGAGGTGTACTTGCCGGGCATCTCGTCTCCTGTCATGGCGGGGTTGACCCTGGCCACGGGCATCGCCATGAGGGCGGTGATCTTGGGTGAGGTCCTCGCCGCCTCCTCCGGCATAGGGCACTCCTTTTCGCGCGCCGAGAGCTTTCTCAACACG
This sequence comes from uncultured Thermoleophilia bacterium, assembly GCA_963772095.1. Lineage (GTDB taxonomy): Bacteria > Actinomycetota > Thermoleophilia > RBG-16-64-13 > RBG-16-64-13 > Chersky-299. The sequence goes on from CAVYVU010000028.1 coordinate 216,756, forward strand.
CCCGAGGTCTTCGCCTGGGTAGTGGTCCTGCTCGCCCTCATGGCTCTTCTGGAGTTCGGCGCGTTGCGCCCGCTCAAGCGCAGGGCTACCCGTTGGCGGAAGGGAGAAACGGGATGAGGTGGTGCTCATGATCACCTTCGAAAACGTACGCAAGACTTTCGACTCTTTGGTGGTGCTCGACGATCTGGACTTGCGCGTGGCCGAGAACGAGATCGTGGGGATCGTGGGTCCTTCGGGAGTCGGCAAGACTACGATACTCAAGCTCATCACCCGGATCATTACCCCGGACTCGGGGCGGGTTATCGTCGCGGACGTGCGCATAGGCTACGTGTTCCAAGAGCCGCGTTTGTTGCCATGGCGCACTGCCCTGGACAACGTGGCGGTCGTGTTTCGGGCCCAGGGTGCGGGAAAGGACGAGGCGCGCCGCTCTGCGCATTCCTGGTTGGAGCGAGTGGGCCTGCGGGGCTTTGAGGACTACCATCCGGCCGAGCTGAGCGGAGGTATGGCTCAGCGGGTCTCTATCGCTAGGGCCTTTGCCGCCGAGCCGCGGATCTTGCTCATGGATGAGCCCTTCAGCAACATGGACCGAGAGCTGAAGACCTCCCTCATCGGCATCCTTCAGAAGATCGCCCGAGAACACAAGACCACCATGCTCTACGTGACGCACGAGCTGACCGAGGCGCTCCAGATCGCCGACCGCATCGTCGAACTCACCCCCGAGCGGCACCTGCGCGAGCTCGACCTCAGCGACCGGAAGAAGGTGGCCCTGGATTGGCTGTCCGGCACGTTGGGCAAGTTCTAGCCCGGCCGGAAGGGGAGCGAAGGTGTCTGGTCTCACCGTGGGCGGGATCATCGCGGGCTTCGCGATCATGGCGACTCTTGCTCACCGCGCCAAGAACGTACCGGACGAGGTTTTTCTCCCTCTGCTGGCCGCCATGGAGCGCGAAGCGGGCGACGAACGTAATTTCGTCAAGAAGGCGGTCAACTGGGCTCTGCGCCAGATCGGCAAGCGCAACGCCGCCCTCAATACCGAGGCCGTGGCTGCAGCTCACCGGACCGCGGCGTCCGGCGCTCGTGCCGGCCGATGGGTGGCCTCCGACGCCCTGAGGGAGTTGGAGAGCGCAGCGGTGTTGAAAAGGCTCGGGGCGTGAGCGCCATGACCCAACCTCCGTTGTACATACACCGACCTTAGATGCCGCTACCCTCCTCTCGCACGTTCCCGCGAGAAGGAGGAGGGCATGTTCGAGAAGCAACCATGGATGCAGCGGGCGGGCGAATACCCGCGATCTGACAACGCGTACTTCGACCTCCTGGCCAGGGCCGTTTTCTCGGCCGGGCTGGGCCCGAAGGTGGTGGAGGCGAGGTGGGAATCCATGCGCGAGGCCTTCCAGGGGTTCGATCCCGAGAAGGTGAGACTCATGGGCGAAGCCGATGTGGGCAGACTCCTTGCCGATCCCAGCGTCATCCGTAACCGCCGGAAGATCGAGGCCGTGATCAAAAACGCGCAGACCTTCGTGGAAACATCTAAAGGGTCCAAATCCTTTCATGTCTTCTTGAAGAATTCCGGCGCGGAGGGAGACCTGGACGCGACTGCCGAGGGACTGTCTAAAGTATTCACGCATCTGGGACGTACATCTGCGCTGCTCTTTCTTTTCAGCGCGGGCTGGCGGCAACGGGAAGCGCTGGCCGGCTAGGAATCGCCGCCGCCGTTGCCGGCCAGAGGCCGGACCTCTCTCGGAGCGTTGGTGGCCTGACACCCGAACCTCTTCAGGCGAGCCGGCGCGCCGGCGGGCCGCGGCCGGCTACCCTCTTTGGTGCCTCTTGGCGTTGGACACGGTCCCAACCGCGCCTCGGCTGCTCCAAGGTGGGATGGGCTGGTCGGAGTGGCCGCCCGGCCGCCAGCGCTCCGACGTTTGGTTTGGGGTTGCGTCGGACCGGTTAGAAAACGAGAGAAGACGTGGCCATCCCGGTCGCCCGACGAGGAAAAGGAGGCGCCATGGACCCGGTCGTTCTCCGTGAGTACCAGATCAAGCTGCAGGAATGGCTTGGACGGGGGTATCAAGTCCTGGCCGACGACGTGGACGGTGAGCTACGTGTGACGGCTCACTACGTGTCCCGTGTGACTGGAGAAGGCAGCGAGAGGGAGCAGGACTTCTGGCCCATGGCGCCAGATGTCATCCAGTTGCTGGCCTCGAACGGCGTCGATATCTCGCATGCCTTGGCTGGGCCACGACCCTGGGCCGGCCAGCATCCCGGGGTGGACTAAGAGGCAGCAAGGCGTCCTTCCGCGACGAGCGCGAAGTGACCGCACCGACGTCGACCGGTCGGTTGGCGGCGGAGCGCCCGCGGGCTTGAAGATGCCATGTATCGGAGGACCTGCCAGGTCAGGAGTGGTATCTTTTCCAAAGTTAGACTCTTTTGGGCCGCGCGAGACGAGAAGGCATGTCTTTGCACGGCCGCATTTCTGTAGGCAGAAGGAAAGGAGATCCTTTGTCCCCCGATGTTGTGATCCTGAGTGCATGCCGCACGCCCGTGGGCCGGTTCCTCGGCTCTCTCTCTGAGATCCCGGCTACCAAGCTGGGTGCGATCGTCATCCCCGAGGCCCTGAAACGGGCGGGCGTGGCGGCGGAAGAAATAGACGAGGTCATCCTCGGCAACGTGCTCCAGGCGGGCCAAGGCCAGAACCCCGCCCGCCAAGCCTGGATGGCCGCCGGCCTCCCGGAAGAGACCCCGGCCATGACTATCAACAAGGTTTGCGGCTCCGGAATGAAAGCCGTGCATCTTGCCGCCCAAGCCATTACAGCAGGCGATGCGGAAGTGATCCTTGCCGGCGGCATCGAGAACATGACCATGGCGCCGCACCTCCTTCCCGGCGCCCGGATGGGGTTCCGACTTGGCGACGCGACCCTAGTCGACGACATCATCATCGACGGTCTCAGTTGCGCGATGAACAATATCCACATGGGCATCACGGCAGAGAACGTGGCCGAACGCTATGGAATCACACGAGAGATGCAGGACGAATTCGCCCTCGAGAGCCAGATGCGCGCCGCGGCCGCCAGCGCGGCGGGCAAGTTCAAGGCGGAGATCGTCCCCGTGGAGATCCCGCAGCGCAAGGGCGATCCCAAGATCTTCGACACCGACGAGCATTTCCGTGGTGACACGACCCTCGAGGGTCTGGCCAAACTGCGTCCCGCCTTCAAGAAGGATGGCTGCGTCACGGCCGGCAACGCATCAGGCATCAACGATGCCGGCGTGGCTTTCGTCGTGGCTTCGCGAGAGTACGCCGAGAAGCATGGGATCAAGCCACTAGCGACGATCATCGCGTATGCTTCCGCGGCCCTCGATCCCAAGTACATGGGTATGGGTCCCGTATTACGCCGCTCGGAAGGTCCTGGACAAGGCCGGCATGACCCTCGATCAGATCGACGTGATCGAAGCCAACGAGGCCTTCGCCGCGCAGGCTCTGGCCGTGGCTCAGGAACTTCCACTGGACCTCAAGAAGACCAACCTGTACGGTGGCGCGATCGCTCTCGGCCACCCGATCGGTGCGTCCGGCGCCCGTATCCTCACCACGCTCATCTACGCTCTCAAGCAAGAGGGCGGTACCTACGGTCTTGCGACCATGTGCATCGGTGGCGGGCAGGGGATCGCGACCATCATTAAGGTCTGACCCGTTACTAGACAGGAAGAGCGCGTGCTAGAAGTGGGCGTAGCCGCGTTTGTGTGAGAAACTAGACAAGATTAGTGCGGATTACAGCCGGACCCTTCGGAGGCGATCGATAAGTGGCCTCCGAAGGGCCCGGTTAGTCAATGAAGAGTGGAGGAAGCGATGAAAGAGCAAGTGGAGAAGGCACTCGACCTGATCCGTCCTGCCTTGCAGAACGACGGCGGAGATGTCGAATTGATAGACGTCGACGAGACGACCGGCGTTGTCAAGGTCAAGCTGGTCGGGGCCTGCGGGAGCTGCCCGATGTCGCAATTGACCCTGCGCATGGGCGTGGAGCGAGTGCTTAAAGAGGAAGTGCCGGAAGTTACCGAGGTCGAAGCCGTCTAGGACTTGATGTGGGTCACGAAACCAGTGGCCCTGTTCAGCTCATCTCTCAAGAGACGGAGATCTTCCGTAGTGGCCGACAAGCGCTGAAGCTGGTCGGCCATCACTTTCTGTTTGCGCTGCAGCTCTTGGAGCCGGGGGACGAGTAGCCGTCCGCCGCGGACGAGGCCCTGCACCTGCGCTGTGGTCGCGCTTCCAGCCTTCTTCGCAGCCCTCGCCAAGACGAGCGCGCGGATGGCCAGATAGACCAGGCCGGTCAACCCCATGGCACAGCCCACGCATATCATGATGATCATGATGAGATTCATGGGCCTATTCTAGACGATGTGCGCCGCGGGGGTGAACGCGTCGCGTCTAGTTAACGGCCGGAGGACCCACCCGAGCCATCAACGGGAAACGACGGATCGCGGAGAGGTCGCTGCGCTCGCTGAGCATGGAGATCTTGACCACATCGCCGGTATGCGGCGCCTGGATGAACTCGCCGTCACCGATGTAGAGCCCCACGTGGTAGACCGGATTGCCGAAGGCGACCAGATCCCCGGCTTGTATGTCTTTGAGGTCCACTGGGACACCCATGGCCGCTTGATATCCGGAGTAATGGGGCAGATCGACGCCGTGTTGCGCAAACACGTATCTCGTGAACCCCGAGCAGTCGAACCCGGTGGAGGGCCTGTCGCCCGCCCACACGTAGGGGATGCCAAGGTACGTGGCTGCCGTCTGGACGACCTGGTTGAGCACGGCGTCGCTATTCTGGGGGAGAGGGCCGTCGTAGTGGGACCAGTAGCCCATCCCTGCCATGAGTTGCGCTTGGAGCCTCTTCTGCTCCGCGATCTGTCGCTGCTTCTCCTGCTCGATGATGGTCGAGATCTGCTTGTTGAGACCGGCCAAGGTGGTCTGGCGCTCCGCCAGTTTCAATTGGCTGAGCTGTAGCGTCTCGTCCATCGCCCGGCGCGCGCTGACTTCCTGGAGCTTCTGAACGTCGATCGCCTTGAGGATCACGTCGATCTGCCCTGTGCTCTTGTCCAGGTTGTCGACAAGCCGGTTGTCCTGGTCGGCGAGGGTGGCAACGATCCTGATACGACTGACGAGGTCGCTCAGTCCGTTCGATAGCAGCAGTATCTGCAAGAATTGGTCGCGCCCTCCGGCCTTGTAGATGGCGACCAGCCTCTCGTCCACCATCCGGACGCGGTAGTCGTGGTCCGCCTGGGCGGCGTCGAGTTGCCGGCGGAGGTCGGCCATGTGCTGGTTGATGTCATCGACCTGGAGGGACAGTTGGTTGTAGCTTTCGTCAAGCCGCTCGATCTGCTGGTCCAGTGAATCGATATCGGCTTGGACCGCTGGCCGCCTGGTCGCGCAGAGAGTCCACCTGCGTCTTGGCCTGGCCCTGGAGAATAACCGTGTCTGCGGCGGCAGATGCCGGTGAGGTCGAGAATGCCACGGTCACCAGGCACAGGGCGACCGCCAAGAAGGCTGCTGCCACCGGAACAATGGCGGGTATCCATCCCCGGAACGAGCGGCCAAGCCTGCCTCTGTCTTTGCGGCTGGTATGTCCGACCGTGAGCTTCATGTCAGGCCTTCCACAACTCCTAGCCTGATGCACGCAGCAGCACCAGAGTTTGCCCCGAAGAGTACGAATCGATTATCGGCAAGAAGCGCCGAACACCAGAGGCATTTTATCGACTCGAGCGCGAGATCCGCGATAGGACTTGGGTTGCGCATAGGCGGCCGATCGCCGGGGGAGTGCCCTTCCGCTGTGCTATACTCCGCTTTCCTGAACGGCGCGGGGTGGAGCAGTCCGGTAGCTCGTCGGGCTCATAACCCGAAGGTCGCAGGTTCAAATCCTGCCCCCGCTACCTCGTAAAGCCCCGTCACAAGCGGGGCTTTACTTTTGGGAAGTAAGCGCGAAAACGGCCTCTGCCCACGGCTTGCCCACGAAACTGCCCGCAAAGACGCACGAAAACCCGCAAAAACCAGCTATTACAGACCCCTACGGGCCAATACTAACCGCGATGCGTCAGCTATTGCGTCTGCCTCTGCCAGGATCCAAGAAGGTGGTGCACGGTGGAGTGTGATACTCGCTTTCAGCGACTTGGCTGATAGGTTGGTCCGGCAGGCCTCGGGGAAAGGTGGCAGAGCGCTTAAGTGCGGCGGTCTCGAAAACCGTTGTGCCTCTTTGAGGTACCGGGGGTTCGAATCCCCCCCTCTCCGCCTAGGAAAGCCAAGAAGCGTCTGTCTGACCCGGTCGCCAACGCCGGGTGTTCGCGTCTTTTGGGCGAGTTCGGGGGCAATTCGGGGGCAAACTCGCCACCAACAGATGGACTACAACCCGCGAGAACACACCGGACAGCTGACCAGCGTGATGACCGTGTCGGCGTTCCAATCAGGCAGCTGCCCCTAACGGACCGGCAGTCCTGAGGTCAGAGTGTCTTGCGAACGACCTGGTACGTGAGGAACTGGCGATGCGTCTCGAAGCCGGCCCGCAGGTACATTTGAAGAGGGCCATGATAGTGAGCAGCGTCACTGGAGGCCTCCGGGCGGGGGTAGGCCTCGGCGACTTTCAGACCCAGGACGGCAAACCCCTGGCAAGCCGCCTCCAGGAGGGCGGCGGCGATGCCGCGGCGACGCTGAGCCGGGGCGACGTTGAAGCAAACAATCGAGCCGGTCTCGGCCATATCCGGCTCGGCCAGTTCTTCGCTCGCTATCAAGGTGGGGAAATAGGTTTTCGGGCCGGCGTGGCACCAGCCGGCGACCTCGCCGTCGACGTAGGCCAGATACCCGTGCATCCCGCCGCTGGTGATGAGGTCGCTGACCGCGCGGCGGTTCTGCTCGGCGATGCGCATGTCCCAGTCCTGCTCAAGGTGGTCGGCCAGGTAGAAGTAGCAGTAGCAGCCCGCCCAATCCGGGTTGTCGGTGAAGGCGGTATGGTCGAAGTAGTCGAGGTAGTCGTCGACCAGTTGCGGACCCAAGGATCTGATCTCGATGGCCATGGGCCTCATCCTAACATCGAACCGGCGACGGACTGGCTCCGGCACCGTCCGGCCCCCGTCCAGGGTCTCCGTCTCAAGAGCATCCTCGCCGAGAGACGACACCGGCGCACCCACAACAGACCCATCTGAGCCGACCCTGTGCCGCGCAAGCGGTTCCGGGGGATGCGAATCCCCGCTCTCCGCTTTGGAAAGCCAAGAATCGCGCATCGCGACCCGGTCCACGGGACCGCGTTTTGGCGTCTTTCGGGCGAGTTCAGGGGCAACTCGGGGGCAAACTCGCCAGCAGCAAGCGGACTCGGAAGAACAAGAACACACGAGGCACGACAGCCGGACCCCTAAATGGCAACATCATGAGAAGCCCCCTCCGGCAGTGACCAAGTTCGGCCGTTGGGGGCTCCGGTCGTCGCGTGACCGAGTCCGCCTAGACTTGCACCGCGACTTCGAACTCCTCAAGGGACACCTGTTCTGCACCCAGCTTGTCCACATAGGCTGCCCTCAGAGCCTTCGTGGGTTCGAATGACGACTGAAGACTTTCACGACTGTCCCAGTAGGCGACTATCCGAAGGACTCCTGTCTGGCGATCCACGAGCACTGTCGCCCCTTTGAAGCCTGCAATCTCGCGTAGCCGGGGCAAGCTCGTCTCTTCAAAGAATCGGATGGAGGCGTCAAGATCTTGGACGCCAATCTTGAAGGTTGGAACTCGCGCGTACATAAGAACCTCCCAACCCGCGTCGCGCGACACGGCTAATGAGATATCGGGCACGGTGTCGGATATGTGTCCAGTAGACAGATCGCCGAAACCTGCGACGAACACCTTGGTAGCCCTTGGTCCGTTCCTACCAAGGGGGCCCTCCCAATTTCCGTGCAATGGTGCAATGGTCCACCGAGTATTGTGGCATTGTGCCAATCTCGGGACCCCGGGCCACTCCCCGAAGCGGGCGCGAAGGCACCAGATGACAGACCCCGCTGACCAGTATCGGGACGGCGCGCCGCTAGGTCCTGTAGTCCACGGCGGTCTTTCAGGCACAATCTCGCCCCTGCCGGACACATAGAGAAGTGAGGCGTAACATCGACGGCACGAGCGTGTGGGGCGGTGGCGTCAAATGGGCAATGCCGAGGAGGTTGACACGAGGAGGAGGCCGGTGAGACGCAGATTCCCTACGGCAGCCGTGATTCTCACTACCGGACTTCTGGTTGCTGCCTTGGGTTTCGTCGGCTGTGACTCCGGCTCCGTAACCACTTCAGCCAATTCGTCGCAGGTGGGCGAGCAGACTACGGTGACCTCCACCTCCACTTCGACACAGGCCTCGATGAACCGCCCCGGGTTCAATGGAGACTCAGTTGTTTGAGTCCCTCATCTTCGGTGAGGGAGTGCTCACGATAGAACATCTCTTCGAACTCCGCCGGAGGGATGTAGCCGATGGGTTCGAGGAGCCGGCGGTTGTTGAACCAGTCGACCCATTCGAAGGTGGCGAACTCCACGTCTTCGAGGGTCTTCCAGGGGCCGCGCTTGCGGATGAGTTCGGTCTTGTAGAGGCCGTTGATGGTCTCGGCCAGGGCATTATCGTAGGCATCCCCGCGGGACCCCACCGAGGTGACGGCGCCGGCTTCGCGCAGGCGCTCGGTGTAGCGGATGGAGAGGTATTGCACGCCGCGGTCCGAGTGATGCACGAGACCGTCGAGATCCTCGCCTCGCGTCGCCAGAGGGCCATCTCCAGGGCATCAAGAGCGAGATCGGTGCGCAGCGAGGCCGAGACCTGCCAGCCGAGGATCATGCGGGAGTAGGCGTCGATGACGAAGGCCGCGTAGACGAATCCCGACCAGGTGCGCACATAGGTGAGATCCGCCACCCACAAGCGGTTGGGAGCGGTCGCGGTGAAGTCGCGGTCCACGAGATCAAAGGGGCGGGGAGCCGAGAGATCGGGGAAGGTCGTCTTCCAGGTCTTGCCTCGGACGACGCCTTTCAGGCCCAGGGCGCGCATGAGGCGCTCCACCGTGCAGCGGGCCACGGTGAAGCTCTCTCGCGCCCAGTTGCCGCCACACCTTGCGGGGGCCGTAGACGGAGTAGTTTTCCTCGTAGACGCGGGTGATCTCGGGTTTCAGAGCTTCTGGTCGCGAAGCTGCGCGGGCCGAGGGGGGCCGGGTGATGGCGGCGTAGTAGGTGGAAGGGGCGATGGGCAGACACGGCGCACATCGGCTCGACCCCGAACTTCTCCTTGTGCTCGGCGATGAAGGCGGTCATCTCTTCTGTTGGCGGTCGAACTCCGCTCCGAAGAAAGCCGCGGCTGCTTTCAGGATCTCGTTGGCCCGCCTGAGCTCCGGTTCTCCCTCTCGAGTTCGCGCAGCCGCTCGCGCTCGGTGGTGAGGCCGGGGCGCAGACCGCCGTCGATCTCCGCCTGGCGCACCCAGCGCCGGAGCGTCTCGGGGTCATGCCCAACTTCTCGGAGACCGAACTGATGGCCGCCCACTGGGAGTCGTATTCGTCCTCGTGCTCCAAGACCATGCGGACGGCCCGCTCCTGGACCTCACTTGGATACCTCTTGCCTGTGTTGTTCATGACTCCATCCTCTCAAAGTCTGGAGCCTCCAGGAAAGCCGGGGCGGTTCAT